>PERU01000022.1 GCA_002928965.1 Methylomonas sp.
CGATGATAGTGTGGCAGGTTGCCATGTGAAAGTAGGTCATCGCCAAGCTCTTAATACTAAAGCCCATCTCATCAGGTGGGCTTTTTTTTTGCATTTTCAAAACTATCATTTTTGTTATTTTTCGAGGGGATAGGCTATGAAGAAAATCTTTAATAAAAGTACTGTCACAAATCTGATTTCATTGCTGATTATTGCTACCGGCTATGTCTGTCCTTTTTATCCTGATGTGACTAAAGCAATTGGTTTTTTTGCTTTTTCAGGGGCAATTACAAATTGGCTGGCAATTCATATGTTGTTTGAAAAAATGCCACTGTTGTATGGTTCTGGGATTATTCCTGCGCGTTTTGAGGAGTTTAAAATATCAATCAAAACCTTGATGATGGAACAGTTTTTTACAGTCGACAACATTGAGCAATTTATTGAAAACGAAGAGCAGCAAGGTGGCAAGGTCTTGAATCTTAGTCCGCTACTAAATGCTGTCGACTATGACAAAGTATATGAAGGGTTAGTGTCATCAATTATGGCTTCTTCTTTTGGCGGCATGCTGATGATGATGGGTGGCGAAGAAGCATTATTGCCGTTAAAACAGCCGTTTACTGAAAAAATGCGGCATACCTTGCAGGAGATGGTCGAGTCAGAACGATTTAATCAGGCCTTGCAGCAAGGGCTAAATGCTCACAAAATCAGTGAAGATTTAACCAGCAAGATTGAAGTGGTGATTGATAAACGCTTGAGTGAGTTAACCCCGCAAATGGTCAAGCAAATTGTCCAGGACATTATCAAAACTCACTTAGGTTGGTTAGTGGTGTGGGGTGGCGTGTTTGGTGGTTTGCTGGGTGCATTATTTGCATTTGCCTGAAACATGAATCCCGTAGATCTTGCGTATGAGAGTTTTGGTGAGTCCATTGGCTCGCCTCTGATTATCTTGCATGGCTTTTTAGCGTCTTCCAGAAATTGGCGCACTATCGCTAAACGATTGTCTGAGAAATATCATGTACTGGTGTTGGATATGCGTAATCATGGCGTGTCACCGCATGCTGAGCATATGGATTATCCTGTGATGGCGCATGATATTCTTTGGTTTATGGATAAGATGGGCTTGCAAAAAGCACATTTTTTGGGGCATAGCATGGGTGGTAAAATTGCCATGTGGCTTGCATTACATTATCCACAGCGGGTAGAAAAACTGATTATCGCCGATATAGCGCCAGTTAATTACCAGCATAGCTTTGACCCCATCGTTGATGCGCTCAAAGCGTTACCACTTGATCAACTTGCTAATCGTAAGCATGCTGAACAGTTTCTTGCTGCGGCGATTCCTGATGTGAGTTTTCGGCAGTTTTTGCTACAGAATCTTTTGTTAAAAGACGGTCACTATTACTGGCGAATTAACCTGGATATCATCCACAAAACCGCACATCACATTGTCGGTTTTCCTGAGCCGATACAACCTATTTATACTCAGAAAGCTTTGTTTATTGCTGGCGAGCATTCAACATACATAGAACCTGAAGCAGTTTTGGATCTATTCCCTAAAGCGAATATTATTGAAATACCTGATACTGGGCATTGGCTGTACGTGCAGGCTCCAGATGAGTTCTGTCAAGTTGTCGATGCATGGATGGCAGTGTGATTGTCAAAGCGCCAATAACCGTATTTTGATATCCGGGATGTACCTGAAAAACTAAATCCCTGTGTTAAAATTACCGGCTATGCACGTTGATTGTTTAATGATGGATAAACTTGCAGTGCGATAGTAGCTGGTCAAATTCAATCATTGACCAAATCCAATTTTTTATTAACTATTACAGATGGCACGCTCATGAACAAACCCAAAAAAGTTGCAATTCTCACCGCAGGCGGTTTGGCGCCTTGTTTGAACTCCGCAATCGGTAGCTTGATTGAACGCTATACCGAGATTGACCCAAGCATTGAGATCATTTGTTATCGCGGGGGTTATAAAGGGCTATTGTTGGGCGATTACTATCCAGTGACAGAAGAAGTCAGAAAAAATGCCGGCCTGTTGCAACGTTTTGGCGGTTCTGTCATCGGTAATAGCCGTGTCAAACTGACCAATGTAAAGGACTGTGTAAAACGCGGCTTGGTTAAAGAAGGCGAAGATCCGCAAAAAGTGGCGGCTGACCAGTTGGTTAAAGATGGCGTCGATATTTTGCACACCATAGGCGGTGACGATACGAATACTGCTGCGGCTGATTTGGCTGCATTCTTGGGCAGAAACAATTATGGTTTGACGGTGATTGGCTTGCCTAAAACAGTTGATAACGACGTATTCCCGATCAAGCAATCTTTGGGTGCCTGGACTGCGGCCGAACAAGGTGCTCGTTATTTTATGAACGTGGTAGCGGAAAATAACTCCAACCCACGCATGCTGATCGTACATGAAGTCATGGGCCGTAACTGTGGTTGGTTGACTGCCGCCACCGCACAGGAATATCGCAAATTACTGGATCGTGCAGAGTGGTTGCCTGAATTGGGTTTGTCACGCGAATCGTACGAAGTGCATGCGGTGTTTATTCCAGAAATGGCTATTGATCTGGAAGCCGAAGCCGCACGTTTGCGAGCGGTAATGGATAAAGTTGACTGCGTTAATATTTTCGTTTCTGAAGGCGCGGGTGTTGAAGCCATTGTGGCAGAAATGCAGGCCAAAGGCCAAGAAGTGCCACGCGATGCATTTGGCCACATCAAACTGGACGCGGTTAACCCTGGCAAATGGTTTGGTGAGCAATTCGCACAAATGATCGGCGCTGAAAAAACCTTGGTACAGAAATCAGGCTATTTTGCCCGTGCTGCGGCAGCAAATGTTGAAGACATGCGCTTGATCAAATCGTGTGCTGATCTCGCTGTTGAATGTGCGTTCCGTCGCGAGTCTGGCGTAATGGGTCACGATGAAGACAACGGCAATGTGCTACGTGCGATCGAGTTCCCGAGAATCAAAGGCGGTAAACCGTTCAATATTGATACCGACTGGTTCGAGCAAACCCTGGCTGAAATTGGTCAGCAAAAGGGTGGTAAAGTCGATGTCAGTCATTAATCAACAACGGATAAGTCTGTCATCTGACGGATACTGACGCGAGGGGCGGTTTTCCGCCCCTTTTTGTTCTATATCAGTCCGGTAAAGCTAAGGTGTTATAAACCTAAATCACTCAAACCGGGATGTTCATCTGGCCGACGACCTAGCGGCCAATCAAATAAACGCTCGGATTCTTTGATTGGCAAATCATTGATGCTGGCAAAGCGTCTTTGCATTAGTCCGTATTCGTTAAACTCCCAATTTTCGTTGCCGTAACTACGAAACCAATTGCTGGCATCATCATGCCACTCGTAGGCAAAACGTACCGCGATGCGATTATCGGTAAACGTCCATAATTCCTTGATCAGACGGTAATCAAGTTCTTTTGCCCATTTGCGTTGCAAAAACGCGTGGACTTGTTCACGACCAACCGGAAATTCGGCGCGGTTTCGCCAGAGAGTTTTTTCGGTATACACCTGTACAACACGGTCGGGGTCTCGACTATTCCAGGCATCCTCGGCCATACGCACCTTTTGTGCGGCGGATTCCAAGGTAAAAGGCGGCAAAGGTGGTTTGGTTTCCATGACTGATCTCCAACAAATGAAATGGGGATGTAGACAGATCTGTCTACACAGGGCGATGGTAGCAATGGTAGACAGAGTTGTCTACAATCAAATTTATGAATACAGAAATGACCCTTGCCGATAAGCCGGCTAGAGAGCGGATATTACTGACCGCGCATGATTTGTTCTATCGCGACGGTATACGCGCGACTGGTATCGATAAAGTCATTGCTGAATCGGCTATCAGTAAAGTCACGTTTTACCGATATTTTCCCAGCAAAAACGCTTTGATTCTGGCGTTTTTAGAATATCGGCATCGGCGTTGGATAGACTGGTTCAACGATGCTTTGCAGCGACATGGCGCTAAGCCGGGCGAGGGTTTACGCCCTTTGGCCGCAGCGTTGGCAGAATGGTTCAGCAATCCGGTGTTTCGAGGCTGCGCATTTATTAATATCACTGCAGAGATGGGGGATGCCATCCCCGGCGTATTAGCGATTTGCCAACATCATAAGCAAGATATGCTGGCGATTATTGCCGACTTGTTACCTGATTCGGCTGCTCGCATGACCCTGGCAAATGCCGCGGCTGTTGCAGTCGATGGTGCAATCGTTAAAGCGCAGTTGGAGTCTACCCAGGTCAATACAAAGACAAAGGTGGCCTTGCAAAGCCTGGAGGTTATCCTGGATGCACTCGATAAATCGGTATTGGCTTCAACAAATGCACAGGTGCCATGATAGTTTTTCCAATCAGAACGTGGCATAAACGATAAACACGGTAGCCAAAATCCCACTCTAGTCTTCTTGGGTGATCTTGCATCTGGGAGGTCAATAGAGGTAAAGAGCCATTGAGCATGGTCATGCTAATAACGCCAAAGATCACCCACAGATTTGAAAATACCCTGATTAAAAAACATCGAATAATTCAGTGAACGATAGTTGAATAAGCAGTTGCTTAACAGACTGGTCATGTTATTCAGCTTTGCGAGTTCATTCAGGGTCCAGAGTTTTTGGACTTGATACGTCCCATTGACCCAACAAAAACGATGGTGCTGGTTGCGAGGTATTAGCCAAAATTATTTTACGCTTGTTCCTCATTCAGTATGGGGTTATATTCACGATTAAGGCTTAGACCTTATATTAAATAAAACAAAAATAACAAATTGGAGGGGACTATGGGGACAGTAATTGAGCTTGCAATTTTTATGTTCGTGATTGCGTGCTTTGCTTTCGCGCCACTAGGGTATTTTATCTACATGTACACCATGAAAAACGGCGAGCCTTTTGGCGATATAGAACCGCATGGGGATAGTGAGTCCGCAGTGTTAAACATAGCCGAAAAACTTATTGATAAACTCAAAGGTATTTTGGGCAAGAAATAGTTATAGCATCTAGAACTACATAAGCCGGGTGTACCCGGCTTTTTGTTGTCCTGGTTTTTTTAGTGCCCACCACAAGTAGGGCAGGCTGGGTTTTTCTTTAGGCGTAGAGTTTGCCATTCCATGCTCAATCCATCCAGCAACAACAATCGCCCCGTCAAATTTTCGCCAATAGCCATAATTAGTTTCATGGCTTCCAAAGCCTGAATGCTGCCAACAATGCCAGTTATAGGAGCAATCACGCCATTGCGTGCGCAATTTTGTAGCTCTTCACCGTCACTTTGATATAGACAGTTGTAGCAGGGACTGTTATCGCTGCCCGGCGTAAACACACTGATTTGCCCTTCAAAGCGGATGGCTGCACCGGAAACCAAGGCGGTTTTTTCACTAACGCAGGCGTGATTGATGGCAAAACGCGTGCCGAAATTGTCGCTGCAATCCAATACCACGTCTGCTGCCCTTACTTCGTTAAGTAGTAATTCATTCTGTAAGCGAGCCTTTTTGGCCACCACTCTGATTTCCGGATTGATATTTTCCAGTGTATTAAGGGTTGAAATCACTTTATCCAGCCCTATATCGGATGTGCCATGGGCAATCTGTCGTTGCAAATTGGTTAAATCCACCTGATCGTCATCGTAGATTGTGATTTTTCCAACGCCTGCTGCAGCAAGATACATCGCAGCAGGAGAGCCGAGACCGCCAGCGCCAATAATTAAGATTTTGGCGTCGAGAAGTTTTTGCTGGCCGGCAATATCAACTTGCGGCAGCATGATCTGGCGGCTGTAACGGAGTAATTGTTGGTCGTTCATGTTGATAACTGTGATGAGTGGGATGCAGATAATGCCAAAGAGCTTGACAGAGTGCAAAAGCGCTATATTATTAGCACTCGATGCTAGAGAGTGCTAATAGTTTAGTTTAATCTTTAACTTTTAAACCATAATAAGGAGACATTGATGAAAATTCGTCCGTTACATGACCGCGTTGTCGTAAAACGTGTTGAAGAAGAAACCAAAACAGCCGGCGGTATCGTATTGCCAGGTTCTGCTGCAGAAAAACCTAGCGAAGGTGAAGTGTTGGCAGTAGGTTCAGGCAAAGCGTTAGACAATGGTCAAGTCCGCGCCCTGGAAGTTAAAGTTGGCGACAAAGTATTGTTCGGTAAATATTCCGGCACTGAAGTCAAAGTCGATGGCGAGCAATATATCGTCATGCGCGAAGAAGACATCATGGGCATCTTGGGCTAATTCCCAAACACGACTGTTTATCAATTCACTAAAATTTCAGGAATTTAAGAAATGGCAGCAAAAGACGTAAAATTTGGCGGTGACGCTCGTACTTTAATGGCGCAAGGCGTCAACATCTTGGCAAACGCAGTAAAAGTTACCCTGGGTCCTAAAGGCCGTAACGCGGTATTGGATAAAAGCTTTGGCGCACCTACCATCACCAAAGATGGTGTTTCCGTTGCCAAAGAAATCGAATTGCAAGACAAATTCGAGAATATGGGCGCGCAAATGGTGAAGGAAGTTGCTTCTAAAACTTCTGACGTAGCTGGTGACGGCACCACTACCGCTACAGTGCTGGCTCAATCCATCGTTAACGAAGGTTTGAAATCGGTCGCAGCGGGTATGAACCCTATGGATTTGAAACGCGGTATCGACTTGGCTGTTACTGTAGCAGTTGCAGCGATTCAAAATGCATCAACTCCTTGCACCGATAACACAGCTATTGCTCAAGTAGGCACTATCTCCGCAAACTCGGATGAGTCTGTGGGCAGAATCATTGCCGAAGCGATGGAAAAAGTCGGTAAAGAAGGTGTTATTACTGTTGAAGAAGGTACCGGTCTGGAAAACGATCTGGATGTGGTTGAAGGTATGCAGTTCGACCGTGGCTACTTGTCGCCTTACTTCATCAACAAACAAGAAAACATGAGCGTGGAACTGGACGATCCATTCGTTCTGCTTTACGACAAAAAAATCTCCAACATCCGCGAATTGTTACCCATTCTGGAAGGCGTAGCTAAATCCGGTCGTTCGTTGTTGATCATCTCTGAAGATGTCGAAGGCGAAGCCCTGGCAACTCTGGTTGTCAACAACATGCGCGGTATCGTTAAAGTCGCGGCTGTTAAAGCCCCTGGCTTTGGCGACCGTCGTAAAGCTATGTTGGAAGACATCGCGGTTCTGACCGGCGGCGTGGTGATTTCTGAAGAAGTAGGTCTGTCTTTGGAAAAAGCTGACATTAGCCAATTGGGTACTGCAAAACGTGTCCAAATCAACAAAGAAAACACCACCATCATCGACGGTGCGGGTAACGAAGACCAAATCAAAGGCCGTGTTGCGCAAATCCGCGCCCAAGCCGATGAAGCGACTTCTGACTACGACCGTGAAAAACTGCAAGAACGTTTGGCCAAACTGGCTGGCGGCGTAGCGGTTATCAAAGTCGGTGCTGCGACCGAAGTAGAAATGAAAGAGAAGAAAGCTCGCGTTGAAGACGCACTGCATTCAACTCGTGCAGCGGTTGAAGAGGGTGTGGTTGCCGGTGGTGGTACTGCCCTGATTCGTGCACTGTCTGCTCTGGACGGCTTGCAAGGCAAAAACCACGACCAAACCGTTGGGATCAACATCTTACGTCGTGCTATGGAAGAACCTTTGCGTCAAATCGTTACTAATGCTGGCGATGAAGCGTCTGTCGTATTAAACGAAGTGCGTAAAGGCAGTGGTAACTTTGGTTACAATGCCGCAACTGGCGAATACGGTGACATGATTCAAATGGGTATTCTTGACCCTGCCAAAGTAACCCGTTCTGCGCTACAAAATGCTGCGTCTGTAGCTGGATTGATGATCACAACTGAAGTTATGGTTGCCGATCTGCCAGCTGATAGCAAAGCTCCTGCGATGCCTGATATGGGCGGTATGGGGGGCATGGGCGGCATGATGTAATAGCTGCTTTGTTTGCATAAAGCTAAGAGCCTCGGCTTCTTTAAGGAGTCGGGGCTTTTTTATGCGCATAAGAAAACTTATTCAACTGCGTCGTTTTGTGTGATGATTAGATGCTGAATATTCAATCAATATCAGGTGCGCTATTCTGTACAATTGGAATGAGAACGAATGTTTGTGTGAGGCTGTTTTAGTTGATTTAAAAACAGCTGGTTTCAAAAAAATTGCTTGGATTTTCAATGAAATTGGGTTGGCGAAGAGATTCGGTTCTTATATTTGATGTTTGGATTTCGTTACATGATGGGGTCTTGATGGCAACATGAGTTCGTTAACAAAAAAAGGCGTATTGCCTTCTTCAAACACCATGATCAACACCTTGACCAATAACGGTCAGGCTACACCCTTGCTGTCGCCTTATCTGGTGATTTTATCGGGTTGCGATCGCGGTAAGCACTTCAAGCTGGAGCAAATCAGTACGGTATTTGGTCGAAGTGATGAGGCGGATATTGTCATTGTCGATCCTAAAATTTCCAGAAGACATGGGGTTTTAAACATTTGCCCTGAAGGTATCCGGTATGAAGATCTAAAATCGACCAACGGTACTTTTTTAGCGGGTGAGCGTATTGAAATGCAATGGCTGAGTATGTACGACCGGATACTCGCTGGCGACACAGTCATGCGCATTGATTATAAATGTTTTAATGAAGTTGCTTCTGCACAGGCTTTATATCAAGCGGCATACACCGATGCATTGACTGGCATCCTTAACCGGGGAGCTTTCATGCAACGTGCTCATGAGGAGTTTTCATATTGCAAACGCAATAATGCCTTACTGAGTGTGGTGATGTGTGACGTTGATTACTTCAAAGCCATCAATGACAACTATGGGCATCCCGCAGGCGATCACATCCTGAAGGAATTGTCAGATATTCTCGCCAAAGATATGCGCAATGAGGACCTCTTGGCGCGCTATGGTGGGGAAGAGTTCATTTTATTGCTGCGGGAAACACCGGTTGATGCCGCCATGGGCTGGGCTGAACGGATCAGACAGACGGTGATGAATCATGTTTTTCTTTATCAAGGGCAAGTGATTCCTCTCACGATTTCAATTGGTCTATGCTGTAGACGCATCAGTGCGATAGATTCATTACCTACTATCATTCGGGTTGCAGATGATGCTCTGTATTGTGCCAAGCAGAATGGTCGAAATCGTCTTGAAGTTGCCAATTACGGCACCCTCAACGATTGGGGGTGAGCTTTCGGTCATCAGACCGTCGCATCGATGATTGGATAGTTTTGTCTTAAAGGATTTTTATGAATTTAACCGATTTATCTATTCTCGTTGCTGATGATAACGAGATGAATCGTTGGTTATTGGCCGAGCAACTGAGTTACTGGAGTGACGATATTACCCTTGCCGGTGATGGTCAGGAAGCTTGGCAGTTTTTACAACAGCGTCAATTTATGTTGGTGTTTTTAGATGTCAACATGCCCGGCTTTACCGGCTTGGAACTCATCATTAAAGCTAGAAAAGATTCAATAAACCATTTGTCAATGATAGTCGCAGTCACCGCCCATGTGCAAAGTGACCAGCAGCATGTATTGATTGCAGAGGGATTTGATGACTGTTTGATCAAGCCGGTGGTCTTGGCGGATTTACAGCGAGTCATTGCTCAATCCCGAAAATCTAGTACCGCTATAGAGAGTGCTGACTATGCCAATGCGATATTGGCTAAAGTGCAAAACAATCGGCAATTGGGGCGACAGTTTCTAAACAAACTGTTGGAAGAAGTGCCAACCCAACTTGCAGCCTTGGAGCTGTATTTGTCAGAACGGTCTATAGCTGATGCTTTGAACATTGCACATAAGTTACATGGCAGCTTTTGTTTCTATGGGTTTGCAGACTTTAGAGTTATTGCCGGGCAGTTGGAACAGGCTTTGTTGGAGGCAAATACCACTCAGGCATGCCATCAATTACAAATTTTGTCTGTGAAGTTTCGGCAACTGTTAGCAATACAATCCGATGTTTTGCAACATTTAAATGATTAATCTACGCAAATTGCTGAATATTTCGCCTAATCAGAGATAGACCTTTAATTTTTTATTAAACTGGACTAGGCTAAAACGATTATTTTTTTACTTTACTCAAAAGGCAACTCATGGCTGATTTGTTAGCGTTGTTAGAGGAAATTTCACCTGATAATCCGTGTGGGGATTATTTGGAATACGAATCTGCCTATCTTGAGTTGGGAAAAAATATCCTTGGTAAACCTGAAGACCCAATCACCGGCGAACAGGCACAACCGCCAAACTGGCGTGAAATTCACAAAGAGTCTCTAGCCATTTTGCAGCAAAGCAAAGACCTGCAAGTTGTTATTTACCTCCTGCGAGCATTAATCAGTATCGAAGGTTTGAGCGGATTTCGAGATGGTCTAAGTTTTTTAAATAGCTTGCTGGACATGTATTGGGAGCCAATTCATCCGGTGTTGGACCCAGACGATGAATACGACCCAACAGCGCGAGTCAATATTCTTGAAGAATTGAGTAATTTTGAATCAATTCTAAGGCCTTTGAGTTTAACGGCTTTGGTGGATTCCAAATCGGCCGGTCGTTTTTGTTTGCGGGATATTCAGATTGCTACAGGCAAAATCGAACTATCTGACGATGCACAAAAACCAGATCTGAGTCTAATCCAGGCGGCATTTATGGATGTAGCCGAAGAGACTCTGCAGGCAACTTTTGAGGCCATCAAAGACAGTATTGGGCTTGTTCAGGCATTGGAAAACCTGGTTGGCGATAAAGTCGGTATTCAGAATGGTCCGGACTTATCGGGTCTGACAGCCTTGTTAAAAGAAATGCGTTATATGTTTGAGCAATACGCGCAAACAGGTCTAGCCAATGAAGGCGACTCGGAGGATGATATTGCGCAAGTAGGCGATGGGGTTGATGTCATTTCGACCAGAAAGCAAGCTGTTGTCGGTGGCATCAGTTCTCGCCAGGATGTATTGAAAACGTTAGAGTTGATTTGCAAATACTATGCAGAACATGAGCCATCCAGTCCTGTGCCCATACTCTTGCAAAGAGCCAAGAAGTTAGTTACCGCCGACTTTATGCAAATTGTGCAAAACCTATTGCCAGATGGACTGAGTCAGTTAGAACAAATCAAAGGCCCTGATCCGGATGCGGATCAATATTAATCACTAATCAATTATGGAGTAGCACATGGCCGAAAGCAGTCAGAAGTTCATTCAACGAAACCGGGCGCCGCGTGTTCAAATTGAATACGATGTGGAAGTGTATGGTTCTGAAAAAAAAGTACAGCTACCCTTTGTAATGGGTGTGCTGTCAGATTTATCGGGCAAGCCTTCTGAACCCTTACCACCAGTTGCCGACCGCAAGTTGTTGGAAATTGATGTGGATAATTTCAACGAACGCTTGAAATCAATGAAACCAAGGGCGGCTTTTCAAGTAGCGAATACCCTTACAGGTGAAGGTAACCTGAATGTGGATATTACCTTTGAGAGCATGGATGATTTTTCACCCGCAGCAGTCGCAAAAAAAGTCGCGGGACTGGATAAGATTGTCGAAGCCAGAACCCAACTAGCCAATTTGATTACCTACATGGACGGAAAAACCGGTGCGGAAGAGCTGATTGCTAAATTGATAAATGATCCCGCATTGTTAGCAACCCTGGCGGCCAAAGCGAAACCGGCTGAATCCGCTGACAATTCAGATTCTACAGCAGGAAACGGGGAGTAAATTATGGCTGAAATGGAATCACAAGCTCGTCAAGGCGAAGCTCAAACTTTGGAACTGGATGATTTCTCGGCTTTATTGTCGAAAGAGTTCAAACCCGGGACAGAGGCTGCCAATCAGGTCAATAGCGCCGTTACCACATTGGCACAGTATGCCTTACAAGATGTAACCAAAGTGTCTGATGATGCCATCAAGAGCATTCAGTCCATCATCGCCAGTCTGGATCAGAAAATCTCCGAACAATTGAATCAAGTATTGCATCACCCGGATTTTCAACAGCTGGAAGGTGCTTGGCGTGGGTTACATTATCTGGTCAACAATACCGAAACCGATGAAATGTTGAAAATTAAAGTGTTCAATATTTCGAAAAAAGAACTCGGCAAAACCCTAAAAAAATTTAAAGGCACTGCCTGGGATCAAAGCCCGTTATTTAAAAAACTCTACGAAGAAGAATTTGGCACCTTTGGTGGTGAACCGTTTGGTTGTTTGGTGGGGGATTATCATTTTGATCACACGCCACCGGATGTGGAATTGCTGGGTGAAATGTCCAAGATTTCCGCTGCGTCACATACGCCGTTCATTTCTGGGGTGGCGCCATCGGTAATGCAAATGGATAGTTGGTCAGAACTGGCAAATCCGCGTGACTTAACCAAAATATTCTCGACGCCGGAATATGCTGCTTGGCGCTCATTACGTGAGTCTGATGATGCGCGTTATCTCGGTTTGGCCATGCCGCGTTTTCTTAGCCGATTGCCTTACGGTAGCAAAACTGATCCGGTGGATGAGTTTGATTTTGAGGAAGATACTTCCGGGGCTGATAGCAGTAAATACACTTGGTCGAACGCAGCCTATGCGATGGCTGTTAACATCAACCGGTCATTTAAGCTGTATGGTTGGTGCTCGCGTATTCGAGGCATAGAATCAGGCGGCGCGGTAGAAGGTTTGCCTGTACACACCTTCCCGACTGATGACGGTGGGGTGGATATGAAATGTCCTACCGAAATTGCTATTACCGACAGACGCGAAGCTGAATTGGCGAAAAGCGGTTTTATGCCGTTGATACACAAGAAAAACTCTGATTTTGCCGCCTTTATTGGTGCGCAATCGCTGCAAAAACCCGCTGAATATGATGATCCTGATGCTACAGCCAATGCTAATTTGGCTGCGCGTTTACCGTATTTGTTTGCTACCTGCCGCTTTGCCCATTATCTAAAATGTATTGTGCGCGACAAAATCGGTTCCTTTAAGGAACGCGAAGAGATGCAAAAATGGTTGACCAGTTGGGTGAATAACTATGTCGACCCCAATCCTGCGATGTCCGATGAACTCACTAAATCACGCAAACCCTTGGCAGCGGCAGAAGTAGTGGTAGAAGAGGTAGAGGGTAACCCGGGTTATTACACCTCAAAGTTTTATCTCAGACCGCATTATCAATTGGAAGGGCTGACCGTATCTTTGCGTTTGGTGTCTAAATTACCCTCTGTAAAAGGTGGCTAAATCAGGGAATGGGATGAATATTTCAGGAGGCTCGTGTATGGCATGATGATGTTTGAAGCAGTCGTTTTTTAAGAATATTTTTTATTTAGTTATTTACACAAGAAAGGAGAGGGTCATGGCAGTTGATATGTTCATCAAAATCGAAAATATAAAAGGTGAGTCACAGGACAAATCTCATAAAGGCGAAACCGATGTATTGGCCTGGAGTTGGGGTATGTCCCAATCAGGTTCTTTTCATACCGGTGGAGGCGGTGGCGCCGGTAAAGTCAATGTTAACGACCTTAGTTTTACTAAATGGATTGATATGGGTAGTACAGACTTAATGCTAGCATGTTGCAAAGGTACCCATATTCCCAAGGCAGTATTGGTTGTGCGTAAAGCAGGCGATACTCCGCTTGAATATCTGACCATCACTATGGAAAAAGTCATGGTAACTTCTGTTTCTACCGGAGGTTCGGGTGGAGAGCATAAGTTAACTGAAAACATCACACTTAACTTTGCAAAAGTTTCAGTGAAATACGTAGAACAAAAACCGGAAGGTGGAGCGGGTTTAAAACCGGATATGACATGGAATATCGCTGAAAACGCAAGTAATTAAATTTGTGTGGTTTATGTTGTGCGCCTGTCAATATAGGCAGGCGCTTCATATCTATAAAAGGTTTGAGCGTAAATGATTTCAAGTACAGCGGAAATATGCTTAAAAGAAGGGCGGCTCGACGAGGCATTACAGCTTCTGCAAGAGCAAGTGCGTAAGAATCCTGATGTGGCTAAGCATCGGGTATTTCTATTTCAGCTATTAGCGGTCAATGGTCAGTGGGATCGTGCGCTCAATCAACTTAATGTTTGTGGCAATCTGGCTGATGCCAATTTAGCCATGGTGCAAACTTATCGGGAAGCCATTCGTTGCGAGTTACTCCGCGAAAAAATATTCAACGGAGAAACCTCGCCGCTGGTATTTGGTGAGCCCGCGCAATGGATTGCTTTACTCATCGAAGCTTGCAAATTAACTGCTCAAGGTAGTTATGCACAAGCTGGTGAGCTGCGTGAACAATCGTACGAATTAGCCCCCACGTCCGCAGGCAATTTCAATGGCACGCCTTTTGATTGGATTGCTGACTCAGATTCGCGATTGGGGCCTGTGGTTGAAGCCATTGTCAATGGCCGTTATTACTGGATTCCTTTCGAACGCATTGCCAGAATTGAACTCGAAGCACCGACGGATTTACGCGATTTAGTTTGGCTGCCTGCTCAATTTACCTGGTCCAATGGTGGAAGTGCCTTTGGATTAATGCCATCCCGTTATCCCGGATCAGCGCAAGTTGATGATTCAGCAATACGTTTGGCACGTAAAACTGAATGGGCTGAGCCTGCAGCCGGACAATTTCATGGTTTGGGGCAGCGCACATTTATAACGGATACCGGAGATTATTCATTATTTGATGCGCGGGAATTGATCTTCAATAACCCAAGCCAAAATCAGCATGGCTGAGCTGGTTGCCAAAGAACGCTTACAGCCGGCGTTACTGGATCGTTTGACTGATCACTCCACCAATGAACACACAGAATCTCGTGAGCAACGCGTTATGTCCTATAGGCAGTTGCGCCAAAGTGTGTTGAGAGATTTGAGCTGGCTGCTTAACACAACCGCATTTGAAGCAATGCAAGATTTATCTAATTCTCCCTTTGTGGCTAGATCGGTAATTAATTACGGTATTCCGGCATTATCGGGCACCAATTTCAGTAGTGTCGAACCGGAGGCACTAGCTTTGAAAATCAAGCAGGCCATTGTCGATTTTGAACCTAGAATTCTTGCGGCGTCTTTGAATGTCGAAATCATTATGGCGGCTCAGGAATTGAGTCATAACGCTTTGTCTTTTAAAATCGAAGGCGACCTATGGGCTCAGCCCTTGCCTGTGCATTTGTTTATCCGCAGTGATCTTGATTTGGAAACGGGCGAAGTAACCGTCAGGGAATCGGGGGGATAACGATGGATCCTCGATTACTCCATTTTTACAATCGTGAACTTCAACACGTGCGGGAAGTAGGCGCCGAGTTTGCTGCCGAATTTCCAAAGATTGCTGCCCGCTTGGGTCTTGATGCTTTTGAATGTTCCGATCCTTATGTGGAGCGCTTATTTGAAGGTTTTGCCTTTATGGCGGCAAGGGTCCAGCTCAAAGTGGATGCCGAGTTTCCAACCTTTACCCAAAATTTGCTGGAGATCGTTTACCCGCATTATTTGGCGGCCACACCCTCTATGACGGTTGTGGAGTTCATGCCTGATTTGAGCGAACAAAGTCTGGCAGAAGGCTTTGTGATACCTAAAGGTTGTTCATTGCGCAGCCAGATTGCCAAAGGCGAACAAACGCCCTGTGAATACCAAACTGCCCATTCTTTGCAATTATGGCCACTGCAAATCAGCCAGCTTGAATACTTGCCGACACTGGCCGCTGTTTCCAGTCATGGCTTGGCTGATCCTAAAAGTCTTGGCAATGTAAAAGCCGCTATACGCATCGTGTTGCGATGCACTGCAGGCGTTAAGTTTAGTCAATTAAACCTGGAAAAGTTGCCACTGTTTCTACGCGGAACGGGCGCCATTCCTTACCGCTTGTATGAGCAGTTTTTGGCAAACTCTCATGGCTTGGCATGCAAATTTAACCATAACGGTAAGCCCCAGTTTAAATATACTGCAGGTGCTGCTGTGCGCGGACTTGGCTTTGAAAAAGACGAGGCCTTGTTGCGACAAACGCCGCGTTCATTTGATGGTTATCGCATCCTGCAGGAATATTTTGCTTTTCCCGAGCGTTTCCTGTTTACAGAATTAGCTGGGCTGGCGCCGTTAATCGCTGAGTGCGATGGCGACGAGTTGGAATTGTTTGTGCTAATGGATCGCAGTGATGCTCAACTCATTAACGCCTTGGACAAGTCCAATTTGGCATTATTTTGTGTGCCGGCTATTAACCTGTTTCCAAAACGTACGGATCGGTTGCATGTGGATAAACGCCAATCGGAATATCATGTGGTAGTTGACCGAACCCGACCAATGGATTTTGAGGTTTTCAGTGTCGAAAACGTCACGGGCTTTGGAAATGAGCTGCAAACTGAGCAGGCCTTTCTGCCGCTTTACGGGTCTAAAAGTGTCTATCAGAATCAATCTGAAACGGCGTTTTATACCTTGAGACGTCAAAAACGTCTGTTATCCTCTAAACAGCGCCGTAAGGGGATGCGCTCCAGTTACATTGGTAGTGAATGTTTTGTAGCTCTGGTTGATGCGGAACAGGCGCCTTACTCACCGCTGGTTACCCAACTTGGCTTGGAAACTTTATGCACAAATCGTGACTTGCCAATGGTCATGCCGGTGGGCTTGGGTGACACTGATTTTAGTTTACAGATCAGCGCGCCGGTTAAATCTATCCGCTGCCTTGCCGGCCCGACGAGGCCATTGCCTGCTGCCTACGAAGGTGAAAGTGTCTGGCGTTTGATTAATCACCTGTCTTTAAACTATCTGTCACTAGTCGATACTGATCCCAAACAGGGGGCAGCAGCATTGCGTGAATTATTGACACTGTATGCCGATCGGCGCGAGCCAGCCATCAGAAAGCAAATCGAAGGGGTTATTTCCGTGACGGCCAAGAATGTGGTTCGGCGTATTGATGCCAAAGGTCCGATGGTATTTGGCAGAGGCCTGGAAATTACGGTTTTACTGGATGAATCGGCATTTGAAGGTGGCGGTTATTTTTTAATGGGCACCGTGCTGGAGCAATTTTTTGCCCGTTATGTGTCCATTAAT
Organism: Methylomonas sp.; assembly: GCA_002928965.1. Classification (GTDB taxonomy): domain Bacteria; phylum Pseudomonadota; class Gammaproteobacteria; order Methylococcales; family Methylomonadaceae; genus Methylomonas. The sequence continues at coordinate 16,940 of PERU01000022.1, forward strand.
TCTTTTGTAGAGACGGTCGTTCGCACGACCGATCGTGGTGAGGTGGCCCGATGGCCAGTGAGAATAGGTCGTCGGCACACGCTTTAATCAGCGAGCTTGAGCAAGCCGCTTATCGTTTCGATTTCTTCGAAACGTTGCGCTGGCTAGAGGCCTTAAATGCTGATAAGCCAAGATTAGGGTCTAGTATCAAAGCAGCAGATGACGCCGTGCGTTTATCTCAAGAACCCGAATTGCAATTTCCCGCTTCTGCTTTGGCCAGTTGTCATATCAATCATGCCGGTGTGCCGCGAGTGGCGGTCAACTTTTTGGGTCTGTTCGGTCCTCAGGGGCCGCTGCCGTTGCATTTGACTGAATATGCCCGCGAACGTCTTAGAAATCATCACGATCCGACGCTGGCGCGCTTTGCCGATATATTCCATCATCGTATGATCTGTCTGTTTTATCGGGCTTGGGCTAATTCCAGGCCTACCGTAAGTTATGACCGGCCTGAGGAAGACCGCTTTGGTTTTTACGTCGGTGCATTGTTCGGCATGGGCGGGGACAGTTTTCATCATCGGGATGCGCTGGATGATCGCGCCAAGCGCTTTTACGCCGGTCATTTTTCCAATCAGGCTAAGTCATCAGCAGGATTGCAGGCCATCATCGCCGATATTTTATCGGTGCAGGTCTATATTGAAGAATTTGTCGGTGAATGGATGGCCATTCAACGTTCTGATTATAGCCGGCTAGGTTATGTGCCGGAATTAGCGACGTTAGGACAATCAGCTTTATTGGGTGCCTTTGTTTGGGGCTGTCAGCATAAATTTAGAGTGGTGCTTGGGCCTTTGAATTTAGACGAATATTTGGCTTTATTGCCTGGCGGAAGCGCGTTGGCAAAACTTGCGGCTTTGGTGCGTAATTATGTCGGTGACGAATTTATCTGGGATGCCCAGTTGATTTTAAAAGCTAAGCAAGTGCCGGATGAACTGGCCTTGGGCGTAACAAAACAAGCTGATTCGACTACTATGAATGGTGAAGCCAGATTGGGTTGGAGCATGTGGTTGGGGCCCCGATCAACAGATCGGGCTGCAAACGATTTAACGCTTAACCCTTTCTTTGCATCCAGAACCGCATAGCAATTTTTAAAACAACATTTAATAAACCGGGACAAAACGATGGCAGAAATCAGTCGAGTGAAATTGTTTGGAAAGTTAAATCGGGTTTGCTACAAGGCTATCGAAGGCGCCACGGTGTTTTGCAAGTTGCGTGGAAATCCTTATGTGGAATTGGTGCATTGGCTGAGTCAACTGCTGCAACTGCAAGACTCCGATTTGCATCGTTTGGTCAAGCACTATGGTTTGGATGCTTCGGTGATTGCCAAGGACGTGACTACGGCCCTGGACCGCTTACCGCGCGGCTCCACCGCTATTTCCGATTTTTCTCAGCATATCGAAGATAGCGTCGAACGCGGCTGGGTATTCGGCACGCTGATGTTCGGCGAGGCCCAGGTCCGCAGCGGTCATTTGTTGGTTGGCATGTTGAAAAACAAATCCTTGCGTAACGAGTTGTTGGGAATTTCCAAGGAGTTTGAGAAACTCAAACCGGATACCGTTTCCGACGAGTTGCCCAAGATTGTCGCTGGTTCGCCTGAAGACGGTTTGGTCGCCAATGACGGTTCGTTAGTCGGCGCCACGCCCGGCGAAGCCAGCGGCGCAATTGCGCCCGCAGCGATGGGCAAGCAGGAGGCGCTGAAACAATTTACCGTTGACCTGACGGAACAAGCGCGCAACGGCAAAATCGATCCTATCGTCGGCCGCGAGGAGGAAATTCGGCAAGTCATCGATATTCTGATGCGCCGCCGCCAGAACAATCCGATTCTGACAGGCGAGGCCGGCGTTGGCAAGACGGCGGTAGTAGAAGGTTTTGCATTGAAAATCGTCGCCGGCGATGTGCCGCCGTCTTTGCGGGATGTCAGTCTACGCACCCTGGATGTGGGTTTGTTGCAGGCCGGCGCCAGCATGAAAGGTGAATTCGAAAATCGCCTGCGGCAAGTCATTGAAGAAGTGCAGGCCTCGCCCAAACCCATCATTTTGTTTATCGATGAAGCGCACACCTTGGTAGGCGCGGGCGGGGCGGCCGGTACGGGCGACGCCGCCAATCTATTAAAACCGGCGCTGGCGCGCGGGCAATTGCGTACTGTGGCAGCCACCACCTGGGCGGAATATAAAAAGCATATCGAAAAAGACCCGGCTTTGACTCGGCGTTTTCAAGTCGTGCAAGTGCTGGAGCCTAGCGAAGCCAAAGCAATTGGCATGATGCGCGGCGTGGTTTCGGTGCAGGAGAAACATCATCAGGTGTTGATTCTGGATGAAGCGTTGGAAGCAGCCGTTAAACTATCTCACCGCTATATCCCGGCCCGGCAATTACCGGATAAGGCGGTCAGTTTACTGGACACAGCCTGTGCCCGGGTCGGTATCAGTCAGCATGCGGTGCCTGCCGAAGTGGATGACTGTCGCAAGCGTATCGAAGCCTTGGAAACCGAGTTGGCGATCATCGGTCGGGAAAAAGCAGTGGGTGTCGAAGTAGCTGCGCGGGAACAAGTGGCGAACGAAAAACTGGTAGCCGAACAGGAGCGCCTGACCGGTTTGGAAGAACGTTGGAATGCCGAGAAAGAATTGGTTGGCAAAATTTTGGAATTGCGCGGCAAGCTTAGATCGGCTGGACACGCTGTTGATACAGCCGAACCGGCGGAAGGCGATGCTGGTAGCGAAGCCAATGACCGCGATACTTGGTTAACCGAGTTGAAAGCCTTGCAAGTTCAACTCCACGCACAACAAGGCGAGTCACCATTAATTCTGCCTACCGTCGATCAACAGGCCGTGGGAGCTGTTGTTCAAGATTGGACCGGCATACCGGTCGGCCGGATGGTCAAAAACGAAATCGAAACCGTGTTGAAACTGCCGGATTTACTGGAACAACGCATCATCGGCCAACGCCACGCGCTGGAGATGATCGCCAAGCGCATTCAGACCTCGCGCGCCGGTCTGGATAACCCCAACAAGCCTATTGGCGTATTCATGCTGGCTGGCACCTCAGGCGTCGGTAAGACCGAAACTGCGTTGGCGCTGGCCGAGACTCTATACGGCGGTGAACAAAACGTTATTACCATCAACATGAGCGAATACCAGGAAGCGCATACCGTTTCCACCTTAAAAGGTGCGCCTCCAGGGTATGTCGGTTATGGCGAAGGTGGTGTACTGACCGAAGCGGTGCGTCGTCGTCCCTATAGCGTAGTACTGCTGGACGAAGTAGAAAAAGCCCATCCCGACGTGCATGAGATTTTCTTCCAGGTGTTCGACAAAGGCTGGATGGAGGATGGCGAAGGCCGGGTAATCGATTTCAAAAATACCTTGATTTTGCTGACCACCAACGCCGGTACCGATCTGATTGCCGGACTTTGCAGTGATCCGGAATTGATGCCCGATCCGGAAGGTATTTCAAAAGCCTTGCGCGAGCCGTTGTTAAAAGTTTTCCCGCCTGCTTTATTGGGTCGCTTGGTGGTGATTCCCTACTATCCGCTCAACGACGAAATGATAGGGGCTATTGCCCGCCTGCAACTGGGACGCATCAAAAAACGCATCGCCGAAAGCCACAAAGTACCGTTCACCTACGACGACGAAGTCATCAAACTCATCGCCAGCCGCTGTACGGAACTGGAAAGCGGCGGACGCATGATCGATGCGATATTAACTAATACCGTGCTACCGAAAATCAGTGAGGAATTTTTGATTCGTATGGTGGAAGGCAAGCCCATTGAGCGAGTGCATGTTAGTGTGGCTGACGGGGAGTTTGGGTATGCGTTTGAGTAATTGAAACTATAGGAAGGTTGTTTAGGAGGTGGTTATAAATACAATAAGCTATTTAATTGGATTATCTTTATTCTATCTGAATTTTATCGATTATAAGTATTTTATATAACTCTTTAGATAGTGAATTTGTTGATATAACTTCGTTAATTCAGGTAAGGCTTTTGAGCTTTCCCTGTTTTAGTGGGGTGGATGGGTGTTTAAGGGGCTATATGAGGTTTGTAATATTAAACTAAGCCGCATTAAATCTACCACGACCCTTATGAGTTAAGGTAACTGGTCTCGCCAGTTTATGGGAAGCTTCAGTAAAGTTATTAATGCTGAATTATTTATTTGATAGGAGAAATATTATGTCTACTGTATTCTTGGCAGGGCATGGTTCTTGGGATATTAAGAGCAACGGTTTCACCACTGTTCCTAGAGGTATATGTGTTACTTTTTATACTGAGTCTATGAAAAACATGTTTACAAGTGATATGTTCGAAATCATCGCTGGTACTTACAACGGAGAGGTCAAGCAGATTTATGAACCTGGTAGCCAAATACCGAATTACACAATGTACCCCGATACTTTAAATGAGCCAAAATGTCGTCAACTCATTAAAGCACGCAATGATAAAAATTGTGGACTTCTCATGGTGATTGGAGGCCAGACTTCAACACTGCAAAAGCTCATGAGTATTCTCGCTCCCGGAACAAATGTTGTTTGGTGTGCTTGTCGTTATACGGAGCTAAAAGATGTCGGTGGGAAGTCTATTGGAGTCAATGGTGCACAAGGAACCTGGGGTAATAGAGATGCACAAGGTAAGATGAACAATTCGGGCGATTATTATTTCAATCCTGGAGCAGCAAATAGGCAGCTGCATCAAGATGGTGTAAGTTTAAATTCGACAATCGAATATGCAATGGCAAGTCGGCGGAAAGCTATGGGTTACGATAATTAATTGGCTTTTTATGACCGAAAGATAGATCAATTGTAGGATGGATTCTTCGCTAGGTGCCCCAATGTTTTTTGGACATCAAAATTAAAAAATTCTGATTACTTGGATTACAACTGAAAAATATTCTAATGGAGAAATTATATGGCAATTAAATGGAGTGATTATTGGAATAGTGGTGATAATAATGATGTCAATAGCAGTTTTGGAAAGGATAGTATTATTTCCATCATCACCTCTATTTCTCCCTCAATCTTACGAGTTCAACCTGCGGCTGTTAGGGAAGCCGTGAATTTGGCGATTAATGATAGTTCGGATGTAATGATTATTAAGGGGCTTCATCATGTTGGTTCCGAGAAAATTGATATTAAGAAGGTAGGTGGCATGGCTGGACCGACAATTCATCTTTATTGCATGAATTATACGCTGGTCGATTCCGGTCTTAGGAGGCCTTATGACGATGTTACTCGTTTGGGCACTGGATGGCGTATTACCGGATCATCAGTTTATCGAGGGGATGGGGATGAATCTAATCAAGGAATGGATAAAGAAAACGAAATTGCAAAAAGTGGTGGGAGCAAGGCTGTAGCTCAGGCTATGTTCAAGCTAAAACACTATGGTTAGGAAACACTTCTGCACTGTGAATTAATTAAAGTGGATTTACCGCGATCATCCACAGTGACTTCAGTTTACCGTCTTATGCCAAATAACCTTGGCTCTGGTTTGGTGGCTCGGATAACTTGTTTTTTACCAGGAAAAGCATGGCCAATTCCCAACATCGTGCTCGGGTGATGAAATATCCCAGTCATTACCCGATCAATATATTCGATGTTTATTTTTTTTGATTTTAGGGTTATCAAATGACAATTGAAGAGGTTGGTACAGATCAGGCTGTAGATATCGATTATGCATTGGCCGTGGCTATTAGGTTGCATCAAACCGAGCAATTGGATGAGGCTGAAACACTTTATAAAACCATACTCGATCAATTTCCTAGATACCCTGAAGCCTTGCATTTTTACGGCCTACTCAAGCATCAAAAAGGCGATAACGATCAAGCCATTAGTTTGATTGAACAGGCTCTCTCCGAAGTCCCGGAATATTCAGATGCTTATAATAACTTGGGCAATATATTCAACAATCTCGAGCAATTTGAAAAAGCGGCAGACTGTTACGGTAAAGCTCTGGATTTATGTCCTGATAATGCAGCGGTGCATAATAATTATGGGGTTGTGTTAAATCGTTTGTCGCGAGTAGAAGAAGCCATTGAAGCATTTTCTAAAGCAATTGCGTTAATGCCGGATAATGCTGAGTTTTATAAGAACTTGGGTAATGGCTTTAAAAAGCAGGGCGATTTTAAAAAATCAATCGAAGCTTATCGAAAAGTTATCAGTTTAAAGCCTTATAAACCCGAAAATTACGAATACCTGTGTGCGGTGCTTTATTTGCAAGGCGATGTTGAGGAGGCAATTTCTTTGGTGAGGCAGTGGCTGGAGTTTGACCCGAAAAATCCACTCGCCTTACATCGATTATATTCATACACCGGTGAGTTAGACTTGCCTCGGGCATCTGATGACTACATCGCCAAAACCTTCGATAGCTTTGCCGACAGTTTTGATATGGTGCTTAAGCGACTTGAATACAAAGCACCGTTTTTAGTAGCTGATGCGGTGAAGGACATAGCGGGTAAAACCGAAAAAGAATTGGATATTCTGGATGCCGGTTGCGGGACCGGTCTATGCGGGCCGTTGTTAAAGCCTTATGCAGCTAAAATCACAGGCGTTGATTTATCTGAAAAAATGATGGAAAGGGCTAAAGAAAGAGATTGCTACGCGGCGTTATTTCAGGCCGAATTAACCGCATTCATTTCCGCTTACTTCTCCAATTGGGATGTGATTGTATCGGCGGATACTCTGGTGTATTTCGGCGATCTGCAGCCGGTATCCCAGGCGGTGGCAGGGGCTTTGTTTTCTGCAGGATATTTTGTGTTTACCCTGGAAAGATCTGAGGGTGATCTTCCGCTAGGATATCAAATTCACCAACACGGTCGATTTAGTCATACCGAAGCGTATATTCGGAACACCCTAAATGCGGCAGGTTTGACAGTGATCAAGCTCGAAAAGGTCATGTTGCGTTATGAAGCAGGTATTCCAGTCGATGGTTTTTTGGTTGTGGCTTGTAAAATTTAATCAGTAAAATAATGACTTAGAATGTTGGTTGGATTTGATTTTTTAAAGAATTGGATTGCCAGGACATTTCCATCATTGTAAATGCATGACAATTTATAAATAAAGCTTAGACTTTTTGCAAAATCAATTCCAACACCAATTTGCTGCCAAAATATGCCAGTAGCAGTAACACAAAGCCAATCACTGTCCACTTAATGGCAGTGAGTCCTCGCCAGCCGTAACGGATTCTGCCGATTAATAATCCCGAAAAAATGATCCAGGCGATCATGGATAGTACGGTTTTGTGTACGAGGTGCTGTGCAAACAGGTCTTCAATAAAAATAAAGCCACTGAGTAACGAAACGGTCAGGAAGAATAAGCCTGTGCCTATCATCTGAAACAGCAGTGTTTCCATGGCTTGCAATGGTGGAAGAGCGAGAATCAGGCGTTTTGGATGGTGGCTTCTGAGTTGTTGATCTTGTAATGCCAGTAGTAGGGCCTGCAGTGCGGCAATATTCAGCAAGCTAAATGCTGAGATGGAAGACAGAATGTGTAAGCTCATCGGCCAATTGGTGGCTAATAAGCGATGGGTTTTTTCCGGAAAAATCAGTTCTAGGGCCAGTAAAACAGCAGCTAGAGGGAAGATGGCTATTCCGAGTTTTTCGACTGGTTTATCAATAGAGCCGATCAATAAAATCAAGACAATAAATAATGCGACTAATCCGGCAGCATTAAAGAAGCTGAAACTCAGGCCATCGAATTGTTGAGTGCTCACCACAAGATAAGCGCTGTGGAATATGGCGCCGAGCCAAGCTATTTGTATTGATCTACGGTGCGTTTCACAGCGGTTCAGCAGTTCTTTTACAATCAGAACAGAAGCGGAGCTGTAGCTTAAAACTGAAATTATGCCGACGAGTGTGCTATTCATGATTCAGGCTGCTGGAATAATCAAAAGGCGTTGCGAAAGGCTTATGTTAAACTAAGCAGTCGGATTGTTCTAACCGTTTAAGGTTGGAATCTGTCAGTTTCACCCATAGAAAAATAACTACGCAGATATGTTTGATAATTTAACCGATCGCCTGAGCAGCACGCTCAAAAAACTCAAAGGCCAAGGCCGTCTCACCGAAGCCAATATCCAAGACACCCTGCGTGAAGTGCGAATGGCGCTTCTGGAGGCTGATGTGGCGCTGCCGGTGGTCAATGATTTTATCGAACAGGTTACCGAAAGGGCGTTGGGGCAAGAGGTGCAAACCAGTTTGTCGCCAGGACAGGCATTGATCAAGATTGTTCAGGGCGAGTTGGTCAGGGTAATGGGGTCTGCTAATGAGGAGCTGAATCTGCGCACCCAGCCTCCTGCGATTGTATTGATGGCCGGTTTGCAAGGTGCTGGTAAAACCACTACCGTGGCAAAATTAGGTCGCCACCTTAAAGAAAAGAAAAAGAAAAAAGTGGGGGTGGTCAGTGCGGATATTTATCGGCCTGCGGCTATCAAGCAGTTGCAAACCCTGGCAGATGATAACGGTTTGCGCTTTTTTGAAAGTGATGCCTCTGAAAATCCAATTGATATTGTCAACCGAGCTGTCGATGCAGCCAAGCGTCAATTTATCGATGTGTTGATTGTCGATACCGCGGGTCGTTTGCATGTGGACGACGAAATGATGTCAGAAATCAAAGCGTTGCATGCTGCGATTAAACCAATTGAAACATTGTTTGTGGTTGATAGCATGACAGGTCAAGATGCTGCTAACACTGCTAAGGCCTTTCATGATGCGTTACCACTAACCGGTGTGATCTTGACCAAGGCAGATGGTGATGCGCGCGGTGGTGCGGCATTATCTATCCGGCATATCACCGGTAAGCCGATCAAGTTTATTGGTATGGGCGAAAAAACGGATGCTCTGGAGCCGTTTTATCCTGATCGGTTAGCGTCGCGTATCCTGGGTATGGGTGACGTATTGTCACTGATTGAGGATATTGAAGATAAAGTCGATAAGAAAAAAGCCGAGGCGTTGGCTAAGAAGATTCAGAAAGGCAAAAGCTTTGATTTGAATGATCTTAGGGAGCAATTGATGCAGATGCAAAACATGGGAGGCATCGGTGCAATGATGGACAAATTGCCGGGTATTGGCAGTGTGCCAAGAGAGGTCAGGGACAAGGTTAATGATAAGGATGTCGCCAGACAAATTGCGGTGATCAATTCAATGACCCCGCAAGAAAGAAAGTATCCCGACTTGATTAAAGGCAGTCGCAAACAGCGGATTGCCAATGGCTGTGGGCAGGATTTACATGATGTAAATCGGATTTTGAAACAGCACAAAATGATGGAAAAGATGATGAAGAAGTTCAGCAAAGGCAATATTGCAAACATGGTGCGCGGCTTGAAGAGCAATATGCGCGGCATGCGTTCTTAAGGTTTTATAATTTATTCTTCACTTATTTAAAAAATCGCGTAGAATAGTTTAATTAAATTTTGATTCAATGTTTTAAGGTATCTAAATGGTAAGCATTCGTTTGTCTAGAGGTGGCGCTAAAAATCGGCCTTTTTATCACGTAGTCGTTACTGATAGCAGAAGCAGCCGTGATGGTCGTTATATCGAACGCGTAGGTTTTTTTAATCCCTTGGCGCGTGGCGGTGAGCAAAGATTAGTTTTGGATGCAGAACGCGTTCAATACTGGCAAGCAAACGGTGCTCAACCATCTGATCGCGTTGCAAGATTGATAAAAGACGCTAGCAAAGCAGTTGCTTAAACAATTTGTTACACAGTGATTTTCTGGACGCTGGAGAGATTTCCGGCGTTTTTGGTGTAAAAGGCTTGGTGAAAGTGTTTTCTTTCACTGAGCCACGCGAGAACATCCTGACATACTCGCCTTGGACTTTGCAAAAAAACAACCAAGTCAGAGAAGTCAAGATTGTTAGCGGTCAGCGTCATGGAAACAATGTGGTTGCGGAGTTAGACGGCATTACTGATCGAGACTCAGCATTAGCATTAATGGGTTGGAAAATCCTGATCAGAAAGCAGCAGTTACCGAAGGCTAAGCCAGGTGAATATTATTGGGCTGATCTGGTTGGATTACATGTTGAAACCCGGCAAGGCATAAGTCTGGGTATGGTGGATTATTTACTGGAAACTGGTGCCAATGACGTGATGGTGGTGGTTGATGGAGAAACCGAACGGTTGATTCCGTTTTTGCAGCAACAGACAGTCTTAAATATTGATTTAGATGCTGGCTTGATGATTGTCGATTGGGATCCTGACTTTTAATTGGGATGCGATTTGATGTAATCAGTCTTTTTCCTGAAATGGTGTTGGATGCGTCCAGCTACGGTGTTACAGGAAAAGCAATTCAGAAAAATATTGTTAGTCTTTCGGTCTGGAATCCTCGTGATTATACGCATGACAGGCATAAGACCGTAGACGATCGCCCATATGGCGGTGGTCCTGGTATGGTCATGAAATTTCAGCCATTGCTGGATGCCGTATCTGGGGCTAAGCAGATGGTGGATTCTGGCTCCTGTCGGATAGTGTATCTAAGTCCGCAAGGCAAGTTGATTTCTCAATCTTTACTGCAGGAAGTTAGCCAGATAGATCAGTTGATTTTAATTGCCGGTCGTTATGAAGGTATAGACGAGCGATTTATCAGCCAAGTCTGTGATGAAGAATGGTCATTAGGCGACTATGTGATCAGCGGCGGTGAGCTTGCAGCTTTGATTGTTGTGGATGCCGTTGCCCGTTTGGTTCCTGGTGTTTTAGGGGATGAAGAATCAGCTAAACAGGATTCCCATTTTAATGGCCTGTTGGATTGCCCGCATTACACACGGCCAGAGGAAAGCGAATTGGGCAATGTGCCGGAAGTGCTTTTGGGCGGAAATCATGCAGAGATCAAACGTTGGCGAATGAAACAATCACTAGGGCGAACTTGGAAAAGGCGACCGGATTTGTTGGAAAAAATACAATTAACCGCAGAGCAAACGGCTTTGCTGAGTGAATTTAAAACTGAAGTTGATTAATTAGGGTGTGGTAATGAGTAAAATTATTGAAGAACTGGAAGCAGCACAGCTTAAAACAAACGTGCCGGAATTTGGTCCTGGTGATACCGTCGTTGTGCAGGTTCGCGTAGTGGAAGGTGCAAGGGAAAGGCTGCAGGCTTTCGAAGGTATAGTTATTGCCAAGCGTAACCGTGGCTTGAACTCTGCTTTCACAGTGAGAAAAATTTCTCATGGTGTAGGCGTTGAGCGTGTATTCCAAACACATAGTCCTTCAGTAGGCAGTATTGAAGTGAAACGCCGTGGTGATGTGCGTCGCGCCAAACTGTATTACCTGCGTGATTTGACCGGTAAAGCAGCACGTATTAAAGAAAAACTTTCTTGATTTAATACCTAAGCGGGTTCGGATGATTGACGAATCGGTTCAAAAAAAGGCAGCTGATTAGCTGCCTTTTTTTTGTCCGCCATTCCGGAAGATTGATGTCGATACAGATTAGTTGGGAAACTTCGATCAGTGGCGCACAGACTTTCCATTATGTGCCGTTATTGGATGCTGAATTAGTAATGACTACAGTCCATGGGGTCATTACTGATTGTTCATGGCAGCTGCCTTGCCAAAACCAGCAATCTAAAAAATCGGCACTGGCCGATCAGGTGCAGCTTTATCTCATGGACCCTGAACGCAATCAATTAGCCGTCAGCCTTTATCGGCAGGGTACGGTATATTCTCAAAAGGTTTGGGATATATTGCTGAATATTCCCTTTGGGCAGGTAATGAGTTATTCTGCGTTGGCACAGCAAATCGGCTCTGGACCTCGTGCAGTTGCGCAGGCCTGCCGAACCAATCCTTACGCCGGCATTATTCCCTGCCATCGTGTGGTTGCCAAATCAGGTGTTGGTGGTTTCATGGGGCAACGGCAAGGTCCTATGGTGCAACTAAAACGTGAATTGCTGGCTTATGAATATCGTGCAGCCATGAGCGCCCTATGAGCGAATCAGCAAATAGCATCGAAATTTTTTTGAATGCTTTATGGCTTGAACATGGTTTAAGTGAAAATACCCTGGCGGCATACGGCAGTGATCTCACACAGTTTGATCAATGGCTGAAAGGCTCAAGCCTGCCAGAGGTCTGTGAAAACGATATAGGCTTGTTTTTGCTGTATCGACAAAAGCAAGGTAATAGCAGCCGCTCATCGGCTAGAATGTTATCGAGCTTGCGGAGGTTTTACGGTTATTTGTTACGAGAAAACCAAATCGCCACGGATCCCACCCTGTTAATAGATGCGCCACATATTGGCCGCTCACTACCGAGTTCACTGACTGAAGATGAAGTCGAGCAATTGTTGCAAGCTCCTGAAACGATTCACCCCCTTGGCTTAAGGGATAGAACGATGTTAGAGCTATTGTATGCTGCGGGTTTGCGCGTGTCTGAATTGGTGGAAATTACCTTTCAACAAATCAATTTTCGCCAAGGCTGTATTAGAATAACCGGCAAAGGCGAGAAAGAACGGCTGGTGCCGATAGGAGAGGAAGCAGTCGTTTGGCTGGAGCGCTATTTGGCGGGAGGCAGACAGGATATTTTGGCCAACAGACAAAGTGATTATTTATTTGTCACTGCCCGCGGCAGTTGCATGACGCGTCAGGCGTTCTGGCATATCATCAAGCGATACGCAAAGCAGGCTGGTATTGAAAAGCACTTGTCACCGCACACACTGCGACACGCTTTTGCCACACATTTGTTGAATCATGGCGCTGATTTACGTGTCGTACAGTTATTGTTGGGCCATTCAGATTTATCGACCACACAGATATACACGCATATTGCCCAGCATCGTCTTAAAGAGCTTCATACAAAATTTCATCCCAGAGGATAATACATGACAGTACTTGTTCACCCATCAGCTTATATTGCGCCGGGTGCTAAATTAGGTGCCAACATCAGTGTTGGTCCGTTTGCCGTCATTGAGGATGGTGCTGTGATTGGAGACAATAGCCAGATTGGTGCGCATGCTGTTGTTCACGGCAGGGTCAGAATGGGCCAAGGTAATGTTCTGCATCCGCATGCGGTGTTGGGTGGATTGCCTCAGGATTTGGGATTTGAACCACTCACTGAAACATGGCTGGATATTGGCGACAACAATGCCTTTCGGGAAGGATTTACAGCGCATCGCGCTACTAAAAGCGGCCAATCAACCCGAATCGGTTCCGGCTGTTATTTCATGAATAACAGCCATGTTGCTCATGATTGTAGCGTAGGCGATAACACTGTTTTTGCCAATAATGTCGCTATAGGTGGGCATGTGCATGTCGGTAATAATGTCTTCATGGGCGGAGCTGTGGTAGTGCATCAATTCTGTCGTGTCGGTTCTTATGCCATTGTGCAGGGCACTACGGGCATCAATATGGATGTGATTCCGTTCATGTTGATAGGGGGGCGACCTGCTAAACATTACCGATTGAATATTGTTGGCCTAAGACGCGCGGGCATTGTAGGTGATAATTACAAAGTGTTGTCAAATGCCTTCCGGTTGTTAAAAAACAAAAAAAGCCTGGATGAGTTGCAAATTACCCAAGAACTGAAATACTTGAAAGACTGGTTGTCGGCAGAATCAAAACGAGGGCTGCACGGTTTTGTCGATATTTCTAGCCAGTAATCGCTAATTCACTGCTATTGTGACTCAATTCGCCCTATCAAATTTTAGCCATTAAATGCCTCTTGTAGACCTATACCCAGCATGAAAATCCTTGTGATAGATAAAGATGATTTGATTTTGACGTGTCTGGCAACAGTCGATGCTGAATTGTTATGTCATCATGATGAAATTCAAGCATTGAATGCTGCCGATATGCAACAGCCAGCCTTGATTTTTCTGGACTACGGGTTACGCGGTAAAGAGACGCCAGACTTTATTCGGATGTTAACTGATGTTGTTCCTGCGGCCCGTTTGGTAATTATCGGTGCACAGATCAAAGAGGATGAGGTTATCCAGTGCATGATAGCTGGTGCCAAAGGTTTCCAGGAACAGGCACAATTATCGTTTTATGCTGAGAGGTTGATCCAGGCAATTCTAAAAGGTGAAGCTTGGTTAAGCAGAAAAAGCGTAGCCAGATTAATTGACAGTATTCGCCTGCTGACAACCTGAATTTTAAAAATGCACGGACGCTTCAAAATAAAAGGTTTGCCCCATAATCGGTAAATTATTGGGGTAACCCGTTACTGCCGGCATCCTGCCATTAGTGTCAAACAGGTTTCTAGCGGAAGCCGATAAGTCTAAATGGCCAAATAAACGTTTAGCGTTTAGTGTCAAGTCAATGGTTTGATAATCCGGCAGCATTCGAGAGTCCCAGGGAGCGCTTAACCTCTGGCCGATCCAGTTTATTTGTGTCTGAATCTGCCATTTTGGCATAAAATTCCACGCCAGCGCGCTATACACATGATGCTCAGGGACGTTACTGACGCGACGTTCATTGTCCTTATTTAGTGCATATTGCCAAGCATAATTACCGCGTAAGTTCCAATCCGGCAGAAACTTCCAATCCCATTCAAATTCACTGCCATAGCCATTTTGTCCGGGGCGATTGCTGACAGTTAGCGAGGTATTGTTTTGGGTAATAAATTCGCCGCTGATTAAATCCGTTATGCTGTAGTGAAATAGATTGAGCGCTGTGCGTAGATTTTGGGATGGGTGATAATCGAAAGCCAATTCGGTTGTTTCTATGGTTTCGGGTTTTAAAGCGGCATTGCCAATAAAAAATGCGCTATTTTGCTGATATTGTTCCAGAAAGCTGGGGGCGCGGTAGGCCTGCCCGTACAGAATTTTACCGGTTAATTCAGACGTAATATCCCAAATCAGTGCCGCGCGAGGATTTAAAGTGCTGCCAAAATCCGAGTAATGGTCATAGCGTAAGCCGGTCGTCAAATGCCAATCTGTTGCGATTTGCCATTCATCCTGTAAGGCTACAGACCAAATGTCACGATGATGAGTGCCTATGAATGTGAATGGGGTATTGGTTAAGTCTTGCAGACTGCCTGCCCGGTTAACTGCTGGAAGTGGGCTTAAAGTTGTGCCATCCAGAACACCTTGACCAAAATTTCGCGCCTCCGTCGTGTTCAATTCTTCGTAACGGAAGCCGCTCACCATGCGCAAGATGTGATCAGCAAAGCCTTTATATATACCGGTCAACTCAAAAGTCGGCACTGTGTTGTTGATCCCTGTAACGAAGCGCATTCCTTCGGGAAAAAGTACGAATGGGGTAGTTGGGGTTATGTTTCTGGTTGCGTTACCCGTGGAGTCAATCGGTAAAATTGAGCCGGGCGGTGTGTTGTAGATATTGGCATTCACGTCCGTATGTAAAAAACTGGCATGTGCTTGTAGTTCCCAGTCTTCGAAGTCATCTTCAGTCGAGTAGCGAACATCCGCCAAATAATGACTGCCATTGAGTGTCCCCAAATTATCCAGGGCACCGGCTGCGCCAGCCCGAAGCCCGGCATCGGCTTGATTAAAAGCCCAGAAGCCTAAGTCCCAATGTTTGCGTTGCAAGTTCAGATGACCATTCCAGCGTTCGTTCTGGGTTTGCATGGGGCCGGGAGCTGAGGAAAAGCCAGTGCCGGACAAGGCATCCGCGTCGATGATCCTGTCAGAATCGGCACCGTTGTGGCTGTATTGCAGGCTGGTAGCGACATCCCAGCCTTGCCAATGTCCGCCATATTGCCCCCAACTGCTTTTAGTATCGTTATTTCCGCCACGGGCGCCAATAGTTACGCCATCCAGATCGGCAGCTTTTTTAGTGACGATATTGATGACACCCGCGAAAGCGTCAGCGCCATACAGAGCAGATCCAGGTCCGCGAATCACTTCAATCCGTTGTATGTTTTCGACCGGAACGATCATGCCGGCCATATGTGTGCCTTGGTAAGGTACTGAGAAACGGGTGCCGTTCATCATTAGCAATACTTCGGAGTTGGTATCGTTGCGCATACCCCGCATGGAATAGCTGTAATCACCTGTGACAGGTTGGATAGTGGCGTGGATGCCGGGCACGGTTTCCAACACTTCATGCAATTCAGTTGCGCCCATGGTGGTGATTTGATCAGACGTGATAACACTGGTCACCGCCGCAGAATGGGCTAACGATTTTGCTGTACCCGAGGCAATGCTAACCGAAATATTGGCTAGCTCGGCGGGCGATAATTCCATTAATTCGTCAAGCTCCTGTTGTGCATAAGCACTGTCTACGCAACTGAGTAACAAAACGTGTAGCCATAGTAGTTTGGGACGGTAACAGTATTGCATGATGATTCTCAAAGCTCTCTTAACGGTATGGGCTTGGCGATTCCGTAGCCCTGAGCGTAATTCACACCCAATGTTTTCAGTAGTTCAAAGATGTTTTGGTTTTCAACGAATTCGGCAATGGTTTTTTTGTTCATGACATGACCCACTTCGTTGATGGCTTTCACCATGGTCCAGTCAATTTTGTCTTCCAGAATGTCTTTCACGAACAGGCCGTCAATCTTTAAAAAATCCACCGGTAGATTTTTAAGATAAGCAAAAGAAGACAGGCCGCTACCAAAATCATCCAGCGAAAACAGGCAGCCTTTTCTGCGCAGTGAGTCGATAAACTGCTTGGCGTAGGACAAATTACTGATGGCGGCTGTTTCAGTGATTTCAAAACAGATTTTATAGGTGGGTATCTGCCATTTACGAAATTGCTTGCTGATGAAGTCCAGCATGGTCTCGTCGGATAACGACAAGCCTGACAGGTTGACCGAGCACAATTCCAGTCGTTCGATAAAGCCGGGTGTGGTACTTAAATATTCGAATAAGTTACTGATGACCCAGCGATCCAGTGCCGGGGCAATATTGTAGCGTTCAGCTGCCGGCAAGAATGCGCCCGGCGGGATGATATTACCCTGTTCATCACGATAGCGCAGAAGGGTTTCAAAGTGTAAGCCTTCTTCGATATGTGAGTTGGGAACAATCAATTGGCCGTACAACTGGAAGCGGTTTTCTTCGATGCCCAAGCGGATTTTTTCCACCCACTGCATTTCACCTTGGCGCTCCGCCAACTCTTCATCCGTAGAACTAAAGACATGAATACGATTGCGACCCCTCTCTTTGGCGGCATAACAGGCGGCATCGGCCTCTTTTAATATGTCCACTGCATTACCGCTGGTGCGATTGATGGGGGCAATACCGATACTGACACTGACACTGAAACTGCGGTTATCCCAGGCAAATTGAAAATCACAGATGGCCGAACGGAGTTTTTCACTGGTCAGCAAGGCTTGCTCTACATTGCAATGCGACATCAATATGCCAAACTCATCGCCACCCAGCCTTGCCAGCACATCGGTTTTACGCACCTGCAGGCGTAATAACTCACCTAATTGCCGTAAAAGCTCGTCCCCTGCCAAATGCCCGCAAGTATCATTAACCACTTTAAATTGATCCAAATCCAGATAACACATGACATGCACACTGTTATCGGTCTGGGACTTTTCTACCAAGCTTTGGATGTATTCATCAAATTGCCTGCGATTGGTCAGGCCGGTCAGTTCGTCATGACTGGCTTGGTAGGCAATGCGATCAGCCAGCCGGCGAGTTTCGGTGATGTCTTCGCACACCAATAAAATGTGCTGATTGTTATAGGCAGTACTCACCAAACGGGCCGTTTCTCTGACCCAGATGACATTGCCGTTTTGACAGATCAGCCGCACGTCTTGTTTTTGTACCTGATCAGGATGTATTTCGCAGGCTTTGATAAAAGCCCGACTATCAGCCAAATCTTCTGGATGGGTAAAGTTGTAGATGGATATGCCCAACAATTGCTGGACCGTTAAGCCGATTTGCTTGGCGCCAAACTGATTGACCGACTGAATTTGACCGTTCAAACTCAGATCGAACACCATGGTCGGATTATTGTCATATAAAGCCTGGAAATTGTTTTTAAGTGCTAACAGGGCGTTATTTTTGCTTTCAATGGTTTCCAGCATGCTATTGAAAGAATCTACCAATATACCGATTTCATCTTCACTGTGTTTTTTAGCTCGCACCGAGTAATCATGGTTATGGCCAATTTTCTGGGCGGTTTTTGCCAGCAGGCTGATCGGCTTTGCAACCCGGCTCAGTAAGGGCATGATCATTAAAAACGAAGCAACCAAAGCGATAAACAACACTGTCAGCACCAAACCCACGAATTGCAGCTGTCTGACTAAAGCGCCCGTTAAATCCGCCTGAATCAGCACTCCGCCAATAGGCTCCTGATCCAACAGCATGGGCTGGTAAACACTTAAGGTCAGTTGATCCAGTTCACTATGCAGATTTTTTGAATGTTGCGGACAGAGTGAGTCAGTAATCGCCAACTCGGCGAACAGTTGACCTTGTTTGCCATACACGCAAGCATTTTTAAAATCAGGTAATTTGGCCAATGACGCTAAGTTTTCCTTGGCCAGTTGAGGGTCGTCGAACAACACAGCCGCTGTACTGCGATTGGCGATCAAATTGGCTGCGGCCATGAAATCTTCCATGGCTTTTTGTTTGACTTCGGTAACATTAGTGGCAAACAGGATCATAAACGCGAATAACATCGCGAATAAGCTGGACACCAACGTGATCAAAAACAGTTTGGATTTGATGGAAAAACGTGAGAACCAATAGTTACTCATGTTCATCCTCCTCGACAATCGTCGATACTTCGATCAGCTTGGCGCTAATACTCAAGCCACTCTGTTTCAATGCTTTCAGATTGATATGTAACTTAACTTTTTCCTGTTCCAGTGCAAAACCGATCATACCGCCAGATTCGGCAAAAAAAGGTTGGCTGCCAACGGTGAGTTTTTCCGATAAATTGCCAACCAACAAGGCATTGGCTACGGCAACATTCAGGTTGCTGTTTGGGGTGTCAAAATAAAGTATCTGGCAGTGATTCGCCTGCTTGATAGTGTCATAACGGAAAATCCGAATCGGTTTGTCTTGTGCTGTTTTGGTTTCCAGGTTATCTAACAGACCACTAAAGGGGTCATTGCCAATCAGGCAGATATTAAAGGATTCGTTTTGAATGGGTGGCCAAGTTATAAACTTGGTGAAGTTATACAAATACGCTGCCTTGATTTTGTATTCCAGACTTTCTTCAGCCTGCACAACCACCGTCGTCAGGCTAATTAGCAAGACTATTCGGCCGACGGCCGCAGTTAAAAATGCACTAAAGCCGTCCTGAGCGAACAAAGCCAACACCCAACCCTATCAGATGAAATCACCTGACAAGAATAGTTGAAGATTTTATTAAAGCTATGCTGATATGAAGAACAGTTGCAGGGCTTTGATCATATAAGCGTGATCGTAAACCCCCGCACTTTCACGGGCGCTGTGCATGGCCCACATCGGATTTCCGACATCGACTGTCGGAATGCCCAGTTTGGCAGACGCAATAGGGCCTATGGTGCTGCCGCAGGGCAGGTCACCCCGGTGAGAATATTTTTGTACTGGAATATCGGCCTGACGACAGAGATCGGCGAAAAAGGCTTCCGATAAGCAATGGGTAGCGTAGCGATGATTGGCGTTGATTTTTATCACCGGCCCATGATTGATCAGAATCTTATGGCCGGGTTCATAAGCATTGGGAAAGTTGGGTTGATAAGCATGGGCCATATCCGCACTGATCATCAGACTGTTGGCTAATGCGCGTTGATAGTCTTGTTTGTCCAGTTGTTGAGCTAGCGCAATGCGCTCCAAGACATCCGGTAAAAAACTGCCGGCAGCGCCTTTGCAACTTTCGCTGCCGATTTCCTCGTGATCAAAAAAAGCACACACGAGGGTATTGCCGCCATTCAAACTGGCATCGTCTAATAGTGCGACTGTTCCTGCGTGGCAGGAAGCCAGATTATCCAATTGGCTGTTGGCATAAAAAGCCAGATTCTCGCCCCAGAACGCGCCCTTTTGGCTGTCGTAGACGTTTAATTCCCAACTCAGAATCTGGTCGGCAGTTAAACCGGAAGCCGTTGTCAGCAGCGACAGCCATTGATCGCTAGGCAATTGCTGCGCCACGGTATTAGCCAGGATCAGCGGTAACTCGGTTTGTTTGTTTAACTTCAATCCCTCTTCGTTGACCGCCCGATTCATATGGATGGCAAGATTTGGCAATCTTAATAAAGCTTGTTCAAAGCTCACCAGACGACTGGCGATTTTTCCGGTATCGGTGCGATAGGCGACCCGCCCAGCCAAACTTAAATCCCTATCTGTGAAAGTGGCCAAAATAGGGCCGCCATATACTTCAACCGCCAGACGCAACAATGAATCGCCGTCTAAAACCGGATTGGGTTTTAGACGCAACCCCGGAGAATCGGTATGCGCACCCAGAATTTTGAAACCGTTTTGCGTCAAATCCTTGCTGCCGGCCACGAAAGCGATAATCGAGGAGTCATCCCGTACCACGTAATATCGACCTCCAGCAGTTAACGACCAGAAGTCTTTCTCATCCAGTCGTTGGAATTCAACTGCTTGTAGTCTCTGCTCCAGTGTGGCAATCACATGCCATGGACTGGGACTGGTATCGATAAAATTAAGGCAGTCTTGTACGTACTGGTGAGCGTTCATTATTTGTCGTGTAATTCTAAAGCCACGGAATTGATGCAATAGCGTAAACCGGTCGGTGCGGGACCATCGGTAAACACATGGCCCAAATGCGCGCCGCATTGGCTACAGGTTACCTCAACCCGGTGCATGCCATGACTGAAGTCTTCATGTTCGTTGAGTGTTTCGTTGTTTAACGGTTCCCAAAAGCTCGGCCAACCGCAACCGGAATGAAATTTGTGCTCACTGGTAAATAATGCATTGCCGCAACACACACAGTGATAAACACCGGGGGTGGTGCAGTCGGTGTATTTGCCGGTAAAGGCCGGTTCGGTGCCTTTTTCGCGACAGACGTAAAATTGTTCCGGCGTGAGTGTTTCTTGCCAGTTTACTTCGTTATCAGTCTGATTACTCATATCCAGGTACCCATCAAAATCTGTCAGAAGCGCTTATTGTACGTCGACAGACTTGTTCTGCATAACCCACTCCGTTTCAGAAGAAAAATTTCTATTGAAAACATAAGAAAGGTCTAATAGTCTTGGGCGTCTGTTTTCTCGCTTAAAAAAACAAACATAGCATCAGCAATGCGCGGCGGCGAAAACTTTTTAACATCAATGAGGTGACTGTTATGGCTAGAATTGTAGTATTGGGTGCCGGTATCGGCGGGGTGCCGATGGCTTATGAAATGCGGGAAAACGTCGGTAAAGAGCATGAGGTGGTGGTGATTTCCGACTCGCCGACCTTTCATTTCGTGCCTTCAAACCCCTGGATTCCACCTAAATGGCGTAAGCCGGAAGATTTGAAAATCGAGCTGGCACCGGTGATGGCCAAAAAAGGCATCAACTTCATTCAAAAAGCCGCTGTCAAAGTCGACCCCGCCAACAATAAAGTGGATTTAGCCGACGGTAGCTCGGAAGTCTATGACTATCTGATCATTGCGACAGGACCTCGTTTGGCATTTGACGAAGTACCGGGATTGGGACCTCATGGCGGTCATACCTCCTCGGTTTGTCATGTTGATCACGCGGCGTTAGCGGCTGCAGATTGGGAAAAATTCATGGCCGATCCCGGCCCGATTGTGATCGGTGCCGTACAAGGTGCATCTTGTTTTGGCCCCGCGTATGAATATCTGATGATTCTGGAAACTGAATTACGCAGACGCAAAATTCGCGACAAAGTGCCAATGACGTTCATCACCTCCGAACCCTATGTGGGACACCTGGGACTGGGTGGTGTAGGCGATACTCGTGGCCTGTTGGAAAGCGCCTTGCGTGACAAAACCATCAAATGGATCTCCAATACCAAAGTCGATAAGATCGAAGCCGGCATGATGTTTGTCACCGAAGTGGATGCCGACGGTAACGACAAGAAAAAACACGAAGTGCCATTCAAACATTCGATGATGTTGCCGGCTTTTACCGGTGTCGATGCGGTTCGCCATTGCGGCGCTGAAGGCTTGACCAATCCACGTGGTTTTGTCATCGTCGATCAACACCAACGCAATCCGACCTATAAAAACATCTATTCAGTCGGCGTCTGCGTAGCACTGCCGCCCGTAGAAAAAACCCCGGTGCCGACCGGCACCCCAAAAACTGGTTATATGATCGAATCCATGGTCACCGCCACCGCGCACAATATTCGCGACGAACTGGCCGGTAAAGAGCCGTCCGACATTCCCAGCCTGAGTGCCTTATGTCTGGCTGATTTAGGTGATACCGGCGTAGCCTTTTTGGCTGTGCCGCAAATCCCACCGCGCAACACCACTTGGTCTAACCATGGCAAATGGGTGCATTTGGCCAAAATCGGCTTTGAAAAATACTTTATGCGCAAAATCAGAAAAGGCATCAGCGAACCGTTCTACGAACGCATGACCTTAAAATTGATGGGCGTGGTTCGTTTGAAATAGGAGGTTTTATGACTATCGATCGTATCGTAATGGCGGTGGCCGGCAGTTTTATTTTGATCAGTCTGGCGCTGGCGCATTGGCACTCGTCCAATTGGCTTTGGTTTACGGCCTTTGTTGGGGCCAATTTGTTGCAGGCTGCCTTTACGGGATTCTGCCCAATGGCGATAATCTTAAAAAGGCTGGGCGTTAAATCCGGCTGCGCCTTTTAAAAAAAATTCATAGCCGATTGAACTACTGGGCAAAACCCCAGTCTATTGGCGCGGAGATAGTAATAGGTCCGGTGGTGCTGAGAGTCAACTCAACGTACTGCCGGATTTTTTTTGCCTGTGGTTTGGTGTACAAGTATCTTGGCTTATTTGATGCACCATCACCCCTACGCCTGTTAGCCTGCTTCAGCAAGCCCAGTCCGGGTAGGCCGCGTAGCCACGATTAGCTTCAGCGTAATCGTGGGAATGTTAAGCATGAGGTTTTCCTCGGTTACACTTTGTTTTTATGGTCATTAAGGTAACCGTCGCTTCGAGATTACTAATCAATACTTTTCCAGTCCGAGTAGTTAGATTATGCTCAGACCAACTCGCACCGAAAGGCTTCACCATCCCAGCACAAACACTCGCCGCTGTCTTTTTTCCAATCCGCCAGTACGATGCGTTGGGCCGGATTGTTATCAATGACGATGCTGTGTATGGCTGGACGGTGGGTGTGGCCGTGTATCAGAGTTGTGCAATGATGTTTGCGCATCACCTCAATCACGGTTTGTGGATTGACATCCATGATGTCCTGCTGTTTTTTGCGTTTATGCCAAAAACTGCGCAAACGATACCATCGGGCCGCCAGCAAGCGCAGTAACAACGGTTTGGATAACACATTTTGCTGCCATTCCTGACTATGTGATTTTACCCGAAAGGCTTGATAGGGAAGGTCGTCGGTGCACAGTAAATCACCGTGCGTCAACAGCACAGGCTGGCCGTTTAAATCAATCACCGCGTATTCATCCAGCAGACGAATTCCTGATTCAACACAAAACCGTTCACCCAACAAAAAATCCCGGTTGCCCTGGATCATAAAAATCTCGGTGCCGTTGTCCGAGACTGCTTTTAAGGCGCGCTTGATGGCTTTATTGGGCGGGGTATTGTCGTCATCTCCTATCCAGGCATCGAACAAATCGCCAAGAATGTACAACGCTTTGGCCTTGGCCGCGCGATGCTGCAAAAAATCCAGAAAACGCCGGGTGATCTCGGTCTTTTCCAGCGAGATATGTAAATCGGAGATGAACAGGATGTCTTGTTTCAAATGTCAACTATGTAGGTCGGGTTTACCCTTCGGGCATAAAAGCGCAAGCGTAACCCGACACGTATTGAGATAGACGCTTATTCGATGACTTCGGCTTTTTCGATGACGATGTCGGTTTTAGGTACATCCTGATGCATGCCACGGTTGCCTGTCGGTTGTTTGGCCATTTCGTCGACTATGTCCATACCTTCAATCACTTCGCCGAATACTGCATAGCCCCAGCCGCTTGGCGTCGGGCTAGTGTGGTCCAGAAAACCGTTGTCTTTATAGTTGATAAAGAACTGGGCGGTGGCTGAATTGGGATCGTTGGTGCGAGCCATAGCCAGAGTACCGCGTTTGTTTTTCAAGCCATTGTCAGCTTCATTTTTGATCGGGGCTTTGGTGTCTTTTTGGGCAAAGCTGCTGTCAAAACCGCCACCTTGAGCCATAAAGCCGGGAATCACCCGATGAAAAATGGTGCCGTTGTAAAAACCACTTTTGACATAGTCGACAAAATTAGCGGCAGAAACGGGAGCTTTGACATGATCCAGTTGGATTACGAACGCGCCTTGTGAAGTGGTCATTTTGACTTTGGTTTGGGTGTCGGACATCTTATTTTCCGTTGCAAAAGAAAGGGTTGAGAATAAAAACAGCATCAGGTAAACAAAGATTTTGCGCATAAAGTGCTCCTAAAATAGCTGCAAGCCGCGAATTCTAGGCGTTTTTATCTTGAAAGAGAAGCCAAAATCTTGATAGATTGCTTGGTCTTTTGCTGTATTCATCGTCAACCCCATGCTGAAAATTTACAACACCCTCACTCGAAGCAAACAAGAATTCGTCCCCAGGCAACCCGGCAAGGTCGGGATGTATGTCTGCGGCATGACGGTTTACGACTATTGTCATATCGGCCATGCGCGGGTGATGGTGGTGTTCGATACGGTGGCGCGTTATCTGCGGCATGCCGGTTATCAGTTGACGTATGTGCGCAACATTACCGATATCGACGACAAAATCATTCAACGCGCCCATCAAAATGGCGAAGCGTTTACCGCCTTGACCGAGCGATTTATCGAGGCGATGCACGAGGATGAGCGCGCCTTGTCGGTGTTGCCGCCTGATCTTGAGCCCAAAGCCACCCAATCAATTGACGACATTATTGCCATGATCGCCAAGCTGATCGAGCGCGAATACGCTTATGTGGGCGGCAATGGCGATGTGTTTTATGCGGTGAGTCGCTTTGACGGCTACGGTAAATTGTCCGGCAAGAATATTGACGATTTGAACGCTGGCGAGCGGGTGGATGTTGATAACGCCAAGCGCGATCCGCTGGATTTCGTGCTGTGGAAAATGGCCAAGCCCGGCGAGCCGTATTGGGATTCACCCTGGGGACAGGGCCGGCCTGGCTGGCATATCGAATGTTCGGCGATGTCTACCTGTTGCCTGGGTAACCATTTTGATATTCACGGCGGCGGAATGGATTTGCAGTTTCCGCATCATGAAAACGAAATCGCCCAATCCGAAGGTGCTACCGGCGAGCAGTTCGTAAACTACTGGATGCACAACGGTTTTGTAAGAGTCAACGAAGAAAAAATGTCCAAGTCTTTGGGTAATTTTTTCACGGTACGGGAGGTGTTAAAACAATATCGCCCGGAAATCATCCGTTTCTTCATTTTGTCCAGCCATTACCGTAGCCCGTTGAATTATTCCGATGAGCAACTGGATGATGCCGGTACGGCACTGACACGGTTATATACTGCATTGAGAGGCGTTGAAATCATTGATGCGCCTATAGATGAAGAATACAAACAGCGTTTTGAACAGGCGATGGATGATGATTTCAACACGCCGGTAGCGTTGGCGGTGTTGTTCGATTTGGCGCGGGAGTTGAATAAAGCCAAAGCTAATCAATCCGAAAGAGTAGGGCAACTGGCGGCCAGTCTGAAGAAATTAGGCGGTTTGTTGGGAGTTTTGCAGGAAGAACCAGACAAATACTTAAAGGGTCAGAAACAAAGGGATGCAGTTGCTGTTGGTGAATTTGCAAGTATTTCTCTCAGTAATCCTACTGGAACTGCTTCGGTAACTGGGCAAATTAATGATGAATGGATCGAACAAAAAAAACAACAGCGTCTTGAAGCCAAAAAAGCCAAAAACTGGACCTTGGCCGACCAAATCCGCGATGAGTTGAAGCAACAAGGCATCATTCTCGAAGACGCCCCCGATGGCACCACCAGCTGGCGGCGCGGTTGATCCGCTCTATATAACCGTGATGTTGGGTTACGGCTAGCGCCTAACCCAACCTACACCAATTAAAATTTATCCTCTTACGCATGACAGAAATCAAAGACAAATCCATAGAACAATTTCTGGACGAACTGGCCGGCAAACAAGCCACCCCCGGCGGTGGCAGTGCGGCGGCTGTGATGGGTGCGCAAGCAGCGGCATTGGTCAGCATGGTTTGTAATCTGACCATAGGCAAGCCCAAATACGCGGCAGTCGAAGCCGATATGCAGGCCTTGTTGGCCGAAGCAGAAGCCTTGCGTGAAACCTTGACTGGCATGATCAAGGCCGATGTCGACGTATTCGATAAGTTGATGGCTTGTTACGGCTTGCCCAAGGCTAGCGATGAAGAAAAAGCCCTGCGCGGCGCCAAAATCCAGCTGGTTTTGCGGGAAGCCACCGAGGTGCCGCTGGCTTGCGCCAAAGCCTGTGCCAAGGCCGTTGCGTTGAGCCGGGTGGCGGCCGAGAAGGGCAACCTAGGCGTGATCAGCGATGCCGGCGTGGCGGTCATGGCGGCCTATGCCGGTTTGAAAAGCGCGGCGTTAAATGTGCATATCAATGCCGGTAGCTTGAAAGACCGGGTGTTTGCAGAAGCCAAACTGGCCGAGCTTGATAAAGTTCTGTCGGGTGCCGAAACGGAAACAGCGGCAATTTACCAAATAGTGCAGGATAAATTGTAATCATGAATGACACCGCAACTGTTTTAACAGCTGCGGTGCTTTGTTTTGTTTATTCGTGATGTGTTAAAGCCGCCAAAGCACTGGCGTAATCAGGCTCATCGGCTATCTCGCTGACCAATTCGGTGTAAATCACCTGATCGTTTTCGTCGATCACTACGATAGCCCTCGCGGTTAATCCAGCCAGAATGCTATCCAGCAATTCAACCCCATACTCATGACCAAAGTTGGAACGAAACGACGACAATGCGGTGACATGCTTGATACCTTCGATTTCGCAAAACCGTGATTGGGCGAAAGGCAGGTCGGCGGAAATGGTCAGCACTTCGGTGTTATGCAGGTGAGCGGCCTTTTCGTTGAACTTGCGGGTCGAGGCTGCACAGGTTGGGGTATCCATGCTGGGTACAATATTCATCACTTTGCGTTTCCCGGCAAACTCGGCCAGTCCCACATCCTGCAATTTGCGGTTGGTGAGTTTAAAATCGGGGGCTTTGCTGCCGACTGCCGGTAAATCACCGACCGTATTGATGGGTTTGCCTTGAAAGGTGATGGTTGCCATGTGCGCTCCAGAGATAGCGATTATTTTTTACGTTTGCTGAAATCAATCAAACGTTTGCGTTTTTTGACTTGTCGGTCTGAGAGGGTGTTTTTCTGGCCGTGGAAGGGGTTTTCCGGCGATTTAAATACCAAACGCACCGGCGTACCTTTCAAACGCAATTGTTCGCGATAATAATTCATCAAATAGCGCTTGTAGGCTGCTGGCAGCGAATCGGTTTGTACACCATGAATAACCACCACCGGTGGATTGCGGCCGCCTTGATGGGCGTATTTGAGCTTGATACGGCGACCACCGACCAGGGGTGGTTGGTGTGCGGCGAGTGCGTCGCTCAAGATGCGGGTCAATACCGGGGTGGACATGTCGATCATCGCCGCGTCGTACAAACTATGCACCACGTCGAACAATTTACCCACGCCGCTGCCGTGTAAGGCGGAAATCGGATGTTTCTCGGCAAAGTCTAAAAATGATAGCTTCAGTTCAATCTGTTTTTTAACGAAATCGCGATGCTCGGCATTAAGACCGTCCCACTTGTTCAGGCCGATGATCAGCGCCCGACCGGCTTCTAAAACCAGTCCCAAGATATGTGCATCCTGATCGGTGACACCTTCTTTGGCATCGATCAGGTAAATCACCACATGGGCTTTTTCAATGGCCTGCAGGGATTTGATGATGCTGAATTTTTCGACCACCAGCGAGACCTTGGCGCGGCGGCGCATACCGGCGGTATCAATCAGGGTAAATTTCTGGCCGTTGCGTTCAAACGGAATATAAATACTGTCGCGGGTGGTGCCGGCCTCATCGAACACCACTACCCGTTCTTCGCCCAGTAGGCGATTGACCAAAGTGGATTTGCCGACGTTGGGACGACCGACGATGGCAATAGCGATACCCGGATCTTCTTCTTCAAATTCATCTTCAACTGGCGGTATCAGTACATCGATACGCTCCAGTAGTTCATGTACATTACGACCGTGCGAAGCGGCAATCGGCACCGGTTCACCTAGTGCCAAACTGTAAAAGTCGTGAGTGACGGTGTTACTGTTGATGCCGTCTATTTTGTTGACCACCAACACCACCGGCTTGCCCAGCTTGCGCAACATGTCGGCAATGGCTTCATCGGAGGCGTTGATGCCGTCGCGGGCATCGACCATGAAAAATACCACGTCGGCTTCCTGCAGGGCGATTTCGACCTGCTTTTTGGCAAATACGTCGATGCCTTCCTGGTCGTCGGTGATGCCGCCGGTATCTACGACCAGACAGTCTCGTTCGCCGCGCTTGACGCGGCCGTACTGCCGATCGCGGGTCAGGCCCGGATAGTCGGCCACCAAGGCTTCTCGGCTGCGAGTTAAATAATTGAATAGGGTGGATTTGCCGACATTAGGTCGGCCTACCAAGGCAATGACTGGGAGCATAGTTATCTGGCTTTAAGGGCTGCGAGGGTGCCGTCTTTTGCGTAAATGTATACAGTACCGTCGACGACAACCGGTTTGGCTTCGATAGGCGAACTGGCGACTTGGGTGCGACCGAGCAGCCTGCCGTCGCTGATGGATAACCAATGCACGTAACCCTCAAAGTCACCGACCACGACATAATTTTCGTAGGCTATGGCAGCTGTGAGTTGGCGATTGTGCAGTTCTTTTTGTTTCCACAACGAGGCGCCGTTGCGTTGATCGAGTTGTGACACTTCACTTTTGGTGTCGCTGATATACAGGTAGCGATAATCGGCGCTGATGCCGGTGTACGATGAAATGTCCTGATTACGCCAGATCACGTCGCCGTCCACTTCAGAGACGGAAGTGGTACCGCCGTTAAAGCTGGACACATAGATGGCTCCCCGATTCAGAACCGGATCGACATCCAGATCCACCAAGCGTTCAACTTCCGAGCGGCCGGTGGGCATGGCGATAGTGGCTTCCCACATGCTTTTGCCGTCGCTGAGTTGCAAAGCCTGCATCTTGCCGTTGGCGTAACCAATAATCACGGTGTCTTCGATGACGATGGGTGCGCCGGCACCACGAATACTCAAGGCAGGGACGCTGGTTTCAGCCAGCCAGATTTGTGAACCATCCTGTTCTCTGAACGCGATGATTTTGCCGTCCGTGGTGCGGATGATCACTACACCTTTGGCAATCACCGGCACGGCTTGCACTTCGCTGGGTACGGTGGTCAGCCATTTTTGTTCGCCGGTAGCAATGTCGTAAGCGATGACTTCACCGGAAGTGCAGCCCATTACCAACATCTGTCGGCCTATCCCCGGTCCTGCTGAGAAGGCAAATTCGCTATCGGTGTCCCAGATAAGGTCGCCATCCCCAGTGCTGCGAGCCTGCAGGTTGCCTTTGCGGTCGGCAGCATAAATTCTGTCCGATTGCACGCTGGGAATGAGCTTCAGAAATTGCTTGTCGGCACCATCACCTACTGACGCTTTCCAAAGCACATCAACCTGAACTTCAGCTGTATATTCGGTTAAGGCGGCGGGGGGATCAGCGCTGTCATCCTCGCCAAAAATCGAGTCCGATAGTCCCGAAATCATTTCCCGTCCCGCATCCAGGCCGGCGCATCCCGATAGCAAAGGCAGACAGGTCAACAAAACCGGTAGGGTACGAAATGTCTTGGCTTTAGAGGTCTGCATGGTTTTGGTCGGAATAACGAAGATTAATTGGTTGCAGTCGGATTGAAAGCTGGCGCGGCAATATCATCCAGTTTGAATTGGGCCAGGGCGGTGGCGCGACCGGTCCTGATGGCGTTTTGATAAGCAGTACGGGCTTCATCCAGCCTGTCCATAGCGACATACAGGTCACCTTCCATCTCATCGTAGCTGGCGGCAAACCCTTCCGCTTTGGAGGGATCGACTTCGCTGATCAGTTTCAGGCCGTCTTCGTATTTGCCGGTAGCCAGCATCAGCTGTATCAAGCGCAAGCGGGCAACATGCTGCAGTTCTTCGGTGCCGGGGTTTTGTATTTGTTGCTGCAAAATGGCTTTCGCAGCTTCCAGATCGCCTTGTTGAACTTTACTTTTGGCTTTTTGCAGGGCGGCAAAATGGGCATAAGCCAAAGAACCGTGTTCAACTCCCACTTGGTCGGCCAGTTTGTCAACAGTGGCCAAATCATTCTTGGCAGCACTTTCCAGCTGGCTTTGATAGAGTTTGGATGCCTGACTACGTTGTTCATGCTGATGGTTTTGCCATAGATTCCAGCTGACTACCAACACGATGGCAGTTATCACGCCAGCAATCAGGGAGCTGTTATTGGTTTCCCACCATTTTTTTAACTGTTCGACTTGTTCTTCTTCGGTATCGTAAATTGCCACGGTGTTTCTCGGTTAATAGTTATACAAGAGATTGTTTGTCATGCCAGGCCTTGAGGGTTTCCAGCAAGGCGTCATGGCTCAAAGTCATTTGTTCCTGCTCGATACGCAAGGACTTTAAGGCCACTTCGCCGCGTTGAGCCTCGTCATCACCAATGATAATTGCAAAGGCTGCACCGGATTTGTCGGCCTTTTTAAATTGGCTTTTAAAACTGCCGCCACCACAATTGAGCTGCAATTTTAAACCATCAATGCTGTCGCGTATGCGTTCGCCTAATAACAAACCGGCTTTTTCGGCTTCTTGACCGACGCGAATCAAATACACATCCACGCTAGGTTCGATATTAACTGTCTCCAGTTGTTCGACCAAGGCCAAAATCCGCTCCATGCCCATCGCAAAACCGATGGCATGATTGGCTTTGCCGCCCAGTTGCTCGATCAGGCC
The DNA here is from genome assembly GCA_002928965.1 of Methylomonas sp. Taxonomy (GTDB): domain Bacteria; phylum Pseudomonadota; class Gammaproteobacteria; order Methylococcales; family Methylomonadaceae; genus Methylomonas. The sequence goes on from PERU01000022.1 coordinate 47,881, forward strand.
ATCATAACGACCACCGGCGCAAATCGTACCTTGAGAACCCAATTGGTCGGTTACCCATTCGAATACGGTTTTACCGTAATAATCCAGGCCGCGAACCAGACGGGTATTCAATCGATAGTGAATGCCCAGATCATCCAGCATGGTTTTCAAGCTGTTGAAATGCAGCAGGCTGTCTTCACCCAAATGTTCCAGCAAGACCGGCGCTTCGCGCAGCATGGCTTGCATGTCCGGATTTTTGCTATCCAGAATCCGTAACGGGTTGGTTTCCAGGCGGCGCAGGCTGTCTTCATCCAGTACATCGAGATGGTGTTTGAAGTATTCGACCAGTTTGCCGCGGTAAACGGCGCGCTCTTCGGTTGTACCTAGCGAATTCAGTTGCAGTTCCACTTTGTCACGGATGCCGATTTTTTTCCACAGACGGTCGGTCAGCAGAATCATTTCAGCATCCACGTCAGGGCCTGGCATGCCGTAGGTTTCTACGCCCAGTTGATAGAACTGCCGATAACGGCCTTTTTGCGGACGTTCGTGCCGAAACATCGGGCCGTAATACCACAGCCGGTGAGTTTGGTTGTGCAGCAGGCCATGTTCCAGGCAGGCTCGCAGACAACCGGCGGTGCCTTCCGGACGTAGGGTCAGTGAATCGCCGTTTCTATCGTCGAAGGTGTACATTTCCTTCTCGACGATGTCGGTTACTTCACCAATCGAGCGCTTGAACAGGTCGGTTTTCTCGACGATGGGCAGGCGGATTTCCTGATAACCATAAGCAGCCAGTACGTGTCTGGCATGTTTTTCCAGCCATTGCCAATAAGGAGATTGTTCGGGCAGAATGTCATGCATTCCGCGGATGGCCTGAATGGCCTGCTGTTGTTTTGCCATGTGTGTGGGTTGCCGGATTATTTGCTGATCGCGGTTTTTACTTGTAATGCCTCTTTTGAGGTCGGAAAAGTGCTAATGAGTTGATCTTTATAACTGTCGGCGGTCTGGCGGTTGCCCAGGGCACGTTCAGTTTGAAAGCCAAACCACAGGGTTTCCGGCGTGTGTTTGCTCACCGCCATGAAACGTTCTAAAAATGCCCGCGCCGACATATATTGCTGATTGTTATAGCTTATTTTTAGCATTGCCTGTAGCGCGGGTGGGTATTCAGGATTAGCTTGCAAGGCGCGGCGAAAATAATCCTCGCTTTTGGCTGCATCATTTTTTAGTTCATGACAAATGCCGATATTGGTCAACGCCATCCAGGTACGCTGATTGAAAGCTGAGTCAAGCGATTCTTGTAGCAGTGCCATGCCTTGGTCATGTTTGCCACGTTCGCATAAAAACCGGCCATAGTTGTTTTTGATACTGTAATTTTCGGGTGCTTTGCGAATGGCGGATTGATAAAAATCCGTGGCTTCTTCGTCATTTTTAAGCCGTTCGTAGTAAACGGCCAGGGCGTTATGGGTTTCAGGGTTACTGGAATCCAGATCGTAAGCGGTTTCCAGTTTTTCCTTGGCAGTCTCCAATTTGCCCATTTCCAGATAACGTACCCCCATTTCCAGATTGAGTTTGGCTAGTTCACTGCTGGTCATCGGATCCTTGATGGTTTTATTGGGCATCAGTCCGCAGGCGCTGGTTAGAATGCAGGACAGCGTAATCGGTAAAATTCGATGGCCGTTAAGATTTAGCCAAAAATAACGTCCCCCTTTGCAAAAGAGGGGCGAGTAAACCGTGCGTTGGAAAGGCCAGAGTTTCTGGACGTTATTTGCAACCAAATCCTTAATTTGCATTCGCAGAGGTCCTTGCAGCCTGCAATTTTAAATGACGGCGACTCTTGTCCTGCACCTGACCCACCAATTGACCGCAGGCGGCATCAATATCTTCACCGCGGGTTTTACGGATAGTGGTGACAATGCCGGCGTGATGCAGTACATCCCTGAATTTCAGGATGGTTGGCATGGGTGAGCAAACATACTGCGATTGCGGAAACGGATTAAAGGGAATCAGATTAACCTTAGACGGCACGTTTTTCAGCAGTTTGACCAAGGTTCTGGCGTCTTCCAGGCTGTCGTTTATACCATCCAGCATCACGTATTCAAAGGTGATGTGTTTGCGCGGGCCGTTTTTGGCGTATTCACGGCAGGCCTCCATCAATTCCGCCAACGGGTATTTGATGTTGATCGGTACCAGTTGGTTGCGCAATTCGTCATTTGGGGCGTGCAGCGATACGGCCATGCTGACATCGCAGGCCGCATTCAAGCGGTTCATTGCAGGCACCACGCCTGAGGTGCTGATGGTGACGCGACGTTTGGACAGGCCGTAGGCAAAATCATCCATCATCAGATTCATAGCCGCTACGACGTTGTCGAAATTCAGTAAAGGTTCGCCCATGCCCATCATCACCACGTTGGTGATGCGGTGCTCCGGACCGAGGCGCTGTTGCGCCAGATAAAGCTGGCCAATAACTTCGCCAGTGGATAGATTGCGATTAAAGCCCTGCTGGGCGGTCGAACAGAAACTGCAGGCCAGGGCACAACCCACTTGTGAGGAAATGCACAAGGTGGCGCGGCGCTCTTCGGGGATGTAAACCGTTTCTATACGATTACCGCAATGAGTTTGCATGGCCCATTTGCAGGTGCCATCAGAAGCCAGTTGCTCTGCAACGATGGTCGGCGTCTGGATATGGCAGTTTTCTTTCAGATAAGTGCGCAAGGATTTACTCAGGTTGGTCATCTCGTCGAAATCGACGACACCTTCCTGATAAATCCATTTCAACAGCTGCGTGGCGCGAAAGGGTTTTTCGCCCAGTTCGACAAAAAAGGCCTGTAGACCTTTTCTGTCGAAATCCAGCAGATTGATCAATGCCGGCTTAGCGGATGCGATCGCAGAGTTCATCAGCAGAGAAGAAGTAAGCGATTTCTCTCGCGGCAGATTCTGCAGCATCGGAACCGTGTACGGCATTTTCGTCGATGCTGACTGCGAAATCTGCACGGATAGTGCCTGCAGCGGCTTCTTTAGGGTTGGTGGCGCCCATCAAATCACGGTTTTTCATGACGGCGTTTTCACCTTCCAGCACTTGTACAACCACAGGACCGGAAATCATGAAACTGACCAAGTCTTTGAAGAAACCGCGTTCTTTGTGCTCGGCATAGAAGCCTTCGGCTTGTTCCTGGCTCAGTTGCAGCATTTTTGATGCGACTACGCGCAAGCCATTTTTTTCGAAACGGCTGACAATTTCCCCAATCACGTTTTTAGCGACTGCATCAGGCTTGATGATTGAGAAAGTACGTTCAATTGCCATGGGTAAAACTCCAAATTAAGGTTAAGGATAAAAAATTCTTTGCATTATAACGGGTTTAGATTGACAGGTTTTCTACGCGGCGATTGTCGCCATATATCCAGTTAACCAGCATGCGGGTGCCGGTAATTGCAGTAAACATGGACGTCAAAATTCCCAAGGACAAGACCACTGCGAAACCTTTGACAGGGCCGGTACCAAAACCGAACAACAGCAATGCAACCAGCAAGGTGGTGACGTTGGAGTCCAGGATGGTGGCAAAAGCTTTTTCGTAGCCTACAAATATGCTGGTTTGTGGGCTGTTGCCATTGCGTAACTCTTCACGGATACGCTCATTGATCAACACGTTGGCATCGACGGCCATACCGACTGTCAATACGATGCCGGCCATACCGGGCAAGGTTAATGTTGCTTGCAGTAAAGACAGGATGGCGATCAGAAAAACCAGATTAAAAATCAGCGCAAAGTTGGCTATCAGGCCAAACGTACGGTAGTAAATCAACATGAACAGCACCACCAGCATGAAGCCGACCACGATGGAAGACATGCCTTGGTCGATGTTTTCCTGGCCCAAACTAGGACCAATCGTGCGTTCTTCAGCGATTTCAACCGGAGCGGCCAGCGCGCCGGCTCTTAACAGTAAAGCCAGGGTGCGGGCTTCTTGCGGGTTGTCCAGACCGGTGGTTTGGAAACGTTTGCTGAACGTATCGCGAATGGTGGCGACACTGATGACTTTTTCGACTTTTTCTTTGTGCTGGACTTTTTGTCCGTCAATTACCCGGGTTTCCGATTTGTATTCAATGAATACCACCGCCATCGGTTTGCCGATGTTTTCCTGGGTCATTTTGCCCATTTTCTTGGCGCCGATGCCGTCCAAAGTGATAAATACGGCCGGTTGACCGTCTTGATCCATGCCCGATGAAGCATCGGTGATTTGATCACCGGTAACGATGACTGCACGTTTCAATAATACGGGGCCACCGTTCTTGTCTTTGTAAAGCCGACTGCCAGCTGGCACACGACCTTCAAGTGCTGCTTTGACGTCGTTTTCAACGTCGACCAGTCGATATTCCAGGGTTGCAGTGGTGCCCAGCAATTCTTTGGCGTGAGCAGTGTCCTGTACGCCCGGCAATTGCACGACGATGCGGCTGTCGCCTTGTTGCTGAATGACCGGTTCTGCCACACCCAATTCATTGACCCGATTGCGCAGGGTAGTGATGTTTTGTTCCAGCGCCGATTTTTTGATTTCGCGCATTTCCCGTTCAGGAATGGTCAGCATGAATTCGTTGACACCACTTTCATTCAGCTCCAGATTATGAAAATCTTTACTCATTACTTCAATTGCAGCAATTTTGGATTCTTCATTGGGCAGCACAACTTTGATGCCGCCGATTTCTTTGGAGACCGATTGATAACGTATTTTGCTATCTCTGAATGCACTGCGAATATCGTTGTTGTAACGTTCCTCCGCTTGTTTCAGGGCCGCATCCATATCCACTTCCAGTGTGAAGTGCACCCCGCCGCGCAAGTCCAAGCCCAGATACATGGGTTTGGCACCCAATGCAGTGAGCCATTGGGGGGTTGCCGGTGCCAGATTCAGCGCTACAGTGGCTTTTTCGGCCATTTTATTGCGCAGCATATCGGCCGCTTTCATTTGCTCGTCGGTATTGGTAAAGCGCGCCAGAATTTTGCCATCTTTGAATTCAAAAGCTTTCAAGGCAAAACCGGCTGTATTGATGCTGGCCATGACATCATCGGCTTGGCTTTGTTGCAGCGGAGTCGCATTATTCGATGCAATTTGCACGGCCGGGTCGTTACCGTACAGATTGGGTAGGCTATAAATAATGCCAAAAACCAGAACGGTCAGTACCAGGATGTTTTTCCAGAGAGGGAAGTGATTTTGCATAGGTTTCCATTTAATGCAGAGACAACTGCGCTATTACCAATAATCGTGTGTGGAGTGTTATGCGGAAGGCAATAAATTTAACTCTTTAGCTTTTTTTGTTGAGAGTTTTGTAAGTGCCTTTGGGCATCATGTTGGCGATGGCGTGCCGTTGCACTTGAATAAAGCTGTTTTCCGCCACTTCCAGTTTGACGAAATTGTCATCCAGATCCGCCACTCTACCCAAGATACCGCCGGTAGTGACTACTTCAGAACCTTTACCGAGTGCAGCCAGCATTTGTTTTTGTTCTTTGTTGCGTTTGGATTGCGGGCGAATAAACAAAAAGTAGAAAAATATCAGGATGCCTAACGGGAACAGCATGCCTTCGAAACCCGGTTGGTTGGCGGCAGGTGCGGCTTGCGCCATTGCATCAGAGATAAAAAAGCTCATGGGTATCCTCTTAAATTTTTATTGTGATGTTGTCATTTAAATCCGGCGCCAAGCCAGAGAGCTGGGCATTATGCCATATTCGGCTTGGTTAGCGCATATCGGCTTGATTTTGGGGGGTTATTAAGTGCAATGACCTATCAGTTCGCCCAGTTTGACCGGCATTTCTGCTGCAAAATCATCCAGCCAAGCGATTTTATCCTTGGCAAATAACACGATGATGGTTGAGCCCATGTTAAAACGGCCCATTTCCGCACCTTTGTCCAGAACCGGCGCATCAGTCGGGTACTGCCAGCTTCTTGGTTCACTGATTGTGGGTGGGGTGACCACGCCATGCCAAACGGTTTCCACGCTGGAAACGAAAATTGCACCCACCAATACCAGCGCCATCGGGCCTGCGTCGGTGTCAAAAATGCAGGCTACGCGTTCGTTGCGTGCAAACAGATTGGGGACGGCACTGACAGTGGCATTGTTGACACTGAACAGTCGGCCAGGGATATGTACCATTTCTTTCAGTGTGCCGGTTAACGGCATGTGTAAACGGTGATAATCCTTGGGAGAAAGATAGATGGTGGCGAACGAGCCGTTTTCAAAGGCTTTGGCTCGTTCAACGTCACCACCCAGTAATTCCAGCGCTGAATAGCTATGACCTTTGGCTTGGAAAATCCTGCCGCCTTCGATTGTGCCTGCTTGACTGACGGCACCGTCTGCCGGGCAGCCAATGGCGTTGGCAGCGGTTGCCAATGGGCGAACGCCATCCTTCAATTCACGGGTGAAAAAATGATTGAAACTGGGGTAATGATCGAGGTTTTGATATTTAGCCTCGTCTAGGTTGACGCCATACAACCGAATGATCAGTTTGATAAAAGCGTTTTTCCAGGCGGTGTTTTCGCAATGGGTCAATTTTGACATCATGCTGGATAAAGCGTGATGGGGTAGGACGTATTGCGGCAGTACGGTAAGCAGTTTTTTTAAGGTCATGTTCGGTCGTCGGGTGTTTTACCGCTGATGAAATAGGCAAAAGCAATCACTTCCGCCACAGCAATATATAGTTGTTGAGGAATTTCGTCGCCCAGCGGCACATGTGCCAGGATACGTGCCAGCTCCGGTTCGTTTTGGAGCGGCACGTTGTGTTTTTCGGCGATAGCCAGAATTTGCTGAGCGGTAAAACCTTCGCCTTTGGCAGTTACTTTGGGTGCGTTTTTGCCGTCGTATTTGAGGGCGACGGCAATATCACTGTTGTAAAAGGTTCTGCCGCTCACGATTCTCTAAGGCAGATTGACCAGCTCAGGTGCTTGCCAATCTGGGTTGCGATGTTCGGCAATCACATTGGTATAAATGCCGCCTCGCACATTAAACTCTGCTCGCAGACGCATGAAGTTAGGTGAAGTCGCCGCTACAATATGATCAAGAATTTCATGGGTGATAGCTTCGTGAAATGCACCACGTTCACGAAAGGTCCACATGTAAAGTTTCAGTGACTTAAGCTCGACGCATAATTCATTGGGCACATATTCCAAAATCAGTTTGGCGAAGTCGGGTTGACCTGTTAGCGGGCACAAGCAGGTGAACTCCGGAATATCGATGCGAATGGTAAAGTCGCGTTTGGGTCTTGGATTTGGAAACGTGGCGAGGTCTGAACTGGGTTGTGTAGTCATTGCTATAAATTTGTTGGATGTTGTTGTCTTTGAGCTACCTATACCTAAGCTGATGGCAGCATTATTGAATTTTATCAGCTATCCATAAACAGCGGTTTAAAGTTTAAGTTCAATGGCTTGCCAAAAGCATGCATCTTTATGTGCGACGCGTTCTGTATTTGAAAAAAATCTAGTAATTGCGCTGAAAAATTAGCGTAAAATTGCATCGTAGTGTCAACTGATGCTAACGATGTTTCCATGGAGGCTATGATGGACATTAACACATTAAATCCGCAACAAACTACCGCAACTGGCCGGGCCGGTGTTACCAGTTTCAAAGAAACTGAAGCCAACAAACTGGCTAATCAAACAAACATTGCATCTCCTCCTGAGGATGAAAAAGCGAATAGTGTCGCGCAAGATACTGCCACGTTATCTACTGAAGGCTATAGGTTATCAAGCACTTCGGTCGTACAAGGTTTAAGTAACGAAACTCAAATCCCTGATCGCCAAAAAGCCCAGGAAATGGTCAGCAATATTGTGACTGCTGTCCAGGGCAACCCGGCGCAAGCACAAAAGGCGGTAAGCAATGCTTCGCCTACCCGAGTGGCGAATGCTTTAGCCTGATACCTTGGGCAATATGATTTGCCGGGTTCGCAAACGGCACCCGTCAAATTTGAGATAGCCCTCTCGTTATGGGTTTTCATGATCGAGAGGGCGGTATCTTTATCCAATTTTTCAAAAATGAAAAGTAGTCAAATCCAGTCACTCTAAGCGTTGTGTTTCAGCACAAAATAAAGATTACGGCAATAAATCAATAAACCGCCAGCCTGACCAGCAATAAATACCGGGTCTTTTTTATGGATTGAATACAGCAGCAGGGTAGAGCCACCCAGGATACTGAAATACCAAAACATCACGGGGATGACGCTTTTCTTTTGTTTTTCACTGGCTAGCCATTGCACTAAAAAGCGACCTGAAAACAACGCTTGTCCCACAAAGCCGATAATCAGCCAGACCGTGTTTTCATCCATGTTTCACCTCGTGGACAGTTGCTAAGCTGTGACGTTTTCTCAGCCAGAGTACGCCGAGCAAATCAATGATACCGGCCATTAACCTGTCTAAAGTGCCGTATTTGGATTGACCGTGGCTGCGGAAGCGGTGATTGACTTTTACCGAAATCACCTCGCCGCCGGCCATTTTGATCATCGCCGGTAGAAAACGGTGGATGTGGTCGAAATAGGGTAGAGCTAAAAACTTATCGCGGCGAAACAGTTTTAAACCGCAGCCGGAATCCGGTGTTTGGTCATGCAAAATGGCTTGTCTGATGGCATTGGCGAATTTAGAAGAAAAACGTCGCCAGCCGGTATCATTACGCAGATGTCTGTGGCCGGCCAACATCCATAGCTGGTCAGAGTGTTGGTTTTGCAAGGTTTCGATCATATTGGGAATATCCGCAGGGTCGTTCTGGCCATCACCATCCAGAGTAGCAATCCAGTCATACTGAGCTGCTGCTACTCCGCTATGTACCGCGCGGCTTTGGCCGCAGCTCTGTTGATGCTGCAACACCCGTAATGCGGGAAATTGCTGCATGGCCTCTTTTAACCTGAGTAAAGTGTCATCCGTGCTGCCATCGTCGATAAACAGCATTTCATAAGCGTCGTGGCTGTTTAAAGCCCGATGAATTTCTTGTATTAGAGGGATAACGTTGTCGGTTTCGTTACGAACCGGAACTACGACCGATATTTTCATAGCGTATAAATAGGCATGTTAAATAATTTCTAAGAGCACGTATTCTAAAGCAAGCAGCGGGTCAGGTTTTAGGTTGCGTGGTTGACAAAGCGTGTTCTGCGGTTCTAAAAATTAGCCAATGCTCTCTATGTGGCTGGCTATAAGCGGCTTGCTGTGGCTGGTTTTTTTCCAGATAAATCAGGTAACCGTTGGGGTGTTGTGCTGCCCAAGCCGACGCACTGTCCGGGGTGATTATCGTTAGGGGTTGAGTGAGGCGGCCAAGAAAATGGAACTGACCTTGGTAGTCACCCACAAATGCAGTAGGAATTTGCCGTTCATGGTAGCTCTTAATCAGTAATGCCGCTTGCCGCAAGTTGTATTGCAGCCCCGTGTACTGAAAAAAGAAGATAAAACCGATAAATGCCGATCCCACTAAAGCAGTAGCTAAGGACATGACAGATAGTTTGCGAAAATGCACCACCAAACCGGCAAGGCTCAGGGCGATTATAAACACGCCTGCCCCCCAGTAAGGTTCAACTAATTGAACCCATTGTAGTGTTGACAGGCCGGGCACCTTTGGTAACAAAACCAGGAATACACCGATTAGTGCCATGAATAGAGCCGGCGTTAATTCGGGTAGTAAATTGCGTTGCTCGTCCAGATGACAAAGGATACGGGCGCAAATTAACGCAAAGGCCGGCAGAATGGGGATTAAATAATGGATTTGCTTGCTGGGTAAGGCTGAAAAAATCAACAACGTTGATAGTAGCCAAACCAGGCAAAATCGTAATCCGTTATCCTGTTTGATGCTTGCAAGGCGCAAGTTTTGCCAAAGCCGTGGCCACGTCAGCCATGGAAAAATCATCAAAGGTACGAAGGGTAAATACCAACTGAATGAGCGTGCGTGGATTTTAGTATTGATGGTGCGGTCTGCGGTTTGCTGCCAGAGAATGGCGCTAGCGTAGTCGTCGCCACCGGATAATGCTGCAGGTACTGCCCAAGCCAAGCCAATCAATGCGCCTGCCAAAATAGCCAAAATCAAGCGCCCATACCAAACAGTTTTGCGGATACTGCAGGACTTGCCCCAAATAAACACCAGAAGAGCTGTAGGTAGCAAATGCAGCAAAATCACTGGACCTTTTGTCAACAAGCCCAAGCCAATCGCCACCGCGAAATGACGCCAGCCTGTGCTGGATGAATGGTTTGCAGCGTCATATAGCCCGATCATTGCCAGTAATACGCAACAGGTCAGCAATATGTCGAACATGGTTGATGTAGCAAATAGTGTCCATAATAAAGTGCCGATTAACACCCAGGGTGCTTTTAAAGCCACAAGCGCATCTTCAGGCCAGAGTTTGCTAGCCAAGTGTCTGATCAGCAGCAAATTAAATAAGGCGCAAATAGGACCAACCAAGCGAGGCCACCATTCATTGGCCTCGCCCAATAGCGCCCAGCCGGTTTCAAACAGCCAAAATAACAAGGGCGGTTTGTGGCTATAAGGCAACCCGTTTAGGTACGGTACCAAATGATCGTCGCGTAACCACATTTCCCAAGCTACACTGAGATAGCGGGTTTCGTCGATGGGGATGGGGCTTCGAAAAAAAAGCGTGGTGGTTAAAATTAACCAGAGCGGATAAATACCCCAGCGATAAACACACGCTTTGGATAGGATTTTTTGGTTAATTACGTAAGAGTTGGCTACTGTGATTGTCTGATTCATGCGAGCATAAAGCATATTTCATTCCATCTTTGGGCTGTAAAATGGATAAGCCTATAAATGTATGATTTTGTATAAGGTTTTCAAATAGTTTGATGGCTGCTGAATGGGTGCTTTAGCGAGAATTAACAGTCACCCATTGCGTTATTGTCGGTTGATTTGGCAGCTGAATGGTTGATATGGACCGCAAAGGGTTAGTGATTGACGAATTGCCAGTGCAGTTGTTCACCTGCCCGTAGCGGTGTAATTAAGTTATCGGTTTCTCCATATTGCATGGGCACTGTCCAGGCGCGTTTTTCCAGTGTCACAGTGCCGGTGTTTCTGGGTAATCCGTAAAAATCAGCGCCGTGGAAACTGGCAAAGCCTTCCAGTTTATCCAGTGCATCAGCTTTTTCGAAAGCCTCGGCATACAGTTCCAAAGCTGCATGAGCGCTGTAGCATCCTGCGCAACCGCAAGCACTTTCTTTTAAATGTGATAAATGCGGGGCGCTGTCTGTGCCTAGGAAGAACTTTGGATTGCCGCTGGTGGCCGCTGTTAATAAAGCTTGACGATGATGTTCGCGTTTTAAAATGGGCAAGCAGTAAAAATGCGGGCGAATGCCGCCAGCCAAAATGGCGTTGCGGTTATATAGCAGATGTTGTGGGGTAATGGTGGCGCCGACATTGTCACTGGCAGACTCCACGAACTGCACCGCATCCTGAGTGGTCAAATGTTCAAAAACAATCCGCAAAGCCGGAAACTGGCGGGTTATTTCGGTGAGATGGTTATCGATAAAGGCTTTTTCTCGGTCGAAAATATCGTAATCAGCATGCGTCACTTCGCCATGAATCAGTAAGGGCACATTGTGATTTTCCATGGCCGCAAAAATAGGGTAGGCAGCTTCAATATTGGCAACACCGTCGTCTGAGTTGGTTGTGGCGCCGGCCGGATACAATTTAAAGGCAAACACCTGTTGCGATTCGGCGACTTTCTTGATTTCCTCTGCGCGGGTGTTGCCGGTCAAATACAGTGTCATTAAGGGTTGGAAGTCAGAGTCTTCAGGCAAGGCAGCCAGAATTTCATTTCTGTAAACCAGCGCATGCTCTACGGTTGTAACCGGCGGTTTAAGATTGGGCATGATGATGGCGCGGGCAAATTGTTGTGCTGTATGGGCAATCACAGTTTTTAATATCGTGCCGGTACGGACATGCAAATGCCAGTCGTCAGGTTGGGTAATTGTCAGTGTGTCTGTGATATTGTCCATTTTTAGCGCCATCAATATTCAACTTCGATTAAAATAGGTCCAATTTTAGCATCATGGGCCTTGAAAAATTCAAATGCCAGCCCTATCCCTAATCTGTTTTTGATTTTTTGGAGTCGTTATGCCCATTTACGAATATCAATGTAATGCCTGCGGTCATGAGCATGAAGCCCTGCAAAAACTGGGTGCCGAGCCCTTGGTTATTTGTCCGGCCTGTAATGAAGCCGAGTTGAAAAAGAAAATTTCAGCAGCCGGGTTTCGTTTGAAAGGCGGCGGCTGGTACGAAACCGACTTTAAAAGTGGCAGCAAAAAGAATGTGGCCGGCGAAAGTTCCTCTGGCACCGGCTCAAGCAGTAGCAATTCATCGGGCGGCAGCTGCGGCAGCAGTTGTGCCTGCCATTAATTTCAGGAACAACTTGACTGACCAGCTTGGTCAAGTTGTTTCTATGACTGAATTTCCTTTTTTTGATAAATCCGAGAACCATTATGCGTAGCCACAAGTGTGGAGAATTGAACACCCAACATTTAGGACAAACCGTCGCGCTGTGCGGCTGGGTACATCGACGTCGTGATCACGGGGGCGTGATCTTTATCGATCTGCGTGATCGTGCCGGCTTGGTGCAAGTGGTGTTTGATCCGGATTTGGCGGAGAGTTTTGCCATTGCGGAAAGTGTCCGTAGCGAATATGTATTACGTATTGAGGGCGTGGTGCGCGATCGTCCGGAAGGCACGCATAATGCCAATATGTTTACCGGTCAAATCGAAGTATTGGGCAAGCATATCGAAGTGTTGAACGAATCAGAAACGCCGCCATTCCCATTGGAAAGCGATATCGAAGTCAACGAAGAAACCCGTTTACGCTTCCGGTATATTGATCTACGTCGTACCTCAATGCAGCATAAAATGAAGGTGCGTCGCGATGTGACCCGACATCTGCGTCAGTATCTTGACGATCACGAGTTTTTCGAAATCGAAACCCCGTATTTGACTAAAGCCACACCGGAAGGCGCGCGCGATTACATCGTGCCCAGCCGTACTCATCCGAATTCATTCTTTGCCTTGCCACAATCACCACAGCTTTACAAACAATTGCTGATGGTCGCGGGTATGGAGCGTTACTACCAGGTGGTACGTTGCTTCCGCGACGAAGACTTGCGGGCCGATCGTCAGCCTGAGTTTACCCAGCTGGATATTGAAACTTCGTTCATGAACGAACAGCAAATCATGTCCATTATGGAAGAAATGATTCGCCGTTTGTTTAAAGACATTATCAATGTTGATTTGGGCGAACAATTCCCGGTTATGAGTTACGCGGAAGCGATGCGCCGCTACGGTTCCGATCGTCCTGACTTGCGTATTCCGCTGGAGTTGGTTGACATTGCCGACGAAATGCGCGGAGTTGACTTTAAAGTGTTCTCCGGACCTGCCAATGATCCAAACGGTCGCGTGGTAGCGATGCGTGTGCCGGAAGGTGGCGAAATGAGCCGTAGTGTTATCGACGAATTGACAAAATTCGTGGGTATTTATGGTGCTAAAGGTTTGGCGTATATCAAAGTCAATGATTTGGCTGCCGGCGTTGAAGGCTTGCAATCACCTATCGTCAAGTTTGCGCCGGATGATGTCTGGGCCAAAGTGATGGCAAAAGTTGGCGCACAAAATGGCGACTTGGTGTTCTTCGGTGCAGATAAAACCAGCATTGTTAACGAGGCCATGGGCGCATTGCGAGTCAAATTGGGCCTGGACCGCAATCTGCTGAGCGGTCCTTGGAAGCCATTATGGGTGGTGGATTTCCCGATGTTCGCCTGGGATGAAAAGGCACAACGCTTTACGGCGATTCACCATCCGTTTACCGCGCCAAGCTGTTCTGTCGACGATCTGAAAGCCAATCCAGGTGAAGCGTTGTCACGTGCCTATGACCTGGTGCTGAACGGTACTGAAGTCGGTGGCGGCTCCATCCGGATCAATCGCACCGAGATGCAGCAAATTGTATTTTCCATTCTGGGCATCGGCCACGAAGAAGCCCGTGAGAAATTCGGCTTCTTGTTGGATGCTCTGAAATACGGCGCGCCTCCGCACGGCGGCATTGCATTCGGTCTGGATCGCTTGGTGATGTTGATGACTGGTGCCAGCTCGATTCGTGACGTGATTGCTTTCCCGAAAACCCAAACCGCAGCGTGTCCATTGTTTAATGCACCGGCTTTGGTTAGCGATGAGCAACTGAAAGAGTTGGGTATACGCTTGCGTAAACCAGCGGGTAAAGAAGACAAACAAGACTAAATCCAATCGGGATGAGTTAATAATCGTTAGCGCATCTGTTTGGTGTAAATAGTGTTCAATGCCGTTTGCAAGCTTTTATCCTGTTGTATTAGCGGATTTTTAACTATTCTGACTTTTGGAGTTTTTTCATGGAACGTGTGATATCTCTGACAACCGTAGGTGCAGTCTTGTTGATTGTTGGTTGTGCTCCTGTTCAACAACACACCGGCCAGACTTTTGCGCAAGGTGTTCCGCAATCCACTGTTGCCCAACAAGCTTTGGCGGGTGTTGTCAATAATCCGGTTGCTGCTGCGGCCAATGCGGCGACCCCTGACTTGGGTTTAGTAAATACGCTGGTCAATCAATTGGGGGTCAATCAGCAGCAGGCCATGGGCGGCGTGGGATCGATTTTTTCTTTGGCTCAGCAACGTATGAATCCTGCAGATTTTATGCAGCTTAGAGGTAACGTGCCGGGCTTGGATCAATATTTGTCTGCGGTGCCACAACCTTCTTCATCCAGTCTATTGATAGGTTCTGCTGCCAGTATGTTGGGTGGGCAAGCGGGTGGATTGGGTAATTTGGCGGCTTTGGCAGGCTCGTTTCAAACGCTGGGGATGAACAGCAATATGATTACTCAGTTTGTGCCGCTGGTGTTGCAGTATGTGCAAGGTCAAAGCGGAGCCGGTGCAATGAGTTTGTTGCAAAGTGCTTTGTATTGATGGTTATACCGCGTCTTAAATTACCCGTGTTTTTGTTTAGGATTGAAAATGACAGCCACTGCTTTACCGATTCATGACTACGCCCTGTTAGATGATGCTGAATGCGATGCTCGCATCAAAGACGCAAAAGCCAAGCTTGGTAAGCGTTGTATTGTCTTGGGTCATCATTATCAGCGCGACGAAGTTTTTAAGCATGCGGATATTTTTGGTGATTCGCTGAAATTGTCTCGGGAAGCCGCGCAATCCGAAGCAGAATATATCGTCTTTTGCGGTGTGCATTTTATGGCCGAGGTGGCTGATATTTTGTCGCGCCCTGAACAAATCGCTATTCTGCCGGATCTGGCTGCTGGTTGTTCAATGGCTGACATGGCCAACAAAGTGAAGGTACAACAATGCTGGGACGAGTTGTCCCAAGTCATCGATGTTGAAAGTACGGTGACGCCAGTCACCTATATCAATTCTGCTGCCGATTTAAAGGCATTTTGCGGTCAGCATGAAGGTATTGTCTGCACCTCTTCGAACGCGGAAAAAATCCTGAATTGGAGTTTTGCCAAGCGCGAAAAAGTTTTGTTTTTTCCTGATCAGCATTTGGGACGCAATACCGGTTATCGCATGGGCATTCCTTTGGAGCAGATGGTCACCTGGGATTTCAATAAGCCGCAAGGCGGTTTGACCGAGCAGCAAATTCGTGATGCCAAAATCATTTTATGGAAAGGCTATTGCTCGGTGCATCAGGCATTTCAACCGGAACAAATCGATGCTTTCAAGGAAAAATACCCGGAAACCATCGTGATTTCGCATCCGGAAGCCTGTTTTGAGGTTTGTCAGAAATCAGATTACATCGGTTCGACCGAGATGATTTTAAAGATCGTTCGCGAGGCGGAGCCAAATACCCGCTGGCTGGTAGCTACTGAACTCAATCTGGTGAATCGCCTCAATGAAGACTGCAAAGGGCAGGGCAAAAACGTGCATTTTATGGCGCCGACCTTGAGCATGTGTTCGACCATGTTTCGGACCGACCCTCAGCATCTAGCTTGGGTGCTGGAAAATCTGGCGGCAGGGCATGTGGTGAATCAAGTATCTGTAACCGCTGATCAAGCGCATCTGGCCAAAAAAGCCCTGGATAATATGCTGGTTGCGTCCTGATTATCTACGCCTTTTGGCGGCTTTTTTAGCCGCCTTTTCTTCTCGGATCACCGAAAGCTCGATCATTTCAGCAGCAATCATCTCCGGGGTTTCCAAGCTGATCTGTGCGATGGTACCTGCCCGTAGTTCAGTTAAAAACAATTTGGCGGCTTTATCCATATCAACCTGATTTCCGGCTCGTAAGCAGCCTCGCTTCTGGCCGATTGCTTGCAGTAGGCTGGTGGCTTCGGTGGGTATGCTGTCGAGTTGATAACGGGCCTGCAGGGCCTCAGGATAAGTCTTTAACAGATATTCCAACGCAAACAGGGCAATGTCATCATGCTGAAAAGCGGTGTCTTTGATTGCGCCTGTTACGGCTAAGCGATAGCCGCTGTTGCGATTTTCTACATTCGGCCACAAAACCCCTGGTGTGTCTGATAACACAATATTGTTTTTTAAGTTTATGCGTTGCTGCATCTTGGTGACGGCTGGTTCGTTACCAGTTTTGGCGATGGTACGTCCAGCCAATACATTGATAATGGTGGATTTGCCGACATTGGGGATGCCCATAATCATGGTGCGTATGACTTTGTTTGCTTCAGTTCTTTCCGGCAGCATCTTGCTACACAGGTCGATGATCTGTTTGATTTTGTCAGGCTGTTGCGTTGTGACTGCAAGGGTCTTAACACCTTGGTCCTGTTCCAAATGCGATTGCCATAACTGGGTGAGTTGAGGGTCTGCAAGGTCGGTCTTGCTCAAAACCCGTATCGTGGGTTTGTCATCGCGCAGCTGGTTTAACATTGGATTTTGGCTGCTAAAAGGAATGCGTGCGTCGAGAATTTCAATAAGTAGATCAATATTGGGCAAGGCCTGTTTAATCTCTTTACTGGCCTTATGCATATGACCGGGATACCATTGAATCAACATTATTGGGTTCTCATATATAAACAAACCGCATTTTACAGGAGGACAGTCGATAATTTGCTAAACAAAAGCTAAATAGACTTTCTTTTTTTTATAAAAGCTAATAAAATTGTCAGCTCAGCTTGTTTCAGAAACAAAGTGCTTTGGACATGTAGGGAGATTGTATGCTTATCTTGACTCGTAGAGTGGGGGAAACCCTGATGATTGGTGATGAAGTCACCGTCACCGTTCTCGGAGTAAAAGGGAATCAAGTTCGGATTGGCGTTAATGCTCCGAAGGATGTTTCTGTTCATAGAGAAGAAATTTACGAGCGAATTAAAAAAGAGCAATCTGAATCCAATTCGTCCGTAGATTAATAAAGTTTAGGAGAGATGGCCGAGAGGCCGAAGGCGCTCCCCTGCTAAGGGAGTATGTGCCAAAAGCGCATCGAGGGTTCGAATCCCTCTCTCTCCGCCATTTAAAGAAACAAAAACTAGTTGACGAAGCTAGTTAAAAATAAGATAATAAGCGGCTCAAACAGGCGCCCGTAGCTCAGCTGGATAGAGTACACGGCTACGAACCGTGCGGTCGGGAGTTCGAATCTCTCCGGGCGCGCCATTTGAGATGCACTATTACCGAATTAATCCCCTGTAGCTCAGTCGGTAGAGCGGGTGACTGTTAATCACTAGGTCGGCGGTTCGAGCCCGTCCGGGGGAGCCAAATAAATCAAGGGCTTAGACAGAAATGTCTAAGCCCTTTTTTATTGCGTGGTCACTTTTATGGTCACTTTGTTTTTCACTCAAATCCGAAAAAAATTTCGTGTTTGATCGAAAAATATACGGCACCAAACGACAAATAAGTTTTGAATGCAGTTGTAAGGCATCAAAGTGTTTCGACATCTTCTTTTTTTACCCTCCTTTCATAAAATTCTTTGATCTGGCTTGCAAGCCACATTTGTGGATTTCGAATTACCGGTTGAGGAACCTCACCTGCCTTCCTCATTCGCCAAAACTGGGTCCGAGTCACGCCCAATTTTTCAACCATGTCGTTAATTTTCAGAAATTCCTTTTCTTTTGCCGTCATATTTTGCTG
>PERU01000023.1 GCA_002928965.1 Methylomonas sp.
TTTGATAAAGAGGGGTTGGGGGGAGATTTTTTAATAAATCCCCCTCGATCCCCCTTTTTCAAAGGGGGAAGTTATTTGTAGCGAAATCCTAAATAGCACCACTATTCGCCTCAAATGATCAACAAATCTGACTCAAAATAGCTTTCCCTCGCGACGATTCCTATTCTCGGAAAAGCTCCTTGGCATGCTCCATTACACAAATAAGCGGCACCCTTTGTGATTAGTGTATCAAAAACATTGATGTCTTTATTTTCCAGTCGGGTGCGGCAATTTGTCATAGCGGGTAAAAGTTGGCTGGTTTCGCCTTGAATAGCCAGCCGCGTTTGTTAACCCACCTGCTGAGAGCAGCACCTACCGAAGCATTGAATAGGCTACGGCCACTTTGTACTCTAACGCCTGCATCCTTGTACTCGACCACGAACGGCTTATTTGACTGATTGCTGGAGTTTACGTGATGCTGAAAAGTCGGTTAGACATGTACATCGATACTTTGAGCCGGTGGGGCAGCTGATTCCATTAACTGCAAAACATTTTGTCCCTGTTGCTGCTGCAAGTCCTGGGCTTTATTTAATACAGCCAGTTGAACTTGCTGAGCTGTTTTTTGTGCCGACATGTGGGTCGCGAATGACGCAATGGACGAAACTGAATCAAGCATAATGGGTTCCTATTGTTTTAAGGGCTAAATTATTCAAGACAGCAGCTACCGTTTATCACAGAACTTGCGTTATTTCCATGAACACTTCAACAATCCGCTGATAGAGCTGTTGGCATTTCCTGATTGGCTACAGCCTTTGCACTGCAACTCTCTGCGCATCTGTCCCCCTCGCTTTTCAGTCGTAAAGCAAGGACATAGGTTAGGAGCCTGTCCGAGCTGGTAGGCGTCCAATAGAATCAAAAGTTGGGCTTCATTGCATTCAGCCTAACCTACCTGTGCGACAGCCTTCGGTAATGTCAAACCTGAAATCTTATAGATTTAAAACGATTGGCTTGTTTGTTAAACCGGTAATGCCCATTTTGGGCATATTGATATTTTTCCCGGCTGCCTTTCATGCCAGAATCGATAGCAAAATGCAGTTGGCAAAATCCGGTTTTCCCAGCACTTTTAAATTGTTTAATGCGTACCTGATTATGATGATCAATCAGCCAAGTCAAAAAAACATCATCTTGGCATACCCTCTGGGGCACAAGGGGATTGGCAATTCCACAGGCCATGGAAGACGAGCGCCGAACCCATCCTTGTGGTCTGGATTCGCTTCGCGGTCTTCGGCTCCGGTCATACCCCCGCATTCCCTGACCGGGGCAGATTCTGCCGGAAAGACGTTGTTGTTGAAGCATCTTTATAATCAGGAATGGCAATGACCGCAGCCGAGTTAGCGACATTCGGGCAAAAAGTATCCCTGTATTTTGGCGTTTACGTGGGGTTGTTGACTGCGGACGGCATGCTGGAACGGGATAGTTTCTGCGATGCCGCCTATCAATCCATGGCAAAAAGCGAAACCGGTTTCTGGTTGGCTAATGACACCTCCCAGCCAGCCGCAAAATAAGCTCGGAGACCCGCCGATTATTAACCTCAGCGGTAACTTTATTTATTTGTTCGCGGGGTTACTGCTGATGCTGTTGACTGTTCCATTCGTGCATCGCTTGCCTGTGGTTGGTCGTTATTCATTGACGCTGATGTTCAACACCTTCATGTTAATTGCAGTTTGGAGTTTGACGGGGACACGACTTTTTTTTCTATATGGGTTTAAGTCTGGCGCTGGCGATTTCAATCATTTCCGGTGTTGGTATCCTGGCGTTTGCCAACTTGAACTTGGAAGTCGCTGGCCTGTTTTAGATGCTGATCTTTGTCGGCATCAGTGCCTGGATAGCCGGTCGCCATGTTTTCGTTCTGCGCCGCGTAGACCTTAATTCGTTGGTGGGTGCTTTCTGTGTTTACCTGTTGATTGGCTTTACTTGGGCCATTGTATTCCGCTTGCTTCAGTTATTGGGTCTGGTTTCATTTTCAGGATTGATCGCCACTGAAGAGCCATTTTCTCAATTGATCTATTTCAGTTTCGTCACTTTGGCCAGTCTGGGCTACGGGGACATCACACCCAGCAGCGGCTTGGCGCGTGTACTGTCTTATTTCGAAGCGTTAGTAGGCCAATTTTATTTGGCTGTGCTGGTAGCCTGTCTGGTTGGCGCCTTCGTCTCCCAATATCGTTCATCTCAATGACCATCAGGCAATACCGCCTTGTCTGTTGCGATACATGTTTGATACCCAAGCTTCTATCCGCGCCTACCCACCATGATATTTTTCACCAGGGATGGCATGCCGTTAGCTGCTTGTACCACCAAACTTACAAACAATAGCCCCTTATGTAGAGCCGAATATGAAATCCCCCATTACACGTAGCCTGAAATTCTTGCTGATTATGTTGGTAACGTTGGCGCTTTGTGCCTGTTCGCTACCCACACGAAAACAGGCGGTGCCTCCTGAGTTGATTGCTAAGGCCGAGGTGGTAAACATGCCTGGCGTTCGATACATAGTCGGCACTGAAATCACTGAGGATCATTTGCGTGAAGGTCTTGATAGCGTCAAAAAAGAACGCGCCTATCTTGCCACGCTTGCATCCTCGGACACTCAAAAACTGCCACCTGTCAATTTTTTAGCCTTGTCCGGGGGCGGCGATGATGGCGCGTTTGGCGCTGGCCTGTTGTGTGGATGGACAAAATCAGGTCTGCGGCCCGAATTCAAATTAGTTACCGGTATTAGTACTGGCGCGCTACTGGCACCCTTTGCTTTTTTAGGCAGCAAGTATGACGATGCACTTAAACAGGTTTTCACCGAAGTAACACCCATAGATATCATGCAGAAACGTGGTCCGTTGGCAGCACTATTTGATGATGCCCTAGCTGACAACGAACCGCTCGGTCAATTGGTTGAGAAATACGTCACCCCCGACATGCTCAAGGAAATCGCAGCAGAGTATGCGAAAGGTCGTACTTTGTTAATGGCAACTACCAATTTGGATGCACGCCAAGCCGTGATTTGGAATATGGGCAAAATTGCGGCTAGAGATAATGCCGCTGCTTTGGATTTGTTTCATAAAATCATGTTGGCGTCTTCAGCAATACCCGGCGCTTTTCCGCCGGTTATGATCGATGTGGAAGCCAATGGACAGCATTTTCAGGAAATGCACGTTGATGGGGGCGCCATATCTCAAGCCTTTATTTACCCAACCACGATTAAATTATCAGAGGTTATCAAACATCAGGGGCTAAAACGCGAACGACGCTTGTATCTCATTCGCAATGCTCGCCTGGACCCTGAGCGTGAAGAAGTGGAAAGATTGACGTTAAGCATCGCTGGCCGAGCCATATCTGCCCTCATTCAAGCACAGGGCGTTGGGGATCTTTACAAGATTTTTACCATAGCCCAACGTGACGATTTGGATTACAACCTTGCCTACATTCCCAAGGATTTTAACGCCTTACACAAAGAAGAATTCGATAGAGCGTATATGCAGCAGCTTTTCCAAACCGGCTACGAACTGGCTATAAAGGGCTATGACTGGAAGAAAGTACCACCGGGAATGTGAGTACACTTAAACAAATCGATTCTTTCCGTGGTTCGACAGACTCCTAGGTGCCTGTCCGAGAATAGGAATCGTCGCGAGGGAAAGCCATTTTGAGTCAGATTTGTTGATCATTTGAGGCGAATAGTGGTGCTATTTAACGAAAATGAGCGGTAAATCTGGCCAAAAGGGCTTTTCCGTAGCAGGTTCTCTATTCTCGGACAGGCTCCTAGAGTCTGTCGAAGGATTTAACCAGCGCTCCCTAATTCATATATTTGTCAGATTCATGCAGATACTCATCATGCAGGCATACCCTCTGGGAGACACCAGGCGATTGCCGGACCCGGCAGAGCGCGAAGCGAATCCAGGTTTCGATGGATGGATTGAATCTTACCGTCCATGGCGCTGGATGCCCGCTTCCCGGTGGGCATGACGACAGTTTTTAAATATGCTTTCCGCTTGAACAACTGTCCAGCCGAATGAGAGTAAACACTACTGACAGGGACCGTTTGTCTCTCTTGGGTTCTGACCTTCAGTTACAATGATGCACTTTTTGATGAGATTAATCAGCATGCTTGGGCAGTGGTCAGCTAAACGTTCTCAATGGTGGTTGCCGGTGTTATCCGGTATTTTCATCGGCACCAGCTATATCCCGTTCCCACCCTGGGCATCTTTGTTTTGTTTTGTGCCACTTTGGTTATTTTGGCAACTGCAACAACGTTTGAAAACGGTAGTGCTAAGCGGTGTTCTGACCAGTTTTATTTACACCCTGATCGGCTTTAACTGGGTAACTTTTACCCTGCATGAATTCGCCAAAGTAAACTGGTTTGTAGCCGGTATCGGCATGATGATTTTTGCGTTGATCGGCCATTTGTTTGTGCCTATCGCCGGCATGCTGTGGTTCTGGAGTCGCCGATGCTGTTCGTCGGCAACATGGTTGTCGTTTGCTTTGATGGCAACCTTCACAGCCTTGGCGGAATTTTATGTCCCCATGCTGTTTAAATGGAATTTTGGCTACAGTTGGTATGGCGCTGATTTACCGGTATATCAGTGGGCCGAACTCATTGGTTTTACGGGTTTGAGCATGCTGACCATATTCGCCAATCTTTTCATGTTATTCATTTGGCAACATAAAACCCGTCGGGTTGGCCAACTTGGTTTCGTGGTGATTTTACTGATATTTACTGGTCTCAATCTGGGCGGCATCTGGCTGAAAAACAGACTACCCGAACCGGATGCGTCGTTTACTGCGCTGTTGGTGCAGGCCAATATCGGCAATATGGAAAAGCAATCCATGGAACATGGCAAAGGCTTCCGGGGTGAAATCTTAAAAAAATATCTGCAAACAACCGCCGATGGATTGCAGAAAAATCCAGGCGTGGATTTTGTGATGTGGTCGGAAACCGCCTTCCCGTATTTTTTGGGTGGCGATTTTAACGACTCAGTGTTTTTCCATACGCTGCAGGCGTTCTTAAGCGAACATCAGGTAGCCTTGCTGACCGGTGCCTACGGTAAAAATGACGCCGACTTGATCACCAACTCCCTATTCGCCATCGACCAGCAAGGCACCGTCACCGAACCGCATTACAGCAAAACCATTCTGCTGGCCTTGGGCGAATATATACCCGGTGAAGACCGATTTCCCTGGTTGAAAACCATGCTGCCGATGGTCAGCCATTTTGGCCGCGGCCCCGGACCGACCGTATTGTTAAAACTGAAAGATTACGCGATGGGGCCGCAAATTTGTTACGAAAGCCTGTTTCCAGAGTTCTCCAAAGGTCTGGCGGATATAGGCGCGCAGTTCATTGTCAACGTTACCAATGATTCCTGGTACGGTGGCTGGCAGGAACCCTATCAGCACTTGTACATGACCTTGGCCCGCGGGGTGGAATTCAGGCGACCGGTATTGCGGGTCACCAACACCGGCATATCCACGGTCTCACTGGCTGACGGTGAAGTGCTGGCATTATCGCCTATTGATGCCAACTGGTCCGACGCTTATCAAGTACCCTATCAAACTCAACCGCAAGCCACGTTTTATCAGCGGCATTTTGATTTGATGACGTGGCTGCTGTGGAGCGTATTGTTGGGATTGCTGGGCTTTGGCATATGGCATACCCACCGGCCTATGATTCCAACAGCTCAATAAACCGATCCACCTGTGGCGTTTCAGTGGCAAAACTGGTTACCAGCCGCAGCAATACTTCATGCGGCTGCAGCAAATTGGGATTGGCCCGCGGTGGATTCCAGGGGTAAAACACCGCGCCCTGCTCCCTAAGTAGTTCCGACCGGGCTTTATCCATAATCGCGAATACTTCATTGGCATGCGGCTGCCAGGCTAATCTGGCCTGAGTTGATTGCGAGATGCCCGCGGCCAATCGCCCTGCCATGGCATTGGCATGACGGGCCAGTTGTAACCACAAATCATCCTGTAAATACGCCTCAAATTGGCAAGCAATGAAGCGGCTTTTGGAGAATAACTGCGCGGCACGTTTACGGATGAATGGTAAATCCCTGCCCATTTTGGGGTCCATAAACACCAAAGCTTCGGCGCACCAACAGCCATTTTTAGTCGCGCCGAACGATACAATATCCACACCACGTTTCCAGGTCATTTCCGCCGGCGTCAAATCCAACGCCACCAAAGCGTTGGCAAAGCGAGCGCCATCCATATGCAGCGGCACATTGTGCTTTCTGGCAACCTCAGCAATCGCGCTGATTTCATCCAGTTGGTACAAGGTGCCAATCTCGGTGGCCTGCGTGATGGAAACAGCCATCGGTTGCCCGGCATGCACGAAATCCGGCGGAAATCGCTGGATTTCGGCTTGCAGATGCTGCGGGTCAATTTTGCCATGATCGCCATCGACCGGCGCCAGCCTTGCCCCGTGAGTAAAAAACTCCGGCGCGCCGCATTCGTCCTCCAGCATGTGCGCTTCCCGATGACAAAACGACACACCACCCGGCCGATTCACTGCTGCCAGCGCCAGCGAGTTGGCAGCGGTGCCGGTGCTGACAAAATACACCGCCACCTCACGCTCAAATAGCTCGTTAAAGCGTTGCTCGATCTGCCGATCCAGCTCGCTGGCACCGTAAGCGGCGGCAAACCCGGTGGAAGCCTCCAGCAACCGCTGGGAAATCAGCGGATGCGCACCCGCCCAGTTATCGGAGGCAAAGTTCATACAATCACGCCGACAGGGCAATTTTCTTGATAGCGTCCACCCAATCGTCGCCGCTGTTCAAGCTCTCAACCAGCTGGATTTTTTCGCCGCCGTGTTGATGGAAAATCTCCTGATATTCGATACCGATTTCATAAATGGTTTCCAGACAATCGGCAGTAAACGCGGGTGAAAACACCAGCAGTTTTTTCGCGCCTTTTAGGGCCTGCTCTTCAACCACTTTGTCGCTGAACGGCGTCAGCCATTTATTGCTCAACCGGCTTTGGAAGCTCAAGGTATAGCGACTTTCAGGTAAATTTAATTTAGCTGCGACCCGTTTGGTGGTTTCGTAGCAGGCGGCTTTGTAGCAATAGTAGTTGGTTTCGGTTAATTGCTGGTCGCAATCATGGTCTTTGCACAGATAACCGTCGGTATAGACTTTATCGACCTGCCTTTCCGGCAAACCGTGGTAACTGAACAGAATGTGATCGTATTGATCCAGATCGAACTGTTTGCCACGATTGACGATGCAATCGATGAAGTCTTCGTTATCGAAATACTGAGACACTATTTTGATTTCCGGGATCACCCACCAGCGGCTGACGATTTCCATAAACCGCTGCAAGGCACTGCCGGTGCTGCTGGAGGCGTATTGCGGGAACAAGGGAAAGACAATAATTTTGTGATAGCCCTGTTTGCGCATCCGCTCCAAGACAGAATCCATACTGGGATTTTTATAGCGCATGGCCATTTCCACTGTAATGTCGTCGCCCACCGCTTGTTGCAATTTCACCTGCAGGTCCTGGGTGTGTTTCAATAACGGCGAGCCGGACTGCTTATCCCAAATGGCTTTATACAGTTTGGACGAACTGCCTGAACGAAACGGCACGATGATGCAGTTAACCAAAATCTTTCTGGCCAGCCAGGGAATATCGATCACCCGTGGATCATTTAAAAACTGTCCCAAATAACTGCCGACATCCCAACGGCTAGGGCTATCAGGTGTGCCTAAATTCAGCAGTAAAATGGCGGTTTTAGATTTCATAAACTGATTCCTTGGGTAATGGGCTAAAAATGGGATTCATTATAAGCGAATGCCACTTCCGACCAGAACATCAGCGATTTTGTTCAATTGAAGGGGTAATAGCCATGCGTCGAAAACATCACAAATACCCTGTATTCAATCAGTTCTGATGCAAAGCAAAAACCTTACAGTGACTGCCCTCCAGGATGAATGTTTTCGAAATGTCAGCCATTGTATTTGGCCCAATCCCCAAACATCGGCTCTACAGCAACAAAAGTTAAAAACAGGCAAGGAACGCACATGAAACAAGTTCGTCAGATTTAGGTGCAAATTCATGCGCACTGTGCCGGATAAATCTGCACTACACCGAGCGCTTGCATTAGTTATTTTGTGTCACTATTCAGCGTGCGTTGTAGGGTCGAATGTATTCGCCCCTACACCAAATCTTGTTTACCTGAACGCATAAAAATCAATGAGCGCTGAATAGATACCCATTAGAAAATTTTAGAAGGCTTATATCTCCAGCTCTTCTAGGAGCCTGTCCAAGAATAGGAATCGTCGCGAGGGAAAGCTATTTTGAGCCAGATTTTTTGATCATTTGAGGCGAATAGTGGTGCTATTTAACGAAAATGAGCGGGAATTCTGGCCAAAAGGGCTTTTCCGTAGCAGGTTCTCTATTCTCGGACAGGCTCCTAGCCACCCGACATTAAAAATGTGAATGTAAAAGCCTGAGCCAATCGAAACTTTTTAGATACATGCCGATTTCATAGTTGGACATATTCTCCTATACTCAGTCACTCAACTAAAAGCATGGAGATTGAGCATGAAAAAACTGGTTTCAATTCAAGCGCTGACTACCAGACTTAACCGTAAGCTGGCAAAAGAATCAAAAAAACTGCTGAAGTACAAGCCAAGACTTGAAAGCAGCGACCCCATTGTTGAATATGAAATTGTCGATTTAAAGACCAACAATGTTGTTAACTACCACACAGCAAGCGAGTTACAGGAACTGGCGAGAAGATTTGGCTGTTTAGCCAGTTTGGAAGAAGTTTCTTTCGAATAAGCACATTTAAGATTCAGTAATGGGCTGGGTGTGCATCGTCAAACCCAGCCTATCACGCCGGGCACACGCTCAAACACCCGTTTAGCCACTCGCCGATAAGGATTTGGTTGCAAATAACGTCCAGAAATTCTGGCTCTGACCAAAGCACGATTTACTCACCCCCTGTTTGAAAAAGAGGGATGTATTTTTGGCGAAATCCTAAGAGTCTCCAGCCTGAATTAACTTAAACAATAAATCAATCAATCAATCAATATCTTATATAAAGACCCATTCACTGAAAATGGCTGCTTGGCCGTGAAAAATACCTTGCCTGTCGTAGACATTCCAGACTACGGCGTTTTGAATTTGAAAGCGCTTGCCGGTTTTGGAGATACGCACACCGGTATAATTATCGATAAACCCATTGCGCGTGACGTCTGCCAGCAATCGTTCGCGAGCCTGTTGATTAATCGGCTCGGCTGATAAGCGGGATGGCATGCCCATACACTCATCCCAACTCAATTCAAATACATTCAAAGCGGTTTGGTTGGCGTAATTGAATAGCGGATCATCATCCGTATTGTGCGAGAGTAATGCAAAATCGGCAGCAAATACTCGCCGACCCAAATCCTGCCCAGCAGTACCGTCAAAAATCGACCGATTCAATAAACGTTGATAACTTTGAATCAATAACGCCACATGAGGCTGATAAAAATCATTAGCTTCACAAGGATATTGATTTTGTTGCATTTTTTATTCTATGAATCAATCGAAACCATTCTGTGCAAGCTTAGCTTACGCTTGGATGCCCATCGAAATCAGGATGAGCTGCGTGTTGCTTAGCCCATCCTACATTGCTTAATGAGTAGCGGTATCTTTCTTGATGAATGCTTTGATTTGGTCGCCGAGCACGACATGAATAACATACGAAAAATATACAACGGTTAATAGATAAATAATTGCAGACATAATTTATTAATGGTTTTTATTATTATAAAAAACAGGCACTTCCTTGTGCCCTGGTTTTGATGGCTTAGCCTTTTAAAAAGCTGGCCATGATGCCGGCAGGATCAATGCCTTGATGCGGGAATTGCTCCCACAAGCCGCCACAACCTTCTTTATGTGTCGCAATGTAATCGTATTTTGGTGTGTAGCCGCGCTCCAGCAACCACGTACCCATCCGACTACCCAGACCGGTTTTGCGATTGAATGACTCAACCACCATCACTTTCGGTGATTTGCCGATTTTGGCCAGCATGTCTTCATCGATGACATTCAGGGTCGGTTTGTTGATCAAGCCCACATCGACGCCTTGTTGTTTCAAGCGCTCAACCGCGTCCAGTGCGCGATACAGGGCCTCACCGAAGCTGACGATGTATCCGGCTGTGCCTTCGCGGATTAGTTCGTCTTTACCTGGGACGAACGTATAGTCGCCGCCGAAGAACTCGTTGCCGTTGCTATCCAGAATGGTCGGTACTTTGGACCGGGTGGAGAAGATGAAGCGTAGACCTGGATCGAAGAACACTTTTTCCACACAGGCTTTCATTTGCAACGGATCAGCTGGGAAATACAGTTTGGTGTCGTAACCATCGCTCAAACCGTTATCGGCGAACATGTTGTTCAAACCGAAATGGCAGGTGTTGTCGGCCATGTCATCGATGCCGGAATGCGAGAAATGGCTCAGCACGTTGGATTTGTTCAAACGGGCCATGGTGATTTCAGACATCAGCATCTCTAAAAACGCGCTGAAGGTGCCGAAAATACCTTGTTTGCCTGCTTCCATACCAAAGCCGGCGGCTGCGGAGAAATTGCCGCGCTCCATGATGCCGGAGGAGATGAATACTTCCGGGAAGGCTTTATGAATTTTGAACAGACCGCAAGAACCTTCCAAATCGCTATCCACAACGCGGACTTTGGCAACCCGTTCTGCTTCAGACAAACGACCCAAAACGTCCACGCAGGCGTCGCCGAAGACGTTGCGGTTGGCATCCCATTTGTCACTGGAACCTAAAAATACCGCGTCATTTTTCGGTGCTTTGACTTCGCGCAGCGCATCGGCAGCCGCTTGTTGACCCCGTGATTCCAGATATTCCAGCGCGACTTTCACGGAAACCACGTCATGGCCGTGAGTCGAGCCTTCCAATCCTACAATGCCTGGGCACATTGGGCGATAGTTGATGACCGCGACCGGGCCCGGGGTGTTGATGGCGGTGATGATGCGTTTGTACAAATCATCCAGGTCTTCGCCGTCACCTTCCAGCACAGTGACGCCTTGGCCAGCCAGGGTTTTAGCGGTGCTGCAGCCTTTCAGATACTCGGATGGGTGACCGGCGATGGTGACATTGTTGTCGTCGATGATCAGCTTGACGTTCAAACCTTGAGCTACGGCCAGACGCGCCGCTTCGGCATCGTTACCTTCCTGTTGCGAACCGTCGGAACCCAGGCAAAACAGGGTTTTGTCCGGGTTGGCGATGGCCACACCGTTGACATACGGCCACATGTGGCCCAAACGACCGGAGCTGAATTTTACGCCGGGGGTGAAATCCAATTCGGGGTGACCCGGCAGGTGCGAATGCGCGGCGCGGTATTCTATCAAGCGCTCTGCCGGTAAATCACCGTTCAGGGTAGACATCAAATATTGTGTTGCTACACGGTGTCCCGCTTCGTCAAAGAACACAGGTACAAAATCATTGGAACTATGGAACAGGGCATCCATGATCATGACTTCCGGCACAGTGTCGTATGGACCGCCGGTATGACCACCCACACCGCGGGCAGCACCATTTGCTGTGAAATAGACAATGGCGTCACGGCACAATTGTATGTTGGCTTTCAGGCTGGCGCGTTGCGCGTCAGTCAAGATTGGGTTTTTGGGGTCTAAAGTAACGCGCTGATAAGCGCCGAGATCGATCGGGAATTTGGACATAGTAAATCTCTGGTAAGGATATTTTTGTTATAAACAAACGACAGGATAGTGCGTTGTTTTATTACAGCCGCATATAACTAAAACGACATTGTTAGGGTGAAAACGTATTTGCTGATTAGCTACAAATTGAGGCTTTTCTTTCAAAAGTTGTGATTTGTAAATCTGTGAATAATCTGACGTTTCCATACCGCTGACGGAACATTACACCTATTAAATCAGGCTTTGCAAGCTTTTTTAACGGTCAGTAAATTGCAGAAATAATCATGATCAAGCAACTGGTTTTGAATATCTTTCAGGCAAAATTTCTCGCTCAAAAAATCAATAAGTTAGGTGTTATTTCGGGTTGATTGATAGTGAATTTAGGCTTTCGCCAAACAGAACGTCGCCCTTTGAAAAAGAGGGTGAGCGAAGCAAGGGCCGTGGGGGATTTATTTGAAGAATCTCCCTCAACCTCTCTTTATCAAAGAGGGAAGCGTAAACCGTGCCTTGGTAACACCCGAATTTCTGGACGTTATTTGCAACCAAATTCTTGATTGACTAACGGAATTTGGCGCTAGCCGCCAAACAACTGATGATCGATCAAATCGCATAGACAATGTGAAATCAACAGATGTACTTCCTGAATGCGGGCGGTTGATCCGGACGGCACCCGGATTTCAATATCCGCTTCGTTAAGCACCCCAGCCAGCGCACCACCGTCTTTGCCGCTCAGAGCAATCACGGTCATATCTTTGTCGTGCGCCACTTTCACCGCTTTGAGGATATTGCCGGAATTACCGCTGCTGGTGTACACCAACAAAATATCTCCGGCCTGCCCCAAGGCGCGGATTTGCTTGGCAAAAATTTCGTCGTAGTGGTAATCGTTGGCGATCGAGGTGATGGTAGAGGTATCGGTACTGAGGGCAATCGCCGGCAAGGCAGGCCGTTCGCGCTCAAAACGATTCAACATCTCCGATGAAAAATGCTGCGCATCCCCTGCTGAACCACCATTGCCACAGGTCAACACTTTCTTGTCATTCACCAAAGCCTCAACGATTTTTTGCGAGGCAAATTCGATCAGCTCGCATAAGCTGGCCATGGCATCCTGCTTGGTCTGAATGCTGTCGGAAAAGTGATTGATGATGCGGTCTTGTAAGCTCATAGATATTAGGTTTGAAATGCGTTTTTAATCCAATTGATAGGGCCTGCCCCGGACAGGGCCACCACATCAAAACGAATCGCCATATGACTCAAACGGTTGATTATGACATAGTGTTGCGTGGCAGCGACGATACGGGCCTGTTTTTGCGCGGTAATACTGGCCAAGGCACCGCCAAATTGTTCGGATTTTCGAAAGCGCACCTCGACAATTACCAACGCCTCACCCTCCTTCATCACCAAATCCAGCTCGCCTAACTTGCAGCGAAAATTACTACAAACTAGCTGTAATCCTTGCTGTTGCAAATAGACAAGAGCTTGCTGTTCGGCAGTCTCGCCCTTAAGCAAATGTGCAGGCCTGGATTTACCAAACATGCTTACTCGGCATAGCCACTCGGTTGCGGCACACCGCCTTTGAATTGCGCACAAACCAGCTTGCGGGTAATGCGATTATCCTGACCTAAGGACAAGTGTCCGGTGGCGCCGTTATAGGGTGAGGCGGCCAGTTGATCCAAATGCCCCAATAGATTGTACGCATCAATACCCAACGCCACCAAGCGACTGGAACTATCCGGTATGCCCTGCAGACTGTTTTGCAACGCAGATTGACTTAACGGGCCACTGTAATAACTGTCAAACAGCCAGGGAATATCACAAAAACTGAACAAGCCCAACTCGGCATCCTGCACTGGATTTGGGGTGCCCGTATACATATTGGGCATGGCATACACCGCTAAATCATTACTTTGATGATACTTCAATTGCGGTGCCAGTTCGCGCGCTGTATCGACATTAGCGCTAAGCAACACAGCTCGGGGCGGCGTTTGCCCGCTTGGGTAACTGGATGAGGTGATCAATTGTGTCAACATCGCCCCAATATCATGTTGACGAGGATCATAACTTTGTACCCCAGCCACGGTGCCGCCATGACTTTGCCAGGATGCGGCCAAATAATTGCCGATACGGTCCCCTTGAGTGGTCTTGGGCACCAGTATCAGCGCACTTTGCCTACCCTCCTGTTGTGCTTTATGCGCCAAAGCCTCTGCTTCGTCTATAGGACTCAAGCCAAACTGATACAAATGGGTTTGGCCGATATTTTCGACATGATTCAAGGCCAAAACCGGCACGCTCAAAAGGGTATTTTGTGCCAAGGACTGAATGTGTTCCTTCACTAGCGGCCCGATAACATACTTGGCTCCATCGGCAACTGCTTGTTGGTAAATGCTACCAATGTCATTCTGGTCACTGTCATAAAATTTCAACGGTAGTTGCGGTGTAGCGCTGGCTGCCAAACGATAAGCAGCCTGCAAGCCGGCTTTGATGGCCTTGCCTGCGACTGCATAAGCCCCAGAGGTTGGTAATAACACGGCCACCATTCCGCCTGCTATCGGCTGACCTGCGGTGGGTTGCGTTTGATCGACGACCTCAGATTCCTCTATCGCGGCTGGAGGCACTGGCATACTCAAATAAGCCTGTAAAAACTCGGCATTGGCGGCGTGACCGGGAAAATCCTGTTGCCACTGACGGATTTGACCAGCCAAATTAACGCCTTGCTGACCGCGTTGCTTGAGTATTTTTGCCAACGACATCCAGCCGCTTAATTCGCCGGCTATTTCAGGTCTGTCCTGCAGGGTTTCTTCCGGCAATACGCTGAGCATATCGACAATGGCCGAGATATTGGCCTGTTGCTGCTGCGGATTGTGCAACAAATTACTTAGCTTCAAACGCGCATTGACGCCTTGTAGCACATCGCCCTGCAATACATTGGCAAACGCCAACGATTGATAGTAATTAATTTTGTCCTGCGCCGATAACAATCCAGGACGAATCATTTTCAAGCGTTTTATCGCCTGCTCGGCATCACCCATGCTTAAGGCGATTTGCGCATCCAACAGATTAAATTTTCCCCGTAGCTCGGGGGGCAATTCCGCTTCATTGATCAAATCCAGTTCTTTGCGGGCAGCCAGAGTATCGCCTGCTTGTATCAGGGTATCCGCCTTTAACAAGCGTTGTTGTCTTTGATTATCCGCCAAACCATAGGTTTTAACGCTTTCAGATGCGGGCGGACGCCGCGGCGTCTGGGTTTTGACTTCCAGCTGTGTCCTGTTTTTTACCGGGTTATCCGCACAGGCAGCCAGAAAAAGCGTTGCAAAAATCCAGCAACTCAGCAGCCGACGGGGCATAATAAAAACCAATTTCGAATCAGGCATAACAGCAGAGGGCCAGAAAATAGATGTCCGGAAAATTATACGTGGTTGCCACACCAATAGGTAATCTGGCGGATTTCAGTTTTCGCGCGGTCGAGGTATTGAAACAGGTGGATTTAATCGCCGCCGAGGATACTCGCCACGTCAAAATGTTGTTGCAACATTACGGCATCAATAAACCGCTGATTTCCCTGCACCAGCACAATGAAGAACATGCGTCACAAGGTTTGGTGGATAAAATTCTAACCGGTCAATGCATTGCCCTGGTATCCGATGCCGGCACGCCACTACTGAGCGATCCTGGCTTGCCACTGGTCAAGTTGGCCAAACTGGCCGGTATTGAAGTCAGCCCTATTCCGGGTGCTTGCGCCTTGATCGCTGCATTATCGGTTTCCGGTTTGCCCATCACCCGCTTTACCTTTGAAGGCTTCCTGCCTCGCACTGCATCGGCCCGTAAACGTTTTTTCCAGGATAAACTCACCGATGCCACTACCTGGGCTTTTTACGAATCCAGCCACCGTATTCAGGCTGCGCTGGAAGACATGGCCGGTATATTCCCTGTCGAACACGAAATTGTCATCGCCCGCGAAATCACCAAGCTACATGAAACCATTTTAAAAGCACCTCTGGCAGAAGCTTTATTGCAAGTACAAAGCAATGAAAACATGCGCAAAGGCGAATTCGTGGTAATCGTGGCCGGTCGGAAAATTGAAACGGATGAGCAAACTCTCAATGAAGAACAGCTGAAAATACTGCGACTATTACTGGCTGAATGCTCGATCAAAACCGCCGTGGCCCTGGCAACCGAAATTACCGGTCAGCGCAAGAAATTGCTTTATCAAGCGGCTTTGGCGATGCAGGCGCCCCCCTAAGAGCCTGTCCGAGACTTCGGCTTTTCTCTCAAGAAACAGCTTGTTTATAGTCATAAAATCAATTACTTATGGCTAATCGAAAAATTTGAAAAACCGCATCAAACAGCGTCTGTTTCCGGTTATCGCCATGCGCCCGAAGGAGGCTTACTTTGCTCAGCACGAACGGTTTACCTTATATGAATATCACCACTATCAACACCAATACCATCACAATGAAATAAGCTCGAATATCCGAAGCCACCCTGCTCACTGAGCCAATCTCGGCGCTTTTAACTGCTTCATAAAGCAAGTCACTACCTTGCAAACGATGATAGGCAAGGCCTGATTCCGCCGCCAGTTGCTGCAGATAATTTTCCTGCAAGGCGCTTTGGTGCTCATTACCGATTGCTGCCTGCTTACCAAACGGGGCATTACGGGCGTCATAGCCTTCGATTTTTTCAGGATTCAGATCAGACTCACCAAACGAGGATCGATGCGGCACATCGTCCGGGCCATACACGCCGATGCGTTGGCCTTTTTGGTCGAATTTTGGAATGGCGACAGCTTGCAAATCCCCCGCACCGACAATAAGGCCTTTAACTTTGCCTTTTAGCCCGGAAAAGTCGGTTTTATAACGGCTATTCAATGGCGGCGCTTCCTGCCCATCCGTCATGAACAATACATTCGTATCCTTAGCCGACAATAGTTGCAGCGTATTCAGCAAGCCACTGGCGATACGGCTATCAGCCGCCCAGGCCATGCGCCAATCCAAAGCGGCAATGGCTTTATCCAGTTCGGAATAACCGGCGCAGACTTCGATGGGTTCAAACAAAATGCTGGAACGTCGCTCGGTAAACACACCTATCCCCAGTTTGGACTGACACGGCAAGCTGGCAGCCAACTCACGCAGACTGCGTTTGACAAATTCCAGCCGACTGATGGGTTTGCCATCCCGTTGATAGTCCTCGGCATTCATGCTGCGGGTAATATCAACCACAGCCATCAGGTTATATACTGACTGCGTTTCCATTCGCGTGGGGAATAATGCCATCAGCAGCAATAGCATTAATGCCAAAGCCAAACACCAGGCGCGATAATCTTTAAGAAGCGGTTTCAAGACAGTATTCCGATAGCGTTGTTACGGTAAGCCTCTGGGAAATCCCGGCAGCGTGGTCCAAAGCTGTGATGGCTTGGCAGCATCATCATCGGCTTCGGTTTGACTGATACGATCGAACTCCGGCAACAAACGCATCGCTAATTCCAGGTTGTATTTGGCATCCCAATAGCCGCTATCCAACGCCAGGGCTTGCCGATAAGCCTGTTTTGCCAATGTCAACAACGGCATGGCTTGATTGATGCGCCCGGCGTCTACTTCGGTCATCGCTTGATTCAGATACACATTGCCCAGGTTGTATCGACTTTGCGCCTGCAAGGTGCTGTCGCCCTGGCCGACAATCACGCTCAAGGTATCCAGTGCTTCGTTGTAGCGCTGCTTTTGCCGCAAATATACCGCTCGGGCAAGACGTATTTGTGGCGCTGCATTCGCCAACTGTTCGATGCCAATGTCATGTCCCTTGGCTAATTCAATCATCCACTGATTCTCGCGGTGTATCCGCTGGATTTGCCATAGCTGCATGCATGCCGCCAGCAGACAAGTCAGCAGCAGCCCCCAAATCATCCGGTGCTTCAAAGCTCTCATATTCTTCTTACCTCACAAAACTTCAACCCCAATAAGCAGGCAATCAATCCTGTCAGCCAGCGGTAACACAAACCGGATAAATCCTGTTTGGGAATGGCTTGCAGGTAATGCAACGGCATTTGCTCCAACTGATTGATGTCGTTGATCGCCTTTTGCATAGCATCCGGATTTTCGGCTTCATAAGCGTGATAGGGAATATTCAAGCTGGAGAAAAACCGGTGCAGGTAGAGTTCAGGCATGGCCTGAGCATTGTCATCCCGCGGGTCGTCTGGCTGAACCAAAATGCCGGGGCTATTGTCGGTACGCAGAAATAGCCAATACAAACGCACTTGCTGTTGTTTAAATAACACCCGCAACGCGGCTTCACTGTCCGGATCGATCACCGCCGCCCCATCCGATACCAGCAACAAAATGCGCGAGCCGTTCACCGGTTGATGATCAAAAAATGACAAGGCCATACTCAAGCCCTTGCTGATATTGGTATAGGCCAGTGCCGGGGTGGTCGTGGCATCAATCGCTGCATGTATGGCCTGTTTGTTTTCGGTCAGTGACATGACGAATAGCGGCGAGGTGCTGTATTCGGCAATGCCGATTAAATCGTGTGGGCGGTGATCTACAAACTGAGTCAACAAATGTCTGGCCGCATCGGCTTTGGACTGCTCGGCAACCGCTCCCTGCGTTGCTCTACCTCCGGCATCCCTGCCGTCGTCATTGCCGCTCGGGGCTTTGCCGGCAAAACTGTGATCCATGCTGTTACTGCGGTCCAGCAGCATGACGATATGCGCGCCATGGCCGATGCGTTCGACGTGTTGCGCCTTGCGATGCAATCCGGACAAACCTAGAAATAAAGCTGCAAACGCCGCCATAGCCAATACCCTTATCAAGACATTGATCAGTTGCGATAAAGGGTCGACCGGGATGATGTCCAACCAGGGGTATGTGGTTGCCTGCATAGGGCTGCGCAACAACGGCAAGAAAATCAGCAGTAAACCCATCAGCGCCCAAGGCGTTTCGAAAGCCAGATCAGTCATCGCTTACCGCACTCTATATCCCGACAAACCCGACATAAATCCTGCAATTTCTGCCAATCGTCGGCGGCAAAATCCTGCTTTCCGGCAAACAATACCGCATTGGAGAAATTGAAAAACCAGTCTATCTGTTCGGCGGCGGATTGGTATTCAGCATGCGTTTGATAAAACCCGGCTAAGCGGTGTTTAAACAAGGGTTGATCATTTAAAACATTAAACGCGTGATGAACCACCGCCAAGCCGCGCGGCATGTCAGCTTGCGACTTGCTGCTCAATTCCCGCAGTGCGCGTTTGAAAATCCGTTGCTTGGGCCAAACCGGGAAAAAGCCATACAAATATGCCAGATATACACTGGTCATTAAACCCAGACTCAGGCTGGCATAGACAGCTAGCCATTGCTGACTATCCGATAAAGGCTGCGGCACAGCATCCGGGCGCATGTAATTCAGGCCATCCTCATCTTTTCTGACCGCCAATTCCTTGATGGGCGACAAGGTGAAATGCCATTCCGGCACGGCCTGCTCGATGGTTTTGCCGGACTGATTGAAGCGTAAGGTAAAGCCCGGCACGCTGAGCATTTTGACTTCATTCGGCGCGTAAAAGGCTTGATACTTTAGATCGACGACTAACTCACCACTGTCAGTGTCGGTTGCTACACTGACCTGATTCAGATTCAACCAGCGATTCAGTGCGCCCTGTTTGGGCAGGCTGTCGGGATTGAACGTCACGTCCTGACGGGTTTCGATGACCAGCCGATGCTGGATTTCATCACCGATCACATAGCCAAAAGGCCGTGGCGTTTGTAATTCAAAGCGGCTGATGGGCGACGGCAACAGCGCACTGCAGCCACTCAATAAACCACAAGACAGACATAGCATTACAACCCAAATAATTATCGCGCCCTTCAGACTGCATTTGTCGAAACCGAGTGTGGAGCGCCCTTCGACAAACTCGTGGTGATGGGAATTTAATGGAATCCAGCGTTTCATAAAGCCTGCTGTTGAAAATAACGGTTCAAAGTGTCTGCCCGATAATCATTACTCAAAAACAACGGCTCCATGCCGAAAGCACGAAAACACTGCCGTAACTGCAGACGGCGCTGTTCAAATGTTTGAATGATGCGTTGTTTCAATACCGGACGCATCAATAAGGTTCGGCTGCGGCGACTTTCGGCATCTTTAAAGCGCACCAATCCCCAGTCCGGTAAGTTGCTATATTCATTGGTTTGCCACCACACGATTGGCACCACGGCATGCTGCGTCAGCGGTCGCAAAATGGCCTGCAATTTTTGAAGAGAGAAATGACCGTCCGTCACCAGTAACACTAAGCAGCGTTTGTGAGGCAGTAGTGGGGCGACATGCGACAAACTCTCGGCGCGGCTTTGCGCGCGTAATGTCTGTAGCCGATTCACCAAGGCCCGAACCGGCTGCATGGCAGATCCTGCCGGCAAAATCCATTGATGATCAATGGCATGACTGCAGCCTATAAAACCAAAACTATCGCCCATTTGCAGCGCTGATTGCGCTGCGGACAACACTAATTCACCCAGCGCTGGCAGTTTATCGACCATCGATGTTGATAGATCAGCAATCACATACACCGTCAATTTGCTGTGCTGCTGAAACACCCGCACCCGATACTGTTGAAAGGGGTCCAGCAAACTGGCGCGTAAATCAATCCGGCGTGGATCGGGACTGACCAGCAAGGGTTCGTGGCGTTTGAACAATTGACCACTACCGACCATTTGCCCCGGATGCGCACCAGGAAATACGCTGTGACCGGGATACGCCAGCCGGTAATGAAAGGATTCAATGGGCTTTTGCATAGGATTTATTGATGCACAATCAAATACACCACGATACCCGTTAGACTTAGATACAGCGGGGCCAGATATTTCAGAGGAGTCTGTATCAGCAGGGTGACGAGGCCTGAATAGCTTTTGTCGTCGCGGTTGTAAATAGACTCTCCCAACAACCATAAACAGGAGTTCACCAACAGCAATGCCAAGATGGGGAAAATGCCAACATCACTGAATAGAAAAGACTTATCGGCCAATAGCGCCATCTTGTCGCTGGTATGCAGAAAATTGGCGATCAAAATACCGATCATCAAGCCACCTTCATCGAAAGCCACCAGGAAGAAGGTGTAACTTAAACGTCTTAATTGATTGGCGACGAACTGAGCTTGCGGCACATAAAGTGACAGATAAATCACCGGCAGACTGACGCTAAACAGCAACAATCCGATGACAGCCAGTAAAATCCAGAAGTTGTAACCCACCGCATCGTTGACCGCGTTGGTGTAATAAGCCGCATAAGCCAGCTCGGCTTGACCATCCAGGCTGGTGGCGATAAATGATCCGATCAGGCCGACGCCGGTCCAGGTTAGGTAGGTTTCGGTGTAGTGGCTTAGGCCTGCTTTCGGGATAATTTTTTGGGTTAGTTCTTTGATGTTCATTGTTTTTTATGTGTCGCTATCGCGACGTTTTTTTGTATGTCGGGTTTCGGCCCGACAGCCGAGGTACTTTTCTTTGCTTGTCCAAAGAAAAGTACCCAAAAGAAACGACACCCCGCCGCCGCTTATTCCCTGCGCTCCTCAGGTTTGAACGGGGTTTTCCGAAGGGGCTTCCCAGCCCCTACGTAAAACGCGCGGCATCCCTGCCGCGCCCCTGCGGGCCGATCCGTTCAAACCTTCCGGTGCTCGGCGCGGCAGAGGGGATACCACCCAACCACCCATTCAACATTCTCTGACGCCGTGTCACTTGACACATTTTTTCCTTATAAAACATATACTTGCATTATTTCCAGGGCATTGTTAAAATTTTATCTTCATCCTTTTTAAGAGAACCGAAAATGACTTCCTGTACTTTAAACCGCGATTCAGCAGCAAAACTTTCCGCAAACCACTACATTGCCACCTCACCAAATCATTTACTTAAAGGAATAGATTACGTAACAACTGCAAACAATGTTCTGAATCGATCCCCTTCAAAAATCGAGCAAGACATAATGATTTATGCTGGACTCGAATGGGGGTTATATAAAACCGACGACCTGGAAGAACACCTTCAATTAAAAATGCGTGAGTGGCTAGCAACTCCGTAATTTCCTTAACATGTGAACATTGCTTATTGTCATTTGGCGGATTGCCTATCAGCATTCGTCATAAAAAATCTAATCATGCCGGGGTTAATCCCCTTATGCCGCGCCGAGCACCGGAGGCTTTGAACGGATCAGCCCTTTAGGGGCGATGCAGGGATGCATCGCGTTTTTCGCAGGGGCTGGGATGCCCCTTCGAAAAACCCCGTTCAAAGCCTTCGGAGCGCAGGAAACACGCGGCATGGGGTGCCGTTTTCTTTGGGTACTTTCTTTTGGGCAAGCAAAAGAAAGTACCTCGGCTGTCGAGCCGAGACCCGACTTTAAAAACTCGTCGCGATAGCGACACCAAACAGCAAACCTACAATCCATTCAAAGCCTCGTAACGCGTGGGCACAAAAAGCCGTGTCCCCCCCTACAATCAACAAAAAGTCATGGCGCGGCAATATTTTCCAAAATCCCCTCAACCAACTCCGGCATCAACTCCTCCCGCCGATACCCATAAATCGGATTCAAAAAAATCCGATGCGCCATGGTCACCTGAAACACCGCCTGCATATCTTCCGGCAACAACATATCCCTGCCCTCCAGCCACGCCCTCACTTTTGCTGCACGGATGAAATAACTCATGCCCCTGGGACTCGCCCCCGCAAGAATCAGTTGTCCCATATCCACGTCGCTGAGTTGAATGCCAAATAAATCAGGCTGGCTACTGGCTTTCCAAAGTGCCAACGCGTAACGATGTAAAGTTGGACTGGTCTGTACGCTGTTTTGAATAGTCGCTGCCAGTTGGTTGAGCTGGTAGTAAGCCAGCATGCCGCTATCGATGCTCTCGATCAATGTATCGACATCGTGAAATCGGCTGTCGAACATCAATGCATCCAGCACCGTATCGTCAACGGGGGTGTTGATGCTGATTTCCATCATGAAGCGATCACGGGCCGCAGCAGGCAATTCAAAGGTTTCCTCGCGCTCGACTCGATTGCGGTCAGCAAATACCTGCACATGCGGCATCTGGTAATCGCGATTGAAGGCGCTGACGCTCCGCTCGGCCATCACCCGTAGTAACAATGAATGCACTTGCGGGCGAGCGCGATTGATTTCATTAAAGAAGAAAATCGACAGTTTTTCGCCTTGTTTCAGCAATGGCCCCGGATCGACACACGGGCGGCCTTCGCTGTTCAAATAGGTGTAATAAATCAAATCAGACGGCATCAGATCGATAGTGCCTTCAATGCGCTGATATTGGCCTCCCAAGCCTTGCGCCATCGCTCGCAGCAACGTGGTTTTGCCGACGCCGACCTGGCCTTCCAGCAATACATGACCACGTGCAAATACCGCCAGCAATAAATCGCGCACAGGCTGACTTTGGCCGATTACGGTACGATTGATCTGTTGTTCAAATTGCAGCGCTTTATCGCGCCAATCGCTGAGGTGATGTTCTGTATTCATGCTCATAAAAAAGCTCCGGCAAAGGGGGTTACCGGAGTATTGAGGTTTCTTGGTTTAGGCGCGTAGATCATAGATTCCGTTGAGATCGACGCTAAAAAGCAAGCCTGAATTATCTGGCTTACTAGGTTGATTTTCGCCATCCTGAACGAAAATCATCGTATCTATTAACTGAAACAGCCAACCGATACCAACCATTTGCGTAGGTTGGGTTAGGCGTTAGCCGTAC
The DNA here is from genome assembly GCA_002928965.1 of Methylomonas sp. Taxonomy (GTDB): domain Bacteria; phylum Pseudomonadota; class Gammaproteobacteria; order Methylococcales; family Methylomonadaceae; genus Methylomonas. The sequence goes on from PERU01000023.1 coordinate 23,400, forward strand.
TCAACACGTCGACTCATCGGTACTGATGGCTTCGATTGTTGGGTTATGCTCTATCGAGCTTTTATGCCCTGTGGGTAAACCCAACCTACGCAGAATAGATACCTATTTTTCACACAAATATCGGTTATCAATTAGCCTCAGTGTCGTAAACAAACTTGCCGGTTTTGCTCAACACTTCGGTACGTTTGGCATTGCGGGCTTCCATTTCCTTGATCGATTGCGCTTGTTTGTTCAGCTCGTTCGGGTCGTGCTTGGGGTCATATTTACTGCCGGCGACTTTATCGGGATAACCGGGTTTAGGCTCCCAGCAAACGCCGGGTTCTTTACATTTGGTACCGTCGTAGGCATGCGCCATACCTGACAATCCCAATACTGTAAGTACTGCACTCATAATCAATAGTCGTTTCATGTTGATCTCCTGATAATTAATAGGTGTGGCTTATTTCAACCACTCGGCTTTTTTAGGATCGCCTTTGTAAATATGGCGAATGAAAGCCATGATGTGCAGCATGTCGTCCGTACTGAAGTTGACGTACTGCGGACCCATCATGCCGTTAGCGCCGCCAAACAAGATTTCGAACAACCCCTGATCGGTCAAGCCGCGTGGATAGGTCCAGTAATCGTCAGCTAAACCGGGACCCAACTTACCTTCGGCCTCGTGACCATGGCAGCCAGAACAACCCGTCATGTAAAGACTTTCGCCTTTTTTGACAGCTTCTTCATCGCCGTTATAGGGGTTTTTACCGGTTTGCATGAATTGCTTGAATTTTTCAGTATGCCCCCCTTTTTTGGCAAAGCTCAAGTCCAGCGCTTCCCCGGTCAAAGCGTGACGCAAGGTGATGTCGGCATGCGCCGCGGGTATCGCCAACATGGCTGCGCCCAGAACGGTACTGCTAATAATGGTTTTAAATTTCATCTCGTGGTATTTCCTGTTAATTCATGGACACATTGGTTTCGGGCTGCTCTAACAACGGAATGCCTTCCGCCTCCAGCAACTCGTCAATATCGTCTTGCTTATCTCTGATTAATTTATTGAGCTGTTCCAACAAAGCCACTTCACCCTTACGCACGCCAATCGCCGTGCTGTAATGAAATCCGACTTTTTCACCATCGGCACGTTGGTTATTATCCGGAATGACCGTCATGGTCAGCGGAACTTCAGACGCCTTGACATATCGTGCCGCAGCGGGTCCCCATAACACGGCAACCTCAGCTTTGCCTGATGACACTTCCTTCACCAGATTTTCCGTTTCATACTTGATGTACTGATTACGCCTGGATTTAAAGCCCACCAACTCCTGCTGATAATTGAACATGTCGTTGTAGCGACCAATCACTCTCAGCATGGTTTCTGCTGGTGTACCGGGGACAAAAGCAATCCGTTTGGCTTTTTTCAAGGCGTCACTATCCCAATTTTTCAGGTCCAGCCCATCCTGCTCGCGACTGATAAACACATAACCGGACCGGTAATAAGGCACCGTGGTGAACAGGCGTGGATCGCCGTGATCAACACCCATCACCACGTCACACAAGCCTTTATCAACAAAGTCGCGAATGAAATAGCGCGGATCGTTCCAGGTCACTGTTTCCAATTTGCGACCCATCTGTTCCGCCAGATAGTGCGCCAGTTTGTTTTCAAAACCTGCGCCGTCCTTATTGGAGTAAGGCATTTCGTTCTCTGCTGTGCAGACTTTCAATGTCGATTGTTCGGCGTGAGCACTGACAATCCCCATGTACAGGGCCAAAGTAGTAAAAACGCGTATTATTGTTTTCATGGATATTCTTCAAATAGGTAGGTTGGGTTAGGCAAAGCCGTAACCCAACAATTGGCAATCAATGTCGGGTTACGCTATCGCTAACCCGACCTACGTTTTACAGAGAGAACACCATCACGCCGCCGCCCATTTGCGTGTAGTGCGCCAATTCCTTGAACGCACCCACTGCACCCAGACCGGCAGTTGGGTCTGCCAAGTCAAATACCAGACCTACGCCGGGCCAGCCGCCGACACCGTAGTAAATCGCCACATACTGTTTATTGTTGTGTTTATAGGTAATCGGATGGCCGATAACACCGGATGGCAACTTAAACTTCCACAGCTCTTCGCCGGTTTTGGAATGACGGGCTTTGATGTAGCCGTCTAGGGTGCCGTAGAACACCAAGTCGCCGGCAGTGGCAGTAGTACCGCCCCAAACCGCGAACTTTTCTTGAACTTCCCATTCCATTTTGCCGGTGACCGAGTTCATGGCTTTGACTTGACCCAAGGTACCTTTAGGCCCTGGATACATGTTCAAAGTCGCGCCCACGAAGAACTGACCCGCGCGGTAGGGCAACATAAACGGTTCCCAGTCCATGCAGATATGGTTGGTACCCATGAAGAACAGTTTTTTGTTGGGGTCGTAAGACTCGATACCCTGGTTGTGATATCCCATCGCCGACGGGCAGATGCCGGTAGCTTGGTGGTCCATGTGTGTGGAGTATTCAGGATCACGGATCGGTAAGCCGGTTTTCAGATCTACTTTTTTCACCCAGTTGACGGTATCGTCGATTTTGAAGGCGTTAACCAAGCTGCCGTTTTCACGATTCAGGGTGTATACCAAGCCGTTACGGTCAGGATGCGTCAGCAATTTGGTCATTTTGCCGTCGACCATTTGCTCGGACAGCCCCATGTAGTTGACGCCGGCGTAGTCCCATTCGTCATGCGGGGTTTTTTGGTAACCGAATTTGGCTTCACCGGAGTTGACGTCGCGACCCCAGATGGTCATGGTCCATTTGTTGTCACCGGGACGCATGGTTTCGTTCCACGGTGCCGGGTTACCGGAACCGTAGTACAGCATTTCCAGGTCGCTGTCGTAAGCATACCAACCCCAGTTGGTGCCGCCGCCGATTTTCCAGGCATCGCCTTCCCAGGTTTTCAAACCCAGACCGAACTGGCCGTAATGCGGGTTGGCGCTGTTAAAGTCTTTAGACAATTTAATGTCTTCATCAGGACCAGTCGCATACACGCGCCAGGCTTGTTTGCCATCTTTAATGTTGTAAGCCGTAGCGTAGCCGCGGACCCCCAATTCAGCACCGGAGGTACCGACGATGACTTTGTCTTTCACCACAAACGGCGCGACAGTCAGAGTCGAACCCATGGCGATGTCGGAGTTTTCCATTTTCCACAACATTTCGCCGGTCTTGGCATTAATCGCCACCACATGACCATCAAGCTGGTTTAAAAAAATGGTTGCCGGATAATCCTTGCCTGCCGGGGCATAGGCCAAGCCGCGATTAACCACGTCACAACAGGCTACAGCGCGCGCTGCCGGGTTTTGCTTAGGCTTGTATTGCCACAAAATCTTATCGGGTTCATCCAGATTAATCGCATAGACATTATTCGGATAAGGGGTATGCACATACATAATGCCGTCTACAACAATCGGCCCACCCTCATGACCGTTTAACACCCCCGTCGAAAACGACCATGCCACTTTCAGGTTTTTGACGTTGTTGATGTTGATGTCGATCATTTCGCTAAAATGGGTCGAGGCATAATCTTTAGTCTGCATCACCCAGTTGGTGTTTTGCTTGGATAATTGTTCCAGCTCTTTATTCGCATGCGCTGGTTGCGCCACACTGAGGATACCGCCGGCCAATAAAGCTGCAGCTTTCCCGATTACGCGCAAATCTTGTTGTTGCATGATTCCTCCAGGTATTTTTATTGCTTTATAAAAAGAGGCGCGACGCTGGCAGACAAAGTGAGTTATTGCAAAACTGCTTTATTGATCATAACCGCATCACAAGTTATCGACCGCCAGGCCACGCTGACGCAAATGGTATAGAAACCACCCAATTCCCCGTTACGGAAGAAGCCATGAAATCAACGGGAATTAAGCGCAAAAAACCACGGAAACATTCCCATTGATTTTTCGATTGGACTGCGTGGCGTAATAGGGAAAAGCTCCCATAGAGTTACCCGTAAAAAATAGGCATGATGAAAAACAGCTTTAGAAAGTCATGCTTTCTGAGCCACTTTCATTCATGACTAGCAACCACGGGGTTTTTTTAGAGTGTCCGGCAAAATCAATGTTTTACTGGTAGATGATCACGCTGTCGTCAGAGCAGGTTATAAAACCTACTTGTCCCTGTCTGAACGGATTGGCGAAGTTTATGAAGCCGATCGCGGCGAAACCGCTTGTCAAGTTTATGACAAGCAACATCCCGATGTAGTCGTGATGGATTTATCCATGCCGGGCTTGGGCGGATTTGAGAGTATCCGTCGCCTGGTGGGGCGTCATCATCATTGCAAGGTTTTGGTATTCAGCATTCACAATGAGTTGGTATATGTCACACGTGCCATCAAGGCAGGTGCCAAAGGTTACATTACCAAAAGCAACGCACCGGAAATTCTGGTAACCGCAGTCTGTACCATTGCCGAAGGCGGCACGTTTGTCGACCCTGATCTGGCACAACAACTGGCGATCAACATGGCTTTTGATCAGGATGAAACCGCCAAGGTAAAATCCCTGTCGCCCCGTGAATTCGACATTTTCTGCCTGCTATCCAGCGGCTTATCCAGCCGGGAGGCCGCCGAAAAGCTGTGTTTGAGCTACAAGACCGTCTGCAATCACAGCACCGCGATCAAGGAAAAGCTGGGGGTTAAAACCATGTCTGAACTAACCCTTTTAGCGACGCGCCAAGGTATCGTCAAAAGCTCAGAAGCTTGATTCTGCAACAAAGCCACTGTTACAGAATCAGCGGTATCAACTAATTTTTCAAATCATCCCTAACAGCCTGTTTGGCCAAATATTTTGCAACACCTGTGCTGGGTATGCGTTCAGCCTGTCTATCCAGGTACTTATCCACACCGGTTTTGCTAACCGCTATCTTTTCCAAATAGCGTTCGACACCGGTAGTCTTATTTGCTGAATCCAGCACAGCACTCGAAGTACGGCTGGGTGACGTTGTATTGGCAGATGTTCTCCTAAAAAACATCCAGCCGCCCAGCATCGATACCGCCACAAAAATCAGCATCAGCTGTGTTTGATTGGATGCTGCAACTTGAACACTAGGCGTCGCTGTGGCTTCGGTACTATTGATGGCACTATGCTCTATCGTATCCGCAGTGGCAGAGCTTATTTGAACACTTTGCTCCACGGATTTTTCAGTAATGACTGGGTCTGGCTTTGATACATTACTGACGTCTAAATCGTCAACTGATACAGCTTTGCCCGCATATTCACTATAGTCAACTGCGGGTTGATATTCCGCAGGACTATATTCTTCATTAGCATTAACCATAAAACTGGTCACTATCAATAGCGCCATGGCAAAGCTTTTATTTTTATGTGTGTTCATGTCCAGCCCCTTCTTTAGTTTAAAGATGGATAAAAAACCAATCGTTACGTGGGTTTATGCTGTGTTGATGCCTGTTTTGCGTCGGCTCCGGACTCACCAGCATAACCAAGTGGTGTTATTTTAGTGTTCGATCATTACCAACCTTATTCAAGCTTGCTTTTCAAACCCGACAGGCCGTTTTTGAAAAATTGGGTCATGGCTGTGACAGCTGCTTCGTCATTCAGGTTTGCCGGCGGTGTGTTACCTGTATCACCACGATAAAACCGGCTTTTAATCGTTACCACACTGGTATCAGCCGCGTCCCCATGAACCACTTTCAGCTCCACAGAATGAGAGCTGGTTGGAAGCGCGGCAGTATTTTCAGTTTTCAGCCGATAACTGTATTCGTGTTCCGGCTCGTTGTAATAATCCAGTTCCTCAACCAGACTGGCGTCATTTTTGAAGGTTAGCGTGCGAATTCCGCCGGATTGATTGTTACCGTCACCCTCACTTTTTTTAAGGTCGGGATGCCAGTTGGCAATGTCATCAAACTGCTTAACGGCTGCCCATACTTTTGCTATGGGTGCGTTGATGGTGATCGACTCTTTGGCTTTTTGCGGTGTCGGCCCGTGAGCAAAAGCCGGCAGGGTTAAACAAAACATGGTCAAGGATAGAAGAATGGTGCGCATAGGGTTTCCACTTTAAAAAGCAGAAATTATCCGGCTTACATCAAGCTTAACCTTGGGATTTATTCACGATATTTGTCGGGTTTATTTCACTTAATTGGACGCGTGGATACGAAGAGGGTAATTCACTTGCTTGGCTTGAGTAAATTGCCTCCTGATTATAAAGATCAATCAGCCAAGTGAAAAAGCCGTCATCTCGGCAGATTGCCAGGATGCAGAAGCCAGGGATGACGAGCGCTGAACACATCCTTGTGTTCTGGATTCGCTTCGCGGTCTTCGGCTCAGGCAATCCCCGGAAAGACGTTGCTGCCGAAGCAGGCTTACAGTCAGGTGGCGCGCCTTGAGAACCCAATGAATTCCCGGTAGCTGAGCAGCCCGGACTCGCGGATAATTAACGTTTTTCGTCAGATTCCTCGCCGATTTCCCATTCTTCAATAGCCGTTTCAAGAATCTTGCCCGTGGCGGCGTCGACTTCAACTTTGGTTTCCACGCCTTTGTCATTGACAATATCAAATTCATAAGAGGATCCGCCATTGTCTTCGATTTCATACTCGACTTCCTGAATGGTGCCGGGGATAGCTTTCAATGCTATGACAGCGGCATCTTCTTCGGTCACTTTGACATTTTTCTTGAAGGCTTGGCTATTAGGGTCTTTGACTTCGGATTCTTTTTCGGTCAACTTGCCGCTGTCCGCATCACACATGAATTCCCATTCCTGACCATTGTTATCCCTGATCTCCAGTTCATACGCGCCTTTGCCGGCTATATTCAGCTTTTCCAGTTTAATCATATCGCCAGCTTTTTCTTTTTTGACAGCTTGTATGCAATGCTCCAAAGCGTGATCGGCGGATAACGCATTGATCGAAAACAGACCCAAGCTAGTCAATAGGGCAATTTGTAATGTTGATTTTTTCATAGCTAACACCTCAATAAAAAGGAAAAATTCCCGAACGACGGGAATAATACGCTTTTCTACTTAACCAGACCATGATATTTAGCGAATTTATTGATTGCCTGCCGACTATCGAGCGAAAGTTTTAGCTTGATTGCCGTCTGACAATTTGAAACGGTTTTACTGCTAATCCCCAACTGTTCAGCGATAGCCTTCAAACTGCAGCCTTCAGCCAGTTGGCAAAATACATCGAATTCGCGCGAGCTGAGCGCATCAAACGGCTCCAGCAATTTTTTGATTTGCCGCATTGCCAATAACTGAGCGATGACCTGATCAAGATAATAGTCTCCCTGATAAACACGACGAATAATTTCTGCCATTCTTGGGGAATCAGGCAAAGCATCCAGCACGCCAACCGCCCCAGCCTGTAGATAGGCCACAGCCTGCATGCTGGTTTTTTGAAGCGTAACGATTATTCTGCAAGCAGGTGCAATAGTCCTCAGGTGATGAATGGCCAATAAACCATTCAGGCCTGGATGATCGATTAATAAAACCACATCGGCATCGATTGATACGGTTTTCATTAACGCATCCCATTCGGAGTAGCACACCTCAATATTGGACATCGTTAAAACATCCGCATCAATTGCGCTATGCCCGTCTGCAGATTTAGCGATCAACAATTTGATAATTGACACAACGAATTGTCCTTGATTGATGAAACCTTCTGAGTTTGCTAATTTTGGAAGCTGGGAGAAGTAAAAGCTTGATCCAGCTTAGCATTAAATTCCAAAGCGCATTTTTCAACGCCGTCTGAAACGTTTGGGGTGCTCTCCTCGCTAGCGGCTTCGCCCAACCCTTGGCTCCTTAGTCGACTTTGGTCTAAGTCCTGCTGCTCAGCCAAAGTGATAAATTGCCTAATTCAACCAAGTCGCAAAACCGTTATTACAGTCATTGCATTTCAAATTTCGGTTTTTTGATCCCCTCCCCCCCAACCTCTCCCGGAGGTAGTTGTCGTAAAAGTCGAAACAGCTCCTTCTCCCTCCGGGAGAAGGTTAGGATGAGGGCATATAAATCAGCTGTTTGCATTATATATTCCCCTAACCCCAGCCCTCTCCCGCGAGGAGACGGGCTTTTACGACAGCCTCCGGAGGGCGGGGCAGCGAACATGCCTTGATCAGACATAATCAAAACGTCCAGACCAGCAATGCTTGCGGTACGCTATCGTGTAAACCTTTGATGCCGTATTTGTTATGCCAGAATTGGTATTCAACACCTATAAACAACTGATCGCTATTCCCGAAAAAATCACCAATATCCAGACGTAGTTGTGGCTGGGCTAATGCCTGACGAGCTGCGTGCTCACCTTTTTTGCCGATGAAATCGGCAAATCCCTCAAAACTCCATTTGCTGCCGGCAATGTGAAAGGGTAGTCGCCAGACGGGGGTAATCTGCCATGAAGTACCCATGTCATCTGTCTCGGTAACCCGTTGACGTAAAAAATCCACATTGAAGTAGTCAAAACCGGGCAGGTCAAAATCAACAGTCACACCATACAACCATGCCCTGAAACCACTTTGCACGCTATCCATGTTTTCCCCCAGATTGACGCCACCTGTGATCCCAAAATCTTTGAAAATACCCAAGGACAAATCGCGCTTGAGGATTTTTCCCACACTTAAAGTGCTATACGCTTCCCCGTATAAATTAATTTGCGCGGGTTCGCCATCGGTTGAAAACAGGGTATCCATAAAGAAGAAGTTGCGACCGTAGGACCAGCCATGCACATGGGTAACGGTAATGATGGACTTGCTGACGTGTTCAGGATTGAAAGGTTCGTTGAAATTGATGCCATTTAGCGATTGAATTTCGCTTTCACTCCATTGCAATAGGTCGGCTTTAACCGCATTAGACAGACAAAGCTGGGAGAGCAAAATAACTACGGCCAAGCCATTAAAGCTGGCTATTGATGTATGCCAAAGATAAAAAGTGGGCATGAGCTGTAGACAAAAAAAAGCCCATCCTAAGATGGGCTTTTCGGTCTGTCGATTAGTTTTTAGTTTTATCGACGATTTGGTTGGCTTTAATCCAAGGCATCATAGCTCTCAGCTTGGCGCCGACTTGTTCGATCGGATGCTCTGCATTCAAACGACGACGGGCAGTCATTTCAGGATAGCCGGTTTGGCCTTCCAGAATAAATTGCTTGGCGTATTTGCCTTGTTGAATGTCTTCCAAAGCTTGTTTCATCGCCCAACGGCTTTCTTCGTTAATCACTTTGGGGCCGGTGACGTATTCGCCATATTCCGCATTGTTGGAGATCGAGTAGTTCATGTTGGCGATGCCGCCTTCGTACATCAGGTCTACGATCAATTTCAATTCGTGCAGGCACTCGAAATAAGCCATTTCTGGTGGATAACCGGCTTCTGTCAGAGTTTCAAAACCCGCTTTAACCAGTTCCACCGCACCGCCGCACAATACCGCTTGTTCGCCGAACAAGTCGGTTTCGGTTTCGTCGCGGAAGGTGGTTTCGATGATGCCGGAACGACCGCCGCCGATGGCAGAAGCATAAGACAAACAAATGGCTTTCGCTTGACCGGAAGCGTCTTGATGGATAGCGATCAAGTCAGGAATACCGCCGCCGCGAGTAAATTCTGAACGCACAGTATGACCCGGGGCTTTAGGCGCGATCATGATCACGTCCAAATCAGCGCGTGGTACCACTTGGTTGTATAAAATCGCAAAGCCATGAGCAAAAGCCAGAGCTGCGCCTTTTTTGATGTTGGGTTCTATTTCGTTTTTGTACAATTGTGATTGAAACTCGTCTGGTGTCAGAATCATCACAACATCAGCGCTGGCAACGGCTTCAGGCACGTCTTGAACGGTCAAGCCACTGGCTTGAGCTTTGGCTACGGAAGGTGAATTGGCGCGCAGGCCGACGACAACGTCAACACCGGAATCTTTCAGGTTGTTGGCGTGGGCATGGCCTTGCGAGCCGTAACCGATGATGGCTACTTTTTTGCCTCTGATGACCGATAGGTCAGCGTCTTTGTCGTAATAAACTTGCATAGATTTTCTCGTTTTCTTAAAGGGTTTAATTAAAGATTGGAATTAGCTTATCGGAAAGCTTGCAACGATTTTTGGAGTACAAACCCAAGTTTGTACTCCGCATACATTTATAGATGCAAACCTTTTTCGCCACGTGAAATTCCGGTTGGACCGGAACGTACCACCTCAATGATACTGCTTTCATCAAAACCATGAATAAAAGCATCCAGTTTACTGGGTTGGCCCGTCATTTCAACCACGAAACTGGTGGCAGTTGCGTCGACTATTTTACCGCGAAAGATGTCTACCATGCGTTTGACTTCTTCGCGGGTCTCTAATGGTGTTTTAATTTTGACCAGCATCAGTTCGCGCTCGATGTGTGGCGCATCAGCCAAATCAATCAGCCTTACAACATCAACCAATTTATTGAGTTGCTTGGTGATTTGTTCAATGACCTCATCATTCCCCCGGGTGACCAATGTCAGACGAGACAGGCTGGCATCCTCGGTGGGTGCTACTGTCAAGGATTCAATATTATAACCGCGCGCGGAAAATAGACCGGCAACTCGTGACAAGGCACCGGATTCATTTTCGATCAGAATCGAGATGATATGTCTCATTATGATAACTCCCTGCCCATTGGTGTGCCTGGGGCGACACGTAGCTTCATGTCATGATGCCCCTTACCGGCTTCTATCATCGGGTAAACGTTTTCGGTACGGTCCGTGATGAAATCCAGGAATACCGTGCGATCTTTCAAGGCAAAGGCTTCCTGCAGCGCCGGACGAACATCGGCGGGTTTTTCCACGCGAATCCCGACATGACCATACGCTTCTGCCAGCTTGACAAATTCAGGTATGGTATCCATGTAGGATTGTGAATAACGACTTTGGTAGGAAAACTCCTGCCACTGTCTGACCATGCCCATATAGCGGTTGTTCAGATTGATGATTTTCACAGGCGTGTTGTATTGCAAAGCGGTGGATAACTCTTGAATACACATCTGGATACTGGCTTCACCGGTTACACAAGCCACATCGGAATCAGGAAATGCTAATTTGACACCAATCGCCGCTGGCAAACCAAATCCCATGGTGCCCAAACCGCCCGAGTTGATCCAGCGCCGGGGCTTGTCGAATTTGTAATACTGTGCAGCATACATTTGGTGCTGTCCCACATCGGAGGTCACATAAGCGTCGCCCTTGGTCACTTCGTAGAGTTGCTCAATAACAAACTGCGGCTTGATGAACAAACTGCCACGGTCGTATTCCAGACAATTAACGTCCCGCCAGCTTTGAATCAACTGCCACCAAGCTTCCAGTGCCGGCTTGGATGGCTTGAGTTTGCTTTCTTTAATATGCTCGATCATGTGTTCCAATACCGGTTTGACTTCGCCGACAATAGGAATATCGACTCGGACGGTTTTGGATATGGATGACGGGTCGACGTCAATATGAATGATCTTGGCATACGGGCAAAATTCAGCCAGTTTGCCGGTGACACGATCATCAAATCGCGCGCCCACTGCCAGAATCACGTCACTTTCATGCATCGCCATATTGGCTTCGTAGGTGCCATGCATACCCAGCATACCGATGAATTGCTTATCCGTAGCCGGATAAGCACCCAATCCCATTAAAGTATTGGTAATTGGATAACCCAACATTTGGGTCAATTCGATTAATTCCTTATGGCCTTCACCTAAGATTACCCCGCCACCGGAGTAAATCACCGGGCGTTGCGCTGCCAGTAAAACTTCCACAGCACGTTTGATCTGGCCTTTATGCCCAACCACAACCGGATTGTAAGAGCGCATGTGGATTTTTTTAGGGTATTTGTAAGGCACTTTGATATTCGGATCGGTGATGTCCTTGGGAACATCAACCAAAACCGGCCCTGGCCGACCTGTAGTAGCCAGATAAAAAGCCTTTTTTATGGTCTCGGCCAAATCATTGACGTCTTTGACCAGAAAATTATGCTTGACGCATGGACGGGTGATGCCGACCGTGTCGACTTCCTGAAACGCGTCGCTGCCGATGACTGGCGACGGTACTTGCCCCGAGATAATCACCATCGGAATCGAATCCATATACGCCGTTGCAATACCCGTCACGGCATTGGTAGCGCCTGGGCCGGATGTGACCAGCACCACGCCTGGCTTGCCAGTGGCGCGCGCATAAGCATCTGCAGAATGCGTGGCGCCCTGTTCGTGCCTCACCAAAATATGTTTTACCTCGTCTTGATGAAAAATGGCATCATAGATGTGCAAAACCGAGCCACCTGGATAGCCAAATACAAATTCGACACCTTCGTCTTTAAGACACTGGACAATTATATGTCCGCCGCTGAGTTCCAATGTTTACGCCCTCAAAATGCTAATGAAGCCTGAAATTACTTTTTACAAAAAATGGTTGTGTAAACTACTGTTTTTAGCCGCTTTCGTCAAGAAAAACCAAGTATTTTGCTTAGGTTTTGCTGATGAGCAAGCTGATTATGCCAAATTAGGGGCTAACCCCCGGTAAGTCGTTATTTCAGCACAGCCTCTAAGGCACAAGTGGATTGCCAAAATCCAGACTACATGGATGGTTTGAAGCTTGCCATACTTGGCGTTTAAGGCAAGCACCTCCCCATTAAATGCCGCAAAACCATTACCCCTGAAAGTATCCTCTGTAGAGTTTCACGAAATGGTTTTGACTGAGGCCCGAGATCAACACAGCCAGCACGACGAATGTATTTGGCTTGGCCGAAAATCAAGCAGCTGTTTAACTGGCTAAATCACTTTAAAAGAAGGTATCTGTTATGGAATCAAATTTTGTGGATGTCTGGCATGGATGTCTGTTGCAACCTTACCAAGACATTGACAGTTTGTTAAGCATAATGAGTGAACAGGAAAAGCAGAAGGCTAACACTTTTAAGCTGGACGCTATGCGCACGCGCTATATTGCAGTTCGGACAACCCTCCGACAGGTGCTGGCCAGTTACCTGGGATCAGATCCGGTAAAACTGGAATTTAAAGCGGCTGAGCATGGCAAACCATTTTTGGTGTGTGAATCCCTACATTTCAACCTTTCCCATACCGCCAATCAGCTGGTTATTGCCGTAGCCAATTTTCCTCATATTGGCATTGACATTGAAGAAATTAAATCTCGAAGCAATTTTGAAAGTTTGGCTGCGCGCAGCCTTTCAGTCAACGAATTGAAAGCTTGGCGACACTTGACAGAGGATGCGCAGAGACAGTCTTTTTATCGGTTATGGACCAAAAAGGAAGCGTTTATGAAAGCCGTGGGGCGGGGTTTGGCCATGGGTCTTCAGCAGTGCGAAGTCGAATTAGCCAGCGGAGGACAATTAAAAACCATTCCCCAAGAATACGGAGCGGCGACTGATTGGTTGACAACAGAACTGGCAATTGACGCTTCGGTTCATGCAGCCCTGGTGACACCAAGAAGTCAGTACGAGTTAACAATGAGACAGCTGTATAGCGAGGCTAACTTTTGACTGTGTCGCAATATGAGTTGGTCAGGTTGCTTATAAGGCGCTGTAAAGCATATGATTTGCCTTTATTTTTAGGGTAATAGAATAATAAAGCATGACTGAATTTGTAATTGATGAGCAAAGCATCCTGGATGGCTTGGATAACGGTGAATTTGTCTATTACTACCAGCCCAAAGTATCGTTAATTACCGGCAAGGTAATTGGTGCAGAGGCATTGATTCGCTGGCTAAAACCAAATGGGGAGGTTGTACTGCCAAGCTGTTTCATTCCCTTGGCAGAGCAAACCGGTCTGATTCGAGAGATTACCTATCGAATGTTTGGCAAGTTAGCTCGCGATTTGCTGATTTTTTCGGATATTGACGAAAACCTGGCCACATCATTCAATGCTACTGCCGCAGATTTTGCTGACGATAAATTTTGCAACCTTGTTCTGGATACTCTGGAACATTTACATATCAAGCCTACAAAACTGCAAATCGAAATAACCGAAACCACAGTTTTAAATGCAAGTCCGACTGTCAAAAAGCATATTTCCAAGCTTTGTGCTGCCGGCATTGGCTTGGCGATGGATGATTATGGCACTGGCTATTCGACCCTGGACACGCTGAGTCAATGGCCGTTTACAACGATTAAACTTGATCGCAGCATCATCAGCCGCATGCTGGACTCTCAAAAAAATCAGACTATCGCCGCGTCCTCGATACGTATGGCACATGAGCTGGATATCAGTATTGTGGCAGAGGGCGTCGAGTCTGATATGCAATATCAAATGCTGCTGGAGTCCGGATGCACCAAAGTTCAAGGCTATTGGTTGAGTCGTCCGCTGCCATTAAGCGATTTTATTTATTTCATACAACAGGATTTGCGCTGGTCTGGCTTGCCCATAGGCCTGATTCACATGGCGATGGTAGATCATATTCAGTGGCGTAAAAAACTAGTCAGCGATATTGTGCGTATCGCTGCAAATCAAAGCCATGAGCAGGATGGGGCTATCTATCAACTGCCGATGGATTATCGTATGTGCCGGCTAGGCAGGTGGTATTACGGTGCGGGCCAACAGTTTTCCGGGTGCCCGGATTTTGATGCCATCGAGTTACCGCATCAACAATTTCATAATTTAGGCACGCAGTTGATTGAGGCGGCCAATAGTGGCGGCACCATGAAAGACTTGACGCCAATCCTGACAGAATTCTCTGATTACTCTGCAAATATCCTGGATTGTTTGCAGCGATTGGAACACAAGGGCTTGATGGATATGCACAAAGCCCATCAGGCCTGGCAGGAGCATGAATTATATTCTGGAGAAATTTGAGTCATCTTGCTTTATAGACAGTACGAACTGTCGAATATTTTGATTCCGATAACCCAGAAAAAAAGCCGCTTGATAGCGGCTTTTTTGTCCAACCTGTAAACGCTTAACGTTTAGAGTATTGTGGACGTTTTCTGGCTTTGTGCAGACCGACTTTTTTACGTTCAACTTCACGAGCATCGCGAGTTACGTAGCCAGCCTTTCTCAGTGATGGTCTCAAGCCTTCATCAAACGCCATCAATGCACGAGTCAAACCGTGACGGATCGCGCCAGCTTGGCCAGAAGGACCGCCACCGCAGACGATGATGTTAACATCGAAATCATTGGCTTTTTCCAACAATTCCAAAGGCTGTCTGGCAATCATTTCGTCAGTTTTACGACCGAAATATTGTTCAACAGGTAGTTTGTTGATGGTGAATTTTCCTGAACCGATGGTGGCGTAGACGCGTGCTACTGCACTTTTGCGACGACCTGTTCCGTAGTATTGAGCTGCCATAAACTATCTACCTGCTTAAAAGTCTAGTACTTTAGGTTGTTGAGACTGATGATTGTGCTCAGAACCTGCGTAAATTTTCAATTTTTTGAACATGGCGCGTCCTAATGGGTTTTTAGGCAGCATACCTTGTACCGCTGTGCTGATGATGCGATCAGGGAAGGTTTGTCTCAGCTTACCCAAAGAAGTCGCTTTCATGTTGCCGACATAACCAGTATGACGGTAGTACATTTTGTCTTTTTCTTTGTTGCCGGTGACGCCAACTTTTTCAGCGTTTACGACGATAATGTAATCGCCGGTATCAACGTGTGGTGTGAATTCGGGTTTGTGTTTGCCGCGAAGACGTCGTGCAATTTCAGTAGCAAGGCGACCTAGCGTCTTTCCTTCTGCATCAATCACGTACCAATCGCGCTTAACTTCTGCGGGCTTTGCACTAAATGTTTTCATCTTTGCTTCTTAATTCTGTTGAGACTATTGTATAAAGAACGGGGATTCTACTCAAAGCGGCCGCTAACATCAAGTTGTTTTAGAGTTTAATTTTCAACGAGTGCAGTTTTCGATACAGATGCGTGCGTTCCATACCTATAGCCGAAGCCAGCTTGGCGACGCTGCCGCCGTTTTTTTCGAAGTGATATTCCAGATAGGATTTTTCGAAATGATCCCGGGCTTCTTTTAACGGCAGATTAAAAAATTCCGGTACGTTCGATCCCAGCTTGGGTTGCTCGGCAATTGAACCCAGCGCAGTTTTGACCTCATCCAGCTCAATGTCATCCCCTGCCCCCAATATCATCAACCGTTGCACGAGATTGCGCAATTCGCGCACATTGCCCGGCCAACTGTAGTTGCGTAAGTAATTTTGGGCGGCCATGGAAAACCGCCGGAACGGTAACTTTTCATGCACCACAAAATGGTCCACATAAAAATTCAACAAACTGGGAACATCTTCACTGTGATCACGCAAAGGATGCACATCCAGAGTGACTTCGTTTAACAAGTAATACAAATCCTGACGGAACCGACCCTGATTGACCTCTTCATCCAGTGCCATCCGGGTTGATGCCACTACCCGCACGTCGACCCGAACCGCCTGACTGCCGCCCACCCGTAAAAAGGAACTGGATTCCAGCGCGCTCAACAACCGTGCTTGTGTTTCCGGATCCATGCCGCCGATTTCGCCTAAAAACAGGGTGCCACGATGCGCTTGTTCTAACAAACCACGATAAACTCTACCACTGTCTTCACGACCAAAAAACTCCACAGCAGCGTTTTCAGGAGAAATACTCCCCACGGAAACATCGATAAAAGCCCCATCACGCCGCGGACTGTTATTGTGCAGATAGCGTGCGAACATTTCCTTGCCTACACCGGCCTCGCCAACAAACAACACCCGGGTATCGTGCTGCGCCAAGCGTTTAACCTTGTCCTTGGTGCGTTCGACTACTGCGCTTTTGCCGACAGGATCGACGCCGATCATCAATTGCTGCTTCAGACCGGCATTTTCGCGTTGTAACGAACTGGTCTCCAATGCGCGCTCGACGATCAGCAACAACTTGGCTAAAGACAACGGTTTTTCCAGAAAATCGTAGGCACCCAAGCGCGTAGCTTCTACAGCTGACTCCACCGACCCATGCCCGGACATCATAATCACTGGACAGAGATTGTCATCTTCAGCCACCCATTCCCGCAACAACGTGATGCCATCAGAGTCCGGCATCCAGATGTCCAGCAATATCAGATTAGGTGTACGCTGGATTTTGAGTTTTTTCGCTTCTGTGGCGTTTTCGGCCATGGCGACTTCATAACCTTCATCCTCAAGAATTTCTGAAACCAATTGACGAATATCCTGCTCGTCGTCGACCACCAAAATATAAGGCGCTTGTTTGCTCATTCACTGTTTCCAAATTCAAAGACCGGTAACTGGATTACAAATCCAGCACCGGCATTATATGACGTATCCACCCAAATCACCCCACCATGTTCTTCAACGATCTTTTTTACGATCGCCAATCCCAAACCGGTGCCCTTGGCTTTGCTGGTTACATAGGGTTCGAAAATGGTTTCGATTTGATCACCATGCAAACCACTGCCGTTATCGTAGATGCCCATTTCCACGTAGTCGGTATTGTTGCGAACAGCTTTATTGATTTTGATATGAACGAGGCATTTTTCGGTGGTCGCTTCCTGGGCATTTTTGATCAAGTTATGCAGGACCTGACGAATGCTGACCGGATCGGCTTCCACAATCACTCGGCGCGAAGCAAACGATGATTGAAAGGCAATCCCGGAAGGCTGATACAAGGCCAACACTTCCTGTATCAAATCAATCAAATTCAGTTTGCCGACATGCTTTTTGGAGGGCCGGGCGTATTCGGCAAAATCGTCGACCATGCGCTTCATGGCTTCAACCTGCTGCACAATCGTGCGGGTGCCACGTTGCAGGAACTCCGCCGACGGCTCAGGTAACTCTTTGGCCAGCTTGTGTTGTAACCGTTCTGCAGACAATTGAATCGGTGTCAGCGGATTTTTGATTTCGTGTGCCAAACGGCGCGCCACCTCACCCCATGCCGCATTTTTTTGGGCCTGAATCAAATCGGTCACGTCGTCGAATACCACTACCGCACCCATCCGACTGCCGTCCTGCAAAAACAATGGCGTGCCGCGACACAGCAATTCCTGGCGGCCATTCGGGCCTAAAAATACGATGCGCTGCTCCCATATGTCATCGGCATTTTCCAGCAAGTGCTGGATAGCTTCCAACACATCTGCCAGCTCACTGTGTTTACTGGCTAGCGTGGACAAGCTTTGGCTGACGAAATGACTCACCGGGACATGCAAAATCCGGTAGGCCGCCTGATTGGCAGTGCGGATATTAAAGCTGGCATCAAAACTGATCACACCTGCAGTCAGATTGGCCAGAATGGTTTCCAGATAGGCGCGTTGATTCTCCACTTCCAGACCGGCAATCCGGGTTTCGTCGCGCGAGCGGGCAATCCGTTTGGTCATCTGATTGAAAGACTCTACCAGAAAGCCCAAATCATCCTGGTTCATCACCGGCAATTGCTGTTTGTAGTCGCCGTCGGCTACCGCCTGCGTGCCCTTTACCAGTTCCTTCACCGGCGCCACGATATTTCTGATGCTGATGAACGCCACCCAAATCGCTGCCAGCAAGCTTAGCAACAACACCAACAACAGAATTAACGAAAAACTGGTTTTCAATGAACTACGCAGAAAAGTCATTTCCTGATAGCGAATAAAGGCAAATTCAATCGAATCGGCCAGATCGCTGACTCTGATCGGGATGGGGTATAGCACCTGTAGATAGCGGCTTTGGTCGCGACCTATCGGCAAGATGATGCGCGCCATCATGTCATCATTGTCGCCGGGATCAAATGCGAAATATTCTTTGTTTTGCCTCAACTGTAGCCAGATTTGTTCGTCGGGCAAATGCGGCAGAATCACGCTGGGATTGGCGCTGCTGGACGCTAAAATTAGGCCCTGACTGGAAAAGGCGGCAATTTCCATGGCTCCGGATTCGGCCCACAGCGAACCGATTTCCAATGCCATCAAGGTGTCGGATTTATCAGCCAGTCTTTCTGCAATCTGGCGGGTTTGTTTGATATGCCAATTCATGCGTTGCGCCAGCGAGGATTGGCTGAGTTCCAGCGCATCATCCATAGCCCGGTCGATTTCCACGTTAAACCAGCTATCAATACCTTGATGCAAAAACTGCACGGAAAAATAAAATACGATCGCTGCCGGCGCCAGGGCCAACAAAACAAATAAAGACACCATGCGGGTGGTCAGTCGCGAACCGGCTTCCTTTTTTTTCAGTTCGCGCACCAGCGAGTAGGCATTGACCACAACCAAAATCAGCAGGGTAATCGAACCCAGCGTGTTGATCACCAGCAGCCAGGAGTGCATCTCGCTGAGCTCTGAAGACTCCTGGGTGGAACTGCTCATCAACTGTAGCGACAGCAGAATAAAGCCAAATAACGTCAGAATCGAGGCGCTAGCCGGCAGTTTTATTTTTGAATAGGCCATAAATACCAGTCACTGGAAAGAAACCACTGGGAATCCAGATAAGCAAACGGACGCAGCGGCACCGGCAGCGATTCCCGATCAAACTGACATTTGATGGCCAGTTTGTAACGCTGATTGGAGCGCAGTAAATCGGCGGACACCGGGTTGCTATCCTGCAGACTGGACATAAACCCCAAAGCCGCGTTCAAGGTTAAAAACATTTCGTTTTCCTTGTCAGGCTTCAATACTTCGTATTGATTCAACAAAGCATGAAAGCGCAAGCGGTAAGGCAGGCTTTGTTCCGAAAGCGTGCTGTCCCACAGCTTGCCGATTTTCCGAATTTGTATGCGCACCCGCCAAGTGAGCGGAATGCCTTTATGCAATGCTTCCTTGGCTGTGGGACTAAGTTGGTAATCAATTTGGGTCTGGATATGAAAATGCGAGCCGGTATAAATGACGTTGGCTTGGCGTATTTGGGACACAAAACTGTCAGCGGCGCTGAATAATGGCCAAAACGCCAGACAGATAAATAGGTGGGTGCTAATGACTCTTGCCAAGCTTGGCATAGTAAAAACCATCCATTTGTAAACTGCCGGTGATAATTTGTCTTCCATGGTGGCGCGCCTCACCCCAGGCTGCCTCAATGGGATACTCGAGCGCGTCGGCATGCCGATTGAGAAAGCCGGCAATTTGATATTCGTTTTCCTGTTTCAGAATGGAGCAGGTGGCATATAACAATACACCACCGGGGGCCAGTAACTGCCATGCCGCATCAAGAATCTGTGCTTGCAGGCTTTGCAATGCAGCAATATCGGTTTCCCGGCGCAACAGTTTGATATCTGGGTGACGGCGGATAACCCCTAAACCTGAGCAAGGAGCATCCAGCAAAATCCGCTCGAACAAGGGCTGATCAGCAAGAGTTGACGGCTGACTGGCATCTGCCACCAAGCTGTCGGCTTTTAACTGCAAGCGTTGTAAGTTTTCCGTAACCCGTTGCAATCGTTTGGCATCGACATCCACCGCCAATAAAGAACCTAACTCAGGTTGCAACTCTAAAATGGCCGCCGTTTTACCGCCCGGTGCTGCGCATAAATCCAGCACCCGCTGACCGGGTTGCACATCCAGCAAACCTGCCGCCAATTGCGCGGCAACGTCCTGTACGGACACGCGGCCGTCACTGAAGCCGGGTAATTGTTCAACGCCCAAAGGTTGATCCAGAATCAATGCCGATGCACAAAAATCAACCGCTTGCGCAGCGATGCCTTGCTGGGTGAGCAAATCCAAATACGCATCGCGACTACCTTGCAAAACGTTGACGCGAAGCGCCATGGGTGGATTTTGATCATTGGCCGACAGAATCTGTTCGGCGTGTTCAGGCCAGCATTGCTGAATTTTCAGAATGATCCAGTCAGGATGATTAAGACTGGCTTGGCTGTCATGGCTGCATGCCGATGTTAAAGTTTCGGCATCGCGCAAATAATTTCTCAGCACAGCGTTGACCAGGGATTTGGACCAAGGTTTGTGCTTGGTGGCAGCAACGGTTTCCGAGACGGCAGCATGTTGCTTGACCCGCATGTGTTGCAATTGATAGAGCCCCATCAACAACAGGGCTTTGATGTCGCCATCTTTTTGCTTCAGGGGTTTGCTGAGTAATTTGCCAAGCAGGCAGTCCAGTGCAAAATAATGCCGAATAACCCCGTAACACAAGGCTTGCACGAAGGCCCTATCCTGATGATCGTGGATTTTGGGTAGCTGGCTGTCCAGTGCAGCGGTAAGCGACTGACCATCGCAAATAACCCGCGATAGAATCTGGGCGGCGCACCCGCGTAAATTCATGAGCCTAACTGCTCGCCATCAGCATGATGGGCATTGATAAAATCTTTGCCGGCGATGCGTTTACCGCCGGGTAATTGCACTTCCAATAGGCGCAGCATGCCGTTGCCGGTTGCTACGTCCAATGCGTGATCTGCGCAACTGATGGTGCCGGGCTGCATCGTGCCGGTGCTATCGATCAGACTGCAATTCCATATCCGTAATACCTCGCCTTTGAAGACGGTTTGCGCTACTGGCCAAGCATTTAATCCACGAATTTTACGGTCCAGTTCAATCGCCGATTGCTGCCAGTCCAGCACAGCTTCGTGTTTTTCCAGTTTATGAGCATATGTGACCAAAGCGTCATCCTGCGGTTCGGCGATAACTGTGCCCTGCTGATATTGGGACACCACTTCGACCAAGGCAGCCGCGCCCAACTCGGCCAGTGCGTCATGCAGACTGCTGGAGGTATCGGTAGCAGTAATCGGACATTCAACTTTTAACAGCATATCGCCGGCATCCAGCTTTTTGACGACTTTCATAATGGTGATGCCGGTTTTGGCATCGCCAGCCATCACCGCCCGATGAATCGGCGCTGCCCCGCGCCAACGCGGCAATAACGAGCCATGCACATTGATACAGCCCAATTTCGGGGTATCAATTACGGCTTGCGGCAAAATCAGCCCGTATGCAATGACGACCATTAAATCGGCTTGCAAGGCGGATAATTCCGCTTTGGACTCAGGGGTTTTAAAGTTTTCCGGTTGATAAACCGGAATACTGTGCGTTAACGCCAATTGCTTGACCGGGCTGGCGGTCAGTTTTCGACCACGACCAGCCGGACGATCAGGTTGAGTATAAACGCCGCACACATCATGGCCTGCGTCGATCAATGCCTGCAAGGTTGGTACGGCAAACTCCGGCGTGCCGGCAAAAACGATCCTCATGCTGTTCCTTAGACGCCTTGCTGCTTGTGAATTTTTTCCAGCTTCGATTTGATGCGCCCGCGTTTGAAAGAAGACAAATAATCCACAAACAACTTGCCTTGTAAGTGATCCATCTCATGCTGGATGCAGACTGCCAACAAATCGCGCGCTTCCAGCTCAAAGCTTTCTCCTTCGCGATTCAAGGCCTGCACTTTGATATGTTCCGCGCGGCTGACTTTTTCAAAAAACCCCGGCACAGACAAACAACCTTCTTCTGATTGTTCCACCCCATCCTGGGCGACGATTTTGGGGTTAATCAGGCAAATCGGTTCATTTTTATCTTCACTGATGTCCATCACAATGACGCGCCTGTGCACATTAACCTGCGTGGCCGCCAAGCCCACACCTTTGGCGGCATACATGGTTTCCAGCATGTCGTCGACCAAGGTTTTGATGTTGTCATCGACTTGGTTGACTTCCTCGGCCACGGTGCGTAACCGTTTATCAGGAAACTCCAGAATCGTTAAAATACTCACCGAATTACTCCGCTTACAAAATTCAATGGCGGGATTTTAGCCGGTTTTACTGAAAATCGGTACTGACGCAGGCGACAGGCTTTTTAAGAATCCGCCTGAGCGGTGCTAGTTGACTGGGCAGTAACGTCCAGGACAGAAGATGCCAGGCATTTAAAACCGCCTTCAACCCGATTTCGACCGGCATGTTTGGCTTGATACAGCATTTTGTCGGCTTCATCCAATAAGATAGAAGACGGCTGATCCGGCAACGGAATAACAGCGGCGTAACCGATACTGACGGTAATCCATGCTGAAACCGATGAGACGGCGTGTGGTATCTGCTCGGATTCGATACGCTGACATAAACGCTCAGCAATGCTGTGCACGCCATCGATTTGTGTCTCTGGAATCAGCATGACAAATTCTTCGCCGCCATAACGCGCAGCCAGATCAGCGGACCGACTGGCAGACGCTGTCAACAAAGAAGCAACCTGTTTCAAACAAATATCGCCTGCGCCATGCCCATGGTGATCGTTATAGGCTTTAAAAAAATCCACGTCCAACATGATCAAGCCTAATGGCAACTGTGCGCGGAACGCCCGCTTCCATTCAATCTCCAGGGTTTGATCAAAGCGTCTGCGATTGGGAATACCGGTCAAACCATCGATCCAGACCATCGACTCCAACATATCGGCAGCCTGCTTGAGACGGATATGATTGCGAATACGCGCTTTGACCACCGGCAGATAAAACGGCTTGGTGATGTAGTCCATGGCACCCAAGTTCAAACCATATTCCTCGTTTGATGCCTCGTTCATGGCGGTCACAAAAATAACCGGGATGGCACTGGTTTGCGGATCGTTTTTCAAACGGCGACAGACTTCGTATCCGTCCATTTCCGGCATCATCACATCCAGCAGTATCAGATCGGGCAGACCTTGCCGGGCTATGATTTCCAGAGCGGCTCCCCCACTGGCGGCCACTTTGACTTTGTAATCCTTGATCAGATTTTCCGCCAATACCTGTATGTTGGTCGGTGTGTCGTCGACAATCAGAATCAAAGGCTTGGCCGTTTCGACTGTCATGACGATTCTCGCGGTAAATGATTCGCTATGATGATTTTCAGTTGGCCCAGAACGAGTCTGGCTTGCTGATAATCGATATTGTCGACCTGTTGTTCTATCGTGTACAGCAGTTGTCGGGTTTCCTCTGTCGGCAAAGCCCGCTTTAGTTTTTCCATCAGTTCGTGTGGCACAAAATCGCTGCCCTGCAGCAAGTTTAGCAACTCTGCTGTCAATTGATGAGCAACGGGCCAATTGGCGTTTATGACTGCATTATGCGCTGATTGATCGCTGACGGTAAAGTTTGCGATAGTGCGTAAAGTAGTGGCGAGTTTATCTTTAAATGTGGCCAGCTCAGCACCGATGTTACCGTCGACAAGCGCATCCTCCAGGCGAGCAGCGGCATGTCTCAACTCAATAGCGCCGATTACCCCGGCGGCACCTTTAAGATTATGGAGCCATTCAACGGCTTGCTGAAATTTTGCAGCTTGCAGGTACTGTTCAAGCTGCTGATCGGCGCTGGCAAACTTTTCCAAGAAGCGATCCAGCAGATGCTTGAGTTTATGCCGGTCCGAGCCAATGGTCATGCGAATATACCCAATATCAAAGCCCGGCAGTTCGTTTAGTTGAAGGCCAAACTCATCGGTCGTCTGCGGCTCATACTGAGCGGGTGGCGGCTTAATCTCGGGGTTGATGCAACGAATCAGCGCAGCAATCAAGGTTTGCGGCAGCACGGGTTTGCTGACGTGGTCATTCATACCAACCGCATAGCAATGATTGCATTCCGCCTTCTGCACGGCGGCGGTCATAGCGATAATCGGCAAATTGGCAAAGCGGGGTTGTTGCCGTATGGCTTGGGTGGCGGCAATACCATCCATTTCAGGCATTTGTAAATCCATTAATACCGCATCGAAATGACCAGTATTCACTGCTGCGACCCCTTCCCTGCCATTATTGGCGAGCGTGACGCTCAAACCAGCGCTTTCAAGATACTCCCGTGCCACAATCTGATTTATTTCATTGTCTTCCACTAACAGAATACTTGCGCCCATGATGGGTGCGGCCAAGCTTGCCAGATTCGGCCGAATCTGTGCGACTACGTTGCTGGCAGTGCCATGTTGCAGACGAGTCATGGCATCAAGTAGCAATGACGGCATCACCGGTTTCACCAGAATATCGTCGGGCGCCGCATCGCCTGCGGCTTGCAGCAACTTTTCCCGGCTGAAGGCGGTGACCATAATGACAACGGGCGCGTGTTGTATGGCAGACTCGCGCACCATGTCCCGGATGGCTCGCGTTACTTGCAGTCCATCCAGGCCGGGCATTTGCCAGTCAAGCAATACCAATTCAAAGTCCTGGCCGAGTATATTGGCTTGCCTAAGTTGTGTCAGTGCCTCTTCACCACTGCCTGCTTCTGCAACCTGAAACCCCCAAGCTTGCAACATATCTCGCAATACTTGTCGGGAAATATCCAGATCGTCGACGATTAGCACGCGCATCACATTGAGCTCAAGCGGACCAGGACTGTTATGCCCGGCGTCTTGAATGGCCAGCGTGAGGGTGAACTCAAACAAACTGCCTTGCTCGGCTTGACTGTACACCTCTAATTCGCCGCCCATCATTTCGACCAGACTTTTGCTGATCACCAAACCCAGTCCAGTGCCGCCAAATCGGCGGGTGATCGAACCATCTGCCTGTGAAAACGCTTGAAACAAATTGGCAACTTGCTCGCCGGTCATGCCGATACCGGTATCGTGCACCGAAAAATGCAGCGTCGACAAATCAGCCGAACGGTCGATTTGCGAGATTTTGATGTGCACCGCCCCTGCTTCAGTAAATTTAACGGCATTGCCCACCAGATTATTCAAAACCTGACCCAGCCGTAATGCGTCACCCAGCAAGCGTTTGGGAATAGTCGGATCCAGTTCCAGCACCACTTCCAGGTGTTTTTCTTCTGCCCGCACAATGAACAGGTTCAGCACATTTTCCAAGACTTGTTCGAGACTAAACGGCTCGTTGACCAATTCCATTCGTCCCGCCTCGACTTTGGAATAATCCAGGATGTCGTTAGTCAACGCCAACAAAGCCAGGGAAGACGTATGGATTTTTTGCAGAAAATCGCGCAATTTTTCAGAGGGATGATTGTTCAATGCCAAATCAGACAAGCCGATGATGGCATTCATCGGCGTGCGAATTTCATGACTCATATTAGCTAAAAACATGCCCTTGGAACGCGATGCGGCTTCTGCCTCATCTTTGGCTTGCTGTAATTCGGCGGTGCGATGTGCAACTTCCTGTTCCAGATGTTCTCGACGATCCAACAGGCTTTGATCGCTCTTTTGAATCTGCTCCAGCATGGTATTGAAAGCGCGAACCAAATCGGCGGTTTCGTCATTGCCGCGTGGCTCAACCCTCAACGTGTAGTTTTTGTCATGTCCGATAATACGGGCGGTTTTGGCCAATTCTTCAATAGGCTGTGAAATGAGTCGTTGCAATCGTATAGCTAGCAGATACACAAAAATCAGCGCCAGACCGGAGGCAATCAGTGCCTTGCTGATACCGGCGAGATGATCATTCCAATGCACGGTGAAGTCAGCTTGCAGCAATACATAGCCTATCAGTTCACTGTTTTTAATCACTGGCGTAAACAGATCGGCGCGCCGGCTCCAGAAGGTACTGTGCAGTGTCTGAGACGACACTTTGAAGTCTTGAGGCGCATCCGGATGCGCATGGTCTCGGTGCCATGCAGACAGTGCAACCCCATCCGTTGACACCATCCAGGCTGAGACGATTTCCGGATGCTCTTTCAGGGACTCCAACAGACGATGGGCCTCCGCCTGATCGGAAAACGCCAGCGCGGCCTGACCATTTTCCGCCAACACATCAGCCATACTGGCTAACTCATGAAGTGCATCTTGATAGCGACTGTAAGATGAGCTGATGACCAATACTGAAAGACTGACCAATAAACAGACCGAACAACTCAGCATGATGATGGACAGCAGTTTTTTGCGCAGTGACCAATTTGAAAAACGGGACAGGCTGATCATCGAATTATCTCCCGTAGACATCTGAGGCTATGTTCAACAACTGCCCCGGCAGATGCAGACCGGCGTTACGTATGGGCTCCAGATTGACTTCGAATAGCACTTTGTTGTCACGCAGCAGTAGGCCGATACCACCACCCTTGACTGCAAAATCGTCAATATCCGACAAACTCAGTGTCGGAGCATTGCCTAGTGTTTTGAGGATTACCAGAAATCGTTGCTGTTCAGATGCGCCGATAAAAACCAGATGACAACCGCTCAATTCAAGACTGGCATAACTTTGGGTTGCCACCCGTAATGAATGTGTGCCGACCGTACGTCCACTTAATGCCTCCAATGCGCCGTCCAGCACATTACTGCCGACGACACACAATAACAGCTCAGCATTAGCCGGTAATGCTTCGGCGGGCCATTCCACGAATTTGGCAAAATTATAGAGATAAGCTGCTTTGATTTGTGCTTCGGATAAATCCTCTGCCGGCAGCGGTTGCCAGCAGCCTAGCCAAAACAGCATGAGACAGGCTCCGATCAGCTGGCGGCAATAATTCAAACCGGTCGAAACATAACAGGCCCGACTCTGAGCCTGGTTGTCCGGCGGTCGGCTCTGCCTGCCAGATTCAAATCCGTTTTGTGTGTAGTGATGCATCGTGCTTTTACTCTGAAAGTCCGGAGCGACGCATAGTCGCGATTCGAAAGCCATTATCGTGAGTATGCGTCGTTCCTAAATTCCCGGCTTCCATTGGCCGGAATGATTGCCATGCCTTCATGATCGTTGAATTGACAATGACCAATGCTCTTTGTGTCAGACCAAATCTGTATTTATGGCAGATTGTTGGCAAGGCAGCGGCAGTAGCCGTTGAGTTCCACATAAGCTTGGCCTGTGACCGAACCGTCTACGCGACACGCGCCTTCCCAATAAACAGGGCCGATCCATAAGCTATGTTGCGCACGTAACTCTTGATCCAGTAATAACGGCTGGACAGTGAACTTTTCACCCCGCACGTCAATCTGCCAGCCGGACGGATAGCTGCATCCGGTATGTGGACTAACCCATTGGTCCAATACGGTGACCTGGAATTCGTGTGCCGCCAAAGTGATTGTTTGCCCTAGTGGGTCTGTGATGGAACCTGATTTTTCGACGATGGAATCATCGCCTTTAAAGTCGAACAGCATGATTTGCCGATTGTCGTCCAATTCGATGGCAAACCACTGCCAGCCTTGTTGTATGGCCTGATAGAGTTCGCCATATTGTCGGTCGAACCAGCTGTTACCTTTGACAGCGAAGCTTTCGCCGGCAATGCTCAGGGTGCCGGTGGTTGCCATTTTCGGTCGGGAATAATAGTAGGTGTAACCACCGAAGCGATAAGGATGGGCATCGCCGCCATAATGTAGAGCTGGCGGTTGGGTGGCATTTAATTCCAGATCCAGCACGTAACCTTCTACTTCGGCGTGCAAACGGTCATGCCCGTCACCACCTATGGCCGTCACTTTGTTGCTGGTGCCAGAACTGAGATTGAAGCCATTTTTGGTGCGATCCGGCAGATGAAATTCCACAAATTCCTCGAACGCAAAGCGTTTGCCTGTCACATCGGTAATAGCTGCTTGTACCAGCTGATCGCGCATGATCACAAAGCTGTCAAAGGCAAAAAACACTATTTCAAAGCCAAAGCGGCGGCCGTCTTGGCTTTCTAAATGTCCGGTCCAATACCACCATTGCACTTGCTCAGACGGTAAAAAAGCGTCATCCGCGGGTAATTCAACCGGACCTATCAAGCCTCGTTTAGGCATGAACAGAAAAACGACAACGACGATCGTTAACAACAGCCAAGGCAACAAGCCAGGACTCAGCAGAGCGGCCAATAACACTAGCCCACCCACAATCCAGGGTAATTTTTTCCAGATTTTTGGCATATTTTGATACTCGTTAGGGTGGAAAATTTAAAAGCTCCAACTGAATTTGCCGTAAATGGAGCGCGGTATCGCGGTTGCAAAATCAGTGAGCGAAACGGCAGCAGAGTCTCTGAATTCAAGATGCTGTGGGGCGAACAAGTTTTGGGCGACGATAGACCACTCCATGCCCTCAATGGGCCTATAGGCCAGTCTGGCATCAAAGGTTGTGTAGGCTGGCACAGCTTGATTGACTGCATTCAGCTGACTGACATGACGCATGGTCATATCCAGCTGAGTTTTTTCAGTCACATCAATCTGCCAACGTAGCGAGCCGCGATGCCGAGGACTAAGACCGGCTATGTCAGGATTGTTGTCGTCATAGGGCTTTTCGATCTTTAAATGGCTATAGTTGCCGGTAAAACGCATCCAGTCCAATACGTGCCAATCGGCTGAAAGCTCGATGCCGCGAGTGGTGATTTCCTGGCTAAGATTGCTCCAGATCATGGGTTGGGTTACCAGGAATGAAGGCGCAAATTGTATTGTTGGGTCGCCACGGCGGAAGATGATCAGATCAGTGTAATGATTGCTGAATACTGTGACATCGGTGGAAAACCGCTCAGTCCATTGACTGCGCCAACCTATTTCAGCAGTGAAAACCTTCTCAGCTTTTAAGTCGGGGTTGGGTTGCGCCATGACCTGAACAGGAAGTGATCCTAAATTGGGTGGTGTAGTGGTCGTGCCTAAAGCGATATTTGCCTGCGCCTCGCCACGTGACGGAATACGGGACGCTCGGGATACCGAGGCCCACAAAGAATGCTGATCGTTGGGCGTCCACAACAAACGGGCATTTGGCTGTACCTGGGTATTGCCGAAATGACTTTCCTCGATCTTGCTGCCCAAGGTCAGACGTAAGGTATTGTCAATCAACGTAATATCGTCCTGCACAAAAGCCCCGCCCTGATGATAGCCCAAGCTTTCCGGTGTGAAGGCAATCGCCGAGCTGCTTTGCGTACTGCTGTGGATGAATCGGTAATTGACGCCCCACATCAAATCATGGTCGGGGTCGGGATGCAGGCGATGTTGGAAATCAATGTCAAACATATCCTGGCTGTCGGATAAAGCCGGGGCGGTGAAATTGACCCTGTCGTAAAAACCTTGCAGGGTAAATTCCGATCCATCATTGAAGCTGCCCTCCCAGCGCGATATTAAATTGGCACCGTCTGCAACGTCGTCGACATTGAAGGCGGTATTAAAGGGGCTAGTGGCGGTCAAAGGCTGAACCGTATTACCAACTTTCTTGCGATACACATCACCTTGTACGGTAAATCGATGGTCGCTGGAAATGCGTTGGTCAACCCGAAAACCAGTCTGTACGGATCGCCAGTCATCATGCAATCTGTC
Organism: Methylomonas sp.; assembly: GCA_002928965.1. GTDB lineage: Bacteria > Pseudomonadota > Gammaproteobacteria > Methylococcales > Methylomonadaceae > Methylomonas. Next base: position 53,306 of record PERU01000023.1, read on the forward strand.
ACCGGCAGGGCTGACAAAGGCCTCGCGTTCAAAGGTTTTGGCATAAACCCGATAATTACCTTCTTCACCCAATTGTCCGCCGTGGCGGTAACCGGCAAAGCCCTGCTCCTGATTGCCGCCACCGGCCACCAATAAATTACCTTGGGTATCCTTGGCTTTTTTGGTGATGATGTTAATAACGCCATTGACCGCGTTAGCACCCCACATCACCGCGCCGGGTCCGCGGATGACTTCGATGCGATCGATGTCTTCCATCATGGTGTCCTGTAAATTCCAGAACACACCGGAGAACAGCGGCGTATACACCGTGCGTCCGTCCATCAGCACCAATAATTTATTGGCATATCGGCCATTGAAGCCGCGGGCGGTGATGGACCAACTGTTGGCGTTGATCTGGGCGACTTCAATGCCGGGAGCCAGTCGCAATGCATCCGGAATAGTGGTAGCCCCGGAACGCCGAATATCGTCCTGACTGATAATAAAAGCGGCAGCGGCGGTATTGGAGAGCGTTTGGGATTTTCTGGATGCGGATGACACTTCCATCTGCATCAGATCGTTGATGGAAAGCGCTTCAATATCCGGCAATCCCTCATCCGCTGCCGAATATTCAGCTAACCCAAGCAACAATGGGATGCACAACAACGAAAAACCAAAATTGGCCGTCATCCGTTTTGAGAGTCTGTTATTAACTGGCATCGTGGTAAATGTTTAACTTGACCTGATTCAAGATTACTTTGGGTTGGCTATGTTTCGTTCTGGTTGAGGTATATGACTAAAGTGTGGCGCTGAAAATTGTAAGGTTCTGGCGTGTTCAGGTTTTTTGCTAATTATAAACAGCAGTTTTTTTACTCAAATGCTTGCTCAGTTACCGTTAGTGGCAGACAAACCTGCCCGAATCATTGACCAACGCCTTAACAAGTGTTCGCCCAAAACCTGTCGAATTGCCTCTCACGTCCGGCAGCAACAAGCCCGAACGGAAGATTAGAAATTCATGTTATGGGCTAATAACAGGTTCCACATTCGTACCCCGAAGCATAGTTGAAAAAATTCAATTCGAACCAAACTCAGGGATTTTCTGGCTATTAGAATGAGGTTGGATTGATGGCCGACAGTCTTGATCGTTGAATTTGATCAACGGGTTGGAATTTGACTTTCGGATATCTCTTGGCTTGGTTGATTAGAGATTGATCGTCTTGTTACGGTAGGGTCGAGATGTGGCGCGGTAGCATTAGGTTTGGCTTGCTGTTTCCGTCCCTTTCGTTTGACGATGTCCTAATAGCCTTGCCTTAACCCCGTTTCCACACCCCGCTAATCGGTAGGGTCGAGATCTGGCGCGCGCACTTTAGGTTCCGGTGGCTTATCCATGACTTTCATCATGGGCCTCAATCCGGCTATCCGCCCTGGCTACTTTACGGCATTGTCTTGTTGTTGCTGATCGCCAATACGATCAATATAGCCGCCGATATTGGCGCCATGGGCGCAGCGCTCAAACTGCTCATCGGTGGGCCAGCCCACTGGTATGCCATCGGTTTTGTTATGCTCTCATTAGGCCTACAAATTTTTGTATCATTTCCCCGTTATGCCCCCATGCTGAAAGCGCTAACATTTGCGCTACTGGCTTATGTAGCCACCGTATTTGTGGTCAAGGTACCGTGGAGCGAAGTGGTTTATCAAACCGTCATGCCGTCTATATCAAGTACTTACTCGCCGTAGTGGCGGTATTTGGGACCACCATCAGCCCGTATCTGTTCTTCTGACAAGCGTCTCAAGAAGCCGAAGACCAGCGCGCCGCGCCAGGCGAGGAGCCGTTAGTAGAGGCACCAGAACAAGCACCGGCTGAATTGCAACGCATCAGTATCGATACCTATATTGGCATGGGGTTTTCCAACTTGGTCGCCTTTTTCATTATGTTGACGGCGGTTGTCACCTTGCACCTGCACGGGATAAGCGATATTCAGACATCCGCCCACAGGCGGCAGAGGCTTTACGTCCGCTGGCGGGCGACTTCGCCTTTGTACTCTTTACCGCCGGTATTGTTGGTACCGGATTACTTGCCGTCCCTATTCTTGCAGATTCAGCGGCTTACGGTATTGCCGAGGCCTTTGACTGGCATATCGGATTAGGTCTGAAATTGTTACAGGCACGCGGCTTTTACACGATTGTGATTGTCGCGACAGTGCTCGTTATGGTACTTAATTTTACTCCCGTCGACCCAATCAAAGCCTTGTTTTGGAGTGCAGTGATCAACGGTGTCATATCGGTGCCGATTATGATCGTGATGATGCTGATAGCCGTGCGCGAAGACGTGATGGGCGAATTTGTGATTAGTCGGTGGCTATGGGTTTTCGGCTGGTTGGCAACGGTGAGTATGGTTTTCGTAGTACTGGCGGCATTCGCCACTTGGCGGCAATAAATGTAACCAAGCCGAACAACAACCATAACGGCTTTTAAAAAGGACCATATTTGCAAAAATACCGCCCTTTTTCATCTGTCGAAAATAGTCTATAGCCCATAGCCGTCAATCCATGCCGCAACAATAACCAGAATAAGCCCTGGAATGATCGCGCCGATAAATCGCCAGTTTCCGCCCCAAGTGAAGACCAACACAGCACATCGCCTCCGAATGGATGTTCATCCACTAAATCGGAGGTGTCCGCATGGTGGTGGTAGAAAGGCTCCAGCTCGTTTTTTAGTAATCTTTAGATTATTTTTATATTAAACATACTCTAAATAATTGCTGATATTTTGCAACGTTTATATTAATCATTAATATCAAAATCTGCCTGTTAACACCAACACCAGTAATATGATTAGTATAAGCCCTAGCCCTCCGCTAGGGCCATAGCCCCATGCACGACTATGTGGCCAAACAGGGAAGACGCCAAGCAGCATCAATACCAACACCAATAGTAATATTGTTCCCATCGTCATGGAACTACTCCTAAATTGAAAAAGCACGTTACTGCTTTAATAGGTTATAAAAAATCTCCGGCTAATATTAACTAATCTAAGATGTTAATGGCTTGTCATCTCAATATGCCGAAAGGGATATTTTTATTTACCATCCTTTATATCTTGCTTGATGTCACCATAGCCTTTCTGGACTTTGCCAAGATTCTTTTGGTTCTTACCTTCAGTCTCCATTTCTTTATCCTCGATTATATTTCCGGTGGTTTCTTTAATTTTACCTTTGGCTTCTTCGGCGCGGCCTTCAACTTGATCTTTGTTCACTGGTGCATCTAAGGCATAGGCACCAACAGAACAGAGTAAAGATATAACGCTCACAGATAAAATAATAAGTTTATGGTTGCTTAGTTTCATAATTATTCCTGTATAAATTTAAGGTTTGTAACCCATTTAGCATTCAATCATTACATCTGATAATGCCGGATTACAAAGTGCTGATTCGCAATGCTTGAAACAGTCAACAATGACTTACTTATTGAGGTTGTTCCGTTGAATTATAATTCTCAAATATTGTGATTCTCACGATGAGAAAATTACTCGAAATTTTGAACTGGGTCTGTGCGATGACGAACATTGATTAAAACAAGCGCTGGAGATTATTTAAATGTCTCTGGAAACTTTTCTAAGCCGTTTGACAATTATTTAAGTTTTGCAAGAGGTGTTTGTACGATTACGCACTGACAAGGCAGTTGATTCAGGTCATCCTCCGCGAAACTGATAATAATCGCGGGGCCTAAGAAGATGGCAGTTTTTCCCAGGGAGGTTGGACGGAGTGGAACGGACGCTACCCAGATAAAACCCTCCTCTTCTGGCTCGGCAGGCGGAACCCCAAGCCCGAATCAGACGCCAATTGATGGCTGGGTTTCTTCAATGCTCTTCCCTGCCGTAAAGAGGCTTCAACAAGACGTTTTAGCGTCAAGCGTTCCAACAACGGAACGTATCTCAACAACCATCATAAGGGATTTCCATGTCGGATTTGTCAAAACGCAGCGACGAGGCGCCGGATTCCTCGGGCCTGTTGCTTAGCATCAAGAAGGCCGCCAGACGACTTCCAGACTGGTTCGTGATTCAGTCGACTGCCGTCAAGCTGACACTGTTGGCCGTGGCTCTGTTGATTCCTGCCACCGGCATTTATGCGTTCGTACTCATTCAGAATCAGTCGGCCGTTGCCGAGCAGGTCAAGGCCATGGCCGTTGCCGGGAAAACGGGTGAGGAGGTTTGGACGCTCAACGATAAGTTGCCTGTGGTGTTTGGTACCGACTCGTTGCTGAACTTCCTAGAAACGAATCCGGCCGACCGGATTACGGTGGTTTACGAACCTTTGCTGTGGAACGTATCTGAACGCATCATCCTGATCGAATCGCAGGGCAAGCAGTACGCGTATTATCCCAGCGACATGGAAACCAAAATCTTTACCGACAGGGCAGTCACAGCGCCGTGGGGTAGCAAGCTTGCCTTCATCCCTCGCGGCGAACTCAGCGCCAGCAGCAGCGAAATGTTTCAGCTCTTGGATCAGCGCTTTGCCAATGCCCGCCCCCAATCCGAGAAAGATAGCTGGAAGGCCAACGTCAGCGCCGTGTTGTCGGTTGTACTTACGCTTGGGGTACTAAGCTTTTTATACTTCCAGCTGATGACCCAACACAAGTCGCTCAAGTTCATCGAGCCGGCGCAGGTTCATGGTTCCATCGACGATTTAGTGGGCATGGGAGACATCAAAACCGAGGTGGCGCAAATCAAAGACCAGTATCAGCGTCGCGCGGAATATGCCGAGTACGGCATATTCAAACCCTTCAATGTGATGTTCAGCGGCCCGGCTGGTACCGGCAAGACCAAATTGGCCAGCTTCCTAGCCAAGGAGTTACAGTTACCCATCTTGTTCCACTCGGCTGCCAACCTGGAAACAGGCTTCGTGTCCGGCGGCTCGAATACGCTCAGCCGTATTGTGGCCATGGCCAAGCGGCGCAAGCGCTGCATCATTTTCTTGGACGAGGCACAAGATCTGTTCATGAAACGCGGCGGCCGCCGCAAGTTCGACGACGACACCGCAAACACATTTCTCTCCGTGTTGGATGGCGTGCGCAGCAAAAACGAAGCCGAGATCATCTGGATCGTGGCCAGCAACTTCAATAGCGAGACCATGGAGATGGACGAGGCCATGCTGCGCCGCTTTCAGATGAAGGTAGACTTTCGCATGCCCAACCGGGCGGAGCGGCTGACTATCGTTGGACACTATCTAAGCCAGCGGGCCGAAAAGGTACTGCCCAACCTGGATTTGCGCCATCTTGTGGATGTGACTGAAGGCATTAGTCCGGCTGACCTGGAGACCATCGTCAACCAGGCGGGCATCTCGGCCGTGCAGACGAGTGAAATGATCGGCGCCGATACGCTGATGCAGGCCGCTGAGCGCGTGTTAGTAGGTAATGTTAATACCGATACCACCGCAGAGCGTGAACGCGACCGCCGCATCATCGCCGTGCACGAATGGGGCCATTTCCTGGTGGACTTCGAGTACGAACGCAAGTTGACCAACGACAACTGGGAGAAAATTCTGGCCGACATGAAAACCATCAAGATTTCGCTCAAGGCCAACCCGCGCACCAACGCATTGGGCTTCGTCTTCCACAAGCAGGGGGTCAATCTGCTCAAAACCAAGAGCGACATCGAACACGACGTGCGCGTGCTGCTGGGCGGCATGGCCAATGAAGAACTGTTCTTTGGTGAGGAAGGTACGACCAACGGGGCACACAACGACATCACCCGAGTGACACAGCTGCTGCACCACGCCGTGGGCGAGATGGGCATGTACCGCAAGACCCGCCTGAACTTCGGTGCGCTCTCCAGTGAGAGATCCGAAGTGGACGAGGAAACACGCGGTATCATGGAGGTGCAGAGCGAGCGCATGTACGGCGAAACCAAGGCTTTGCTGGCAAGGCTCAAGCCGCTGACCGAGCATTTGGTCGACAAACTTCTGTTAGCCGACGAAATGAGCCTGAATGAGGCGCTATTCGAAATCCGCAGCTTCGAAGCGGCCTGATACCCGGACAACGGTGATCGTTCATCAGCCGCGACCAAGCTTTCACCTGCCATTACCCTTAAATTATTGATTGACCGGTAACAACCGCTATGGATAGCTTGCTCATTAAATTATCCGGCGTAGCCTACTAGGTAACCAGTCCGCGTGAAACAATTGAACTGCTTTAAAACTGTCATCGACCCCTTTAATGCGACAGAACCTTGTTTCAGCTTACTTTTTATTTTCTCTCAAAGGATTTCCTAAGGTTATCGGCGGCAATTTGGTGACGTCAATGTTTCCGTCGACTTTAATAGGTTTTTCGATGTCGACTTTAAGAGGTTTATCGATTATGAGTGTAATAGGTTTTTCGGTTATCAAATTCACATTGATTGGACAACCTGTCAAGGTCAATGCCAACAAGGTAAGCGTCGATTTTGCTGTAAAAGAGAGTCGACGAAATGTATTCATATGAATTAACCTTCCAGTTCGAAACTGGTTAGCATGCCGTCTCAAAAAATAGCCTTTTCAGGAACGGTGAATCGTTATCCTGACATTAGGCTGTCCTGATTAGCTAGCTGCCTACCGGCTGATCTAAGCTAATCAGCCGGTAGGCAGTAACCAGCAACCTTGTTGGCAGGGGGAGTATGCGCATAGAGCTGATTCATTATCTTTGGAACTCTGATTTACAGACTTATTCATTTATTATTTCACCTTGTGGAATTTTGCAATTTCTGGGAATTATTACTAACAGACACAATCTAGTGCCTGCATGAAGCCATTTTTCCAACTAGGCGATCTAAGCTCAAAACGGCCAAATTTCACTACATATTAAATCAATAGGTGTTGGCGGCAATTGTCAACTGGGCCACTAATAACAGTTGACTTTTAAACGAAACAAATGAGTAGAAACCCGTAACAATATTCTTGGGTTTCTACCAAAATAACTTTGACCGAACCGATTTCGTCAAATTTTGGTCGGTTTAATACCTAGGCGGCTTCCGTATCCTGAAGCCGCTCCGGCGTGCGTATATGTTTCATTTTCAAGATATTCCCCTAGGAGCCTGTCCAAGAATAGAGAACCTGCTACGGAAAAGCCCTTTGGCCAGATTTCCCGCTCATTTTCGTTAAATAGCACCACTATTCGCCTCAAATGATCAACAAATCTGACTCAAAATAGCTTTCCCTCGCGACGATTCCTATTCTCGGACAGGCTCCTAGCATCCTTACTGACTTTATCTTTGTAATTTAAATAGAATCCCTTCATTTATTGGCTTGATAGCGTGCAAATACAAATATGTTGCTATGATATTCGTCGGCCTTGAATGAAGCCTACCAATAGCATAATAAGCGCGATGACTAACAATAAGTGGATGAACCCGCCTAGGCTATACGCGGAAACCAAACCGAGAGCCCAGAGGACAATTAAGACGATTGCAATAGTTTGGAGCATTTGTGCGTCTCCTTAAAAAGGCTGTCCAAGAACAGCGATTTTCGAAAAAAAACAGAATACATAAAAATATTAAAGTACCGAATGTGTTAATCGGTGAACTTAATACTCATTTCTTATGCATATTTTTAGGTTTAACTGATTTTCGGTTTCAATAGGCCAATCTGTTCAGGTTAGCTTGAACATCTGAACAAAACCCGATTAATCAATTGTCAAGTTTATCTTTAATATTTTTCTTAATGTCACCAAATCCTGCCTGGACTTTTCCTGTATTCTTTTGAACATTTCCTTCGATTTCCAAATCGTTATCATCCAATAATTTTCCGGCAACTTCTTTTGCTTTGCCTTTAGCTTCTTCAACTCGGCCTTTTACTTGATCTTTATTCATGATGCTCTCCCGATAAATAATTAAATTTTATTGCGGCTAAAACTGATTTATTCATCAGTGGTCTTAAAATACACGAAATACTAAATACTCTCTGTACGTCATCACACATAATAAAGGTGCTTATTGGGTAATTGATGAAGCGGCAGGATGCAAAATCAAGTTCATGCCTATTAGCCCGGTAGGATGCGGTGAGGAACGAACCGCATCAGTCGCGAACGATGGGTTTCACATGTTAAACATGTTCAACACCTTCCGGTTGAGGATTTTTGCGGTGGGTGCTATTTATTACGTTTTGTGGCACATGGAGACAAAAATGAATATCCCCGACACCATCTACCAACACGTCAAAGCCTTGCCGCCCGCCAAGGCACTGGAGGTTTTACATTTCGTCGAATTTCTGGAGTCCAAACCCGACGTAACGCAGGAACCTGCAGCCAACGAAGCCTTGGCCGCTTTTCTTCACAGTTTACCGGTCGGCCAACGTAGCGACGCAGAAATCAATACCGAATTTCAAGCTCTGCGTGATGAGTGGGATCAACCATGAAACTATTCCTGGACGCTTGCGCTGTCATTTATATGATCGAGTCGCAACAGGAACAGGGTCGAAAAACCCGCTTGCTAGTCGATGAAGCTCGTAAATCGAACACACAACTGACCATATCCCGCCTGTCGTTTCTGGAATGCCGGGTGTTACCGCTGAAAACCAAGAATGCAGAATTACTGGACTGCTACGACCGGTTTTTCAGGCTGCCCGGTCTGCAAATAGTCGAACTCGATGTAACCGTCATCGACATTGCCACCGAACTGCGAGCCAACCATATAGGTTCCTTGCGCACACCCGACGCCATCCAACTGGCTTGCGCGATATTATCCGGCTCAGATCAGTTTGTAACGGGCGATAAAATATTGGCTGCCGTTCGGGATGTAAAAGTAATAGTTGTCTGACTTTCACTCAAATACTGAAAGTTCGAACGACCGTTATAATTTTAAACTTGCAAAATATACGTCAGCTTTGTGCTAATTATTTGCCGTTAGTACTTTTTGAATGATTGTTGCTTTTGGGGTCTCTAACGAGCATTGGCAGTCCAACCCACTATTGCTCATAACAAGTCAGTGCATTTGTAAACGATCCAACCGGATTTTGCACAAAACGGCGCGATTAAAAAGCATGAGCCGTTCTAATTTCCGACCCTAGAATGCAATAGCCGTTTTTTCTTAAAGCCATTCCGAATAACCAGGAAACCCTATATGGCCCGGATAAGAATGGGCGTAGGTAACATTTTAATTTCAGCAATCTGGACGCTTTCCGGCTGTATTTGCTACAATCAGGACTATTTTTGGCGCTGCCGGTGTCAATTTGATTCACCTTCGTCTTTCACTCTCATCCCGGAGAACACTCTATGGCAATTAAAGTTGCAATTAATGGTTATGGTCGTATTGGTCGCAATGTCATGCGCGCTTTGTACGAATCAGGTCGCACCAACGAAATTCAAGTCGTTGCTATCAACGATTTGGGCGATTCCAAAACCAATGCGCATTTGACCAAATACGACACCGTACACGGCAAATTCCCATTCGACGTGTCTGTAGACGGTGATTACATCATCATCAATGGCGACAAAATCCGTGTATTCGCCGAAAGAGATCCTGCTAAATTGCCTTGGGCTGAATTAGGCGTTGATGTCGTTCACGAATGTACCGGTTTCTTTACCAGCAAAGCCAAAGCTTCTGCGCACATCGAAGCGGGCGCGAAAAAAGTCATTATTTCTGCCCCAGGTGGCAACGATGTTGATGCAACCATTGTTTACGGTGTAAACCACCAAACTCTGAAAGCCTCAGACACCGTTATCTCTAACGCATCTTGCACCACCAACTGCTTGGCACCATTGGTCAAGCCTTTGATGGACACCATCGGTGTTGATCACGGCTTGATGACCACCATTCACTCATACACCAATGACCAAGTGTTGACTGACGTGTATCACAGCGACCTCCACCGTGCTCGCTCGGCAACCCAATCCATGATCCCCACCAAAACCGGCGCTGCGGCTGCGGTAGGCTTGGTATTGCCTGAAATGAAAGGCAAATTGGACGGTTTTGCAATGCGCGTACCAACTATCAACGTGTCTGTAGTGGATTTGTGCTTCCAAGCCTCACGTAACACCACTAAAGAAGAAATTGACGGTATTTTGCGCGAAGCTGCAGCGGGCCCATTGAAAGGCATTCTGGCTATCAACGACGAGCCTTTGGTATCTATGGACTTCAATCACAACCCACACTCCTCTATCTATGAAGCGGGTCTGACCAAAGTCACCGGCGGCAACTTCGTCAAAGTATTGTCTTGGTATGACAACGAGTGGGGTTTCTCAAACCGTATGCTGGACACCACGGTTGCCTTGTTCAACGCCAAATAAGGATTTACATGCTGTTAAGAAGAACAAAAATCCTGGCTACGCTGGGACCTGCTACAGACAAACCCGGCGTACTCGAGGATTTGTTCAAGGCAGGTATCGATGTGGTCAGGCTGAACTTTTCCCACGGTTCGGCGCAGGATCACATCGATCGTGCTAATCGTGTACGTGAATTGAGCAAACAAACCGGTCGTCGCGTGGGTATTTTGGCTGATTTGCAAGGCCCTAAAATCCGCATCGAACGCTTTAAAGACAACAAAGTCTTACTGGAAGAAGGCCAAGCCTTTGCTCTGGATATCAACTTAGGCAAACTGGACGGCGATAACACTCAAGTCGGTATTAGCTACAAGCCATTGGCTCGCGAAGTCAAACCCGGCACCCGGTTGCTGCTGGACGATGGTCGCGTTGTGCTGGATGTAGTCGACGTCATTGACGATACTCGCGTCAATACCACTGTCGTGGTCGGTGGCGACCTATCCAACAACAAAGGTATCAACCTGTTGGGTGGCGGTTTGTCTGCTGCGGCTTTGACCGACAAAGACAAAGAAGACATCAAAACCGTCGCCAAAATCGATGCCGACTATGTGGCGATTTCCTTTCCGCGTACTGCGGATGATATGCACGAAGCACGTGCACTGTTGGAAGCCGAGGGTTCTCATGCCGGTTTGGTTGCCAAAATAGAACGTGCCGAAGCAATGGATGTGATCGATGAAATCATCCTGGCTTCAGATGCCATCATGGTGGCGCGTGGCGATTTAGGCGTGGAAATTGGTGACGCCAATTTGCCGGCTGCGCAAAAACTGCTGATCAGTCGTGCCCGCGAGTTAAATCGTGCGGTGATCACTGCAACACAGATGATGGAATCAATGATAGAAAATCCGATTCCGACTCGTGCCGAGGTATTTGACGTTGCCAATGCCATTGTAGACGGTACCGATGCCATCATGTTGTCGGCTGAAACCGCCTCCGGTAAACACCCCATAAAAACAGTGCAGGCCATGGTGCGCATTTGTCTGGAAACTGAAAAGCAACCCAGCGTGACCAAATCCATGCATCGGATGACTGATAAGTTTTCGCGGATTGATGAGGCTATCGCGATGTCGGCGATGTACATGGCGAATCATACCGAAATCGCCGGTATTGCATCGCTGACCGAGTCGGGTTCTACACCGTTATGGATGTCCAGAATCAGTTCTGATATTCCTATCTTCGCATTCAGCAGTTGCGAACGTACTCTGGGTCAAGTGACGCTGTACAAAGGTGTATTCCCCATTCCGTTTACCAAAGAAAAAATGGAATTGCCCAGCGTGACGCAAAGCCTGATTAAGGCCTTGAAAGCGCGTGGTGTCGTGAAACCGGGTGACGCATTGATTCGTACCAAAGGTGACTTGACCGGCGCCAGCGGCGGAACCAATTCGCTGAAAGTCATCAACGTGACCGAAGACTGATTTCTAAACATCGGGTGATCTAAAAAGGAGGCGTCGTGAAAACGGCGCCTCCTTTTTTGTTTTAGGTGAGATTGTTTACTAAACCTCCCCTTGATACCCCATTTCAAAGGGGGAAAGTTTTAATAGCGAAATTCTTAACCC
>PERU01000024.1 GCA_002928965.1 Methylomonas sp.
ATTCATATTGAGTAAGAAATTTATAAACAATGTAACTGATACTATCACAGTTAAAACTTGCCTGTAATGGAGCAGATCAGGGGAATCAAGCATTCATATTGTGCGTTGCAAAAGTTTTTGCACAAAAATTAACCGAAATCATTGGTAACCTGCGCATCCTGAAAGCGAAAACTTATGCGACGAATAATATCTAATTTTAAAAGCAGTTATCTCTTCAACTGCGGAGATTATTTCCATTCATAGTTAGGTTGTATGCATAATGACCGCAACAAGACGATCAATCTCGAATCAAGCAAGCCAAGAGATATGCGAAAGTCAAATTCCAACCCCAGCGCTCAAGACTGTCGGCCATCAATCCAACCTCATTCTGCAAATAGCCATTTAAAAAGCGTGATGGTCAGCTTAGACCGATAGCGACTTTAGCGTCGTCGAATCCATTCAAATTTTAAACGTCAGCAATCGAGATGGGTGAATCACGGTTTCGACCAACTGCCGCCGATGACCAGTGACATATTTCAGTTGCAGATAATCTCGGTTTGGGCGACCAACAGTTGCATTTAATTCCGGTCGAAAATTGCGCTGATTGCTGGTTTGCAGGTTTTCGATGCAAGCCGCTACAAATAGGCCGTAAAGATGAGCCTGGCTGTGAAACTCATTTACATGCCGTTTCCGGTGCGTCATACCCCAGGGTATCAAGCTCAGATTTAGGGTGTAAAAAGCCCTCCAGCGGAGCTACACTGACCAACGAGCGTGGTGCCGCCAATAAAACGGGCTGGCGTAATTGACCATCCCAATGCCGGAATGACAGCGGCTTACCTTTATAGCCTTGCAAAGCAAAGGCTTCGGACAGCATATAATCCTTGATGACCTGCACTGTATTGGATTTGGTTCTGACACTGGCCTCGCCAATAGCGCGTACAGCCAGATAAGCGGCATAATCTTCTTCTTCCATCCATCGACCAGCCTGTTCCCTAAAGCGGTTTTGCAATTGCACAGCGCCCCATTGTTCATGGCTTCGATGCCAAGCAGTTGCAATCAGGCCTTGCGTGCCAATGACGGGCCTTGGGCTCCAGGTACGGTAATCCAGATACTCGCCAAACAAACCTTGTTCGTCGGCAACAACCAGCACCTCGTAGTCTTCGCCTTGGGTAAACTGCGGAATATCGGCTTGGGCTGTGCGGCGAGCATCATAGGTGTTGTCCCAGGATTTTTCAGCCACCAGCTTCATGCCATAACGCTTGGCTGCGCGTTTAATGGCTGCTGCGTACAATTGATCTTCCGCTGTTTGCCCCACCACCAAAAACCACTCCTGCCAGCGTTTTTTCAACATATACTGCGCCAAGGCATCGGCGCGCATGGCTCTGCTAGGCAGGATATGCAGAACATGATGGCGACATTGCGAACCGCGCAATTCATCATCACGACTGACGGCGTCAAACAACAGTTTGGTTTGCGCAGCCGGTAAATCCGCCAACTGATTGACTTGCGTCGCATTAACATTCAAGACTACCAAATTCACATCATCACCCAGTGCATTGAAGGCCTTCACGATATCACCATCAACAGGCACCAGCACTTTGTTCAATTCGTATTTCTGATGGGTGAATTGCCCGGTGGTATTGTTGTCGCTGATGGCCAGCTCAGCACCTAATTGGCCTTTATTCTGAATAAAAGGATCGAGATTGGACAAGGCAGCCGGCGCCAGCCGTTCTTGATACAGGTAAGCAATTTTGATGGTTTGCTTGTCAGCCGCCGCCACATTGAAAACCGCCAATAACAACAAAAGCCCGAAAAAGCATAGATTTTTGGTAGGCATGTGTATCCGATAATTTGCAAAAATTGACCAATTTTAACGGATAAAACTAGTGATAGCTTGGTAAATAGTCCAGAATAGCACTATTGAATTTTCAGACTTAAGCGTCAATACTTATAGAAATTTCTTATTCGGTTCTTCAAATGATTGATAACAATTTCCCTGCGGATTTATTTGATGAACTGGATCAAGATATTGAACTGGATAGTCTGTTGCTCAATAAGCGCATCTCGGTTCGCTATCGCCGTAAAGACTTGAAAGCCATCGTCAAAACCCATAGTCTGCTTTTCCCTCAGCTGATTAAGGTGCATTTGCTGGACATCAGCAGCAAAGGTGCGGCAATTCATTGCACCAAAAAATTAAGAAATAAGAGTAAGGTGACTTTTTTTATTCAGTTTAATGACGGTCGGCGTTTTACCATTAAGGCCTTGGTTGCCAACAATCATGCCGCGCCGCGTTATGGCTTGAAATTTGACTTATACCAAACTGAACTGGCCGACCACTTGTTGGCCACTCAAACCGAATTATTATTTAGTTAATGCGTTAAACCAGGATATGCCTACTCTTAGTCAGATTTACATCTACCCAGTCAAATCATTGGCCGGCATTGCAGTTTCGGCTTGGCCGGTGGACAAAAATGGTCTTCTGTACGACCGAAAATGGATGCTGATTGATGAACAAAACCAGTTTCTAAGCCAACGGCGCCTAGCAAGAATGGCTTTGATTAAAACCACCATTCAGCATGACAGGCTGGTTTTGTCTGCCCCCAACCAGCATGACATCAGTTTAGAGTTACATCCCACTGACGGTGAAACCCTTGAAGTCAGTATTTGGCATGATCGGTGTTTAGCTAAAACCGTCACCGCTGATGTTGACGAGTGGCTAAGCCGATTTTTACAAACCCAATGTCGATTGGTTTATTTGCCGGATGATCAACAGCGAATCGTCGACCAACACTTCGCCGAACCGACTGACCAAACCGCATTTTCCGATGGTTTTCCCTTTCTGATTGTTTCTGAAAACTCTTTAAACGTCTTAAATCGATCGCTGGAAATACCCGTTACCATGCAACGTTTTCGGCCAAACCTGGTGGTTACCGATTGCGAAGGCTACGCAGAAGACAGCTGGAGACAGCTGAAAATCAATACCATCGAATTCAGGTTACCCAAGCCCTGTTCCAGATGCGCAGTGCCCGGCATTGATCCCGATACAGCCATCAGCAGTAAAGAACCACTCACCACGTTGAGTCGTTTGCGTAAATGGCAAAACAAGATTTATTTCGGTCAAAATGCCATTCATAACAGTTCCGGCAACTTAGCGATTGGTGATGTGGTACAGATTCTAAAATCCGCTGAACATCAACCACCCATCCTGCGTTGAAAATTTGCCATTAAGCCCTATTTAAGCCAAGCCCGCCAAAAATAGCTCAACATTCAGCTCGAATGGTGAGAATCATCCAACCAAAACAGCTGGCATTTGTTAAAGTAAAATTTATCTGATTCAAACACTATAAAACTGACAAAGGTACATAGCATGCAAAAACAACTAATCGTCGTTGGTATTGGTTTCAGCTTAATGGCCGGCTGCGCCACAGACCCTTACACAGGCCAATCAGGTATCGGTAATTTGGGCAAAGGTGCCGGTATTGGTGCGGCTGTTGGCGCAGGTGCGGGGACATTGTTCGGCGGCAATGACTGGAAAAACGCCGGCCTCGGCGCCTTGGCAGGTGCTGTCGTGGGAGCAGGCGTGGGTTACTACATGGATAAACAACAAGAAGAAATGCAGCAATCGCTGCAAGGCACCGGTATTCAGGTACAACGGACCGCAGAAAACACCCTGAACCTGACCATGCCCAGCAATGTGACTTTCGCTCACGATAAGGCGGATTTAACCTTTGATGCCCAAAACTCCCTAAATTCAGTGGCAAAAGTGTTGAACAGTTACCCCGAATCAACCATTACCGTAACCGGTCATACTGATGACAGCGGTTCGGATGCCTATAACCAACGCCTGTCAGAGTTACGTGCAGCCAGTGTTTCCAGTTATCTGGCCCAACATGGGGTAAACCCCAGTCGAGTTTCGCAGCAAGGCATGGGCGAAAGTTCGCCGAAAGTGCCCAATTCCAATGATGCCAATCGGGCCACCAATCGCCGGGTAGAACTGGCTATTATCGCCAACCAAAATGCAGGTGCAGCCCAACAACCGCAACAAGGTTATCAACAGCCCCAAGGCGGTTACCAGCAACAACAACAGCAACAACAGCAACCGTATCCTCAGCAGCAGCAATATCCACAGCAAGGCTACCCGCAGCAGCAATACCCGCAACAACAACCCTATCAGCAGCAGCCATATCAACAACAAAACTATCAGCAACAAGGCTATCCGGTTTACCGTTAAGCCGATTGATGGGTAATAAAAAAGTCGGGGTGATAAATTCAACCCGGCTTTTTTTTCTGCAGGCATTTACCTGTGGAATCTGCATAAACTCATCAGTATTTGGTTTCACAATGACGGCAGACGTGTTTCGGATGAATAT
This sequence comes from Methylomonas sp., assembly GCA_002928965.1. Lineage (GTDB taxonomy): Bacteria > Pseudomonadota > Gammaproteobacteria > Methylococcales > Methylomonadaceae > Methylomonas. The sequence continues at coordinate 4,350 of PERU01000024.1, forward strand.
GTTTGTGCACAAAGAATTTAGTGGGTTCGACAACAGGTTATTGATGATGTCGTCACCGATTTTGACCAAATCCTGACCACATTGGCCGCAGGCGTTAGATTTACCAAGGACAACTGCGAATTACTGTATTGCTGTTTGCCAATCTAGCCTTATTTAATTGACTGACACTATAAAATTCCCGCCCTGATCCCTAATGCTGTATTCGTACTGGCGCTGATTGCAAACCAGACTGTAACCGAATGTCATTTTAAAAGGCTCTGCTGCGCTGATTGAGTCGCATTTATAGCCTGATTTATTAACCGCTTTAACCAAGGCTTGCAGCAATTTTTTATTCTGCTTCATTTCTGTATGAATCCGGGCATCGTGTTCTATCAACCCGGGTTTCTTCACCTTACTTTTGGCATTGACAGTTGCCGGTAAAATCGAAATAATCATTAATATCAATAGTTTATTCATATCCAAAACCTCATAGTAGTGAACATCTGCTGGAGTAGTCATTATTATCTTTCCTGATTATAAAGATCCTTCAGTCAAGTCAGAAATCGTCATCTCGGCATACCCTCTGTGGTATGCCGGAATGACGGTGTAGCTGAAGCATCTTTATAATCAGGTTATCTTTTAACTGCTTTGCCAAATATTAACAGTGGTCATTTAGATATCTCAAATTTCCTCAAATAATCCCTCACCTGCAAGCTGCCCTTAACCGCAACCTGCGGGATTAACCCACATTAGTAGTTATCAACGGTGCGATAAAGTGACGAGCAGCCGCATGCAGGCTCACTCAAGTCAACTCAATATCCACACGCCGAAATTCTCCACGCCGGATAGCCTCAGCGGTTTCTGTTCTAACGCAATTGCCTTCCACGGTTTGAATAGTGTCATCCAGGCCATGCAAATAAAAACGACCAGGAGCCACGCTGTCTGCACCGTAAGTGTTCTTGCGTTGCGGATTGAGATAGACCAGTAAGGTGGAACCCAATAAAGCACAGGCCGCGCTGTCAGCGGGCAGACTGTGTTCTAGCTCAAAGGATTTTATGGATTGACTTTGAGTTAAAAAAAGCGAGCTATGCAAAACAGGCTCAGGTTTGAAGCATAATTCACCGCCATCGACTTCGAAAGGCTTCGGCCCCAGAAACAGATATGTCCACAGATGCAAGAATTCGACCGTGGACCCGGACAAACGCGCCACACAGCCTCGCCCATGCTGGCGGGGGTCAATAGCAAAACCGCTGCTGACTAAAAAGCTGGAATTTTCAACTGGATTGCGGGCGTATTGATTTGGCTCACGGAAGGCCACCAGCAACTGCTCCATGTTTTGGTAAAACTCATCAACCAAACTAGCCCGCAGCATTTCCAGCACAAACTTGTAATGCATGTGTAAAAAAATAGAGCCGTTTTCCAGCCAGCCGTAATTGAATACGCCGATACGTCCCAATTCCAACGCCTGCTCACCCAAGGGTTCGTTGACGCGGTACATGCCTAGCTTGCGATCATACAATTCCGATGCCTGGACTGCCGTATAAAGCTCTCGCGCCTGCTGTGGATCAGCAATCCGCAGTGCGTGCACGAAGCCTTCCAAGAACAGTGGCAAAGGCTTTTGCTTGAAACAGCTGACATCCACCCTGCCTTCACCAATTTCCTGATACTGTTCGGCCTCATAGGCAAAGTAAGTGACGATGCCTTGCGGGGTTCTGGCTTTGTCGATGGCTTTATCTAAATATCCCGACACGTTGCTTAAAAAATCGCTGACAGCCTGCAACGACAAAGTGGTTTCAGCGCCCGCAAAACCCATAAAGACCTTATCCCGGTAGGCTTGTCTTTTATCGCCACTTTCACGCCAGAACACATCAGCCGTCAAATCACTACGATCTAGCAATGCACGCAATTCGCAGACAAATTCTGCCAATTCAGCAGGCAAACTCACCTCGTTATCCAGGCCGAGGTTATGGAACGTGAAATCCACCAGCCGTTTCAGTTCGATGGTTTCATTGACCGACGAACCCAAGATTCCGGGCAAGCCATTCAGAGCATCGCACCAACCGGGGCGATCGGCGTCCATTTCGATGCCTACACCGAATGGATCCAGCGCTGCCAGCTTATTGGTCACCAAGGTCAAAATTTTACCCAGCAAGCTGGTGTAGATAATGTCACCCTGTCCGGCTTGGTCACGGACCTGAAAACGTCGCTGCGGCCTGGATTCTATAAGGGCCATTTTTTCCGGGCGAAATTCCACCGCGCCGAATTGCCTGACACCTTGTGGAGTCAGCACATATTTCTGGGAACGCGGCAGCACTGCATGGGTGGAATCAAAAAAGCTGTAGGTCTTCTCCTGGAACAGACCCGGCAATCGCTCGGGGAAAACGGCTTGATAGCTGATCAGCAAATCCACCAGATAAGTCCAGTGGTCAGACCAATAGCCACGGTCAAATTCGGCGTCTTCAATGTCCTCGGCGTGCGACAAAATCTCGGTGAGTAAGGCTTGTGAATCATCTTCATCCACTGCCAGCAGTTGCCACAGTTCGGCGTATTTAAACTCCCGTGCCAGTAAGGCTTCCAGTCCGACAAACCGCCGGAAATACGGCGCAAATTGCTGCGGATCGACCAAGCTAAACCGAGAATTGCGCAGCGAACAAGGATTGTGGCCGTCTGGTTGAATCAGGTTGAAAAAATATCGGATGTTTTGGGCATCCAGTGCCGGATCGAAAAACACATCCATCCGCCGATTCTGCAGCACATCGCGAAAGTCGCCATTACCTTCCGAAAAGGGGGTGTCTTGCAATAAAAAGTCGTTGTAATCGCGTTCCAAATCACCGTGTTTGCGGCCAAACAAATACAAACGCTTGCCGCCCGGCACCGGCATCGAAAAACCACCGCGCAGGCCATTATCCAGATAGCATTGCTTGGCATGGGCATCGAACTGCGGTTTGGCTGTGGCGGTAAATGCCCGTTGGCTGATGGATTCCAGCAACTGTCGATTGGTTTGACGTTTGGCGTCAAAATAGCCGGGCTGCACAATCTCTTGCATGCACTGATTCAGCACTTGCTCGGATGGCGTATGACCATACACCCCATAAAACACCTGACTTTCACCCGGTTGCAATTCCAAACTCAAATACTGAAATGCAGCGGGATTTTGATTTGCCAGTACTTGTCGCTCAAAATTCAGCTGCGGTTTGGTAAAAAAGTTTTCAGGCTGTGAAAAATCCCCCGCCAAACCAAACACCCGCTCAGGATCGACCAACACCTGATTGCGCTGACCATTCAATAGGCCCACAAAAAAATTGCCGGCTACCACCGGCTCCACTTGTGGCGTGTCGGTAGGCCAGACTTTTAAACGGAACAAAGGCAAACGCTCAACCACGCCTTCCACCCGCATAAAGGCTTCCGAAGTGCGGCTCATGAATTTGACGATCCATTGATTCATCGCAAACGGCAATACCTGCGGCAAGCCGTCGACAATATCTATGCGCCGGGCGTAATCGGCTGTATTGGTGATGCGTACTTGTCGTACCAAACCGGCCAATGGCGATTCTGGCAAGGTAAACATATCCGCGCGGATGCTGATACCCAGAAGCGGATTGATTTCTTCCACCCCCACCTCATCCGTAGTGATGTACATGCGTTGCTGCACTGAGTCGCCCGCACCCCGCTGAAACGGTTCGTGGGTCGTCATACCCTGCTGATCGCTGATTTTCAAAAAGCTGCGAAAGCCACGACTTTGTGTGATTTGATAGGCCTTATCGGCAGGGAAAAACTCCAAAAATGCACCGTCTTTGTTACGTACCCCAAAACTGGAGATACCCTGACCGCGATTGACATAAAACACCCAGGCTGGCCGACCGGTAACGCCGGCAATACCCGGTAAAAAACTGGCGAATGGCGTGCGATCGTTATAGTGCTCAATCACAAATTGATTGTGCTCATCGGTGTAATAGGCCTGAGTCATGGGAAGTTTACCTGTTGAAGATGATGTATAGCCGTTTAACCAATTTCGGCCAGCAAACTGGGGTAATCCGTGTAGCCTTTAACTGGATCAGCTTGGCCTGCACCATAAAACGTGCCCGCGTGATAAGGATTCAACTGGGTGTTCAGTTTCAAGCGGTGGGGTAGATCCGGATTGGCAATAAAATCCTTACCAAATGAAATCGCATCCGCCTCGCCGGCTGCCAATACCTGTTCAGCGGTTTGCAGAGTAAAACTTTCATTGGCGATCAACACCCCACCAAACCTTTTTTTCAAGGCTGGACTAATCCAATCGTCGGCTTTGGATTCGCGGGTAAAGATGAAAGCAATGCCGCGTTGGCCCAATTGTTCGGCCACATAGCCAAAGGTTTGCAGTGGGTTGGAATCCCCCATGTCGTGCGAATCGCCTCGCGGTGCCAAATGCACCCCAACCCGACCGGCTCCCCAGACCGAAATCGCTGCATCGGTGGCTTCCAGCAACAATCGGGCGCGGTTTTCGATGAAACCGCCATAGCTATCGGTACGTTTGTTGGTGCTGTCCTGTAAAAACTGGTCCAGTAAATAACCATTGGCTGCATGTATTTCAACGCCATCAAAGCCGGCCCGTTTGGCGTTTTCCGCGCCTTGTCGATAGGTTTCGACAATACCCGGAATTTCATCAATTTCCAACGCACGCGGCGTAACGTAATCACGCATCGGCCTCAGCAAACTGACGTGGCCTTTGGGGGCGATGGCGCTGGGTGCAACCGGCAACTCGCCATGCAGATAATCCGGATGCGACACTCGCCCCACATGCCACAATTGCAGAAAAATACGCCCGCCCGCCGCATGTACGGCTTTAGTCACACCCTGCCAGCCTTGGATTTGCTCATCAGACCAAATGCCCGGCGTGTCGGGATACCCTACCCCTTGCGCTGACACGCAAGTCGCTTCGCTTAAAATCAAACCGGCGCTGGCCCGCTGAGCATAGTATTCGGCCATCAACGCATTCGGCACCCTGCCTGCACTGGCGCGGCAGCGAGTCAACGGTGCCATGATGACGCGATTGGGTAATTCAAGATCACCGATGCGAATGGGGTCAAATAGTGTGGTCATTGAGGGTTCCTGGTTAAATAGAAAAACGCATACGTAAGTTCCGGCTATTTTAGCCTGATCCAGTAACATCACCCGGCAAATCGATGGTGTGTTTAAAAGGCAACAACTCAGCCGCGTTGAGCTTGTAGTGACTGATGTGGGCGCGTTCGCGTTTTACAAAATCAGCAATCGCTTGAGCAAAGCGTTGGTCGCGTATCCAATGCACCGAATAGCGGCTGACCGGTTCAAAGCCTCTGGCAATTTTATGTTCGCCCTGCGCACCGGAATCAAAACGCTGCATATTATTGGCGATGCAATACTCAATACCCTGGTAATAACAAGCCTCGAAATGCAGCGCATCATAATCCTGATCGCATCCCCAATAGCGTCCGTACAGGGTATCGCTGCCGACAAAAAACAACGACGCGGCAACAGGCTGATCGTGTTTGACGGCCAGCATCAATAGCAAGTGTTCCGGCATGCTGGCGGCGAGTTGCTGGAAAAACGCCAGATTGAGATAGGGCTGCGAGCGGCGTTTTAGATAGGTCAGTGCATAAAATCGATAAAACACCTGCCAATGGTCATGGGTAATGGCTTTACCCATGACTTGCTGCAAACTGATGCCCTGCTCCATGACTTTGCGGCGTTCCCGTTTGATCATCTTGCGCTTGCTGGCCGTTAAAGTCGCCAGAAACTCATCAAACTGTTGATAGCCGCGATTGAACCACTGAAACTGCACATCCTCGCGAATGATCAAATCTCTGGCCTGTAACTGTTCGCGCAATTGCGGCTCTGGAAACAAACAATGCCAGGAAGACAAATTCTGTTGATCAGCCAGCTGTTCGATAGTTTGCAACAACACATCAACAATAGCGCCGGATTCAACACCGGGTTTGCACCACAACCGAGGCCCTTGACACGGCGTAAAAGGAATCGCGCTGAGCAGTTTGGGGTAATATTTCAGCCCATGCTGCTGATACGCTTGCGCCCAGGCCTGATCAAACACATATTCACCCCAGGAATGCGACTTGAGATACATCGGCATAATCGCCAGCAACTCATCATTGTCAGTGACCAACAGATGCTGCGCTTGCCAGCCGGTTTGGCTGTTCACTGTACCGCTCTGCTCGAGAGCGTTTAAAAATTCGTATCGCAAAAACGGATAGTCCGTACCGGCCAGTTCATTCCAGCGTTGCGTATCCAGTTCAGCCATACTGTTGATAGTGTTGACTTTAAGCACAATTCAGGTTCCGATGTTTGCATTTTTTAAACGATTATATTCATCATGCCAGTGATCAAAACCTTTTCTCAAGCCTGCGAAAACAACAAATTACCGATACTGAACATCATCAGTCAGGTATTTATCCAGTCAACCACGGTTTGGGAAATCGGTAGCGGCACCGGTCAACACGCCTGCTTTTTCGCCAGCCAACTGCCGCATCTTAGTTGGCAAGCTACCGATCGCATTGAAAAGTTAGCCGGGATTCAGGCCTGGATAGCAGAAGCCAATCTCCCTAATCTGAAGCCGCCACTGGCCTTGGACATCAATGATAGGTCATGGCCCTGCCAATCCATTGATGCGTTGTTTAGTGCCAATACCTTGCACATTATTAGCATGGTTGAGGTGGAAACGCTTTTCGACCGGCTAAGCCAATATCTTAATCCTGATGGGCTGGTGTGCTGCTATGGTCCCTTTAACTATGCAGGTCAATATACCAGCGATAGCAATGCCCGCTTTGATCAGTGGTTAAAAGCCCAAAACCCGCTGAGTGGCATTCGGGATTTTGAATCTATCTGCCAGCTGGCGGCCTGCATTGGGCTAAACTTGCTGAACGATCACGCCATGCCTGCCAATAACCGCTTACTGGTGTTTCAAAAGTCCCCTTAATGCGTCTATGCATCAATCACTATCTTGAGATTTAGAATTTCCCAAAATCGACACCGCTGTAACTCTTGGGAATGCTACGATACCAACCAAACATATCTAAATATTGGCCAGACCACACGTGACTACTTTATTCCAAATTCCGCCCAATCATCCACAACGCTTCAAGTTACATAACGAAGTCCACGCGAGAGCATCGTCGATTCTGAGTTTACCGGTGAGAGCCAGTTATCTGGCTCTATCGCTAACCAGTGAAGAAAAGCAGCGCGAACGCATGCATCTGAAACAACTGTGCGAACGCTTCGGTACGCCACCGCCCGAAAATGACGCGGATCATTTCAGTGCCAACTTTGATGCCTTTCAGATGAGTTGGGAACAACACGGTGAATTCAGTTCCTATACCTTTTATGCCTATGAAACCAGTAAAGAACCCTTTACCGATCCGGCTTTAAAAAAAGTCCCGGTGGACTGGCTGTCGCAAATCGGCGGACAAACCATTGTTGCGGCCCATGCCAGCTTGGTTTGTGCTGAGGATATTAACTATCAGCACGAAATGGATTTATCGCCGCTATCGGCTTATTTTGCCGGTAATCCAATCGTCGGCTCCAAAGTCACCGGCGGCGCGGCTTCGGTATTTACCGACTTTAGGATTCATGTCGACGGCTTTAGCCGCTTTCTGGTAGTCAATCATAATTTACGAACGGCTCAGGCTGGCCGTTTGTTGCATCGGCTGTTTGATATTGAAATCTATCGGGTGATGGCCTTGATGGCTTTTCCGATTGCCCGCAAACTGTATCCGGAGCTTAAAAAGGCCGATCGACAGTTGTACACCATCACCAATTCCATGACCCAGCCGGATAATGACGATGCCAAATTGCTGGACGAATTAACCGCACTGGCGGCAGAAGTGGAAAACCATATTTCCACCAACCAATTCCGTTTTGCCGCCGCCAGCGCTTACTATCAACTGGTCGGGCAACGCCTGGTGGATTTACGGGAAGTGCGGATTCAGGGTATCCAAACCCTGGGCGAATTCATGAAGCGCCGCCTGGAACCGGCGATGAACACCTGCAACTCCATCTCGCATCGCTTCACGTTGGTCTCCGAACGTATCAGCAATGCCAGCCAGTTAATGCGCACCAAGGTCGATGTGATTATCGAACGCCAAAATCAAGGCTTGCTGTCGTCCATGGCCTTACGCGCCAAAATGCAGTTACGCATGCAACAAATGGTGGAAGGCATTTCTATGGTGGCCATAACCTACTACGCCGCCAGCTTGGTCGGCAAAATCGCCGAAGCCCTGCACAGCTTGGGCTGGCATGTGGACGCCGAACTGGTGGAAGGCATATCGATTCCGTTTATTTTGGTCATCATCGCTTTCAGCACCAAGCGGATACATAAGATTATTGAGAGTACGACGGATGTTTAGGGTTTTAAAATCTCAAGGTTATATGCAAAAAATTTGTTAAGGTTTTCAAAAGTTAAAATGGAAAAAAGTTCAAGAGGAAATGCAAGTCAATTTTTTGTTGCGGGTGAGCTATGCCGCAGAGGTTATTCTGCGGTAGTTACACTCGGCAATACACCGAATACTGACATACTTTGCAGCAACATTGAAGGAACAAGATTTGTCCATATCCAGGTAAAAACTTATGTACCAGGCAATTCTACTTGTAGCGTCGGAGTTAAAGCTAAAAAAGATTTTGGTGAAAATTTTTTTTTGGATACTTGGCGGTATACCTAAGCCTCAAAGTAAATTAGGTTTTGAATACTTTATTATTCCATCTACTGATATGGCTAAAAACATTAAAGAAGCTCATGAACTCTGGCTCGGTACCCCTGCTAGAAACGGGCAACCTCACAATCAAACAAACATCAGAACAGTACATTTACCACCGTATAAATCACTTAGTGGATGGGAAATAAGTAAATATCGGGAAAGATGGGATCAAATCGAAGCAAAATTAAAAACCTGATCAGGAGGATCGTCTGTCACAGGTTAACTTAATATGTTTGTGTGATTATTAAATCCGGCCCCTAAATTCTCTGGATTTGTCATACCCGCGAAGGCGAGAATCCATTATAACCTCTGGACTCCCGCCTTCGCGGGAGCGACGACATTTAAGGACCGGATAGTTTTTCAGTTTATAAATGGAGCATTAATGAGCAAAAGGTACACTCAGAAAGAAAAAGAATATATGGCCACAATGGCTATTGAGATCGTTGTTAAGTTGAATGGAGACTACCCATCTTTCAAAAACTACGTTTGGGCAGCGCAGCATTTACTGAATGGAGGTACACCGAATAACATGATTGACAAGTTAGTACTTGAAAAACTTAAATCATCCGGCCATTTATAAGCTTCACTTTTGATTTTTTTCCTAAATAATACAGGATTCGTGATGAACACTATCTCTATTACCGAAATCCTTGAACTCCCTGTGCAGGAGCGCATTCAGTTGGTTGAGCTGATTTGGGACAGCATCGCAGCAATGCCCGCAGCAGTGGAAGTTTCGCCAGAACTTAAAGCCGAGTTGGAACAACGGATGCTGGAATTTGAGAAAAATCCAGAGTCTGGTTATTCCTGGGATGACGTTAAATCGCGCCTTAAAGATGGCTCATGGCGTACCGCCTAAAATTTTCTGCACGCGCATTACTTGAAACAGGCGAAGCCCAAGAATGGTACGAATCACAATGCTCTGGTTTGGGTGATGAATTTATCGCCGCTGTGGAACTACAGCTAAAGCGACTGGAACACGCACCATTGTTATATGCCGAGGTGATTCCAGGCGTTCGCCGTGCCCTCCTGCCTCGTTTTCCATTTGGTTTGTTTTATGCTGTGCGTGGCGATTTAGTGCATGTAATGGCAGTATTGCACGATGCTCGAAATCCGAAACGTTGGCCTAAAAAACCTAGCCATACGCCTTGAACGAAGACTATTTTGGTAGGTTGGGCTGAATGCATGAAGCCCAACAATATGTTCTTGTTGGGCTTCGATGTGCTCTGCCAAACCTACATTTTAATCCCAAGCCAATTCATAAATCCGCTCGATCGCCACATCCAGTTCTAGCGAAAGTAGCGGAATGATTTGACCATCGGTGTAAATGGTCATTTCCCAGTCATCGCCGACGCGTCGATATACCCGCACATCCATACAACTTTGAGCCACCAGCACATATTCCTGCAGGCTGAGCAAAGATTGATACATCTGGCGTTTATCTTCCCGGTCGTATTTGGCGGTGGAGTCTGATAAAACCTCGACTACCAGTTTAGGCTGTTCCCGGAAGTGACTGTCCGGGGCGGTTTCGCAGGTGACCATCAAATCGGGATAAAAGTAGGCATCCGCCGTGTTTACTTTTAATTTCACGTCGGACATGAACACCCGGCAAGGCGTGCCGCGCAGGTGTTCACGCAAAAGCATGTAAAGATTGCCCGCAATGATGTTATGACTGTCACTGGTGCCGGTCATGGCGAAAACTTCGCCCGCCACATATTCATGTTTGATCGGGCTGGATAACTCCATTTCCAGGTAGTCTTCGGCGCTTAGCCGGTGCAATTTGGCAATGGGTACAGACATAAACACTCCTGAATATTCTTCTGGCAAGCAATTACCCACTATTCTGATGGGTTTGATGGTTTTTGCAAACTGCTTGATGCATAGCGTTTCAACCTGTCTCGCAACAGAAATGCTTTAATTTCACAGAGGTGACCGCCGGACCAATGCGTTAAGGCTGCATGGCAGGTTCGCAGGTCTGTCAGTCACGATTGTAGTCGCTTGGCTGACTCAAGGTCAGGGAATTCAGGTATCGGCGTTATGTTTTTCAATTGTCCATAAATCCGCGTAGGGATGAAAAAAGCTTTCATATAACAGTAAATTCAGCGTCATCGATGTAATGTGCACCCCAAAACACATGCGTTCGACGAAAACGAAATCAGCTGCCGTCTAATAAACTGGATCCGCTGCCCTTCAGCCTCAAAAGCAGCATGGGATTCCACGTCTAGGAGCCTGTCCGAGAATAGAGAACCTGCTACGAAAAAGCCCTGTTGGCCAGGATTTCCCGCTCATTTTCGTTAAATAGCACCACTATTCGCCTCAAATGATCAACAAATCTGACTCAAAATTGCTTTCCCTCGCGACGATTCCTATTCTAGGACAGGCTCCTAGGGCAACATGGTTTTTGATTATTTCAGAAAGGTTTTGAGATACCATAACCACGCACTCCTTTAGAACTTTATAGTTTGACCTTAAGGGTCTGACGCTCAGAAGTCGAATGCCGGGCGTTGAGATCTGCAGGTCAACGGAATCCAAACACCGTTAAAGTCATCGCACTTCAAATTTCGGTTTTTTGATCCCCTCTCCTCACCCCTCTCCCGGAAAGCGGGGGAGTCGATGTGCCGAAGTTGGGAGTGCGAAAGGTATAATTAAGCGGCAGGGGCGATTCGCTGGCCTGAGATGGTGCTTAATTACTTATTTGAAACGGCTAAGCGTAATTTAAACCAGAAAGCATTAGACCCTATGGATTTTGCAACAATTTTCGGCCCATTCGTTGCGCTATGCGCCATTGCGTTTTCATTGTTCCTGGAAGATAGCAATCCACTTGCCTTGCTCAATGCCCCATCGATCATTTTAGTGCTTGGAGGCACACTCGGGGCCACGATGATGGCGTATCCGCTGAAAACCTTCTTGTTGCTGCCACACTATATTTGGCAATGTTACAGAATAGAAATACCGGACCCTCACCAGTACATCGACTTGTTTGTCCATTATGCCGAACTCACTCGCCGGGGTGGCATGCTGGCTTTGGAAAACGAAATCATAAAACTTGAAAACTCGTTTCTGCGAAACGCTTTGACCCTCGTGGTGGACGGTTTATCAGCGGAAGAAGTAGTCAGAGTGATGGAAATTGATAATGATATGACCTCTGAACGACATCAAACCGGTATTACCATGATGTCGACGATGGCGGGGGTGTCCCCTGCCATGGGCATGGTCGGCACCCTGGTGGGCTTGATTGATGCGCTGGGTAATTTATCTGATCCCTCTCAACTAGGCCCCTCGATTGCATTGGCATTTTTGACTACGCTGTACGGCACGTTGCTGAGTAATCTGGTCTTCAGTCCAATGGGCAGTAAGCTCAAACAAAAAAACAATGAAGAATTACTCTTACGAGAATTGGCTATCGAAGGCGTTCTAGCGATACAAAATTGTGAGAATCCGCGAATTGTACGGCAAAAATTAGAATCCTTTTTAAGGCCAAAATTTCGCTACGGTAGTTAGTCTCAACTCGATTACCGCTCTTAACTGATCAAACTTACAGTTGAACTTCGGCATTTTTCCTCAGGCAAAACCAGCCATAAAATACGATATAGGCATAACAAAAAACCGGCACCAGTAATGCCAACTGGATGCCCACGCTATCGGCCAACAAGCCTTGCAGCAGCGGGATTATCGCACCGCCAACAATCGCGGCGCATAAAATGCCTGAACCTTGGCCGGTATGCCTGCCTAGCCCGGTCAAAGCCAATGAAAAAATCGTTGGAAACATGATGGAATTACACAACCCCACGGCCAGTAAAGTCCACATGGCCAAATCGCCACGGCTGAATACTGCCATCAAAACCATAACCACTGCCAGTGCTGCATTAAACGTCAGTACTGTGGCGGGATGTATCCGACGCATCACTGCAGCCCCCACAAAGCGCCCCAGCATGGCGCCGCCCCAATAAAACGAGATGTATTTGCCGGCCTGTTGCTCGGTCAAACCGGCGATTTCCGGCTGACCAAAGAAGTTGACCATGAAACTGCCAATCGCCACTTCACCACCAACATAAACAAATATTGCCACAGCCCCCAACAGCAACAGCGGTGATTGCCAAGCACTGCCCTGCTCGTCTGGCTGAAACGATTGATTGGCGGATTCAAGTGCAATTTTCGGCAACTTCATCAGCGCAAACAGTGCCGCCAACGCAAACAACACCGCAGCCAACAATAAATAAGGATTTTGCACTGCTGCCGCTTGGGTAGCCTGATATACCGATAACTGTACGGTGTTCAGACCTGCCAGTTCATCGGTACTTTTGACTGCGTTCGACAAAATCAATAACGCACCAAAATACGGGGCCAAGGTAGTGCCCAGCGAGTTAAACGCCTGAGTTAAATTCAAGCGACTGGAGGCGGTTTCGACCGGACCTAATGCAGTCACATAGGGGTTGGCAGCGACTTGCAATAAAGTAATCCCGGAAGCCAATACAAAAAATGCCATCAAAAACAACGGATAGGATTGCATTCCGGCAGCCGGATAAAACAATAAACAGCCTGCACCGGCAATCGACAAGCCGGCTACGATGCCACCCTTGTAATCGATTTTCTCCACCAGCCAGCCGCTGGGTACAGACATCACAAAGTAGGCCGCGAAAAAGCAAAACTGACTCAGCATGGCCTGAAAATAATTCAGGGTAAACACGGCTTTTAAATGCGGAATCAGAATATCGTTCAAGCAGGTGATGAAACCCCACATAAAAAACAGCGAAGTCAACACCGCCAATGAACCTGTGTAGGACGGCGAATTATGATTAATTGGGTTAGACATGAATTACCTGATCTGTGCTTAAGGCTTAATGACGCTGAAATGCGCGGTTTCATCGCCGACCATAACCTTAAAGTCACCCGCTTCAATAATCCGCTGCATGTCGACACCGATGAAAGACATATCCTCGGCAGTCAGTGTGAAGTTAAGGGTTTGTTGTTGTCCCGGCTCAAGTTCGATTTTTTTGAACGCTTTTAATTGTTTAACCGGTCGGGTCACTGATCCCACCTTATCATTCAAATACACCAGTACGACTTCCTTACCGGTCATTTGGCCAGCGTTTTTGACATTGACGCTGACATGGACCGATTCACCTAAGTTGATGGTGTGCTTGTTGAGCTTTAATCCGCTGGTTTCAAAACGGGTGTAACTCAAGCCATGCCCAAACGGATAAAGTGGTTTATATTGATTGGCCTCAAAAGCTTCCATGGGTTTGTGGTCATAGGGTGTAATATCGTTAGTCGCCCGAGGATAGGACAGCGGCAGTTTTCCGCTGGGATTAACGTCCCCGAACACAATATCCGCCATGGCTGCGCCACCTTCCATGCCCGGTAAAAATCCCAACAGTACTGCCTGTGCCCGCTCGGCAATTTCGGTGATGATGCGCGGCCGACCGCCAAAGGTCACCAGGATAACGGGTTTTCCGGTAGCGAAAATGGCTCTGGCCAACTGCAGTTGCACCGGGTCCAATTCCAGTGAATCAATGTTGCCAATAGTCTCGGTATAGGTTTTCTCGCCCAGCGCCAATACCACCACATCATGTTGACGTGCTTCAGTGACAGCCTGTTCGATATTGATTTCATCACCAAAGCGCTGACCGCCCACATAGGTGACCTTACCGCTGGTTTTTTGTTGAATGGCGCGCAACAAAGTCAATTTATCCTGCGGATACCATTCTTCGATATTCCCTTGCCATGTGATGCTCCAGCCGCCGTTCATGACGCTGAGTAAGTTGGCGGCAGGCCCCGTCACCAGCACACTGGCTTGCTTACTTAAAGGCAACAGGCTTTGGTTTTTAGCCAGCACGATGGCTTCTTCGGCCGCCTGCCGATTGATGGCATTGCTTGCCTCGTTCGCCAATCCGGCTTCTGCAGGCAAAGTCGGTTGATCACGTTCGAATAAACCGGTCTGCAGTTTAACCTTTAAAATGCGCGCCACCGCTTCGTCGATACGACTCATTGGAACTTCGCCGGATTTGGCCAAATCGAGCAACAAATCGTAAAAAGTAAAGTCCAGCGGCACCATACTCATGTCAACACCTGCCATGACCGCTATTTTGACGGCGTCGCGCGGCGTAGCGGCAATTTTATCGCGCGTATACAAACGATTAATGTCCTCCCAGTCTGATACTGTAAAACCTGTAAAGCCCATTTCACCGCGTAATATTTCAGTCAGATAATGGTAATTGGCATGCCCTGGAATACCATCCACTTCAGCGGAATTGACCATGACGGTTGGCGCTCCAGCCAGCACACCGGCTTGAAAACCGGGTAAAAAATATTCACGCAATGCCCGCTCACCAATCCAGGCCGGAGTCCGATCCTTGCCGTTTAAGGGATAGCTATAACCGACATAATGCTTTAAACAATTGGGCGCTTTATCGGCTGCGGAAAAATCATCGCCTTGATGACCACGGATAAATGCCTTACCCATGGCACTGGCCAGATACACGTCTTCACCATAGGTTTCCCACAATCGTGGCCACAACGGCTGCCGACCAATATCCATCACTGGCGAGAAATTCCAGTCCAACCCTGAGGCCTTGACAGTGCGTGCGGTGATTTCACCCTCCTGAAATGACAACTCGGGGTTAAAAGTGGCAGCCATGCTGATGGCCTGCGGAAACAATACTGCGTTTTGGATATAGGTTCCGCCATGAATGGCATCGATACCATAAATGACTGGAATTTTCAGGCGGGTCTGCGCGGATGCATCACGAATGGCCTGGGTAATGGTGCGCCATTTCTCAATCGGTTGAGCTCGATTATTGGGTGTAGTCGGAGCGTTGAGTATCGAACCAACGTGGTGTTGCACTATGGCACTTTCCAGTTTGGCTGAGTCAATTGGATTCTCAGCATTTTGACCGTCCTGCACCGAAATCACGCTGAAATCGACTTGAGTCATTTGTCCGACTTTTTCCTCCAGGGTCATCTGCGACAACAAGTTTTGGACTTTAGGTTCGATATGCTGATTTATGTATTGTGCATTCACGGTAGGCCGCAATCCGGCGACTAGTAAAACAAGGATTGAAAAGACTTTCATTTTTTAACAACTTTAAAAGGGGTAAAAGGCAAAATTTTGCTGATCAACCCGTGATTATAAAGATGTTTCAGCAGCACCGTCATTCTGGGGAATGCCAAAGACCGCCAAGTGAATCCATGCCACTGGATGTGATTGTTGCCTACCACCAAGAGTGTGGATTACGCCAAGCGACTGTTGACTCAAAAGGTATGCCGAGATGACGATGGTTGACTGAGCTGAAGGTTGTTAATGATCAGGAAAGCTTGGCTTCGCTCACACAATGACTTTCAGAGTAACGTTCGAGCCGTTTATGCCACAATTAACCGATTAAACCAATAAGGAGTAAACCCATGCGCCAGTTTCTGTTCATTATGGTGACATTGATTGCGCTGAGCGGATGCGCTTCGGAATCCTGCGATAAAGATGTGATAAACATTCTCAATCCCAATCAAACCAGCGCGAAATTGCTGATGGATTATGCCAAAACCACCGTATGTAAAACCGATGCCAGCGGTGCAGCACAGCCAACCACTGCTGAGGCAGAGCGTAAATTGGTGCTGATTTATGACTTGTATGTCAAAGCCAGAAGTTATGCGATTTTAAATAAGTTGTTTTTCTGGCTATCGCTGATTTCGGCTGTAGCCGTGTTTTTATGGCCGGCGCTGGGCGTCTTATTGAAAGACCGCTTGGGCGATCGCGAATGGTATAAATCGGCGATTGTGCAAACCACGGTTACCGCGATTGCAGCGCTGATGTTCGCGTTTTACAGTCAATATAAAGACAAGCAAACCTACACCGAAAACCTGATGCGCTTCACTGTATTTTCCGATAGGCCGGTGGATGAATTAAGCCAAAAAGTAATTGAGGAAATCGGCAAAATCGATATTGGGTTTAGTTTTAGCGGGGTAATTGACAAGAAGCAAGACAAGTAGCCGGGCGTGGCGAATTGCCGTTTGTCATGGATGTTCCGGTAGACGTTTAAGCGTAGCATCGCCTCTATATTTACTGAAGGCCGTCCATGCTTCGGCATCGCTCAACGCGAACGGCCTACAACAAACACCAACGGCTCTTTTTAGGTTTATCCAGTCTGTCAGCAGTTTATTGGATCAGCGCGAGGTGGCTATAGCGTTAAATTTCGCCGGATCAACACAATCAACAAAAACATGCCAACGCTAAAGCCACCAGCAACCATCGGCCCAAGCCATAGTTCAAGAAAAAGGTCGAGTCTTGCATCGCCAGGATTGGCGGGATCGTAAAACACACTTACCGTATCGCCGATTCGAAAGGCCCGATAAGCTTCGGCACCGTCGCTTTCGATACGCAAGGAGCCGGTTTTCTCTGTAGCGTATTCAACGATCAGCGACGGCAAGCTTTCGTTGTTAATCTCGACGATGCGGCCTTCGGTCTGTTCAGCAGCGTATTGAAACCACAGACTTTGATAGCTAAGCAAGCAAGTGGCGAGTCCAAACGGCGCCAGAATGATCAGCATCGCCGTCGATAGGCGCGGCGCTGGACGATTCGGCGGGACAGGATGAATTGAGTGCTCGTAACCAATATCTGCATCCCGGTCGATGATTTGTAGTTCTTGCGCGGATTCGATCGGGGACGTTGTTGCCGCAGCACTTGCGGCTTTATGCAAACGACTGATCAAGGCGTTGAAGCTGGGCAGCGGCAGCATTTTTTCGCTGAAATGGACAATATCCCGACCACTGCCGTCTCGCACTCTATAGACGTTAATCGAAAGCGGACGCGGGCCTTTTCGTCGAGTGAGACTGCTGCGATCGAAACGATCCTGGGCTTCCCGATTCAGATTTGAAAGCTCAACGCTGGCAACCGCCGACCACGGTATGCGTTTGACAGTGAAAAAATGGCTGTCCAGAAAGCCCTTCTGATCTTGATAAATCGCACGAGTGCGGGTTTCGATCGCGGCGTACAGTGCCGCACCCAAAATGCCCCAACTGATCACCGTGATCAACAGTATGTTGAAAGGATTGGCGTCGGCTTCGAATACCGCTGTCAAAATGCCGGATAAACCGATGAAGGCAAATACAACAGTCCAAAATACAACCGCTTTACGACTGGCAGTTGTCTCACGAATGACCTGCGGCTCGACGGCAAAAATACATACCGTATTCAATGCGGATACCGTTGGAATCCACTGCCCGTTTTCCCAGGTCAGGTCTTCGCCAATACCGGACTGGCCCAGTAATTTACGCAAGCCGGCCAACAGTATGGCCGCCAGCACATAACTCGCGACCGGCAACCACAGACCGGACGCAATAGCCAGTTCGATCTGGCCGGGGTTGTTGGGGTTTTGCAATACATCGACAGGATCGAAAACATCGATCCAAGCGTAAGCGCTCCGCGGCACTATAAGACAGGTATTACCTTCCGCATGCGGATAGCAGGATTCGGGGAGGATTTTAGCTGGCAGCGATTCAACCAATTCGATGGGCACTTCGATTTCAACCAAGCCTTGCTCAGCCAAAGTGACCGCGATCACTTCGCCGGGGTATTCAAACCAATTGAGCATCTTATGGATATTTTGAAGCGCATGAAGGCTCGCCAATCCGAAACTCGATACAGCCAATAAGGCTAGTACAATCAACATAACGTGCTTGACCTTACTGAGCCCGCGCAGTTGAGGAAACTGGATCACCATAGCTAGCCTCGTGGAAAATCAATGACCGACGGGACAACTCAGCCGAAAAATCCGTTGAACGCCTGCAAATCCTGCGGCCTGTTTCAGCGCATTCCAGGCAAAACCAAAACACTCTGTGCTGTTTTGCAAAACCTGATTCCCACTGATCTGCTTGCGGGACCGGCTATCTGAGTGTGCTGGCTTTTGAACGCTAGGAGCCTGTCCGAGAATAGGAATCGTCGCGAGGGAAAGCCCTTTTGAGTCAGATTTATTGATCATTTGAGGCGAATAGGGGTGCTATTTAACGAAAATGAGCGGGAAATCTGGCCAAAAAGGATTTTCCGCAGCAGGTTCTCTATTCTCGGACAGACTCCTAGTTTACGCATAGCGCTTTATCATGTCGCGCAACGGAATCGCTTTGATTTTACTGGCGTGACCGGCAGACCCAAACGCTTCATAGCGCGCCTGACACAAGGTTTGCATGGCATCGCGTGCCGCTTGATAGGTTTTGCGGGCATCCAGTTCTGCGGCGTGTTCTGGCTGGGCCAAAAATCGGCGCATGGCTCCGGTGGAAGCCATGCGTAAGTCAGTGTCGATGTTGACTTTTCGCACGCCGTACTTGATGCCTTCGACAATTTCCGCCACCGGTACGCCATAGGTTTCCGGAATGTCACCACCGTACTCGTTGATGATTTTCAGCCATTCCTGCGGGACCGAATTGGAGCCGTGCATCACAAAATGCATATTCGGTAGACGTTGTTGCAGGGCTTTTAAACGGCTTATCACCAGCACTTCGCCGGTTGGAGGTTTACTGAATTTATAGGCGCCGTGACTGGTGCCTATGGCAACGGCCAATGCATCAATTTGAGTTTGCTTGACAAATTCCACCGCTTCATCGGGATCGGTCAATAACTGGCTATGATCCTGCGCTTGCTCCAAGGCACCCAGACAACCAATTTCACCTTCCACCGACACGCCGCAGGCATGGGCCATTTTCACCACTGTGCGTGTCACTTCAACATTGTAGTCAAACGAAGCGGGCGTTTTCATATCCGCCAGCAACGAGCCATCCATCATTACCGAACTGAAACCGGATTGAATGGCTTGGGCGCAAATATCCGGCGTGGGGGCATGATCGCGATGCATGACCACCGGGATATGCGGATATTGTTCAATGGCAGCCAGAATCAAATGCCGTAAAAACACCTCGCCGGCATAGCGATTTGCACCAGCAGAGCCTTGCATGATCACCGGACTGTCGCAGGCATCTGCCGCCTGCATGATGGCCTGCACTTGCTCCATGTTGCTGATGTTGAATGCGGGCACCGCAAAACCATGCTCTGCGGCATAATCCAGAAGTTGTCTTAATGAAACCAATGCCAAAATCAATGCTCCTGTAAATAGTGTGCTGTTGCGATGGCAATCATTATAAAGAGTCTTCAACAAACGCAGAACAACATCTGTGGCTATGAATTGACTTGTTACTGACGCCGGATCTGGCAATTCTGGTGGCACCACCTTGGGGACTGGCTATATAAAAGTCCTGTGCCCCCTATTGGAAACCATTGTGTTTGCGGAACAGTAAGCCGCGTCAGCGACAACCTTCACCCTCTGGGTACAGACGGAGATGTTGACAGTACTGAAACAGCTTTAGAATCAGATCGTGATTAGTGGTAGCAAGTAACTTTCCGAAATTTGATCCAAACGATCATTAATAATCTAAATCACCCCGGCCAAAGTAAGTTGGAGTAGGAGCGATGCCAGTCGCGATTCCATGACCTTCTGTTCACGACTAGGAGTTTGTCCGAGAATAGGAGTCGTCGCGAGGGAAAGCAATTTTGAGTCTGAATTTTTGATCATTTGAGGCGAATAGTGGTGCTATTTAACGAAAACTCTGGCCAACAGGGCTTTTCCGTAGCAGGTTTTCTACTCTTGGACAGGCTCCTAGCATCGCTCCTGTGACTTTCAGAGTAACGCGCCATGCTTTTCTCCCTGCCTCTTTTACGACAACCTGCTTTGAAAAATGGAGACGTTATTTACAGCCGACAAGCAATACAGCGGAGTGCGATGTTCAGGCGGATAATATCCAGGGTGAAGGTTGAATAGGCCAGTCAGCCGCGTCAACGGAATCGATACAGGTTGGATGAATACCTGCAGCCCATTGTTGAATAAAACTATGCTCGGGATCATATTGACGGGTTTGATTTTCGATGTCGAAATGTCGCTTACCGCGCGGATCGGCACCTACGCCGGCCAGATATTGCCAATTCCCCCAGTTGGTTGCCACATCGTAATCCAGTAATTGCTGCTCGAAATACGCCGCGCCAAATCGCCAATCCAATTCCAGTTCATTGACGAAACAACTGGCAACGATCTGCCGACCCCGATTGGACATGTAACCAGTGGCATTCAGTTGATTCATGCAGGCATTAACCAGCGGATAAGGCGTATCGCCCCGGCACCAGCGCTGGAAACGTTCTGCATAGAAGCTGGTCAGCGGCTTGCTGTTTTTGATGCCTTTGAAAGCGAACAATCTACGACCATGACACAATGCATACCATTGAAAATACTCGCGCCACAACAATTCAAAGCCGATCCAGTAAGTCGATTCATTAGCAACCCGAGTGCGTTCGTAAGCTTTCAAATCCGAAAGAATCAGGCGAGCAGATAAACTTCCGTTAGCCAACCAGGGCGAAAACTTGGTGGAGTTGTGCCAACCATCAAGCGCGTTACGCGTCTCTTTGTAAAAGCTGGCATGCTCAGCAGTGAAATAGTTTGCCAAATGCTGCAAACCCGCCACCTCGCTGCCAAAGAAAGGCTGCTGATGATCCAATTCCGATGTCAATTCGAGGTAAGCCGGAAAATCGAATAACCAATTTTGCTTTGCCATTGGGCTGGGTGGCAGCGAAGTCGGAGCCGGAAGCGGTTCATCGACGCCTAAGTGCTCGACCCGATGGCGAAATTCAGTAAAACTTGCCGGAAATTTAGTCAGCGGAAACGGCAGTTGCTCGGTTTTGAATAAGGTTTTGGTATCACAGTCGTCAAATCGAACCTTAGGCAAGCTATTTTTCAACGCCAACAACTGGCGCCTTTCGTAAAAGCCTACTTGCCGACTGTGATAAATCACCGAAACATCATACTCTGATACCAAGCGGGTGATGCCGTCGACAGGATGCTGATAAACCACTAGTAAATGTTGTCCAATTCGTTGTAACTGCTTATCCAGGCTCTGCAAAAATTCTTTCAAAAAACGCCAACGATTGGCCGACATCAGGTTCAAGCCGTAACGATTGGGTTCCAACAAGGCTGGATCAAGGCAATACACGCACAACAGTTCATCAGCTTGGCAACAGGCGTTAATCCAATTCCGATTATCGTGCAAACGCAGATCGGTGGTTAGCCAATACAAACCCACTGTTTTCATTGCAGGTTGCTCCTGCTGTCAACCTCAAGCATCAGGGGGCTGACAGTAAGGATTCAATAGTCGAATCCAATTGTTCGGGTGTTACGCTACTTTCGTAGGCAGTGACGCTATTTCCGTCCTTTGCGATCAGATATTTGTAAAAATTCCACTTGGGTGACTTGCCTGTCGCTTTAATAAGACTTTGAAAAAACGGATTGGCTGACGCACCCTTGACCGAAGACTTATCCAGCACCGGAAATGTCACGCCATAGTTCAGGTAACAGACTTTGGCGGTGTCTTCGGAATTATCGAATTCTTGAAAAAAATCGTTGGAAGGAAAACCCACTACTACCAGCCCGCGATCTTTGTACTTTTGATAAAGACTTTCCAAACCTTGAAACTGCGATGTATATCCGCAATTACTGGCAGTATTGACCGCAAGAACAACCTTACCCTTGAATGCCGCGCAAAAATCGATAACTTCACTGGAACGTAATTTTTGGGCCTGATAATTCAAAATACCCGGACAGCTTTCAGCCCAAGCCGATGACGCCATGCTGAACAGTGCCACAGCACTGACTAATAAAGCTTTCATAATTCACCTAGCTAGATTGACTATAGAATTAATCATACCAAGGCGACCAAGATGTCAACTAAAAGACTTGATTTTGCTTTGGGCTTTATCCATCAGCTTTCAAACGTCAATCTTATATCCCTTAATCACTGGAAACTGCTGGTTTGGGTATTACGATCCGGTCTCCTGCCTGTAAACCAGCAATGATTTTAATCCGACCACCCGGATAACGCTGGCCCACGCGCACAAAGCGCCGTAGGATTTGCCCGTCCTGCAGCAGCCAAACCGCATCCAGTTGTCCGGCCTGTTGCAGATAGATCTCTGGGATCAATAACATCTGTTCTTCCCCTTGCGGAATCCGCAGGCGAGCAAACAGACCCGGAAATAATCCCACTTGTCGTTCGGTGCGGGTTTTAATCAGCACACTGCGAGCGGATGGCTCGGCCGCCGGAACGATCTCGGCAATTGTGACCGGCAGCGATTGATTCAGGCTGTCGATATGGGCCTGCAACACTTGCCCACTATGCAAGCCAACGGCGACTGATTCGCGGACATAGGCTTCGAAACACAGTGACGACGGATCATAGAGGCTCAACAGTCTTTTACCGGGCAAAGCAATATCGCCGGGTTCGGCGTAGCGATCTATCACCCGCGCGGCAAAGCTGGATGATATTCGACTGTAGTCCGCTACATTTTGGGTTTCATTCAGTGCTTGTCGGGCGCTGGCTATTTGCGCTTTCAGGCTGTCATAGTCCGCTTTGGCGCTTTCCAGGTCGGCCAGTGTGGCACTTTCTTTGTTGAAAAGATCTTGAGTTCTGTTGAAGTGGGTCCGGGCATTTTGCAAACGGGCATCGACGGCACTCAGATTACCCGCGGCTTGTGCGCTGCGGGCTTTCAGGCTTTGATCGTCCAGCGTAATCAATAACTGTCCAGGTTTGATGTGATCGCCCGATTTGACATGAATAGCCTGGATACGCGCCTGAATTTGCGCCGCTACCTCGGTGGTTTGTCCGGACTGCACAGTAGCGGTAACCTCTTCAAATAACGGGATGCTTTCCAGGGCCAAGGTCAACGCAGGGCCTGAATACGCAGCGCCGGCGTCACTAACGCCCGGCTGGATTTTTTGATCGAAGGCACCGGCCATCCACATAATCATCAGTAACAAAACCAACAGCGTGGCTACCGTCGTGACGAGGGTTTTATAGGACTGGGACAAAGTCATGACTCCGAGTCTGAGTAAATGAGGTAGTAAACCGCCGGTATTGCGAACAGGGTGAACAGGGTCGAACCGATGATGCCAAAAATGATGGCTATGGCCAAACCGCTAAAGACCGGATCCAGCACAATGACGATATTACCTAACAAGGTAGTGCCAGCTGTCAGCAATACGGGCCGCATTCTGACCGTGCCGGCTTGCAGCAGGGCAGCGCGCAACGCCATGCCTTGACTTCTGGCCTGAGTGATAAATTCAACCAGAATCAACGAGTTTCTGACCACGATACCGGCCAGGGCGATCATGCCGATCATGGCGGTGGCAGTAAACAATACCGGGTCGGGGCTGCCGTTGATCATCCGTTCGCCAAACTGATTCAACAGCCAGAAACCCGGCATGATGCCGATTACGGTCAACGGTATCGCCGACATGATGATCAAGGACAAGGTGGTCGATGCGGTTTGCAGGCGCAGCACGAAAAAAATTCCTACCAATGCAAAGGCAAAGGCCAAACCCATATCCCGAAACACTTCCACGGTGACCTTCCATTCGCCCTCACCGCCCCAATTTAAGGTCACTCCCTCTGGCAATTGCCAGGGAATACCGCCACCAGAGTTGAAGAAAGTGCGTTGCGCCCAATCCGGCGCGGTGTCGTTTGAGCCATTCAAATCAGCCGAGACATCGGCGATGACTTCCGCCGGCGTACGTCCTTCCAATTCCGCCATCACGTACACCACCGGTTTCAAATCCTTGTGGTAGATGGCTTGGTCGGCCGTGGATTCGACAAACTGGCCAAGCTCGGCCAAGGCGATCATAGTCGGCCCGGTTGCACCTTGTGCCTTGAGCGGCAATTCGCCGAAAGCCTGTTGGCTGTCGCGAGCGGACGCGGGCAAACGCACCTGAATCGGCGCCGGGTGGATTTCCCGTTCCAGGTTGAAATAAGCGGCAGTCGCACCCTGGTTGGCCAGACTCAGGGTCTGCGCAATGGTCTGCGTGGCAATGCCGGATAACGCCGCCTTTTCCTTATCAGTGACAAAACGCCAGCGGGTTTGGGCCGATTCCACGCTGGAATCGATATCCACCACAAAAGGTTCTTGCGCTAGGCGCTGCATGACCACCTCAGCGGCTTGTCTTTGTTGTGCATAGCCGGTCAACGTATCGCCGTAAAGCTCCGCAACCAAGGTGCTGATCACCGGCGGACCGGGCGGCACTTCGACCACTTTGATGGAAACGCCGCCGGTATTCAACGGTGCCAACAATGCCCGCAGCCGCATCAGAATGGGGTGCGATTGATGTTCACGCCGCTGTTTGGCTGCCAGCGTCAAGCGAATATCGGCCATATTTGGCGCCAGCCGGTAATCGTATTGCCGCACCAAGCCATTGAAGTCGATCGGCGATGGCACGCCGACATAAGCCGCTTGCGCGGCAATTTCCGGCAGTTGGGCGGCTATAGCGGCAGCCTGCCTTGTCACGGCGGCGGTTTGTTCCAGGCTGGCCTGTTCCGGCATATCGATGATGATCTGCATTTCGTCTTTATTATCGAACGGCAACAGTTTCAGCGGCACCATCCGCAACACCGGCAACAGGGCGGTGATTACGAACAGCACCAGCATCAACACAATCAAGTACCAAGCCGCCTTACGACTGGCAATGCAGGGTGCGACCATGCGTTCATATAGACTAGGCGCCGCATCGGCAATCACCTCTTCTTCGGCGGGCTTGAGGGCTTTACTGGCCAGCCAGGGCGTGACGATAAAGGCGACGACGGTGGATAACATCACCGCCACCGGCACGTTAAACGCCATCGGCGCCATGTAAGGCCCCATCATGCCGGTAATGAAAGCCAAAGGGATAAAAGCCAGAATGATGGTCAGGGTCGACATCAGTAACGCCGGACGAATTTCCGCCATCGCGTCGACAATACGTTGCTGCAGGTTGCCGCTCCCCAAGCGCATGAAACGTTCGATATTGTCGATACCGGTAATCGGATCGTCGACCAATAAACCCAGGGCCAGAATCAGCGCAAACAGGGTAACCCGGTTGATGGTGTAGCCAAATGCCATGTCCAACATCAGCGTCGCGCCATAGCAAATCGGTATCGCCAAGCCTACCACCAACGCCGGCCGCCAGCCCAAAAAAATCCCGATGAACAACACCACGGTGGCAATGGCAAACCCCAAACTGCTGACCAGATTGTTTACCTTGTCGTTAGCCGTTTGACCGTAATCGCGCAGCACCTCGATATGCACTTCCGGTGGCAATAAGGTTTCGGAAAGTTCGTGCAGTTTTTGATGGATATTGTCAGCCAGGGTCACGGCGTTGGCGCCACGCTTTTTGGCGATGGCCAGGGTGACCAACGGATAGTCGTCCTTAAATTGAGTAGCCAGGGGATGGGCCGCTGCAAAACTCAGCCAGTTGTAATGATCCGCCTCGGCCGGACCGTCCTGGATGTCGGCAATATCGGCTAAATACACTGGCACACCATTCACCTGATTAACCACCAGTTTGCGCAGTTGTTCGCTACTGGACAGGAAATCGCCGGCCTCCAGTTGTATGGTGGAATTGTTCGCCGCGACGATGCCGGCATTCAGCAACTGATTGGCCGCTTGAATTGCCGCCACCACTTCAAGGGCAGTGGTCTGCCGCGCCATCAGGCTAGGCGGCTTCAGCAACACCTGCAGAGTGCGCAAGCGGCCGCCAATGACGTTGATCTGATTGGTGTCCTTGATCTGCTGCAATTCGACGGTGAGTTCGTCGGCAAAGCGCCGCAGTTCGTAGTCGCCGTACAAATTCGGCTGACTGCTCCATAAGCCCGCGACCACGATCGGCACATCGTCCACTTCCACCGGCTTGACCAACCAGTTTGCCACCACGGCCGGAATCTTGTCCTGATTGGAATACAGCTTGCTGTAGACGTTAAGCAGCGAATCTTCGCGGTCTTCGCCGACAAAAAAACGCAAGGTGACAATGGTTTGTCCGTTGCTGGTGCGGGAATAGACGTTCTCCACGCCGCTGATCTGGGTTAACAGTTTTTCCAGCGGTTGCGTCACCTGATGTTCGATTTGCGTGGCCGACAAGCCGGGGGCCGATACCAGCACATTCGCCATCGGCACCACAATCTGCGGTTCTTCTTCGCGCGGGGTAAAAATCAACGCCAGCACGCCCAGCGAAATCGACAGGATAAACACAAACAAGGGTAAACCGCCTCGCAGCGAATAGCTGACCAAACGGTCTAACAGATGAGGTGCGGATAATTCGGGCAAATTTGTCAAGGTCAGAATAAATTATTGATTCCTAATATTCCATCTTCGCATAGCCTATTCGGTTTTTCAATTCAACACTAACCAAGTTGCCCAGAGTTGCTCCTGATACAAAACCGCTTGAAAAGCATTGCCAACATGTTCTGATTGCAACTTGCGGACATGACTTCAATAACTGATTTCTAAGCCACTATATCTATTGATTGGGTAGTGCAGGGATAGATTCTCATGGGCAGGAGTTTTCTTGTTTCAATGGAACAGAAACAAAAGATTCACCATACCCCAGGCCACACCGCCAGCAGCCGGAATCGTTAAAATCCAGGCCCATATAATGCGTTCTATGACAGTCAATTTCAGGGTACGCGGATTTTTGGCAAAACCCACACCCATGATCGCGGTGGATATGCTATGTGTGGTTGATACCGGCATGCCGAAATGGGCAGCGATGAGCAAAATGGTTGCGGAACTGGTTTCTGCAGCAAACCCATTGATAGGGTGCAGTTTGACCATTTTATGACCCAGTGTCTTGATAATACGCCATCCGCCTACGGAAGTACCCAGCGCCATGACCAACGCGCAGGTGAATACCACCCAGGTATCAATATCCTTTTCGCCGCCATCTGGCTTTAGAAATTCCGCCCACGCAGGCAGATGATCCAGCGTTCCGGCAGCGTTCGCAGTAAAAATGGCCAATGCAATGATGCCCATGGTTTTTTGGGCATCATTGCTGCCATGCGCAAATCCCATGTAACCGGCTGAGACTAGCTGAGCTTTTCCAAACAGGACATTAATCCATTTTGGGCGCGCCATTCTGGCCAAAAGACCGCCCGCAGAATTCATGCTACTGATAACAGCCATCAATACTCCCATGATGAATACACCAAAAGCAAAGCCTGCGATTGGCGAACTGATCATGGGAATGACGACTTTCCAGAGCAAGCCTTTGTTTTGTGTCCAATCCACTGCAACTTTTGACCATATCAGCACTTCAGGATTATTGTGTCCCGCAGCCAATGCAGCTCCGCATAAGCCCCCAATCAGAGCATGACTGGAGGACGAAGGCAAACCGACCGCCCAAGTGACCAGGTTCCAGAAAATGGCGCCGCTTAACGCGCAAATCAGCACTTCAGAAGTGATATTCACCATATTGGTGTCAACCAACCCGGAAGCGATGGTTTTAGCCACTGCAGTGCCGGACAAAGCCCCAACCAGATTGGTTACAGCTGCCAGAATAACTGCCTGGGTCGGTGTCAATACTTTGGTTGCAACCACCGTAGCAATGGAATTGGCGGTATCGTGAAAGCCGTTGACAAATTCAAAGATCAAAGCCACCAAAATGACAAGCAAAAGCAATGTCAGCATAAAAACCTGTTATGAATTTTTTAAGACAATGTGGTAAACGACGTTACCGGCATTACGGCAACGATCGATGGCTTTTTCGAGAATTTCAAACAAATCTCTTTTCACCAAATAGCGAATGGGATCGGTTTCATTCGCATAGACATCCCGGTACAACTCCAATATCTGGCGATCGGCTTCGGCTTCGATAAACTGTAACTGATCATTGAGTTTTTTAATGTTGTCCAGATCCATGCCATGACGCAATTGTTTAACCATTTGCTCCAACACCTGACATGCCTGTTCGAGCATATTGGCACGACTGATGAAATCTACATCACCCAGACGAACGGAAACCAAGTTATAGCGCTCAGCAAATTTTTCTACTACTTTGGGGATTTTGTATAAAGCCCCATTCAATGCCTCAATATCTTCGCGATCCAGGACAGTCACAAACGTATTGACCAACTGTTCGCTAATTTGGGCGAATAACTCTTTTTCACGGCGGCGGGCATGAATAAATTTTTCCAGTGACTGTTCGGTCGAAGGTGTACTCAGAAGCTCAATCAAAGCCCTGGCCGACGCGCTGGCCGACTCTGCACTGGCTTCAAGCAAGCCGTAAAATTTATCACCTTTGCCGAAGATGGTTTGCAATGAGAACATCGTGTTTCCTTAGTTATGAGCCTTAAACCAATTTTCAATAAGGTTAATTATCGCATAATCGAGCCTTTAAACTCGTTTAACAACCGGCACGACATTGAGGTAATGCCGATTAAAGCCGTATGGCTTACTATTTTTATTCAAAAACCACCCTAAACAGGCGTCTAAACCTTTAAGAAAAGCGCCGTGCATCTTTAGGTAATTTCTGGAAAATAGGATGATTTTTAATCCCATACCACTCCGGATAAAACACCCCACCCAGATGTAAGCCATGCGGCGGCGCAGTCACGCTTGCCTGGGAGCGGTCTTTTATTTCCAACAACGCCAAGGTCCAATCGACCGGTTGTTTACCCATGCCAATCGTCATCAACACCCCGGCAATATTTCGAACCATGTGGTGCAGAAAAGCGTTGGCGCCAATATCGATAATGACGCGATCTTCTTGCCGATACACATCGATAAAATGCATAAAGCGGTTGGGGCTTTGCGACTGACAGCCTTGAGCGCGGAATGACGAAAAATCGTGCTCACCGATTAAATGTTGCGCGGCCTGATGCATTTTTTCAGCATCCAGGGGTTGATAACACCAGGTTGCCTGGGTACGGAGCAAAGCCGACTTCATAGGCCGATTTAAAATCACGTACCGGTAAAATCGGGCAATCGCACTGTAGCGGGCGTGAAAATCACCAATCGCCGACCTAACCCAAGTAATACGCATATCGTCGGGTAATTGGCTGTTGCCACCCATCAACCAGGCATGCAGCTCGCGCTCGACTTGGCAATCAAAATGCACCACCTGTTCCAAAGCATGCACACCTGCATCGGTGCGACCAGCGCAGTGCACAATTATGGGTTGGGTAGCGATTTTACTTAAAGCAGTTTGAAGCGCCAGCTGTAAAGTAGGCTTGCCCGTTTGCCATTGCCAGCCGGCATATTGACTGCCATCGTATTCAACACCCAACACAATACGCGGCATAGTTATTCGCTGTGAATTAAAACCCGGCAGCCGACAGGAATCGCCTCGAACAATTCGATTACATCGGCATTCAGCATACGGATACAGCCATGTGAAGCAGGAATGGCTTGCATCAAGTTGTCAGGACAACCATGAATGTAAATATAGCGCCAAGTACTATCGACATTACCGTAGCGATTATGACCCGGCTCCAAACCACCCAGCCAGAGAATACGACTTAAAATCCAATCTCGCTGCGGATGGGCGACTGCCAATTGCGGGGTGTAAATTTCTCCTGTGGGCCGCCTTCCAACAAACACGCTATTGATTGGGGCATTGGCGCCGATTTTGGCACGGACGCGATGCCAGCCGGTTGGGGTGCACTCACTGCCTTTCAGTTGACCCGGACCATTTTTAGCGGTGGACACTGGATAACGCCGTAATTCACAGCCATTTTCAAGCACCCGCAGTTGCTGAACAGAGATGTCAATATCCAGCTGAACGGTCATTTTTTAACAAATAAGGCTATCGATTCAACGTGGGCCGTCTGTGGAAACATATCCATCACACCGGCCTTGACCAGTATATAGCCCAACTCATTCACCAAAATTCCGGCATCGCGAGCCAAGGTAGATGGATTGCAGGAGACATAGACAATCCGCTCCGGCTGCCAATGCTTAAAGTTATGCAGCACTTCCGATGCACCGGCTCGGGACGGGTCCAATAAAATCTTGTTGAATTTTTGTTTGCACCAAACTGCGTCTTTCAGGTCCTTGCTTAAATCCGCGACATGGAATTCCACATTCTGCAGATTATTCAGGCGGGCATTGTCACGGGCGTGCTTCACCAGTGGCAAATCGCCTTCCACTCCGACCACATGCCCGGCAAGGGTTGCCAACGGCAAGGTGAAATTGCCCAAGCCGCAGAACAAATCCAGCACTCTGTCGTCACGGGTCAATGCCAATGCATCCAGCGCACGGCTGACCATTTTTTGATTAATATCGTAATTGACCTGCGTGAACATAGCCGGTCTAAAATTGAAGCGCACACCCTGCTCTGGCAAGGCATAACTGGGAATGACATCCGGCTCGCCATCCAGCGGTACGATGGTATCGGGTCCTTTGGGTTGCAGGCAGATGCTGATGTGGTGTAGATGTGCAAAATCGCGCATGCGCTGTTTGTCGACATCCGTCGGCGGTTCCAGCACTCGAAACGCCAGCACCACGTCTGCGTCGCCAATTGCCACTTCGATTTGCGGGATTTTGTCTTTAATACTCAATCCGGCAATCATGTCACCCAGTGCCAGCAGATTTTCGCCGACCAAAGGATGCATCACTTTGCAGCTATCGAGTTCTGCTAAAAACGGATTACGTCGTTCCCGAAACCCGACCAGCACTCTGCCCTTTTTTGCCACATATTTGACACCCATGCGGGCTTTGCGGCGATAACCCCAATGCGGTCCGGTTAATGCATCCCAAATGAGGGGAATCTCCACTTTGCCGATTCTGCGGAATTGCTCCTGTAACAAAGCTTCTTTGAAATGAATCTGTTCGGCATCATCGACATGCTGAAAGCTGCAACCGCCGCACACCCCATAATGCGGACAAGCCGGATCAACCCGATGTTCGGAACGGCTTAAAACGTTGACCACCTTGCCTTCCGCAAAATCTTTACGGCTATCGGTATAGACAAACTCAAGGGTTTCGCCGGGTAAGGCTTCGTCGACAAACACAACTTTGCCATTGACATGCGTTACGCCACGGCCATCATGAGATAAGGATTCGATGGTGACAGTGACGGGATCAAGTGGAAGTTTTTTCTTATGGGCCATAGATAAAGAATTACTGTCGGGTTAAAACCTAACCCAAGCGTCAAAAATAAGAGTTGATAGGGAATTAGGCCGGAAATACGCCGGTCGACAAGTAACGATCACCACGGTCGCAAACAATCGCCACAATCACTGCGTTGTCCAGCTGTTTGGCCAATTGCAACGCCGTGTAAATGGAGCCTCCGGAGGATACACCGGCAAAAATACCTTCCTGTGCCGCCAAAGCGCGAGTGGTGTTTTCCGCATCGGTTTGACTGACTTCGATAATTTGATCGACACGCTGGGCGTCATAAATTTTGGGTAAATATTCCTGCGGCCAGCGGCGAATGCCAGGGATTTTGGATTCACCTTCCGGTTGCACACCAACAATCTGGATGTCCGGATTTTGTTCTTTTAAAAAACGTGAAGTGCCCATAATCGTGCCCGTCGTTCCCATGGCGCTGACAAAATGCGTGACTTTGCCTTGAGTATCCCGCCAAATTTCCGGCCCGGTGCCTTCATAATGGGCACGCGGATTATCCGGATTGGCAAACTGATCCAGAATCCGCCCCTTACCCGCCGCTTCCATGCTGCGAGCCAAATCAATCGCTGCTTCCATGCTGCCTTTGGCAGGCGTCAAAATGATTTCAGCGCCATAGGCTTTCATGGAAGCGATGCGTTCGGCACTCATGTTATCCGGCATAATCAAAGTCATTTGATAGCCTTTAATCGCAGCCGCCATCGCCAGAGCAATCCCGGTGTTGCCGCTGGTGGCCTCAATCAGCCGATCGCCCGGCCTGATGTCGCCACGTGCCTCTGCATGCTTGATCATACTCAAAGCAGGCCTGTCTTTAACCGAACCAGCGGGATTGTTTCCCTCCAATTTAGCTAAAACAAGACTTTTGGAATTGCCCTGTAATCGCTGCAAGCGCACCAAAGGTGTATTGCCGACTTGAGATTCAATGGTTGTAAAATTCATGGTGATTGCACAGGCAACAAAATGTTGCACAATTATAGCAAATCAGTGCTGCACCGGTATTTCGGCATCGACTTGTAACATCTTCGATTCACGAATTGCACTATAATCCAGAGTTTGTGACCCACTGAAAACTGAACATGGACACCCCTGAGATTAGCCCCATCGCATTGAATAGCCCGGATCTTTACATCAACCGCGAACAAAGCCTGCTGGAATTCAATATTCGGGTGCTGGCACAGGCGCTGGATGAAAATCTACCGCTACTGGAACGCCTGAATTATCTGTGTATTTCCTGTTCAAATCTGGACGAATTTTACGAGGTGCGCGTTGCCAGCTTGTTACAAATGGCTGAAATGGATTCTACGGCTATCAGCAGCGACGGCTTGAGCATCCATGACCAGTTCGAAAAAATTTCGATCAAAGCGCATCAACTGGTAGCTGAACAATACAGGGTTTTAAACGAGGTGTTGATTCCAAGCCTGGAAACCCAGAACATTCGCTTTATGCGCCGCGATAGCTGGAGCGACTCTCAAAAAGCCTGGTTGGAGAGATATTTTAACGAAGAGTTGCTACCCATCCTTACTCCCGTCGGTTTGGATTCAGCCCACCCCTTCCCGCGCATTCTGAACAAAAGTTTAAATTTCATCATTTCGCTGACCGGAAAAGATGCCTTCGGCCGCAACAGCGGTCGGGCCATTTTACAGGCGCCACGCGCATTGCCTCGTATTGTGCAGATACCCACGAGCGAAACCGACAGCGGCCCGCATGATTTTGTGTTTTTGTCGTCCATCATTCATGAGTTTGTCAGGGAATTGTTCAATGGCATGACGGTCAAGGGCTGTTATCAATTCCGGGTTACCAGAAACAGCGATTTTTTTGTCGATGATGACGCCATTGATGATTTGATGTTGGCTGTGGAAGGCGAGCTGGCGATGCGCAATTACGGTGATGAAGTCAGACTGGAAATCGATGCCAATTGCCCGGAAGAAACCGTCAACTTTCTGCTGGCCCGCTTTGAATTAACCCCGGACCGCATGTTTTTGGCTACAGGTCCGGTCAATCTTAGCCGTATTCAGGCTATATATAACATGGTGGATCGACCCGACCTTAAATTCCTGCCTTTTAAGCCGGGACTGCCCAATGCATTGAAAAAGCATAAGGACATGTTTGCCTGCATCCGTAAACAGGATGTTTTACTGCATCACCCCTATGAATCGTTTAATCCTGTAATTGATTTTATCAAGCAGGCCGCGGCAGATCCTGATGTATTGGCCATCAAACAAACGCTTTATCGGACAGGTGTGGACTCTCCCATCGTGGCAGCGCTGATCAAAGCAGCCAAAGCAGGCAAAGAAGTCACGGTAGTGATTGAATTGCGCGCCCGTTTTGACGAAAAAGACAATATAGGTCTGGCGGCAAAATTGCAGGAAGCCGCTGCACATGTGGTGTATGGTGTGGTGGGTTATAAAACCCATGCCAAAATGTGCATGGTATTGCGTAAAGAAGGCAACGCTTTCCGCAATTATGTGCATTTAGGTACGGGTAACTACCATCCCAAAACCGCCCGCTTGTATACCGATTACGGCTTATTCACCTGCGAAAAGGAACTCAGCGAAGACGTGCGCCGGGTTTTCATGCAATTGACCAGCCTGGGTAAGGTCAGCAAACTCAACAAGCTGCTGCAATCGCCGTTTACGCTGCATCAAGGCTTATTGAAAATGATCGACCGAGAAATCGAACAGGCTCAAAAAGGCAAACCTGCGAAAATCATCATCAAAGTCAACGCGGTAGTCGAAGAACAAGCCATCCAGGCGTTATATCGTGCTTCACAAGCCGGCGTGGACATCAAATTGATCGTGCGAGGCATTTGCTGCCTGAGACCGGGCCTGCCCGGTGTGTCTGAGAATATTGAGGTTCGCTCCATTGTCGGGCGCTTTCTGGAACACACCCGGATTTATGCTTTCATGAATGGCGGCGACTGGTCGATTTATGCCGCCAGCGCCGATTTGATGAACCGCAATTTATTTCGCCGGGTAGAAGTCTGCTTCCCCTTGGAAGACAAAAAAATCAGTAGTCGGGTGTTAAATGATCTCCACGCTAATTTGAATGATAATTCGCAAGCCTGGCTGCTACAAAGCAATGGTCAGTATGTCAGAACCACACCCGGTGATGAGCCGACTTTTCAGGCACAAACCGAATTTCTCAAGGCCTTCGCTCAATGAACGCGTCCCTGCCCAGCATCAAAAAGCCGGTACGCCAAGTAGTATTGGATACTGAAACCACCGGCATCAACCCTAAAGAAGGCCATAAAATCATTGAAATTGGTTGTGTGGAATTAATCAACCGCCGACTGACGCAAAACCGTTTTCATGTGTATTTAAATCCGGACCGGGAAATCGATGCCGGCGCCATTGAAGTTCATGGCATAACCAACGAGTTTCTCCGTGACAAACCACGCTTTAACGCTGTGGTGGACGATTTCATGGCATTTACCAAAGATGCGGAATTGATTATCCATAACGCACCATTTGACGTCGGTTTTTTGAATCATGAATTATCGCAATTGAGTGATGACACGCGCACAGTAGAAAGCAACAGTACGGTTTTTGATACGCTGGCCTTTGCACGAAAAAAACATCCTGGTGCCCGCAATAGCCTGGATGCTTTATGTAAGCGGTATGGCATAGACAACAGCCACCGAGATTTGCACGGGGCGCTGCTAGACGCCGAAATTCTGGCAGAAGTTTATTTGATCATGACTGGCGGCCAAGCCTCATTGTTGGATGAAGGCGATGATATGGAGGGCAATGCTCAGCAACCAATCGTCCGATTATCAGCAGACAGACCGCCCTTAAAAATCATTCGCTGCTCGGTTGAAGAATTATCAGATCACCAATACCGCCTTGAAAAAATTGCCAAAACCAGCGGCGGAAACTGCTTGTGGCTAAAAGAATAATCACCAATAACTTGAATCAATTAAAAATCGACTCAAAAGAAAACCCCGTCTCCTCTAAGATTTCTTTCAACCGTTTTAACCCATCCATCTGAATTTGTCTGACCCGTTCACGGGTAACACCCAATTCCAAAGCAACTTGTTCGAGTGTGGCGCTCTCAAAGCCGCATAAACCATATCGGCGACAAATGACTTCACGCTGTTTGTCGGCAAGCTGATATACCCAATGAGTAACATTGGTTTGAATCAGGTTATCCTGCAGAATTTCCGCCGGTGATCGGCTTTCTTCTTCGGAGATGGTTTCCAGCAAGGGTTTGTCAAATTCTTTGCCATAAGACACATCAACCGAAGTGACCCGCTCATTGAGCTTGAGCATTTTATTGACAGTTTTGACCGGTTTGTCCAAATGCTTGGCAATATCATCAGCTGTAGGCTCATGGTCAAGTTGCTGAGCCAGATTACGTTGGGCCTTTAAATAAACATTCATTTCCTTGACGATATGAATCGGCAGGCGAATGGTGCGGGTTTGATTCATGATGGCCCGCTCAATGGTCTGACGTATCCACCATGTTGCATAGGTCGAAAATCGAAACCCTCTTTCCGGATCGAATTTTTCCACGGCACGTATCAACCCCAAATTACCTTCTTCTATCAGGTCCAATAACGGCAGACCGCGATTCAGATAGCGTCTGGAAATTTTTACCACCAAACGCAGATTGCTTTCGATCATGATTTTTCGTGCTTCTGAATCTCCCGCCAATGCGCGTTTGCCATAGATTTTTTCTTCATCAGCACTCAGTAATTGTGATTTACTAAGCTCGTTCAGATACGCACGGGTAGCATCAAAACTGGATTCGTTATTAGATTCTTCAATATCCGCATCTGCCAGTTTCAACTGTTCTGGAGAGCCAAGTTCAGTTTCGTCATCATCGATGTCATCAAATGTAATGATGTCCGGGATCTCCATTTCCAACTCTTTGCTTAAATCAATTGCTTCTTCCATCATGACTTTTCTCCAGGATTGAGGCTTTAATGTTTACTGGGCTTTATTACTGGTAATTACAAACCCGATTAGACAGATTTTTAATTTACTAAAAGTAAAAATAACTTAATCATCAACAATCTTGATAGCTAAAATTGTGTCAAGGCATTTAATCAAAATTTAATCAAGCGAGCTAAAACTAAAAAATGTTAAACAGCACCCAAAAATAGCTATTGCATCGCATTCAAAGCTGTGTCGTTTCAACAACATAGCAACAAATTTGAGCGCGGTTTTAGCATAACCGCTTTTCTGAGCAAGTGCTAGCATAACTTTAAAAAAATTATGTTATCAATTGATTTAATTGAAATAGTTTAAATTTTTAATAAAATCGGAATGACCTGTGCCAATTTGCCAAATAGCAACAATCCAAGCACCCTGAATTTCCTGATATAAAAAACATTTCCGCAACACCCTCATTCCGGCATGGTTACAGGCAACAACGTTTACCGGAATCAACCTCAATTGAATACACCCAATGTTTACCCTCCATGACGTTTGGATTCCGACAATGGAGGCTGTCGTAAAAGGTAGGTTGGGCTGAATTTAATGAAGCCCAACAGTATGATTTTGTTGGGCTTCGCCATGCCCAGCCCAACCTGCATTTAACTTTTACGACAACCTCCAATGCAGGCAATCAGGCATTTGTACTTAGTAGAAGCGTCTTTATAATCAGGTCTGGTTAACTTAACTGATCAAGCAGGAAGAAATCGGTATCTGTTACAAAATGAAGCGTTGAATTGTCTGAGGCACTCAACCAGCCATTAGGGTTTTTTTGGCTAAATTGATTTGCGCAGCCAAATAATCAGAACCGCCTCGGTCAGGATGTAATTTTGAAATAAGCTTGCGATGTGCATCAATGATGTCTTGTTTGCTGGCATTTGGTTTTAAACCCAAAACCTCAAGCGCTTCTGCTTTAGTCATACTGCCGCGCGGTGATTGACGAGCAGATTTTTGCTCATGGGACTGGGGCCTGCTACCCCCCAGAAATTGCCATAAGCGATGGAGTTGCGGCGCATAATGTAAAATAATGGGCATTAATCTGATGATAAAGGCGATAGCCACGCCCAGCATGGCAAACAGCACATTGAGTTTTCCGGTGCCGGCCAGCAGCAAAAGCAGAACTATGGCGCCGATCCAAGCCAGTTTTTTCAACTGCTTGCCGATGTCTTCCGTAGCCGATGTTTGAAACCAACGAATGACAAAATAAATAGCCAAAATCGGCACCAATAACAACAAAATGCGTAACACCGTTTCTCCTGGTTCGCCTCTATGACAGGCAGCATAATAACTTAGAATGCCAACTCATTCACATCCCTGGATTTATTAATGTCTATTCCTGCTTTACTGGGTTTTGCAGCCTATAGCGGCACAGGTAAAACCACGTTACTGACCCGATTAATACCGCTTCTGCAGCAGCACGGCATTAAAACAGGGGTAATCAAGCACAGTCATCATGATTTTGAAATAGATTATCCCGGCAAAGACAGCTACCGACTCCGTGCAGCCGGCGCGTCACCAGTGATGATCGTTTCACCCTATCGCCGTGCTTTGATTACTGAGTTTTCATCACAACAGGCAATATGTTTGCAGGACCAATTAGCTATTTTTCCAGTCGAAAACCTGGATCTGATTTTGGTGGAAGGTTTTCGGCACGAGGCCTTTGCCAAAATTGAATTACATCGACCCAGCTTAGGCAAACCGCTTCTCTATCCCCAAGACTCCACTATTATGGCTATCGCCAGCGATACAATCCTGGAAACACCAAGCTATATCAGCACTCTTGATTTAAACAATCCGCAGCAAATTGCCCACTTTATACTTCATCAATGTTTGAGCCATCAGCCGTGACCGAAATTTGTTACCCCAAAACAGCCAAGCTACTATCCGTCTCACAAGCCCAGCAGAACATCCGTGATGTGATAAACAGCATAACGGATATTGAAGTCATCCCAATTGCAGATGGACTTGGACGTATTCTGGCGGAAACGGTACTGTCGCCAATTGACATCCCTCCACAGCGAAATGCCGCCATGGATGGGTATGCATTTTCGAGTGCAGACATCACCCTCAATCAGCCCTTCTGTTTAAAAGAAATCGGCACGTCTTGGGCTGGCAGACCGTTTATGGGGTCGGCTGAAAAAAATCAATGTGTCCGAATTTTTACCGGCGCTGTGGTACCGGAATTTGCTGACAGCGTGATCGCTCAGGAGCAAGTAGAACGACAAGCGAATGACATTACTCTGCCTGCCAATACCTTGGCAGGCAAAAACATCAGAGCTGCCGGGAGCGATGTCAAACAATTTGAAACACTAATCAACACCCCCAAAAAACTCACGGCCTGTGATTTAGGCCTGATGGCCGCGGCCGGCGTCGCGCAAATCAAGGTAAAACGTCGATTAACAATCGGATTTTTTTCTACAGGTGATGAATTAACCAGCGTGGGGCAACCATTGCAATCAGGCCAAATTTATGACAGCAATCGTTATATGCTGGCAGCACTATTGCAAGACCCCAATCACTTTGTCAGCGATTTGGGGGTAATCAGAGACGATCCTGAGCTTTTAGAGCGCACATTGATATCGGCTGCCAATGCATTCGATGTTTTAATTTCTACTGGGGGTGCGTCAGTGGGCGACGCAGATTTTGTCAAACAAATCCTGGAAAAATGCGGTCAAATCAATTTCTGGAAACTTGCCATCAAACCCGGCAAACCTTTGGCTTTTGGCAAGATCAACAACTGCTGGTTTTTTGGTTTACCCGGCAATCCCGTTGCAGTACTGGTCACCCATCAACAATTTGTCAGGCCGGCCCTGCAACAATTATCAGGATTACAACCGTCAAAGCCTCTCCAGTTGAAGGCTGTATGCAAAACAGTCCTGCGCAAAACACCAGGGCGCCAGGAATATCAACGTGGCATTCTTAATCAAACCAGTGCAGGCGAATTGACGGTAATTGCAGCAGGTGAACAGGACTCCCACCAACTCAAAACCACCAGTCTGGCCAACTGTTTTATTGTCCTGTCCAGCGAGTGCAACGGGGTTGCCATTGATGAAATCGTTACGGTTGAACCTTTTGATACGTATATCTCGGTTTGAGGTTTAAAAATTAAAACGGGTCGAAAGCTGTAGTCGTTGTAATTCGCCATTTTGATTATTGACCAGTTCCCTGTTGGCATAAATATATTCAAGACCTATCGTGGTTCTCGACATTGGACTCCAGAGTAAATTGGCATGTAAGGATTGGGCTTGCTGATTGGCGGTCTGGACGGTGTCCGGCTGATCGGCGTAGGCAATTCCATAGACCAAACTCGAACGCCAGGATTGGTTCCACCAGTGTTGATAAGCCAACATCCCGCTATAGCTGGTCAACGAGTCAAACTCACCCGTCGCATTGGCGATGGCATCCGCAAAAAAATTATTGGTGTCATATCGCCCCAAAGCATCGCCATAACCCAGCATGAAGCGCAGATTATCCGGTCCTACAGTATTGATTTTACCCGCCAGACTGATGGCATTACTCCATTGAGTTTTTTCCATTGTCAGTGCTGTCGGCATGGATTGTAATTGTCTAACCATGACAGCCAGCGAGATGTTGCCCCAATCAGGGTTCAAATTAACCCTCGCCACCACATCGGGAAAATGACTACTACTGACCGTAGTCATAGCATTTCTAGTAACATCCCAAACGCGGGTTTTGGGTGCTTCCAATGCCAACAACCATTCCATAGGCGAACTGTAAATTGAAAAAGGCTGAGTCCAACGAAGTTGTGGTTGACGCAAGGCCAACAATGTCCCAGCCGAATTATTATTATCCAGGGTATCAGCTAACGCTTGACTGTTAAGAAAAGTACTCCAGGTTAGTCCCGCCAAAAAATGACCCAAAGAACCATAGGCATGCCTGAGCCTGGGGGTATAGGTATAAGCTGCCGGATCCCCCAGAAAATCCAACTCCAGATAGCTGTTGAAATCCCCCCATTGACTGGGTGTAAACGACCTGAACCAAAAGCGGGATTCTTTGGCATGAAAACTGATTTGATCGTTATCAGCAGCAGGTACTGGACCTACAGGTATTTCAGAAACTTCCAGACGCTGGTTGCCAAATTTATCTCTACCCATACCAACACTGCTGAATAAGGAATCAATCTTTACAAATCCCCCCAATCCAATAGAAGTGTTGCTATCGGGCACCTTAAAGCTGCCTTTGAAATCACCCTCAGTCACTGGCGCGTTAACCGCTTGATGGCGGCTTACAGCAGATTGGGATGCAATGCTTACCGAAACAGGTGCTGCGTTTTTAGGGTCAGGCGTGATCTCTGAATGAGTAACAGACTGTTTAAGTTGTTGTTCCAATTCGTCAATCCGAGCATGTGATTGCCCCAGTTGAGATTTTAAGGACTGATTCTCATGAGTGAGTTGCATGACCAATTTAGCTAAATCCTGTTCGGCATGAAGGCGAGATGCAAACCCCATCAAACACAACGCAAAAATCAAATACGTTTTAATCATACAAAAACCCATTAAATTTTACGAAACAGCGTATGACAAGCCATACAGGTTGATTTCATTTCATGCAAGGTGCCACTGATGGCATTAAACCGGTTATTTTCAGCCTGCATTTTTAGCAGGGTGGCCTGATGTTCCAACTTATGCGTCATAACTAGAAACGCATTCTGCTCTTCAGCGGTCATCCCTAAGGCTGC
The DNA here is from genome assembly GCA_002928965.1 of Methylomonas sp. Classification (GTDB taxonomy): domain Bacteria; phylum Pseudomonadota; class Gammaproteobacteria; order Methylococcales; family Methylomonadaceae; genus Methylomonas. The sequence continues at coordinate 45,621 of PERU01000024.1, forward strand.
TGCTCGCTTGCTCAATGCATCGGCTGATGTTTGCAAGGTATTTGCAGCATCAATAATCTGGCGGGCGTATTTTCGACGTTCGATATCCATTTCATGCTCAGTCATAAACCGTTCCAGCATTAGTCCGCTCATTCTGTCCATCAAATCGCGTAACGCTTGATCCTGCAAGGCATGTAAAGCTGGCTGCTCAGCTAAAAGACCAGGTGGTTGCTGCGACGTGCTGCAACCTAACATAAAGCAAATAGCGATGACTGGATAAAGACATTTATTCATATCAAAACTCCTAGCTGACGATGAATCCGCAACGCAGCCAAAACTGTATCAGTTTGGCGTTTTAATAGATATAAAAACAGGGAAACAGATTGGAACGAAGGGCGAAGAATCGCAGCAGATAAATTTTGAAATTAACCATTAAATATCCCAAAAAGAGTTATCTTCAAAATAAAACAAGTCTTTCTCGGGGGGGGCGATAATCAAATCAGCCAAGGGTATGGGTTTATGAATGAAATAACCTTGCCCGTAATCAACGCCAATTGCTTTAATGATTTCATTGATTTCATCATTTTCTATATATTCGGCTATTGTTTGCAGATTCAAAGAATGCGCAATTTCATTCATGGATTTGACAATGGCAAAATCAGCGGGATTGTTGGCAATATCTTTAACAAAGGCCCCATCAATTTTTAAATAGTCAACATCCATATTTTTTAAATAGGCATAGGATGAGTAACCTGAACCAAAATCATCTAATGAAAATTTACATCCATATTGCTTAATGGCCTTAATAAATTTTTTGGTGAAGGTTAAGTTTTCAGAAGCTATCGTTTCTGTTATTTCGAAAACAATTTTATCCGCTTGAAAAAGACAGGTATCCAATTTTGTTTGTAGAAAATCTAAAAATTCTTGGCTATTGATAGATTGTCCGGACAGGTTGATAGCAAATCCATCGATAGCATCAAACTGGCTTTTGTTGCTTTCGATCCAATCAAACACAGCGTTAATGACCCATATATCAATTTCAGGCATACGTTTACAGCGTTCAACGGCAGGAATAAAATAATCAGCTTGAATAATATTGCCATCTTCGTCTTTTATGCCCAATAGAATTTCATAATGCACATGATTTACACTAGTATCAAGCGAAGTAATTTTCTGGCAACGCGTGAATAATCTTTCTTCAGCAAACACACCATCAATCCGCGACATCCACTCAAACAAGTTGGCTTGGTGTTGTAAATTATCATTATTACCGGTAAACAATTTAACCTGATTAGGCCCTGATTGTTCAGCCTCCATACTGGCAGCATCGGCTTGTTGCAATAGCTGTGATAGGTCAAAACTCGTACCTGTAACAGGCACCAACCCCATACTCAGGGTAATGGGAAAACATTTTTCATTCCAGGTAAACTGCGAAGAGCCTATGTGTTTAAGCAGATTTCTGGAAAATTCAAATGCGTCATTTGCACTACATTCTTTATATAAAACAGCAAATGATTGATCGCCCAGACGGGCCAATATATCGGCAGATTTAATGCGATCCGAAAGTAATGTGGCAATAGTTTTGAGCAGTTGCTTGCTACCATCCAGCCCACAGATATTGGTGATTAATCGGAAATCGAGAATTTCTATATGGCATAGCACATGCTGAAAAGCAGTTTCTTTTGAAATTTCGATTTTCAGCTGTTTAACAAATTCTTCGCGTAGAATCAGATGCGTATCGGCATCATGAATAGCATTAAACTTTATCGTATCATGCATATCCTGTAGCATTAAATTGGATGTGCGATCAGTTAAAGGCACATCCATATTGTCTAAAGAAACTGCATAACCTTGTTGAAATAAGCCAATGAAGTTTTGCTTATCCAATTCTATATTTTTTAGTCCATCTGCCGATAATAATACAAAAACATGTGGCAGCGTTCCTATCCATATTATTTTCATCGACTCAAAATCATCCGAGTCATGTTTTATATTTAGCCAGTCACCTACTGCAAGTTGTTCTATCATGGCATCCCAATAGCGATGCTCTTCATTTAAAACAGTTTCTTGATCCGGTTTGGGTCGAGGTATTTTAACGGTTTGAATAGCCTTCCTGACTTTGGGTTGCCCAATACCAATTAAAAGTTCAGTCAATTCCTGTATTACATGCTTGCGCTTTTGCACGGGTGCGCCAACTGCCTGCAACTGTTCATCAACATAGGTAATAGTCGTCTGGATACTGCTGGCCTGCATCTTTACTATAGAATCTTGTTCATAAAGCCAAAACATTAGATCGTCAATTACTTTCAAATAATGTTCTTTAACACCTGCCTGAGTATCCTGATTTAATTCTGCAAAGACCAAAAGGTGCTGCCAACCCGCATCCAGTAATAAAGGGATTACTGTTGAGACTGCTTTTCCGGCAATACGCTTGTCTATTTCGCTTTGAATGGTGTGTCTTGCAATTTCGAGTCGTTGCTGCCCTTCATGTACTTTAACGATATGTTGTGTTTTGGATTCTATTGGCTTAATGAACTGACTTTTGAAAGCATCCAATTCAGCTTCAATATCAGCAAGCATTTCAGGATTACCGACAGCATCGTGGGCTATTTTGTGGGTAATATTATTTAGAAATTCACTGATATTGTTTTTATTTAGCAACCTGTTGCTTTTTAATACCTGATCAAAAAAACTGATTTTATTCAGTATATTTTTAGCTGGATGGGAATCAGTCGCCAAAAAATCATCCCCAAGCATAGGCAATGCCAACAAGGCTAATTGGATATTTTCAATAAAAGCAGTTAAATCAGCACTGACAATATGATTATTTAATAAGGTTTCAAAAAACTTATCATAAACCTGTAAAGATTCATTATTGAGTGGCGCCATTAATTTTGCATGACCATCTAATGGCTGCAACTGCTCCTGAAGTCGATTTGCCAATCCAGGGCTTTCAGAATGCTGATCGGTAGTTTCAGATGCCTGTTGTAATCGCCGAATCGCTGCTATGACGTCAGTTTTATCAAACAACTGATGTGTGTCTGTTTTTGGATCAACCCTCTCTGGAGCAACCTTTTTAACATGCTCGAAATCGGTTCCATTTAACAAACTCATCAACTTACCGGCAAGGTGTGGAATCGAGACTTGCTTATAGCCCGTATTGTGATTGTGTGGAGCGATTACAGTTTGTAACTCAGAGGTCGTATCTAAAACGTATTGCTGTTGTTGTTGGTAAGGTGGAGGTGTTGAGAACTGCTTTGATGGTCCGGCAAGGCTACTAATCTTTTTTTCGGCAGATACCTGCCGGGCAAGAAAGACATCAATTTTGTTATAAAACGCTGGCAAGCTGATATAGAGTGCTTTCCCAAAACAGGTATAAAGCATGTCATTGATTTTATAATCAAAATCCATTTGCAAAATCAGTTCCCTGAAACAATCACATAACACGGCAGGAGAAACCGGATTATTAATATTTAATTTATAATAACCCAATATCCTGCTTAATTCCCGTGTTAATTTATTAACATTATCATCATAGGTGTTACTTAGCTTTCTAATGACAGTAGATATATGTAACCAATCTTCAAAGGCTTCTTTTTCAACCAGCGATAAAGATCTATCAAAACTCGTTAAATCTTCATTTTTCGATTTACTTTCAGAAATAAAGCGTATTTGATCAACAATGGAATGACAAAACTCACTGGTTAAGGTGTTATTTTGAATCTTTAAAGTAGTGATCAGATCATCGAGTTCAGAAAGGTTTTCATAACAAACCCTTTTTTGATTTAATGCTCTTGTCTCATCGGGAAGAATTTCAAAAAACACTCTGACAAGTTCAGGTAAACACTCAAGTAAAATATGCTTGAAATTTTCCTTGAAAATAATAGTTTGAAATGATTCGTTGACTGCCGATTCGGCGGCAATAATGACCTCTGGTGGGGTTTTGGATTTTAAGGCATCAAAAACCGAACGCGGCATATTATCAATTAATACCCCTACACCATTGGGAGTCAAGTGCATAACCTGGGCATTAACGATGTACTTTTCTTTAACCTGTTCCAAGTCAATTGAAAATTCAATTGTAACGGACTTGGCTATTGGGATATCGGCTTCTGGACGCGAAAGTTTTAACAACAAACCATGTGTACAAAAATCCAATATGGTGCATTCATATTTTGCATGGGCACCCACAACTAACAGAGCCTGCAAATGAATTGCATATCTTATGTAACGGCGTTGTTTGTTCTTTTTATTCAATGACATCCGGCTACAAATCTGATCAAGGCACAAGAATTAGAATTATCTAATACTTGACTGCTTCAGCAAAATTTTAATTTTTTGGGTCCTAAGGATCATGAAAAATCGAAACTACCCAGGCAATGAAAGTTGGGGTAGGATCAATACCAGTCGTGAACCGAAGGTCATGGACTCGCGACTGGCATCGCCGCTGAGATGACTTTCAGATTAAATCCTTCGGCGATTGTGGTCACCATGACTTAAGTTCTGCTTATTATGAACCAGAATAACAGGTAGCCTTTATTTATGGATTGAGTATTTGCTGATTCAAACTCAACCTGATTTTTGCGACGCCGCAGACCACAAGCGTCAGTTTCAGCGATTTAACAATTCAGCCAGATAACCGTTTTTTCTTGCCAAATATTCATCTACAAAAGCTTGCATCGGTTCTGGTTCATAAGCGCGCAGACCACTGACTGCGAGCTTTTTAAACCCTGAACCCACAATTTCACTCCCGCATTTAATCTGGAAATGAAGGTAAGCTGTCGCACGCTTGCCGTTGACTTCCATGGTCGGTTCCAACGTTTCCAAAGCCGGATTGGTAACATCCAGCTTCAGCATTTTTAAGGTCATGCTTTCGTAAATCACCAAGGGTCGGTCGATATTGAACATGACATTTTCCTTTTCCAGCAGCGGCACTAACACGTAGGGAAAATTTTGACCCGAGAAGGCCACATAATCACGAATCAGGGTTTCAATCATGGCCTTATCGTGACACGACTTTCCGGATCGCTGAATTTGCAGATAGGTTTTGCCTTGATTGTCAGTGACATCGATATGCTCGGCATCCGTATCAGGAAAATTCAACAGTACGCCATCACCGACCATGCCGGAAAAAATAAAATGCATGTTTTCGCTGAGGCCGTATTTTTCCAATACCAATGAAAACAGTAAATCCCCCGGCACACAGAAGCGTTTGGCGTCTACATCGTGCAATGGATTGAAATCATGCGCAATTTCTTTGGCGAAATTGCTGGCTTGAGAGGCCGCTATGCGAATACTGTTGTCTTGGGTTTCGTAAAATTCTTTTAAAAACATAATTATTATTTTAATAGCGTGGAACAGTGGGATCACAACTTATGGACCAGGCGTCTATGCCGCCTTTCAGGTTATAAAGTTGACTAAAACCATATTGCTCTAAAAACAGACATGCTTGCTGGCTCCGCATACCATGGTGACACATCACCACAATATCAAGCTGACTATCTAATTCCTGCATGCGTTCAGGAATTTGTCTGAGCGGAATATGCAGGCTGCCTGCAATATGGGCAAAAGCAAACTCATTAGGTTCGCGCACATCCAACAACATGAATTTGTCGTCTTTATCCAGTCGTTGTTTCAATTGTTGGACATCGTATTGAATTATGGGCATAAAAATCGTTCCAGTCGGTTTAAAGCGGCAGCCATTCTATCGATTGAGGACGTATATGCAAATCGAATATGTTGTTCGGCTCGGTAATCACCAAAATCTCTACCCGGTGTGACGGCCACACCTTCCTGCTCCAGCAGCCTTCGACAAAACTCAAAACTGTTGTCGGTAAACTGGCTGCAATCAGCGTAAATGTAAAATGCGCCTTCCGGTTTGCAGGCAATTTTAAACCCTAACCTTATTAAGTTTACATACAGAAAATCTCTGCGGGCTTTAAATTCCAAACGCCGTCTTTCCAATTCGGCCATATTTTCAGTGCCAAAGGCAGCTAATGCCGCATATTGCGAATGCGTAGGCGTAGAAATAAAAATGTTTTGTGCCAGCTTCTCAGCGGCTTCAACAAAATGTTCAGGCACCACCAACCAGCCCACGCGCCAACCGGTCATGCCAAAATACTTGGAAAAACTATTGATAACAAATGCCTCATCACTGTATGCCAAGGCACTTACAGCCGGCTGATCGTAAATCAAGCCATGATAAATTTCGTCCGAATAAAAACAGCCGTTCAATTGTTGCACCTGATCAATCGCCTGCTTTAGAGCTGCGCCAGCAAGCAGTGTTCCTGTCGGATTGGACGGTGACGCCACTAATACGCCTTTACTGGATTCACGCCAGTTTTGTGAAATCAGCTCAGCAGTCAGTTGATATTGAGTTTCAGCATCCACATTCACAAAATGTGTATGCCCATCAAACAATCTGACAAAGTTATCATTGCAAGGGTAGCAAGGGTCAGCCATCATCACCTGTTCGCCAGGATTCAGACTGATTCCAAACGCCAATAAAAACGCACCGGACGCACCGGGAGTGATAAAAACCCTTGCAGGATCGAGTTGAACCCCATATTGCTGCTGATAATGTTCGGCAAGACAACGACGCAGTTCTGGCAAACCTGCAGCTGCAGTGTATTTGACTTCCCCGGTTTTTAATAATGCCCGTCCCGCATCGATCACCGCTTGCGGCGTTGGAAAGTCCGGCTCGCCAATTTCCATGTGAATAATATCCCGACCTTCCGCTTCCAATTGCTTGGCACGCTGTAATAATTCCATGACATAGAATGCGGACATACCCCGCATTCTATCTGCGACTTGCTGCTTCATTTTGAGTTTACCGGTTAACTATTGCGCCGGCATCATAACAAACTTCTTGCTTGCTACCGGCCATTCTGATAAAAAGCCCCGATTTTTTTAAAAGATAGCCAGGAGTCAATGGATGAATAGTTCCGCGTCAGAATTTACCTTCAAACCCTACGTTGAGAAAGAAGGTGAAGAATACATGAACGAGGCCCAGTTAGAGCACTTCACCAATATCCTGAACAAGTGGAAATCAGAATTAATGGAAGAAGTAGATCGGACTGTGCACCATATGCAGGATGATGCTGCCAACTTTCCCGACCCTAACGACAGGGCCACGCAGGAATCTGAATTCAGTTTGGAACTGCGCACACGGGATCGGGAACGCAAATTGATCAAGAAAATCGAAGAATCGATCAAAAATATCGAAGCCGGCGATTACGGTTACTGCGAAACCTGCGGTGTTGAAATTGGTATCCGTCGTTTGGAAGCGCGTCCTACCGCCACTTTATGTATCGATTGCAAAACCCTGGATGAAATCCGGGAAAAACAAATGGGTTAACCCTGTCGCAACCCACCTCTTCCTATGTTGGCCGGTTCGCACCCTCGCCCACCGGTCCACTGCATCTTGGCTCACTGTTCACTGCGCTAGCCAGTTATCTGGACGCTAGAAGTCACTCAGGCCTTTGGCTGTTACGCATCGACGATCTTGACATACCGCGTAACGTGTCAGGCGCTCGCGAAAGCATCTTACGATGTCTGGAACGCTTTGGTTTACTGTGGGACAGAGACGTTTTTATACAAAGCCAACAACTACCCAAGTATGAGTCTGCTTTAGCATACTTATTGGATAAGCAATGGCTGTATGGTTGCCGTTGTAGCCGTAAAAGCCTCGAAAAATCCGCAATATATCCAGGTTACTGTCGAAACGCACAGTTAAAAATTGACTCATCGACCGCTCTACGCCTTAAAACCCAGCATGTGCATATCGAGTTTGATGATGTTTTAAACGGCATTATCAAGCATCAGATAGCCAACCAAGATGGTGATTTTATTGTCCGCCGCCGGGATCAAATTATCGCCTACCAGTTTGCGGTGGTAGTGGACGATTTCCAGCAGGGTGTCACCCATGTGGTTCGAGGCGCTGATCTTTTGGATTCCACACCCAAGCAGATTTACTTGCAGCAATTGCTTGGCTATCCAACGCCCAGTTACATGCATTTACCCATTGTTGTTGACCAACAGGGCGCCAAATTGAGCAAGCAAACCTTGGCTGCTCCGGTTAATGATACAAATCCAGCCCGTACGCTATTTCTTGTTTTACAACTTTTGCAGCAAAACCCACCCGCCGAACTTGTCCATGTGGACACTCAAACCCTGCTTGATTGGGCGATTGCTCATTGGCAACCGCTGGCATTAAAAAAAGTGCGTGCAATTCCGTCCCCTATTCACTAAGTTATCGTTCAAAAAGCCGGACAAAGACCCAAGGACTCACCATGTCAGAACACCACATTTATCCAGTCAAACCCGAAATTGCAGCCCATGCTCATATCACAACCGAGCGGTATCAGGCACTTTATCAACAGTCGGAAGCCGATCCAGAGGCTTTTTGGGCAGAGCAAGCCAGTCACTTTCTGAGTTGGACACAACCCTGGCAGCAAGTCATGCGCTGCGACTTTCCCAAAGGCGATATTCATTGGTTCATCGGCGGCAAACTGAATGTGAGCGTCAATTGCCTGGACCGTCACCTCGATAGTCGTGGCGATCAAGTAGCCATTATTTGGGAAGGTGACGACCCCAAAGATCACAGCACACTTACCTATCGGGAACTACATCGACAAGTCTGTAAATTCGCCAATGTCCTGAAAGCCTACGGGGTTAAAAAAGGTGACCGGGTGTGTATTTATCTGCCGATGATCAGTGAAGCTGCGGTTGTGATTTTGGCTTGTTCGCGCATTGGTGCGGTGCATTCCATCGTATTTGGCGGCTTTTCTGCCGATGCCCTGCGCGACCGGATACTGGATGCCGACTGCAGAGTGTTGATCTGCGCAGATGAAAGTTATCGCGGCGGCAAAATCGTTCCTGCAAAAATCAATGCCGACAAAGCTGCCGCACAATGTCCTGATCTGCAAACCATCATCGTCATCAAACACACCGGCCATGACATCCCCTGGCATGACCAACGCGATGTCTGCTATGAAACGGCCATGCAGGCTGCCTCAGAGAATTGCCTGCCAGAAATGATGGATGCGGAAGATCCATTATTTATCCTGTATACCTCGGGCTCCACCGGCAAACCCAAAGGCATTCTACACACTACCGGCGGCTATTTGCTGTTCGCCGCCATGACTCATAAATACGTGTTCGACTATCAGGAAGGCGATATTTACTGGTGCACGGCAGACATTGGCTGGATCACCGGCCATTCTTACGTGTTGTACGGGCCTTTATGTAACGGGGCGACCACACTGATGTTCGAAGGTGTGCCCACCTACCCTGCCGCCGACCGGTTTTGGCAAGTTGTCGATAAACATCAGGTCAACATTTTTTACACGGCGCCAACTGCCATTCGAGCGCTGATGGCCCAAGGCGATGAGTACGTCACTCGCACCGAACGCACCAGCCTGCGCATCTTAGGCAGCGTTGGCGAGCCGATTAACCCGGAAGCATGGGAATGGTATTACCATGTGGTCGGCAGCGCGTGTTGCCCCATTGTTGACACATGGTGGCAAACTGAAACCGGCGGCATCTTGATTACCCCCTTGCCCGGGGCTACAGACTTAAAACCCGGCTCAGCCACCCTGCCGTTTTTTGGCATCCAGCCTGGGATTGTCGATAATGAGGGCCAATTGCTGGACGGCGATGCGGAAGGCAATCTGGTCTTGCTGCATAGCTGGCCGGGTCAGGCGAGATCCATTTATGGTGATCACGAACGTTTCATAGAGACTTATTTCAAGAAATTTCCCGGCTATTATTTTGCCGGTGATGGCGCCCACCGTGATACGGACGGTTATTACTGGATCACTGGCCGCGTGGATGATGTCATCAATGTTTCCGGTCATCGGCTGGGCACTGCGGAAATCGAAAGTGCTCTGGTTCTGCATCAGGATGTGGCGGAAGCTGCGGTGGTGGGATACCCGCATCCCATCAAAGGCCAGGGAATTTATGCCTACGTTACCCTGAATGTGGGCGTACAACCTAGCGATGCATTGAAAAAACAATTGAAGGAACTGGTCAAAGAAGAGATCAGCGCCATAGCACTGCCGGATTTCATTCAATGGGCACCAGGATTACCTAAAACCCGCTCCGGTAAAATCATGCGGCGAATTCTGCGCAAAATTGCTGCCAATGACATCAGCAATCTCGGTGATACCTCGACATTGGCAGACCCGGCAGTAGTAGACGATTTACTGGCGCAACGCGCCGGCAATCACTCTTAGCATGCGTCTAGTTTTAGCCTTTGTGGGCGTGGTGCTGATCTGGACCACCACGCCGCTGGGCATTAAATGGAGTTCGGTTGGCGTTAGTTTCATTTTCGGCGTCACCGCACGCATGTCGATAGGCTTGTTCTGCCTGTTGATTATGATGCTGCTGACGCGTACCCGTTTACGGCTGGACAAAGCCGCACTGATTACTTACGTTGCCGTATCGATACAAGTCTATGCCAGCATGCTGTTAACCTACTGGGGCGCACAATTTATCCCATCGGGCTGGCTTTCGGTCATTTTTGGATTAAGCCCATTCATGACAGCGTTCATGGCCGCGGCAGTGCTTAAGGAACAAAGCCTGGGAATCGGTAAAATCTTATCCTACCTGATAGGCGTAACCGGTTTGGCCGTGATGTTCAGCTCAGCATTTGACCTTGACTTACAAGCCGCTGTCGGCATGGTGACTATATTGGTTGCCACCTTTTTACATGCGATCAGCGCTATCTGGGTGAAAAAAATCCATGCCCAACTCCCCGCCATGGCACAAATCACCGGCGGTTTACTGCTATCCCTACCGTTGTACTTTGTGACATGGTATTGGCTGGATCAGGCCCAGTTGCCTGACATGCCCACCGAACAAACCATCTGGGCGATTCTGTATCTTGGGTTGATTGCCACGCCAATCGGTTTTGCCTTGTATTACTACGTGTTGGCCCGCTTACCCGCCACTAACGTCGCCATGATCAATCTGATGACACCGGTGTTATCGTTAATATTGGGCTATTTCGCCAACCAGGAAGCTTTGACAACAAAGGTTTTGGTCGGAACTGGCTTGATCATGCTGGCATTGGGACTGCACAGTTGGCTGGAGCGCCGCCAGTCGGCCAATCTGCAACAATCCGATTAACCCTGCATGAGCAAGCATCGTCAGCTAACGCCTATAAAATTGCCATCCCGGCAGATGATCTGAATCCTGGCCCGGAAAATTAACACCACTCTTTGCCGCATTGCTTGGGCATTTCACAGACAACATTAAATTAAGCCGTTGAGCGCGGCGAGCAAATTTGCACTTTAAATCACACTGATTTGAGCAAAACATGGTTGGTTTTTCAATGCTCGTTACCGGCCAGAATCCGTCAGACGAAACAAATCCGCCAAGGGCAAATGTCTAGCCAAAAGCAGTCGTAGGGTGCGGTGAGTTTACGAACCGCACCAATCGCGATCGATGCGGTGCACACTGTTTACCGCATCTACGGCCCTGACCACGAAGAAACGCTCAATGGTAAGACCCGTACCTCTTCGGTGCTCCGTAAAAGATCGACTATTCCCCTGATCTCTATTGTCGCGATATACCCAAAACTTTCTTTTGTCGGGGCGATGCAGTCGTTTGACGACCGTTAGAGGGAGCTACTTTCCGGGGGCTTGGGCTTCATCCCGGTCGGTCGGTTTCGCTTAACTGGCGCGATAAGTGCTTATACAAATCTAGTACTAATTGATCAATTTAAATTAAGAGTAATATTTATGTTAATTCGGCTAATCCAGTTAATTCTGCTTACATTCACGCTCGCCCAGAGCGCTCAAGCCGCGATGATCACTGAGTCGGGTGGCATCATGACGGGAGCGACGGGCATCGACGTTGGCGGCAAACTTTACGATATGGAGTTAAAGGACGGCACGTGCGTGTTGTTGTTCGGCGGCTGTGATGAGCAGTCGGATTTCCCATTCGACGCCGCTGGTACACAATTGGCGTTGACACAACTTCAGATATTAATTTCCTCTTCAGCATTCTCCAATTCACCGGGATTAATCTCGGGGTGTCCATCGTCATTTATATGCTCATTCATTAATCCATATGAAATTCACAATGTTAGCGGATTTATTGTAATGGACGAGTTCCGCATTTACGCCTTCGGAAGCCTTCCTCTAATATTCCAAGACGTGTTAATAGACCCAAATTTCGATACATCAATCAAGGCAATCGGTGCGGTCTACGCAATATGGACAGCACAACCGACAGGCACAATACCCGAACCTAGTTCGCTACTGCTGATAGGCATGGGTCTGTTAGGTCAGCGTTTAGTGCGCGCTCGGTCCAAAAGACTGCCGGTTTAACCACGTCGCCCAACCCGGCAGTACACCAGCGCCGCCAGCGTTGACGGTACTGCCCCAGAACCTTGGCCAGCTCAGCTGAGCTGGCTTTTTTCCGGATCTGTTGCTCATAAAGCCGGTGCAGTGTTTCAACGTGTTTGCTGACGGTGACGGCAGCCAGTTGCAAAGCGTGCCGCGAGAAGTGGTAGCCGAGAAAATCAAAGCCGTGCTCGAGCTTGCCGATGCAGGTTTTGTCGGAGTGTTGCTTGAGTTTCAGGCGGTTGAAGGTTTGATTCAAGACCTTGATCGCCCGCCGGTTTTGCCAGCGGGTTTTGCTCAAGATCAGGATGTCGTCCATGTAGCGCACGTAGTAGTGGCCCGGCTGCCGACTCAGTTGGTCGTCCAAGGCCTTGAGGTATAAGGCGGCCAACAGCGGGCTGATGGCGCAACCGCGCGAGATGCCTTGTTCGATATCCCGATATTCTCCGCCCGCCTCCACGGTGCGTCGCACGATCGCGTAGCAGTAGCGCCTGAGCAGTGGTTCGGCTATCTGGTCAGCAAACTGGTTAAGCAGCGTGTATTGGTCGATGGCTTGGTAGTAGCCCTTGACATCGGTTTTGCAGACAAAGCAGTATTCCCCCAGTTTGGCCTGGATCTGGGTCACGGCGCGCTTGAGGCCGCCATGACCTTTGACATGCACGCAAGACGGCGACACGGTCAGCTTGTCCTGCAGCAGAACGCTCAACAGTTTGATCACCACCGCATCTTCGGCCGCCCAAAGATGCACGATCTGTCCGTTTTTTTTACACAGCCTATGCTGAGGGGCAAATCGATAGTCGCCGCAACGGATCTCAGCCAGCAGCCCGATCTTGCGCGTGGGCCAATGCCGTCGCAAGTGCCAGATATCGGCATCCGCGGGGAAATACCGACGTTGTCGGCTGACGTCGATGAATGCCTGCTCTAATTGCGCGGGACTGATGGACAAAGCCTTGTCGTTAGCCGGTTTTCGCTGTGTGGTCATTATCGACACCGTAAGTGTCAGCTTTTTTTACATTCAAGTCGGTATTTATATAGCGTGGCATGTTAGTTTAAAATCATGATGTCTTTTTATTTCAATCAGTTAACGTCATTACCCATAGATCTTATGGTGAATATAGTGGTGTCAGGTTTCATTACACTACGACTCGTTCATGGCCTCGTCCTGTTCGCCGAATCCGCTCCGATTAGAGCTCGTAGGATGGGTAGAGGCGCTAGCCGAAACCCATCAAAAACACCCTC
>PERU01000025.1 GCA_002928965.1 Methylomonas sp.
TTGATAAAGAGGGGTTGGGGGGAGATTTTTTAATAAATCCCCCTCGATCCCCCTTTTTCAAAGGGGGAAGTTATTTGTAGCGAAATCCTAAGCGAACTAGCCAGCAAATTAGCCATTACTTTTTTAAGCTCATAATATACCGAATGGTTTTGATGGTAGACTAGGTATGACCCATCAAAAATATCATTAAAAACATAGGATTGCCAATGAATGACCAGCGCTCCGACTCTGGCTTGCCCAGTATTTTAAAGAAATTGGGCGCTATGACAGCAATACGCGACACCTTTATGGTGGAGCAAAGTTTGTTGCGAACCTTAGGGCCTTTGCTGGGTATTTTGGAAACCTCGTTTTATCGAGTAGATGATAATGCCAATATCCTGCGAGCCGTCCATCACTCTCGCAAAGTGGTTGAAGAACGTGGCAGCAAGCGCATTGTCGACAATATCGAAGAAGTCACGAACGTGCAGCATGTTTCGACAGAACTCAATAACTTATTTGAAAGCGTTCGCCTACTCGACAAATCCTGTAGCCGCAAAATCGGTTTTGAATTGCTGACCTGCTACCCGATATATGGCGACCATCAATTACTGGGTTATTTTGTGTTTCAGCGTGACCGCGAAACCACGCCGGTAGAAGATGCCATTATTCATGGCGTCCTGGAAGTATTCACAAATTATTTTGCGCTACTCGACAGCAGCCAGCGCGACCAACTCACCGGTTTGTTCAACCGTTATTCATTGGAGTCCAATCTCGATCGTTTATGGAGCATGCTGTCTGCAAACAAACAATCCAGCGACCAAGAACCGGATTTAGCTATTAATGACCCAGGTTCTTATTGGCTATGCATTCTGGATGTGGATCACTTTAAAAAGATCAATGACAGTTATGGGCATATGATCGGCGATGAAGTATTGATCATGGTTACCCGCCTGTTGCAAAGTGCACTGCGAAAATCCGATTTACTGTACCGCTTTGGCGGAGAAGAGTTTGTCGCCATTATCGCTGCCAATGATCTTGAATCAGCCACGGAAGTCTTTGAACGCTGCCGCACTCGCATCGAAGAATTTGACTTTCCGCAGCTGGGACATGTCACCATCAGCGGCGGCTTCAGCAGTGCAGACCCTCTAGTGCTGCCACAAGAGATCATGCACCGTGCCGATAGCGCACTTTACGCGGCCAAAGATGCCGGACGAAACCGGATTTTTCATTACGGTTCACTGGTGGAACAAGGTATTCTGCAAGAAATAGAAACCGGCAGCATTGATCTATTTTAAACTGAAGCTACAACATTTTAACCGTAGTACCGATTGGAAATATTCCTGTCACATTCATGACATATTGGTTTTTTACTATAGATGCTTAGACGCAGCTACTGATGGTAAAAACCATGTACCACTATGACATCAAACTCACTTCCGGCGCTGTCATTCTGGCTGCTTTGCTATTGTCTATCACCGATTCAAAAGCAGCCGGTTTTACAAATCCAGCGCACAATCCGGCGGAACTGCAGCAATCCGATGCCCATGCTGAACCGCAAAAGTACTTTTCAATAGCGCAACCCGATTAACTCATCACCCATTCCGGCTTGAATAACATGGTCAAGGCCAATATCAGCATCACGCAACCGCTGATCAATTTCAGCAGGCGTCCGGACTGCTCTGTGAGTTTATGATTACCCAAGGTGATTACTGCCACGCCCACCATCAACGAATCATCGGCCATGTAGGCCAGAATATACAGCGCTAAATAGCCGTAATACTGCGCCATGCTCAAACCTTGCTGACTCAATACCGCCGTGTAAATCGCCGGCAGTCCGGCCGTGCAAAGTAATTCGATGAAATTCACCAATACCGCTAACGCTGCGACCGATAACAACGACGCGGCCAAAGCATCCGTTTGCAGCAACTGCCGCATTCGTGCATAGAGTCCAGGTTTTGCGGCATCCGGAATCGACAATGAAAAACCTTGTTTAAACGCAAAGAAGTCTTTCACATTCACTGCGCCAATGAACAATCCCAATGCCACCAGACTCAACCGCACCGCATCGGACATACCCATCAGCAAAAACACGTTTAACCAAGCAGCCATGAACGCGTAGTACACCGCACCGCTGATAAACACAAACATACCCGCCACCAGCGCCATGCGTCGCCGGTTCTGCAAGCGCACCAAAAAAGACAGCAAAAACAACAACACCCACATGGCGCAGGGATTAAAGCCATCCAGCAAACCCAGGGCCAAGGTGAATAATGGCAATCCCAGTCGATCGACACTGATATTACCCAGCCAGCCGCCATCGACTTGCTGATTGGCAGTGACTGCATCATCGATAAACGCCAGTAAACGCGGGCCACTGGTTTCGGCGTCATTAAAGCCCACCAACACTTTGCCATGCATGACAAAGGCGGGCACTCCCGGCGGCCAAACACCGGCTTGTTGAGAGAGCGTGATCAGTTCGGTACGGGCATCGGGCTCTTGATCCAGCGAGCGGAAAACGATTTTTAAACTCGGTCGTTGCGCGGTGATTTTTGGCAGATATTGTTTAGCTTCGGCGCAATGCGGGCAACCGTCCCGCACATACACCTGCAGTAAACCCAGTTCGTTGGACTGATCGGCTGCCATAACACAATGAGGCAACAGCGTAAAAAGCGTCAGCAATAAGAAGCAATAAAAACCGTTACAGCGGGTTAACTTAGCACGTGCTGCTGTCATGTTATCACCAACAGTTTGAACCTTGAAAATACATTTCATCACGAAGAACACCGAGAACACGAAAGAAACATCAAGCTATTGAACGTATATTTCAATCGACTTCATTGCATCCGATGGATAAATCAGCGCATTGAGTCAACGCCTGAAAATACTTCGTGTGTTTCGTGCTCTTTGTGGTTATTTGCCGACGTTAGGTTGAATCATGATTTTTGTGCCAACAGTTCAAGCATGTCTTCGCGCTGAATGACTTCTTTATCCTGCAACAACTCCGCCAAACGATCCAGTTGCGGACGAGCCTTGGTCAGAATATCCTTGGCCCGTTGTTCGGCTTCTTCAATCAAGGCTTTGATTTCGGCATCGATCAAGCGAGCTGTGTCTTCACTGTAATTGCGTTGTTCAGACATATCGCCGCTCAAAAATTGCAGTTGCTGGCGCTGACCATAGATCAGTGGCCCGAGCTTTTTGCTCATACCCAAATAACAGACCATATTGCGAGCAATTTCGCTGGCTTTTTCCAGATCGTTTTGCGCACCGGTAGAAACACTGCCCAAGGCCAATTGTTCGGCCACCCGACCACCCAGCAAAATCGCCAATTGATCCTTCAATTCGACTTCGGTGGACAGGTACTTTTCCTCGACCGGCAATTGCAGGGTAAAGCCTAATGCCGCTACGCCTCGCGGAATGATGGAAATTTTATGCACCGGCTGGCCGGTCGGTACGTTTTCTGCCACCAAGGCATGCCCGGCTTCATGGTAGGCCACCCGGCGTTTTTCCTCGGGACCCAGCAGACGATTTTTCTTTTCCGGGCCAGCCATTACCCTATCGATGGCCGCCTCAAAATCTGCCATGCTCACGGAGTCGCGACCGCCACGGGCAGCCATTATGGCTGCTTCATTGGCAATATTGGATAAATCGGCCCCGACAAAACCCGGTGTGCGTTTGGCTACCGTGCTTAAATCAACATCGTTATCCAGTTGCATGCCTTTGCTATGCAATTTCAGAATGGCGATACGATCGGTCAAATCCGGTTTATCCACCACAATTTGCCGATCAAAACGCCCAGCACGTAACAAGGCTTTATCCAGAATTTCAGGTCTGTTGGTTGCAGCCATCACCACCACACCGGAGGTGGGATCAAAACCATCCATTTCGGTCAGCAGCTGGTTCAAAGTCTGCTCGCGCTCGTCGTTGCCGCCCATCATCGCAGGACCACCCCGTGACCTACCGATAGCGTCCAGTTCGTCGATAAAAATGATGCAGGGGGCTTTTTGTCTGGCCTGATCGAACAAATCCCGTACTCGCGCAGCGCCGATGCCGACGAACATTTCAATGAATTCCGAAGCGCTGATATTAAAGAAGGGCACACCCGCTTCGCCGGAAACCGCTCGCGCCAACAATGTCTTACCGGTACCGGGCGTCCCCACCAGCAGCACACCTTTTGGCATACGTCCGCCGAGTTTTTGCAGTTTTTCAGGGGATTTTAAAAATTCGATGGTTTCTTTGAGCTCCTGCTTGGCGCTCTCGGCACCGGCTACATCGTCAAAGGTGACTTTGCCGGCTTCCTGTTGAATCTTGATTTTATTGCCCAAATTCAAAAAACCGCGACCCGCGCCGCCGGTCATTCGAGGCAGCAACCACATCCAGATGCCGGCAAAAATGGCGACAGGGATGACCCAGTTGAATAGCAGGCTACTCAACCAGTTATCTCCGCTTCTGACTACATATTCGACTTGGTGATCTTGCAGATTTTTGGTGAGTGCTTCGTCCCACAACGGAATGGTAAAGAAATGCTTGCCGATTTTTTGGTCGTCTTGTTTGAGATTGCCGTTGATGAAACGCTGAGTCACCACGGCATCTTCGACTTTGTCGGCATTGACTAAATTAAGGAACTGGCTGTAAGGAATTTCCTGACCCTGCGGTTTTTCGCCACCGGCCAGTACTGATAACACGAAAATCCCCAACAACAGGTACAGCCAGATTCGTGCGGGTTTCTTGGCGGGTGTTTCGGCAGTTTCAGGCTGGTCGCTGCCTTTGGCCGTTGGCGGGTTTACTAATGGTTTTAGGGTTTTTATCAGCCAGTCCCACGCCAGGTATAATCCATCCAAAAGCGTTTTAACAATTTCAGTCAGTTTTTGCTTGTCCAGCATAACGGCTTACCTCTGATAAAAAAACTCTTCTACCAGACTACTCCTGCCGCGACATATTGTCGACTAGGAGCTTGTCCGAGAATAGGAATCGTCGCGAGGGAAAGTTATTTTGAGTCAGATTTGTTGATCATTTGAGGCGAATAGTGGTGCTATTTAACGAAAATGAGCGGGAAATCTGTCCAACAGGGCTTTCCCTTAGCAGTTTCTCTATTCTCGGACAGGCTCCTAGACTAGTTGCCGATAGGCGCCGTTGTAATACAACAATGGCTCGCCGCTGCGACAGACCACTTTTTGCACTTCGGCAATCACGATCCAGTGAGTACCGGCCAACACCTGATCAACCACAGTACATTCCAGACTAGCCAGTGATTCTGTCAAAACCGGCGCACCGAATTCACCGACTTCCCAAGCCGATGCGGCAAAACGCTCTTCCTGCGAACTACCGCCAGCAAACTGGTTGGAAACCTCTTGCTGTTCAGTGCTGAGAATATTCACGGCAAACTGTTTTTCCTCCAATACTACCGCGCCGGTATCGGTATTCTGATTCAGACACACCAGAATCTGCGGCGGATCCACCGACACACTGCTGAACGATGTCGCCGTCATGCCTTTCAAACCTTGTTGTTCGGATTGGGCCGTTACCACGGTAACGCCACTGGCCCATAATTTCAGGGCGTTTTTAAATTGACTTGCATCAACACTCATAAATTTCTCTTGATTAACCTAACAACAGATTAAGCTTTTAACAGCTTTTTCAAATCGTAGTGATAAATAAATCCCGGCAACGCAAACACCACAAACAAACACAAGGTTGCGACGTAAAACTCCCATTGTTGGAGGTGCAGGCCACCGGTGAGTTTATGCTCCAGGGCCATCGCCAACAAACCGACCAATCCATAACATACCAGCCATTCCAGCCAGCGCCACCCAGCGGTTTTATGCAGTTTGATTACCAACAAAAAACGCTCACTCAACCAAGGTAAGTTGGCCGCTAAAAAAGCCACGGCCAATAGCACCCCATAAACGCTGGTCTGCTGCATCAATGCTTGGGCCGCAGGTGCGGGAACAACAACACGTCGCGGATGCTGGGTGAATTAGTGAACAACATCACCAAGCGGTCTATACCAATGCCCTCGCCCGCCGTCGGCGGCATGCCGTGCTCCAACGCGGTGATGTAATCGGCATCGAAATGCATGGCTTCGTTGTCGCCGGCTTCTTTTTCTGCCACTTGTTTCTGGAAGCGTTCGGCTTGGTCTTCAGCGTCGTTTAACTCAGTAAAACCGTTGGCGATTTCACGACCGCCCACAAAGAACTCGAAACGATCGGTGACATGCGGGTCATTGTCATTACGTCTGGCCAGCGGCGACACTTCCACCGGATAAGCAGTAATGAAGGTCGGATTCATCAAACGGTGTTCGACGGTTTTCTCGAAAATCTCGATTTGCACCTTGCCCAAGCCGTAGCTATCTTTGACCGGGATTTTCAGGTTTTCCGCCACTTTCACTGCTGCCTCGCGACTGGTCAGATCAGCCAGTGTCAAATCCGGATTGAAATACAAAATGGACTCGATCACGGTCATCCGGGCAAACGGTTTGCCAAAATCGTATTGATCGCCCTGGTATTCAATCACACTGTTACCAACGATATCTTCAGCAATACCTTTCAGCATGGCTTCGGTCAAATCCATCAACTCGCCGTATTCGGCATAAGCTTGATAGAACTCCAGCATGGTGAATTCCGGGTTATGGCGGGTAGATAAACCTTCGTTACGGAAGTTGCGATTGATCTCAAACACCCGCTCAAAACCGCCCACAACCAAACGCTTCAGATACAGCTCCGGCGCAATCCGCAGATACAGTTCCATGTCCAGCGCATTATGAAACGTCGTAAAGGGCCGGGCAGTGGCGCCGCCAGGAATGACCTGCATCATCGGGGTTTCCACTTCCAGGAAGTCCCGCTGAATCAAAAACTCGCGGATGTAATTAACGATTTTCGAGCGCATCAAAAAGGTTTTGCGCGCCTCATCGCTCATGATCAAATCCAGATAACGCTGGCGATATTTGATTTCCTGATCAGCAATGCCATGGAATTTTTCCGGCAAGGGCCGCAAGGCTTTGGTCAATAAACGAATGTCATCAACCTTGACACTCAACTCGCCAACCTTGGTTTTGAACAACACGCCCTCAGCACCGAGAATATCGCCAATATCCCACTTTTTAAACTGGTCGTTGTAGATACCTTCCGCCAAATTATCCCGCGCGACATACACCTGAATCTGCCCGGACATGTCCTGCAAATGGCAGAAACTGGCCTTGCCCATGATGCGGCGGGTCATCATCCGCCCGGCAATTTTTACGCGGATAGGTTCAGCCAATAATTCTTCTTCGGATTTTTCAGCGTATTCAGCCAGCAATTCGCCAGCCACCACATTGCGGCGGAAATCGGTAGGAAATGCGATACCTTCTTCACGAATGGCATTGAGCTTTTCGCGGCGTTGTTTGATCTGTTCTTGTTCGTCGTGTTCGAGTTCTGACATGTTTTCTTGGTAAATTTCTAATACTTAATAAATAATTTAATTAGCCCAATAACTTCAATTTCTCAACAAAATATCTGGCACTTGGGCAATTAGGATGCTGAGCAGCGCGAGCTACATTGAATTGATGCTGTTTGATAAATCTATCGGCAAAAGCGATTTTACTGCTTCCAGGACCTCGACCAATCGTTTGTAAACCAATTTCTTTTAATCGATCCCAAGGCATGGAGGGTGTGTGCTCGGGATAATCTTCAAAAAAACGACCTTGCTTTGTCCAACTTTTCATAGCATCGGTATCGGCTAAAAACCAGGATTCGATTGCTTTGCGAGCAATAACCACCAAATCTATATTATCGCTACCGATAATTTCTTTGCGTTTAGTAATGCACGGGGCACATTTTTCAGGATCTAAATCAGCCAACACTACAATCTTATCTGGATTATGTTGCTTCTTTAATAAATTCACATACAACGAGATATTCCGTGAACAAAGATTACCGTTGCCCTGAACATCAACAACTTGATCGATAACTTGCAATTGATAATCTTGTTTTAACCAGTCGTGGAATGACTGACTTTCAACAAGTTTCTTATCCGAAGCTCCCTCAACAACGAATCCAACCGTTACCAAGGTAAGCCCCCGTTTAATAAATTGGACAACCAAGCCTTATCTAATCCCAGAGGTGCCAAATCTTCGTCGGTCAAACCTTGCTCGATGGCATTTAGCATCCGGGTTTTGCCTTCCTGTTTATCGACCAACCATAATTCCTCGAGCTGCAAGGCTCGCACCACGGCTTCACTGTGAGTCGAAAGCCAAATCGCCGATTCTGGCTTACTATATTCACGAATCAAACTCACCAACTCGTTAATGGCTTTAGGATGCAAGCCTCTTTCCGGCTCTTCTATCAGCGTCAAACCGTATTCAGGGCTATCGATCACGGCTACCAGCAAACACAATGCGTATATAGTGCCATCGGAAACCATATTCGCTGGAAACTGCCGCCTGGTGCCAAGCTCTTTGAATAAAATGGCAGTTTTGCTGTCCAGTTTTTGCCTTTCGGTATTGATTTTCTCTATACCAGGAACAATAGTTTCCATCCATTCCAGAATAATACCTCGAAATTTTTCGCCACCTTCCAAGCGGCCTAATACACTGGCAAGGTTGTCGCCCTTGCTATTTAAAATATTGGGGTCTTGATCGGAGCCATTAGGTTCTTTTGAACTAATAGGATCAATTCTATATAGCCGTAAGTTTTTTAAAAATTGCGCTATTGGAGTTTCTGAAAACAAAAGTAACGCCGAGTAATCCACTGGGAAGTTTTTCGCTTCCAGACAACCGTAAGCACCTTCAACAGATATTGAATTGAATTTTCCATCTTTGTAATTTTGAAGCATTGATGGGTATTTGTTTTCAATACGCCTTAACGAAAGTTCACTATCAAAATACAAATCTTCAGAAATTAACGGATTGTTTTTATCAAGCTCATCTATGCTCAATATGTACTTGAAACGAACACTATTGCCGTGATCCTGTAGGCTAATATCAATCTCAAAATCGAAACAACGCACTTTTGATTTACGACGCTTTTGTGAATGCAAATGCCCGTATCCACCATATTTTCTCAGTGCATCATGAATACCGTTTCTGACAAATAAACTAACGAAATTCAACGCATCGAAAAAATTACTCTTTCCACAACCATTGGCACCAGCAAATACCGAAAACGGCTGGACGTTTTCCAACACTAGGGAATCGATACTTTTAAAGTTGGCAATTTTGAGGCGGTGGATAAAGTAGGAAGCCACTCTTACAACCCACTCTTCAAACTGGCCTCGATAAACTGATCCAATGCACCATCCAATACCGCCTGAGTATTGCCGGTTTCGACGTTGGTGCGCAGGTCTTTGATGCGCGACTGATCCAGTACATAAGACCGAATCTGGCTGCCCCAGCCGATGTCGGATTTGGAGTCTTCAATCGCCTGTAGTCCTTCGTTGCGTTTCAGCACTTCCATCTCATACAGTTTGGCTTTCAACTGCTTCATGGCGGTATCTTTGTTTTTATGCTGCGAACGGTCGCTTTGGCATTGGGTGACAATGCCGCTGGGATTGTGGGTAATCCGCACCGCAGACTCGGTTCTGTTGACGTGCTGGCCGCCGGCGCCGCTGGCCCGATATACGTCGATACGCAAATCGGCCGGGTTGATGTCGATTTCGATGTCATCATCGATTTCCGGCGACACAAACACCGACGCAAAGGACGTGTGGCGACGGTTGCCGGAATCGAACGGTGATTTACGCACTAAGCGGTGCACGCCGGTTTCGGTACGCAGCCAGCCAAAAGCATACGGTCCCTCAAATTTAATGGTTGCGCTTTTAATGCCGGCCACATCACCGGGTGATTCTTCAATCAGCTCGGTTTTAAAGCCTTTGGCTTCCCCCCAACGCAAGTACATGCGCTCGATGATTGACGCCCAATCTTGCGCCTCCGTACCACCGGAGCCGGATTGAATATCCAAAAAGGCATTATTGGCGTCCATTTCACCGGAGAACATGCGCTGGAACTCCAGACCGGCCACCTGTTTCTCATACACTTCCAAATCGGCAGCGACGGTATCAACGGTGTCTTCGTCATTTTCTTCCACCGCCATCAGCAACAGTTCTTCAGCGTCGTTCAGGCCCTGTTCCAAATCCTTGATGGTCAAGACGATGCCTTCCAGCATCGCACGCTCTTTACCCATGGCTTGAGCTTGCTCAGGTTTGTTCCAGATGTTGGGGTCTTCCAGTTCCCGCAACACTTCCACCAAACGCTCGCTTTTGGCATCGAAATCCAGATAGGTCTTTAAACCGGCAGTACGCTCACGCAAATCGGCTATTTTGTATTTAATCGGATTAATTTCTTGCATGTATTCTCAAAACCCAAGCAACAACACCGGCCTATGGCCGACGAAATGAAAAAAGCCGTTGATTATAAACGATTAGGCTGCTGCCTTGCGCGAGTGGTTTTTCAGCGACCAGCCAATCAGCACTACACCGACCAGGAAAAACGGCAGACTCAGTACCTGACCGGTGGTCAAAGCCAAACCGGTGTCATACATGGCTTGCTCGGTTTTGAAATACTCCATCGCAAAGCGGGCACTGAAGGCCAGACAAAGATAACAGCCAAAGGCAAAGCCGCTTTTATGGTGGTATTTTTTGTAAATCTGCAGGCAAATGCCGTAAACCAGCAAATAGCAAAAGGCTTCGTATAATTGCACCGGATGACGCGGGACAAAATCTATCCGCGAAAAAATCACCCCCCAAGGCTCTTGGGTCGGCAGACCCAAAATTTCCGAATTGAAAAAATTGCCAATGCGAATCAATGCCCCGGCCAATGCCGTGGGAATGCTGACCCTGTCCAACAACCACAGATAACCGTCACCGTATTTACGTTGATACAAATACAGCGCCAGAATAATTCCCAAAGCCGCACCATGACTGGCCAGACCACCTTCCCAAATCGCCAGAATCTTTAACGGATGCGCCAAATAGAATCCGGGGTCGTAGAGCAGCGTGTGGCCCAAGCGCGCACCCAAAACTGTCGCGATTACCATGTACCATAACAGTGTATCCAGTTCTTCCACATTTTTGCCTTCGCGCTGATACATCCACTGCATGGTCTGGAAGCTACCCACAAAACCCAGGGCAAACATCAAGCCATACCAACGGATTTTTAAGAAGCCAATGTCGATAAAAATGGGGTCAATGTTCCAAATGAAATGTTGCATGGTGTTTATAAGCAAAAAAGACTGAGGGCATGAATTTTAACCCCGTAAGCGTTCTTAAGAGAACGTATATCGCTGCATCCACTTGCAGTCGGGCGACGAGCAGATAAAATGCTGACCAATTCTGCTCGGAATCAGCGCTGTTTACAGTATTCTGACAGCCCATACCAACCCTTAATTTGCACCTAACTAGAGCTTTATCATGCGTACACTTGTGACTTCCATTCTTGGCATTTGTCTTTTCTCAATGACCTTCACCGCCAATGCTGAGACCAATAAACCCATCAGCATCCCGCAGAAAGTCACTCAGAACATTCTAAAAAGGCATCCAAACGCTCAAGACATGCATGCCAGCCAGGAAAACCATTTCGGCAAGCAGTTACTGGAAGTCAGTTTTAAAGACGAAGCCGGACAGCCTGTATTGGAGCTATTCAATCAGCAAGGTCATTTGTATACCAATGAGATCATCATTGAAGATCTGAGTGAAATTTATCCGCAGGTCATTGCAGCCTTGAAAGCTGCTTTTCCGAAACATGAAATAAAACGTGCGGAAATGATAGGCAACCCGAATGGCGTAGGCCAGGAATACGAAATTTATCTGAATGCCGATGGCATTGACTGGAAAATCTCAGTGACCGGTCATGGTGTCATCCAAGACAAACAACAAATCAAATCCTGACGCTAGCAACTTGGAATTATCTCGTTGATAAAGTCTCGAAACGTTGGCCTTAATGACTAATAAAGCTCAGCATCACCCTGAACAATGAAAGCTGGGGAGCGATCCGAGACCTTCGGTTAGGGGCTGGCATCGCTCCTATGATACTTTCACAGTAAGGCATCATGATTTTTTCCTTTTTCAACGCAGACCGTCTCAAAAGGTCGGCTGACGGCAATGCAGCCCAACATTTTGATTTTAAGACATGCTGCAAAGGGGGGCGTTTGTTTTTGGCAAAATCCTTGGCGAGCATCGCCTCATCAGCAGTGAGCGCCATGTCAAGCTGCGTGAAGTATCGATTTTAATACGGATATTTCAGACTCGAATTCCTCATAATGGATCGTTGAAGCCAACTGATTACTTGCCGAAACTTAGCCCGACAATCGGGCCTTTTATACCTGGGCCACAAAATCAAATGCACCAAGGACCATGACTGTAAAACCATTAATATGCTAGTCTAACTGCAAAAATTTTTAAGGAAAAATAATGTTGTTTAAAATGGCATTTCCAACCTCGCAACTATGTTTTTAAAAAAACTCTGGCCTTTCGGCAAGAAACATAAAAAGCAAAAGCAAAACGCTAACGCAATCGATTACAGCGTTCCCGAGCGGCTCTATACGCCAGTCAACCAATTGGATATGGGCATGTACGTCATAGAACTTGACCGTCCGTGGCTGGATAGTCCGTTTCTATTTCAAGGGTTTGAAATCACAACTCAAAGCGAGATTATGCAGCTGAAAGAGTGTTGTGATTACGTGTATATCGATACCACCAAAAATCGCAAACGTCGCCCTGAAGGCATCGGTTCGTCCACTAAACAACCTGTCGAAACCAATATCGATTTTGGCACGCCTCCCCCTAAACTCAGTGAATTTGAAAGAGAAATTCAACGTGCGGAGATTGTACACAAACAGGTGAGCGAACTGGTTTCCGGGTTTATGGATCGCATCGCCAAAGGTGAAGGTATCGATACCAAATCGGCAAAGGCCGCCGTGGCGGAATGTGTCAATAGTATTTTACATTCGCCAGATGCATTTTTATGGCTAAACCAGCTGAAGAATAAAGACGAATACACTTCACAACATAGCCTGAATGTCTGCGTACTGTCCATTGTACTGGGAAGACATATCAACTTTTCGATGGAGAATCTGAACAACGTCGGTCTGTGCGGCATGATGCATGACATGGGCAAAATGCTGGTGCCACTGCATATCCTCAACAAACCCGGCAAACTGGAGCCTCATGAACTGGAAGTCATGCGCTCTCACACCACATTGGGCTACGAGTTGCTGTCGTCCAGTAAAGATATGTATCCGGGCGCCATAAAAGCGGCCTTATCCCATCATGAGATGCTGGATGGCAAGGGTTACCCCAACAAACTCAATCATAAAGACATACCTTTACTTACGCGCATTATCACCATCGCTGACATCTATGACGCCATGACCAGTGACCGGGTCTACCAGAAAGGCAGAACTCACCTGGAAGCCACCAGTACCATGGCTGACTTGAGCGGCAGTCATCTGGACGGACGTCTGGTCACCAAGTTTATCGAAGCATTGGGCGTCTACCCGCCCGGCTGTATTGTGATGATGACCAACGGTTCTATTGGAATCGTGGTGGAAGTCAACGAATTCGTCCGCCTAAGACCCAAAATCATTATTCTGCTGGACTCAAACAAACAGGTTGTACCCGAAAAAGTAACCAATCTTGCGGATATGGAAGTAGACGAACACGGTCGATTGCTCACCATCAAAGGCATTGTCAAAGCCCAGGATTACAATATCGACATCGGCAAGTATTACCAACAAGGCATTTTGCAAAAAGGATTTGCGCACAGCAAATAACTGTAGGCAAGAAAGTCTGTATTGTTTGGTTTATTAAAACGAATAGGCGGTTATAACCCACGAAACACTGGAAGAAAATTAGGCGTTATTTCCAAGATAAGGCTTAGGATTTCGCCAAAAATAACGTCCCCTTTTACGACAGCCTCCGGAGGGCGAGGCAGCGAATGTGCCGAAATTTGGAGTGTGAAAGGTATAAATCAATCTTAGCTCTGCATGGCATCCAATTCGTCCCAACGCTGGTAGGCTTGAGCCAGTTCAGCTTCAGCGGTTTTTAATTGTTCCAGGGTTGCGGCCACCGCATCCGGGCTTTGCTTATAAAACTCAGCACTGCCAATTTTCGCAGTCAAATCTGCTTGCAGGCTTTCCAGTTGCTCGATACGCTCCGGCAATTGTTCCAATTCACGCTGATCTTTAAAGCTGAGTTTTTTAACCGCACCGGCAGTTTTGGGTTTTTCTTTTTTGCTTGCGTCTGCCGCAACCTTGGCGGCTTCAGTTTTTTTGTTCTGCTCGGATAAAGCAAACCAATCGGCATAGCCACCGATGTATTCACCGACCTCCCCTTCGCCCTCAAACACCAGCACACTAGTCACCACGTTATCCAGAAACTCCCGATCATGACTGACCAACAACAAAGTGCCTTGATACTCGACCAGTTTTTCTTCCAGAATTTCCAGTGTTTCCAGATCCAAATCGTTGGTAGGTTCGTCCATCACGATCAAATTGGCCGGCTTGGTAAACAAACGCGCCAGTAATAGGCGATTTTTCTCGCCACCGGACAAACTCCGCACCGGCGAACGCGCCCGCGCCGGTGCAAACAGAAAATCGGCCAGATAGCTCATCACATGTCGACGCCCGTCGGGTAAATCGATGAATTCACCACCATCCAACACGCTGTCAGCCACCGACAGTTCCGGATCAAGCTGTTCACGCAACTGATCGAAATAAGCGATTTGCAAATTAGTGCCTAGCTCGATGCTGCCGGTGGTCGGTTGTAATTGACCCAACAATAGCTTTAACAATGTCGATTTGCCGGCACCGTTGTTACCAATCAAACCAATTTTGTCGCCACGTTCGATACGAATCGAAAAATCCCGCACAATGGTTTTGTCGCCATAACTAAAATTCACATCAATGGCTTCCACCACTTTTTTACCGGAGGTTTCGCCTTTGTTCAAATTCAGCTTGGTCGTGCCTTGGGTATTACGACGTTCAGCGCGCTCGTTGCGGAGTTTTTTCAGCGCCCTCACCCGGCCTTCGTTACGGGTGCGGCGGGCTTTGATACCCTGCCTGATCCAGACTTCTTCCTTGGCCAGTTTTTTATCGAATTCGGCGTTTTGATTGGCTTCATCATCCAACGCTGCCGCCTTGCGCACTAAATAATCCTGATAATTACCCGCCCAGGATGTCAATTGCCCGCGATCCAGATCGATGATGCGGGTAGCCAGTTTTTGCAAAAACGCCCGATCATGGGTCACAAACAGCACCGCACCCTGAAACGCCAGCAACTGTTCTTCCAGCCAGCTGATACTTTCAAAATCCAGATGGTTGGTCGGCTCGTCCAGCAACAGCACTTCCGGGTCGATCACCAGTGCTCGTGCCAGTGCCACCCGCCGTTTCCAGCCGCCGGACAAACTGCCCACTTTAATATCTGCCGGCAATTGCAAACGACTCAAAACAGATTCCACGCGGGATTGAAATTCCCAGCCGTTATCGGCTTCCAGTTTGTGCTGCACATCGCCCAACGCCTGCAAAGACTGCTCACTGCCGTCCATGTGCGTGAGTAATTCATGGTAACGGGCGATCAATCGACCCAATTCACCCAAACCGCTCGCCACCGCCTCGTAAATCGTATCGTTTTCGTCCAGATTGGGTGACTGCTCCAACCAAGCCAAGCGTAACTCCGGCTGCCGCCAGATTTCGCCATGGTCAGCATGAATATCACCGGCGATGATTTTCATCAGCGTGGATTTACCCTCGCCGTTTCGGCCCAGTAGACCTACCCGCTCGCCGGCATCGAGTTGAAAGTCGGAGTTTTCGAGTAAAGCATGGGTGCCGAAGGCAATGGAAACGTTGGTGAGGCGAATTAAAGGCATGTCATTTTTAAAGTACGTCGAAGAAGATCCAGCGCCAGCATGGCGGCCTGGTTTTGTTTGGTTTGTAAGCGCCCGGCTACATTCATACTGCTTTGAAACAGTCCGTCACGGGTTTGCAGCGCATTATATAGGACGATGGGTTGATCCGGGTCGGTGATGCTGCCGTGATATAACTGCACTAATTGCCAATCAAGTCCCTGGTGTTGTTGCAGATGCCTAGCCAGCTCGGCAGCACTTTGCGCCAAGTCATCGGCAAAGTAGGCACAGCCCCAACGCTCGGCAGTAATAGCGATATTGGCACTGAATTGCACAAAACGCAGCCAATCCTGGCCGATACATTTGGCGGCAATCAAGCCCTGGCTGGCGGTTTCGATGACCGATAAACTCAGTCCTCGTTTAGTCATCTCCCGACCGATCACCGTCGGCAAATCACCTTGGGTTTGTTCCGGTGTATCGATGGCAAACACAGCATCGCCAATCAGGCCAGCCACTTGATTCGTCCAATACATTCGTTCATCAACAGCAAACGCGGCTGGAAACAATAATTTGGTTTGCACTTCATCGACTGCCGCACGAAAGCCCAGTTGCACAGTGTTCGGTAAGACTAGTGATTCGAGTCGTTGCTGAATGGCTGATTCGCCAATACCCACGCTGCGCAAGCTCACCAAACAATCGGGCTGCACACTAAAACGCCCAAGCAATTGCTCCCTCACCGCTGAAAACATGGCTTTCATTTCCGAAGGCACTCCCGGTAGAAATACAAACCAGCAACGCTGTATTTGCATGGCAAAACCCGGTGCGGTGCCAACCGGATTATCAATACGCACGGCTTGTGTCGGAAAATACGCCTGCTTGCGGTTTAGCGCCGGCATGCTACGTTGGCGCTTGGCAAAATAGGCTTCGATGCCTTGTAAAGCTGTCGGGTCAAACAGTAAGTCCTGCCCGGAAGCACGGCTGGCGGCTTCGGCAGTTAAATCATCGATAGTAGGCCCCAGGCCACCGGTGCAAAGACAACAGTCGGCGCGAACAGCAATTTCAAGGATCAACGCCACTAAATCCTCAAGACAATCACCCACGGCAGTATGCCGTTTGACCACAAACCCAAGTTCATTCAGGTTTTGCGATAGCCAAGCCGCATTGCTGTCCACGGTTTGACCGCTGACCACTTCTTCGCCTTGGGAAAAAATTTCTGCGATAACTCTCATAACACCCCAAACCAAAACGGCAAACTTAACAAACTCAAGGCGGTGGTGATGGTGACGGCGGTGGCATACAAGGCGCTATCCAGACCATAGCGATCACAAAACACCACGCCCAGCACCATACTGGGCATGGCCAAATCCAACACCGCCGCCGCTTTAAACTGACCTTGCAACTGCACGACATCGGCGATGTATAGCGCTGCCCAAGGTAAAAACAATAATCGCAACCCCACTACCGGCAAAATGTATGGCAAATTTCGCGGACGGATAGCGGTCCAGCTTAGTGCCAGACCTAATGAAAAGATCATCAATGGCGCCACGGCTCCTGACATTTTTTGTAACAAACCATCCAGCCAAATCGGAAAAGGCACTTGATTGAGATTGAACAACACGGCCAGAAATGCCGCCCAAAACGGCGGGGTATTGAAAAAGCCGAACAATGACTTAGGCTTTTCATCCTGGCGTGTGCCGTAATAACGGGCTACGGCAATGCCAACGGTGAATACCAGCGGTGCAGTGGCAAATAAATCAATCTGTATCACAACTGACCGCGACCAGCTACCGAAAGCCTGTTCCAGTACTGGCAAGCCCAAATAGGTGACATTCGGAAAAGCCGCTGCCAAAATCATCGCGCCGGTTTGCGGTTTTTTATAGCGCAGCAATTTGGCCAACAGCCAACTGCAAAGAATACCCAGCATAATGGTGGCACACCCGAGTGCGCTGTATTGTAGCGATTGCCAACCAATATCGGCTTTCCACAACACCTCCAGCACCATGGCCGGCAAAAACACGTAATACACCACACTGGTCAAGGCCAGCCGGGTTTGATCTGCCGATAAGCCCTGCAGTGAAAACAATCGCCAGCCGGCGCCGCAAAGCATCAGCGCGGTCATTTGGATCAGGGTGTTTTGCATGAGGCGGTTAGTAATTGGAATGAAACGATTATACGTGGCGGACTATTGATGAGGCGGTTTTTTCCAATACCCCCGATCGCGTCAAGCAGCCGGATTTCAGGTTTTATCATAAAAGGCACTTCACCACGAAGAGCACCGAGAACATCAATAAAAATCATGTAGTTGAATCAGTACTTAGGGGAAAATGCATTTATTTAGGATTTCGCCAAAAATAACACCCCCTTTTGTCAAAGAGGGGCGAGTAGACCGTGGGTTGCTAAGACCAGAATTCTGGACGTTATTTGCTACCAAATCCTCACTTCGTGCCTTTGGTGTCCTTCGTGGTTTTACTGCGGAGTTTTGGTTTATGTCAAACCAAACAACCACCAACGATTTCGGGGTTTTGTTTGAATAGTGTCAGTCACTTCGGCCTGATACCCCAACACCACCGCTGTCAAATTATCCTGATTGGCATGCTGCTTTTGTAAAGTACTGTCACACAAAAGTTGAGCAGCCAGCATGGGAGCATTGGCCAGACACGCCATAATTTCTTCTGCTGACAACACGCCGTCGATGCCGTCTGAGCAAAGCAATACCTTGTCCTGCGCTTGCAGGGGTAAAGGATTGGCATTGCGCTCCACTTCATGCAGGGGATGCAGCCCGAGGTAGCATTCAAGCGCATCACGATCCGGATGATAATCGGCTTGCGCCTGACACAGCAGCCCTTCATTGACCTGACGTTGTAGCTCTCTGGCAAAATTATGATCGGCATTCAATTGGCTAAGCCGACCTTCCCGATAGAGATAAACATGGCTATCACCCACCGCGCGCCAATATAAATGTCCCTGATAAATCAAGGCCGCTACCAGCGTGGAGCCCATTTGATCGCTGCAATTGCGCCAATAGGCTTCATTCAAAACCGCCTGATTCGCCGCTTCCAATGCCTGATCCAAGGCCTCTTCAACAGACTGTTCACAGAGTTTTGCCATGTAATTGCCAACAAACTCGGAAATAGCGACCATGGCGGCTCGAGCGCCATACTGCAAACCACCAATCCCATCAGCGACCACAGCCAGATAACCGCCGTGCGCGATAAATTCCACATCATTAAAATCGGATAAGCCAAAAGCATCTTGCTGTTGCTTGCGTTGACCAATGTGAATGGCGTTGCCTGGAATAACCTGCATAATTAAAACTCTATGCGTAATTCAGTGCGCCCCAGCAATAGCAAATCACCTGAGCGCAACGGGTAATCATTATTGATGGGGACCCCATTCACCAGTGTACCGTTGGTAGAGTGCAAATCACGCACAGTCACTTTGCCATGAACAAATTGTAATAAAGCGTGTTGGCTGGACACCTCCACATCATCGCTCAGGCTTAAATCACAACTGCCAGCCCGACCCACGGTAGCTTTCTCGACCAGTTTCAATTGAAACTGTCGACCTTTCTGTACGCCCACTACCACGGTTAATATCACCCAATGTCCTACCGGCGATTTCTCAACAGAAGGTTGAATGGGTGGGGATGACGGGGTAACGTCATCCAATACCTCGGTAACCGGCTGCGCTAGCCGTTGCCGGTACAGCATAATCAAACCCACGGCAAACACCAAAAAGCCCAGGATAAACAGCAACCCGGACCATAGCTGATCGGTTTTAAGCGTTGATACCTGCGATTGAGAAATTGACGCTGTGGGTAACAAGCGCAATTCCAGACCATCGTTTAATGTGCGTTGACCGTCGCTCCACGTCAGACTGATATGCTGCAACTGGCCGTCGGCCACACACGCCTTGCACTCGACAGCCAATCGAAACGCCTGACTGATGAAATGCTGCTGCTGTGCGTAGGCGTCATCCAGTCGTTCCGGATTCGCCTGCACGAAATAGCCGCCGGATTGCCGAGACAGCATACCCAGCATTTTCAAGCCTTCGCGCTTACGCTCATTAAGCGGTGGCGCGGAGAAACCGATACTGTAGATTGGCACCCGGTATTCACGCGTTTGTTTAAACACGTCCTCGGCTGTAAACCCCGCCACGCTATCGTCGATGCCATCACTCAGCACCACGATGGCCCGACGCACAGGCAAGCCAGCTTCCTGACTGCGACCTAAACTAATCCCTTCCAGCAAACCGTGATAAAGACTGGTTTCCATGTCGCTGGCAGCCAAGTCTGCAATGGCTTTGTCCAGCTTGAAACGATCAGCAGTAAATTCAACCCGCCGTGTTACCTGGCTGCCAAAAGTAATCAGGGATGCGCTGTCACGCTCACCCATGCCTAACAACCAACGTTGTAAAGCCGCTTTGATTTGTTGCAACTGACTGTTTTTGAGCGATTTGGAAATATCCACCAAAAATACATAGCCTACGCCTTCATTGGTTTTTCGGAATGCTTCGATGGACAGCGGTTTCGCAGGATGCGGCCCGACACTGACATTGAATTGCTGTGTGTCTACGGCAGTATTAGCGGGCAGATTCAGCCACATCTGCAAAGTAGGCAAATTGGCCTGTACTTGAATCAAGCGTAAATCGTCTACGTCCTGCGCCTGCACCAAACCACATACCATCACTAGCACCAACAGACATAGATGACGCATCCGTTATTCCCCTTCGCTTTCCCAGTTAAATTTCTCGCTACACAGCGGAACAAACAATAAATGCGTCTGGCCGAGTTCGATGCGATCGTAAGCCTGCAACGGCATGGGTACATCCACCTCGTCACCGTTCAAATAGGTCATGCCGCGACCATCGCCGGGCGCAATCCGAAAGCTGGCTTTACGCGGATTAAAACTGATATAAGCGTGATTCTCCCTGGAGATGGCTTCATCGCCGTTGATGCAAATCGCCATATCAGCCCCCCGGCCAATACCATTACGTTCACTTCGCACCCGGTAATCCCGGCCTTTTTCCGGCCCTTGGACACAGACCAGCCAGCCGACTACCGGATCAATGCCGATTTTCTTGCGCACCATCGCCACCGTCACTCCCACATCAGCCATCGGGTTAGCCTGACCTCGCACCTGCGTCAGCATGGCATCGGAGTCTTCTGAAACGGCTTGCGGCAGATCGTCGGCTACATTCAAGCCCTGCACACCACAAGATGGACAGCAACTATGCTGCTGGGCATCGTAATAATGGCCACGCTCACAGCGTATGAGTTTCATAACGATCCCACCTCATTGATTTGATCAAAGTTTATTGACGATTTTTTAGCGACTGGCAGTCCATTGTAGCGCCCCATTCCGCACATAGGCTACGCAGATGTTCTAAATGCTGGGGGTTGGTGTATTTTTCAGCTTGGGGGGTAGGGTCGGATTCCTGCTGGCGCCTTTCTTCAAAACGCTTTAAAGCCTCTGCCTGTTGCTGTTTCAAAGCGTCAGCGGCCAGACTTTCCTGCTCGAGTTGCCAAACCTGAGGGTTTGGGTCGTTTTGTGGCTCTTCATAATACGGCTGCTCCTGAATAATTGCCGGTATTTCCACCGGCAATGGCGGCACGTAAGTGGGTGGTGGTTTTATGTCTTCTGTACCCGACCATAGCCAAAACATCACAAAACCAACCCCAGCCAGGCTCAGCCAAGGTTGCCACTTAAAAACGGCTGGTTTTGGGGAATTATCTGATGCCAGCTCAGCAGGTGTTGGCGAAGTGGAATTCGGCGAGTTGGCAAACTGCTCGAACACAGGCGGCTTCGGCAACAAATCAACCAATTGGTTTTGCAGGGTTTCGATGCTTTGTGGTCGCTGCATGGATTTTATCGCCAATGCAGCCATTAATACCTGCTCAGCCATAGGCGGAATAGTCACGCTGTAATCCGATAGCGGTTTTAATCGGTCCTGTCTAAGTCGCTGCGTTGCATCGGGAGGCGTCTGCCCAGTCAGACAAAAGTACATGCTGGCCGCCACGCTGTAGACATCACTCCATGGCCCTTGATCGCCTGCCTGGGTGTATTGCTCCTCAGGCGCAAATCCGGGCTTGACCATTACGGTTTGAGGCGAGGCAGATTGCTGGGCCACACTCGCCTGAGCTGCCCCAAAATCCAATAATTTGATTCGTCCATCACTGCATAAATAAATATTATCCGGCGCTATATCGCCATGCAGCATGCCGGCTTTATGCACGGCACGCAACGCATCCATGATCTGCATGAAAATATCCAGGGTTTGGTTCCAATTCAATCGCCCGCGCCGCTGCAGATAATTTTTTAAGGTTTGGCCTTCCACATATTCCATCACCATGTAGCCCGTACCAAAGGCCGGGAAAAACGCCAGTACCGAGACAATCCCCGGATGTTGCTGAAATTTGGCGAGGGTGCGAGCTTCTTCCAGAAAACGGGTCAATCCGACCTGAAAATATTCTCCGGCAGGGCCGGATTTAGCGGAAATTTGTCCGGTTTGGGGGGTGCGAAAAGCGAACTCGCGAGGTAAATACTCTTTGATAGCCACTTTGAATTGCAAATTGGCGTCCCAGCCCAGGTAGGTAATACCGAAACCGCCATGCCCCAGCACACGTGCCACTTGATAGGGCGAATTCACCACCGTGCCGGGCCGGAGATACTGCGAATCAACGGGTATCGATGGATACCAACCACACTGGGGGCATACCGACAGCTGACCCAATGACTCCAGACAGGCAGGGCAAACCGAAAGGTTCATCTGCAGAGTGGCGTTAAAAATGCCAATGAATTTCTGCAACACCACATGATCAGTTGCCTGTTACTTATGCTCGCCAAACATTAATTCGTCAGACTGTCAGCCATTTCCGTGATGTCGGCAATTTCATTCTGCAGACTATCCACCATTTCCCGTGCTTCTGAAGGCTCCAACATCAACATGGCCCAAACTTCATCCGGACAGGATTGATTGGCGGCATCACCAATTCCGACCTGCCCCAAAAGAAAATCATTAACATACGTCAACAAAGTCAACTGAAAATGATCGCCTCGATAATAGGGATTGTGGTGGTGATAAACCACGTTGACCAGCATGCTCGGCATGGACCAGGCAGTCATTAGCCAAGCGCCCAGTTGGGTATGGTTTACGCCGAACGCAAAAGTTTCCAGGTGATAAATGGAGATGCCGGAATTGGCATTGATGAGTTTATCCAGGTAAGTAAACTCGGCGGGAAACTGATGGCCTAACAGAGGGAACCCTACGTTATGCAGTAACGCCGCCAGAAACACATCATGATCTTTAATACCCAGTTCATCCGGTAATTTTTGCGCCAGCTTTTTCATCAACCGGGTACTGGCCAAAGCATGCGTCCAGAACATGCGTGTCCCGATAACCCCAAATTTTGGCGCTCTCAACGGCGCCAGCACAGCCAGTCCCAAAGCCAGATCCAGCACAAAATTAAAACCCAATACCCGCACAATTGCATCGCGCACACAGGTGATTTTGCCGCGATAGCCATATAAAGACGATGTTGACCAACGGATGATTTGCGCCGTTAACAACGGATCCATTTCGATGATTTTGGCCAGCTTATCAACATCCGCCTTGGGATCAGAGATCAAATCAATGATGCGCACCGCACTGCCCGGCAATGGTGGGAGCGCCCTGATACCGGAAATCGCTTCGCGCATGTCCATGGGCGGGGTAAAGCCATTATTTTGCGGATTGATGGTATTGAGCGTCCAGTTTGATAAGTTCGACTGCATATCTGGCCTAATTCAGGTTTAACCGGTTGAGCTTGCGGTATAAGGTTCGTTCGCTAATATTCATTTCGGCGGCGATTAACTTGCGATTACCTTGGTATTTTTGGATCAAGCTATTGATAAAACCGGCTTCGTATTGCTCCACCGGACTCATGAGATTGGTATCGATTGGCTCAGGCAGTTCAATATCATGACTATCCAGTCCGGCAATATTGGCACTTTCACCCATCATCTGCATGAAATGGATGTCCGGCGGCTGAATGATAGAGCCTCCACACAAGCCACCCGCCAGTTGCAGGCAGTTTCTCAACTCGCGAATATTTCCGGGCCAGGCATGTTGGATCAGTTTGATCAAACCATCCCGACTAATCGACACTTGCTGCCCCCGCAATTGACTGAACAACTTCAAAAAATGATCGACCAATAACGGTATATCCTGTTTACGCTCTCGCAAGGGCGGCAATTTGACCGGAAACACCGACAAACGATAAAACAAATCTTCCCGAAATCGGCCCTGCCTTACCATTTCAGCCAGATTCCTGTGGGTCGCACATACCACTCTGACATTGGCTTTAAGGGTAGCGGTGCCACCCACCCGGCGAAACTGACCGCTTTCCAGTGCCCGTAATAATTTGGCTTGTTGAGAAAAAGGCAGCTCACCAATCTCATCCAAAAACAAGGTGCCATTATCGGCCAGTTCGAACAAACCTTTCTTGTTCGAAGCCGCGCCGGTAAAAGCACCTTTTTCATGGCCAAATAATTCGCTTTCAAATAATTCCTCACCAAAAACCGTGCAATCAGCAATGACAAATTCGCCATGCGCATGTTGCGAGTGACGATGGACAAACTCAGCAGCAAGTTCCTTGCCAGTTCCAGTCTCACCTAACAACAAAACAGGTGCCTGCAAACCTGCCGCTTGTTGTAATTGGCTTTTGAGTTGTAAAAAGGTTTCACTTTTACCGACCATGCCGGTCTGTTGAATATCAGCGCCTTTTTTATGTAACAAGGTCTGCGACTCGCCCAAATGCAACCGTCCATCTGCATCCAGTAAAGGATAACCACGCACATTTACCAGCTTTTTTTCCGCCGACGACCCTTGGTTCGAGAAAATACCCGCATAAGGCTCCAGCGTTTGGAACAGCCGTTGATGACGGCAAGATCCCTGTTGATCACAACAAGGCTTACCAATCTGTTGTTCTCTGCGAATGCCAAAAACGATTTCCCAGGCTTGATTGACAGCCAATACATGCAAATCCGTGCCAATGACCATGAACGGCTGTTCATGAGTTTCTAGCAACGATTCGAGTTTAAAAACACTTTGATTCATGGTCCTTATTATTCAATAGCGCAGGAAATTTCATGACGATATGCCCGGTTTTTGCGCCTAACCTGTCAGGTTAGCCTGTCAGTTTTGGCAGTTTTCCAATATTTTACGTTAAAACCACGTTAATTGAGCTTAAAACACTTTTTGTTCATTTTATGAAAATTACTGCCACACAGGTTTTATAGTAATTCATGTAAATTGAATACTAATCCCCCTGGAAACGCAGACAAGACCATTCCTTACATCCAGCATAGTGTAAGTTCTTTAAAAACCCAGTTTTCTGAATAGTGTCTGCAGGGTATCGAGTTCAGTCGTTTACCGTGATTAATATCCTGCCCATTAATATCGCCGCGCAGGCGGGAGCCATTTTTATTCTGGATTCCCAATCTTGTGCACAAGGGTAATCGCGAGAATAACGGTTCCAGGGAATTGATGACCGGGGTAAGAATTGCACATAGTGTCATGACAATCTGTTCACGCTCATGTCCTACTTGTCAGACTGACTGCCAGTTATGACAAGAATTTATTATTTTTCAAGCAGTAAAGCGTGTTTTGTAAACAATTCGGCTTTGGCATCAAATCTGCTTTGAGGAGTTATCGATTCTTAAACTCAAGGTAACCCTTATGCCGCGCAAACAAATTTTGGCTCTATCTGCACTACTCATCTGTTTTCAAGCAAGCGTAAATGCAGCCAGTATTACCGTAGATGGCAATCTGGCTGACTGGGGTTTAAAAAGAAATGGAAACGCCAATGACTGGACCCCAAACCCCTTGCTGGTGCCACCCAATCAATACAAAGTAGAAGATCAAACAGGTTTAAATACCCGCCTGTTTCCTGGATGGGGCGGACAAGCCTATGATGCGGAAGCAATTTACACATTTGTAGACAGCAATTCGCTTTACATTGCACTGGTAACCGGATTGTCACCCAACACACCAGATAACCCCGCTGCCAATAGCTATGGACCTGGGGATTTTGCTATAGACTTTGGTGGAGACGGAAGCTTTGAATTCGGTGTTGAAACAACTGGCGCTAACAAAGGTAAAGTGTATCAAGTAGTCGCATGGGATTATGGCCTATGGGACACCGATGGAGAATACAATCCCAATAATCCTGATCTGGCTCACCCGACATCCATTAAATCCGGCACTCAAGTTGGCATTGGTCAATTGATCTATACCAACAGCTGGTTTACAAATATGGGCGAATATATCCAAGACAAACATTACGTCATCGAAGCCGCTATACCGTTATCCGTTTTCGACGGATTTTCCGGCAAATTCGATGTGCACTGGACAATGAATTGTGCAAATGATGCGATCTGGGCTGATCCTATTTTACCGGGTACAGTTTCAGAACCCACCAGCATCGCGCTTTTGGCACTGGGTTTATTTGCCATGGCTGCAAAACGCAAACCCGCCGCTTTGCTGACCGCCTAACATCATAAACGGCTTGAATGGAATTCAACTCCCTTCAAGCCGTTAACTTCTAAACCCCATCTACAACCGCCGTAACACCCGCATTGGTGATTGATTCACCACCTCACGCACCCCCCAAAACCCTGCCAGTCCCACCGATACTAGGCCAATCAACGGCAAACTCAGACAAGCCAATAGATTGGGCTGATAAGCAATATGCATCACCCGACTGTACAACACGTACAAAATCGCCTGTGCCAACAAAGCCGCCAGACCACCGGCCAACGCCCCCAACAAACCAAATTCGATGACATGGGTTTTTCTCAACCAACCCCGTTTGGCACCCAGGGTACGCATCAAAGCACCTTCATGAATACGATTATCCAGCGTGGCATACACCGCCGCAAACAGCACCACAAACCCGGCTGCCAAAGCAAAATACAACAATAAATTGATGGCTTGGGTCAGTTGGGTCAGGATGGTTTTAAACTGTTTTAATATCTGATCGACTTCCAGAATAGTGGTGGCAGGATAGGTTTTAACCAACTGGTTCAGTAACGGCTTTTTATCTGCCGGCAGATAAAAACTGGTCAGATAGGTCGCGGGAAAACCGTCCAGCGTGCCGGGCGAAAACACCATGTAAAAATTCGGCTTCATGGTATCCCATTGCAGACTGCGTAGATTGGCTACTTTGGCGGTAAGCTGAGCGCTGCCGACCGTGAATGTCAGGCTATCGCCTACCGCAATCTTTAAGTTTTCTGCCAGTTTTTGCTCCACTGATACCTGACCGGGCGGCACATCCTGCCAAGCAGAACCCGCAGTGATGGTGTTATCGTCAGGCAGGGTCTGTCCCCATGTCAGACTCAATTCCCGCTGGGTCGCCGCCTCGCCCTTGCTGTCTTTACTGACCCGTTGCTGTACTGGCTGATCGTTAATCGCCACTAAACGCCCCCGCACTACCGGATAAAACGGATTACTGACAATACCGGCCTGCTGCAAATCCCCTTTAAAACCCGGTAATTTTTCCGGAATGATATTCATGGCGAAATGATTCGGGGCTTTATCCGGCAACTGCTGCTGCCACTGATCGATTAAATCGCTGCGCACGGTAAAACTCAAACTCATCGCCGCCAAGGTGATGCTAAACGCCAGGATTTGACTGACGCTGGTCTGACGATGCCGCAACACGCCCTGCAAGCCAAATCGCCAGGACACAGGCAAGCGCGGCAATAATGGCTGTAGCAGTTTCAACAATCCGGCAATTACCAAACCCAGCACCAACAAAGCCAGCATACCCACACCAACAATAGTGACCGTCATCTGCCAATCGTTGCTATAGCGCCAGATCAACGCTGACATGACGCCAATCGCCAGTCCATAAATCAACCAAGCTTTGGTCGGCAGCGGCTCCAATTCCCTTCGCAGCACCCGCAACGGCGAGACCCGCTGTAATCGCAGCAAAGGCGGTAAGGCAAATCCAAGCAGTATCGCCATGCCGGTGGCAAAACCCAATAACACCGCCAACCAACCCGGATCGGCCAATTGCTGAGGCAACAAGTTTTTTAACAACTGAAACAAGCCCAATTGCCCCAACCAGCCCAAGCCACAGCCGGCCAGACTGGTGATACTGCCCAACAGTAAAAACTGCACGCTGTAAAGCCAGACAATTTCGCTTTGCTTGCAGCCCAGGCATTTCAAAAGCGCAGAGGCATTGAAGTGTCTTTCGGTATAGCGGCCCGCCGCCATGGCAATGCCCACACCGGCAATCAAAATCACCACAATGCTGGACAAACCCAGATAGCGTTCGGCGCGCTTTAGTGCAGAACCCAGCTCTGGCCGGTCTTCGTGAATATCCAGAATACGCTGGGACGGATTGAGTTGCGGTTTAATGCTCTGTTTCAACGCCGTCAACGCGGCATCTTCACCAGTGAACTGATAAAAATAATGCACATGGCTGCCGGGCTGAATTACCCCGGTGGCCTGCAAATCCTGTTGATGCATCATCACCCGCGGCGAAAAACTGTAAAAATCGCCGCGCTTGTCAGGTTCATAACTGAGGATGCGGCTGATAGTCAGGGTTTTCTCGCCTATGGTCAGACTATCGCCCAACTGAACATGCAACGCCGACAACACCCGATTCTCCACCCACACCGTGCCCGGCTCAGGGCCTTGGGTCATTTGGCTTTCTTCATCAGCATCGGTCAACCGGGTTTTCAAAAAACCCCGCAACGGATAGCTCTGACTGACCGCCTTTACAGACGCCAGCAACATCTGCTGGTTTTCCAGCAACACGCTGCTGAACTCGGTGGTTTGCGAGGCTGTTAATTGCAAACCAGCCGCCTGCTGCAGCCAATTAATATCAACGGGCTTGGCACTGGCAATCACTAAATCGCCCGCTAAAAACTCGGCGGCCTGCAAGGTCATGCTGCGTTGCAAGCGATCAGCGAACAACGAAATGGTGGTGGTACTG
Source organism: Methylomonas sp. (assembly GCA_002928965.1). Taxonomy (GTDB): domain Bacteria; phylum Pseudomonadota; class Gammaproteobacteria; order Methylococcales; family Methylomonadaceae; genus Methylomonas. The sequence continues at coordinate 28,770 of PERU01000025.1, forward strand.
GCGACAGCAATCAGCAGTGCCAACACCAGCAAGGTCAATTCGCCGGAACGGCCATCGCGCTTGAGTAACCGCAGCGCCAGCCTGATACGTTTCATACCACGCTCCCGGCATCCAGTCTGATCATGCGCTGACAGCGCGCCGCCAATGAGGCATCGTGCGTCACCAGCACCAAGGTAGTGTGTTTTTCCTGATTCAACTCAAACAGCAGATCAATGATATGCGCGCCGGTTTTGCTGTCCAGATTGCCGGTCGGTTCATCGGCAAACAAAATCGCCGGTTGGGTAACAAACGCCCTCGCCAGCGCCACCCGCTGCTGCTCGCCGCCGGATAATTGTTTGGGGGTGTGGGTCAGGCGTTTTGCCAAACCGACCCGTTCCAATAAATCACGGGCAGCGGATTCGGCACGATCATCGCCACTCAGCTCCAAGGGCAGCATGACATTTTCCAAGGCCGTTAACCCCGGCAGCAATTGAAACGACTGAAATACAAATCCCACCAAGGCATTGCGCAAGGCCGCCCGGCCATCTTCATTCATTAGGGTAATATCGCGACCGTCTATCGTCACCGAACCACTGCTCGGCGTATCCAGTCCAGCCAGCAAACTCAACAAGGTGGTTTTGCCGGAACCGGACTCGCCGACAATCGCCAAACTCTCGCCACGGTTGATGATTAGATCCACCGATGCCAAGATATGCAGTTCGCCTGCCGAGGTCGGCACCGATTTACCCAGATTTTGGGTAACGATGATGGGCGTATTTTCGTGTTTATTGTGAGTGTGCATTATGTATAGCCTTGTCCTTGCCGTTATTTTGGGATTGCTGCCCATGGCCGCGATGGCCAAATCGATTGTGGTGTTGGGTGATAGCATCACCGCCGGTTATGGCATTGATGTCAATGCGGGTTGGGTCAATCTATTACAACAAAAGTTCAAGGCCTTGCCCAGCGATGTTGTGATTCACAACGAAAGCATCAGCGGCGATACCACTGCCGGCGGACTTGCGCGGCTTGATCCGCTATTGTCGCGCCATAAACCCGCCTGGGTGTTGGTGGAACTGGGCGCCAACGATGGCCTGCGCGGACTGTCACCGCAGGAGATGAAAAACAACCTGACCGAAATCGTCAAACGTTCCCAAAAAGCCGGCGCCAACGTCATGCTGCTGGGCATGAAAATCCCGCCCAATTACGGCAAGCGTTACATAGACCTGTTTTATAACATTTACCCGCAACTGGCTGAGGAATTAAAAGTACCGTTAGTACCGTTTATTCTGGAAGACGTGGCGTTAAAACCGGAGATGATGCAGGCGGATGGCTTGCATCCCAATGCCTTGGGGCAACCATTGATTGCGGAGAAGGTTTGGGGATATTTGTGGCCGTTGTTGAAGTAGATGGGGTGAAACTTCATCTTCTATACTGACATTCAAATTATTACTGGAAGCCAAGAATGCAAACTTCAGATCGTGTAGGAATCTTTGTAGACGTTGAGAACTTAACTCAATGGGTAAAACAAGATGGGCTTGAACAATTGATCGAAGAACTTACATCGTTGGGGACCATCATAGTTAGAAGGGCATACGCCAAATGGACTGAGCCAAACGTCACACCACACCAAAACATCCTTAATCGCCTCGGGTTCGAATTGATCCATACTTTTCACCCTGTTGGTGGAAAAAATGCAGCTGACATACAGATTGTAGTGGATGTGATGGAATATGCTTGGCGCGATCCCAATTTAAAATGGATAACTTTAGCTACTGGCGATTCCGACTTCAGCCCTTTGTTCAGGCGACTAAGAGAAATGGGGCGCCATGTCATTGGTGCTGGTCCTCGATCGGCTCTCAGCGAATCAGTCAAAAGTTCGTGCTCACGCTTCATTTATTTGGATAGAGAAAAACAAATCGAAAAAGCGGACGATGCTACTCGGGTTTCAGTATTTGATGATGCAGCAGATTTATTAGAGAAAGCCCTAGCTACCTTTGACGAACCGGCCAGTTGTTCGGCATTAAAAGCACGCATGACCAACATAGACAGTGCCTTTGATGAAAAACAATTAGGATTTAAGGGATTCAATGATTTTGTAAAGCAAGTGAATACTGTCGAATTGAATCATAACGGGAAAGCATGGTTAGTAACCTTTAAGTCTAACGAACCAGTCCCCCAAGTTGACGCCTCCAATACCTCAGAAGACTTTGACAATTCAAAACTAATTGATCGTTATCGCTCAATACTAAGAAGTAAAGGTTGGCGTTCAGTGCCGCTGTCAGCAGTTGAAGACTGTTATCAGCGACTTATTGGTTTGGGCGCTATGATCCGTTCGGAAATGGTTGAACAGATTATTTCATCAGATTCTCCGATAAATCTGACTTCTGCTGAAGTTAGGAAAGTAATCCAAATGTTTTTCAAAGGGAATCTGATGGTAAAAGCCGATACTATGGATTTTCTAGATGGTGATGAAGACTATTGGAAAATGAATTCTATACCGTTAGAGGATGTACTTTACTCAATTGATCGCGCGATGATAACCCGTTTAATGTCAGGATTAAGAGAAGAAGCTACCCCTTTAAACAAGGAAGTCATATCTACTTTGCTACTAAAAAAGAGATCTCCACAAGAACTTGCTAAATTGATTAATGAAGGTAAACAGTTCGTTCGTCAACAGGTTGCAAACCAGCGTAGCCAAGATTAGTGCAACGTAATCGGCGCTACGCTGGTTTGGGTAAAGATTAATTCTTCAGCACAAGCTTGGTTACTCAGACTCAATGCAAACATTCAAACTTGCAAACAACTAAAAAAGATCTAATATACGTGCTCAATTTGGCACTTATTTTAGGGTGTGGGTATGCAGCAAATATTGGCTTCGTTTAGCGCAAGCATTTCCGAATTAAAGAAAAATCCTTCTGCATTGTTAAGCAAGGCGGAAGGGGAGCCTATAGCCATCCTCAATCATAACCTTCCGACCGCCTATCTGGTGCCTGCTGATGTTTTTGAGCGACTGATGGATAAATTGGAAGATTATGAGTTGGGTGAAATAGTCAACGAAAGACAAGCAGAAAAGCACTTGGCAATTGAAGTGTCGCTGGATGACTTATAAATTAAAATTTCTACCCAGCGCAAAAAAGGAATGGGACAAACTCGACAACGGCATTAAAGCCCATTTTAAAAACAAGTTAAAAAAATGCCTTGAAAACCCTCACATCCCATCCAACAGGCTAACTAATTTTGATTGCGCCTATAAAATTAAACTGCGCTCTGCTGGTTATCGCCTTGTTTATGAAGTTGATGACCAAGAACTGATTGTTTTGGTTATTGCCGTAGGTAAAAGGGAAAATAATGCTGTTTACGATAATGCAAAAAACAGAACCAATGCCTGACGAATACGGTTGGATTTTGTGAACAAAGCAGCTCAAAAACCATCAAACCCTAATCCCAATCACCGAAATATTATCCCGCCCGCCGCGGCGTTCCGCTTCGGCAATCAAATTGCGAACAATTTCCTCTGCAGAACCACTGGCACAAAAACCGGCAATATCATCAGGCAACAGCTCTTTATCCAGACCATCGCTGGATAAAATAAACAAATCGCCCGGCTCAACAGCGCCCTGCCCCCAATCCAGCTGCAACTGCGCATCGGCGCCGACGGCGCGGGTGATGACATTGCCCCGGCCTTGTTCCAGGCTGCCGTCTTCGGGTATCAGGCCCTGACTGATGGCTTCGTTGTATAACGAATGATCCTGCGTCAATTGCTCCAGTTTGCCCAGCCGGTAGCGGTATAGCCGACTGTCCCCCGCCCATAGGTAGCGAAACTGCTGCCCGGCGATTAACAACACCACCACGGTGCTGCCGATGATGTGACCGGCACCACGGCCTTTGGCCAGTTGCTGCAACTGCCGGTTCACTGCCTGCAAATTGGCCGCCACCTGTTCGCTGTAATATTCCAGATCGTCAAACGGCTGTATTCTTGCCAGGGTTTCCACCAAGGTCTGACTGGCCACGTCGCCGGCGCTGTGTCCGCCCATGCCATCCGCAACCGCCCACAGACCGACATCATCCCGCACCAGAATGGAATCTTCATTCAGCTTGCGACGCAATCCGACCACGCTTAAACCAAAACTTTGCCGTTGATGTATGGGTTCTGGCAGCACGGTTTGTGCGCCGGTATCTTCAATAACCGCATGCACCCTTTCTACGGTTTGTTCAGGGTCAGGCATAGGCAAGGTGTCGACAGTGGATAGGTGTGGCGGCGTATTTTTCAACTCAGGCATGGCAGTCATGTCCACAGCAACAGACGCTAGCTGCCAACCATAGGCTGGCCATTGGCCATTCAAAAACCCCACATAGGCATCCAGCGGCGGCAGTCCTTGGCAAATCAGCAAACGGGCGTTGTCATCATCCGCCACAAAAGAACGCCACAGGCTGGCTTGCGCCAGAAAGCGGGTTTTTAAGGTGTCGCCCAGTTGCTGGAAGGCCTGAGCAGTTGCCGCTGCAGTATCCAGCTTGAATTCAAAGGCCGGTTTGGCGGAGCTGTTTTGGCCGGGTATTGCTTGACCGCACGCAGCTAAATCACTGAGATAGTCGTTAACACTAAGCCGCTGCAAATGGGCGTCAAACTGTTGCAAATCAAATTCATATTCCAACGAGGACAAGGCCAATTGCGACAAAGCATCAAACCAGCCACAGCCAGGATTGAACAATTGCGGCAATTGTTGAGCATTGACTTTGGCCACCAGCGTTAACGGAAAATAGCGGCCGACTTTATCGACGCTGGGCATCATCACCCCTGCCCAGGCATCGTCACCGCACAACCCAGGCGCCAAGGCAAATTGCCAAATCGGGCTGACTAAATAAGTGTTTAGCCATTGACCAGCCAATTTTTCCTGACTGGCGGCGATGCCACCTTGCAGCCATTGATCCCAAGATTCTATAAATTGTCTAGGCAAACGCCGGGAGACAAAATCGCCGTGACTGGGCAGTTTGCCGTAAAAACCAACAAGGGATTCGATGCTGTTCATAACGCTTCCGGACAGCGGAAACCTTGCATATCCTGCAAGTTGAACGGATTGTTGACGCTGGCCGCGCGCAGTTCGTAACTGGCGCTCATGCCTTGTAACTGAAAGGTCAGAGTGAATTTTTCCGGCGCGTCACCTTGCACAATGGTGGCTTCGTCCAGCAAACGAAAAAACGCCCAGGTGCCGTCTTTGCTGCGACTGACCTGCCGGCCATCCAGGGTTTCAAACACCATTCTGACGCCTTGGCTGGGATTCGGCCCCGGCCATTTCATACTGATCGATTCTTCCGGTCCATGCCGATATACGGCTTCCTGACCTTCCACTTGCAAACGAAAAGTGCCGACGTTGTTATCCAGCAATTGTGGTTTTAATTCAAACTGCACGGTCGGCATAGTGCCGGCGCTAAAAAACGCATCGCGAATTTTGGATGCCAGTTGAAACTGCCGAATCGTGGCCTGTGCCAAACCCAACGGTTTTTCTGCGGACATTTCCGACCACACCGGCTTGCTGGTATCGACAAAGGATTTTAGATTGGTTTGAAAAAACTGATCAATGACACCGGCCGGGGCGAACAGTTTGGCAAAATCCGCCAGCAACACATCCTGCGACGAGGCTTTGGCAAACGGATAGCGGCCATTCAAGGCTGCCTTGCAGGGTGACGCCACCCCAGTTTTGACCATTTCACTCAATTGGCCTTTGGCCGCCGAAGTCAGTTTTTGGCCACCGCTGCTGACCACCACCTGAAACCAGCTTTTCAACGGTTCCGGCAAACGGGCAAATTCCAGTTGCGCCTGTTTCAATACATCCATGCCGGCACCGCTAAACAGATTGGCCTGATTCTGCAAGGCCTGCCCACCGGTATTGGCGCTGCTGAGTTGCAGAAAATAATCGCGCAGGCTTTTCAATTGCTGCAACACTGGCTCCAGCGCGGAAGGCTTGTCCGGCCCGCCTGCTACCAAATCCCGCAAAGGCTGAAAACGATCTTCCACTGCCTGCACTGGATCGGTGCCGGTATCCAAACCGGCGGCATCCTGAGCCAACGCTATCGCCTGTGCACCTTGATCACCAACTGCGGCCATGGCCTTGCCAGCCAGATTGGTCAGCGAATCGCTGACTTTTTTGTTCAAAAGGGTTAATGCCGTATTTTCGTCGATGCTAACCAACAAGGCATGCAACGGCCCGTCCGGCCGCGACAAAATATCCAGAATTTGTGCGGTTTGATTGGTGGACATGGCCGATTGCAGGCGCAGTTTGCCCAATAAATCCAGCCACGCTGCCTGATATTCGTTTAAATACAGTTTTTTCAAATCGGTCTGTAATTGCAGGATTTGCGCAGGCTCTATTTGGGATTGGCTGCCCAGTACCCAGTTTTGTTCGACAGCGGTTTTGACAAAGTCGCGGCTTTTTTTCAGGAACAGTTCGGTATAACCGTAGACGGTAAATACGCCCGGTATGCTGTAAGCCGATAAATCCTTGCCATCGTACAAGGCAAACACCCGGCTTGCATCGGTGCCCAAGGCTTTACCCAATTTGAAATCATGCGTTTGGTCTATCAACGCCTCGGTTTTAAACCGCGAATAAATCTGGCCAATCAACGGCACCTGCGTCAGTTTATTGCGCACGGCCGCCACAAAACCGTCATCGATCTGCAGCGGGTCCAGTTGCAGTTTTAACAGGTTATCCAGATGCTTGACCAACTGCGCCAGACTGTCAGGGTCGGTGGCGTATTGTCTGTCCCAATCCGCCCGTATCCAAGCCATCGCGGTAGCCGGCTCCAGCTTATCGGTCTGGTTGAACATCAGATAGACTTTTAACAGCTGATACAACACATCCAGCTTGTTACCTTCCTGGCCTTGCATGCGCTCTTTCAGCCTCGCCTGAATGGCTGGCAGGAAATAATTGCGCAATAGCTGCTGATAACTGTGTTGGGCCGCCGCCTGAATTTTATCGGCTTGCGACAAGCCAAATCCGGCCATCCAGCTACTGTTTTGATAGTCTTCATCAATAGTCAACAAGGTATTCAGGCGGGGTAGCAAGGCGTTGAAATTGCCTTGGGTATCGCTGCTGCTGGTTTTAATGGCGTGATATTGGGCTATCTGCGCTTCAACCTTATCCAGCATGGCCTGATTTTTAAAGTAACTGGCGGTCCATACCCCGATCAGCAACATAAACACCACGCCGGCACCGACATAAGACGCCATCTGCAGCAAGCGTTTTTGCTTGGCCAATTTGGGATCTTGTCCGGCCAGCTCCGCTTCCGGGAATAACACGTCTTTAAGTAAACGGGTCAGGAAAAAGCTTTTACCTTGACCGCTGTACATCGGTGCAGCCTGTCTGTCCAGCCTGAAGGCGCTGGCTAAAATCCCCAACACTCGGTCGATGGGCGTGCCTTCCTGAGTGCCACTGGTGAAATACACGCCGCGTAACAGCACGGCTTGTTCGTAACGGTTGACGGCAAAAGTGGCTTGCAGAAAATCCAGCATGGCCGGTTTTAACAAAGCCATTTGCTGTGGATAATCCAGAATCGCCGCCCGCCGCTGCACATCGCGTTCGTCTTGTATGCGGGTCAAAGTGCGCATTTGCAGGCGTTGCAACAGTTCGGCGTAGGCCGTATCAAACTGATCAATCAGATCGTGATCGCCTTGCAGGGTGGCAGCCGAAAAGGTTTCGCCCCAGACTTGCGCGCGTTGTTCCGGAATCAAGTCCGCGAAAAAGTCGCTGAAACCGGCCACTAAATCAGCTTTGGTGAACAGCAAATACACCGGCAACCGCAGCCCCAACTGTTGATAAAGCTCGTTGATACGATTACGAATGGCTTTGGCGTGTTCGTGGCGTTCCTGTTCGGATTGTTGCAGCAAGTCGGCGATGCTAGTGGCGACAATCACCCCGTTCAGTGGCCTCAGTGGTCTATGCTTTTTGATCAAATTTAAAAAGCCGACCCAGCCGGCGGCATCCACCGCCTGATGACTTTCCTGGGTGGTGTAACGGCCTGCGGTATCCAAAAACACCGCATCGTCGGCAAACCACCAATCGCAATTGCGAGTGCCACTAACGCCTTTGATGGCATGTTTACCCAGCTTTTCCGCCAACGGAAAATGCAACCCAGAGTTGATCAAGGCCGTGGTTTTGCCGGAACCGGGCGCCCCGATAATCGCGTACCAGGGTAATTGATAAATAAACTGACTGTTGGTTTTGGCTTCCGCGCGGGATTGCTTGAGCACCGTCAACGCTTCTGCAAAGCCTTTGCGCAGCACATCCACTTCGTCGGCAGAGGCCATGGCGACATGATCGGCATCATTGGCGACCAGTTGCTCGACCAGTTGCTTTTCGGTGTTGCCAGCGCGAATTTGCATCAGCAGCCGATAAATCACCCAGCCGACGAATAAACCGACAATCAGTAAAATCCTCACCAGTTCCGAAGCCAACGGCACACTGCCGGCAATGGCGATTAACGGCCCGACGAACCAGATCAGAATACTGAACGCCAGCAAACCTAAAAACTGCACGACCCATTTGTGGGTAAAAAATGCTTTGAGCTTTCCCATCTGTGCTCTCACTGAATCAGTAAATCGACACGGCGATTAATCGCTTTGTGTTCGGGGGTATCGTTAGGCACCAGACTTTCGCTGTCGGCGCGACCTTCAAAGCGGATTTTGCCGTTCAATGACGGTGCCAATTTGATCAGATCATCACTGACCGATTTGGCTCTGGCGGTGGATAAATGCCAGTTGGACGGGAACTGCGCCGAGCGGATCGGCACATTATCGGAATGGCCGGTAACCAGCAGCCGATCATTGCCCGCGACCAGTTCATCAGCAATTTTTTTCAACATCGGATCAAATTCCGGCTTGAGTCTATCGTTACCGGAACCGAAGGAATTGCGCACCCGCAGCAAGCGGTCATCGACCACTTCCACCATATTGGCGGTGATTTCATCAGCCAGTATTTGTTTGAAACGTTCGCGGCGATTGGGCACAGCCGGTTTGACTACCGGCGCCGGCATGGCGGCCTGAGCGATTTCAACCGGTTGCTTGGCCAAATCGAATAATTCGCTAAACAACTGATCAGAGCGGGCATTCAACGCCAACACAAAGCCGATATACGCCAGCAATAAGGCTACACCCAACACCGCACCGACCACCCACAGCGGCACATAACGCACCAAGGCATTGCGCACATCCCGCAAACCTTGCCAACGCGGCGACAACTCACGTTCGTAATCGCCCTTGACACGCTGTATCAGCTGAAATAGTTCCAGCCGGTATTTTTCCAGCTCGTTCAAGCCATTGGTCAAAATGCGATATTTGCCCTGAAAACCCAAACTCAAAAACAGATAAGCCAGTTCAATCAGTGCCAGATTTTGCGCAGGCTGCTTGACCAACACATTCAGAAAATCGAAAAATTTCTCGCCGCCCCAGGCTTCCTTATGAAAGGAAATCAACAAGCTTTGATGGCCCCAGCTACTTTGCGAACCCCATGGCGTATTCAAAACGGTTTCGTCGAGAAAACTGCACAAGGCATAACTGGCCATGCGGGTATGGTCGGCGCTAATGCCGGACTGCAACAAGCGATTTTCAAAACCGCTGACTTCAGCAGATAAGCGCTGACGTAACTCGTCTACCGCCGGATACACCGCTGTTTGTCGCAAACGGCTGGCCAGTGAAATCATCGATAAAGCCGCTGCCAGCATGGGATTTTGTTGAAACTCGCTGGTTGGCAAGGCTACTGCGGCGGCGGGATTGAAGTGCTGCGGGGGTGCCACGGCTTGAGGGACAACCTGCGCATGCACCGGTATCTCAAAAGCCGGCGTAGGGGGTTGTTCCGGTGCAGGGGGCGGACGCTTGCCGCCCGGCATAGGCCGGATCACGGTACGGTCTTCGTCACCGAAGGGACCAAAGGGATCATTTTGATTCATGACTATCAGCCTTTTCTAATCGCCCAAAACTCGAGTTCCAATTCCGGAAAACTGCCACCGATGTGAATGGCAAAACCACCGGATGCCGACATTTTGCCCCATAACTCGCTTTGCTTATTCAATTCAAAGTAAGAATAGCCGGCATGGTAAGGAATTTGCCGAGGTGCTACCGGCAATGCCTGGATATTGATACCGGGCAACGCCGATCTGACCAGGGTTTGAATATCTTCCACCGGACCGATTTTGACTTGCGGAGCAAAATGCGAGCGGATCAGTTCCGACGATACCTGGGCTTTGGCTGCCAAAACAAAAATCGCCCCTTCCAGCAGATTCAGTTCCGGCCGCTTGGCCACGTAAACGCCGGGTTTGACTTCTGCTAATGGTAATTGCACGGCATTTTGCTCCAGTACCATGCTCAACAAGCCGCGCAATTCTTCAATCAGCGGCATGAAGCTGCTTTTCAGGTCATCGTGTTTGTAATCCGGAAAGCCCATGGGCCGCTTGTTGGGCCGATAAAAGGTGGAAAGTTCGCCGGCCAGTTGCAAACACAGTTGGAAAAAGCTTTCCGGATGTAGTAGAGAGGTATTGGCCAAATGCGCCAGCAACGGCTGATAACGGTTGATCATTTGCAGTAACATGAAATCGGCAATTTCCGCCACCCCGCCGCCTTGCCCGCTACCCGCCACCCGCGCGGCCAACGCCTCGCCGCGAGTATGAAACAAGCCTTGCAATTCTCTGGCAAAACCAGCCAGGATACCGGCGCTGGCACAATGTACAGCCGGCGGAATGTAATGATCATCCAGAATCACGGTTTTATCGGCGCGTACTTCAATAATCCGCGCTACGCCCAGACACACATAACCGGAGCGCTCCTGGCTATCGCACATCAAACGGGGCCGCAGACTGCCGATTTGCACGTCATACCGGCCATCAGCACCGCTGTTATGATCGCGTACCTGCCGTTCGGCCAGATGATAACGGGCCATGTTGTCCGGGTAGGATTCGCTATCCACTTCGGTGGAATCTGAGCGCCGTAATGGCAAAGCCAGATAGACCACGCTGGCTTTTTCATCGCCGGGCACATCCAGCGGCAACGGCAAATCATCATCTTGCGGCAGATTGAAAGGCGTACCATCCTGAAACACCCCACTGCATTCGCTCATGCCCACCTTGCCGATAGCCAGACAATTTTGATCCAGCTTGAAGCGGGAAAAGCCCCAGGCATAGGCGGTGATACCTTGCGACAAACCGCGCACCAGACTTTCAAAATAGCGGTCGTGTTGTTGAAAATGTTGAGGGCGAAGAAACATCCCCTCAGACCAGACTACCCGATTATTTTCTGACATATGTTTTTGATGTTCTGCCTGTAAGCGACTGAGATTATTAATTTGCAACTGTTCAGCATCCAGTTCATTCGCACCTCACCCTGCAGCATGCCGTTAAATCAAGAAAAACACGTCGTTCCGGGGATTACCGGAACCCAGAAACCATGGATGGCGACAGTTTTCCACACCCATGAGGACTGGATACTGGCAATCCATGTCAGCATGACAGCTTACCTTAATAGCATTACTCCTCGCTGGAGAGAGTAGGCTGAGGGAAATAAAAAAATACACACTTCCATTTAACCCCTCAAAACCTTCTCCCCGGGAGAAGGGACTTTATAGCTCACTGAACGAATACGTTAATTTTTGGTTGCCCGGTTTAATAGCAGCATTTGTTTTTCATAGGCATCGGCGAAAGCTTCACCAAAGAACTCTTCCTGGGCCACGGTTTTAAGTTGCGGAAATTTTTCCAGGTAATACTCCCAACACTTGGCCTTTTTCTGGAACAGCACGCCTTCTGTTTGGGATTTTTCAATCAGCTGCGGATCGAAACTGTGCAATATCTCGGCTAATGCCGCCTGAATGCCGGCGGTCATGGCCAGTTGATGATTCATGATGTCGTTAAAGCCCTCACTGACGGCCTGTTTGGGCGGTAAAAATCCCGGATTGGTGGGGGCCAGAATCAATTTCAGGGCGTCATCGAGATTGGGTGTGAACTTGAGCGGATTGTTATCGACCGAACGCATGGTAGTGACTGACACCCGAAACTGACTTTTCAGTTCCGCCCTGGCCCGCAATACCTGCATCAAGCCTTGCACCATATTGCGCAGCAACTCGCCTGAGGTGCGCATCATGGCTGGCCATTGTTCAGGTGGCAGAAAGTTGGCATCGTGAATACCGGCGCCAGCCAGAAACTCACGCAATAATCTATCGTCACTGGCTACGGATGCCGGCTGAGGCGTTGGCTGAACTGGAGCGGCATGCGCAAAAACATCGGGAACAGTGTCAAGCGGCGGTATAGCGGCTGCGGGAATGGGCTCCGATAAAACTGACTCCATTATGCTGCTCGGAAAAGCCGCCGGTGTCATGGGCTCAGGCTCAGGCTCAGGCTCAGGCTCAGGCTCAGGCTCAGGCTCAGGCTCAGGTTCGGGCTGTGGCATTGTAAATGGCGCAGCCTGCTCAAGCGCCGGTATTTCAAAAACCGGAGTAGGCTGAAACGGTGCGGTTTCCATTGCCGGCTCGGTTGCGACAAAGTCTTCCTCAAAAAAATCAGCCGGTAATGGCGGCAGTTCGGGTTGAACATGATTATTGATGGACGAACCGGCGCCCGGCAGTTCTTCAAGTTTAGATAGCAAGTCGCCAAAATCCAGATCGTCCACTGCAGCATGGCTTGAGGTATCGGCTATGCTGGGCGGGGTAAAACTTTGGTGAATGGGCGATGATTCGGGCTGTTCGATAAAACTGGAAAAGAAATCTGCCGCTGGAGCGCTAGGCACTGGCGACTGGTCAGCAAAAGGCCCATCCAGCATGCTGCTGCCTTGCACAAAATCCAGCTGACGCACCGGTTGCTCAATGTTGATTGCCAAGCCCAAGGTAGGCGACTCAGCAATACTCACCAGTAACTCATATTCACCGATACGCAACTTGGCACCATCAGTCAATGCAGCTCGGCTTTGCTGTAGTGGCAACTCGTTGTCATTGATAAACGTGCCACCGGTACTGCTGTCTTGAATGAAATATTGACCGGCTTCATACATGACAGTGGCATGCACCCGAGACACAAATTTATCAGGATCGGGCAATATCAACTGATTATTCGGCGCCCGGCCAATCGAACCGCTCTGCATGTCAAACTGCGCCGTGATCGGCTGACTGGGCGGCAGGCCTTTGTAACTAATGGCCCTGATGACGACTACCATTGCTTACACCTGTTGAGTGAAAATCGCATGATTACGCTTCCGGTACGAAAAAGAATGGGCTACCCTCATGCCCGGCATGTTGCAACGGCGCGTATTGTGGGCTTTGTTCAAATCCGGCTTTAGACGCTGATGCTCGCACTTGATTGGCCACGTCGCGGAAAATATCGTAATCCTCAATCACCCGTTTATTGCCACGCAATACTTTCAGGAAAGCACTGGCAAACACGGAATGACTGCCACCACCCTGATCCATCACCGGCTTGACACCGCCGGACGTTAGAACGGTGCGTGCCTTGCGGCTGTTCATGGCTTTCAGCCAGCGTTGGCGTTTGGCATCATCCATGCCGTCCGGCAAGCGTGCTACCGCAGAACCGGTCAAGGCACCTGAATAGCAGGAATCCGCCACCACCATGACATGGCGGGCTGGCATGATGCTTAAATATTCGGTGATGCTTTGGCTGGAAATCCAGTTGGCGGTATTCCCCGCTTCGGAGTCCACCGGCAACCAATAAGCAGTTTTGGATTTTTGATCGATTTCGCCATGGCCGGCATAGTAAATCAACAAGTTATCCTGCTCAGTGAGCTGTTGATTGAGTTCGTTCAGCGCCGACATGATGGCGTGACGACTGGCATTCAGCAGGATTTTGGTTTTGAAGCCGTAGCGCTCGCGCAGCAGCACATCCAGACTTTTGGCGTCCGTGACAGGCGTTTGTAAGTCCGGATAGGTTTTATAGTCGTTATTGCCAATGATCAGCGCATAAAATTTGCCAAAATGCACATCACCTACCTGATGGCTGGTGGCAGTGTTACTGCTGGCATAGCTGACTTGCTCGGTTGCTTCAGACGCCAACAGCCGCAGACTTAAATCGCTGGATTGATTCTGCTTATCGGTGGCCACCAGTTTGACCAGGGTTTCTTTGCCTTGCAACGCCAGATCGGTTTCAAATTGGCCATTGCTATCCACCGCCAGCGGCTTGTCGTTCAGCAACAATTGCGTTAAGCCGGCTTTGGTGTTGATACGCCCTACCAATCGTTTGCTGGCTTCGCCGGATCCAAACTGAATGCTGGGAATGCCGCGAGTGACGGTAACGGACGGTTCCAATAATTCGATATTGGGACCGTTGCCGGCGGAGGCCACCTGAGTAGGGGCTTTTTGTTCAACTCTTTCTTTCAAACTGGCAATTTCCCTTGCCTGCTCCTGTAAAGCCTGTTTGCGGGCATCGATTTGCGTCCGATCCAAAGGTTTGCCGGAGGTTAACCAGCGCGTTAATTCTGCAGATTGGCTTTGATAGGTTTCGATTTTTTCATTGAGGCGGTTATCCAGTTCATTTTTTGCGCTATCAACCGGGGCTTTTTCGATAGATTTTTTCTGCTGTTGGGCGACTTGCAATTCTTTTTGCATGCGCTTGCGTTCTACACTTAGGGTTTTGGTCAGTGACCCCAGTTTGGCTTGCTGATCTTTCAGCTGTGTTTCTTTTTCTTTGAGTTGCTGTTCCAAAGCCGAAACTTCACTGGAGCCGCTCGGGGCCTGAGATTTTTCCTGCTGCAGTCTGCCACGGAGCGCTTCCAATTCTTCCTGGGCTTTACGCAGGTTATCCTGCTGATCTAACGCCTGCTGGCGAGTGTCCTGTAATTGTTTTTTTAATTGTTCGGTTTCCTGCCGGGACTGCGCCACTTCTTCGCGTAATGCGGCGATCTCGCTATTGGCGGTATCATGGGGCACGGCGGGTGCAGTGGAACTCAGATTTTGCGCATCAACCGCCGGGGTATATTGCAAGCCCGCTTCATCCAAACCAGCAGATTTGCGATACCAGCGCATCGCGGTTTCCTTGTTTTGCGATACGCCCAGACCTTTTTCGTACAAATGACCCAGGTTTAATTGGGCCTGAAAATTGCCTTGGTTGGCGGCTTTTTCATACCATTGCGCCGCCGCCTGATAATCGGTTTGGGACCCCAGACCTTTTTCAAAAATTTCCCCAACATACAACTGCGCGGCGGCATCGCCTTCCTGAGCTTTTGGCAACCAGATATTCAAGGCGCTGGCATAGTTGGCACGATCATAGGCCACATATTCACCACCACGCACTTCGCAATCTGCTGCCGTGGTGCGGATGGGTCTTCGAGCAGATAAATAGGTCATTTGCGAACCTAATTTCCGCACTTGACCGGGCAGCAAGCAATCCACCACAAATAATTTGTTAGTATCCTGAATCACAAAGCCTTCGGTGGCTTTGGCCATTTCTTCCTTGCTGGCCTCGTGAGCACAGGATGCCAGCAAAATTGTCGAGATGGCCAGCACCAGTTTACGCGTTTTAAATACCTTTACCGTCATACAGCCGCCTTGTCGTTGTGAGCAAAACCTCCATCGAAAATAGCAGAAAACCGGGATAGCACCAAATACCCTTTACTTTTGATTGATCTTTTTGAGAATTCCGGACCAAACTTCCAGCCATCCGGTCTGGTGCTCTACCGACGGCAACACCTCTACATGGCTATGTAAGCGATGCTGTAATGCCGACAAAATTAGCTGCGGCGGGATGGTTGTATCGTCTGCACCCAGAAAATGCCATTCTTCAATACCCGTTTCGGCTTGCCGGGCCGGATTGATCGATTCGGTCAACCGCAGATAACCATGGTGATCGGTCCAGGCATCAATATCGTAATTGCCTGCCAGCGTCACGATCAGTTGGGTTTGCGGCAAACGCCCGGCCAGCAATAAAGCCAGCGTGCCGCCGCCGCTATGGCCTATCAACACCAGTTGTTGAATATCATGACGCTGGCAGAACTGTACCAGCGCTACCGCCATGGCATTGACAATTTGTTCCCCATAACGCGCTGAAGTCCAGAGTTTGGAATCGCAACCTGCATCTTTGGCATGACCGTTGTAGCACGGTCGCCCCAAGTACAGCCCTGCACCAGTATCCAAAGCCAGCAACGGCAACATCAAAGAAGCCTGGGTGGTGGGATCCTCTGCCGGCCAATTGCCGTGCAACCATGGCCTGCCATCACCTTCCAGATAAACATGCAATCGTTTGCTCGGCCTTTGGCCCGGCTGATAGAAGGCCGTCAATCGAAAGACGTCAGCCGACAATGTCAAGGTCTGCAGGCCGATTTGATTGGCCTGAGCCTGCAATTTCGCAGCGGGTGACGTACAGCCGGCAGTCCCAATCAAACAACCCAGGCATATAGTCCAGACTAACAATCCAGGCTGAAAATCCTCGCAATGACCACAGAGTACTCGAAGAGCAGCAAGGTAAAAACGGTTATAGGCGCTGCGCACTCCGTGCTCTCTGTGGTAAAAAGCTGCAGATTATTTTGCGTAATTCAATCAACTGAAACAATCGCATCAATTGCCGGCATCGAGCAAAATTTGATTGTTGTTCAGTTTGAGATGGATAGCTTGGGTTTGGTGCGTTTTAACATCCCTCACCATCCGCCATTGGGCAGTATCCAGAGATCTGAACGCTGCAAAAAATCCCACGGCCTGCACGGCATCATCAGGATTTAAGCTTAGGGTTTTGCTCTCGCCGGGTTGCAACAACAACTCCTGCTTGCGCACCAAATCGGCGCCCAAGGTAGCCTTTTCATTATTGAACAACGCAAAAAAATCCGCCGTAGTGAAATTACTCTGCTCACGCAATTCATAAATACGCAACATCACCGGCGCGCCATTGCCTTTGATGTCGGCATTTAGATTTGCAGCCGGTTCTATCTGCAAATTGATCACAGTCGGTGGCGGCGGAGGCGGCTGCACGGGGGGATTTGAAGTGCAGCCCATCAAGCATAGATTTACCAACAACACATGTACAAAATGCTTCATTTCAAAACCCTGTAAATAAAATTAGGTCACAGCCAAATCACTATAGCTACCGACACGGACGGCAAAAACGGATGCTCGTTAAAATTATGGTAAACCGGTTTATCCGGCTTTTCCAGTCAGCCTGAAAAGTTATGTGTTTAACTCAAAATTGGGCCAACACGACAGCACCCCAAAGTTTCGGCTAAAATCGACTGACATTACCAACAGAACGCATCATGAACGCATTTGACCAAGCCCTAAAAGCCTTCCAACAGGCACAGATTGATTTTGACGCGTTGTTACGTATTGCCCGTCAAACCGCACAATCCTCTGTTTCCACGGTTGATGCCGCCCGGCAGCTACTGGAATTGGAATACCAGGCAGGCCGATTATCAGCGGCGTTTTACCAGGCTCTCGACACCGAGTTTTCGGACAAAACCCAAATCGCCGTCCCTCCTCTTGCTGCTGCCAGCCCTCAAACAAAGCAGACCTCGCGTAACGATGATGCCACTTTGGTTGATGCGCCTCGCACCCTGGTACAAACACCTACGTTGATGGACACCGAATCGTTGTTGAAGGGTTTGAACGAATCGCAGCCCTACCAGGAGTTAAACGTTGGCAGTACCCTGAAAAACCGCTTTGTGTTACAGCAATTATTGGGTGTGGGTGGCATGGGCATGGTGTTCAAGGCCACCGATTTGCGCAAAATCGAAGCGCAGGACAAAGATCCGTATGTGGCGTTAAAAGTTTTGAATCAGGATTTTCAGTCCAATCCCATGGCATTGGTGTCGTTACAGCGGGAAACCAAACGAGCCCAGACCCTTTCCCATCCCAACATCATCAAAGTGTTTGATTTTGACCGGGATGGCGGCCATGTGTTCATGTCCATGGAATACCTGCAAGGTAAACCTTTGAGTCATTTGATCAAGGAATATCCGGAAGGCATGCCGTTCAAACAAGCTTGGCTGATCATTCATGATATGGCTGACGCACTAAGGCATGCACATAAAAAAAATATTGTCCACTCGGACTTCAAACCCGGCAACGTGTTTATCGATGAAAATAACGAAGTGCGCGTACTGGACTTTGGTATCGCCTGCGCCATCGGTCGTAGCGATAAGGATCATCAGGATGCCACCGTTTTCAATGCCCGCTCCTTGGGAGCCTATACCCCAGCCTACGCCTCGCTGGAACAATTGCAAAACAGCGATCCAGATCCGCGCGATGATATTTATGCGCTGGCCTGCGTCAGCTATGAATTGCTGACCGGCAAACATCCTTTCGGACGCCTGTCTGCCGACAAAGCCTTGGAAGTGAATTTGCCGGTCAAACCGATTGCCAAGCTATCGCGCCGACAAATGAAAGGTTTACAAAAAGCCCTGGCATTTGAACAAACCGCTCGCACCAAACAGGTGGATGCATTTTTAGCTGCGCTGGGACCGCGATCCACGGTATTTTACGGTTTATGGGGTGCGGGCATTTTTACGCTGACCTTGTTTGCTGCCAACATTTATTTGAGCATGCTGGCGCCGCCCACGGTGGTGGAAGCCCCCAAAGTAGAGGTACAACTATCGGCGGAACAACAACAAAAAATTAAGGATTTATTGGAATTGGCCATGATTCATGCCGATGTTGGCTATTTGACCGCGCCTACCGGCAGCAATGCTTTATGGGCTTACCAGGAGGTTTTGAAAATCGATCCTTATAACAAAACTGCCACCGACAGCATTATCGGCATTGCCGATACGCTGGAACAACAAGCTTGGGAAGCCTATGAACAAAATAACCGTTCCGAAGCGTTAAAAAAGGTGCAGGAAGGCTTGGAAGCCAACCCATCGCATAAAGGTTTGCTAGGGTTGAGGGATAAGCTCAGAACCAGTCAGTAACTTTTTAGCAACATTAATTCTAAAGTTTGCAACATGCACTATAATGATTTGCATATTCTTTGGAGATTTCAGATGTTTAAGTCCACAATCACTAGCGCCACTCAACAGTCCCCCGCTAACTTAAAATTAAACCCCCAGACAATCAGGCTTCTTTGTGGATTATCTGCTCTGATGGCGGCGGGTCAGGTTTCGGCAAACTGTTATAACGAGAATCAGTTGGCTACATATAATGCTTTCGATAGCATTCACTCAACCCTATCTCAAAATGATCAATTTCCAAGCGACTATTTTACTTATTTTGATGGTGGACTTCCATCCGACTCTTGTGATCAGACGGTACTTCAAAGTATCACCCCAGACCAAATCTTCGGCATGGGTTCCATGGCCACTCGTATCAATGGCGGCAAAACCGGACATCCCTACAACTACTTTGGCTTGAATCAGAAAAAACGTGGTGGCGGCTCGGGTGATATTGATCTACCACCCTTAAATTTCTGGAGCAAAATCGACAGCGATTTCGGTTCACGTGACAACACCTTCAGCCAATCCGGTTTTGAATTTGATAACCATAACTTTGTGTTTGGCGCCGATTACCGAATCAAAGATAATTGGGTCGCCGGTGGCTCCTTCAATTACCGACACAACACCGCCAATTTCGATAACAATCGTGGTGAAACGGTCAACGACAGTTATACCGGCATGCTGTATACCTCTTACAACATTACCGATGCCGCACACGTGGAAGCCACTGCCTCTTACGGTGGTTTCAAATACGATACGTCACGTAACATCAGTTTTCTTGGTACAAACTCGGTCGCCAAAGCCTCACCTGAAGGCGGCCAATATGCTTTTAGCTGGGGTGGTGGTTATGATTTCACCTATCAAGCGTTAACCGTAGCACCCTATGCCCGCGGCGAATATTCCAATCTGGATATCGACGGTTACAGCGAATCCGGTAGCTTATATGCTGTCAGATTCGGCAAACAAAACATTGAATCGTTAACGTCGACAGTCGGCATTCAAACCTCATATGCTGTCAGCGTACCCTGGGGGGTTTTGATACCGCAATTACGCGGCGAGTGGCATCACCAGTTCATGGACGGGGGAAGACAAGTTACAGCCGGTTTTGTCGCTGATCCAAGCACCTCATTTTCACTATCCAATGACGGCCCAAGTCGTGATTTCTACACTTTTGGCGCGGAAGTTTCCAGCGTGTTTGCCGGTGGCATGTCTGCATTTTTGGCGTATGAAACCTTACAAGGCTATACCAGCATCAACAGCAATAAATTAATGCTGGGCGCCAGACTGGAATTTTAACCCGAACCCAAACCGCAAAAAGGGCGCTGCATGCGCCCTTTTTTACGTCCACAATTCTTGATCTTATTGGTTTTTATCCATCAACCGAATCCCAGCTTCCTCGATGATAATCCGCCGCTGCTTATACAGGCCGCCAATCGCCTGTTTGAACACCTTTTTACTGACAGCAAAGGTGTCGTAGATCATTTCCGGCGGACTTTTGTCGGTCAAAGCAATATAGCCGCCATGCTTGGCCAATATCGACAGAATTTTCCCGGACGTGGCATCGACTTTCTGCCCATATTTTTCCTGGCTTAAAATTAAATCCAGCTTGCGATCGGCACGCACCTTTTTGATAAAACCTTTAAGGGCCTGCCCCCTTTTTAAAGGCTGGAAAATCTCGTTTTTATATAACACACCCCAGTATTTATGATCGACGATGGCCTTAAATCCCAAGTCTGTTTCCTCGGCAATCATCAAATCAACGGTCTGACCGTCCTTGTAATAAAACGCCTCGTCCTGAATAAAATCGTCCAATTGCATCGATGCCGCAATGCGGTTGCTTTCATCAAGAAATAGCCGCACCAGATAAAATCGGCCTTCGACCAATTTGCCTTTGGCTTCGTTAAACGGCAACAACAAATCTTTTGGCAAACCCCAATCCAGAAAGGCCCCGGCGTGACTTAACGATACAGCCTTCAACCATGCCACCTGATCGGCCTGAGCCTTGGGCTTTTGCAAGGTGGCAACGGTTTGATTTTTACCGTCAACATACACAAACACGTCAAGGTTATCGCCAGTCTGCTTGTCTGCTGGCAACTCATGCTCTGCCAGCTCTATCTCCCCCAATTCGCCGCCATCAAAATAGCAGTGGTCATCGCGTTGGCTGGCGATGGTCAGCGTATTGAGTTTGCCAAGTTCGATCATGATGATTCCAAATTGATATAAATGTATGAGCTGTGTGATAGATACAATAAATTTGCACTGGGAAATCCTTAACAAATCGATGCCGCGCATACCCACAGGGCATAAATCCTGTCGAAGGATTTAATCAGCACTCCTCTAAAAACCTTGAAATAGAAAATCGAGTGCCGCTGTAACTGCGAATTGTTGGTCGTGCACTGACATCAGTGGTTGTTTAAGGATGCGCATCGGTACAGCCGCCAATTTTGGCACTTCAAGCACACATGCTATGCCTTCGACACTCACCGACGGCATCAAGTTGGCCGGTATTTTCGCTGCGAGGAACCTATCCCTGCGACGTAAAGGTATTACCACGCGGGTATCAAAAGCACTCAGTACGTCGCTTTGCACATCCAGTAAAAAAGGCACCTCTTCGACTTTGCCACCGCTATTGCGATAAACATCAAAACGCGCCACTAAAAACTCCGCCATGGTTCCAGTGGCAAACCTTCCTGTTCGACGGTTTGATTATAGCTGGCGATAAATTCAGCATTATCCTGCTGCCAACGCCGTTCCCGCTCGCTGCGCACCAGTTCGCGCAGATACTGATCACAGGTTTGCGAAATGTTGATACCCAATGCCTTGGCTTCATTCAACACATCGACCGACAGGGTGATGTTCGTAGCTTTTTTTGCGACTGCTTCGGTGTTTGCCATGGCACGCTCTGAAAGGTATTGATTATCTATGCGCATAATAACCCAACATACAACAGCAAACTAGGAGCTTGTCCGAGAATAGGAATCGTCGCGAGGGAAAACCATTTTGAGTCAGATTTGTTGATCATTTGAGGCGAATAGTGGTGCTATTTAACGAAAATGAGCGGGAAATCTGGCCAACAGGGCTTTTCCGCAGCAAGTTCTCTATTCTCGGACAGGCTCCTAGACCGGCGGCATCTACACTTCAGCCAGATTCCCTCTATCCTCCAGCCAGCTTTTCCGGTCACCGGCACGTTTTTTTGCCAGCAATAAATCCATCTGTTCGCGGGTGTCGTCGTTTTCTTCGATAGTTAATTGCACCAGACGCCGGGTATCGGGATTCATGGTGGTTTCCCGCAGTTGCGACGGATTCATCTCGCCCAAACCTTTGAAACGCTGGATATTGATCTTGCCGGTGAGTTTTTCGGCTTCAATGCGTGCCAATACACCCAGTCGTTCGGATTCGTCCAAGGCATAAAACACTTTTTTACCCACATCAATCCGGTACAACGGCGGCATGGCTACGAACACATGCCCGGCTCTGACCAAGGCATTGAAGTGCTGGTAAAACAACGCACAAATCAACGTCGCAATGTGGTTGCCGTCGGAGTCGGCATCGGCAAGGATGCAGATCTTGCCATAACGCAAGTTTTGCAGGTCATCGCTGTCAGGCTCTATACCCAACGCCACCGCAATGTCATGCACTTCCTGCGAGGCCATCACCTCGCCGGACTCAACTTCCCAGGTGTTCAAAATTTTGCCGCGCAACGGCATGATGGCCTGAAACTCGCGGTCGCGTGCTTGTTTTGCAGAGCCACCGGCCGAGTCACCCTCGACCAAAAACAATTCGGTACGGCTCAAATCCTGACCGGAACAGTCCGCCAATTTGCCGGGCAAGGCCGGACCGGTAGTGATTTTTTTGCGGACGATTTTCTTGCCGGCCCTCAAGCGCTTTTGGGCGCTAGCCAAGATGATTTCAGCGATTTTCTCGCCTTCCTGTGGATGCTGATTCAACCACAAACTAAAGGTATCTTTAGCAACACCCGAAACAAAAGTCACGCATTCGCGAGAGCTTAACCGTTCTTTGGTTTGCCCGGAAAATTGCGGGTCTTCCAGTTTTACCGACAGCACAAAATGGCAGCTTTCCCAGACATCTTCCGGAGCGACTTTCACTCCGCGCGGCAACAAATTGCGGAAGTCTAAAAACTCACGAATCGCTTCGGTCAAGCCTGCTCTGAGACCATTGACATGCGTACCCCCTTGGGCGGTCGGCACTAAATTCACATAACTTTCGGCGATGGTTTCAGGCAGACTGTCCGGCGTCCAGACGATGCCCCACTCCACCGCTTCATTACTGGCCGCCATATTGGCCATGAACGGCGGCTGCGGAAAAATCTCGGCATCGCCGACTCTATCCAGCAAATACTCCTGCAAGCCGTTCTGGTAGCACCATTCAAAGCGTTCATCACTGAGTTCGGACACCAAGATAATTTTCAGCCCCGGACACAATACAGCTTTGGCGCGCAATACATGTTTGAGTTTGCTAACCGACACCCGGTTGGAATCGAAATATTTACCATCCGGCCAGAAATGCACGCTGGTTCCAGTGTTATTTTTACCCACGCTGCCGGTTTGCTGCAATTCGCTGACTTTATCGCCGCCGGCATATTCCATCTGATACACACCACCGCCGCGCTTGATCTCGACCAGCAGTTTTTCCGACAAGGCATTCACCACCGACACGCCCACGCCGTGCAAACCACCGGAGAATTGGTAATTTTTGTTGGAGAATTTACCGCCGGCATGCAACTGGGTGAGGATCACTTCGACACCTGGTATGCCCTGTTCGGGGTGAATATCCACCGGCATACCGCGTCCGTTGTCGGTCACTTTCACCGAGCCGTCTTTATACAAAGTCACTTCTATGCTGTCGGCATGACCGGCCAAGGCTTCGTCCACGCTGTTATCAACCACTTCCTGCACCAAATGATTAGGGCGGGTGGTATCAGTGTACATACCAGGGCGCTTACGCACCGGGTCCAGGCCGCTCAAAACTTCAATCGCCGCGGCGTTATATTCGTTACTCATTGTTAGTCATCGTTTGCTGTTAATTCATACTATAATGCTCGGTCATTTTTGAGCACCGCAGCACACATTATATGTCGAGAAGAAAAAGTGCATCCCAATTTGAGGAAGCGATGGGCGAACTGGAGAAATTGGTCGAACAAATGGAGCGTGGCGATATTTCTCTGGAAGAGTCCTTAAAATCCTTCGAGCGCGGCATCCGATTAACCCGCACCTGCCAACAAGCCTTACAGGATGCGGAGCAGAAGGTGCAGATATTGTTAGAAAAAAACGGCCAACCAACCCTGGAACCTTTTACCGATGAGTAACTTAAAAACCTATCTTACCGCCTGTCAAAACCGCGTGGAACGTGCACTGGATGCTCGATTGCCCGGCGAAAATATTTTGCCGCAAGCCCTGCATCAAGCCATGCGCTATAGCGTACTGGACGGTGGCAAACGTACCCGCCCGTTGCTGACGTATGCAACTGGCCAAGCTTTGGGTTTGAGTGAAGATGCACTGGATGCTCAGGCTTGTGCGGTCGAGTTTATCCACGTTTACTCTTTGATTCATGACGACCTGCCAGCCATGGACAATGACGATCTGCGCCGCGGCAAACCGACGTGTCACAAAGCCTTTGATGAAGCCACTGCCATTTTGGCAGGCGATGCATTACAAGCGCTGGCATTTGAGATTTTGGCTAACGACAGCGCCATCCAAGTCGGCGCTGAAGCCAGAATCAAAATGATTGCAGCGTTGACTCGGGCAAGTGGTTCTGTAGGCATGGTGGGTGGTCAGGCTATCGATCTGGGTTCTGTGGGCCGCAAATTGACGTTGCCTGAACTGGAAAACATGCACATCCACAAAACCGGCGCCCTGATCCGAGCCAGCGTTAATCTTGCAGCCTTGTCCAAACCCGATCTGGATGCGGATATGGGGAAAAAGCTGGATCATTATGCCAAATGCATCGGCTTGTCGTTTCAAGTCAAAGACGACATTCTGGATGTGGAAAGTGATACTGCGACATTGGGCAAAACCCAAGGCAAGGATGTCGATAACGACAAACCGACTTACCCCGCTTTGCTGGGCATGGCTGGCGCCAAACAAAAAGCGCTGGAACTGCATGAACAAGCGGTTGACAGCTTGAGCGGCTTTGGCAGCGAAGCGGATTTATTACGCGACTTATCGCTGTATATCATCGAACGCTCTCATTAAACGCTGTATCACCTGCACGACCTATACTTCTTGCGTCATACGTTCTATTTTTCTCCAATGAGAATGGGTGCAAAAATACATGGCGCAAACCTATAAAGGAATTTTTTAAAACATGACTGTCTCTGGTTTTCCAATCCTCAATAGCATCCACAGCCCTGCCGACATAAGGGCTTTACCGAAAGAACACCTGAA
>PERU01000026.1 GCA_002928965.1 Methylomonas sp.
TATCAACAGGTTGAAGCTTGGTGTTGCCAAGCTTCAAGTGGTTTAACGAATCGAATTATAGGTGGTTAACGTGAAAATGAATGAATTGACTAAAGCCGTTTTGGCTGTATTGGTACTTGCCAGCTCTTCTGTAATGGCTGAGTCCGACTATCCTGCTGCTGATTTTCAGCCTAAAGTCGTTTATAGCGATGAAGGTGTCACTAGCAGTAAAAGTGAGCCTGAAGCCAAGTCGGTTGCCCCAGCTCAAGCGTCTGAGTCTGATGCAAATTACCCTGCGACAAATTTCCAGCCTAAGGTTGTCTACAGCGATTCAGATTACAAACATAGCTCTGCTGCCCCTGCTGCTGCAGGTAGTTCAGCAAAAAACACATCTGAATCAACTGCAACTTCTGCCAGTGCATCTGTTGAAGTAATCCAGAATGAAAAAGCTGCGTCTTCCGATTTTTCTTTTGTTGGCTTAATTGCTTTGGCTGTTATCGGTTTTGTTGTGTATAGCAAAAAATCAGCTGGAAACTCGGCTGTTTCAGCAACTAGCGAGTATTCTGCCGCTGCTGGGGGGGCTACTGGCGTTGAGAAATATCTGGAAAAAATGGGCGCTAATAAAACGGGTGTTGCCAAGTATTTGGAAAAACAAACAGAAAACCCATCGACTGGTGTAGCTAAATATATGGCTAAACAGATCGTAAAAGACAGAGAAGCTGCAGCTGCAAAAGCGACCGGCGTAGAAAAATATTTGCGAGATAAAGCTTAATTTATCAGCTTGGATTGGGCTTTCCGGCATTTATTTTGCTGTTTCGGAGCTCAACAAGACTTTTGTTTGGTCAATATTTGTATTAGGTGTCGCCACAATTTACACTCAATAATCTGCCATGGGTAGGTATTGGAGATGTGAGGTGTGGCGATTTGCTTTTTACGCAAAGCAACAGATATTTCAATTTTTCGAGTTTTCTTGAGTCTATTAAACTTGGTTCATTTCAAGTGTTTAGTATTCAAGAATCATTAGTTTTTTTTAAAACGAGGACCTTTTCATGGCAAGAAATTTACTTGAGCAACTCCGCGAAATGACAGTAGTGGTCGCCGATACTGGTGACATCCAAGCTATCGAGACATTTAAACCGCGCGATGCAACCACAAACCCTTCATTGATCACTGCTGCAGCACAAATGCCGCAATATCAAGGCATCGTTGATGATACCTTGAAAGGCGCACGTGCGACTTTAGGCGCAGATGCATCCGCTGCAGATGTTGTGACCTTGGCATTTGACCGCTTGGCTGTTTCATTTGGTTTAAAAATTCTGGAAATTATCGAAGGTCGAGTATCTACAGAGGTTGATGCGCGTTTGTCATTCGATGTTGACGGCACTATCGCCAAAGGTCGTGACCTGATTGCACAATACGAAGCGGCCGGTATTTCCAAAGAACGCGTACTGATCAAAATCGCAGCAACCTGGGAAGGTATCCAAGCCGCTGCTGTTTTGGAAAAAGAGGGTATTCACACCAATCTGACCTTGTTGTTTGGTTTGCACCAAGCGATTGCTTGCGCAGAAAACGGTATCACGTTGATTTCTCCTTTCGTTGGTCGCATTCTGGACTGGTACAAAAAAGATACCGGTCGTGATTCTTACGCACCCGAGGAAGATCCTGGCGTATTGTCAGTGACTGAAATTTATAACTACTACAAAAAATTTGGTTATAAAACCGAAGTTATGGGCGCAAGCTTCAGAAACGTCGGCGAAATTACTGAGTTGGCAGGTAGTGACTTGTTAACCATCGCGCCTTCTTTGTTGGCTGAGCTGCAATCCGTAGAAGCTGAGTTACCACGTAAACTGGATCCGGCAAAAGCAGCAACAGCGACGATCGAGAAAATCTCGGTCGACAAAGCTACTTTCGACCGTATGCACGAAGAAAACCGCATGGCCAAAGAAAAATTGGCTGAAGGTATCGATGGTTTTGCTAAAGCGTTGGAAGCTTTGGAAACATTGTTGTCCGAGCGTTTGGCAAGCTTAGAGGCATAAGTTAGATTGCGGGCAGTTTTGTACAAAATTGCTCGCGTCCCACCCGAAAATATCAGGTTGCGTCGTTTAGCAATCTGATTTATCAGCAGGATTGATTGCATGACAAAAATATTCGATGTAGTAAAACCCGGCGTTGTAACCGGTGAAGATGTTCAAAAAATCTTTGCAATCTGCAAAGAAAATAAATTCGCATTACCTGCGGTTAACGTGATCAGCACAGATACCATCAACTCGGTTCTGGAAGCGGCGGCGAAAGTAAAATCACCTGTAGTGATTCAATTCTCAAACGGTGGGGCTGCGTTTGTTGCCGGCAAAGGTTTGAAATTGGAAGGTCAAGGCTGTTCAATCGTGGGCGCTATTTCCGGTGCGCATCACGTTCACGCCATGGCAGAACACTATGGTGTGCCAGTAATTTTGCATACCGATCACGCTGCTAAAAAATTGCTGCCATGGGTTGATGGTATGTTGGATGCGGGCGAAAAACACTTTGCAGCTACCGGCAAACCATTGTTTAGCTCACACATGCTGGATTTGTCTGAGGAAAGCCTGGAAGAAAACATTGAAATCTGCGGAAAATACCTGGAACGCATGGCGAAAATGGGTATGACGCTGGAAATCGAACTGGGTTGCACCGGTGGCGAGGAAGATGGTGTTGATAACAGCGGTATGGATCATTCAGCCCTTTATACACAGCCAGAAGATGTGGCTTATGCGTATGAACAATTAAGCAAGATCAGCCATCGTTTCACTATTGCGGCTTCTTTCGGTAATGTCCACGGTGTTTATTCCCCTGGTAACGTTAAATTGACACCGACCATTCTGGCCAATTCTCAAAAATATGTGTCAGAAAAGTTTGATTTGCCACACAACACCTTGAACTTCGTATTTCACGGCGGTTCAGGTTCATCCCCAGAAGAAATCAAAGAATCCATTAGCTACGGCGTTGTGAAAATGAATATCGACACAGACACTCAGTGGGCTAGCTGGGCTGGTGTGATGGAGTTCTACAAGAAAAATGAAGGCTATTTGCAAGGCCAAATTGGTAACCCGGAAGGTGCCGATAAGCCAAACAAAAAATACTATGATCCACGCGTTTGGCAACGTGCCGGCCAAGTGGGTATGGTGACTCGCTTGGAACAAGCTTTCCAAGAGTTGAACGCAGTAAATTCGCTTTAATGTATTAAAAAACAGCAGAGAGCATTTGCCCTCTGCTGTTTATTCTCTTCATTCCTATCCAACTTGCAAACACGTCATAGATTTGACGTTTGCTGCCTATATTTGAAGCTTGTAAAACTTTCTTACTGTTCCTTTAAAAACGTTAGTTTTTGCTATGCTTGTGCTGTTATTCTAAGGTAATGTTTTTTCTTGTTTTATCAAAATGGCTGTTAAACGAGAGTCGCTTTGTAATAAGGTGAAAGCATTGTGGCCCGTTTGGTGCTTAATAATTGTTAAAGGTGTTTATGGCTGAAACTGATTCCAAAGATGGTGAAAAAAAATCATCAAAAAAACTTATCGTGATCATCGCAATAGTGATTTTGTTATTGGGTGGAGCAGCGGGTGGTTATTTCTTTTTCATGCAAAAACCAGCCGGCGAAGAGCATGCGGAAAACGCTGATAAAAAAGCTGAGGAAAGCAAGTCTGCTGAAGAGGAAAAAGCCGATGAGCACGAGCAAGACCCGGCTGCAAATGCGGAAGTGTATTACCAAATAACAGAGCCGCTTTTGGTTAATTTTCCAGCCAATGCCGGGGCCAAAATTATTAAAATTTCTGTAACGGTCTTGATAAAAGGTGAGGCGAACTTGGCGGTCATGAAAAAACATGAACCCATGATCCGTAATAATTTGTTGATGGCGATTAGTTCCATTGGAGCCGATAAGGCTAAAACGCTGGAAGGCAAAAAAGAGTTGCAAACGATGATGCAGAGTGAAGTAGGCAAGGTGATGGAGTTAATGACCAAGAAAAACCCGGTGCAGGCGGTTTATTTTACTGATTTTGTAATGCAATAAATGTCAACTGCCGATTTACTTTCACAGGATGAAATTGATGCACTACTGCATGGTGTAGACGACGGCGATGTCGAAGTAAACCATGACGATGATGCGATTAAAGGCGCGCGGCTCTATGATTTTAATAGCCAGGAACGCATTGTTCGTGGTCGTATGCCGACTCTGGAAATGGTCAACGAGCGATTCGCACGTTACTTTCGTATTTCATTGTTTAACTTTCTCAGGCGAGCGGCGGAGATCTCAGTCTCAGGTATTCAAGTACAAAAATTCTCGGAGTTTATTCAAGGATTGTTCGTACCTACCAACCTGAACGTAATAAGAATGTCGCCTTTAAGAGGGCGGGCATTGATCGTAATGGAGCCAAGGTTGGTGTTTACTGCGGTAGACAACTTTTTTGGCGGTGGCGGACAGTTTTACAACAAGGTGGAAGGCAGAGAATTTACACCAACCGAAATGCGAATTATCCGCTTGATTATCGATATGATTTTCAAGGATCTGGCAGAAGCCTGGAAGCCTGTCATGGATGTTGAGTTTGAATACCTCAATTCAGAAGTGAATCCACAGTTTGCAAATATAGTAAGTCCTTCCGAAATTGTTGTGATTTCCACCATTCACGTTGAATTGGAAGGTGGTGGCGGAGATATTAATATTGCCATGCCATACACCATGATAGAACCCATTAGAGAATTACTGGATGCGGTAACCAGTGACAGAGGTGAGGTCGATGGCCGCTGGCAAGAATCGCTAAGGACTGAAATTATGCGTAGTGAAGTTACTTTAAATAGTAAGTTGGTAGAAAAGGAAATGCATATCAGCGAAGTAATTGAATTAAAAAAAGGCGATGTTATCCCAATTGATATGCCTGAAACCGTGCTGTTGGAAGTGGAAAACGTCCCGGTTTTTAAAGGTAAGTTAGGTTTATCAGATGGCAATTATGCTATCGAAATTGTGGAAAAAGTATCATTAGATAATATGTGACAGTTTGGGCGAAGCAGGCATGAGTGAAAACGAAGACTTAGGTGATGATTGGGCTGCTGCAATGGACGAACAGTCGGCTGCAGAGGCTGATTGGGGCGATGCCTTAAAAGAACAGGATGCGGCTTCTAAGAGCGCAGGCGGTTATGAGACCGCTGATTTTCCTAACTTGGAAGATGCCAAGCCAAGAGCATATACCAACGCTGACGAAGTAAAATTAGATGTGATTTTGGATGTACCTGTCACGGTTTCCTTGGAAATTGGCAGGACTAAAATAAACATCCGAAATTTATTGCAGCTGAATCAAGGTTCAGTCGTTGAGTTGGATCGCTTTGCCGGCGAGCCAATGGATGTGTTGGTGAATGGTACATTGGTTGCTCATGGCGAAGTCGTTGTGGTGAACGATAAATTTGGTATTCGGCTCACTGATATTATTAGCCCATCTGAGCGCGTCAGAAAGTTGGGCTAATGTTAAAAGCGCATCTGTGGGCTTTGATTTCTAGTTTGATGCTTACTTTTTCTGGATATGCGGAAGAAATGGGTGTCGCTAAACAACCTGCAAATACGCTTTCTTATGCAAATGTTTTACAGTGGATTTTGGCTTTATTGTTTGTGTTGGCTCTATTTGCCTTATTGGTATGGTTATTACGAAAAACTGGCAATTTAACGTTAACCGGTAAAAATGAATTAAGTATCGTGACCGGTCTCTCTGTAGGGGTCCGAGAAAAGTTGGTGCTAGTCAAGGTGGGGGAAAAGCAATTATTGCTGGGCGTGACACCCGGCAGAATTGATAAATTATTGGAATTGGAAGGCGACTCTCGCTTATTTCAGGACCAGCTTCCCATAGATAACGCAGCCGCATTTGCAAAAACCTTGCAGCGAATGTTGCAAGCCGGTAAAGCCGATGCATAGAATTTTGTTCGTATTCAGTGTTTTTGCTTTGATCATGGGATGGTCCGAACAGCTGCTGGCAGCCACGCCTGGAATTGATGCAGTTACGGTAACCAGTAATCCTAAAGGCGGTGAAACATATACGGTCACGATCCAGATTTTAGCGATCATGACCATGCTGACCTTGCTGCCGGCATTGCTGTTAACTATGACATCGTTTACTCGCATCATGATCGTGCTGGGCTTATTGAGGCAGGCTTTGGGAGCGCAACAGGCACCCAGTAATCAGGTTTTATTGGGTTTATCATTATTTTTAACGATTTTTATCATGATGCCGGTCTTGGAGAAGGTCAATGACACGGCAGTGCAGCCATACTTAGAAGAAAAAATCGATGTCATGACGGCACTGCAAAATGCCTCCGAGCCTATGCGGCAGTTTATGCTTAAACAAACTCGGGAGACTGACATAGATATGTTCGTTCGAATTTCGGGTAGAGATCAAATTA
This sequence comes from Methylomonas sp., assembly GCA_002928965.1. Taxonomy (GTDB): domain Bacteria; phylum Pseudomonadota; class Gammaproteobacteria; order Methylococcales; family Methylomonadaceae; genus Methylomonas. Next base: position 6,394 of record PERU01000026.1, read on the forward strand.
ACAAGCCGGAAGATGTGCCTTTTTCGTTATTGCTACCAGCCTATGTTACCAGTGAGCTTAAAACGGCTTTCCAGATTGGATTCCTGATTTTTTTGCCGTTTTTGGTCATCGATCTGGTGGTGGCTACTGTATTGATGTCCATGGGGATGATGATGCTGTCCCCCATGATTGTTTCGCTGCCTTTTAAAATTATGTTGTTTGTGCTTGCTGATGGTTGGTCGCTGGTGTTGGAAATGCTCGCAGCCAGCTTTTACGTTTAAACGGGAGTAATGACATGACAACAGAAACGATCTCATCACTGGCACAAGATACGGTTTTGATTTCACTGAAATTAATGGGACCTATCCTGCTGGCTTCTCTGGCTGTGGGGTTAGTGGTTTCCATGTTTCAGGCGGCAACGTCAATACAAGAGCAAACCCTCACCTTTATTCCAAAACTGGTGACGATTATCGTGGTGTTGATGATAGCTGGGCCCGGTATGCTGCAAATGCTCATCGATTATTTTCAGGATTTGATGCGCGAAATTCCTCATTTAATAGGATGACTTTTCAGGAAGATCAGCTCCTGGGGTTTCTTGCCGCGTTCGTCTGGCCTTTTATGCGCATCAGCGCCATGTTTGTTTCGATCCCTGTGTTTAGTGTAAATGGCGTGCCTGCGCGGCTAAAAGTCATGCTGAGTTTGCTGATTACCTTTGTCATTTTCCCCACATTACCGGAAATGCCGGCAGACAATTTATTCAGTTATCAGGGTTGGGTCGTGAGCGTGCAACAGTTGATAATTGGACTTTCTACCGGCTTTATCTTGCAAATGGTGTTTTCTGTGATGTTGTTTGCGGGGCAATCAATCGCATTTAGTATGGGCTTGGGTTTTGCTTCAATGGTGGATCCTGCGACTGGAGTGCAGACCCCCGTGGTTGCGCAGTTGTTAGTGATTTCTTCCAGTTTGTTGTTTTTAGCCGTTGATGGACACTTATTGCTCATCGAAATGCTGGCGCAAAGCTTCACAACTCTACCGGTGGCTGTCAATAGCCTGGAAACAGCTGACTTATGGCGCATGATTGCTTGGAGTAGCCAAATCTTTGCAGGAGGGACTTTATTATCGTTGCCGATCATGGCTACGTTGTTATTTGTAAACATAGCTTTTGGTGTAGCGTCAAAAGCAGCGCCACAATTACAGCCCTTTGGGGTTGGTTTTCCCATTACCATATTGTTGGGTATGTTGTTGATTTGGATAGGCTTGGCCACTTTGCTGGAAGGTTTTTCCGAACAATTGCATGAAGGATTTTTGTTGATTAGCCAAATGTTGAGATTGAGCTAATGGCAGAAGACTCCGGTCAAGACAAAACGGAAGACCCCACTGGCAAGCGACTTTCAGAGTCGCGTAAAAAGGGCCAGGTTCCCCGATCAAAAGAACTGAATACCTTCGTCACCATGATTGTCAGTGCCGTGCTGTTTTTTTATATGGGACAGTACATGGTCAAGGGCTTACTCAAAATGATGAAGCATCAGTTTGAACTGTCCCGAGAGGTTATTTTTGATCCTGCAACCCCGGTCATGTATCTGAAACTGGCGCTTTCTGAGGGCTATTCTGTGATTTGGCCGTTAATGGTTATTTTGATAATAGCGGATCTACTGACGCCAATGCTGATGGGTGGATGGAATTTTACAACCGAAGCATTTGAGCCAAAGTTTTCGAAATTAAATCCGCTGGAAGGCCTTAAAAGAATTTTTGGGATTCGAGGCGTAGTTGAATTAATCAAAGCCATAATCAAGGTGGTTTTGATCGGATTTGTGGCTTGGAATTTGTTTCAAGTGTATTTCGACGATTTTATGGGGTTAAGTCGGCTTAATGTGCAGCAAGCCCTGTCTAGGGCGGGCGATATTATCATCATGTCTTTGCTGGTGCTGTGTGCGACTCTGTTATTGTTGGTGATGATCGATGTACCCTATCAATTGTGGAATCATCAGCGTGAGTTAAAAATGACCAAACAGGAAGTTCGGGATGAGTCCAAGGAGTCTGAAGGCAATCCGGAAATGAAAGGAAAGATTCGCCAAATGCAGATGCAGGCGTCACAACGGCGCATGATGGAAGCCGTCCCGACGGCTGATGTGATTGTGACCAATCCCACTCACTTTGCAGTGGCGTTAAAGTACGATCCTAATGGGAGTGGTGCGCCGGTTCTAGTAGCAAAAGGCACGGATTTGGTCGCTGCGCAAATCCGTAATCTGGCTATGGCAAATAGAGTAACCTTAGTGGCAGCGCCATCTTTGGCTAGAGCATTGTATTACTCCACCGAAATCAATCACGAAATTCCCCGTGGATTGTTTCTGGCTGTGGCGCAAGTCTTGGCGTATGTGTTTCAGTTGCGCGCAGCGGTACAAAACGGCTGGGGCAAACCGAGGCCGCCAAGTGATGTACAGGTGCCCGATGAATTTAGGCAGTAATTAAAAAGAAGCCATCATGGATTTTACAAAAATTATCGCAACCTTTAGATCGTTGACCAGTATGGGTTTGGGTGCGCCGTTGCTCATCCTGATCTTGTTGGCGTTATTGGTGCTACCGTTACCGCCCTTTCTGCTGGATCTGTTTTTTACCTTCAATATCGCATTCTCACTGATTATTTTGTTGGTAGTAATTTACACCTTAAAGCCTTTGGAATTTGCCTCCTTTCCAACGGTAATTCTGGTGGCTACCTTATTTCGGTTAGGCTTAAACGTCGCTTCCACGCGGGTTGTGTTGATGGAAGGCCATGAGGGCGGTGACGCTGCCGGTAAGGTAATTGAAGCCTTCGGTTCGTTTGTGATCGGTGGCAACTTTGCTGTGGGGATTGTGGTATTCGCCATTCTGGTGGTTATCAACTTTTCTGTGGTAACCAAGGGTGCGGGACGGGTTGCTGAGGTGAGTGCACGTTTTACCCTGGATGCCATGCCCGGTAAGCAGATGGCAATCGATGCGGACTTGAATTCAGGATTAATCAATCAGGATGAGGCGCGGGCAAGGCGTGAAGAAGTGGCAGCTGAAGCGGATTTTTACGGATCAATGGATGGTGCCAGTAAGTTCGTTCGTGGTGATGCAGTAGCAGGCATCATAATCCTGTTTATCAATATAATCGGTGGTTTGGCTATCGGGGTTGGGCAGCATGAATTGGCTTTTGGTCAAGCGGCTGAAACCTATGTGCTGCTGGCTATCGGTGACGGTTTGGTCGCCCAGATTCCGGCGCTGTTGTTGTCGGTTGCTTCGGCAATGGTGGTGACGCGAGTTAGAGGCGGCAAGCAGGATTTGGGGCAGCAAGTCACTGCGCAATTATTCGATGATCCAAAAACGTTAATAGTCACCGCCTGTGTAATGGGTTTGATGGGCATAATTCCCGGCATGCCCAATTTCGTATTTATTTTATTGGCGGCCTCGCTGGGCGGTGCTGCGTATATGATTGATCGTCGGCGCAAGCGGGAAGAAGAAAAAGCCCTGGAAATGGAGCGGATTGTTTCTCCTCAGCAGCAACTGGCCAAGGCGGAAGTCAAAGAATTGGGGTGGGATGATGTGATGCCGGTTGATACCATTGGTTTGGAAGTTGGTTACCGGTTGATTCCACTGGTGGATAGGAATCAAGGCGGTCAATTGATGACGCGTATCAAAGGAGTACGTAAAAAGCTTTCGCAGGAATTGGGTTTTTTGATTCCATCGGTGCACATTCGCGATAATCTGGATTTATCGCCCACCACGTATCGAATTTCTCTAATGGGCGTCATGGTCGGTGAGGCGGAAATTATGCCGGAAAAAGAAATGGCCATTAATCCCGGTCGCGTGTTTGGCACAGTGCAAGGTATTTCATGTAAGGATCCGGCGTTTGGATTGGATGCCATTTGGATTGATGTGGCGCAAAAAGATCATGCGCAAACCTTGGGATATACCGTGGTGGATCCGGGTACCGTGGTGGCAACTCATCTCAGTCATGTGTTGCAAAGCAATGCGCATGAATTGTTTGGTTACGAAGAGGCGCAGCAGCTGCTGGATAACCTGGCCAAGCAAGCGCCTAAACTGGTTGAGGATTTGGTGCCTAAAACGCTGCCATTGGGTGTCGTGGTCAAGGTTTTGCAGAATCTGTTGCTGGAGCGGGTTTCTATCCGGGATATTCGGACCATCGCCGAAACTTTGGCGGACTACGGTACCAAGAGTCAAGATCCGGACATCTTGACCTCAGCTGTCCGCACTTCGTTGGGTCGGTCAATTGTTTATGAAATCAATGGCATACAAACAGAAATTCCTGTTATTACGCTGGATCCAGGTTTGGAACAGATATTGCATAAATCATTGCAGACGGCGGGCGATGGTGGTGCAGGTTTGGAGCCTGGGTTGGCAGAACAAATGCATCAATCTATAGAAGACAGCGCTCAACGAATGGAAATGGAAGGAAGTGCAGCGGTGTTATTGGTGTCATCTTTCATTCGACCTTGGTTGGCTCGCTTCGTCCGTCATTCAATACCCGGTTTGCACGTGTTGGCTTACAACGAAATTCCGCAAGATAGACAAATCCGCGTCGTTTCAACAGTCGGTCAACGAGCTTAATGATTAACGAGGACGAGCGATGAAAATTAAACGCTTTTTTGCAGCAGATATCCGTCAGGCCATGCGCATGGTTAAAGAAGAATTGGGCGCTGATGCCGTGATTATGTCCAATCGCTCTGTCGATGGTGGGGTGGAGATTGTCGCCGCCCGGGATTTTGACGAGGAAGTGATTCACAAAAATATCAAGCAGCAGCATGAAGATGAACTGGTGGCCAAGCGCTTGAAAAAATATGATTTACCTGAGTTTGCCGGTGACGAAAAGCCAGCGCATCTGCTCAGCAGCGCACGTAAAAAAGGCAATGAAGTTGAAAATCCAGTACGTCGCAATCTTGATCAGTACATCGGTTATGCCGAAAAAGTGCAATTAGGCAGTAACAATGCCCAGAAAATTTCCGAAAAGCTCAAAGTGGCTGAAAAGCCTGCCTGGGCTGCAAAACCTGAAACACCCCGTAAACCCTTGATGGCTGAAACGCCAAAACCCATTCAGGCCGCGTCTTCCGATCGCTTTATGGACGAAATGCGCAAAGAAATGAAAGACATGCGTGCACTATTGGATGCTAAGTTGTCCGGTATTGCGCATTTACCACAATCAGGCGAGCAATCCTTAAGAAATGAGTTGCAGGACAGGTTGCTTGATTGCGGTTTTTCCAAAACGTTAACCAGTAAAATTGCCAATCGGCTAGGAAGTCATCGGCATTTCGATGCTGCTTTTGCCAAATCCCAGGAAATGTTGGCTAAAGTGGTGCCAATTGCCGATGACAGATTGTTGGAGCATGGCGGCATTGCAGCGTTGGTCGGTTCAACAGGCGTAGGTAAAACCACCACAATCGCTAAATTGGCAGCGCAATTTATTCTCAAGCATGGTTCAAGGCAAATAGCCTTGATCACTACTGATAATTATCGGATTGGTGCCCACGAACAAATTAACACATACGGTAAAATTCTTGATGTGCCTGTAAGAGTTGCCAATGATGCTGAAGAGTTGCGTCAACATATTGACAGTTTCTCTGACAAACGATTGATCCTGATCGATACCGCAGGCATGAGTCAGCGCGATCTTCGTCTTGCTGAACAACTTAAAACGCTGCAGCATGGTGACCTGCCCATTCAAGCGTATTTGGTGATGTCTGCGACCACGCAATACAAAGCAGCGTTGGAAATTATGGATGCATTCCAGATTCTTGAGCCACAAGCAACTATACTAACTAAATTCGACGAGGCGGTTAGCAAAGCGACAGCCTTATCAGCGTTGATTGAGCGTCGGATGCCTTTGTCGTTCATCACGGATGGACAGCAGGTGCCTGAAGATATTTATATCCCAGATGCTGAGGCCTTGATCCAACAATGCATGTTGAAAGAAGAAGACGAACAGTACACAGATACGATGAATTACGACAATTGGATGGCGGAAAGTCATGCATAAGTCACTTGACCAAGCGGCTGGAATTAGACAGATGAGACACATGAAACCGGTGCGGGTAATCGCTGTGACCAGCGGCAAGGGTGGTGTCGGCAAGACCAACCTGTCAGTTAACATTGGTGTGGCGCTGGCTAAAGCGGGTCGGAGGGTAGCGATACTGGATGCCGACATGGGTTTGGCCAATGTGGATATTTTGCTGGGTATTTTCCCGGAGTTTAATTTATCGCATGTGCTGGCGGGTGAGAAAACCCTGAAAGAGATCATGATGACAGGTCCCGCTGGTTTGAAAATTATCCCAGCCTCCTCAGGTATTCAGCGCATGTCGGATTTAAGCACTGCCGAACAGGCGGGTGTGATTCGCGCATTCAGTGAAATTGACAAGGATTTGGATGTATTGATAGTGGATACAGCAGCAGGTATTTCTGCCAGCGTGGTCAATTTTGCCCGCGCTTGTCAGGAAATCATCGTTGTCGTGTGTGACGAGCCAACCTCGCTAGCTGACGCCTATGCTTACATGAAGTTGTTAAATCGGGATTATGGATTAAACAGCTTTCATATCATTACCAATATGGTTCAATCCGCAGAGCACGGTCAGGCCTTGTTTAGCAAGTTGAGCAAAGTTACCGATCGTTATCTGGATGTAGCCCTGCAATTTGTCGGGGCTGTGCCACAGGATGATTATTTGAAAAAATCCGTGCAAAAACAAACGCCGGTTGTAGAAGCCTTTCCACAAAGCAAATCTGCTTTGGCCATAAAAAATCTAGCCCGAACAATCGACCATTGGCCCATCAAACACAATGCCGGTGGTTATCTGGAGTTTTTTGTAGAGCGTATGATTCAATATAGCGCCCGGGAGGATGTGGCGTGAGTGGAGTGGCAATGTATGCTGCGGTACAAGCTGGAAACACTGATGCTTTGGTGATTCAGCATGCGCCGTTAGTAAAACGCATTGCCTACCATTTGATGGGGCGATTACCCGATACGGTGCAAATTGATGATTTGATTCAATCCGGTATGTTGGGTTTGTTGGAGGCGCTGAAGCATTATGATGCCGGACAGGGTGCCAGTTTTGATACTTACGCGGGTATTCGTATTCGTGGCGCTATGCTGGATGAGTTACGTCGTGCAGACTGGACGCCCCGATCCGTACACAAAAAAGCCCGAATGGTTGCTGAAGCGATTCACGAAGTTGAAAATCATGTGTGCCGTGACGCAAAAGACACAGAAGTCGCTGGTCATATGGGGATTGGCTTGGAAGAATACCGGCAGATTTTGCAAGATACGGTATCGTGCAAAACTTTTAGTGTTGAAGAGCTGATCCAGGGTGAGGATAGCGTCATCGATAACATTCATGCCAGTAATCAACCTGAAGAGCAGTTTATTCAGCAAGGCTTTCGTCAGGCGTTGGCTAAAGCAATCTCCGATTTACCTGAACGAGAACGTTTGGTGGTTTCGCTATATTACGATGAAGAGTTGAATTTGAGGGAGATTGGTCAGGTGTTGGACGTGAGTGAATCCAGAGTTAGCCAGATTTGTAGCCAAGCTATGTTGCGATTGCGGGCTAGGCTTGCAGATTGGTTGGAAGGGTCAGATAATGCCGTAAGTACCTAATTTAGTGTAATTGTTAGGGTTCTGTTCTAAATTAACGGCAGTTAAACTGCCTAAAAATCGATGAAGTAAGCTGGGTGGAGATTATCCTTGGATAAAAATATGAAAATTCTGATTGTTGATGATTTCTCAACAATGCGCAGAATTGTAAAAAACTTATTAAAAGACCTCGGTTTTACCAATACGGTGGAAGCGGATGATGGCAAGACAGCGTTACCCATATTAGAAAAAGGGGGTATCGACTTTCTGGTGACTGACTGGAATATGCCAGGCATGACCGGTATCGATTTGCTAAAAGCCGTACGTTCAAATCCTCATTTGGCTAATTTACCGGTATTAATGGTCACGGCTGAAGCGAAGCGCGAGCAGATCATCATGGCTGCTCAGGCAGGTGTGAATGGTTATGTGATCAAGCCATTCACTGCTGCGACTCTCAAAGAAAAAATCGAAAAGATTTTTGAGCGTATCGAAGGCTGAGCCCCGGAGCGAATTTAAATGAAGAGTGACCTTCTGAGTTTGGCCAAAGATTTGGTTAGCGCATTGGAGAAAGGGGATCAAGCTGTTGCCGATGGCTTACTGGATGAATTGGCAGGGTTACGGGAAACACAGCTATTTAAAGAAATTGGTCGTCTAACTCGGCAGTTGCACGACACTATGGTGAGCTTTAGTGTTGACTCTGCAATTACTGCCATGACAGAACATGATATTCCGGATGCCAAAGAGCGGTTGCAATACGTGATTGCGATGACCGAGCAGGCAGCCGATCAAACCCTGACAGCTGTAGAAAACTTGCTGCCTATTTCTCAGCAGTTGAATGATCAAGTTGCCTTACTCGCTGAAAAATGGAGTCGTTTTTTGGACAGGGAAATGCCGCTTGAAGAGTTTAAGTCAATGAGCTCTGAAATTTCACTGCATTTCAAAGAGTCTCAAACCGGTCTTGGACAGGTCCAAGCTGGCTTGAACGACATTTTAATGGCACAAGGTTTTCAGGATATTACCGGGCAAATTATTCGCAGAGTAATAGATCTGGTTCATGAATTAGAGGAGAGTCTGGTTAAATTGATCAGTATTGCGGGGCGCAAAGAAAGTGGCCGACATGATGCCTCTCATCATAGCCATCATGAATTGCCAGGTCCTGTGGTACCTGGTGTGGATGATAAAGAAGGCGATGTGGCAACCAGTCAGGTTGATGTTGACGATTTATTATCCAGTCTAGGTTTCTGAGGGATAACACATGGCAATAGATCTGGACGACGAAATCTTGCAAGATTTCCTGGTGGAAGCCGGGGAAATCCTTGAAAAGTTGAGTGAACAGTTAGTGGAACTTGAGCAAACGCCAAGTGATTACGAGTTGCTTAATGCCATCTTTCGGGGGTTTCACACCGTAAAAGGGGGGGCTGGGTTTTTAGCAATCAATGAACTGGTCGAGATTTGCCATAGTGCAGAAGATGTGTTTAATGTTCTGAGGCAAGGTGATCGTAGCGTTACCCCTGACTTGATGGATGTGATTCTGCAAGTGCTGGATATAGTAAATGAAATGTTTGCCCATGTTCGGGTTGGTCAATCCCCAAATACCACGCCAGTAGATTTATTGTCGAGATTAAAAGCCTATGCATGTCCTGATGACGGAACCGTCACTGCGCTTGTTGAAGCCGTTCCTGAACAGCCTGCACTGACAAAGGCGAGTGGCGTTTCAAATTCATCGTCAGCAATGGACAGGGTAGCGCAAGAGTTTGATGCGATGCTGGATCCTGATGAACTCTTGGCTCGGGCAGAGGCATCCGATGTTGAAGGTGATGAAATCACCGAGGAAGAGTTTGAGAATTTACTCGATGCTTTACATGGAAAAGGTGGCGCGCCAACCGTCAAACAATCAGCAGCACCTGTTGTTGTCGACAATGCCGGGGATGAAATTACTGAAGACGAATTTGAAAATCTGTTGGATGAATTGCACGGTAAAGGACAATTTAAACCCCCGGTTGCGCAGGCAAGTCAACCGGTTGATTCCGGCGATATCACAGAGGAAGAGTTTGATCAGTTACTTGATCAACTGCATGGCAAAGGCAAGTTTGATGCAAACGTTGTGCAAAAAAAGGTGGAGCCAACCCAATCATCATCCCAACCAGACACTAAAGCGGAGCCTGTAACGCCCAAAGCGGAATCTGCGCCGCCAAAAGTGGAGCCGATAAAAACGCCGGCCCAAAGCGCGCAAATCTCACCGACAGAACCGCCTGCTGCCAAAGCCAGCGCAATAGATGCTGCTCCAGAAAAAGCTAAAGCCGCCGCGGCAGCTCAAACTGATACAACTGTTCGTGTCGACACACAAATTCTTGACGATATTATGAATATGGTTGGCGAACTGGTTTTGGTCCGCAACCGGTTTCAAACACTGAAGGCATCAACTGATGCCAGTGAGCAGTTATCCAAGGCGATTTCCAATCTGGATGTAGTGACAGCAGATTTACAGTTGGCAGTCATGAAAACCCGCATGCAGCCCATCAAAAAAGTATTCGGACGTTTTCCTCGGGTTGTGCGGGATTTGGCCAGAAGCTTAAAAAAAGAAATCCGCTTGGAATTAATCGGCGAAGAAACCGATTTAGACAAAAATTTGGTGGAAGCCCTGGCTGACCCATTAGTGCATTTAGTTCGCAATGCTGTTGATCACGGTATCGAAATGCCGGACGAACGCGCAGCGAATGGCAAGCCGCGTGAAGGTGTGGTTATTCTCAAGGCATCACAGGAAGGTGATCATATCCAGCTTTCCATCGCGGATGATGGAAAGGGTATGAACCCTGATGTACTGCGCGCCAAGGTAGTGGAAAAAGGTCTGATGGATGAAGAAAGTGCTGCCAGACTGGATGATAAAGAATGCTATAACCTGATTTTCCTGCCCGGTTTCTCGACAAAGGTTGAAATTTCCGATGTTTCAGGTCGTGGTGTCGGCATGGACGTTGTCAAAACCCGCATTGCACAGATGAATGGCGTGGTGGAAATTGACTCGGTTGAAGGCAAGGGTAGCCGCATCATCATTAAAGTGCCTTTAACGTTGGCAATTATGCCTACTTTGATGGTTAAACTCAGCGGTCAAGCGTTTGCTTTGCCATTGGCCAGTGTGCTTGAGATTTTAGATCTTGATCTGAGTAAAACCAACAAAGTGGACAATCAATTGGTGGTTATGGTCAGAAACAAAGCCTTGCCTTTGTTTTATTTGAGTGAATGGTTAGTCAATGACCCTTATTACACTATCAATAAACAGGCTACTAGTAGTCATGTGGTGGTGGTAAATGCTGGCGGTCGGCAAGTCGGTTTCGTGGTTGACCAGCTTATCGGACAGGAAGAGGTGGTGATTAAGGCTTTGGGCGCAAAATTACAGGGCTTGGAAGGGTTGGCCGGAGCAACGATAACCGGCGATGGCAAAATTGCCTTGATTTTGGATGTGCCGGGATTGATGAAGCGTTATGCGGGGTAAAATTGTTTTTAGTGCTGATGGCTTTATTGTCTATCGACTATCGAGCACTATTCAATCTTGTTCAATTGCATTTATAACTTTAGAAAACCTGCAAACATATTGAGCCCTGATTATAAAGACGTTTCAGCAACACCATCATTCCAGCAGTGGGTGCGGAATGATGGTCACAAGGTGCGTTGGATGCTTGCCTGACACTGGATCTCGGCGACCCTGCCTAGATGATGATTCTTGGCTGAGCTGAAAATTTTTTATAACCAGGCTATGGATTGTCGGATACTGGAAATTGCTGTCGATATGAACGACGCGAGAGTCAACCGATTAAATTTGCCAATGCCTTTTATAAGTTGGATTGATGGATATTTTAAGCATCATCGGAGTTCTTGTCGGGTTTTCCGCCATTATTGGTGGGAATCTGATGGCGGGTGGCGAATTTGATTCGCTGATAAATTTTCATGCCTTTGTGATCGTGATCGGCGGCACCTTGGGCGCCACTCTTCTGCAGTTTCCGCCCAAAGTCTTTATGCGCAGCTTGCATATTTTTGTATGGATAATTAAGCCAGAACAGCATCAGCTTACCAAGCAGATCGCTAAAATCGTCAACTGGAGCGCAATGGCAAGAAAGGAGGGTTTACTGGGGCTGGAAACATTGATCGACAATGAAAAAGATGCTTTCGCCAAGAAAGGCCTGCAATTGCTGGTGGACGGAAACGAACCGGAAGTGATCAGGGACTGCATGGAAGTAGAGCTAAATACAAAAGAACATCTGGATATTCAGGCTGCCAAAGTATTTGATGCGATGGGCGGATATTCTCCTACCATCGGTATTATCGGCGCAGTGATTGGCCTGATTCATGTCATGCAAAATTTAGCCAAGCCGGAATTGTTAGGTGCCGGGATTGCTACCGCTTTTGTGGCGACTATCTACGGGGTTGGGCTGGCCAACCTGTTATTCATCCCGATTGCCAATAAGTTAAGGGCGCATATTTTCAGAGCCTCTCAGGCGCGTGAAATGATCATTGAAGGTATTTCATCGATTGCAGAAGGCGAAAATCCACGAAATATCGAATTGAAACTGTCCGGCTTTTTGCTGGATAAATAGCTGTCTGCATACATTAATGGCCAGACGCAGAAAAAGACCCGTTGAAGAGCAAGAGCATCAAGACCGATGGATGGTGTCTTTTGCAGACTTTATAACCTTGTTGTTTGCCTTTTTCGTGGTGATGTATTCCATTTCCTCGGTAAACAAAGGTAAGTACGAGACTTTTTCAGAATCGCTCGATGAAGCGCTGTTTCATAATCAAAAAGAGGCCAAAGCCGATAGGGCGCTGAAAGCGGTTGAACCGATTCAGGTGGGTGAAGTACCTACACGTGTGCAGCCGATCGAATTACCCAATTTAGTAACGGTGACTGAGGAAGAGCATCAACTTAGCGAAGAAATCATGGAAGAGAAGCGCCGGTTGAACGAGGTATCTGACGAATTTCAGCGTGCGCTGCAGCCTTTTGTAGAAAGCCAATTGGTGGGTATTAAACAGCATGATTTTTGGGTGGAACTGGAAATGAACAGTGAATTGCTGTTTGCCAGCGGTAAGGCAGAATTATCCAGTAAAGCGATTCCCGTATTGGAAAAAGTGGCTGAAGTGGTACGCAATGTATCTAATGTGATCAACATTGAAGGCTATACTGATGACGTACCCATCTCAACCGGTATTTATCCGTCTAACTGGGATTTATCTTCAGCAAGAGCAACTAGTGTGGTAAAGGAATTAATCAAGAATAATATTCCGCCCACCCGATTATCTGCAGTAGGGTATGGAGAATTTCATCCTATTGCCGATAACACAACTGAAGAGGGGCGATTTAAGAATCGCCGGGTAGTACTGGTTTTAATGTCTCAAGCATTTGCCCGTTACGGGATGACTGATAATGAGCGTGCCAAAGCGTTAAAACTGGCACCTCAAACTGGAAATAACGTAATAAAACCGATAGCAGAACCAATCTTGGAACCTATAGAACGGCCCCCCGAAATTCCGGCGCAATTATGAAAACATGGTCTGTTTCCAATCAAAAAGGTGGAGTAGGTAAAACCACTACCGTGGTTAGCTTGGGTGGTCTATTGACATCTTGGGGATTTAAAGTGTTGCTGGTCGATTTGGACCCGCATGGGTCATTGACCAGCTATTTCAAAATGAATCCTGACGAAGTTGAATTTGGCGTCTATAACCTGTTTAAAGACACCAGCGATAAGAAAAAGGATGTTGATCCGGAAATTTATATCGCTAAAACTCAATTTGACGGTTTGTCTGTTCTACCTGCCTCCACTGCTATTGCAACGCTTGACAGGCAGGTCGCGCAGATGGGCGGCATGGGCTTGGTTATTTCGACTGCGTTGGGTAAAGTAAAAGATCGCTATGATTATGTCATCATCGACAGTCCGCCAATGCTGGGGGTTTTGATGATCAATGCCTTGGCGGCGTGTGATCATTTGATCATTCCGGTATTGGCAGAATTCCTGGCTTTGAAGGGTTTGGAGAGAATGGTTCATACCATTAACATGGTATTTCATTCGAGAAAAACCCCGCCCAAATTTACCATTGTGCCCACCATGTTCGACAAGCGTACCAAAGCTGCCCGAGAAAGCTTGGTGTCTTTACATCAACAATATCCTGATAATGCCTGGGAGTCGGTGATTCCTATCGATACCAAGGTGCGAGATGCCAGTCAGGAAGGCGTACCTCTGCCTTTGTTCGATAAAACCGCCAAAGCGGTTGAAGCCTATACCGCTTTATTGGATCTATTATTGCTTGATAAAGCCGGAGACAAACCATTGGCGAACCGGACATGAATCCAGCAAAAACCCAGCAAAAGATTATTCAACAGGAACTCGCACTTGATGCGTATCTGAGTACCTTATTGGATGAAATTCCCGAAGTAATTCTTCCGGAAGAAAAACCCAGGATTCAGGTTAAAGTATTCGAAAAGTTTCCTGCACCGGTAGAGCCAAAAGTCATCATTACCCAGCCTATACCTGAGTCGCGTCCAATCGCCTCGGTTACTGTTGACAGGCCGGTTAAAATGCATCCACTCTCGGTAATGCCGGATTGGTCGCAGCATGAGTTTCAGGCCTTGTTTTTTAAAGTGGAGCATTTAATTTTGGCCACACCGCTGACAGAATTGGCCAAGACCATCAAAATTGATCGTAATCCAAGCAAGATTCCCGGTCAGCCCTCGTGGTTCATGGGTTTGCTGGATGAGCATGACAGTCGAATAGGTGTGCTGGACACTGGCCAATTAATATTTGGCAAGCTTCATGGCAGTCAGCGCGATTTAGAGGCCAATCCCTTTAAAAGCATATTGATTACCCAAGATAAACGTTGGGGCTTGGCTTGTGACGAGATTCTCTCGATAGGGCGAGTAAAGCCGGAAAAAGTCAGATGGCGTACTAGTCGCCAAAAAAAACCTTGGCTAATTGGCACGGTAATAGAGGAATTAACGGCTATTATTGATTTACAGGCTTTAGTGCCGCATCGAAAATCATCTACTTAACCCATTTGGATATAAAACATGAGTGAAGATAAAAAACAAAGCGATCCCATCATGCAGTGGGTGACTTTTTGTCTGGGAGATGAAAAGTACGGTATCAATGTCATGCAGGTACAGGAAGTATTGCGGATTACTGAAATCGCCCCTGTGCCGGGCGCCCCCTCGTATGTATTGGGTATTATTAATTTACGTGGCAATGTGGTCACGGTTATTGATACCCGTAATCGATTCGGTTTGCCGTCTAAAGAGCCTGATGATGCTGCTCGCGTGGTGATTATTGAAACTGATAAACACATCATCGGTATTCTGGTAGATAGTGTGGCCGAGGTGGTGGAAATGCGTGGTTCTGAAATCGAAACCGCGCCTAATGTCGGCAACGAGGAAAGCTCGAAATATATTCAAGGCGTTACCAGTCGAGATAACAAGTTGTTGATTTTGGTCGATTTAAACAAATTTCTCAGTGAAGACGAAAAAGCTGAATTGGATATGTTTTAAGGGGACTGAATGGGGTGTTGAGCATGTCTGGAATAACGCCGATAGCGCCGAATCCGTCATTGCCAACAGTGCATCGTGTCGAGCGTGAATCTGAAAAAAAACAAGACAATCGTAAGCCACAAACCAAAAGAGATTTACCTGCGGAGTTCATACCGTCGCAGGACGATCAATCCCTTCAGCATATCGATGAAATTGTGTAATGAATGACACTTTAATACTCGCCTTGATCGGATTGATAGGTTTTGCTGCTTCGCTATTGACAGTTAGTCAGATTACATTGTGGCGACAACACAAAAGACTCCAGCAAGATTACCAGTCATTACGCTCACAGATTCAGCGTAGCAGCGACGATGTTGCAGGGCTTTGTTCTGCGGCTATCGCGGTTGATAAACGCTTATCTGTCAATGAAAGCCAGCTAAGCCAACTACTGAATGTGGGTTACATGTCCCAGCAATCGCTCTCCCGGCAACAAGAGCAGATTGCGAACGAATCCAATGAGGAAGAGCCACAGGGCTATGCGCTTGCGATTGAAAAAATACAGCGCGGTGTGAATATTGATGAGTTGGTTAAAAGTTGTGGATTGACGCGGGATGAGGCTGTCTTACTGATGAGATTGCACGGCAAAAAATAAAACGCCTACTTTCAAGATTTTTCAATATTGATCCAATCCCTGTTTGGCTCGAATCAAAGTCGAGTCGTTAAGTCGTTCAAGTAAGCGTGAATAATTTTGATCGTGTTTGCTTCTGTCGTTTTGCGGATGCCAAAGATGCAAGACCGGTATGGCAAATCGACCTTCTTTACGTTTGATGCCTTGATGAATCAGTCGGATTACTAAATCCGAATCTTCATATCCCCAGCCCTCAAACAGCTCATCAAAACCATTGACGGCTATAAAGTCTTTTTTCCAGATAGCTAAATTACAGGTCATGGCTTTTTGCCACATTTGCGGTTGGCGAAAGCGCCAGCCCTGTAAAGGAATGTGCAGCAGTGGTAACAGCCGGTTAATTTTACGTTGAGCCCATAAGCCCAAAAAGTTCAAGTATGAGTAGGTGTGCAGCGGTATTTGCTGTTCCAGGACTTGCTGGGTATAGCGTTGATTCAATAGCAAACGATTACCAGGGACAAAATAACCGGCTTCAGACAACTGGCGGTGACGTTGGATAAAGCTTGGAAAAACGATGCAATCGCCATCCAAAAATAGCAGGTATTCACCTTTGCTAGCAGCGACAGCTTTGTTACGTATGGTGCCGGCTCTGAATCCGCGATCGTCATGATAAATGTGAGAAATAGCGATTTGACTTTTTAAGCTGATAGATTTGATTAGCTGATGGGTTGCATTACTCGAGCCATCATCGGCAATGATGATTTCAAAGCTTTGATCCTGTTGGGCTAACAAACTGTTTAAGCAAGCTGCTAATGCATCAGGCCAGTTGTAAGTAGTAACAACTACCGATATAAGGGTTGTCATTTTTGCGATGTCTGTTTGAAAAGGTGGCGCAATTTCAAATATTTATAGTAACTGCCCTCGGCGTTGGAAATGGCTAACATTAAGCCTTCAGCGCCATCTAATATGGCTGCTTTTAAAAAATAAGTGCGGATAAACGTCCAGAGGCCCTTGCCAATGGCCAAGCCAACACTGGCGTTTTTGCCTTGCGACAACAGCTTTTGTGCGCCAAGTGATGAATAGCTGTTGATCTTATGCAAAACCTCTTCCGGATCGACAAACGCTTCATGCAAAATTGGCGATTTGAGGCGATGGATTTTGTCTTCAACTAAAACGCGTTCGTGCACGACATCGTCAGTAAAATGACCTTTATCGCGCCTGAATAAACGCAAAACATAGTCTGGCCTCCAGCCTGCATGTTGTATTTGCTTGCCGCAATAGCTGGATAGTCTAGGAATCTGAAAGCCGTTTGTATCAGATTGGAGCATAGCCTTTTGAATTTCCTGTTTCAGTGCATCGCTGACTTCTTCATCCGCATCCAGCGACAATACCCAGTCGTATCGTGCTTTGTCCAAGGCTCTTTGTTTTTGGGGGCCAAAGCCCGGCCAGTCTGTGACAAATACACACTGGGTAAACTGCTTACAAATCTCAACGGTATCTTCAGTGCTGCCGGAATCCAGAACGATAATTTCATTTGCCCATGCCACCGATGCCAAGCAACGCGCTATATGTTGGGATTCGTTTTTGGTGATGATACTGACGCTAAGCATGTTTGAGACGTTAATAGTGGCGCGGAGTAAAGGGCGATTAGAGTCATAAACCAGTGTCCTTCCGTATGGTCAAAGATTGATGAATTAAATACACAACTGATAAGCAAGTTAAGCCAAATGCCTTGAAGAAGCCAGCGTTGTGTTTGAGGCAAACTTGTAGCTCGACGCAATATAGAGGCTAAAAATGCTACAAACAACAATAAGCCAGAGATACCCAGTTGAGAGGTCATTAATAAGTACTCGTTATGAGGATTGACTAACGCAGACCGGCCGGGAAATACTTGCTGAACCCTATAAGGTAGGCCTCCAACGCCTTCGCCCAACCAAGGGGATTGCCAGATGATCGTTAATGTATCCCGCCACCATCCTAATCGTAAACCCATGGATGTTTCATCTACATTGGGGTCGTTATGATAAAAATTAATTGATTCGTTAATGCCTTCAAAAAAACGCCCGGCATGTGGCGAGAAAAACAAAAACACAACAAAAGCAGTTAATGTGGCAATACCTAATATAAGCGCTGTTCTAAAGCTGAAAGCTTGTAAGAAAAATAAAACTGCTAGTAATAAAAATGTTAATTGGCCTGTTCTGCCGTCAGTTGCTAAAAACAGATTTAAACCAACCAAAATTAATACGATGGTCCAGAGGGCTCTATGTTGCCCATTTTCGTAAAGTCGATGCAGGCAAAAAAAACCTAAAAACGCCATAAAAATGCTATGAGTTATTCGGCTTTTAAGAAAATGGTCTACAAAGTTATGGGGTAACAAATTAAAGTAATCAACAAAAGAAAAAATTAACGCCGCTATGAGGGAGGTAAGTAGAAATTTTTCACAATACCTGCGTTGCTTTTCTGAGGTAAGTAAAGCGATTAGTATAAGAGGAAGGAGTAATGTCCGATATTTAGAAAGCGTGGCGAAGGCTTGGGAAAACGGTGCTGCTGAATAGGTTACGCTCAGAGTTAGCGAGCCTAATAGTAGTAGAGCGTAAAATGTCGCTGGGATTTGTTTGATGATGTGGTTTGTGTCCTTGATACTACCCGATACTAACCATAGTAAGGCTATCAAAATAGATAATATAAGCGTGATGGAAGTGGAGAAATGGATAGCAACTATGAAAAAAGGTAATGATTTTTCTCCAATTGACAATGATTGATGTTGTAGAGAACAAGAGTTTTTTGACATGCTTATCTTAAAGAGTTTGTTTTAATGCGAGCTTGGCTTATGGCGTTATCGGGTCAGGTCTTTTAACGCAATGATTTTAATCTTAATAAACTAATCCGGCATAAATAAGTAATGTTTTTTATATAATGTGTTCAAAAGATAGCTGGTAAATTGCTAATATTTTATTAGATCGAATTCTTAGGGTTTTTCGAAAATAGCGCTGTTAGGGTGGAATTCTAACCATGATTTTATGCGCAAGAAGTTTTCGATATTCTTGACTGTCCTAATTCTTACTGCTTTCTATATGTAAAATATTCATTGATTTTGGCTTTGTTCTAAAGTGTCAAATGACTATGTGTGATTTTAGGTAAGGTTTTGCAAATTATATCGATGATATGGGGTGCCGTTAATTGGTCCAGGCATTTACTATAACTGTTTCGATGTTTTTCGCAGCCCTCAAATTGACACGGAAGGCAGCTTTGCTTGGTTTGCCCTTGAATCAAAATGACATTATCAACATGCTGTGTACCTAGCGATGAAAAGGGAACCCTATCTTCGGCAAAATTAAGCGGCCAAGGTGCCCATTTTCTTGGGTCTGTCGGTCCGAACACTGCGAAAGTTGTAGTACCTGTAGCGGCTGACAAATGTGTAATACCCGTGTCTGGGCCAATAAATAACTCGGCATGGCGGATTAACGCTGACAGTTGAGCTAGCGACAGTTGGCCGGCTAAATTCAAAGCAGGCAAAGATAGGCAATTTTGCAAATGCTCAAGCCGTTTTAATTCCTCTGCTTGCTGGCTGCCGCTTAACACTATGCTTAGCCCTTGTTGTTGCAAAAACTCGATTACTGCTTTCCAGCCAGTAACATGCCATTCTTTATAGCGCCATTGCGGCATAATATGCACGATAGCATAAGGCCGCGATAATCCTTCGGGTAGCTGGAATTGATTGGATGGTTCTGGTGGGGTTAGTTTGTAGCAAGGTTTGATTGACAGCCGTTGGCAAAAACGTAAGTTTTCCAGTACGGCGTGGCTGCAGTCATTTTTAAAAACAAGCCAGTCGCTTAAAAGCAGTTTTTTCCACCAGGCTTTACCGGATTCTTCGGGTACAAATCCCAGGCTGATTTTTCCGGCCACGGCAGCGAAAAGCGTTGGTCTGTCTCCTGTCTGCGTGGAGATCGCCAGGTCATAACGGTTGAATAATCGAGCAAGCAATTTTAAAAAATCAAAAGTTTTTTTTGTGCCGGTAAGGGTGATTAATTGGTTGATATCTGGATTGTTTTCTAACATTCCTGCATTGGCTTTATACGTTAGGACATCAATATTGGCTCCCGGATAAGCTTGTTTCAGAGAACTTATAAGCGGAGTAGCCAATAAGGTGTCTCCCAAATAGCGTAGGGTTATCACCAGAATGCGGTTAGGTTGTATATTGGATAATTGAGAGACGGACATCAAATTCAGCATAATTTGCAGTAAGCATACATTTTAAGGGTAAATAGAATTGAACACGTTACAAAATTCTCGTAAAACCATGACCGACAGTCAGGTTTACAAACGTTTAATGACGTTTGTATTGCCGTATTGGCGATTATTTCTTATCAGTGTCTTGGGTTTTGCGATTTATGCATCTACCGAGCCTGCTGTAGTGATGATCATTCAACGTATCATCGATAGCTTTGGTGCGCCGGATCGGGCCGGCATTGAATATCTGCCTCTGGCATTTGTAGTTTTGTTTTTGGTGCGCGGAATTGGTTCGTTTTTAGGTAACTACTATTTGGCACGGATTTCCGGTAATTTGATTCACAAATTGCGCTGTGAAATTTTTAATCACTACACTCGTTTGTCTGTGCAATATTTTGACAACAACAACAGTGGATACATGATTGCGCGGATTACCAATAATATCGGCGAGGTGACTCGTGCGACGTCGGATTCGGTTCGCTCGTTTGTTCGAGAGGGTTTTACCGCAATAGGTTTGTTGGGCTATTTAGCCTATGCCAATTGGCGTTTGGCGCTGGTGTTTCTGGCGATTGCGCCAGTAGTAGCGATTATGGTTCGATACGTTGGTAAACGTATGAAAAGGTTGAGCCGAAATATGCAGGATACTGTGGGTGACCTGACGCACATCACCTCGGAAATGGTATCCGGTAACCGCATTGTCAAAAGCTTTGGGGGCGAACATTACGAGAGAAAGCGCTTTAAAGATGCCAGTCTGGAAAATCGCAAGCAGCAGCGTAAGTTGATCATGACTGTATCCCTGAATAACCCCTTGATGCAGTTGGTGATTTCGTTTGCCTTGGCCGGCATGATGTATCTTGCTCTGATGCTGATGAAAACCTCCAGCCCAGGTGAGTTTGTCGGATTTTTTACCGCAGCATTCCTGTTGCCAAAACCTATACGACAACTGAGCGATGCAAACGCCGAGATTTTGCGTGGTATTGCTGCGGCTGAGTCATTGTTCGAAGTACTGGACGAGCCAGCCGAAATTGACGCGGGTGATTTTGAAATTGAACGTACTCAAGGGCGCATCGAATTCAAAAACCTCAGCTTTAGTTATCCAGGCAGTGAAATGCCAGCGCTTTGCAATATCAATTTAACGATTGAGCCCGGGCAGACTGTAGCGTTGGTAGGTGCTTCCGGAGGTGGTAAAAGTACCTTGATCAATCTGCTACCGCGTTTTTACGATTATGCGGAAGGTCAGATTTTGATTGATGGTGTCGACTTGAAACGTTTTCGACTGAACAGCCTGCGACAGCAAATCGCGATGGTGACTCAGAATGTAACGCTTTTTAATGCCAGCGTGGCAGACAACATTGCCTATGGCATCTTGCAAGGCGCTGAGCGAAGTCATATTCAACAAGCGGCGACTGACGCTTATGCCATGACTTTCATCGAGAAAATGCCACAAGGTCTGGATACCGAAATTGGTGAAAACGGCGTGAAATTGTCCGGTGGTCAGCGTCAACGTTTAGCGTTGGCGAGGGCATTATTGAAAGACGCGCCGATACTGATATTGGATGAAGCCACCTCGGCATTGGATACGGAATCGGAGCGCTATATCCAAGCGGCTTTGCATCGAGTCATGCAAGGGCGCACCACATTGGTCGTCGCGCATCGCTTATCGACTATCGAAGGAGCGGATGTGATTTTGGTGATGGATAAAGGCCAAATCGTCGAGCAAGGCTCACATCAGGAGTTACTCAAGCAAGATGGTGCTTATTCCAGGCTATATAACATGCAGTTCAAAGACGCTGAAGTGAACGAAATCCAGCCCGAGTGAGTTAACGCGTCATAAGCCCCGCAGGTTAATGCGGGGCAGGAAGATCAACATAGGCAATGCTCAGCTTTTACGTGAATACGATTAGGCTTTAAATGAATCTGAAAAGTCTAAATTGCTGGAAATGGTTGCAGCGCCGAATAGCAAGGTTGAGAAAATAAATTCCCCCGACATGAATCCGAATACGCCCGTGGTAAAAAATATGCCGGTTAAAATGTCTTTATAGAGATTGGTCGATTTGTTCATTTGAAGCTCCTAGACTGATTTCAGTCAATTAATGAATGCAACTCAACTATAAAGGCTATTTTTTTATTTACAATACGATGAAAAGTGTATGGTTTGTTTGGCTTTTGGAAACAATAAGTCATTTTGTGGTCATATTTCTTGATTAAAATGCTAGGTTATTGAAATAAAAGCATTAAGGCGGACAGGTTGTGTTTGGGTAATTTGATTTGATTGTTAACCTGCTCGGCAAATTCTTGTTGAATGATTTCGCCATCTAGTTTTTTTAACTGATATTCCAGCATTTGCAGTTGGTTGTAGTCCAAAAGCAACCGCACAGTAGCCATTTCGATGTGTTCTACAATCTCTGCAGACTCAATCACATGTTTGGCAATGTTGCCGTAGGCGCGGGTCAAACCACCAGCCCCCAGCTTAACGCCACCAAAATAACGAATTACCGCCACCACCAGATTAATCAATTGCTTGCCTTCCAAATGTTGAAAAATGGGTTTGCCGGCTGTGCCGCTGGGTTCGCCAGCGTCGTGGAAACGACAAATCAAGCCATCAGCGGATTGGATGCGGTAGGCGTAGACAATATGACTGGCATTCGGGTGTTGTTCGTGCAGATTTTTCAACACTCTGAACGCATCTTTTTCTGCGGTGCAAGGACTAATGATACCGATGAAACGGGACTTTTTGATAACTTCCTCGTGTTGATTGGCGGCAACAACGACTTTCACCTTATATCAGCTCCCTGATGACGGGATGGTTTTGTAACAATTGTTCGCGAAATGCCTCTATGTTGGCTTCATTCTGTCGTTGTTCCCGGGCAATAGGTACTGTAATGTCGCTGAGGATACGCATGGGTGAGCCCGATAAGAAAATCAGCCGATCAGCCAGCGCAATGGCTTCGCGTAAATCGTGGGTGACGAACAGTACGGTATGCGGTCGTTTCAGCCATAAAGCGTATAGCTGGCTTCTGACTTGACGGGCAGTGGGTGCATCCAGCGACACGAAAGGTTCGTCCATCAACAAAATATTCGGATTGATGGCAAACGCGCGGATAATGGCTACTCGGCGTTGCATGCCTAAAGACAAACGCTCAGGATATTGATGCTGGGCATCGCGCAGTTGCATGCTGTCCAATAAATTGTCGATCAAGCTCGCCGGAGGAGTACTCCTAAAAACCAGTTCAATATTTTCCCGCACTGTCCGCCAGGGTAATAGGCGCGGATTTTGAAACACATAGCCGATACTGGGCGTTTGCTCGATGGCGCCCATACTGATTTGGCCGTCAAAATGACTGTCCAAACCGGCGATCATATTTAATAGGGTGGTTTTTCCGCACCCGGACGGGCCTAGCAGGCAGACAAATTGGTGAGGGTGGACAGTAATATCCAGACCGGCGATAGCGTGGTGAATCTGCTGGGTATCGTGTGCCAGCACATAGGTCTTGTTGGTGATATTGATGCGAATATCGCTCATCGTCGCCACCGTTGCGAAGCTCTGTCCAGTGGTTTTAACACCAGCATTTCGATAAGTTGAATAACGGCTACAAAGGCAAAACTATAGGCCAATAGGCTGGCTACATCGAACAATTGAAAAAACAGATGCAGTTGATAACCCATGCCATTGCTGCGCCCCAGCAACTCCACTACCAAAATGATTTTCCAGATGAGTGCCAGTCCGGAGCGGGTGGCCGCCATTACAAACGGATGCATTTGCGGCCAGACCACATGAAAAAAGCTTTTACGTTTGCTGAAACGGTAGCTTTGCGCCATTTCCAGTAAATCTTTGTCTAAAGACCGCGCACCTTCGCGGATGGTGACAATTACATTCGGTAGTTTGTTGACTACCACTGCCAGAATGGCAGCGGACTCCACTAGGCCAAACCAGACATAACACAAAATAATGGTGACCAAGGCCGGGATGTTCAGAAATATAACCAACCAGTTGTCAAAAAACGCATCCAGAGTTTTATTTTTACCGAGTGCGATTCCGATTGCGCAACCCAAGAGCATAGCCAAACTAAAGCTGACGACCAGTCTTAGTAAAGTCACACCCAGATGATAAGGCAACTCGCCGGAAATTGTCGCTTGCCAAAAAACTTCGGCTACATCAGCCGGTGGTGGCAAGGTCGGGCTTGCCAGGGCGAGTGACAACGATTGCCATATCGCTAGCAACAAGATGATCGACAAAATCGCCGGTAGCTGATTCCGGAAGGCGCGAACTGCTTGCATCAATTAAAAGACCAGAATGTTCCCGGTTGTAATTGGCTTGATTTACCGGTCAGCTTGCTATCATCCAATTGATGCAGAATGAGGTAAATGCCTTCGGCAGCTTTCTGCTGAGCTGTTCCCCATTGTTTGACGATGCCCTGACAATAGTGGTTTCTTAATTGTTGTTGGGTGTGCGCATCATCGGTTTCCGTCAGTTTGAGGACTTTTTGCCAAGCCTGATCTGCATCGCATAATTTCAGTTTGGCTGCTTGAGTTGCCGTTAAAAACTGCTGCAAAGCCGATGTATGTTGAGCCGCCCAGCTTTGTTTAAACACGTAGCCCAAACTGGGTACGGACTCATTGAATCCCAATTGCTGAATGATGTCTTCGCCACTGAGGATTTGCCGATAACCCTGTGCGCTTAAACGTGCGGCAAATTGCCAGTATGTCAGCAGTGCATCAATACGCTGGCTGGCGAGCTGTTGATTTAATAACGGCGGGGCAGCAAAGGATCTTTCGACGCTTTGGTTCAGGTTGATGCCTTGTTTAAATGCCAAGGCTTGTAATAGATACCAGTTTTTATCCAGCTCACCACCGGCAATTCCCAGTTTTTGACCTTGCAAATCCGCCAGAGTGTTGATGCTGCTGTTGGCAGCTACGATCAGACCTCCGGCGCTTGAGGAATAGGGGTAAAAGCTGTAATCCCTGCCTTCAGCGCGCATACTGGATGTCCAAATCCAGTCCGAAATGATGATGTCGACGCTGCCTGCTTGCAAGGCTACTTTGCCGGCTTGTTGATTGGCTAATGTCACGGGTTCCAGCTGAAAATTCGCGTTGTCCAACAGGCCTTCATTGTGCATTGCCGCCAGTTCCCAACTAAGCGTGCCTGACGCCATGACTCCGATACGGATGATGGTTTTGTCGGCGCAAATACCGATTGAAGAAAGCAGTCCTAAACAGATTAACCCTATTAGCCGGTGTCTCATGGTGATTTCTCTCCGAAGCATGCTGAGCAAAGGTCAATTTTAGCGCAGGCGAGGGGCTGGCGAGAATGTTTGTGGCAGGCGAGGGTATTGAAATGCCGAAGCCAGGATGACTTGGTGTCATCTGACTTTGGTTTCAAAGCATAGACGTGGGGTTAATACTTGTAATTGAAGTTACATTCCCCAACCATACGGCTACTCAATGAAGTGTCACTATTGACGTCAGGAATCATATCCATGTTACAGCCGATATTGGCTTTTTCAGTTGCGGGTCGCTGGTTGATGGATGAACTAATAGTAGACGGGGGGGAATGATGAAAATTAGCATTTCCAGTGCTTTGATCGAGCACCTCGTCTTCAGATAAGGTCAAGATCAATGGACTGGCTTGAATAAATGCCTCTGGGTCGGGTTGTTCGGCTAAGACGGGTAATCCGAAGCCCACTGAAAAACCAATCACTAATGATTTTAGGATACGACTACCCATATAAAAAAAATCAACGGTTTTCATGATTTTTCTCCTGCAAAAACATTTTCTGACTATAGGTTTAGCCTAAGCTGGCAAAATTGCAAACAACCTGGAATGATCGATATTTGTAATTCTATTCAGACATTGTAAACCCGAGTTACAGGCTATACCGCCTTTGTATGCTAAAAAAATCAGCGTTAGCCTTGCCAAACATAAAGCATATTCAATGCCACTGATTAAAAAATGTCTTAAAAGCTTGGTGCTTTCAACGTCAAATTACGTGTTTGCCAAAATTTCGACGGGGATTACCGTCAGAAAAACAAAAAATCACGTTACAAACCCGCTCAGCCGGGCTGTGATACTATTTAAACGTCAAACTATTTACTTTATTTATGAGTGATTTTCCTGTTTTATCACAGCTGATTGATCGTTTTGGGCGTGTAGTCAGTTACTTACGTGTGTCGATTACGGATCGTTGCGATTTTCGTTGCGTGTATTGCATGGCCGAAGATATGGTGTTTTTGCCGCGCAAGCAGATTTTGAGTCTGGAAGAAATCCAATTTATTTGTCAGGCATTTACCGAACTGGGCGTCAGTAAAATTCGCATTACCGGTGGCGAACCATTGGTGCGTAAAGGCGCATTGGAACTAATGCAGCAGATTGGCAGATTGCCTGGGGTACGAGAACTGGTGATGACCAGCAATGGCTCCCAATTGGCGCAGATGGCGCATGATTTAAGCGCTGCCGGCGTCAAACGCATCAATATCAGTCTGGATACGTTGGACCCGGTTTTGTTTAAGGTGTTGACGCGCACAGGTGATTTGGAAAATGTCCTCAAAGGCATCAATGTTGCCTCAGAAGCCGGTTTTCAGCGGATTAAACTGAATGCGGTGATTTTGAAAAACCGCAATCACCATGAAGTCTGCGAATTGGTGCAATTCGCTGTGGATCGCGGTTTGGACATCAGTTTTATCGAGGAAATGCCGTTGGGTGCCGTGGATAGCCATAATCGGGCTGAGGCTTATTACCCCAGTCATTTGATCAGGCAGGATTTGCAGCAACGCTTCACACTACAGGCGGTGCCGGATAAAACCGGTGGCCCTTCGGATTATTTTCTGGTGCAGGGTACGGGAAGCAAGGTCGGGTTTATTTCCCCGCACAGCGCCAATTTTTGCAGTAGTTGCAATCGGGTACGCTTGACCGCAGAAGGCCGGCTGTTGCTGTGTTTGGGTAATGAACATTCGGTGGATTTAAAAGCGGTGGTCAGACAAAATCCCGGCGATATGACTATCTTGAAGCAGGCTATTATTGACGCCATGCAAATTAAACCCGAAAAACACGAATTCAACATACACGAACAGCCGGTAATTTTGCGACATATGAATGCTACCGGCGGCTGACGCAAGCGGAGAAAGCCATGACAGACAACAAAGCCCATCAGATAGTTGCCGAAGCCCGGCGCTACAAGGAAGAACGCGAAAAAGGTTATCGGGAGCAGGCGTTAAAATTGTTTCCCTGGATTTGTGGTCGATGCGCGCGCGAATTCGATCATAAAAACCTACGCGAATTGACCGTGCATCACACTGATCATAATCATGATAACAACCCCGCAGACGGCAGTAACTGGGAGTTATTGTGTCTGTACTGCCACGATAATGAACATCAGCGTTTTGAAGAACAAATCCGCTATGGCAGCAAAGGCAGTAGCGAATCCAAAGGCCCGCAAGCCACCTTTAATCCGTTTGCTGATTTGAAAAAAATGCTGCAAAAAGACGAATGATCAAGTGCAAATGGGCTTTGGCTTGTCCCAGTGAAGAGCATTATCATGATAACGAATGGGGTGTGCCGCTACACGATGATCGGCTGCTATTTGAGTTTTTGGTGTTAGAGGGCGCGCAGGCCGGCTTGAGTTGGCGCACCATTTTACAAAAGCGCGAAGCTTACCGTCTGGCGTTTGATCAATTCGATGCGGTAAAAATCGCTGCCTACGATACACATAAGCAGAATGCGTTATTAAGCAATCCTGGTATCGTCCGCAACCGCTTGAAAATTCAGGCAGCCATTGTTAATGCCCAAGCCTTTTTGAAGGTACAGCAAACTTTTGGCAGCTTTGATGCCTACATTTGGCAGTTTATTGGTGGAGAACCCAAGCAAAACACTTGGCAGACACACGCGCAACTGCCTGCTTTCACGGCAGAATCCGCAAGCATGAGCCGGGATTTGCAAAAGCGGGGCTTCAAATTTGTCGGTAAAACCATCTGCTATGCCTATATGCAAGCTGTCGGCATGGTGAATGACCACACGACCGATTGTTTTCGCTATGCACAGTTATGCAAGGCACAACAGTCATGACAGACTTAGAACGACAAAGCCTGCAGCAGGCCTGTGATGATTTAATCACCCAGCATAACAGCCTGTTATTAGCCAGCCTCAGCACCGATGGAAAGGTAGACATCGGTTATGCGCCTTATTGTCGGGATGAAGCGGGGTTTTATATTTTCGTCAGTGAACTAGCCAAACACACCCCAAATCTGCTCAGCAATCCGCAAGCTTCCATCCTGTTTATTGAGCCGGAAGCCAGTGCAACCAATCCGTTTGCGCGTCGTCGGTTAACAATGGATTGTCAGGTACAGCAAATCAGCAAAACAGCTCCGCATTACAACCACACGCTGGATGCCCTGGCTACCAAATTCGGTGAGATTGTTAGCGTTTTACGCAGCTTGCCGGATTTTCATCTGTTATTACTAAAGCCGCAGCACGGGCAGTTTGTCGCTGGCTTTGGTAAAGCATTTTCCGTAGATGCCGCCGGGCAGCTTTGCTTCCACTCTGCCAGCTGATTCTAACTATGTTGAAATGTATGAATAAGTGGGGATGTGTGAATTTTTTGGCCGGATTGGCTTATTTGGTCACCGGCTGGATTGGCATCCTGTTGGCGACACAGCCCAGTAATGCCAACCCTATCTGGCCCGCTGCAGGTGTGGCACTGGCCTTCATGCTGGTGTATGGACAGGCCGTCATTCCGGGCGTTTTTCTGGGTGCGTTGATTACTCAATCATATGTTTTTCTGGATGCAGACAACTCTTTCAAACTGCTGGAGTCTTTTTCGGTGGGTTGTATGGCGGCCATAGGAGCATCGCTGCAAGCTGGCTTGGGGATGCAACTGATCAATCGGTGGGTGGGTGTGCATAATCAACTCATCGAAGACAAAAAGATTTTCGGTTTTTTTGCTTGTGTTGCGCTCAGTTGCTTGGTATCCGCCAGTATTGGCGTATTGTCGCTATATCTGCGCAACGTTATCGGCTCTGCAAATATTGTTAATGCCTGGTTGACGTGGTGGGTGGGAGATATCATAGGCGCGGCAGTATTTGCTCCGCTAACCCTGCTTTTTATCGGTCAGCCCAGGGTAATGTGGCAATCGCGGCGGCGGCTGATGCTATTACCCTTGCTATCCGTACTATTACTGGTGGTGCTGGCGTTCAAATTCAACATAAACATGGAAGAGCGCCGTGTCGGCGAGCAGTTTCATCGGCAGGTGGATTTGTTGCATTCGTCCGTTCAGCAGCATTTACAGGATCGTCTGGATACCAACTTAGTCCTGCAAGCCCTGTTTTACAATGCCAAAACCATAGAGAAAGACGAATTCGAGGGGTTTGCCGCGACCATCAAAACCCTGGACAGCAGTATTCTGGAGTGGGTGCCCAAAGTGGAGCGCAACCAGCGAGCGGATTGGGAAAAGTTGTATCAAAGACCCATTCAGGCCAAAAATGCATCAGGTGGTTTGGAAGTGGCTGAAGATAAGCCGGTGTATTTTCCAATCACCTTTATTGTTCCCCATCAAGTGAATGACGGGGTCCGTGGCTACGATATTTCCAGTAATCCTGAAATCGAGGCGTCAATCCAGCAAGCCATCGACATGGATATAAGTATTGCAACGGGTGGCATTCATTTGATTCAGGACGATGGGCAGCGGATTGGGGTTGGGTTGTATTCGCCGATTTATCGTAAAACCGGCTTGCAAACGGTCAATGAGCGACGGCAATCGCTGCAAGGTTTTATCGGTGGATTGTTTCGGATTGATGAAGATATTCAAACTATTTTCAGATGGTTGGGCTATTCAGAGCAACAACTGTTATTGACTATTCATGACCAGGATCAACTGATTTACAGCAATTTGCCCGCCAACTATCACCGGACCTTACAGTTTTCGGATTTGAACAGTGTGCGGCTGATTGAGTTTGCAGGCAGGCAATGGCGGCTGAATTATTGGCCGTCTGCGGACTTTTTTCAACAACAGCAATCCACGGTCAGTCATTGGTTAATTCTCGGTGGTTTTTTGTTTTGTAGTCTTGCGGCAGCAGGCTTGCTGCTGTTGACTGGTCGAACCGCGCGGGTTGAGGAGTTGGTCGAACACCGGACGCAGGCTTTAATGCATAGTAACGCCGCTTTAAACCAGGAAATCCTGATTAGGCAACAGCATGAGAATGAATTGCGGGTTGCGGCTGCTACCTTCGAATCACACGAAGCCATCGTCGTAACCGATCCTAATGGCATTATTTTGCGCGTCAACAAAGCCTTTACCGACATCACCGGCTATAGCCCGGAAGAAGCCATTGGTCAAAATCCACGGATTTTGTCTTCCGGTTACCATGACGGGGATTTTTATCAGCAAATGTACAAGCAGCTGTATAAAAATAATCAGTGGAAAGGCGAAATTTGGAATCGTCGCAAAAATGGCGTGGTGTTTCCCGAGCTTTTAACGGTCACCGGCATTCGTGACGAGCAAAACAAACTGATCCATTATGTCGCGATTTTTTCGGATGTTAGCGACAAAAAAGCCGCTGAACAGGAGATTCACAATCTGGCGTTTTTTGATCCGTTGACCAATCTACCCAATCGACGCCTGTTACTGGATCGGCTACAACATGAAATAGCCGTTGCCAAACGTCAGTCCAGGTATGGCGCCTTGTTTTTTCTGGATCTGGATCATTTCAAAAACCTGAATGATTCTCGTGGTCATCAGGTCGGGGATGAGTTGCTGATTCAGGTGGCGCAACGCTTGCAATCCATAATCCGCGACGAAGATACCGCCAGCCGCCTGGGTGGGGACGAGTTTATTGTCATGGTGCCTGGGCGCTTTACGGATTTGCAGCAGGCCACCAATCATGCCGCCATGTTGGCCGAAAAGATTTTGTTGTCCATCAATCAGCCGTTTATCGTACAGGGTAGCGAGCATCATTTTTCTACCAGTATTGGTGTGACCTTGTATCCGGAGACGGTCGATGAGCCGGAGGACATCATTCAGCAAGCCGATACTGCTATGTATCGTGCCAAAGAACGTGGTCGCAATGGCATTAGTTTCTTTCAGCCCGCCATGCAGGAAGCGGCGGATAGACGGTTGACGTTGGAAAAAGAAATGCGTCAGGCACTGCAGGATAATCAGTTTGTGTTGCATTACCAAGCTCAGCTTAATGAACTGCTGCAGGTAGTCAGTGCGGAGGCGCTAATACGCTGGGTACACCCGGAAAAAGGCATGATATCCCCAGCCGAATTTATTCCGTTAGCGGAAGCCACCCAATTGATTTTGCCTATCGGTGCCTGGGTATTGCATGAGGCGTGTAATCAAATCAAGGCGTGGGACGAGCAAGGAAAAACCATCGACCATGTGGCGGTCAATGTGAGTTCACGTCAGTTTAGGCAGGCGGGATTTGTGCAACACGTCCGGCAGGCTCTGATGGATGCGGGGATCAGTGCCAAGCGTCTGGTGATTGAACTGACCGAAGGATGCGTGATTGAAGATATCGATGACACCATTGCCAAAATGCACGCCCTGCAAGCGATGGGGGTCAGAATATCCATTGATGACTTTGGCGTGGGCTATTCATCCTTGTCATACTTGAAAAGTCTGCCCTTAAGCCAGTTAAAAATCGATCAAAGTTTCGTGCGCCATTGTGATGACCCCAATGCGGCAGTGATCGTGGAAACCATCATCATGATGGCCAACAGTCTGGGTCTGAATGTGATTGCCGAAGGTGTTGAGAACCAGGAGCAAGTCGACTTTTTGAATGCCAAAGGCTGTTTCTTTTACCAAGGATTTTTCTTTGCACGCCCCGTTGCGGCTAAGGATTTTAAATTTAATGTTTAAAACTCATTGGCCAGACCGGGGATGCCCAGTTGCTGAATGCGTAAGGCATTTTCGCCTTCCTCGTAGGCCAGTAGTCTGCCTTCCTGCTGCCATAATTTGAAGCTCAGGGCATAGGCCAAAACCCGAATCGGGTAATCGCGTGGCAATTGCTGCAAATAAGGCTGCATGGTGACAAAGTCTGTGGCGCCGTATTGCTGCATGATGAAGCGCAAGCCGCCGTTGCGTGGGCCAATGTTATAAGCCAACAACCCTAAAAACAGATCGTTTTTCATTTCGGCCAGGTAGTGTTTCAAGGTGGCCGCCGCAATAAACGCGTTATGACGGGGATTGGCTAACGCCAGTTGTTTTATTGCCAGTGCATCCCTCGCCTGTTGCAGGATGAATTTGGGTACGGCAGTGATTTGAAATAGCCCTTGGCCGCCATCATGGCTAGTGCGCGGCATGAATGATGATTCCGTCGCGGCAATACCCTGTAAAAGATTAACGTCGATTGAAAATACCTCTGCCGCTTGCTGAATGTCAATGTTGAAGGGTTCCGCGCGTTGCAGCATTTTTTGCAATTGCGCTGGATCGTGGCGGCGATAAGCGGCATACACCTGATGCGCCAACGTGACGCGAGCCGCCTGTTGTTTTCCGCCGATCAGGCTGCGTAAATCCGTCAATACCGGGTTATAGCCGTCATGCCAGACAAACCAAGCCATGCCTGTTGCCATACCTATCGCCAATAGGCCGGGCAAAATCGTCAGTATCCGTTTTAACCCGCCACGACACCTGAGCCAGATCAGCATCAGGCCGGCACATACCAATGCCCAAACCGCCATACCCGCAGCAAACGGTAACAAATTGGCGAAAAATTGCGTACCTGAAAATGCATTGGCCGACGATTCCAAGGCCAGCATGGTGCCGAGCAGTGCGGCAATCGCAAGGCCTAAACACTCGATACTCAACCAGAATAAATTATCCCTGCGCCAGAGCGCGGCTGGGGTGCTGCGTTTGCCGGATGCCGCTCTGCGCGTTTTGTGAGAATTATGTTTGGCAGATTGAGGTGATTTTGGTGGTTTGCGTCGCGCGGGTATTTGCGGAGGCATAAATCTCTGACTTAGGATGAAGATGAAATGATTAAACGCGGTTGGTTGAGCAAGCTTGACTTGTGCAAATGCAAAACGCTGTCATTATAGCCAACTGATTTTTATGAAGCTGAGGTGAATACAGGTGTTGGGTAGTTTACAGAAAATGACGACGCAACTGGCTGAAACGGCAATGTATCAACTGCCGGTGGGCGATGCAGCCTTGGCGTTGAATCCGCTAATCGGCCAGTCCATACAGCTGAGATACAGCGGCCAGATTTTTTGCGTGCATTGCCAAAAAAAGACCAGCAAAAGCTTTAATCAGGGCTATTGCTACCCGTGTTTCAGCAAGCTGGCACAGTGCGATATGTGCATCATGAAACCGGAAACCTGTCATTACGCAGCAGGCACTTGTCGTGAACCGGCATGGGGGGAACAGTTCTGTTTCCAGCCGCATGTGGTGTATCTCGCCAATTCCTCGGGCATTAAAGTCGGTATAACCCGCCAGTCACAAATTCCCACTCGCTGGGTAGATCAGGGTGCGGTGCAGGCGCTGCCTGTGTTTCAGGTCGCTTCCCGGCATGTGTCAGGTTTGGTTGAAGTGGCGCTTGCAAAACATGTGAGTGATAAAACCAGTTGGCAACAGATGCTGAAAAATAATGTGCAGTCTTTGGATTTGCCGATTCTACGCGACGAATTGCTGGCTAAATGTGCCGATGATTTAGCTGTCATTACACAGCGCTTTGGGGCTGATGCCATACGATTTTTAGCTGATGCCGACCCAGTGCAGATTGCCTATCCGGTGCAACACTATCCCAATAAAATTAAATCCTTCAACCTGGACAAAGATTCTTTGGTATCTGGGGTGCTGCAAGGCATCAAAGGTCAATATCTATTGCTGGACACGGGTGTCATCAATATCCGCAAGTATACGGGCTATGAAGTGGAGGTCATTGTTGAGGCCGGATAATGATTTGTCGCCAGCACTCCAATTTTTGCTGATAAGACATCGCAGCATGTGCCGGGCTGGTTGAGGGCAGTTTTTGTAAAATCAGCGTTTTATTTGCCAACGACGGTAACACTAGGCGCCGAAATGCCTGTTCTGCCGCTGCGCCATTGAAAAACACCTGTTGAATATGCGGATGGGTTTTAAAGAAATTGTTAAAGTCATTGGCAACAATCGAATCTTTATCAATAGCCGCATCCAGGCTGCCTGGGCGGTAGCAGGAATGCATGACATCCCACAATGCAATCTGTGCGTTGTGCAGCGTTTGAATTTTGCTGGGGTAATCCTGAAATGGCGGGTTATTCAACAGGTCGGCGATGATTTGCCAGAATAGATTTCGCGGATGGGCGTAATATTCGCCGGCAGTCAGAGACGCGATGCCGGGAATGCTGCCCAAAATTACTATTTGCGCATTCGGCGCAGCAATGGGGGCAAAGCTGTGAATGTTTGACATGAGTCATTAAAAATTGCTTTATTCCGGTTCGTCATCATCCTGACCAAACTTGTCGGATAGTCTTAACAGGATGTACAGGGCGCCAGTGCCGCCCGCTTTAGGCGGGGTGGAGCAGAATGCCAAGACGTCTTTGTGCTGACGCAGCCATACATTGATGTCGTTTTTCAGCACCGGCTGGTTGTTAGGCGAGTTATAGCCTTTGCCATGAATGATTTGTACGCAGCGGCAGCCGTCTTCCACGCAAAAATGTAAAAATCGCAACAGCTCCCGTTGCGCGTCGCGGCTGCTCATGCCGTGTAAATCCATTTCGGCATCGACACCGTAATAGCCTTTGCGGAGTTTTTTTAGCACGTTTTTTTGCAATCCTGGCGCTATAAAGCCAACTTTATCCTCTTGGTACAGAGTTTCCAGGCTGTCGAAGACCTCATTTTGCAAGGGATCGACTTGTTCCAGTGGCTTGAAGGATGGCACGGGGCGCGGTTTTTTATCGGGTTTAAGCAACACGGTAGTGCTCTCGACGGGTTTTACTTTGCCGATCGAGTCTCTGAATAATGCGCTGTCCGCTGAGGAAG
Source organism: Methylomonas sp. (assembly GCA_002928965.1). Taxonomy (GTDB): domain Bacteria; phylum Pseudomonadota; class Gammaproteobacteria; order Methylococcales; family Methylomonadaceae; genus Methylomonas. The sequence continues at coordinate 41,274 of PERU01000026.1, forward strand.
TGGGTTTTTTTGTCACGTAAGCTGCTGGTTTTAGGGTTTTTTTGCTAATATGCAGCTATTTTAAGCGATTAACAGCGGTATGCACATTCTGATCAGTAACGACGATGGCTATTTGGCCCAAGGTATCACTACCTTGGCTGCTGCTTTGCAGCAATTTGCCAACGTGTCGGTAGTGGCGCCGGATAAAAATCGCAGTGCTGCCAGCAATTCGCTGACGCTGGATATGCCGCTACGCGCTACTACTTGCGACAATGGTTTCGTGCGGGTCGATGGAACGCCGACCGATTGTGTTCATCTGGCCATTACCGGTTTGTTGACAGAAGAGCCTGATATGGTGTTTGCCGGCATTAATCATGGGGCGAATCTTGGCGATGACGTACTGTATTCCGGTACCGTTGCGGCGGCTACCGAAGGCCGCTTTCTGGGCTTGCCAGCTGTGGCGATTTCTTTGGTCGGTAGCGATCCCAAACACTTTGAAACTGCGGCACATGTGGCGGTTTATCTGTTAAAAAAGATTCAGGCCCATCCGCTGCCGGAAGATACTTTGTTGAATGTGAACGTGCCGGATGTGCCCGTGGCACAGCTGAATGGGTATCAATCCACTCGATTAGGCCAGCGCCATAAAGCCGAGGCAGTCATTCAAGGCAGCGATCCGCGTGGACATACGATTTACTGGGTAGGCCCCCCTGGCAGCGAGCAGGATGCCGGGCCGGGTACGGATTTTGATGCGATTCGCAACGGTTATGTATCGATTACGCCGTTGCAACTGGACTTGACCCGCTACGACAGGCTGGAAGGTTTGCGAGAGTGGCTGGCAATGGAGGCAGCAGCATGAAACAACGCTTGCAAGGCGCTGGCATGACCTCGCGGCGCACCCGCGAACGCATGGTGTCCCGACTCAGGGAACAAGGTATTACCAATGGCAAAGTTTTGGCGGTGATGGCGGAAACCCCACGACATGTCTTCGTCGATGAAGCCCTGGAAAGTCGGGCTTATGAAGATAATGCATTGCCTATCGGTCATAATCAGACCATCTCCCAGCCTTATATCGTCGCCAAAATGACCGAGCTGTTATTGGAAAGCGGCCCGCTGGGTAAAGTGCTGGAAATTGGCACCGGCTGCGGTTACCAAACGGCCATATTGGCCAAGTTGGTGGATCAAGTCTATTCGGTTGAGCGCATCGCGCCGCTCATGAAAAAAGCTCGGGATTTGTTGTGGGAGCTGGATATCAAGACTGTGGGTTTCAAGCACAGTGATGGTGGTTGGGGTTGGCCTGAACATGCGCCGTTTGAAGGCATTTTGGCCGCAGCCGCGCCTGCAGAAATACCTGAAGCGTTATTACAGCAACTGGCTGTTGGCGGTGTGTTGGTCATGCCGGTTGGTCGGGAAGGTAAGCAGACGCTGCACCGGGTTGTGCGGACCGAAAATGGCTTTGTTGATGAGGTGATAGAGCCCGTGACTTTTGTGCCGTTTTTATCGGGCGTGGCCTCTTAACGCTAACGAGATGGGCTAAGGATCATTAAAGCTCTGCTTCACCTCGTCTAATGAAAGTTGGGGGAGCGTTCCAGACCTTCGGTTCGCTAATCGCGCTGCAGCCATGATGACTTTCAGCGTAAAGCCAAAGCAAAAGTTATAAGGTTAGGCCGGTTCGGCCTGCATCTCTAATGTCTCTGAGGATTGCTTTTGCCATTTCACCAGTTCCAGTGATCCGTCCATATGCTCGACGATGGCTGTGCAGCTTTCGACGAAATCACCGGTATTGATATACATAAAGTCTTCGATGTTCTTGATTTCTGCATGATGGATGTGACCACAAATCACACCATCCACACCTTCGTTTTTCAAGGTTTTGACGATGGTTTCTTCATAATCCGACATGAATTTCACCACGTTTTTGACTTTAAACTTCACATAAGCCGCCAATGAAAACTGCGACTGCACGCCTAAAATACGTCTGCAAAGTCTTAAAAAGCGGTTGATTTCAATCAGCCAGTCATAGCCCACGCTGCCCAGCTTAGCCATCCATCTATGATGTTGAGCAATCGTGTCGTACTCATCACCGTGTACTACCAAAAAACGTTTGCCTTGCGCAGTGATGTGAATATCGGAGTTTTTCACTACGATGTCGCCGAAAACGTAATCATCGTAGTCCCGCACATTTTCATCATGATTGCCGGGGACATAGATGATATTGGTACCGTGACGGGCTTTGCGCAGAAACTTCTGGATGATGGTGTTGTGTTCACGTGGCCAGTACATTTTTTTGGATAAAGCCCAAAAGTCGATGATGTCGCCCACCAGATACAGCTTTTCGCTGTCATTGTGTTTTAAAAAGTCCAGCAAAGCGTCGGCTTGGCATTGGGTAGAGCCTATGTGCAGGTCCGATATCCAGATGGTGCGGTAGAGGTTTGAAGTCATGGCAGTCTACAGAGGGTGATATGCGGGTTAGCCGCAATTTAAAACCTGAGCGTTGACTAAAGTGTAAAGCGGATGGATGACAGGATTATGACAGTCTTGAGTTCCGAAGCGCCTATCAGGCCTGGCTAATGAATCGCTGGATACCGACAATGGCGTGCTTTATGTCGCTTTATATGGCTTGATTGGGATAAAGTCACATAAAGCACTTGTCGATTGCTGGAAACGCTGATTAAGTCCTTGGACTATTTATGCCTCAGAGGGCATGAACTGTAAGTATTGGATTCCGCTTATACCCTAAAGGGCATAAATTGTGAGCTTGTCGAACCACTTGGTGCCCCAGGGGGATATGAACGGAATCGATTTGTTCAACGCTTCCCTAAAAACTGCGGGTTATTTTTTCAATAAATCGCGGATTTCTGCCAATAACACTTCTTCATTGGACGGTGCGGGTGGTGCTTCAGGCGCCGCTTCTTCTTTTTTCTTGAAAGAACTCAGGATTTTAATCATCAGGAAAATGGCGGCAGCCACAATGGTAAAGTCGATAACGGTTTGGATGAATTTGCCATAGCTGATGACCACTGCGGGTATGACGGTACCTTCAGCCGTTTTTGATGCTGCCTGAATGGTAACGGCTAGGTCAGAAAAGTCGACCCCACCCAAAACTACCCCAATTGGCGGCATGATCACATCGGCTACCAGCGATGACACAATTTTACCAAACGCCCCGCCGATGATGACACCGACCGCCATATCGACTACGTTGCCCTTCATGGCAAAGTCTTTGAATTCTTGCAACATACCCATAATTAGCGCTCCTCTAGTTGTTATTTAAAATGCAAGGACTAACTTTAGCATCAGATCACAAAAACGTCATGTTTTGTGATGTGGTGTCGCATTTCAGGCAGCTCGGGCACATTAAAAATCAACAGGACGGAGACGCTTTAGTTGGCGTCTCCGAGGTGAGGATTACTTACTGAAGGTTAAACCGTCGGGGGCTTTGTCAACTTTAATCACATCTCCAGGCAAGAAAAATCCTGACAGAATTTGATTGGCCAGTGGGTTTTCCAATTGTCGCTGAATGGCACGTTTTAAAGGCCGTGCACCATAAATGGGATCGAAGCCAGCCTCCCCTAGTAAATCCAGCGCGGATTCGCTTATCTCAAATCCAATGTCTCTTTCCTGCAGGCGATGACTTAGCAGGTCTATCTGAATTTTACAGATCGCCCGGATCTGAACTTGCGCCAATGGATGGAAAACCACTGCTTCATCTACCCGATTGATAAATTCGGGGCGGAAGTGCTGGCTGACGATTTCCATCACAGCATCCTTCATGTTGCTGTAGTTTTCCTCTCCTGCCAGCTCTTGAATGACGTGTGAGCCCAGGTTGGAGGTCATCACCACCACAGTGTTTTTAAAATCCACGGTACGGCCTTGACCATCAGTCAGGCGACCGTCATCCAGCACTTGCAACAATACATTAAAGACGTCCCCATGGGCTTTTTCGATTTCGTCCAGCAATATCACCGAATAGGGTTTACGCCGCACGGCTTCGGTCAGGTAGCCGCCTTCCTCATAGCCGACATAGCCCGGCGGAGCGCCGATCAAACGCGCTACGGAGTGCTTTTCCATGAATTCAGACATATCGATACGTACCATGGCGTCTTCGGTGTCGAACATGAATTCCGCCAAGGCTTTGCATAACTCGGTTTTACCGACACCGGTAGGGCCTAAAAACAGGAACGAGCCGTTGGGCCGATTCGGATCGGATAGACCGGCACGCGAGCGGCGGATGGCGTTGCTGACAGCTTTTAAGGCTTCGGTTTGACCTATCACCCGTTTGCCCAGCTCTTCTTCCATGCGCAGTAATTTGTCCCGCTCACCTTCCATCATTTTAGACACAGGAATGCCGGTCCACTTGGATACCACTTCTGCAATTTCTTCTTCGGTGACTTTGCTACGTAACAGGGTGGTGTCCTGCATTTCAGCTTGTGATGCCAGATCCAGCTCTTTTTCCAGCTTGGGGATTTCGCCGTATTGCAACTCGGACATGCGGGTGTAATCCTGGTTACGTCGGGCTGATTCCAATTCCAGGCGCGCATGCTCCAGCCGCTCTTTAATGTTAGCTGTGCCTTGTAACGCGGCTTTTTCCGCTTTCCAGATTTCATCCAGATCGGAATACTCTTTATCCAGTTCGGTGATTTCTTCCTGCAAAGTTTCAAGACGTTTTTTGGATGCGGCATCAGTCTCGTTTTTAACAGCTTCACGTTCCATCTTTAATTGAATCAAGCGTCGATTCAATCTGTCCATGGCTTCCGGTTTGGAGTCCATTTCCATGCGGATACGGCTGGCAGCTTCGTCAATCAAGTCGATGGCTTTGTCGGGTAATTGTCGGTCGGAAATATACCGATGTGACAACATGGCTGCGGCCACAATCGCAGGATCGGTAATGTCGACCCGGTGGTGGATTTCGTAACGCTCCTTCAGTCCACGTAAAATGGCGATGGTATCTTCAACATTCGGTTCGTCGACCAACACTTTTTGGAAACGGCGCTCCAGTGCCGCGTCTTTTTCGATGTATTGACGGTATTCATCGAGAGTGGTTGCCCCTACACAATGCAACTCGCCGCGGGCAAGTGCCGGTTTCAGCATATTGCCGGCATCCATAGCGCCTTCAGCCTTGCCAGCACCGACCATGGTGTGCAATTCGTCAATGAATAAAATCACTTGCCCTTCCAGTTTGGCGATGTCGTTCAGCACGGCTTTCAGGCGTTCTTCGAATTCGCCGCGAAACTTGGCGCCGGCAATCAGCGCAGCCATGTCCAGTGACAGCAATTGCTTGCCTTTGATGCCTTCCGGAACTTCGCCGTTGACGATGCGTTGTGCCAAGCCTTCCACAATGGCGGTTTTGCCGACGCCGGGTTCGCCTATCAGTACCGGGTTGTTTTTGGTGCGGCGCTGTAATACCTGGATGGTGCGGCGAATTTCGTCATCGCGACCAATCACCGGGTCGAGTTTGCCTTGCTCGGCGCGTTCAGTCAGATTGATGGTGTATTTTTTCAAGGCCTGACGTTGGTCTTCGGCATTGGCGTCGTTGACATTCTGGCCTCCGCGCATGTTTTCGATGGCTTTTTCCACGGCCGACGCCGTCACGCCGGCTTGTTTCAATAGGGTTTGCAGGTTGCCGCTGGTTTCCAATGCGGCCAATAAGAACAGTTCACTGGAAATGAACGCATCTTTGCGTTTTTGTGCCAGTTTGTCGGTAAAGTTCAGCGTACGCGACAATTCATTGGAAATCTGCACATCGCCGCCTGCGCCGGAGACGCTGGCTAGGCTATCGATGGCTTTTGCCAAGTCATTGCGTAGCGCATTGACCTGTATGCCAACTTGCTGCAGTAAGGGTTTGATGCTGCCACCTTCCTGATCCAGCAAAGCCAGCAGCACGTGCTGGGGTTCGATAAATTGATGGTCTTTGCCCAAAGCCAGGCTTTGCGCATCACTGAGCGCTTGCTGGAATTTGCTGGTGAGTTTGTCCATTCGCATGAGGGTGTTCCTCTAAAAATTAATGTTGCTTGTGAAATGCGGGGTTATTTAGGGTTTTTCAAGGTGCGAAGGGGCGGCAATACAAAATATCCCTGATTGTTTGCTGGTTTTAACGTGGTAGCCTTGGTAAATAAATCACAGTACAATTGACCGGCTCAGTTAACGATGTTGAGTGTTACCTTGGACAGTAGCAAAAGGTTTCAACTTTGTTTTTCTGCGTCACCATCAGTTTAATCAGTAGGAGTTTTAAAATGGCAACAGGCACGGTCAAGTGGTTCAATAACACTAAAGGCTTTGGATTTATCGAACCATCTGAAGGTAAGGAAGACGTTTTTGTTCACCACTCGGTCATTAAGGGTGATGGATTTAAAACCTTGTCTCCCGGACAATCCGTTGAATTTGATATTGAATCAGGTCCCAAAGGCTTAACTGCTGCCAATGTACAGCCAAGATAAGCAGTAAAAGGCTCCGCAGAATCAGGCTCTTGAACTCCAAGGGCCTTTTTTTTGTCTGTGTAAAAGGCAATGCTAATTTAGCAGGCTATAATCCAAATTCCTCCCTAACTATACTCTTGAAATTATGGCGCGCGATTTTTCATCATTAAAACAGCTGGATATTCCAGTCAAGGTTCTGTTCACGGGCTATCTTACGTCAGTAGCAGTAGGGTATTTATTCGCTCTGATTCAGATTTTATTCACACATGGCATGGCTGATGGCAAATTTGGTTTGTCCATCGATGACATCGTTTATAGCTATTACGGCAACCGTTCCGGCACGGTATTGGAAACCAAGCTGAACGGCTCCATGAAGGAAAACGCTTCCGAACAGGAACGTTTTGTGATTATTCAGTGGGTGCGTGATGGCGCAGATGAAGAGGATTATGTAGATTCCGGTGCCCAAAAAGTCATCGAAGAGCGTTGTGTAATGTGTCACGGTAAGGACGCACCTGTACCAGATTTTACCGATTTTAAAGTACTTAAAGAACTGACCAAGGAGGATGAGGGAGCAACCTTCAGTTCGTTGACCCGGGTTTCGCATATTCATTTGTTTGGTATCAGTTTTATTTTCATGTTTGTCGGGCTGATTTTTAGTTTTGCAGAGACCACTACTGTCAAATACAAATCGATTGCTATCGGCATGCCTTATCTGTTTCTTTTAGTGGATATTTTGTCCTGGTGGCTAACCAAGTTGCATCCGATGTTTGCCATTTTGGTGATTCTGGCGGGTGCCGGTATGGCGATGTCGTTTGCGTTTATGTGGATAATTTCGGTGCTGGAAATGTGGGCGTTTGACAAGGTGTTTCTGGATGCCAATGGTCAACAACGACCACAATGGAGCACGTTCGTCGAGCCACGCCTGAAACAAATGGGCTGTGACAAGGCTTTGAACCTGGGTGGAAAGTTATGCTGCATGACCCGTTCGTCAGTGTCTGGTTTGTGGCAGCGATTTATGGCGCAAGGCTTGCCATGGTTGAAACAACAGCTACAGAAGTATCTGAATAAAAAATCTTGATGGCTATGTGATGCGGCATGCAGCTTTGCATGCCGCATTTAACTTATGATGATGCCCGTCGATAATTATTTCAGCAGTAAACAGGGCTGCACACGGGAGGTTTAACATGAACATCAACGCATTTTCCAGCGCAACCAATTTGATTACTACCGCCCAGAACAAGGCCAGTGAAGCCGCGCAAACCATCGCGCGCCTGCCGGTGCAAAATCAGGAGGTCGGTGGTAGCGAACCCATGAATTCAGCCGATTTATTCAAGCCGGTGTTAAGTTTAAAAGAAGCTGAATTAGAAACATCCGCAGCGGCTAAAATCATTAAGGCCCAAGACCGAATGCTGGGCAGTTTGATCGATATTAAAGCTTAATCACTGACGCTGACATCGAAGCCCATGGCTTTGATGTCAGCAGCAAAATCCTGCATTTCATTCAAATCCATTTTTTTGAGTTCGGCTGCTTCCGGTTGAAACGACTGGCGGGCAATGCCGTAGAGCATAATTTTTTCTATGGCAATGTCTTGTTTCTTAATCTGATCAAGCAATTGCAAATAAGCCTGCTTCTCACTGGCTATCCAGAGCTGCTTTCTAAAACTTAACATGCAACTCTGTAGCTTGGTTGGGCATAACTGGCTGGCGACTTTCAAATTGGCCAACAGTCGCGATTGACTTTGCACTGAATTGTTAATCAGTTTGCGTCCTGCTTCGCTACCGCTATCCAGCTTAAACCAGACCTCACCGCCAAACCCGGCCAATGCCTGTAAACCTGCTTGAGTACTGGCTTGGTGCATCAAACTGCCGTTGCTGATCAACACAAAATGAGCAGCCGGGAAAACGCCCGCTTGAGTAGCAATTTTGCCGATTAGTGCAACGGCTTTGTCGAAATCCGGCAGACTGGTCGGTTCGCCATTGCCCGAGATGGCAATATCCTTAATAAGCCGATGTTCAGACGGCACAGCGTATTGATCAAAGAAGTTGCCATGTAACACTTGGTCCAGGAAAAAACGCAGTTCTTGCGCCAGTAACTCAAAATCCATTGCCGGCGCTGAGCCACGCTGTAAATCCGGTACTTGGCAATAAATGCAACGCCAATTGCAGGCGTTATTGGTATTGAAATTGATGCCAATCGACAAGCCCCCGGCCCTGCGCGACATCACCGGATAAATATATTTCAGGCCGGCGATGTCGCGAGAGTGGTTAGTGGTGGAGAGGCTTTGGGACATGATAAATCCAACGGTTTGCGGTTGCTATCCCATCAGCATTGGGTTAGTTACAGGCGAACCAAAACCTCACCACGACCTGTTTCCGCCATATCACCGCCGTAACGCTGCACCCGATTGAACACCACATTGCTTTCAGCAAAACGAGAGTTCAAGGATTTGAAAGACGCGAATAAAATCGGCAGAAACGCCAGCGTGTGCGAGCCGCAATCATTGAAAGTGGCTGACAGCTGTGGCTGATTCCACAGTAATAAGGTGCCGCGACGCATGGCGTAGCCCAAATAACGACCGGTGTTGCCCATCACCGCGATGGTGCCTGCCAACATCCGCGAGCCGCAATAATCACCGGCATTACCTTCGATTAATATTTGTCCGCGGCGCATGTGGTCTCCGGCGCGTTGACCGACATTACCTTTCACTAGCACCGTGCCGCCTTTCATGCCTTGCTTGTTGCCGGGCAGTGCGCCACCCAAGAAATCACCGGCATTGCCGTCGATCTGTAACAGGCCGTTTTTCATTTCGCAGGCTGCGTACAAGCCCGTGTCGCCGCTCACATTGATCGTACCGGATTTCATCTGCATCCCCAGGTAGGCGCCCGCGTCACCTAATACGCTGATGGTGCCGCCGTCCAGTTCCTTGCCTATAAAATCCAATTTGTCGGTGCTATTGGCAATAATGATTTCCTGAGCGTTTTTGCCTGTGATGTAAAAAAGTTCATCAACCCGCAGTCGGCGTTTGCCATTTTGCAATTCAATGGCCGCAATTGCATCGATCTCCAATCCTTGCAGTTTTTGACAAACCAGCGGCGACATGTCCACACGTTGATTGGTGGGATCTTTCAGCGTAAAAGTTAACGCACTCATGCCATGATCTCCTGCAAATGAAAGTGGAACGGGCCCAATTTACCGCCGTAGTTACCGGCACTGATGCGCTTGATGCCGTTAGCCGCACCCAAATCGCAAACCGCCTGAATGCCCACGCGCATGGCTTTATCGATGTCTTCTTTGCTCAAGCCGTCGATGACGATTTCCATCACCGATTCGATCTCTGGGGATAGATCTGTTTTGGTTATGCCTTTTAAAGTCGGACAGAAGGCATCATTGGTCGATGCGCCTAGCGAGGCGTATTTGGAGCCGACCTTGGAGCCTGAGCGCACCACGCCGCCAGGGAAAGGCATAATCACATTCGGAATTTTGCGCATTTCTTCAATCGCCGCTTCGCAGGCAGCCAAAGCTTGCGGTTGCGATTTAGCCAGCACTAGAAAGTTGCCGCCGCCGACCGCGTCGACCATGCCGGTCGTAGCTTCGGTGAGAAACTCGCCGTCCATCACCGGCACCCGCCAGTAGCGCTTGCCGCCGATTTTCTTGGCAATTTGAAAGCCGTCCCCGAAGTAGCGCAGGTTTTTACCCAATGGAATCGGCTTGCCGCCTTCGATGCCGGCAAATAACGCAGATGTCGGCGAAGTCAATACGCATTGCCCGGCGCGGGTTTCCAATTGCTTGGCCAAGCCCTTACCGCCCATCGCGTAAATCATGATCGCCACGCCGGGACGGCCATCAGGCGTCTCATCGGAACTTAATACGCGCTCGATCCCGGCCTCGCAGCCGCAGGCAATCACGGAAGTGGCAAAGCCGGTCATCGCTTGTGCGGAAATCATCGCCCATTTTTCGTTTTGCGCGGTGATGATGGCTCGCGTCGCCTTCATCGGGAAGGCCTCGGCGAAGGTTTTGTCTATGGTTACGCCATTGATGATCATGCAGCACCTCTTAATGGATGCGCCGTCAAACTGCCGCGCCCGTCTTCGCTTATCTCGTCGTCGCTGATTTTAAAGTTGCCTAGTTTCATGGTCAGGTATTTGTCGAAATACGGTTTCAGGTCTTTTTCGATTGACAGGTCGTAGTCGGGTTTGACGATGTGGGTGGTGCCCCAAGTGACCTTGACTACTTCGCCGTCTTTCACAACCAGTTCGCCGTCCTTGAACACGTAGTCAGGTTTGCTAAACATGGCTTCGCGGTCGGCGTTTTCAGTGTAAACAGTGATGTCTGCGCAATTGCCGGGGCTGAGTGCGCCACGGTCGTGCAAGCCGATGATGCGTGCTGCACCGGCGCGGGTCATGATAGCGATTTCGTTTAGCGTGTATTCGCGTTCGATGGATGCCAATGTGCTCATTTTTTGCGCTTCGGGATGGATAGTCGCCAGCATGTCATTGCGGAAGCTGCGGTCCATCAGCAAGCGAATCAAGTGCGGATAGCTGGTAAACGGCGCGCCATTGGGGTGGTCTGTGGTCAGGAAGATGCGCCAAGGGTCTTCGACCAGCAGGAAAATTTCCAAGCCGATAGCCCATTGCAGTGCATTGACGAAATTTTGGTCTTTATACTTGAACGGCACTACCCCGCAGCCGGCATCACATTCGATGTCCATGCATACCCATTTACCGGGGCTGGCGTATTTGTGGTTGGCGTGCTGGCGCATGGTGTCGCCGGAGGCGGTGACGGTTTGTCCGAACAGGATTTGGCCAACATCAGCGGTGATGTTTTTGTTTCGGTTAATCGACTCGGCAATTTGTGCAGCCCCGGATGAGAATTTGAAGTCGCCTTCGTTGCCGTAGCTGTGGAACTGAATATGCGTCAAGTGCATCGGCAAGCCGTCGATGCCTTGAATGGTGTTTAATGTGGTTTCCAGATTACCCGGTACACCCAGATTGCAACCGTGTACGTGCAAAGGATGGGTGATGCCCAGTTCTTGCACAGCCGTTGCCAGGGTTTGCAGGATTTGTCTTGGCGTCACAGCGTAATGACTATTTTGCTCATCCAGGTCCAGTTTGCGTTGGTTAAACTTGAATGCGCTAATGCCGCCGGCATTGACTACTTTTACGCCGATGCCTTTGGCCGCATTCAGTGTCCACGCTACATAATCGTTAATCGCTTTTTGATCCTGGTTGGCAGTCATCATGCGCAGCAAAAAGTCGTCGCTGCCCATCATCACATAGCCGCCCTTATCGATGATCGGCGTGTCGCCCATTTCCATGTGCGCCTGACGAGCGTTGATTGGCAGCACCGCCGGCTCGAAGCAGGCCGTATAGCCCATTTCGGCGTAACGGTAGCCGGTTACAAAGCTGGACGGCATGGCGTGGCCGGTGCCGGAGCGAGTCAGGTGGGTGCGATGCACCGGGTCGGCTCGGTGGTCTTCCGGTAACAAAGTGCGGGCGATATTGCCCTTGCCGCCACCGATATGCGTATGCATATCAATGGCGCCGGACATCACCACTTTGCCGCGTAGATCGTATTCTTGATCGACCGGGCGCCCGTCTTTAGGTGCATCGACGATGCGACCGTCCTGCACGTAAATGTCTTGCAGTTGACCGTCGATACCGCTTGCAGGATCGTAAACGGTACCGCCTGAGAGTTTTGTCAGCATGTCGGTATCCTAAATGGCTTGTTCAATGGCATTCAACACCTCGGCGGTGCTGGGCAAACCCGCGTCGCGCAGTTTTTTCAGGCGCAAGGCGACGACGCTGTCCATGCGATAGGTATGGCCGGCATGGTCGATGCCGGGTGTGCCAACCGGAATGAACACGTCGGGCTCCCGTTCGAATTGCATGCCGGAGCGACCGATCACGACGGTAGGCAGCTCGGTTTGCGGAGGCGTGGCTGTTGCATTGAAAGCATGCACCCACACCACGGCATCCGCTTCGCCGTTTGCGATCATGACGTGGCTATCGAAAACAAAAGGATCGTATTCCGGATAGCCCCTGGCGAAATTAACCCGAGCCGGGTAGCCCGTCGTCCATCCGCAAACTTGATTGGCTGTGTAATCGCCTTCTTTGCCACCCAACGGCAAGCCGGAGCAGCGGGTATTTTGCATATTGATTTCTCTGACAATATTGCAGATGGTTTGTACGGTAAGTTCGGCGTGCTCAAACGCCAATTTACCGGCGCTCCAGAGCACAACCCCATAGCGGGCTTCGCGCAATTTGTCGGCTATGCTGCCTAATTGAGCC
>PERU01000027.1 GCA_002928965.1 Methylomonas sp.
GGGCTAGGAACATTAGATTTGTTGAGAAAGTTGTCAGGATTGGCAGGCAAACACGACTAACAGGCGAGCCCAATAGGATTTAAGGAACATACATGTTTAACCAGACAACCCGCAAACAGCCATCGAAGCCTTGCCTGCCCGAAATGGGTAAGTCGGCATGAAAACCTCCAGACTTTTGTTATTGCTGGGCATTGCCGCGTTGATAGCGACATTTTTTGCCCTGGATTTGCAGCACTATCTGACGCTGGAAAATTTAAAATCGCAGCAGACCAGCATCGCCGATTACCGTCAGGCTCACCCTATGCTGGCTATGGCGCTGTATGCCGCGTTGTATATCGCGGTCACGGCGCTGTCATTACCGGGAGCGACGATATTAACCCTGGCCGGCGGCGCGGTGTTCGGTTTGCTATGGGGTACGCTGATCGTCTCGTTCGCTTCCAGCATCGGCGCAACCCTGGCATTTCTGGCGTCGCGATTTTTGTTGCGCGACTGGGTCAAATTCCGATTGAGCACCCGCTTACAAGCCATTGATGAGGGCGTGAGCCGCGACGGCGCCTTTTATTTGTTTACCTTGCGATTGGTGCCGTTGTTTCCGTTTTTCATGATCAATCTGGCGATGGGTTTGACGCCGATCAAGACCAGGACGTTTTACTGGGTCAGTCAGGTCGGCATGTTGGCAGGCACATTGGTGTACGTCAATGCCGGCACCCAGCTGGCGAAAATCGATTCGCTGTCCGGCATACTGTCTCCAGCCTTGCTGGGATCGTTTGCCTTGCTTGGTGTATTTCCATTAGGAGCCAAGAAAATGCTCGAATTTTTCAAACAACGCAAAATTTACGCGAACTGGCCTAAACCCGACCGTTTCGACAACAATCTGATCGTCATCGGTGCCGGTTCCGGCGGTTTGGTGTCGGCCTACATCGCCGCCGCCGTGAAAGCCAAAGTCACCCTGATCGAAAAACATAAAATGGGCGGCGACTGTTTGAATACCGGTTGCGTGCCGTCCAAGGCGCTGATTCGCTCGGCCAAATTGCTGTCACACATCAAACGCGCGCCCGAATTCGGCCTCGCCAAGGTCGAAGCTGAATTTGAGTTCGCAGACGTGATGGAGCGAGTGCAACAGGTGATCAAAACCGTCGCACCCCACGATGCCATCGAACGCTATACCGAGCTGGGCGTGGAGGTGATCCAAGGCTCGGCCAAAATCGTATCGCCGTGGGCGGTGGACGTCACGACAGCCGACGGCGTCAAAACCCTCACCAGCCGCGCTATCGTCATCGCCGCCGGTGCCCGACCTCTCGTACCGCCGATTCCCGGACTGGATACAGTTGATTATCTGACCTCGGATAACATCTGGAACTTGCGCAAATTACCCAAGCGCCTGTTGGTGTTGGGTGGCGGTCCGATAGGCTGCGAACTGACGCAAACCTTCGCCCGCTTGGGCAGCCTAGTCACGCAGGTGGAAATGGCGCCGCGCCTTATGCTGCGGGAAGATGTCGATGTGTCGGCATTGGTTCAAGCCCGCTTCCAGGCGGAAGGCGTGGACGTCAAAGTCAATCACACCGCCAAGGAGTTCATCATCGAAAACGGCGAACACATTCTGCTGGCCGAAACTGACGAGCAAATCGTCAGAATCGCCTTTGATAACGTGTTGATCGCCATTGGCCGTGCCGCCAATGTGCAAGGGTATGGCGTCGAAGAATTGGGCATTGCCTTGTCGCCGCGCAATACGCTGGAAACCAACGCCTTGCAGGAAACCAACTATCCGAATATTTTCGCCGTCGGCGACGTGGCAGGGCCGTATCAATTTACCCACACTGCCGCACATCAGGCTTGGTATGCGGCGGTCAACGCCTTGTTCGGCCAATTCAAGAAATTCCGTACCGATTATTCGGTGATTCCCTGGTCGACCTTTACCGATCCGGAAGTGGCCCGCGTGGGTTTGAATGAACAGGACGCGCACACACAGAACATCGCTTATGAAGTCTCTACCTATGGTATCGACGATCTGGATCGGGCGATTGCCGACGGGGAGGCCCATGGCTTTGTCAAAGTGCTGACCGTGCCGGGCAAGGACAAGATTCTCGGCGTAACCATCGTCGGCGAACATGCCGGCGATTTGCTGGCCGAGTTCGTGCTGGCGATGAAACATGGCATTGGTCTTAATAAGATTTTAGGCACCATTCACATCTATCCAACCCTGGCCGAAGCTAACAAATATGTAGCCGGCGTCTGGAAACGCAATCATGCGCCCAAGGCTTTGCTGGCATGGCTGGGCCGTTATCATACTTGGCGGCGTAACGTTTGAGAGGCAAATTCAAGACATGACTTATCACATTAGTATCGTCATCCCGGTGCTCAACGAGGCCGGACAACTCTCTGCTAAATTACAGGCCTTGCAAGGTCTGCGTGATCGTTGCCAGCTGCTGCTGGTCGATGGCGGCAGTCACGATGAAAGCCCTGAAATTGCCAAGCCTCTGGTCGATAAGGTCATACTTGGTTCTCGCGGTCGGGCCCTACAAATGAATGCAGGTGCTTTGCAAGCTGATGCCGAGGTATTGCTGTTTGTGCATGCCGATACGCGATTGCCGGATAATGCAATTGATTTGATCAGTCAGGCGATGGCCGAAGGTTTTCAGTGGGGACGTTTCGATGTGGCATTCGACAGCCCCAAGCCTGTCTTCAAACTGATAGCCTTTATGATGAATCAGCGCTCGCGGCTGACCGGCATTGCTACCGGCGATCAAGCGTTGTTTATGTCCCGCCCAGCTTTTGCTGCGGTAGGCGGCTTTCCGGAGATTGCCTTGATGGAAGATATTGCCCTCAGCGGCAAACTGAAAAAACTCGGCAAACCCCGTTGCTTAAAGGCTAAGGTACAGACTTCGGCACGGCGCTGGCAACAACACGGACTATTTAAAACCATCCTACTGATGTGGCGGTTACGCTTGGCGTATTTTTTCGGTGCCGATCCCAATGATCTGGCCATAAGTTATTACGGGAGAAGATAATGGAAGCTATGCTTCGCTTTGGCGTGTTTTTCGGGATTTTGTCGTTGATGGTGATTTGGGAAGCGCTCAGTCCAACGCGATGTTTGAGTGCGTCTCGCCGTCAACGTTGGAGCATCAATCTTGGCTTGGCGACCTTGAATGCGGGTGTGATGCGCATCAGCATCGGTGCTGCGGCCTGGCTGGCGGCACACTGGGCCGTCGACCAACAGCTTGGCCTGTTCAACAACTTACCCGTACCCGATTGGCTTAACATTTCGCTAAGCCTGCTTTTACTGGATTTGGCGATTTACGCGCAACATGTGGCGGCCCATCGTTGGCAATGGTTTTGGCGTCTGCATCAAGTCCATCACAGCGACCTTGATTTCGACACCACCACCGCCGTGCGCTTTCATCCCTTAGAGATCATGCTGTCCATGGCTTACAAAGTATTTCTGGTGATTACACTCGGTGCCGATCCTCTGGCCGTCATCGCGTTCGAAATCATCCTGAATGGCTGCGCGTTGTTCAATCACGGTAATGTCAGCCTGCCGCCGCTTTTTGAGCGGATGCTGCGTTATTTGTTGGTCACGCCGGACATGCACCGCATTCATCATTCCGCCTCGCAACAGGAAACCGACAGCAATTATGGCTTTTCCTTGTCGTGTTGGGACCGCCTGTTCAGGACCTACTGTCATCGGTCACAGCAACCGCAAACCGAGATGACGATTGGTTTGAACGGGTTTCGCGATAGTCAAGCACTGGGTTTCTTGCAGTTATTAGCCATGCCGTTTCGACCTTTGCGCAAGCGCTGAACCATGGCTTATCAGTTTCCAGACAGCGTACTATTGATATTTTGCAAGGCCCCAATCCCTGGTCAAGTCAAAACCCGGCTACAACCGGCCTTGAGCGCAGAACAGGCTTGCCAAGCGCACCGGCAGCTCACTTATATGACCTTGGATCGGGCCTTTCAACAGTCTTTGTGTCCAGTCGAACTTCATTGTGCGCCGGATACCAACCATGTCTTCTTTCAAGATTGTGCATACCGCTATCCACTTACACTCAAGTCACAGCATGGCGAAGATTTGGGCGAACGCATGCATTACGCCTTTGATGACGCCTTGGGCCGATACCAGCATGCAGTGCTGATAGGTTGCGATTGTCCTAGCCTTTCCGGTGACGACCTGCGTTCGGCACTGATGGCGTTAAACCAAGGACACGATGCGATCATCGCACCCGCCGACGATGGCGGTTACGTCATGATCGGTTTAAATCAGGTTCAACCGGGACTGTTCAGCGACATGAGTTGGGGGCATGACCAAGTCATGTCAGCCACCCGTCGCCGGTCAGAAGACATCGGTTTGAAGGTTTATGAACTGGACAGTCAGTGGGACGTGGATACCTATCAGGACTGGCAACGCTATTTAGAGTTAACAAATCACTGAGACGAAATGGCATTCCCCCAAAGGTTTCTTTAACTGTTTGCATACAAAAAAGCCGACATGCACCCATTTCAAGGAATGGGTGCATCTGAGCTAGGGCGAAAACATTCACCTCTTCGAGCGCATTTCTGGCTGCTACATTGCGCAGGTTCGTCCCACGCTTTGGCTTGGAATGCGGTGTCTAATGGGCTATTGATAATATGGTTGGTGTAGTTGCTTAGGGTTTTGAATGCCACGCTCAACACCACTTCCAAAACCTACGCCCGGCTGTAGCCTGCCGCGATAAATTTGTCTAAGGATTTGGTTGAAAATAATTTCCCGCAACTCCGGACACGATAGGGGTAGGGAAAACCGTCAGGCCTCCCCTCCCTCCGAACCGTGCGTGCGGTTTTCCCGCACACGGCTCTCCAGTTGATGCTTTCCTCATCGGGAGTGTCTCTCGGTTTGCCAGGCTGGATATAAGGCGAACAGCCCGACCTCCGCAAAGAAGGCATTGGTCCAACGTTGATGGTCGGCTAGGCATCGTCCCTGGCCTGGCCGTTTCTCCTGTTTGCGCAGCAAGGCACGCAGTCGTCGACGTAGAAAGCCATCCAGCTTCCGAAAGACACTGGGATGAGCATGTTTGAAGTAACCATACCAACCCCGTAACATCGGATTCAGGTCGGCGATGACGCGCGACAAACTCTCGCCCCGCGTTCGCTTCGTCTTCGCCCTGATGCCGTCTTTAATCCGCATCAGGCTTTTCTTGCGTACCCAGCGTTTCCCTGCTTCAAATCGGTAGCCGAGAAAGTCGAAGCCTTGACCCGCTTGCCGACTATCTCCGACATGGGTTTTGTCGGGATGCAGTTGCAGCTCATTGGCGTCAACCCATTGCCGCACTTCCGTGAGCGCCGCTTCCGCTTCGGCTTGACTTTCGCACAGGATCACGAAGTCGTCCGCATAGCGTACCATCTGGTAGCCACGCGCCATCATCCGCTCATCCAGTGGGTGCAGATACAGATTAGCCAACAGAGGACTGATCACCGCGCCTTGCGGCGTGCCGCCCGTCGGCGTCCAGCGCTCCGTCCCCCTCAGGATGTCCTGTTCCAGCCAGCTTCGCAACAACTCTAGCAGTCTTCCATCACTGATCCCGGTTTCAACCCGTTCCATCAATCGCTCATGCGGTATGCTGTCGAAATAACCTTTCAGGTCGGCATCCACCACATAGGTGTAGCCAGCCTTGAGCAGTCGATCCACTTCACGCAAGGCGTCCTTGCAACCGCGTCCGGGACGAAATCCGTAACTGGTCGCCAGGAATTTCATCTCGAAAATCGGCTCGATAACGAGTTTAACCGCTGTTTGTACAATTCGATCCTTGACAATCGGAATGCCCAGTGGCCGCGTTTGTCCTCGGCCCTTGGGGATGTCTACCCGCTTCACCGCTTGCGGTCGATAGCTCCCGTCCCGCAGGTCTTGGCTAAGCTCGGCTAGGTACCTGTCCGCACTTGCCGCGAACCGTTCGACGCTTTGACCATCAACGCCCGCCGCGCCTTTGTTGGACTGAACTTTCGCCCAAGCCAACGCTAGCGTTTTCGGCGCATAGACCTTGTCCATCAGGCTGTACCATTTGCCTCCTTCGACGCCGCTCACCAGCGCCGACACCATGCGTTCCGTCCAGATCGAAGCTTCCACCCTCGGCAAGCCGCTACGGGTATCTGCATCTTGTTTAGCCCCTTGAGGCACTGTCGATACTGTCATTTGTCTCTCACTGTCTTTTACGCATTCATCTTCCTACCCGGCCTTCCCTCGAATCGGTTTTGCTAGCCAATTCTCTCGCGATTTTTTTTTTAGAACCGCTTCGGTACTATGCGGGCTCTGACTCCTGACCCACTTCGCCGTGAAGATCAGGGCTCTCCGCTTACTCCGCTTTGCTTTCCGAACATCCCGCCCCCAACCACACCATGTGCCCGAACGCCGCTTTGATAGTCACTTCAGCGCGTTCGGCTATTTCCGGGCTTCGCCATGAATGAGCAGGCTCGCCGTCACATGCCGCCGAATCGGGTTCGTTAGCCTACGGGCTGTTCTTTCGCTTCCGGTTGCTCTCCACCCCGCCTCACAGCGACGCAGTTACCTTCCGCTATGTGAAATGTGACTACCCACAGCAAGGACTTTCACCTTGCTAACAAAACGTCCTCACGGACGCACTCGTTCCGGCAGGGATTGCCGGAACCCAGAAGCCAAGGATGGCGAAGGTCTTTCTCATCCCTGTGAACTGGATACCGGCAATCCCCTTGTGCCCCAAGAGGATATGCCGGTATGACGGCCTAACTTAAAGGCAGTGACGCAGAGCATGGGTACCATAAACGGAAGTTATTTCTGACGGAATCCTAAGGTTTGACCGCAAACTACACCACGGTTTTTTACCACTGCACGGGCAAATCCGGCCAATGTCATCAGCTATAAGCCGGACGGGAATTTAAACAGCTTTTAAACCATGCCGCATAGCTATCAATTTGATAGGCGGTTGTATATTGTTTGCCTGAAGACCTTACGAAATTGGCCTTAACTTGATAGTAGTCATCCTGACTTAAAAGCCCTAGCTGTTCAGACCATAACGCAATCGTCGCTTCATCTATGACAGGAATATCTGCGTTCCGGGTTTTAAAGGGTAGCACTGTGCCGATGCTACCGACAATCTCAGGCAGGGCACCGGCATCAGATACCAAAGTCGGTATACCGTTGGCCAGGGATTCTGCTGCAAGTCTTCCAGCAGCTTCATCAACCAGCGAAGGCATCAGCAGCACACGGGTTGCTGCAAAAATATCTTTAGGCAACACTGCGCCGGAAGAAAACATGATGTTGTCCAGTTTTTCTATCGCAATACCCGCTGCTTTGGCAATGGTCTTGAAATGACCGCTACGCGCCCGTGATTCCACAATTAGAAAAGGCAATTCAGGGTGTCTTGCTGCAAGGTGTGCAATCAATTCCGCACCTTTGGCACGTTCCGGATTGACGAATGTAAAAAAAACCGGCTCCCTTTCGGTAGCAATAATCTCTTCATCCCACATCGGCGGCGGTAATCTATGCACCTGCTGGTAGCCTGCCGCTGCATAACGGTTCGCCATAATTGCCGATGGCACTAACAGTTCATCGTATTCCTGAATACTGTCGCGCAAATACGCCAAATTATGCAACGCAAATATCACCCGAATACCTCGGGTGCGAGCTATGGCGCGACGATGCAAATCTGCATGTGTTGCACCAAAGGTCAGTATCAAATCGGGCCGAAATGTATCGAGTATTTCCACATAACGACGGTCAAAAAAATCGAACCTATTGACGCGCGCGTGTTCTGGGGAATGTTGACCGCATTCGATGAGTTCGAAAGTGATACCTTCGTGCTGTACCCGAAGGATCGCTTGATTTTCGGTGTTAGCGTCGCACTCGCGACTTATCCTGGCGGCATGGGGAAATACATTGGTGGCATCCCCTTCGGTCAAGTCAGTAGACAGGGCATGAACCTGCCAGCCGGATTTGGCAAGCAGGTAAGCCATATGCCGCATTGATACTGCTGCTCCGCTCGAGCCGTCAAAAGGGGATTGGATCAGCAGTAATAACAGGCGTGGTGTTGCAGCCAAATCGCCCGATTGACTCAAGCGTTGCGTCGTCCGGCTATTGACAGTAAAGGCAGCAATCCGCCCAGGAATAACACTGCAGCGCCGGGTAAGGGCACAGCCGCAACATAACTTACATCGATCGACTGATTTGGCACAGTGAGCGAAACGCCGGGAAAATGGGTGGTGTAAATACCATTGTCGGTTTGTCCCCAGTCATAAGCTGAGCCATATACACCGACGACAATTTGCCAATAGTAATTTTCCGAACCTATTTCATAGTCCTGTAACGGCTGGGTAGTGACGTTGCCCAGCAGATTTTCGCCGTTTATTTCCGTCCAATTGTTCAACAGGGAATTGTAAACATGATTGCTAGGTTCGTAACTGCCTAAGTAGGCTGACAGAAAATAGCTTACACCCGTGGCAGGCGCATCAAAGCCCACACTGAAATCGTAATGGATACTCAGCGAGTCGCCAACACCGGGCACCCGTTGCACCGTGCCACCCCACACCATAACTGCTCCGGCATCACGAGAGAAATAAGCTGGGTTTCCTTCGTCATCATAGTGCATGTTATGTGCATACAATTCTGCCGCACTGACTGATAGTGAGCCATACAGTTTGGGAGAGCCGTCAGGATTTGTTTCGTTAAACACCTGACTATCGCTTGGTCCTGAATCGTATTCCGCAAAGTAGCCTGATGAATTGTAAAAATAGGCACCGGAATAATTGACCTGTAAGTCGCTAAGCGACACGGTGTCGGCCTGCGCCATAGTACTGACCGGTAAGATGGCAAGCGCAGCAACAAGTGGTGAGTTTGATTGAATAAGGGAACGTGCACGATTTAGTAGCTGTGACATGGCATGATCTACGTGATGTTATGGTGGGTTAATCTTAACTTGAGGCTAGATGCTGTCAATACGTACTAAAGGGCAGATCCCAGAATAAGGGTTAGACGGGTATTCAAGTTGGCTATTGCGTTACGCCCAGGCTTATAGGGATGCTTGACGAAAGCCTCCAGTCTTCCGCCACAAGCATGACCAGGCTGCTGAAGCCGTTTTATAATCAGGAAACCTAACGTAGGATTGAACAAATGGGTTGCAATATTGACGATTTCCAACCCTAGAATGCAAACAGCCTTTTCTTTTAACCACCAACATGAAACCATCCATTAGCGCCTCAAACGCCATTTGCAACCGCTCCCGACGTCATTTTCTAAAGCTGGCTACGGCTGGCTTGGCAACAACCAGCACACCTGCAGCCGCTTTGTTTAGGCTGAAAAATCCATGCCTTGATCCAGCGGTCACGCCAGTTTCAGCATTGGAAACCCTTGCATGGCAAGGGATTGACCCAATCGACTGGTGGGATTGCCATACCCATATTGTCGGTTCTGGCGATAGTGGTAGCGGCATTACCCAAACGCCGGATATGCATGCACCGTTGCGGCATCCGATCCAATCATTACAACATTGGGCCTACGCCAATGCGGCTTGTATCGGCGATACGGCTCAGGATTTGGCCTTTGTCAATCGCTTACGCGCACTCATGGATAGTATGCCGAAAGGTGCTAAAGCCATGCTGTATGCATTCGATCGGGCCCATGGCGCCAATGGCGATCCCGATCATGCCAACACTGCCTTTTTCGTACCGAACGAATATGCTCAAAGTCTGGCCCAGCAATATCCGGAACGCTTCGAATGGGTCGCCAGCATTCACCCTTATAGACAAGACTGCGTCAAGGTACTTGAACAAGCCGTCGGCAACGGGGCACGGGCTATCAAATGGTTGCCGCCGGTGATGGGTATAGACCCGGCTTCGCCGCAATGCGACCGGTTTTATCAGGCAGCGGCCAAACTGAACATACCGATTATCACGCATGGCGGTGAAGAAAATGCGCTGCACGGTGCGAATTTACCGTTGTTCGGCAACCCGTTACGTCTTCGCCGCGCCTTAGATGCCGGCGTAAAAGTCGTCATCGCCCACTGCGCCACTTTGGGAAACGATGTCGATGATGCCGGTCAGGAGGTCAGAAGCTTTGACCTGTTTTGTCAACTAATGACTGACAAGCAATGGCAAGACCATTTATACGGAGATATTTCGGCGATTGTGTTGCGTAACCGCGATATTGAGGTCATCAAAACCCTGCTGACTGAGACCCGTTGGCACAACCGGTTGCTCTATGGTTCGGATTATCCTTTAACCGGTATATTGCCACTCATCAAACCCAAGGCGTTTGCCAAGGCCGGGTTATTGCCGGACAGCGCTTTGGAACCCTTAGAAACACTGCAAGAGTATCATCCGTTTCGGTTTGATTTCGTGTTGAAGCGCAGTTTATCCTGGCAAGGCAAGCGCTTTGCCGATAGCGTATTTGCTACCCGTCCGTTCTTCAGCGGCAACAGGGTTTAATCCATCATGCCGCAAGATAATCAATAGACTATCGACGTCTAGCGGCGATTTGGATTAGTCTGTTATTTTTTCAACGCGCAAGGGCTTGAACAATGTCTGGATTCTTTAAAAAATTGTTAGGTTTTATTCTGCTGGTGTCGACCATGGGCCTAGCGACTTGCCAATCTTTGGTTAAAGCCGCGCCTGAGACAGATCGGGCACAACAGACGGGTGACCGCCAATGACCGTTCTGCCTAAATTCAAATCCGCTAAACGTTTCACCGGCGAAAGCTTGAAACAGTATTCGCCACGCGGCTTGTTAGTGTATTTCCTGTCATTGGCCCTTATCCCGGCGGCGGTGATTGGCCTGATCAAAGGCCATGTCATGACGGTAATACTCAATTCGGTGGCTTTTAGCTTATATATCCTTGCCGCTATCTGGCTGCGCAAAGGCCTTCGGGCTGAAAATCCGAACCCGCAAAATCGTTTGCAAAACCCAGCTAGATGGCCGTTTAAACTGTTAGCTGCACTTTTAGTGGCTATCAACACCGGCCTGCTGACAATGCTGGGTCATCAACAATCGATCGTGATGGCTGCTGTATATGCGGGCGGGGCATTTTTAGGCATGTATTTAAGTTACGGGTTTGATACGCGTGAACGAAAAACCATCCCGGCCACTCAGGGTTATTCCGGTGACGAGATCAGACAGACTCTAGCCGATGCACTTGGCATTATCCAATCTATTGCACAGGCCAATCGAAACATCAGCCAAGCTGAATTCAATCAGCATATAGAACGGATTTGCGAGATTGCCTCTGGGGTTATTGCCGATCTGGAAGCTGATCCACGCGGCATTAGACGTGCCCGCAAATTTTTAAATGTGTATCTGGAGAATGTGCAGCAGGTTGTACAGGGTTATGCTAAAACCCATCAACAAGTCAGTTCTCAAGCTTTGGAACAAAACTTTCGGCAAGCTTTGCAAGCTATTGAATCCGCTTTTACCGAACAAAGACAAAAACTATTGGAAGAGGATGTGTTTGATCTTGACGTTAAAATCGAGGTTTTGACGGCACAGCTCAAACGCGAAGGCATCATGTAATTTAGCACTATTATGTAAGGGATAATTGTTATGAGTGAACCAGCAGAACCCGTCAACACAGCGTTACAAACCCAACCGGCTAGCGGACACGAAATCGTGCCCGGCGTCAGCAGTGAGATCATGCCGCTTGCTGAGGCCTCTGCGGAAAAGCAATTAAAAATTCAGCAATTACTGCAGGAGATAGACATCAAGGACAGTCAGTCGGTGTTATTTTTTGGCAGCAAGGCTCAGGAGCAATTAACCACTGTCTCAGACCGCATGCTGGAAGGCGTGAAAAACAAGGAAACCGGGCCAGCTGGCGACGATTTGAATAACATGGTTGCCACCATTCGCGGCTTTGATTTAACCGATCTCGATCCTAATCAAAAACCCGGTTTTTTTGCCAAACTACTGGGTAAAGCCAAACCGGTAGTCAAATTTATCCAGCAATACGAAGACGTGCGCAAGCAAATCGACGACATCACCGATCGGCTGGAAAAACACAAAACCACCCTGCTAACTGACATTGCTTCGCTGGATCGGCTGTATCAGGCCAATCTGGACTATTTTCACAGCCTGGAAGAGTACATTGCCGCAGGTGATGAAAAGCTGCGTGAACTGGATACTCACATCATTCCGCAACAGTCGGCTGCCGCAGAAGCCAGTCAGGACGTTCTGGCTGCGCAAACGCTGCGTGACTTGCGAGCGGTGCGGGACGATCTGGAGCGGCGCGTACATGATTTGCGACTGACCCGACAGGTCGCCATGCAAAGCCTGCCTAGCATTCGATTGGTACAGGAGAACGACAAAGGCTTGGTGAACAAAATCAATTCCACCATCGTCAACACCATTCCGCTGTGGCGACAACAGCTGGCAACTGCCGTGACCATTTTCAGATCATCGCAGGCAGCAGAAACTGTCAAAGCCGCCACCGACCTGACTAACGACCTGCTGGCAGCCAACGCGGAAAATCTGAAACTGGCCAACGCGGAAACCCGCAAACAGTTGGAACGCGGCGTGTTTGATATTGAAGTGGTCAAGCAAGCCAATCAGGCGTTGATTGCCACCATTCAGGAAAGCCTGCAAATTGCTGATGAAGGCAAAAAAATGCGTGGTGAGGCCGTGCTGCAGTTACAACACTGTGAAGCCGAGTTGAGAAAGTCGCTGGTTTCGGCGCAATCTGGCGTGTCGGCTTAGGAGAAACTGTCCGTGGGTATTTTAGATAAATTATTCGGCGAGTTTGTTGATGTCATCGAATGGACCGATGACAGTCAAAACACCATGGTGTATCGGTTTGAGCGCTACGGTAACGAAATCAAATACGGCGCAATGCTGACGGTGCGCGAATCGCAAACGGCCATTTTAGTGAACGAAGGCCGTATCGCTGATGTCTTTGAAGCGGGTTTGTATCAGCTGGAAACCCGCAACATGCCGATCATGACCACACTGGAAAGCTGGCCGCACGGCTTTGCCAGCCCGTTCAAAGCGGAAGTGTATTTCATCAATATGCGCCGTTTTACCGATCTGAAATGGGGCACCAAAAACCCTATCATGTTGCGAGACAAAGAGTTCGGCCCTGTGCGGTTACGCGCTTTCGGCACTTATACACTGAAAATTATCCAGCCTCAGCTGTTCTTGAAGGAAATTGTCGGCACAGGAGGATACTTTCAAACCGGCGACATTGCCGATCAATTGCGCAATCTGATCGTGGCTCGTTTTGGGGATATTCTGGGTGCGTCCGGCATCCCATTGCTGGATTTGGCCGGCAATTATGATGAATTGGGTGACTTTATCACGGATAGATTAAAGCCCGAGTTTGCCGCGTATGGCCTGGATGTACTGCAACTGTTGGTGGAAAACATTTCCTTACCCCCGGAAGTGGAAGCAGCACTGGACAAGCGCACCAGTATGGGCATCATCGGCGATCTGGGCCGCTATACCCAATTCCAGACCGCAGAGGCTTTAACTGCTGCGGCCAATAACCCCGGTGGCGCAGCTGATGGTATAGGCATGGGTATAGGCTTTGCGATGGCGCAAAATCTGGGCAAAACCCTAACGCAACCATCATCTGTGGCTCAAGTCGCTAGTCCTCCGCCAATTCCTAATGCGGTGCAATATTTTGTGGCTTTAGCTGGTCAACAACAGGGGCCGTTTGGTCTTGCCGAGTTGCTGACGAAGATCCGAGTCGGTGACGTCAATCGTCAAACCTTGATCTGGCATGCGCAATTAACGGAATGGACAGCGGCTGAAAATCTCGCCGAATTAGGCCCCGCCTTCGCCCTCACCCCACCACCGCTTCCCAATGCTTAAAAGCGGGTCAGTTACGACCGGTTAACGCATTCACAACACGCAAACAGATGACCGTGAAAGGCAATTTCAATCCTTGGCAAACCCAGCAACAGTTTCCCTGCAGACAATGTGGCGCAGTGCTGAAATATGCACCTGGCACAACCCATTTACAGTGCGCTCATTGCGGCACGGAAAATTTAATCGAGCTGCGCCGCAGTAGTATTGAAGAGTACGATCTTAAGCAGGCCCTGCAAACACTATCTGAAAACCGCGCAGCGCCGTCATCACCCAGCATTCACTGCGATGAATGCGGCGCGGGGTTTCAATTTGAGGCCAAAAATCATGCCGGTGAATGCCCGTTTTGCGGTACGCCGATTGTCACCAGCACCGCGCAAATCAAACCGATTCAACCCAAATCCTTATTGCCGTTCAGTATTGACGAAGCTAAAGCTCGGCAACAATTTCAGAAATGGATCAACAGACTGTGGTTTGCGCCGAATGCTGTCAAAAAATATGCGCGTAGCGATACCAAACTGACGGGCGTCTATCTGCCGTTTTGGACCTTCGATAGTCAAACCAGCAGCAGCTATAGCGGCGAGCGCGGGGATGTATATTACGTGCAAGAACAGGTACAAGTTGTCAGAAATAACCGGCTGGTTACTGAAACCCGACAAGTTCCCAAAGTACGTTGGACGCCCGTCTCCGGACAGGTACAACGGTTTTTTGATGACGTATTGGTTGGTGCCAGCAATTCATTGCCGCGCAAAATCCTGGATACGCTCCAGCCTTGGGATTTGCATGCCCTTATTCCTTATGATGAAAATTACTTAAGCGGTTTTCGCAGTGAGTATTATCAAGTGGAATTAGCGGATGGCTTCGATGTGGCCAGACAGGTGATGGATAATCAGATTTATCGGGATATTTGCCATGCCATCGGCGGCGACCATCAACGCATTCACAACGTCAACACGCGTCATAGTGGCACAACCTATAAACATTGCTTGTTGCCGGTCTGGTCAGCTGCATTTCGTTATCAGGATCAGTCTTATCGATTTGTCATCAATGGCAGAACCGGTAAAGTGCAAGGTGAACGGCCTTATAGCATCTGGAAAATCACCTTCGCAGTAATGATTGCACTGGCTTTTGGCGGTGGCGGTTATTACTATTTAAAACAATCCGGGGCGCTAGAAAACGTGCAAATACAGCAGTGGCCTCTTAACGCCGCACAGCCTTACCGATATGGGCCATCGGGCAGTTTTTAACACGCTTATTCCAGCCAATCCCGCACATCAAGATTGCTTAATCAATTTTGATTCTGTACAATGGCCGAATTGTTGAGTACTTGCTGTCAACAACAAGCGATACATGCCCAGGTAGCTCAGTCGGTAGAGCAGAGGACTGAAAATCCTCGTGTCGACAGTTCGATTCTGTCCCTGGGCACCATGCTTTCCCGGTTTTTATCAAAGAGCCCCTTCATGGGGTTTTTTGTTTTAAGGGACTTTAACAAGTCCACTGGGTTTATAGATGTTTATGGAAGAGCCTGAGGCTCTTTTTTTTTGTGTTTTAGAAAGGCGAAACGGACATGAAACAGGCTCCTGAGCACTTGGTTGATCTTATCGAACCCATTGTCGAAGGTCTTGGCTATGAATGCGTGGGCATCGAATACAACCCACATCCGACTCACGGCATGCTGCGGATTTATATCGACAGCGAAAACGGCATCCTGGTGGATGACTGCACCAAAGTCAGTCACCAATTGAGCGGCATGCTGGATGTGGAAGATCCTATTCCAGGTGAATATCAATTGGAAGTTTCCTCCCCCGGCGCAGACAGACCGTTTTTTAAATTGAGCCAATTTGCAAGCTATGTTGGCAGCACTGTGAACGTAAACCTGTTTAAACCCATCGATAAACGCAGAAAAATTATAGGCCTGATACAGGCTGTTGAAGGTGACCATGTCATTTTGCTGGAAGGCGAACAGACCATCAAAGTCCCTTTTCAAGCAATGAGCAAGGCGCGATTAGTGCCGGAATATTTACTCAAAAAAGGAGGAAGCAGTGGCAAATAAAGAAATTCTATTGGTAGCGGATGTTTTTGCTAACGAAAAAGAAATCGACAAAGAAATAATCTTTCAGGCCATTGAGTCCGCCTTAGAAGCTGCAACCATCAAACGTTATGAAAATCCTATTAAAGCGCGCGTCGCCATCAATCGCCAAACCGGTGACTACGTCACTTACCGCCGCTGGTTGGTCGTGGACGCCAACCCTGAGATTAATGGCGACGTGGAGTTCCCAAGCTGGCAAACGCTGCTGGAAGTAGCTCAATTCGATAATCAGGATATCCAGGTCGGCGACTACGTCGAAGAAGAAGTCGAATCGGTTGCATTTTGCCGCATAGCCGCACAAACCGCTAAACAGGTCATCATTCAAAAAGTCCGCGAAGCTGAACGTAAGAAAATCGTCGAAGCTTACAAAGACCGTGTGGGCGAATTAATTACCGGCGTGGTTAAACGCCTGGAAAAAGGCAGCATCTATCTGGACCTGGGCGGTCATGTTGAGGCCTACATTGCCCGTGAAGACATGATTCCCAGAGAACCCATCCGTATGGGCGACCGGGTGCGCGGTTACTTGAAGGACGTGCGCTCCGAACCACGCGGCCCACAATTATTTGTCAGCCGCACTGCACCGGAATTATTGATTGCCCTGTTCCGTCTGGAAGTACCCGAAGTGGGCGAAGGCTTGATCAATATCATGGGTGCCGCCCGCGATCCTGGTTCACGCGCCAAAATCGCCGTGAAAGCCAACGACCCGCGCCTGGACCCAGTCGGCGCTTGCGTCGGTATGCGCGGCTCCCGAGTGCAAGCCATCTCTAATGAGCTAGCCGGCGAACGCGTCGACATCATTTTATGGAATCCAAACGAAGCGCAGTTTGTCATCAACGCCATGTCGCCGGCTGAAATACAGTCGATCGTGGTTGACGAAGACAAACACAGCATGGACGTTGCGGTCACCACAGACAGTTTGTCACAAGCCATCGGTCGCGGCGGCCAAAACGTGCGCCTGGCTTCGGAACTGACCGGTTGGGAGCTGAACATTCAAGATGCCTCGCAAGTCGATAAAAATCTGGATGCCACCGCCGCCAAGGCCAAGCAAGAGTTCATGGAATTGCTGGATGTCGATGAGGAAATCGCCGATGTACTGGTTGAGGTAGGCCTGAGCAACATTGAAGAAATCGCCTACATCCCGGTAGATGAAATGCTGGAAATCGAAGGTTTTGACGAAGAACTGGTGGAAGCGCTTCGCAGCCGTGCCAAAGACGCACTGCTGATCAAAGCCATTGCTTCGGAAGAAAAAATCGAAACCTCCGAACCAAGCGCTGACTTATTGGCAATGGACGGCATGGACGAAACATTGGCCCACGAACTGGCAGCCAAAGGCATTGTCACCCTGGACGATTTGGCCGAACAATCGATAGACGATATTATCGATTTTACCGGCATGAATGAAGATCGAGCAGGTAAACTAATTATGAAAGCCCGCGAATCCTGGTTCGCAGAGGACAAGGGCTAAGGCGGAGGATTCTATGAGTGATAAAACAGTACAGGCATTAGCAGAAGTAGTCGGCATCCCTTTGGATCGTTTTTTGGAACAACTGAAGGAAGCCGGCTTAACCGCCACCGATCCTGACGATATCATCAGCGAAGACGAAAAGGTCAAATTACTCGACCATTTGCGTAAGCGCCATGGTAAAGCAGATTCCGCACAGGAAAACGCCAGCCCCAAACGCATCACCCTGAAGCGCAGCACCAAAACCGAGCTGCGCCAATCGTCCGCACCCGGCACCGGCACCAAGACCGTCAGTGTTGAAGTACGTAAACAAAAAACCTATATCAAGCGCAGCGAAGCCGTTGTCACAGACGAACAGCGCGAAGTTGAACAGGCCAGACAAGCGTTGGCAGCATTGGAAGAACAAAAACGCCTACAAGCTGCTGAGGAAGAGAAACGTCGCCAGCATGAAGCGCAATTGAAACAAGACGCCGAAATGTCGACACCTATGGCTGAAGCAGACCCTGCATCAGCAGAAACAGTTGCCGAGCCAATCGAAGCTGACACTACGCCCGCTGAAATTACAGAAGCCCCTAAGATCGAAGTTGTAGCTGAAACGTTGTCAGAAGCACCCGCTGCAGCCCCTGCCAAACCAGAACTCAGCACAGAAGACCGACTGGAACAGGAAAAGAAACAGCGACTGGAAGCTGCGGTTGAAAGGAACGCGGAAAAAGTCAGAAAAGCCGCTGAAGCCAAACAGCAAACCTTGCATAAGAAAAAACAGGACTTCAAACCCGCCCGTGGACCTTCAACTGATATTGTGGCCGACACTAGCGATGCTGCCCGTCGCGGCAAAGGCAAAAAAGGCAAACCGGGACGCCGTGAAAAACCTGAGTTTGAAATTGAGTTGCAAGGTGGCAGACATAAATTCGAAAAACCGGTTTTACCGACAGTGTTTGAGGTAACCATTCCGGAAACCATTATCGTTTCCGACTTGGCCTCGAAAATGAATATCAAGGCCGCAGAGGTCATCAAACATCTGATGAAGCTGGGCATCATGACCACCATCAACCAAGCTATCGACCAGGAAACGGCGGTAATTTTGGTCGAAGAAATGGGTCATAAAGCCATCATGCAAAGCGAAGATGACTTTGAACAGGAAATGCTGGCCGAAGTCATGGGTGATGCCGAGGATCAAAAATTATTGCCGCGCGCACCCATCGTCACCATCATGGGTCACGTTGACCACGGTAAAACCTCTTTGCTGGATTACATCCGCAAAACCCGTGTGGCCGCAGGTGAAGCCGGTGGCATTACCCAGCATATCGGCGCCTATCAGGTGAAAACCGACCATGGCTCTGTTACCTTCCTGGATACCCCTGGCCATGCTGCGTTTACTGCAATGCGGGCTCGCGGCGCGGAAGTGACCGACATCGTCATCGTGGTGGTGGCTGCTGATGATGGCGTAATGCCGCAAACCAAAGAAGCCATTGAGCATGCCCGTGCAGCCAATGTACCTATCATTGTCGCCTTGAACAAAATCGACAAACCGGAAGCCAATCCTGACCGGGTCATGCAGGAATTGGCAACACTGAATGTCGTACCTGAAGAATGGGGTGGCGATGTGCAGTTCCTGCGCGTCTCTGCCAAAGTCGGTACCGGTATCGATGAACTGATCGAGGCCTTGATCGTACAAGCTGAGATTCTGGAATTAAAAGCCCCCGCCGAAGGCATTGCCTCAGGCATCTGTATCGAGTCCCGACTGGATAAAGGCCGCGGCGCGGTTGCCACCATCCTGATTCAAAAAGGCACTTTGAGCAAAGGCGAGTTTGTATTGTGTGGTCATGAATATGGTCGTATCAGAGCCATGTTCGACGAAAATGCCCACTCCATCAAATCAGCCGGCCCAAGTGCGCCTGTGGAAATTTTAGGCCTATCCGGCACACCTGATGCCGGTGATGAGTTCCTGGTGGTGCAAAACGAACGTGTCGCCCGCGAATTGGCTGCACATCGTGAAGATCGTAAAAAATCCAACCGTCAGGCTGCAGCCCAAGCCTCCAAACTGGACGATGTATTCTCCAGAATGTCGGCCGGCGAAACATCGACGTTGAACGTAGTCATCAAAACCGACGTACAAGGCAGCCTGGAAGCACTCCGCGAATCCCTGGTCAGCCTGACCACCGATGAGGTACAGGTTAAATGTATATACGGCGGCGTAGGCGGCATCAACGAAGGCGATGCCAACTTGGCACTGGCTTCCAGCGCGATTCTGATTGGTTTCAACGTTCGCGCCGACGCAGTTGCCCGTAAATTGATCGAAGAAAAAGACATCGATCTGCATTACTACAGCATCATTTACGAAGCTATCGACGAGGTGAAGCGCGCTATCAGCGGTATGCTGGCACCGGACATTCAAGAAAAAATCGTCGGTTTGGCCGAAGTGCGGGACGTGTTCCGTTCTCCGAAATTTGGTGCAATTGCCGGCTGTATGGTGGTCGACGGCTTTGTCAAACGCAACTTGCCTATCCGGGTCTTGCGCAACAACGTGGTGATTTACGAAGGACAGCTTGAATCTCTGCGCCGCTTCAAAGACGATGTCAACGAAGTCAAAATGGGCATGGAGTGCGGTATCGGCGTTAAGAACTACAACGATGTTAAAGAAGGCGATCAAATCGAAGTCTTTGAGCGCATCGAAGTGAAACGGGAAATTTAATCCATGCCAAAAGAGTTCGGTCGTAGCCAGCGAGTTGCCTCACAAATGCAAAAAGAGCTGGCCAGCATTCTTCAGCGTGAAGTGCATGATCCGCGAGTGGGATTTGTTACCGTCAATGAGGTGGTGTTAAGCAAAGATCTGGCGGTCGCTAAAATCTACATCACCGTGTTGAATGCGGATGAAGCAGGCAAGAAAACTAACGTGACGGCATTAAATGAAATAGCGCCGTTTATCCGCCATGAGCTAGCCAAGCGCATGCGGTTACGGCATATTTCCGAATTACATTTTATTTACGATCATTCCTTTGACACCGGCATGCGGGTATCTGAGTTGCTTCACGACTTGGATCAACCTCAACAGGACGATTGATGTCAAAACGCAAGTCCGGGCGCGATGTGCATGGCATCGTGTTGCTTGATAAACGCCAAGGTGTGTCATCGAACAAAGCTTTGCAGGAAATCAGGCGTTTATTGAATGCCAACAAAGCCGGACATACGGGGAGCCTGGATCCACTGGCAACAGGCTTGTTACCCTTGTGTTTTGGCGAAGCCACCAAAGTCTCGGCTTTGATGCTGGATGACGATAAACGCTATCAAGTCACCTTCCGCCTGGGTGTGATGACCGATACCGGCGACAGCGAAGGCATTGTCATCAGAGAAATGCCCGTACCCAGCTTTACTGAAGCCGAATTACTGGACTGTTTACAGCAGTTTACCGGTCCGATAGAGCAAGTCCCTCCGATGTATTCAGCACTGAAACATCACGGCAAAAAACTTTATGAATTGGCCCGGGAAGGCCAAATCGTTGACAGACCGCCACGGCGCATCAGTATACATAAATTAACTCTGCTGGCTTTCGATCAGGAATCCGTCACACTGGATGTGTGTTGTTCCAAAGGCACCTATATCCGTTCATTGGCAGAAGATATTGGTCATGCGATGGCTACTTGTGCAACAGTGACCGAATTGCGGCGAACGGCAGCCGGCATATTTGCAATTGAACAGGCCTACACGTTGGAACAACTACAGAGCATGAACTCAGCTCAATTAACAGAATGCCTGATAGCTGTTGATGCCCCTTTAAGTGATATTCCGGCCATTTCCCTGACGCCGGAGCAAGCCATCAACATTAATCACGGTCAACAAATTTTGTTTACCGGTCAGCCTATGGGCACTGTTCGTATGTACAGCCAACAAACCTTTTTAGGTTTGGGAGAAATCCTTTTAAATGATAAACTAGCTCCGAAGAAAATATTTAATCTGAACCATCAATCAGCCTGATGGTACTGAAAAATTCATCCGCACCTGCACCCTATTGTGGGCGCGATGTTTACTTGTCATCAACAGATGACTTTATTTATCAACTCATTAATCGATAGGGATTAAGAATGGCATTAACCGCACCACAAAAAAAAGCAATCGTTGAAGAATACCGTCTGTCAGATTCCGATACCGGCTCCACCGAAGTTCAGGTTGCTTTATTGACCGCCAACATCAACCAGTTGACACCACACTTTGCCGCCAACAAAAAAGATAACCACTCGCGCCGCGGCCTGTTGCGCATGGTTAATCAACGTCGCAAACTGTTGGATTATCTTAAAAATACCGACGTTGCTCGTTATCGCTCTTTGATCGAGCGTTTGGGCATTCGTAAGTAACGCTTTTAAAGAAACGGCACTTTCGGGTGCCGTTTATGCCCTGTGGGTATGTCTGCTTTATGGCAAATTTTCAAAACAACCTTTAAACCCAAAGGAACCTTATAGTGAATCCTATCAGGAAACAATTTCAGTACGGCGATCGTCTCGTCACCTTAGAAACCGGTGAAATTGCCCGTCAAGCCAATGGCGCGGTAATGATTGATGTGGAAGGCACCTCTTTATTGGTGACTGTGGTTGGCAAAAAAGAAGCGACCGGTGGAGACTTTTTCCCGTTGACCGTGAACTATCAGGAAAAAGCATTCGCAGCAGGCAAAATCCCCGGTGGCTTTTTCAAACGCGAAGGACGTCCGAGCGAAAACGAAACGCTAATCTCTCGCCTGATTGACCGCCCTATCCGCCCATTGTTTCCCGAAGGTTTCACTAACGAAGTACAAATTATCGCCACCGTGGTGTCTTTGAACCCGGAAGTCGATACCGAGATCCCTGCCCTGCTCGGCGCATCTGCAGCATTGGCCGTTTCCGGCCTGCCCTTCAACGGCCCACTGGGTGCTGCGTGTGTCGGATATAAAGACGGCGGCTATTTGCTGAATCCGGACAAACCCGCATTGAAAGAATCGCAATTGCAACTAGTGGTTGCGGGTACACAACACGCTGTATTGATGGTCGAATCTGAAGCGGATTTGCTATCTGAAGAAGTGATGCTGGGTGCGGTATTGTTTGGTCACGAACAAATGCAAGTTGCTATCAACGCGATCAATGAGTTTGCCTCCGAAGTCGGCACGCCTGCAATTGCCTGGACAGCTGCCGAAACTAATGCCGCTTTAAAAGCAGCCGTTGCTGCAGAAGCAGAAGCCGGCATTAAAGCCGCCTACCAAATTGCTGAAAAACTGGTCAGACAAGATACCCTCAGCGCTATTCGCAGTGCCGTAGTGGAAAAACTGACCGCTGACGATCAGTTTACTGAAAAAGACATTCGCAACGTTATCGAACATTTGGAATATGACGTTGTGCGTGGTGCTATTTTGCATGACCGTAAACGTATCGATGGTCGCGACCTGACCACCGTCAGACCGATCAGTATCCGCACCGGCGTATTACCAAGAACCCATGGCTCCGCCCTGTTTACCCGCGGCGAAACTCAAGCCATGGTGGTTGCTACGTTGGGCACCGAACGCGATGCACAGATCATTGATGCATTATCGGGCGAATACAAAGACCCGTTCATGCTGCATTACAACTTCCCTCCGTATAGCGTTGGTGAAACCGGTTTTGTCGGCTCTCCAAAGCGTCGCGAAATCGGTCATGGTCGTTTGGCAAAACGCGGCGTTGCTGCGGTTCTCCCCAACATGAGCGAATTTCCTTACGTAATTCGCGTGGTATCTGAAATCACCGAATCCAACGGCTCCAGTTCCATGGCCTCCGTGTGCGGCAGCAGCTTGGCATTGATGGATGCCGGCGTGCCTATCAAAGCCCCCGTTGCCGGTATCGCGATGGGTTTGATTAAGGAAGGCGACAACTTTGCAGTGTTGTCCGACATCCTGGGTGACGAAGATCACCTGGGTGATATGGACTTTAAAGTGGCAGGTTCCGAAAACGGTGTTACCGCTTTGCAAATGGACATCAAGATCGACGGCATCACCCCGGAAATCATGAAAGTCGCACTGGAACAAGCCAAACATGGCCGTCTGCATATTTTGGGCGAAATGAACAAAGCCTTGTCCAGCACCCGTGCTGAAATGTCTGACTTTGCGCCACGCATCATCACCTTCAAAATCGATCCGGCAAAAATCCGCGAAGTCATTGGTAAAGGTGGCGTTACTATCCGTGCCATTACCGAGCAAACTGGTGCGAGCATTGATTTGACCGACGATGGCATCGTCAACGTAGCCTCTGTCGATAGAGCCGCCGGCGAAGAAGCTCGCCGCATGATTGAGGAAATCACCGCAGAAGTCGAAGTGGGCAAAGTCTACGAAGGCAAAGTGGTACGTTTAATGGACTTTGGTGCATTCGTGACCATCCTGCCCGGCAAAGACGGCTTGGTGCACATTTCACAAATCTCAGATGAACGCGTCGAGAAAGTCAGCGACAAACTGTCTGAAGGCGATGTGGTAAAAGTTAAAGTGCTGGAAATCGATCGTCAAGGACGGGTTAGATTGAGCATGAAGGATATTGACAGCGAATAAATGTATAGCTTGTTGCCATGAAGAAAGGGCCGAAAGGCCCTTTTTTTATGGCGTTTGTTGCATGGCAATTTATAAGCCGTTGTTTACTGATTAGCTTTGAGAATGCTCTTGTCAGCGTAAAATACCAATAATCAGTAACCAGCGGAGAAACGCCAATGCTCCAAGCCAGTGCATCTTCGCAGCCTTGCCGAGTTGACGATTCCCGGCTCGGCTGCAGACTCTGCATAATCAGGTAAATATTTGTCCGTCTAGCGTTGCCTTTCGCTAACCCACACACTGACAACTATTTGCAACCGGTCAATTCACTATTACGAGTAATAATCAAAGTCTTCGGTTTTTTTGAGCTTGAATGAAGGTTCGCCATTGATCTCGGCATCAACCAACTTTTCTCGCACGGGCTCAGGTTCGGCTCTTAAAGCCGCTATAAATTCGTTAAACCAAACCGCCTGTTTAACATTATCCATGTCATCATCCTGCATTATATTGGCTTCGTCAGGCAAACTACCGTACTCTTTAGCTTGCTGTAAAAACTGCTGACAAGCCTCCTCATCGCCCCGTAATGCATTGATACAAGCCAAGTTATATGCAGCGCTGCCCTTCTGTATCCGGCAGGCTTTTTCAAAGAAATCCTCGGCCAAACCATACAGACTGGCTTTGCCATCATCTGGACTGATACGAGCCAATTCCATAAACGCTACACCGCCATCAATCGCAGCGCCCAAATAATTTGTAGAGGTCAGCAAACAAAACGAAAACTTGGAGATGGCATCTTCGTAAATTTCGATCGCTTCAGCAGTGGGTTTGCTTCTGGCCTCATGCAGCAAAGCAAATCCCCAGTGATACAAGGCTTCAGAAAACATCAAGTTATCCGCAATCACGCTGGCAAAGCCCTGATAGGCGCTTTTATAAAGTTGCTCAGCTTTACCGGCATCGCATTTACGCGCTTGCGCTACGTGTTTGATAGCAGCATCCAGGGTAGAACGCTTTTTTATTGAACTCAAAATTGACATGAATGACTCCTCACTAGTCTGTTTTGAAGCAGGTTGCGATAAAATAACCCGGCAGTCTACAACATAGCCCCAACAACCGGAACATGAAAATTACTGATACTACCCGCGAACTGGAAAAAGCCAAGGTTAATCTGGAAACATCGTTGATATCATGGTTGGAACTCCAACGCTTTTTTGCTGCCGGTTTAGCGATTGCAGTCAGTAACGATGTCGATTTAATTGAGGTGGCTTATCAATTTTCCATCGACAACACAGCCTTGGTTGAAGACTGGCTGGCAAACCAACAGATTGCGCCAGTCTCCGACCAGCAAGCCAGCCAGTGGTATTTAAATAAAACAGAAGTTTGGGCGGTTGTGGTGAAACCCTGGATTTTGGTGCAGGACGCAACCGCCAAAACAGCTTGAATCAATCGTTGAAATAGCGCCGCGCCAACCAGTAATCCAAACTGACGAAGCGACCACCGCCCAAGAAAAACAGCACCAATAGCATCACAAAATAGGTGGCGGCAAATTCGATGCCGTTGTTCAAAATCACCAAGCTGCCATTTTCGGTCAGCCATTCATAATTACCCTGCGCTTGTAACATTTCTTTGGCTTGCTGCAATCGTTCCATTGCCCCCATAGTGCGATCGGTGGCAAAAATCCCACTACCTGTGGCGATAGCCAACCAGCCATTTTTCAAATGCGCGGTGACCGCAGCCACGGCCATAATCACCATCAAAGGTAGAGCTATCAGCCGCGTCGCAAAGCCAAGCAATAGAAATAGCGCCCCTAAGGTTTCAAACAGCGCCACCAGAAACACCAACACATACGGTGCCGGCAAACCCAAACCCCATTCGGCATTGCCAAACCAGTCAGCGGTTTCGGTAAAACTCATGAACTTTTTGCTACCCGCCATCCATAAGACAGGCACTAAATACAATCGCAGCAACAGTGGCGCCAGAAAATCCAGACATTTGGCCTTATCACACCATCGCCTGATGAATTGTGCAGTATCAGGGGCTTTTTCAATAGCCCTCGCCATTACCTCAGAAAAAATTTTATTATTATTCATTCCCCCTCCTCTTTGATCCAGATTGAGTTATGAACATCAGCCCTGCGTCCTTGTTTACCGATATTCCACGACAACTGCCCGAAGAATTATGCCAAACGTTGTTCCAAAATCCCAACATACGTATCGAGCGGATTTTATCGAAAGGACACTATAGCGCAGAAAACACTTGGTATGACCAAACACAAACAGAATGGGTGGTGTTATTGCAGGGTCAGGCCAGAATCAGTTTTGTGGATAGCGCTCCGATTGATCTTAATCCCGGCGACTATCTGTTGTTGCCTGCGCATTGCAAGCATCGGGTGGACTGGACGACCAGTGAACCAGTCTGCATTTGGCTGGCCATCCATATTCAGGAAGAGAACTCTAACGATTACCAGAACGTTGGCGATTAGCCGGTTTACCAGCAGATGCAGGTTGATGTCCCGCTCCCGGCTTTTTCGCCGCACCGGGTTTTGCTGATCCACGACTGTGTCGACCAGTCTGAGCTTTGGGCGCAGGTTGATTTTTTTGCGGTGGCTTGGGTTTACTATTGGTCACGTCCAAAGAGACTTTTTCATAACCGGTATCGGCAACTCTTGGAATTTCCCGCTTTAATAATTTTTCAATGGCTGCCAGCAAATACGCTTCTTCCGGATCGACCAGCGAAATAGCCTGGCCTTCCGCGCCAGCCCGACCCGTGCGGCCAATCCGATGCACATAATCCTCGGCGACTTGTGGCAAATCATAATTCACCACATGCGGCAACTGATCAATGTCCAGACCACGTGCGGCAATATCGGTGGCAATCAAGGCAGTAATCTTACCCTGTTTAAATTCATCCAACGCCCTCACCCGTGCACCCTGACTTTTATCGCCATGCAGCGCCGCACAGCGGATACCGTCTTTGATAAGTTGCTTCGACAAGCGGTCTGCCCCATGCTTGGTTCTGACAAACACCAACACCTGCTGCCAATTGCCGTTACCTATCAAATAAGACAGCAATTCGCGTTTGTACTCGCGTTTTAACGGATACACCAATTGGGACACGGTATCGGCAGCTGCATTTTTGCGAGCCACGGCGATTTCCACCGGGTCGGTCAGAATTTGCTCGGCCAGCGCAGTAATCTCAGGCGCATAAGTCGCAGAAAACAGCAGATTTTGCCGTTTTGCAGGCAACAAGGCGATGATTTTGCGGATGTCGCGAATAAAGCCCATATCCAGCATGCGATCGGCTTCATCCAAGACAAAATGCTCAACCTGGGATAAATCCAGATGCTGTTGCTGAATCAAATCCAGCAAACGGCCGGGCGTGGCCACCACAATATCTGTGCCACGCTGGATTTTCTGAATCTGTGGATTAATACTGACGCCGCCAAAAATGGCTTCGGCGAAAAATGGCAAATGCTTACCATAGGTTCTGACGCTTTCGAAAACCTGCATCGCCAGTTCGCGTGTTGGCGTCAAAATCAGCACTCTAACCGGACGTGGTTTTTGCGGAATGGCTTGTTGTTGCAGTATTTGCAATAAAGGTAAAGTGAATCCAGCTGTTTTGCCAGTACCTGTCTGAGCACCCGCCATTACATCGCGACCTTGCAGGATTACGGGGATTGCCTGCGCCTGTACCGGCGTGGGCGTTTGATAGCCTTGTTCAGCAACCGCTTGCAACAGTTGCTCGGATAAGCCTAATTCGGAAAATAACATTCAACAACCTTTAGTGAACGCCGCACAAGCGGCAAATAAAATCGTGCTCAAACATAGTATTTTTATAAAAAGCTTATACAATTCAATGACACATCTGAAAATAAGCTTGAATAAGCAACTATAAAGACATAGGGAGAGCATCGCATGAAGTCAGAGAAACGCAACCACAAACGCATTAAACCCAAAGGCTTGAAAGCCGATTTGGTTTTAAGTACAAATCAACAAGAAATTGCGCTGGATGCAGACATTTTAGACATCAGTTACACTGGCATCAGGGTTAGATTGAAAAGCCCCATAGCCACCGACATGGCCGGTAATATCAGAATCAACATGATTTTGCCGGAATCAAACACACCCTTTTGTGTACACGGCATTTTAAAGCATCAAACTGAAGACGACGAGTGCGGCTTGCATTATGTGGATCATGTGCATGGCTCCATCGACGATTTCATGTTCGAATGCATAGAACTGGATGAATCCACCGTTTTAATTAAAACTGCATAACATAATGTCCGCGCAAGGCTTGCCGCCATGCGCTTCATGTTAGATTACCCGGTAATCAAAAAACGCACTGCATCCAGTCGCAATTGTGCATCCTGTATGCTTTCATGCGCCAGCATGGTCATTTCCTTAAGCTGTTGTATTTCCTGATCTTTGATGCCAGGGTTGATTTTTTTCAATCGCACCATGCGTTTAATCTCACCGGTAAAGGCAGCTATCATTCGATTGCTACTGTCGGTAACCAATGCCTGCATTTGGGTTTGGGCTTTGAGTTCACCGGTTTTGATCATGTCTTGAATATGCTGCCGCTGGCTGTTAAGGAATTGACTAATCTGCTCCTTGTCGACGTTATCCAACGTCTCTTTCATCGAATCATGCGGGATGGCTGCCGTTAAATCCTTTTTATTCTGATCTATCAAAACCCGCAATGGCGTGTGAGGCAAAAACCGCCCCAGTTGCAAATGGGCGGGCGCACTACATTCCACCACAAACAATAACTCCAGCAAAAACTGGCCGGGTTTCAGTTGCGACTGTTTGACGATACTGACCGCCGCATTGCCGGTTTCACTGGACAACACCAGATCCATGGCCGACAGTACCATCGGATGTTCCTGAGTCAAAAACTGCATGTCTTCACGTGCCAAGGCAATATCCCTTTCTACCGTGACAGTCAAACCATCGTCCTGCAACATGGGAAAATGCGCGATACGCAAATTTTCGCTCGGCCAGAGGATATGGCAATCCTTGGAATGATACTCAACATCAACACCATAACAATCGAATATGGCCTCCATGTAAGACCACAAGCTGCCATCATGTTCAATAGCCTGCAGTTGTTCTACCAAATTAGCCGCTTCAGCTGGACGACAGGAGTTAAGCTCAAGCAATTGGTCGCGACCAAGTTGCAACTCAACTTCTATTTGCTGAGCCAATGTTTGTGTTTTGGTGATGAAGGCATCCATTGTGGTTTGTTCGGTATTCCCCAACAAACCCTTTAGTTCGACACTCAAGAGCTTGGCAACCTGACCGGCAGCAGAACAATTATGCCTGAAAGCATCCAGGCCTTCGTCGTACCAGCGATATAACAGATGCTGGGCGCTGTTGACCAAATAAGGAATATGAATCTGAATCACATGTTTTTGACCGATCCTGTCCAGTCTGCCGATACGCTGCTGCAGTAAATCCGGATTATCGGGTAAATCGAACAAAATTAAATGCCGCACGAATTGAAAGTTTCGGCCTTCGCTACCGATTTCAGAGCACAACAACACCTGCGCCCGACTCTCATCATCAGCAAAAAATGCCGCAGCCCGATCACGCTCGACAATGCTCATGCCCTCATGAAACACCGCAGCGGCATGACCTAGTTGCAATCGTAACAATTGCTCGAGTTGTATGACGGTTTCAGCTCGCTTACAAATCAACAAGGCCTTTTCGTCACCCAGTGCCTTTAATGTATCGACTAACCAAACAAAATATGGGCTGCTGGCCAGATCAGTTCCAACTTCACCTTGTAATGGATAGCCATAGCGCTGCCGATCCGGAAAACCCTGCACAGTCTGCCGGGAATTTCTGAACAAAATTCTGCCGGTGCCATGATGGTCCAGCAACAGTTTGATCAATTCATCGCGTATGGATTCATTATCGGGATTTTGATTAAATTCTTGCAGTAATTTTTCGACATTATCCTGCTGCAACAATAGCTTTAGGCGGGCTTGTTGATTTGCATCTAATGATTCACCAGCAATGAGCTGATTAGCCAGTTCTGCCACCGGGGCAAATTGGCTTTCTTCTTCGATAAAGGCTGGAAAGCTATAAAATCGATCAGGATCCAACAGGCGCAAACGGGCAAAATGACTTTCCTTACCCAGTTGTTCCGGCGTGGCAGTCAGTAAAATCAAGCCATCGACGCAATGCGCCAGTTGCTCGACAAACAGATAATCCGCACTCGGTGCAGTTTCGCTCCATTCCAGATGATGCGCCTCGTCCACCACTACCATGTCCCAACCGGCATCCAATGCCTGGGTTTGCCGCTCGGGAAAGTCGGCAAAAAATTGCTGACTGCACAAAACCAATTGCTCGGATGAAAATGGATTATCGTCGAGGCAAGCCATGCAACGGGTTTCATCCAGCAAACTGAATCGCAGATTAAAGCGACGCAACATTTCCACCAACCACTGATACATCAAGGCTTCCGGCACCATAATCAAAATCCGCTGGCTAAGGCCATTGATCAAGCGATGCTGCAGAATCAAGCCGGCTTCGATGGTCTTACCCAAACCCACTTCATCCGCAAGCATGATGCGTGGCGCGATACGATTGGCTGCCTGATGAGCGATATACAATTGGTGCGGAATCAATGCCGCACGTGCGCCTTGTAAGCCTTTGACATTGGATTGTTGATGCTGCTGCTGGCGGCGCCAGGTTTCAAAGCGCAGACTAAACCAGGCACTGGGATCGAACTGGCCGGTAAACAAACGATCCTGCGGTTTGTTGAATTGAATGTGATGATTAAGCTCCATTTCATCGATCTGATGAAATTGCCCCAGTTCATCCAGGCCAAAATAACTGAGCAAGCCATTGTGCTGTTGTATTTGTTGTACGGTGATCTTGCAATATTCGGTGGATTCGATCTCATCACCTTCGGCGAATTGCACCCGCGTCAAAGGCGAGTTGTCTTTGGCGTACACCCGTTTGTCGCCTGTGGCTAAAAACAGCACAGTGACGCGGTTGAATTCCGTTTCCAAAATCATACCTAAACCGAGTTCCGACTCGGTATTGCTAATCCAGCGCTGGCCGGGGATAAAGTCGTTCATGCTTTCCCAAAAATAAATCGTTAAAAATGTGCTTTTACGCTGTTGGTATCAGCAAAGTCGCCTCGATTGCGCTTTGTTGTATTTGGCCACTGCAAGGCCGCAAATAATATTCCAAAGACCATTAAACTTGTATGCGGATCGTCAACGAAGGTATCTGTTAATCCCAACCCCAGAATGGCGCATACCGATGGAATCAATGCGATTGGAATGGTTTTGCCACTTCTGAATAATGCCAGTTGATTAACCAAAATCAATGCTATCAACAGAATAAACAGCAACAACCCAATCCAGCCTTGCTCCAACCAAAGATGAATAAAAAGCTGCTTGCTATGCCATGGTAAATGCTCAAAATCACTGATCCAAAACCAATAGTTTAATTTATTTTCAAAATC
This sequence comes from Methylomonas sp., assembly GCA_002928965.1. Classification (GTDB taxonomy): domain Bacteria; phylum Pseudomonadota; class Gammaproteobacteria; order Methylococcales; family Methylomonadaceae; genus Methylomonas. The sequence goes on from PERU01000027.1 coordinate 31,322, forward strand.
ACCATTTTTGATCCATTCTTTCCCTGACGCATCAGTAAGCTGGATAGCGTCAATGGCAATAACGCTATTACTGTAGTTATGGAGCTGTAGAGTGGTTGGCCAATCCATCAAACCATATTGACCTAATTTACCACTATTAAAAGTCCATTTAACGGATTGCCATTCTGTTGACTTAAATTTAAAACTTGTGGTGGCGCAATCCGGCTGCCACCGATCACTGAACAAAATATGCTTATGGCAAATATCCAACCCCAGCGTTCCATCCCCCCCTTCAGACTTTATGACAGCTTGTAATTCATAATTCGTATTAGGCAACAAGCTAAGCTTCTGATAAAAAGGGTACCCACCTTTGCCAATCTCTAAAATGCTCCTGCCATCAAGTACATTCCAACGATAGGTAGGTAACTGCATTTTATCGAAATGGGCCTGATAGTAGAGCTTAGGCATGCTGCCCATACCATGACCAAACAACTGAGTAGATACTTGATCAGAATTTGCAGAATTAATCACATCTACCCAGTGATGCTGGCGGGTTTCTATATCCGAAGATACGCCATGCATACGTTCTGTCATCCTAGTCGAGCCCATACCCACCATAAGAATTAAAAAAGCTAAACCTAACACGAATGGCAAGACCAGATTTCTTATAGACATACCAGTCAATTTTAATAAAAGCGATGTCAATACCCCAAACAATGCACAGCCAAAAGAAAATACTCCACCTAGAAATACTGCAGTACTGGAATCTGTATCTTCATGCCATTTACTATCTAGTATAGAATCAAAAACCCCATACCCTCCCAGAGAAAAAACTATAAAAACCAATAGACTAGATACTATATAACTTGCATTGTTAATATATAAGACAATCAAACTAGTGAGAAACACCAAAACACCTGAAACAAGCGCTTGGTACCCCGCCATATTTTTTGCTGTGACCAACACTATAATCATCAAAAAAAACACGATCATTAAAGAGAAGTTGTGAAAACTTTTATTTGGCTTATCCTTGGAATAAGCATTATTCATCAGCATCATTATGCCGGCAACAACTAATGAAAAAGCAAAACTGGCAATAGTCATGCGGGTAAATGTCACCACGATACTATACAAACCCAAAACAAAAACTAATGTCGCCAAGACTAAATACAGTGTTTTTCTTTGTCGACTAACAATAAAAAAAGCCAATGGCAAAACAGACACCAAATAGCCATCAAGGGCAGTTCCTCCAACATGCATCGTGCTGAAAAAACCAGTCACCCGATATGTACTTGCAAAATCTAAAAGAACAGAAAAAAAACCATAGAAACTATTGAAACCAACAACAGATGCAAAAATATGCCGCTCCCATAAGATACCGAGGGCAAGTAATCCTAAACCCGACAAAACACCGGCAGATATTAGTTTCAGTGATTTGTCATAATCGGTTATTAGCGAATCCCGAATTACATACCAAACAAACCATGAGAAAATAAATCCTTTGCCTACATGTATTGCATTCCAAGCACTCTGATAAACATCATCGACAGGATAAGTGGTTAAATAATTAAAAAACCCAATAGCACAACATAACAAGAACCAAACAAGAAAAAACCAAAATAGAACATTATTTTTATAGTTAAAATTAACGTCTCTCTTAAACCAAAACATACAGGCTAGCGTTAATGATAAAAATATATCATATTCGCTAAAAACAATATTTCCTGTCCAAATTCCAAAATCCATAACTGGCAATAATGCCAGCATAAAAAACAAGCCTAATGAATTATTTAAAAGTAAAGATAAAAAATATAAAACTAAAACAACAATAAAAAATAAATTAAAACCTGGATAAATACTTGCAAGAAAAACAGCCAACATTAAAAATAAAACAGCAACCGATTTTGAAAAAAAGTATCCGAAATAATTAATTAACATAGATATACTTGAGAACAATAATGAAATGCTGTTTTAAGAAATTACTTTTTACGCATATAAATTGAAAAAACCTTATCAATTCAATAGTAAAAATATATATTAATAGATATAAAATGTACAAAAAATTCTTGATATCCTAATAGAACAAGAAAACCATGCTGGATAATAATTAGGCTGAGTAACGTTTAATAAAAGTATTTTTAAAAGCAGTCAAGGTATCAGTAGATAAATGATTAATCCCTGCCGCAGCCTTTCTACCGCCACCGCCTGGAAATTGCGCACAAATATCATCAGCGCCGATTTTGTTATTTAAAGGTGCTCGGACACTGACGACAAATCCACCGGCTTTGTTATTTGTTAAAACGGCATGCGCTCTGTCTGGATAACGATTGGCCAATTCATTGCTCCAAACCCCGCTCACCCGCCTCGCCCATTTGGCATCCGGCAGAATAAATACAGCGACTTTATCTGATTGATATTCCGACAGAGTTTGATTTGCAAGGGCCATATCATTGGCATAGCCTTCAGACAACTGCTGACAAACTTGAGCGTTATCTTGCATAAATTCAAAGGGTGACTGATAGCCGTATAACCTTTTATATAAAACATCAGGGGAAACGTGTAAATCTTCCACACTTTCACCGTAAGCATTGTAATTAATGACTGTGCCTAATTGCCTAAGTTGCTCAAGGGCTGCGGACGATAACGACAATCTTTGCGCCGCCTGCACAGCGCTGTCATACAGATTATCACCAAAAGCCGCCACCACTGCCCAAGCCGTATAACGATGATCAAGATATTGGTCTACCAACAAACTGGTGCAGACATTGGCATCGGTGTTTATTAATGTCTGTAAATGTGGATGATCCGGAATATCGCTTGCTTGATGGTGATCTACATAAAAGACATCGACTTGCTTGTTCAGCAAATCCAGCAAGGGTTGACGATTTTTATCTAACGAGACATCCAGCACAGTCACTCGATCCCCAGCTTGGGCATTGACTCGCTTTAGCAAACCAATATCCCGCTTAACACCCGTTATTAGTATTGAATCGCGAGGCTCTGCCAACCTAAGCTGTAATAACGCACAAATACCATCAGCATCGCCATTGAATACGTCAAAAGTCATCGATATATCCGTTCGCTAAACATTGTTGATGATGCCGCGATCTTGCAATAGCGCTAACACGCTATCAACGCTAACATTCAGACTATTGCTAGCGGTATTTACAATCAATTCCGGATTTTCAGGGGGTTCGTAAGGTGAGGAAATACCGGTAAAGTGCTTTATCGCGCCTTGTCTGGCTTTTTTATACAGACCTTTGACATCACGTTGCTCACAGGTAGCCAAATCACAATCGCAATAAATTTCGATAAAGTCTCCGTGCGGCACCAGCTTTCGGGCCAGATTTCGTTCCACCCGAAACGGTGAGATGAAAGCAGTTAAGGTCAGCGTTCCAGCTTCCAACATCAATTTGGCTACTTCGGCAACCCGGCGGATATTTTCCTGACGGTCCTGATCGCTAAACCCCAAGTCCCCACACAAACCATGTCTGACATTATCGCCATCCAGCACAAAAGTTCGGCATCCACGCAAATGCAATCGTTCTTCTACTGCGTGGGCCAGCGTGGATTTGCCAGCACCTGATAGGCCGGTAAACCAGATGATAGCCGAATGATGCCCATTTTGCTGCTCGCGTCTAATCCTGGTCACGGTAGCATGGTGCCACTGGGTGTTACTGCTTTGCCGAACCATTAATCACCATAATCCAGATTATCGATTTTCTTCAAAATTCCGTTTTCAAAATACAAATACTGTTTGAATTTTCGGGGTCCAAAGTTGTAAACCCATTCATCAATCAGAATTTGTTCGAATTGTTCAAGTTGTAACCCACCATAAGGATGACGCAAGCGACTGCCACGCACACCCATGCGTTGCTCTGTCCACTGCGGCTCACCACATCGTTCCAGCACATCCAGTTTGTGATCGTCTATTTGTACCAATTTCCGCCCACAACGCAAGGCCATTGCATCATGTGCCAATACTGACAGTAACACTACCAGCAGCACTCTTTTCATTGGCTAGTTACGGAGTAACCGTATATTGCTGAGCATAACTCTCACCTTTTTTGCAGACGCTTCGGCTGGTCGGTGATTCGCAGGAAATATCGCTAAATTCCGCTTTCAACTCGCCCGCTTTATCCGGCACGAAGTAAAACCGAAAATTGGGATCGGCACTGATTGCTATGTCAATTTTGGCATTTAATACCGGTTTATCATTGAAAGTAACTTTCAATTGATCGATGAAATGCGATTTCCGGATAAAACGGGTCATCTGGTCCATCTGCATGCCAGTAATATTCGGATGACTGATCATCAACTGCGCCTGTGTCGGTTGACCGGTCTGCATACTGTCGTCCAACCGGAATTTGACTTTACCCAAACGTTTCATGGCTTCGTCGAGGTCCGCACCAATGGGTGCAGAACAGCCGCCACTGGCTTTGACGAATTTTTTGGTCATCGTCAATTTACCATCATTGGTTTCGGCAATGGCCCGGATGTTACTGTAGGTGTTGACGCGTACCCGCATGGCCAGATCCGCTTTACCACTTTCAGGAAAAAACTCAAACTCGCCTACGAACGGAAACGGATTCTTATCGACTAATACCCAGATTTTTTTGATGAACCTGCCTGGGGTTTGAGGCATTTTGCTGGTCACTTTAACGGGCACAATGGCTGGATCCTCGGCGCGATACGGCGCTTCCAATTCAATTACTGCATCCGATTCTTCAATGGCTTTACCGGCAAAGAACTGATTTTTCAGGCTGCTGTTCCAGGTGAGGTCGTCGCCTTCCGCGAAGGCTAAAACCGGCAAAAACACACATAAACAAACTAATTTGGCGAATGTCTTCATGCTCACTCTCTTTAACATTGGGTTTAGTCTTCCCATTCCAATTCGGCGAAGGCGATGGTGATATTTTTACGATGAAATTGCTCGAATAACTGCCAGTTTTGTTGTGCAGTTAAACCGACGTGCTCAACGGCATACTCCAAGGTTTTACCTTGTTTAATCAACGTTCTGATTTCGCTAGCCATTTGCAGTAAATAGGCTTTTTGCGGCTGCATGCTTGCCGGCCAGTCTTTGACTAATTTGCCATGCCCTGGAATGACCAGTTTATAAGGCTGCTGCTCAAGCTGGCCAAGTTCTTTAAGCCAGCCTTTGATACTGCCGTCGATCACCGGAATATGCTCTAAAAACAACAAATCTGCCAACCACATCGTGTCGGTGGCTTTATCGTAAACAGTTAAGTCGTTATCTGTATGTGCCGTGGCATGGGCCGTCAACACTAATTCGCGATTTCCCAGATTCAAAGTCATGCGGTCTTTGACTTGCAAGTCAGGTGGAATGATATTGTCGGGTGTCACGCGAATATCCAATACCTCGTCAGCCCGGCTCAAATAATGTGGTCCACGGCTAGCCATGGCTCGGGCTAACTTATGATGCCCGATAAATTTAACCCCAGGTTCTTTGAACGCGCTGTTGCCGTATATATGATCCGGATGCACATGGGTATTAATCACGTAACAAATCGGTTTGGATGTGATTTTTTTAACCGCATTGCGTAGTTCGATTCCCTGCTGCGGACTGCCGCCACTATCAATCACTGCGACACACTTGTCACCGACAATAAACCCAATATTGGCGATTTCGCCATGATTATCCCGATCAGGCCAGTGATGTTCTGAGACATGCACAAACAGGCCGGGTGCCACCTCCACAACGGGTAAAACTGGCAATGCCCACGCGGCGGCACTCACCCAAAAACCCAACAAAACCATCAGTCCACGCATGTTTGTGCCTTATGCTGCAATTCGTTTGAAAAATTCGGTTTCTGAAACAATATCGCGGTTACTCTCCAGCCGATCCAGATACACCAAGCCCTGTAAATGATCAAATTCATGCTGAAATACTCGCGCAGGAAAATCATCCAGAATCATTTGCTCATGCTGTCCAAGCGCATTTTGGTAATTGACTCTAACCGACTGATAACGCGGCACTAAAGCACGGATGCCCGGTACACTCAGACAACCTTCCCAGTCTTTGCGCCTGTTGGCATTCAATACCTGAAAACTTGGATTAACCATAATCACAGGTGACATATCCGGCGCATGTGGATAACGTGCCGTCGGTCGAGAAGCGATAATCACAACCTGCCAGGATGCGCCGATTTGCGGGGCGGCAATTCCCACCCCATTACTTTCCAGCATTACGGCTTGCAAAGTCTCAAGTAAAGCCAGGAACTTTGGGCAACTAAAATCGTCAACCTCTCGCGCCTGCTGGCGCAAAATATCAGCCCCTAACTGGGCAATCTCGGGTTTTTCAGTCATGTTAAAACGAAGGGTAAATCCGTAGCATTATTGAGGTCAGTATACTGCGGTTCATTAGAATTTACTCACCTTTACTTTGATCGGCTTTTTTGTGATATTAACTATCGAATTTGCCCAGTAACACCTAACGCCAAGGCGTATAGCTATTCAAACCAACCAGGAGACAACATGAAAAAAATTCAAAAAACCCCATTCGCACTGGCAATGAGCGCCTCTTTGTTACCCTTTGCAGCGAATGCTTTGCCAACCGAAACCAATCCATTTGCCCTGTCAGACCTTAGCTCAGGCTACATGCAAACTGCTGAAGCAGAAAAAGACGGCGCGTCAAAAATGAAAGATGGCTCTTGCGGCGAAGGCAAATGCGGCGGCGATATGATGAAACCCAAAGCAACAGACGCTAAAGCATTAGAAGGCAAATGCGCAGGTAATAAACCCGCTGCTGCGCCCAGCAAAGATTCTGCTGGTGATGACAAAAAGATGGAAGGCGGCTGCGGCGCCAATATGAAAATGTAATACAGCTATGCAACACCGGCTGAGGCTCAGCCCAAGCCGGTGTTAGTTGGCATTAAACGCTAAAACTTTCTCCACAACCGCACATGCCTTTGACATTTGGGTTGTTAAACTTAAAGGCTTCGTTAAAACCTTCTTTGGCATAATCCAGTTCAATGCCCTTTAATTTGTCCAGGTCGGCTTGCTTGACCAGGACTTTGACATCAAATTGATCGAATACAACCTCATCTTCAGACAGTTCATCGGCATAATCCAACACATAGGCATAACCTGAACAACCTGATGGCTTAACGCCCAACCTCAGACCAACACCCGACCCACGTTTTATCAATTGTTTTTGAATCTGACTGGCCGCACGTTCGGTGACTGTAATACTCATTTTTTGCTTCTCCTAATGTTTCGCAAGCAATGTTTTTAACACACTGACAAACTGATCTACTTCAAGTGCCGTATTGGATTTTCCCAAACTGACCCGAATCGCCGATTTGGCTAACACAGCTTCCACACCCATCGCCTCCAACACCGGACTGATCTGCTCAGAGCCTGTTGCGCAAGCGGAGCCACTGGATACGGCAATATTTTTCTGGTCCAATTGCATCAATAACATTTCGCCATTCATCTCAGGAATACCGAACTGCAGCGTGTTGGCCAATCTGGGCACCTGTTCGGCGAAAACCACTAAGCCCGGAATTGACTTTAACTGTTGCTCCAGACGAATCCTTAGAGACAACGTGTGACTGATGCGTTGCTCAAGCTCCAGTTTAGCCAGTTCAGCGGCTTTACCAAAGCCAACTATTGCCGCCACATTTTCGGTACCGCCACGCAAACCAAATTCCTGATCACCACCGCGTTGCAGTGGCTTTAGAACGACATCAGCCCCCCAAATCAGAGCCCCACAACCTTTGGGACCATAAATTTTATGGCTGGAAAGACTCATTAAATCCACATGCAAATCACGAAAACTGACTGGCATTTTGCCGACGGCCTGAACCGCATCGGTGTGAATCAGGCCGCCGGCCGCTTTTACGCTTTCTACCCAAGAGGACAGCGGTTGAATAGCGCCAGTTTCATTATTCGCCAACATCAGCGAAACGCAATCGCCATGCTGCAGAGCTTCAGTCGCCTCAGGACTTGACACCACTCCAGAGGCTTCTACTGCTAAGGCCTTTACAGCCTGATATTTTCGAACGCAATTGGATATATTCTCAGTGATGGCGGGATGCTCCATCGCTGATCGCCATAGTCGACACCCCTGAAAACTAGACATAGCAAAAGCGTTTGCTTCAGTACCGCCACTGGTAAACAGGACTTGTGATGCTGGGGCATCAACTAAACAAGCAACTTGCTCCCTGGCCGTGTCAATAGCACTTCTGGCGATACGGCCCAATCGATACAAGCTGGATGGATTGCCATATAAATGCTGTAAATACGGCAACATGGCATCCAACACTCGCTCATCAGGCTGCGTAGTGGCATTGTGATCAAAATAGATCATTTAGGCAGATTTTCGTTCCTGTATGGAAAGAATATCAATCACTTGTTCAGATTGCTTGGCCTGTCGTTTTGCCACTTCACTGACCATATCTCTTTCTAAAAGCTGGCCCAGGGTAATTTCTTTTAAATAGGCCCGGATTTGTTCGCTCAAACCCATCCACAGATCATGGGTTATACATGGCTGATTGTTATGGCAATTGGATTTTCCGCCGCATTTGATGGAGTCTACCGGCTCGTCAACCGCTTCAATAATCTCGGCAATATTGATTTCACGGGCAGCTCGACTGAGCGTATAGCCACCACCAGGCCCCCTGACACCCTTGACCATGCCGGCTTTACGCAAACGTGCAAATAATTGCTCAAGGTAAGACAACGAAATGGTCTGACGGGTCGCTATGTCCGTCAAAGTAACCGGGTGCTTTTGACTGTGAAACGCCAAATCCAGCATGGCTGTAACCGCATAGCGTCCTTTTGTGGTGAGTCGCATATCGTCTCCTTAATAAAGCCTAGTTAAATTAAGGAGACTATAAATAAACCCAGTATTTTAGTCAAGTATTGTGGCTACCGGTTTTAATCCTTATCTTTAATTTGGCAATCATCCAGCTGGGCAAGCTGTTTCCCGCCGCATTTAATGCCTGCATCGTTTAGTTTTTGACACATTATTTCAATCTGCTTATCCATTTGTTGAATATGATCCAACATTAAATTGATGGCATTCGCTATGGGATCGGGCAGATCGGTAGCACCATAAGCATCAAAGCCCATTTTTTGTGCCATGGCGTCTCGCAACGTCCTATCCAGCTTGGTTTTGTCATCAACAATATGCGCAGGAATACCCACCACAGTCACACCGTCAGGTACCGGTTTCACTACTACAGAATTCGAGCCGACTCTGGCACCCTCACCAATTACAATAGGCCCCAACACTTTGGCGCCCGCACCGATTACCACGCCATTTTTCAAGGTGGGATGACGCTTGCCCTTATTCCAGGACGTGCCACCCAAGGTAACCCCGTGATACAGCGTGCAATCATCTCCAATAACCGCCGTCTCACCAATCACCACGCCCATACCGTGATCAATAAAAAAACGCCTACCTATTTGAGCGCCAGGATGTATCTCGATCCCAGTCAGCCAGCGCCCTAAAAACGATAAATACCGTGCCGGCCAATGCATCCCTTTCACCCACAACCAATGACTAGTCCGGTGAATCAACACGGCATGAAATCCAGGGTAAGTCGTCAACACCTCGAACACTGACTGGGCAGCCGGATCACGCGCAAACACGCACTGAATATCTTCTTTAATTTGGCTGAACATGGAATTACTTCAGATTGTGGCTTTGGGAGAAACGCAAAATGCCACGCAGAATATCCAACTCTTTAGTGTCGAGCTGAGTTCGATTAAACACCCTCCGCAAACGGCGCATGATGGATGTTGAACGATCAGGGTGTAAAAAACCTATATCTGCCATGGTCTGCTGCAAATGCTCATAAAAACTTTCCATTTGTTCAGCCGTTGCCAGCGGCACTTCACCTTGATCGCCAATTAAACTCTGGTACTGCTGATTGCTTGAGACAAAAAGCTCATAACACACCACCTGCACTGCAGCGGCTAAATTCAGTGAGCTATAACCTGGATTGCAAGGTATTCGTAAAAGATAATGACACAAATCCAATTCCTCGTTTTTTAAACCGGAATTTTCCCGACCGAACACCAGTGCAATAGTGTCATCCGTGTTACCGCCCCATTTATCAGCACATTCTCGGGCCGTTAACGACGGCCAACTGATGGTTCGATCTCTGGCGCTGGACCCCAGCACAATCTGACAGTCGGCTATCGCATCCTGCAAACTGGAATACACCTCCGCATTACGCAACACATCGTCGGCCCCAGAGGCTCTGGCAGTGGCATCCGCATGAGGAAACAGCTTGGGAGTGACCAATCGCAACTGGTCCATGCCCATATTTTTCATGGCCCTTGCTACAGCACCAATATTGCCGGGGTGCGATGTTTCAACCAGTACAACTTTAAAATTGGCAAGCAAAGACTACTCCCACCCACTAAAAAACAGCCGATTTTAACAAAAGATTTGCTATCCTATCCTGGTTTTCTAACTGCTCATTATCAATTCGATCTATGCATCCCATGCTCAATATAGCCGTGCGCGCAGCGCGCAATGCCGGCGACCTGATTCAACGTTCCTCGCAAAATATCGAGAAACTCACTATCGATCACAAAAGCCGCAACGATTACGCCTCGGAAGTCGACCGGATGGCCGAGCATGAAATTATCAAGATCATCCGTAATGCATTTCCAGAGCATGCCATTCTGGCCGAAGAAAGCGGTGAACATCAGGGTAACGATTATGTTTGGGTAATCGATCCTTTGGACGGCACCACCAATTTCCTGCATGGTTTTCCACAGTATGCTGTGTCAATCGCCCTCAAGTTAAAAAACAAACTGGAAATTGGCGTGATTTACGATCCGGTTCGCGACGAACTGTTCACTGCTGAACGCGGCGGTGGCGCCATGCTCAACAACCGCAAAATTCGCGTCACCAAACAAAGCAGCATGCGCGGCGCACTGATCGGCACCGGCTTCCCCTTTAAAACCATGGATCATATCGAGCCATACCTGGGCATGTTTAAAGCCATCAGCGCCGACACTGCAGGCATTCGCCGCGCAGGAGCCGCCGCGCTGGACATGGCCTATGTGGCCTGTGGCCGACTGGATGCGTATTGGGAAATCGGTGTCAAGGAATGGGACATCGCCGCAGGGGTTCTGCTGATTCAGGAGGCGGGCGGCGTGGCTACCGACTTTTCGTTCAACGACAAGTATTTACAATCCGGCAACATCATCGTGGGCAATCCCAGGATGCATCAATTGATGTACCATGCCATTCAACCGCACGTCACTGATAATCTGAAGTAAGCCTAAGGCGAGATTACTGAGGCCAAGACCTAAAATTGTTACCGACTTGCCTTTTCTTTTATACTTTAAGGCTAATAAAAAATCTAAGAGGACATCATGGAAAAACCTTTCATCCTACACATGCTGACCACAGCCAAAAATTTAAGCCCTTTCGACGTCAACATGGCGATGGATGCCGGCTGGATTTCAGCCATCCCTTATATCAACGTTGAGCCAAGCGAAGTAAGAGGCTTGGTGCAAGACGCCATTTTCTCCCGCAGCCCCAAAGGCTTGCTGCGCACCGCGATTTTTATCGGTGGCCGCGAAACCAAGCAAGCGATGGATATGTTGAAAATGGCTAAAAACTCCATGGTTCCACCGTTTGAAGTGTCCGTATTTGCTGATCCTAGCGGTGCATTCACCACCGCTGCAGGGATGGTGGCCGCGGTTGAAAAAGAATTGGCCGAAAAGTTTGACACCACCCTTGAAGGTATAAACATTCTGGCTTTGGGCGGCACAGGCCCCGTGGGTCAAGCTGCGGCAGTCATTGCAGCCCAAGCCGGCGCAAACGTCAGAATCATTGGCAGACAACTGGACAGAGCCGAACGTACTGCAGAACTGTGCAGCGAAGAATTCGGTGACGGCAAAATCACCATCACCGCTGGCGCAGATGCAGATAAAGCCGAATACATGAAAACTGCCGACGTAGTATTTGCTACTGGCGCGGCTGGGATTGAATTATTAAGCGCTGATTTGATTGCATCGGCCCCGCTGTTAAAAGTAGCAGCAGACGTAAATGCCGTGCCGCCTGCGGGCATTGCAGGCGTGGATGCATTCGACAATGGTAAACCGATTGCTGGCTCCATCAGCGGCGCCGTAGGTATCGGCGCTCTAGCTATAGGCAACATCAAATATCAAGCTCAAAGCCGTTTATTGAAACGGATGCTGGAATGTGACCAACCGTTGTTCCTGCATTTTGAACACGCATTTGAAGTGGCTCGTGAATTTATCAAGTCAGCAAATTAAGGCGTTTTAGTTAGCCTGCGCGTCCATTAATTATTGAGAGAATAAACAACATGTCAAAACGTAGCATTCTACATATGTTCGACCCGATGCCAAACAACAGCCCGTTTGACATCAACATGGCACTGGATGCCGGTTTTGATGTGTTGATGCCCTACTCAAATGTTAAATTGGAAAGCATCCAGAACCTGACGCAGGATGCCATATTTTCTCGCAGCCCTAGTGGAATTAAGAAAACCGGCATTTTTATTGGCGGTCGAGACATCGGCTTGGCAATAGACATGCTGCAAGCCACTAAACCCGCTATGGTGCCGCCATTTGAAGTTTCAGTTTTCGCTGACCCTAGCGGCGCTTTTACCACGGCTGCAGCACTGGTCGCCTGCGTTGAAAAGGCTCTCGAACAAACTCACGCTAAAAAATTAAAAGACTGTAAGGCGCTGGTTTTCGGAGGCACCGGTCCTGTTGGCATTGCCACTGGCATCATTGCTTCCTTGCAAGGCGCAGAAACAGTGTTGGTTGATCATTTATCCGCTGATGCTGCCAACGACGCGGCCAAGCCTTATAACCGCCGCTTCAATGCCCACATGACTGGCGCAGTTGCAAGAACGGATGCCGATAAAATTCAGTTATTAGCAGACGCCGACATTGTATTTTGTACCGCAAAAGCCGGTATCAGAGTCTTGAGTGCGGCAGTATTGGCGCAAACTCAAAAACTCAAAGTCGCTGGCGATGTCAATGCGGTACCACCGGCAGGGATTGAAGGCATTGAATCCAAAGATATGGCGGCACCACTGATTCATGCCAAACAATCGCCAAATGCTGTAGGAGTCGGTGCGTTAGCGGTAGGGAATGTCAAGTACAAACTCCAGCATGAATTACTGAAATCCATGCTGACAAGTGATAAGCCAGTATTTATTGACTTTATAGAAGCCTTCAGTAAGGCACAAGGGCTGGTTTAGGTCAGTCTCTGGTTCGATAAGACTTAAAAAGGCTCTGAATAATTGTATTTAAGCGCCAGCCTGGTCAGCTCAACGTCATTTTTAATCTTTAATTTGGCGTATAGGCGATAGCGATAGGTATTGACGGTCTTATCGCTCAGCGTCAAGGCTTCGGCAATTTCCTGTATGCCTTTACCCCTTAGAATCATCTGCGCCACTTCTGCTTCACGTTGTGACAACTGGCAGAAAGGCGAGTTTTCACCGGTTTCTATCGACTCAAACACCAAATTACTCGCCACATCCTGGCACAAGTAGCGCTTGCCGGACATCACCGTCCTGATGGCAGCCACCATTTCACTGACTGGCGAGGCTTTGGACACAAAACCCTCCACACCCAGCTTCAATAACTGTTGAGGTATTGCGCCACCATTGTGCACCGACAAGCCAATAATTTTGACCTTGGGATAATTCTGTAAAATCCGCCGACAGGCCTCGAAGCCGCCCATACCGGGCATATTCACATCCATCAATACCACGTCCGGTTGCTGCTGACTGATCAATTGCAAAGCCCTTTCGCCACATTCACAAACGGCAAGCACGTTTATGTCTTCGACGGCATTCAACAATGCCTCGACTCCGCTTCTCACCAACTCATGATCATCGACCAGCAAAACAGTAATCATACTTTCCCTTACATGATTTTTTTTACGGGTGAAGTTTCCCAAATTTAGCCACAATTAGCAATCTCAAGCATCCCGACTACATTTTGCCGTAAAATTAAGCCTGTTAAAATTATCCATTTATCATTCAAACGATAAAATAGCCGTTTACCGACCACATTCATTTTCATCGACATGCGCACATCTCAATTCCCTCTCAGCACTGTAAAAGAAACCCCAGCCGACGCAGAAATCGCCAGCCACAAACTGATGATACGCGCCGGCCTGATCCGCAAAATCGCTGCCGGTATATACACTTGGCTACCTTTGGGGCTGCGAGTACTGCGTAAGGTCGAGCACATTGTCCGCGAGGAAATGAACAAAGCCGGCGGACTGGAAGTGCTGATGCCCGCGCTGCAGCCGGCAGAACTTTGGCAGGAAACTGGTCGCTGGGAGAAATATGGTCCAGAATTGGCACGAATGCAAGATCGTCACCATCGCGATTTTTGCCTGGGACCGACCCACGAAGAAATCATCACCGATTTAGCCCGCAACGAACTGAAAAGTTACAAACAGCTGCCGATTACCTACTACCAAATTCAAACCAAATTTCGCGATGAAATCCGCCCGCGTTTTGGAGTAATGCGTTCGCGCGAGTTTATGATGAAAGATGCTTATTCCTTCCATCTCAATCAAGAATCATTGCAGCAAACTTACGATGTAATGCACCAAGCCTACACCAACATCTTCAACCGCTTTGGTTTGAAGTTCCGTGCCGTCATTGCCGATTCCGGCTCGATTGGTGGTGCGGTATCGCATGAATTTCATGTTTTGGCCGATTCAGGTGAAGACGCCATCGCTTTTTCAGACAACAGCAGTTATGCCGCCAACGTCGAAAAAGCCGAAGCTTTGACGCCTAGCACCCCACGGCCTGCAGCCAGTCAACCGTTGACGCTGGTCGATACGCCCAATCAACACAGCATTGAGGAAGTCAGCCAGTTTTTCAAAGTCAGTGCAGCACAATGCCTGAAAACCTTGATCGTCAGAGGTGACGACAATACCTTGGTTGCACTGTTACTTCGCGGCGACCACACTTTAAATCCTATCAAAGCCGAGAAAATTGATGGGATATTGTCACCGTTGCAAATGGCCAGCGACGAAGAAATTCTTGCAGCCTGTCACTGTAAACCCGGCTCCATCGGCCCGATGAGTTTGAACATGACCATCATCGCCGACCGCAGCACTCCGGCGATGGCTGACTTTATCTGTGGCGCCAATCAGGACGGCAAGCATTACAGCGGCGTCAACTGGGAACGTGATCTGCCGTTACCCGCTCAGATTGCCGATTTGCGCATGGTAGTAGACGGTGATGCCAGCCCAGATGGTCAGGGTCAAATCACCATTGCCCGCGGCATCGAAGTCGGCCATATCTTTCAATTGGGCGACAAATACAGTGCAGCCATGAATGCCGCCATCGTCAACGAGGCCGGCAAAAATCAAATCATGCTGATGGGCTGTTACGGCATCGGTATTTCTCGGGTGGTCGCAGCGGCTATCGAACAAGGCCATGACGAACGCGGCATTATTTGGCCGAATGAATTAGCCCCATTCCAGGTGGCTATCTGTCCTATGAATATGCATAAATCCGATCGACTGGTCGATACCGTGGAAAAAATCTACCAAGAACTACAAACTGCCGGCATTGAAGTATTACTGGATGATAGAAAAGTCCGTGCCGGCTTCATGTTCTCGGATATGGAACTGATTGGCATTCCACACCGGATTGTGATGGGTGATCGTGGTCTGGACAGCGGCACCGTCGAATACCAAGGACGCAATGACAAAGAAAGCCAGGAAGTGCCGTTTACAGAATTGGTCAGCTTCCTGAAAAACAAACTTGGCTAAAGTCGACCTCCACAAAAAAGGGCGCCTTGGCGCCCTTTTTTGTGCCTGCCTGAGTTAGCTCATCAGTCTGAACATCGATTTGATGGCGCCGCATTTTGGGCAGCCCCAATCTTCAGGCACATCTTCCCAACGGGTACCGGGTGCAACGCCGTTTCTGGGATCACCTAATGCCTCATCATAAATATGCCCGCAGGTTTTGCATTTGTACTTTCTGAAATCTGCCATGTGTTTCTCCACGTTAAAACGGTTTATTAAAAGCAGGCGGATTGTAGCCCATGCCCAGAGGAGAAAAAACCCCGAATATTTTGGCTAAACCCTAAAACAGGCACATCTAAAATCCTGCACCCAGAGTATCGCTACATGTTAATTGATCATGACGATACCGCCTTTCACGGTCAACATGGCATCGCCGTTGACAGAGGTCATCATACCTTTCACATCGGTTTTCATTTGCCCTTCGATACTGATCATCATGCCTTTGATGGTCACACCCTGCTGATTGATGAGAATGCTACTCTGACCCACCTTCAATTCAATAGCCTGCATAGCTTCCTCGGCAATTTTCCCCATATCCACTTTGATGGTGCGATTGCCCATGGCCACTTTGACATCGTCGTTACCCTGCTTGACTTCCGCCTTACGGTTGCCCATTTTCACCGTCAGTTCATCATTTCCCTGATCCAGAGTCACTGTGCGGTTGTTGTAAATATCAACTTTTTGGTTGCCGGGGTCCTTTTTATCAAAGCCGACTTTATGGGTATCGTCATTTTCAACGATGCGGGTAAAGTTCTTTTCAGCGTGAATGTATAACTCCTCTTCGCCTTTCTTGTCTTCAAAACGGATTTCATTAAAGTTTTCCGCCGCACCGTCCTTACTGCTGCGTGTCTTAATCCCGCTTTGGGTTTTATTGGCATCCAAAGCATAAGGCGGCATGTTATCGGCGTTATAGACCCTGCCGGTAATAATAGGACGATCCAGATTGCCTTCCAGAAAATCCACAATCACCTCCTGACCAATGCGCGGAATGTGCACGGCACCCCACTGTTTACCCGCCCAGACTTGCGCCACCCGCACCCAGCAAGAGCTGTTTTCGTCGTTATTGCCTTCCCGGTCCCAATGAAACTGCACTTTCACCCGGCCATATTTGTCGGTATAGATTTCCTCACCGGATTTACCTACCACCACCGCTGTTTGCACGCCCTGCACAATCGGGACTCGGCTGACACGCGGCGGACGAAAACTGAATTTGCTACTGATTACCTTGTAGGAACACTGATAAGGCTCTTCACAACTTGGAATACCATATGACTCATAGCCATTGTTTTGCACTATGATTTGCGTGGAAACCACAATGTATTCCTGATTTTGGTCTCTGCGCGGAAAACCATTCAAATCAAATTTATTGCCCGTTGCCAAACTGCGGGTATTGCCGGCGGCAGAAATATATTCAAATCCAGCACGTAATTCCTGCATGCGCACGTTGGCGTACTGATCACCCAATGCCGTCTCGACATAGTTACCAGGGTAATCGTAAACCGCTTTATTATCGCTTTCATGCCCACCGGGATCATTTGCCTTGGCTTTTAATTCTGCTTTGGGCTTTTCAAAATCAAAATCATCATGTTCATAACTGCCGCTCTGAATTTCTTCGCTGACCCGCCATTCGTGCAAGTGCTCCTTTAACCTGCGCCCCTGGTTTTCAATCGGCATATACTGAATTTCCTGCTTGGCTGGTAAGGCGTGCCCGGAAATGTCATCGCATAACACCATGGCATGCTGACTGTCGGTATGTGTGAAGTAATAATAAATCCCCTCCGCCTCCATCAGCCGACTGATAAAGTTAAAATCGCTTTCCCGATATTGCACACAAAATTCGCGCGGTTCATAAGTACTGGTGAGCTTATTCTCAATATCGGCATAACCATGCTCATTTAACAGCTTTTTGACAATATCCGGCACGGACATGCTGGAAAAAATTCGGCAATTACTGGTACGCGTCAACATCCAGGGTTTGGGGCGCATGGTAGCCCGATAATAATAGAGTCGGCCCATCATCCCAAACAGACTGATCCGGGTTACCACGCCCTGGAATATGCGTCGATTACGACCGGACAACGTCAGTTTCACCGTAATTTTTTTGCCTAGCAGACCTTTTAAATCAATATCGTTTTTCTCACTGAGCAACTCCAGTTCATATTCAAATAACTGGCTCATCTGTTCCGTACCTGTCATGCGATACAACAGCAAATCGGTTTCACCCAACGTCGTGGTTACCGATGCAATCCGATCAACTTGAGAAAACGCCATGATTTAAATCCTATATTCAGCAATGATTCGCGAAATACCTGCGATCAAAAATATTTTAGCCAATTAAAACGGTTGGGCAGCCCAGTATAATGGCGCCGCCGTGGGCAGTCTGGTCACCCATTCTGGCAGCGGGCAAACTGCCAATCAACACTGTAACCGAGCCCATCGCAATCACATCCGGTGGCCCTACACAAACGGCCATATCCGAAGCACGTGCGGCAGGTAAACCACCGATCAAGGTTGTCACTGCGCCTGGCGGCAGGATCGGCCCCCCGACATGCGGCACCGGCCCGGTAAACATGGGGCATACATGCATATCGGAGATTCTTGCGGCTGGCTTTCCCATAAACCTATCCTCTGTTGACGTGCGTTAACTGGGCCACAACCGGCCGTTACCGCCATTGGCAATATCAATAGCCTGTTCAATAAAAAACAGGTATTTGTCATTGGCTTTTTCCGGCTGGGCTTGCACCGCCGCCAGCATCACTGCACCTGAAACGGCTTTTGCGGTCAAATTATCCGCGGGTGGCACAACAGGCGCATCTTCCGGCGCGATGCTGCCTTCGCTCCAGAAGGCCGCCATCGCAGCCCAGGCCGCTGCATTTTCAAAGGCTGCAGCCTGGGCTGCCACAATGGCTTCGCGTCGATGAGGTTCTGTGGGTTTATACACCCACGCTTCCGCAACTTCCAAAGCCTTCAAAAATGAAGCATCGGGCTTGTCGCCCATCACGCTACGCGCGCTTAAACAGGCCCACCAAACGGCCTCTCTTTTCGGCAAGGCCCTGGCCAGAAAACGCACCGCATCCGGATACAGTTGCTGTTTGATCAACGTCTGTAAAAAAACCACTGGCTCAGGATCTGAAGCCAAGCAATCCCCCGCAGTTTTATCAAGATCAATATCCTCGCAAATCAATGCCGCTTTAGGGATCAAAACTTTTTGTAAACAAACCAACTCAGCCATAAACTTTCCAAATTAAGCTTTACAAGGGCAAACATGGCAGCAAACCAAATTCTGCCGAATAACTATAGCCTTAATTCACCCAACCCACCTTGCGCGTAACGATTTGCCATTAAGCTTAAACCCCTTCATCATAATCAGGCAATAACCGGATTATAAAGCTGCTTCAGCAACAACGTCATTCCGGCATATCCTCTAGGAGCCTGTCCGAGAATAGAGAACCTGCTACGGAAAAGCCCTTTTGGCCAGATTTCCCGCTCATTTTCGTTAAATAGCACCACTATTCGCCTCAAATGATCAACAAATC
>PERU01000028.1 GCA_002928965.1 Methylomonas sp.
GAGGAGTTCGGCCAGGAATAAGCCCCAGGACTCCTTGAACTCGCTGGAAGCGCTACTGCGGGTGACTTCGACTTCCTGGGTGAGGGTAGGGGGCACCAGGATGATGCTGCGCTCGGTTCGCCAGGCGGCCAGCGAGGTAACCACACAAATGACCAGCAAGCCAATGATGACGACGCGGCTAAACCGGTTCTCGGTCTCGTGGCCGTCCCAGGTTTGCAGAAAATCCGACCATCTCATGGCAGAAACCGACGGACGTAGGGATTGGGAATGGTCTGCGCGCGACTCGGCAACAAACCCAGCCAATAAAGCGCGTGCAAGGTGTAGCCGTCAGGCCGGTTGTCTCGGAAACGCCGGTAAAACTTGACTGCAATCAACCCGAGCGCCAAGCCGGGAATGAATTGATCGATCAACATGCCTGTCAGCATGCTGACCATAAAGGGTACGATCTCGTCCGCGCTCCACAGCAAAATGTGGATCGGATCGTCGATCGACTGGGGAATGGCAACGGGTTCCATAATGACCTCCGGTTGGGATGGTCATTATTGTGAAGAAGATTTTTGGTAGGTCATTTGCAGCTGACGACGAATTTGCGCTCAGCTGCAGAGCTTTGATTCTGATTACTCGAAAGGGGAGTATCGCCTATCGTTATTTCGAGTCGTTGAAATCAGTTGGTGGCTAGTCGCTTGGCCAATCGCTTGAATTTTTGATGGCACAATGAATTCGAAAGCTCCATCCGGGTCATTGCTTTCCGACCATCTGTCCCAATTTGACCAAGGCCTGATTGACCCGATCGTCCCAATCCACCGCGCAATTCAGGCGGATGAAATTGCGGTATTTTTGCGTCGCTGAGAACATAGGGCCGGGCGCGATGCTGATGCCTCGCTCCAATGCTCGCCGGCTCAACGCCGTCGCATCGACACTTTCCGGCAACTCCACCCAGATCACGAAGCCGCCCTCCGGTTGGGTAACACGAGTGCCTGACGGGAAATAAACGCCGATGGCCGCCGTCATTCTCTCTACCGCTTGCCGGTATTGGTTGCGCGCCTGACGCAGATGGCGTTCGTAGCCGCCCTTGGCCAGCATTTCCGCGACAGTCAATTGCGCGTGAGTCGGCGTCGCCAGATTGCCGACGTATTTCAGATATTCGGTTTGTTCCAAGTGTGGCCCGGCCACCAGCCATCCTACCCGTAAACCGGGACACAGCGATTTGGAAAACGAAGAGCAATACAACACTCGTCCTTCGTTGTCCCAGCTTTTCGCCAGCGACGGCCGTTGCGGGCCGAAACCGAGATCGCCGTAAATGTCGTCCTCGATCAGCGAGATCCGGTAGCGATTGGTCAGTTCCACCAAGGCGCGTTTGCGGGTATCGCTCATGCAATAACCCAAAGGGTTGCTGAAGTTGGGCACCGCGATACAGGCCTTGATCGGCCATTGCTCGCAAGCCAGTTGCAGCGCATCCAGCGCGATGCCGTCGCGCGGATGGGTCGGAATTTCGATCGCGCGCAGCGACAACGATTCGATGACTTGCAGCAGTCCATAAAAGGTCGGCGATTCGACGGCGACGATGTCGCCCGGCCGGGTAACCGCTTTTAAAGCCAGCGTCATCGCTTCCTGACAGCCATTGGTGATCAGGATGTCGTTGGGATCGACCGGGCAGCCCTGTTCGGACATACGCCGGGCGATTTGCCGGCGCAATTCCGGTGCGCCCGGCGGAAACTCGTAGTTGGCAATGCGCTGGCTGTAACGGCGGGCCACGTTGGCCGACAGCTGGGCCATTTTTTGCGTCGGCAAAAACGACGCTGCCGGCACAGCCGCGCCCAATTGCACGATTCTCGAATCGTTGGCGGCCTTGACCAGACGCAACACTAATTCCTGCCCCGTCACCAGCGTTGGTTCGCGCGGCGGGGCGGAAATCGCCGGTTCCTGCAACAAACTGCGCGGGCGCGGCTTGACGTAATAGCCCGAGCGCTGCCTGGCTTCGAGATGGCCCTGGTCCTCTAAAAGCCGCAATGCGCTCACCGCCGTCGCGGTGCTGACCTGATGTTGCTGGCTGAGCTGGCGCACGCTGGGCAGGCGTTCTCCTGGCCGATACAGATTCTGAGCTATGGCGTTAAGCAAATGTTCGGCGAGGTTTTCGTAGCGAAGATTCATGGTAATTACAATACAGTTTCGGCGTTTGGCTACCGATACAATTCGATATCAGTCAAAATTGTATCGATATAATTTACAGAATTTGCATCTGTATCGACTGCCCGATCATAGCCTAAAGTAGAGTCTACGATCAAACTGGGCAAGACTATGAAATTCCGCTTGTTGAACCGCGCTACCTTGGTCGCTGGTGGCCGAAAACATATGATTCCTCCCCAATCCTCTGAACTGACGCGCGGTTATTGGTTCGGCTGCGCCGGCATTCTCGGTTTCAGCCTGACATTGCCGGCGACCCGGCTGGCGGTAGCGGAACTCGATCCGGTATTCGTCGGCTTGGGCCGAGCGGTCGCCGCTTCGTTGTTGGCGGCATTGGCGTTGTGGTGGCGAGGCGGTCGCTTGCCCAAAGGCAGCCAATGGCTCAGGTTGGCCGCAACCGCCGGCGGGGTGGTGATCGGCTTTCCTCTGTTGTCGGCGTTGGCGTTGCAACACGTTTCTGCAGTGCATGGTGCCGTGGTGGTAGGGCTGACGCCGTTGTTGACCGCCGGTTTCGGCGTGCTGTTGTCGGGTGAGCGGCCGGCATGGCGATTCTGGCTGGCAACGGCATTGGGTAGCTCCGCGATCCTGATCTTCGTTTACCGGTCCGGAGTGGCAGGTTTGCAGCAAGCCGATCTGTATTTACTGGCGGCGATTGCCTGCGTGGCCTACGGTTATGCCGAAGGTGCGCGGTTGGCCAAACAGCTCGGCGCTTGGCAAACCATCAGCTGGGCCTTATTGATAAGTGCACCGCTGTTGCTGCCGTGGGTGGTGCAAACCGCGCCGTCGCGCATCGAGCTGGTCGGCTGGCCTAGTCTGTTGGGCTTCGCCTACGTCAGTGTGGTCAGCATGTATCTGGCATTTTTTGCCTGGTATCGCGGTCTGGCGCTGGGCGGTACCGCGCGGATCGGCCAACTGCAATTGCTGCAGCCGTTTCTAAGCATGGCGGCAGGTTCGGCGTTGATCGGCGAAAGCGTCGAGATTGAACAATTGGCAACCGCGTTGGCGATTCTGGCTTGTGTTGTGATCAGCCGAAAATCGTAAAAAACAAAATCTATTTTTCAGGAGAAATCGATGAAATCCCTCTCAATGTGTTGGTTGAACGGCCAACTGATGCACGCCGAACACGCTTTTATTCCGGTCAACGACCACGGCCTGCTGTACGGCGACGGCGTGTTCGAAGGCATACGCTTTTACCGGCGCCGGGCTTTTCGGCTGCAACGGCATTTACAGCGGCTACAGTTGTCGGCGCGGGCGATTGCGCTGGAAATACCGCTTTCTAGCGACGAATTAACAACCGTCATCGAACGGCTGATCGAAGCGTTTGCCGACGACGACGGCTATATCCGTCTGATGGTCACGCGCGGCGCCGGCCCGCTGGGCTTGAATCCCAAAAGCTGTGCTCAGCCCAATGTCATCGCCATCGCCGACCAGTTGACGATGATAGACATCGGCCAACAACAGGCCGGCGCACGGCTGATCGTTTCGTCGGTGCGCCGCTTGCCGGCCGACGGCCTGGATCCGCGCATCAAAAGCCTGAATTATTTGAACCATATTCTGGCCAAAATTGAAGCCAACCATGCCGGCGCCGACGAGGCGATACTGCTCAACGCCCAAGGCCGGGTCGCGGAGGGCACCGCCGACAACGTATTCATCGTGCGCAATGGCCGCTTGCTGACGCCGCCTTGCAGCGAGGGCGCGTTGGAAGGCATCACCCGCGAATTGGTGCTACAGTTGGCGCTGGATCACGGCATCGAAATCAGGGAGCAGCCGTTGGGCGTGTACGACCTGTACGCCGCCGACGAATGTTTCTTGACCGGCACCGGCGCGGAACTGATTCCGGTCGCCAGTATCGACTGCCGATCATTGCCTAGCTGCCCAGGACCTGTATTCCAAAGCTTGCAACAGGCATTTCGGCGGACCATAGACCAAGAGTGCGGAGGCATCTTATGAATTTGTTGGAAAATTTGCAGTTGCAGGCGCGTTACAGCCAATGGGTGAATCAACGTCTGTACGACGCTTGTGCCAACTTGACAGACGACGAGCGCAAACAGGATAGGGGCGTATTTTTTCATTCCATCCACGGCACCTGGAACCATTTGCTGCTGGGCGATCGCGTCTGGCTGGCTCGCTTACAAGATCAACCGGTGCCATACCAACGCCTGGACTTGGAGCTTTACGCCGATTTCGACGAACTGCGGGCAGCGCAAGCCGATTGCGACCAAGTTTTGCTGGATTGGATTCAAGGTTTGCAAACCGACGATTTACAAAGGCGCATCGCCTTCCGCAGTCTGTCCACCGGGCAAGATAAAGTGTTGGCCGTGGCCACTATGCTGACTACCTTGTTAATCCACAAGACCCACCATCGTGGCCAAATCACCGCGCTGTTGAGCCAGTGCGGTTGCGACTACGGCGCCATCGATTTTATCTGTGCGCCGTTTGTCGACTAATCTTGCACTTTTAAATCTTAGGATCATTCCCAATGACTGAATCAGCGTTCCCAATTGCTGCCGTGGCGGATCAAGTGACGCCGCGCGCAAGAAAATCGTTGTATCCGCAAGCCATTTTGGACGTGCATGGCGCCCGGCTGGAAGGTCGGGAAAAGCGGGCGTTAGGCGATTTGTTCGGCCTGCAAAACTTCGGTGTCAATCTGACCAAGTTGGAACCCGGCGCGATTTCCGCGTTGCGCCATGCTCATGCCAAACAGGACGAGTTCATCTACATCTTGCAAGGTTGCCCTACCTTGTACACCGACGCAGGCCCGACACCGTTGTCACCCGGCATGTGCGCCGGCTTCAAAGCCGGCAGCGGAGATGCCCACCGGTTGGTCAACGAAACAGAGAGCGACGTCGTCTATCTGGAAATCGGCGACCGCACTGCGGGAGATCAAGTCGTCTACCCCGATGACGATTTGCAGGCGGCGTTTGTCGATAATACCTTTCGGTTTGCCCATAAGGATGGGACGCAGTATTGAGTGCTTTGAAATTTTCCGCCGCCATAGCGGGCGATTCCTGTTACATCGGCACACAAACCTGACATTCAAATCACTCTGGTAAGACACGGCAAACCGGCCTTTCAACTGTCGGGCATGGCTCGCGGCAAGGATTTGGCTGCCATCGCCAAGGCTTACGACGCTCCGGCATCGTCGACCGGCCGCCGCCGGAAGCCTTGGCGGAACTGCACCATGTCAACTACGTGGCGTGCAGCGACTTGCCGCGCTCGGTCGAATCGGCCCGTGCGCTGGGGTTTGCCCATTTGCATGTGGCGGATAGCTTGTTTCGCGAGTCGGCGCTGCCGCATTTCGACGGCGGCCCGGTTGCTTTACCCCTTGCGGTTTGGGTGACGGTTTGCCGGTTACTGTGGTTGGCCGGTTTCTCGAAAAACGGCGAAGCTTACGTAGCCACCAAGTGCCGAGCTAGACAGGCCGCAAACTGGCTAGCCGGGTTGGCCGGGTTGGCCGGGTTGGCGGAAGCGCATGGCAGCGTCCTGCTGGTCGGCCACGGCCTGATGAATTATCTGATTGCTCAACAACTGCGCGCCAACGGCTGGCACGGCCCGGCCAAGCCGGGAAAACGGTTTTGGGAGTATGGGGTGTATGGATGCGACGCTGCCAGTGCTGGGTAGCGGGAGAACGTAAAACGCTAATTGCGTAGCATGGCTTAATTAAGGGATAGAGGTGGCTGGTGATTGAGTAGATTTTACCCTGAGCCGCCAACAAGATTTAATTTGCAGGGTAACAAATGGCAAATAAGCTGTCCTTTAAAATGTAGATGCGATTTACCCTAAAGGGCATAAAAGCTTGCGTACTCGCACATTTCGAAGCCAACATTCCTCCGATTATGCTAACGCTAATCGGAGCGGGCTTGATTCATTAGTAATGTAAAGTCTATTCTTCTAAACATGCATTACGTTCTAAAATTCCCAAACAATAGTCATTATAGGGATCTAATGCCAGACCTGCCTTAGCATATTCTTGAGCATCCGATTCTTGCCCAATATGGCGAGCTAGCCATGCCATTCGAGAAAAATCATCTGCACATGCCTCTTGTTGTCGTTTTTTAAGTACGGCTAAAAGTCGTTCTATTAATTCGCGCTTTACTTCTTGGTCTTCTAATACGTGTTCACGAATAATACGATTTAAACGATTTGCCGTATTAGAAATATCATAAAAAGGAACGGAGCTGATTTGCGCTCTTTCAACAAATGCATGAATTTCCCCCAATGCATCATTAGTCAGATTATACGCTCGCCCTAATATACGCCAAGCTTCAGATGCTTTATCACTTTTTGAATCATTCTCAAGATAAAGAATTAACTCATTTTTCGCTTTTTCATAATTTTCTTGTGTTCCAGACTCCATATGCCATCTAGCCATAATCAACCAACCTAGATTATAGGTTCGACAAATCATTTCTAGAATAGAAGCATAATTATCATAGGATTCGCCTGAATCAACTCGTTTGGCAATGTTTGCAATAAATTTTTCTAATCTTCTTGCTAAACCGAGATTAATATCGTCACGTCGGCTTGAGCCAAACATTTGAAGAATATCAACGTCAATTTGAATGGCTGCCTTAAAAGGGCTAATTTTAAGTTTTCTTTTGCCAAAAACACCTGCTACCAATGGTAAGCTAATAAATTCTTGTTCCTCAGAAGAGGATACATATATTTCTGCCATGGAGAATTGAATAAGTGATTCAATACCTTTTTCTATTTCTTGTCGCTCTGCGGTTGATCTTATCAATACAGCTTCCAGAGCAAGACGAGGTACTAAAGAATTCCAACCAGCTAAGGTCATAAATGCTCTTTGTGCACAAGGCGTTAAAGATGCATAGGTACGTTCAAATAATGCTGTGAGTATATCATCACTTCCAGCTACTATTTGTTTAATACTTGTTAGTTTTCCAGCTCGCGCAACTTCACCAAGAAGAATTTTTATTACATATGGGTGCCCTTCTGATTTATAGATTAGTTCATCAATGTAGTCGTTTCTTAACAACGTCTCAATTTTAAGACGTTTAGCGGTTTGACTTACTAGGGCTCGAGCTTCTGAATCCTCCATTCCTGAAACTTCTACAGGATAATCGCCTTTAAAATCTCGTAATCTGGTTGTAATTAAAACTTTATTGGGAAGGCGTATATAAGTATCAATCCATAAAAAAAGCTCAATTGGATTTTGAGTTGTTTCAAAGTTATCAAATACGAATAAACAAGGGCCGATTTCACATTTTTGTAGTTGTTGTTCAAAAAACTCTTTTGCCTTAAAGTTTTTGTCTCTAAGCTTAACTTGAGGGAAAACAAGCCCTGCATATAATTTACTTATATCTTCAGGAGAATAAACAACTGGACGAACAGGTTTTGGACCGTTAGGTTGTAAATCAACATCTCGTGCGCTAAACCAAACAATTGCATCATATCGTTTTTCATTATAAAGTTGTGTAATTACTTTTATAGATAATGAGGTTTTTCCAATGCCTCCTCTTCCCAGTAATGTTATTATTTCTCGTCTATCATCAAATAATAATTGAAACAATTGACGCTCTAATTCTTGGCGTGGAATGTATTCGCTGATTAGTTCAGGAACATTAGAAAAGCAATTGCCATTTACTAAAAGCTCTTCATGACCTTTTGTCTCACTAGCAGGTAAAGTACCTGGTGGAGTTAAATATATTCCAGCATCCCCTTCTCTTTTGTCCGAAGTGTAATAAGATAGGAGTTCATATTTTTTCCCGGAGCAACCGCCGTTGGAAAAAAAGAAATCTTGCAAATCGGCGTCGCTGTGAATTAATGGAACAAAACGTGGGCTGCCAAAAAAGATATAAACACCATTAATAAAATTATGGGCTGTTTCTTTTTTTAAGTAATCAAAAGATGGGGCATTATCACTGATTGGTGAAACTCTATATTTACCAGATAAATTTCTATATAGAAATGCCCACTCTCGATTAAATAACGAGAAGTTTGAATAAAATAAATTTAAACTTTCTTCAAGATGCATTATGGCATTACTTGCTTTAGTCGGTGTTATAGCTCCATGTCCTCGTGTTTTATTACGAAGAGTGCTAAACAAGCGAAACCATTTTTTCATATCTGATTTTACAGGGACATCTTCTGAAGTAATATCTAATTTATTTAGTGCAGTTTTTAGTGCAAATACTGAATCATATTGCCAGTCTCCCAACTTGCATTGTTTGCTCAATTCGCTTTGCTCTGCATAAGCTTCAGAGAGCAAATATTGCGATGCCGTCCCGCTAAGTGCATCTTCAATGGCCTTAGCCCAATCGCCAAGCCCATCAGCCCTAACAAGAAGATGCTCTAGTCGGTAACGATTACGATCTTTATCATCGATAATTGCAGCAATGATTCCGAGAGTTACTGTTTTGAAAAGTACTTCTCCAATCAAAAGGAGAGAATGGAAATAAGTAAAATCTGAATCCGATTTTTCAATATTTGCTCTTTCTAGTAACTTCTCAATGGCACGGTGTTTCATTTAATACTTTCCTTAAGGTAACATAAAACTCGGATTACTAATTTCTAGTAAAAATTCCATGCGAATTAGCAACCAATTAGTTCGGTCGCTTAAGAATTTACAGAAATAATAGTTTGTGCCAGCAGCCTTAGCTCTTCGAGTGTATATATTTAGACGCTAGCAGTAATGTTGGGCTGCCAAACATTATCAAGGAAATATTACGAATGCAAACTCATTGTCCTAACAGACATAACCAGCTAAAAATTTAAGCATGAGGGCCGTGCGAATATCGAAGTATATTCGCACGGAAAACGGCCTCCCATTCCTCCGATACGCCCAACTATTCCGGGTTACGCTCGCTAACGTTTTGCCAATTTCTCCGCTTCAACCTCGAGCAAGACCATCGCCACATGGGCTTTGCCATCCACGCTCAAAGGCACTTGATCCAGATAACTCGAACAAACCGCTTCGATAAACGATTCTCTAAGGTCTACCGGAAGCCGTTGCGTGTAAGGCAGCCAGGTGGTTCGAATCCAGCTCGCTAGACCCTCCAGGCCGTCGTGGGTCATATCCTTGGCGACGAGTTCGAGCCGTTTGACGGTAAATCCGGCGACTTCCAGCATCACCCGGTATTCATCGACCCCTGGAAAGGTATACGGAAACTCGAAGCCGATAAAATACTGCGACCATGGAGCGGTATCCTTGACCCGGTCAATCGTCGCCCGCATGCCGGCTGCATCGCCTCTTCCGCCCATGCGCAGCAGGATTTTGCCGCCGCTTTTCAGGCTTCGGTATAAGCCGTCAATCACCGGTTGATGCTGCTTGACCCAGTGCAGCACCGCGTTGGAGAAAACTAGGTCAAAACTCTCGGCAAAGCTTAAATTCGCTGCTTCCATGACCCGGAACGACAGGTTGGGATGTTGCTGTTCCGGGTATCGGCCTTGGGCCAGCGCTATCATCGCTGCCGAGTTGTCGATGCCGACCACCGTGCCGCGGGCGACGTTTTTGGCGATTTCCGCAGTGACTTTGCCGTCGCCGCAGCCCAAGTCCAGTAGGGTTTCGTGGCCGATTAGCTGCAACAGTGCGATCAGTTCTTTGGCCCATTGCTGTTGGGCTTTCGAGTTTTGGGCATAGTCCTGGGCATTCCAACGGTAAGTGTTCAATGTTGTCTCCTGTTTGAAGTTATAAGGTTTGCGGCTGGCGAGTTGTTTGAGCTAATCCAGCCGATTTAATGGAGTGGTGTTGCAGAAAGCCGATATCGTTGGCCAGACGATTGCAGCCGCTGATCAGTGCCTTGATTGATGCGCTGACAATGTTGCCGTCCATGCCGACGCCATAGGCGGTTGGGCCATTCGCAACCGCCAGTTCGACAATGGCGCAGGCCTGGGCATCGCCGCCGCTGCCGGTCGAGCGTTCCTCGTAGCTGCCTACCGTCATTGCGCTGCCAAGCGAGCCTAAAGCCTGGACGGCCGCGGCTATCGGTCCGTTACCCACGCCGGTTAAAGCGCGCGGTTCACCGTCACACTCGATTTGCAGCTGTATGCCTTGCCCTTGCGCATGCTCGAACAATTGATGGCCGAGGTAACGCAAGGGCTTTTCTACATCGAGATAAGTCTGCGCGAACAATTGCCACAACTGTTCCGCGCCGATTTCGCCGCCTTGGCAGTCGGCATGGCCTTGCACGACTTGCGCAAACTCCACCTGCAAACGGCGCGGCAGTACGATGCCATAATGGCTTTCCAGCAAATGGGCTATGCCGCCTTTGCCGGACTGGCTGTTGATGCGGATCACCGCGTCGTAACCGCGGCCGACATCGGCCGGATCGAACGGCAGATAGGGCACATTCCAGACGCTATCTGGCTGCCGCGCGGCAAAGCCTTTCTTGATCGCATCCTGGTGCGAGCCGGAAAACGCAGTGAACACCAACTCGCCGGCATAGGGTTGGCGCGGAGGCACGCTTAGGCTGGTGCAGGCCTCGAAATCACGCACCACCGCATTGATGTCGGAAAAATCTAAGCCCGGAGCGATGCCTTGGGTATAAAGATTCAACGCCAACGTCACTAAATCCACGTTGCCGGTACGTTCGCCGTTGCCGAACAAGCAGCCCTCGACGCGCTCGGCGCCGGCCATCAACGCCAGCTCGGCGGCGGCTACCGCGGTGCCGCGGTCGTTGTGCGGATGCACACTGAGAATGACGCTGTCGCGGCGGGCGATATGGCGGTGCATCCATTCGATCTGGTCGGCGTAGACGTTCGGCGTCGCCGTTTCTACCGACGACGGCAAATTCAGAATGATCTTGTTATCCGGCGTCGCGCCCCAGGCGGCGCTGACCGCATCGCACACCTCGACGGCGAAATCCGGCTCGGTGGCGGTGAAGGTTTCCAGGCTGTATTGCAAGACCCAGTGGGTTTGCGGCTGGTCGGCGGTCAATTGTTTGACCAGCCGTACCGCATCGACAGCCATCGCCAATACTTCGGCCCGGCTCATGCCTAATACCAGTTCGCGAAACGGCTGGGAGGTTGCATTGACGATATGGACGATGGCCGAGCGCGCACCATGCAAGGCTTCTACAGTGCGGCGCAAAAGCGGCTCGCGGGCGTGGCTGAGCACTTCGATGGTGACGTCGTCGGGTATCAACGCCTCGTCTATCAAGCGGCGCACGAAATCGAAGTCGGTTTGTGAGGCCGACGGAAACGCCACTTCGATTTCCTTGAAGCCGATGGCGCACAAGGTGCTAAACAGGCGCAGTTTGCGTTCGGCGTTCATCGGTTCGAACAAAGCCTGGTTGCCGTCGCGCAAATCGGTGCTCATCCAGATCGGGGCATGGATGATCGAGCGATTGGGCCAGCGGCGGTCGGCAAGCGCCACCGGCGGGAATGGGCGATATTTGCGGGAAGGATCGGTCAACATGGCTGTTTACTCTCGGTAAATGGGATGCCGATAAGATAAGCCAAACCGTCCGCTAGGCGATTGCGTTTATGTCATCTAAAATACTAATTATTGATAGAATATTGCCGTATCAATGGAAAACTCTTTATTTAATTGTTTTATTGTCTGAATAAGGGATGTTTTATGGAACTGGATCGATACGACATTCAAATCTTGAACATCCTGCAAGCCGACGGCCGCATCAGCAACCAGGAACTGGCCGACCGCATCGGCCTGTCGCCGTCGCCTTGCTTGCGGCGGGTGAGGGCGTTGGAGGAGGGTGGCCTGATCGTCGGCTACCGGGCCTTGTTGGATGCCAAAGCCTTGGGTCTGACGCTGATGGCCTTGATCCACATTTCGATGGACCAACACACGCCTGAACGTTTCAGCGCCTTCGAAGCGGCGGTTGCCGGGATTCCGGAAGTGATGGAATGCCTATTGATCACCGGCCAGGCCGCCGACTACCAGCTCAAGGTTATGGTCAAAGACCTGGACGCCTACCAGGAATTGCTGCTGAAACGTATCACCGGCATACCCGGCGTGACTGGGGTGCATTCCAGTTTCGTGTTGCGGCGGGTGGTGGATAAGACGGCGTTTCCGGTTGGGACATGATCGTTCCGAACTCATTGCTGGCCGAGTCAGTCTTCGCGTACAAAGGCCGCGCGGTTAAAACGTTTGACTGTAATTGGCTCGCCTAATACTATCCATACACCTAAAACCGCCATGATAAAACCTAAAAGCGCTCCCGCTTGGGTTTGAAGTCTTGCTGGCCGACAACTCGATGACCACCCCTTCAGGGATCAGATGAAAAGCTATTTAATTTGTCTAAGCGCTATATTGCTTTTGCTAAGCGGTTGCGCGGGTTCGCCGCCGCTAAAGCCGGATACTTTACAACACGGCGATTATAGTTATCTCAAGGCTCATCTTGCCTGGCTGATTGAACAGGAAATGTCCGAACAGGACGTGGAAGGTTTGAGTATTGCCGTGGTGGACGATCAACAGGTCGTCTGGTCGCAAGGTTTCGGCTATGCCGACCAAGCCAAGCAGATTGCCGCCACACCGGAAACGGTTTATCGAGTCGGCTCCATCTCCAAACTTTTCACCGATACGTTGGTGATGCAACTGGCCGAGCAAGGCAAACTGGATATTGATCGACCGTTGCAAACCTATCTGCCAAATTTCGCCATCAAAAGCCGCTTCCCGGACGCCGGGACTATTACAGTGCGCAATATCATGACGCATCATTCCGGCTTGCCGGGCGACGTCGGTAACGGCATGTGGACTAACAACCCGGCGCCATTCCGTCAGCTTGTCGATTCGTTGAAAGATGAGTATGTAGCCTATCCGCCCAATCGTATCTGGGCCTATTCGAATCTGGGTATCACCTTATTGGGGACGATGCTGGAACAGCTTACCGGCCAGGATTTCAGCAATTATGCCGACCGACAGTTGTTAAAACCGCTCGGTATGTCAAATGCGGCATTTTCGCTCGGTATTGACGGAAAACTGGCCTCCAAAGCCTATAAAAATGATCAGGAAAAGACGGAAGTGGCACTGCGCGATATGCCGGCCGGGGGCTTGAACGCGAATGTCTTGGATTTGAGCCGCTTTATCGCCATGGTATTGGCGGACGGCAAAACCAATGGCCAACCAATATTAAAACCGGAAACCTTGCATGAAATGCTGCGCCAGCAAAACCAGGATGTGGCGCTGGATGTGGGTACTAAAACCGGTTTGGGTTGGTTCTTGACCAGCAAGCCCGGTATCGGCGATGTCGCCGCACACGGCGGAGCCACGCTTTTCCATCGTAGCCTGCTGACGGTGCTGCCGGAACACAAGCTGGGCGTGGTCGTGCTGGCAAATTCCCCGCCCAGCGGCGACTTGATCGACAAAGTCACCGATAAGGCCCTAAAACTCGCGGTTGCGATAAAAACCGGTATGCCGTTGTCGGAGGATACCGAAACACCCGTGGTCGAAACCCGCAGCTTAACCCCGCAAGAACAGCAACTGGGAGCAGGGCAATATGCAACCGCGCTGGGTTACATCAAGTTAACGGAGGATGGTGATATCCTATCCACTGAGCTGAACGGCAGCAGCATGGATTTGGTTGGCCGGGCGGATGGTAAATTCGGCATTCGCTACAAGCTGCTGGGTTTGATTCCGCTACAACCCACGCAGCTGGCCGAAGTCGGCGTGTCGGTGCGCCAGGTCGACGGCCGTGACCTGGCGCTGGCCCATTGGCAAGGGCAAACCTTTGTGTTGGGAGAAAAAATTCAACCGGTAGCGATTCCCGAATCCATGCGCAGTCGTCTGGGCGAATACGAGATTGTAAATCTTGCCGAAGGCGAGGCGATGGTTCCTGAAAAATGCGCCCTACGCGAACGGGACGGTTTTTTGATGCTGGAATATTCCATCCCCGCTTTCGACATAAATAATCTGACTTTTCCCATTGCGCCGGTATCGGAAAATGCAGCCGTCATTCTTGGACTGGGACGAGGCATGCAGGAAACCGTTCGGCTGGAGACGATCAATGGACAAGAGTTTGTCGCCTATTCCGGGTATTTATTGCGGAAGAAATGACTAATGCCTGACTTTGAATAGGCTGCCACATTAAGAGTTGGCTTTCTTCACCGGGCCGTTTTTCAACGCCAAGGCTTTGCCATTAAGGCGGCGCAAGTTAAAACGGGTTTTATAAGTGTTCCCAATCTTGCAATCATCCATCAAGAGGTCTTCCGGTGAGCGAATTTATCGCCTATCTGTCTGAAGTGTTCGAACTGTTCGGCAGCATTCAGATCCGCAAGATGTTCGGGGGCTATGGGGTCTACCACGATGGCTTGATGTTTGCCCTGGTGGCCGACGAGACCCTTTATCTCAAGGCGGATGCTGAAAATGCAAAGTTTTTCGAGGAACAGGGGCTTGCGCAATTCGCCTATCAGCGGGAAGGCAAGATGGCGAAAATGTCGTATTACCAAGCACCGGCCGAGTTTATGGAAGACCGCGAGCAGGCTTCTGTATGGGCGCGGCGCTCATACGATGCCGCGCGGCGGGCCCAACGTAAAAAACGCAAAAGCAAAACGGACACAGCAGTGATACGTCATTTAGACTGATTCAGAACACCTAATATCGAATAATGTTGAAACCCTCTTCCTGCTGAGGGGCTACGAAGTAACTCGTGATTAGGTCAAATTCGGTATCAGCCACTACAAAAACGTGAGTGTCAGACCTGTTTCTCGCACGTAAACGTGTCAAGCATTTGTCGTCCGACACATCAAGAAAATGCAGTACATGCGCCGATTCGACTATGTCGATAAGAGATCTCATCCATTTTCGGTTTGCGACGGTGTTGGCTGGAAAATCTAATACCACGGACACACCTATACGAAGTAAATCGGTCACGTGTGGCCCGATCGCGCCACGCAAATTCGAAGCACACCGAACATAGTCCGTCACAGTCTTGATGTCGTCTGGATAAAGATGTGCAAGCCAAGTGTCCTCGCTGAGGATCACCGTGTCCGGAGTCTTGGCCAGTTCCTTTGCCAGTGTCGATTTGCCAGAGGCGATTTTTCCGCAGAGCAAATGCAGTGTTGGCAGTAATTTTGACATTTTACATGGCTCCCAGTAAGTCAGTGCCATACGAATTATCAATAACACAAAGCCACTTGCCGGCAGGGTCCTCCCGGAATACATAGGTGGCGCGTCGTGAGATGCAACTCGTCACACCGCTGTTATCGGTCGTTTCCAGAACG
Organism: Methylomonas sp.; assembly: GCA_002928965.1. GTDB lineage: Bacteria > Pseudomonadota > Gammaproteobacteria > Methylococcales > Methylomonadaceae > Methylomonas. The sequence goes on from PERU01000028.1 coordinate 15,325, forward strand.
GTTTCCATAATCACTAGAGCCGTATTCCCGCCCTGAATGACATGCATTGCGCCTTGTTTGACCACAAGGCTATGATTGAAATATTCGGCAATTGCGAGGAACGCCTTATGGATTTGTTCCTTGCCTGTTGCAATCAAGCTTGGCTTGATGACAAGCGTTGCATCGTCTGCGTAGAAAGCCATCAATGAATCGAAGTCCTCTTCAGTGATTGCTTTGTCAGCAGCTTCGATCATTTGTTTGAGCGGATGGTATGCCATATCAATCTCCTTGGTAGGGTAAGTTCCCAAGAGACAGGCAATAAAAAACCCGCCTCAGGGCGGGTTGCAGTAGAAAGTAAACGTGCTAACCCACCATTGGTGAAATGGTGGTAATAATAGCCAGCAGGGTTGGGAACACGTTAATCATGATGGGATGTTAACAGAGGTTATAGTGCCGATCAAAGGATAAACTAGCAGTGCTCGATTTTTTAGAAATACAACATCGGCTCCCTAAAGCTGCCGATCAATAAAATCCGATCGAGTAAGATTCGCTGCGGAGAATCCCGCCTTTTGCATGCCAGCTTGGTTCGGCTGTTGATAGCGGCGTTTCAATTCCTCGCCAATTGCATCTTCCATGCCGCCCGCGCTATCAGCACAATAGCCCCAAGAAAACCGATCGTGGTCAACGAAAAGCTCAGCATAGCCTGGAACGGAAAGTGCGGTTCGACCGGGATTGTCGCAACGGCCTTGGGCGTCAGGCCTCTTAGCAAAAACGCCAGCGGATTGAAAAATGCGCCAAAGCAACAGGCCGCGATCAGCCAATACGGCGGGTCTATGGCATATTGGCGAAAGCCCAAGAAAAAGATCAGCAGAAACTGAGCCATCATCAGGTAATCGACATGGGCGCGGATGATGTCGTCGCGTTCCGCCAGGCGGGCGGCCAACGCACCGTCCGGGAAAAACAGGGTGACGCCCAGCACCCAGGCAATGGCCAATGCTATGAGCAGACACAGTCCGCCAAAGCTTAACAAAATCAGATTGGCGGTGGAGACAGGGTTTTGTGCGGTCATGGTTTTCCTCGTCGAATTGTTAAGGGATAAGCGCTGGCGGAGCGAAGATTGTTTGGGCTACCGGCTTTGGATTAGACTTCGCCTAAATTTTGTGGCTGGCGACGAGGAGTCTAAACGATGATGGAAACACCGCGCTTGTACGAACGTGCTGCACTCGGCGATAACCCGTTCGACGCACTATGGGATATTCGAGACGGCCGTACGTATTTCACCGGTCCTTTGTACTACAACGCCAGCCACCAGCACGGCGCGCCGGTATATCTGGCCAGCCTCTACGGCAAGTTTCGCTTGCGTCTGCACGGCGGCGATTGGCTGTGGTGCCGCACTGCCGTTATTCCGGCCGGAGTGTTGCATGAACTGGATGTCGGCGGCGAGCCGATTACCGTACTGTATATCGAGCCTACCGTCGCCGGCGCCGATGCCTTCAAGCCGCTGATTAACAATAGCCGGGCGCTCGATGGCGCCTTGGTCGGCAACGGCGGCGAAATTCGTTTCATGCGCGACTTGTACGAAGACCGCTACAAGCCGGACTGGACGACGGAACCGCTGCTGGATTTATTGGGATACGCCAAGCGGCGCGTCCACTCCGCCGTCATCGATCCGCGCCTGACGCGTGTCGTCGATTATTTATCCGAACACGGCGACGACCTAACACCGGTGGTGACCTGGGCCATGCAAGCCGGTTTGTCCCCGTCGCGTTTTCAGCACTTGTTTACCGAACAAATCGGCGTGCCGTTCCGGCGTTATCGTGCCTGGAACCGGATGCGCCAGGCGATTCGTAAAATCATACGCGGCCAAAACTTTACCACGGCGGCACACGCCTCCGGCTTTACCGACTCCGCGCATTTCAGCCACGAATTCCGCAAAACCTTCGGCGCGCCGGCTACGATAGGCCTGCACCGATTGGCGAGGTTGCAGCCTTAAGTCTTGCAAAGCCTGTTGCGGCAAAGAGAAGTAGCCCATAAGCAGAAACGAGTAATGCGTACAGGGACGCGGGAGCGTTCGAAATGCGTGGCGGGTTACAATCCTTCGTTCCGGTTAGCAAGTCAATTCGTCAATGGCAATTGAACTTGACGCTCAGACCTGTTTTTCATTAAATGACCGCGCTTGTACTCATGGCGGGGCGGAATTCCCCACCGGCGGTATCTCGGGTTTGACTCGAGGAGCCCGCGAGCGCCGCAATCTCTGTTGTTGAGAATGCGGGTCAGCAGATCCGGTGAGATGCCGGGGCCGACGGTCATAGTCCGGATGAAAGAGAACGGCGCCAAGTATTCCACACGTTTTGTCGTGTCCGGAAGGCTTGTTTCTGCTCGTAAATATTATCTTTCAGCCCTGATTCTGGTGCTTCCATAACTTATTAGGAGTTTTACCATGAATCAGACTTTATTGACCCCGTTCGGCGATGCGAACGAACGCGTGGAATACGCGTTAGCCGCTTTGCGTCGAGGGCAGGGAGTGTTAGTCACCGATGACGAGGCGCGCGAGAACGAGGGCGACCTCATATTTGCCGCCGAAACCCTCAGTGTGCCGCAAATGGCCATGCTGATCCGACATTGCAGCGGCATCGTTTGCCTTTGCTTGCCGGAAGAAAAAACCCAATCTTTAGGGTTACCGATGATGGCGGAGCATAATTCCAGCCGCTACAGTACGGCTTTTACCGTCTCAATCGAAGCGGCACACGGTGTCACCACTGGCGTCTCAGCGGCTGATCGGGTTCGGACTGTGCAAGCGGCGATTGCGGCCGATGCCAAAGCGGATGATTTACGCCGGCCCGGCCATGTATTTCCATTAAAGGCCCGGCCGGGCGGCGTATTGGAGCGCGCCGGTCATACCGAAGTGACGGTGGATTAATGCGGTTGGCTGGGCTTAAGCCTTACGGCGTGTTATGCGAACTGACCAACCCCGACGGCTCGATGGCGCGCCTGGCGGAAATCGTCGAGTTTGGCCGTTGCCATCAGATGCCGGTATTGACCGTCGCTGATGTGATTGCCTACCGTTTGGCACGCGAATCGCCGGCGTTATCTTTGGTATCGGAACGTTTGACAGCTATCGCTTGACGCTATTCAGCAACTCTAGCCGTCGCGCTGGGGTTGCTGTTTTCAATCGGATAGTCGTGGTTATCTAATTTAACCGCAAGAATCTGAGATTTGAGTATCCAAATTAAGCGCCTATTGTTTGTTGATTTGAAAAGGTGAACGCGCGACGTCATGGCGGCCTTACGCTTGGTTTCGCTGAAAAGTGCGGTGGTCCGCAACCCATTTTGTAGCAAAGCTTCGATAACTTTTAACCAATTTTCCACCTATTAGGATGTCACTTGGCGCTAACCTTAATCATCGGCAACAAAAATTATTCGCCCTGGCCCTTACGCCCTTGGCTGGCAGAGGCGCAAGTAGAAACTGAAATTAGTCAGGCGCCCGAAGAATGAAGGCGAAGATTTGGGCGGCGTTGTTGGCCGTTTATCTGGTGTGGGGATCGACTTATTTGATGATCCGCTTTGTGGTCGAGACGCTGCCGCCATTTTTGTCGGCCGGAATGCGTTTTGTGGTGTCCGGCGTCATTTTGCTGGCTTGGCGGCGTCTGGCCGGCGATGCCTCGCCGACTTTGCGGCAGTGGCGTTCAGCCGCCATTGTCGGCACTTTGTTATTGCTCGGCGGCAACGGTTTGGTCTGTTGGGCCGAACAAACCGTTCCGTCCGGAGTAGCTGCGTTGATCATCGGTGCCGTGCCTATGTTTCTGGTGATTGCCGACGCACTCAGACCTAACGGCGCCAGACCGACACTACGCGTATTGATCGGACTGGTCATCGGTTTTATCGGAATTTACCTGCTGGTCGGTCCGTCGGTGTTTTCGGACGGTATGCCCTTAAACATGTCCGGTGTGGCGGCGCTATTGCTCGCCAGTTTGCTTTGGGCCGTTGGTTCTATCTATAGCAAGACCGCGGATTTGCCGAAGACGGCGCTGATGACAACCGGCGCGGAAATGCTGGCCGGGGGATTTGCGTTGTTGGTTGTAAGTGTTCTTAGCGAACAATGGAGCATCTTCAGTCTTACCCAGGTATCGGCCGACTCATGGCTGGCCTTGGTGTATCTGATCGTGTTTGGCTCGATGATCGGTTTCGCATCTTATGCTTGGCTGCTGCAGAATGCGCCGATCTCGCTGGTAGCGACGTACGCCTATGTTAATCCCCTGGTGGCGGTGTTTTTAGGCAACTGGTTCGCGCAAGAACCGCTGACGCCGCGCATCCTGAGTGCATCGACTATCATCATCGGGGCTATCGTATTCATGAACAGATCTCAAGTTTCCAGGGCCAAGCCGGCAGCGGAGCGAGGCGTGAGCAAATGATGCATCTCGACACAAGTGAACCCACTTGAGTCTCGGCGCTGAATGCAAAAGACGAAATACCATGAGGTTGTGTGCCCATAATCGAACGGTCGATGTGGCAGGTTTTAGCGGCACGACGAGTCGAATTAACAAGCTGTTCTGGCTGTTGCCGGTCTTGTTGATGACTGGTATTCGCTATCAGTCCAAAATTTCGGGACGGTGGAAGTTATAAAAATGTCCTACAAAATTTTTCTCTGGCAAAACGTAGACGACCACTCCGAATTTTCGTTTTTGTTGCAAACACGATCAGGTTTGCCGGACCCGTGCCGCTTCCTGCAAATCTGCTATTAGTTGCTGCGGCTCTTCTTGATAGCGGCGCATGAGTTCCGGTGGGGCTGCCGTATGTTTGTCGTAAATCACGCTCCAGCGGCTAATCTCGAGTAGCACAGGCACCAGATCAAGCGCCTTGTCCGTTAGTTCATAAAACACTTGGCGCTTGTCTTCGGGCTTATGTTTGCGGATAACAAGTCCGTCCGCTTCCATTTTCTTTAATCGCGAAGCCAGAATGTTAGTTGCGATTCCTTCTTTCGAAGTCATTAACTCCCGGTAGTGCCGTTTGCCACTTAGCATCAGATCGCGGAGTACGATCAGCGTCCATCGGTCTCCGAACACTTCGAGGGCATAATCAATTGGGCATCTATTTTCGAGCTTCAAGTCGGACATCTGGCTTATTTACTTGCGTTTTGCAATTGAAATGGGATAATTAGTTGCATATTGCAAGTATATCAACCGGGGCTCATTCCGCAAACCACGTTCATAAGGAAATCGTATATGTCGCCAATAAATTCTACTGCCACCAATATCTCGTTGCTGCGGATTTACACAGCTCCTTGCATCATTGTCGGCTCGGTCGTAGCTTGGTTATTCTGGCTATTAGCCGGTGAACATCACTCTGTGCGACCGGAGTTGCTTGTTTCTCCCATGGCTGCGCTCTTTACGCTGACGGCTTTGGTATGGCTGATTATGGTCGTCGCACGCAATGTTGCCGTGATTCGTGGATATGCATCTCTCGGATATTTTGCGGATTACAAGTCGAATATTCCGGTTGATGATCGATTCGAGCGTCCGGCTCGAACGTTCAATAATCTAATGCAAGTTCCAGCGCTTTTTTATGTGATTTGCCTATTGATGCTTGTAGTGAAAGAATCGGACAACGTTCAACTTTTACTTGCCTGGGCTTTTGTTGTACTCAGATGTATCCATGCCATTATCTATATGGCGGTAAACTGGGTGCCGTATCGCTTCGCGACTTGGGCTTCAAGCTGCATTATTCTGGGCACGCTTTGGTTTCGCTTTGTGACGGTGGTTGGATTTGGCTAAGTGTGGATGGAATCCAGGCGGATTGATGACCGTTAGAAATTAGTCCAGTGTTCCTGTATTGCTTGCGAAAATCAGTGTCATTTTCCAGCTGGACTGCGCCGTCAATTAGATCAGGGGTTCCCGATCGCTGAAAGACGCTTTACAGGTCCGAAGTTCGTTTCCGCAGCGATCACAGGAATTCGGTAATCTGATTCGACCGCGTGGCTTTTATAAAAAACCGAGCATCGCCGCTTTGACGGCTGCCGAGGTTTTGTTGGCCGCATTCAATTTCGTCGCGGCATTGCTGATATGAAAATTAACGGTCCGCTCGGTTATTTTCATGATGCTGGCTATTTCGCCAGAAGTCTTGCCATCGGCAGTCCAGCGTAATACCGCAATCTCGCGGTTCGATAATTTCGTATCCGCTTCCGGCAGCAATTTTGGCAACAAGCGGCGCGACAAGGCAATATGCGCATTTTGGGTCAACCAAGCCATTTTGAAAGCCTTGGCTGCAATCTCGGTTTCGCTAAGCGGCTCATCTGATCGCGCTAACGTGAGCATGCCGGTTGCGCCATGGACATCCCGCATGGATTGCGCCCAACCATAACGCAAACCGAACGAACGCGCTTCCTCCCAAAACTCCGCCGTTGAAGCGAACAAACCGTCCGTCCAAAGGATAGGCTGAGGCGAACGCAGGGCGTGTTTGACGGTGGGGTCGATCGCACAATAGTTTTTTGTCTGATACTGCGCTTGCCAAGCCGTTGGATAATTACTCTTTTTCACGATCTTCGGATTGCTCAGCGGCAGCGCCAACCTAAGTCCATAGGCGCAGTAATCAAAACCCAATTCAGTACCTAACGCAGCAATGGTTTGAAAAAGCTTATGTTCACTATCGCTAGTTTGCAACGCTTGAAGTTGAATTTCTTGCCAGGCTTTCATGGGCTTACCGTCGTTAAATCTGTTCGACAGCTTATCCTAAAGGGTGAACACCCGGAAACACTATGTCCGGAATATTTAGCGGAAGAGCAGAATGGCGATATAGGCTGTCAATATTGACAGTTGTTGGGCGATTGCAATTAGCGTTTAATTTATTCGATATGTCCTGTATTTTGTCTTTAAGCCATTGTTCTTTTTTGACCGTTAAGCCACACCCTATGACTCCTGATATTTTCATTGCCGATACCGACGCGGAAATTCAAATTGCCGACCATTACTTTCAACACTTAGCTTTGCAATGAAAATATTGGCTTTATCGGGCAGTTTGCGGGCGGCTTCCATCAATTCCGCCGTGCTTCGCATCGTAAGGTCTTTGGCACCGAACTCGATCGAAGTCCGTCTGTTTTCCGGGCTTGGCGACTTGCCTTTATACAATCCGGATTTAGAAAGCGCGCCTCCGTCCGTCGCGGCGCAATTACGCAATGAAGTGGCCACAGCGGATGCCTTGCTGATTGCCAGCCCGGAATACGCCCACGGCGTCACCGGCACCATCAAAAACGCGTTGGATTGGTTGGTAGCGTTCGAAGACTTTGTTGACAAACCGGTGGCGGTATTGAACGCGACGCCGCGCGCCCATCATGCCGACGCCGCACTCCGGGAAACCTTGATCACCATGTCGGCCACGCTAATCGAAACGGCATCGATCACCTTGCCGTTGCCGAGCGCGAATATCGGCGAAGCAGACCTGCTGGCTGCGCCGGAAATAGTCTCTTTACTTACCGACGTATTAGTGGAAATCGAACGCGCGGCGATGAAGCCATATCTGAACAGTAGCCTTTATATCGATAGCCAACATCCCGCCATCGTCGCGCAAGCCGCCAAGTTGGCGGACGGTTGCGCCGATGAGGAAGAAATCGCCAAACGCTGTTTCGAATTCGTCCGCGACGAGATCAAGCATAGTTGGGACTACCGACTGAATCCCGTGACCTGTAAAGCCTCCGAGGTGTTAATCCACGGCACCGGCTATTGTTATGCCAAAAGCCATTTGTTGGCAGCGCTGTTGCGTGCCAACGGCATTCCGGCCGGGCTTTGTTACCAGCGGTTGACGATAGACGGTGACCAGCCCCCTTATTGCCTGCACGGTTTGAACGCGGTTTACCTCCAGCAATATGGCTGGTACCGGATCGATGCGCGCGGCAATAGGCCCGGCGTAGAGGCGGATTTTTGCCCGCCGCTGGAGAAATTGGCGTTTCCGATCGTTAATCCTTTGGAACAAGATTTACCAGGCATCCGGGCTGAGCCCCTGCCGGCCGTCGTCAAAGTCCTAACCGAACACCAAACTATCGAGCAGGTTTATAACAACTTGCCGGACGTTGACCTTCAAAATCATACGGTCTAACAGAAGCGAATATGGCCAGAAATATTGAAATCAAAGCGCGAATCGACAGCGTCCAATCATTATGGCCGCTGGTGGTCAATATTGCCGATGAAGGGCCCAGCGAAATCATCCAAGACGATACCTTTTTTCCTTGCGCTAATGGCAGACTGAAACTTCGTGCCTTCTCCGATCATGATGGACAGCTGATTTTCTATCAGCGCCCCGACAGCGCAGGTCCAAAGCAGTCTTTTTATGTGATTTCGCCCACCGCATCGCCGGATACGCTCCGGCAGAGCTTGACGCTTGCTTATGGTGAAAGCGGTAGGGTGCGAAAACACCGCACATTGTTTATGGTCGGCAGAACCCGAGTGCACTTGGATAAAGTGGAAGGGCTGGGTGATTTTTTGGAATTAAAAGTGGTGCTGGCTGAAAATGAACCTAGCGAAGCCGGTGTGTCCATTGCCCATGAATTACTGGAAAAACTGGGTATCAGTCATTATCAGCTAATAGAAGATGCCTACGTCGATTTGCTCGCAAAATTGCCAAGCGCAACAAGGCAAACTGTCGACAACTAACAACGCTATTTGTCTTGTATTGAGAAATTATGATTGAAAAAATATTCAAGCTGTCAGAGAGCATTCGCTACGTCGCTATCTACCAGGATGGTCAGCTAGAGTCGAAAGCAAAATCGAATATGTTGGACGCCAGCAGTTCGGAGAGCGATAGATATGAAGAGCTGTTGGTCAATCCAACTTTGCTTAAATTGGCCTCGCAACGAGGCAACATCGACTGTGGCGGTTTGGAATACCTGCTTGTGCGCTATGGAAACTTTTTCCAGTTTGTATGCCCCATCAGCTCAGGTCATCTATCGGTGTGCATAGAACCAGATGCGGATCCCATTGAAATAGGTACGAAAATCAAGTTCCTGGTACACAGCGACTCATGACATGCTGAATTTTGAGGCCAAAACCGCAGCCCCTTTATCTAGCATTGTACTTTAACAGCGCTTGCCAACATTGGCAGCCCACTTAATTTGAACATCTCTCGGAGAGAATCAACCATGGACGTCTCGCAATTACCCTTCAATCGGCTTATCGGACTGGAGCTCGCCAATCCGGATAGCGGCTTTTTAGTTTGCTTGCCCGATAAACTGCAATACACCAATCATCTCGGCACCGTTCATGGCAGTGCCTTATTAGCGGTTGCCGAGGCGGGCTCCGGTGCATTCCTTTCGCAACACTTTACTAACGAAACCGGAGTGATTCCGGTCGTGAGAAAACTTGAAGCCAAGTTCCGTAAGCCTGCATCGGGTGAGGTATCCGCCCGATGCGAAGTAGCCTCTGACGAACTTGTCCGCTGGTCGACCGAGTTCGCGTCTCGCGGGCGGGTATCAGCATCTATCCCGGTAGAGGTTATCGATGGAACCGGTGCTGTAGTCCTGTCTGCAACGGTCGAGTGGTTTATCGTCCGCGATACCCCCAATTTACCTTAGGCCATTATGCAAGCAATCGACCGTTCATCCGCCGAACACTACCATTGGGGCGATGCCTGCGACGGCTGGCATCTGGTGAAACGAGCCGACATGTCGGTTATCTCCGAACGCGTGCCGCCCGGCGCAAGCGAAGTACGTCATTTTCATGCAAGCGCTCGCCAATTTTTCTACATTTTGCGAGGGGATGCCATCATGGAAATAAACGGCAAACGCATCCAGCTATCCGAAGGGCAAGGCATTGAGGTGGCTCCCGGTACGCCACACCAATTCAGGAATGAATCGAGTGCTGACGTCCAGTTCCTGGTGATCTCTCATCCGGCTACACAAGGTGACCGTGTAGAGGTTTAACATGATGCTCAAATGTAACGCCAGCGCCTTAGTTCCTGGTTATATTGCAAGTTAAGTGATGGAAGTTACCTTAATCAGGCACGGTAAACCGACGTTCGAATTAAAAGGTAAAGCCAAAGCGCGGGACGTTGGCGAGATTATCAGCCGTTATGATTTATCCGGTATAGAAGACGAACCGCCGGAAAACGCCAAGCAGCTCGCATCGGCATGCCATGTTGCCGTTTGTAGTGATTTTACTCGTTCTTTAGAGTCGGCCAAGGCACTGGGCTTTAGCGATATTTTACTGAGCGACTCAGTGTTTCGGGAAATTGCCGCACCTCATTTCAAGACGGGTTCGTTGACTATGTCGGTTGGTGCCTGGGGGGTACTGTTGCGGTGTCTGTCGGTGATTGGATTCTCGCGAAACGGTGAGTCACTCGCAATGGCAAAAAAGAGGGCGCAAGTTGCGGCATCGACATTAATAGACATGGCGTATGAGCATAAAAGCGTTTTGTTGGTGGGCCATGGTTTCGTTAATTACTTCATAGCCCAGGAGTTGTTAGCCAGAAACTGGGTTGGTCCCTCAAAGCCGGGCGGCGGCTATTGGGAATATGGGGTATATCAATATCATGCTACATAACATGATGTGTGGATGGAACCCTTGTTGTTCGCCTCTTATCTCTATTTTAGAAACCACATAGATTTCGCGTATGAATGAATTCTTTTTTTCGGCTCTTTCGTTTGGGCTTGCTGCCGGGCTAAAACCCGGTCCACTTGGAATCGTCGTTATCCAACAAACATTGACCAAAGGACTGCTAAGCGGCTTTCGTGCTAGCTTGGCCCCTCTGATTACAGACGGCCCGATCATCATCGTAGCGCTATGGTTGCTTTCCAGCTTCAAAAGCATCAACTTGTTTGCCGCAACCCTGAGCCTGATTGGGGGCATATATTTGATCTATCTGGCTCGGAAAATATTGTCCGTTAAGGAAATAGTTTTGGCCGGAAAGCTCGAAAAAGAAAGTTCGCTTTCTCAAGCCGTGAAAGTCAACCTGCTGAACCCAAGCCCTTATCTCTTTTGGTTTACGGTGGGTGGTGCTTACATTCTGCGGGGAGATGCGGCGCAGAGTACGGTCTTTGTGACCACCGCCATATTAACTCTCATCGCGTCAAAATTTGCCGTTGCTTTACTGGCGGCCTTTTTCAGGCCAGCCCTGGAGAGCCGCGGCTATGTACTGGTTATGAAAGTATTGGCCTTAACGATGGCTGTTTTCAGTTTGGTGTCTGTCCATCAGGCTTATGTGCTGGCGCAGAATAGCTTTGGTTTCTAACATGTTGTCCTAAGGATTGCACTCCATCACTTCGCATTAGAATTCAAAAAGCATGCATGCATTGATTACCGGCAACACCAAAATACTAGGCGTCATCGCCGACCCCGTCAGCCAGGCTAGAACGCCCGCCATGGCAAACGCATTACTGCAAGAGCGCGGGCTTTTGGGTTCGTTCGTTATGTTGCCGATGCACGTGCCTGCGGAAGGCTACCTGTCATTTTTTGCAGGCCTACGAACTTTAAACAACTTTGGCGGTGCAGTCGTCTCCATGCCTCATAAAATCGTTACCGCCCGTTTAGTCGATGAACTTACCCCAGAAGCACGCTTGGTCGGCGCCGTGAATGCGGTTCGCCGAAACAGCGACGGCCGTCTCATTGGCACCATGCTGGACGGTGAGGGTTTCATTTCCGGACTGGTCTCCGCCGGACACTGCGTGACGGGGGCCCATATTCTTCTTGTCGGAGCCGGGGGTGCGGCATCGGCCATTGCTTTCGCGCTGGCAAAACACGGCTGCGCTTCACTTTGCATACAGAATCGAACGCCGGAAACAGCCAGCGCGCTGTTAGCGAGAGTCAGCCATGCCTATCCTCAAATGGAAATATCGACAGAGGTATATTCGAATTGGCACTACGATATTGCTATCAACGCCACTTCTCTCGGCATGAAGTCCGATGATGAGCTACCGATTGCCAAGCGATTGATACGGCATTGCGACTTGGTAGCCGAATGCGTGATCGCACCGGAAATGACGAACCTGCTGCAAGAAGCAGCTAATCAAGGAAAAGCAATTCACACCGGCGTTCCCATGTTGGCCGCACAAATGAATCTGATGTTGGCGTTTATGGGAGCCGAGTGAGATGCAATATGCCCAGAGAGCTTGTCGATACATAGCAAATCCTGGATTGTGGTTGCAGTTATAGCCGGATAATAAACGAGCTGCACGCCGGAAATTACAAGTTTCAAACCATACCCTGTCAACACTGACAGTTGTCGAAAGACATCAACCCGGGTTGTAATGAACCCAAAACAATCAGTTTCTATGCAGGAATTGCTGGAGTCAAAATGCTAGGTGAAACAACAGGTGCCGTTCGTGTTTTATTGCGGCTGGAGGGATTTTGCATGCTGATTGCGGCCTGCATCGCTTACGCAAAACTCGATCTGGACTGGAGCACTTTCGCAATCTACTTCCTGGTACCCGATATTTCTTTGCTCGGTTATTTCGCGGGCGCCAAGGTTGGCGCCATTAGCTATAACACTGCGCACTCATACCTCGGGGCCATTGCCAGCCTGGTAATCGGCTTTACGGTGCCGTCCCCGGCACTGCAATGTGCCGGTTTAATCTGGTGTGCCCACATCGGCTTTGATAGGGCGCTGGGTTACGGACTCAAATACCCGGAGGGATTCGGTTTTACCCATCTTGGCCGCATCGGGCGATTGGCTGTCAAACATTCAGACGTGCAATAACCGGGTTTTCCGGAACATTTAGGGAACATTGGATGGCTTTTACACTCGACAAAGTCGTACCTTGGGGACGTTCATACACCGAATATGTCAGCATGTTTGGTCTGACCGAGGCCGATCTTGGCAGACATATTCTGGGCTGTGGTGACGGGCCTGCAGGGTTTAACGCTGAACTGACCAAACGCGGCGGTGCAGTGGTTTCTGTTGATCCTGTCTATATCTTTGATGTCGAGCAGATTAAAAGCCGCATAGCGGAGACCTATGAAACTGTCATGGCTCAAATGCGTTACAACCAAACCGACTACGTATGGGAAGTCATTCCATCAATAGAAGCGCTCGGAGAAATCCGAATGTCGGCTATGAGTTCTTTCCTCGCCGATTTCGAGTTGGGCAAGCAACAAGGCCGATATGTAGCTGGAGAGTTACCTTCGCTGCCTTTCGAAAACGGAAAATTCGATATTGCCTTGTCGTCGCATTTTCTGTTTTTGTACAGCGCACACTTGTCGGCAGAATTTCATCTTCAAGCGTTACAGGAAATGTTACGCGTCGCTAGGGAGGTGCGGGTATTTCCGCTGCTTGCGCTGGATGGATCGGTATCGCCTTATCTTTCTCTTGTCAGCGAAGAATTTGCCAGCCGAGGTTTTGATGTGCAGATTAATAAGGTTGTATACGAATTTCAGCGCGGAGGTGATCAAATGCTAACCATCAAACCAAAATAGCGAACTTGAATTAAAGCGGCTGTCGCATGTGAGTACGCGAATGAAATTGAAGTTTTTACAAGCAACACCAGACCACGCAGAAATTATCGGCTCGCTGGTCGTCCAGCTTACGCAGGAAATCTGCGAGCGCACCCACGCGCAGCATTTCGATATTGACTTGGCAGGTACGGTTCAGCGCTGTGCCGAGTTGTTATCGGCAGGCCACTACGCGGCTATTATTGGCTGGTCGGATAATATCCCAGTGGCTGTTTCGACCATCACCCAAACGTACGCTTTATATGCATGTGGAAAAATAGGCGTCATTCAAGAGTTATACGTTATTCCTGAGTTTCGCTGTTCGGGTGTTGGCGCCCTGTTGATTGAACAGGTTAGAAGTTACGGGCAACAGCGCGGTTGGTCCTGCATTGAGTTATGCACGCCGCCGCTCCCGGAATTTGAGCGGACATTAAGTTTTTATCAGCATAATGGTCTTATTCCGGTTGGCGGTCGGAAAATGAGACAGAATTTAGCTACAAATGGCTAAGTAATCGTGTACTTTGCATTAGATGCCATGGAGGAAGGTTGATGAAATACGGTAGCTGGTTGGTCGTGATTCTTCTGCTGTTGCCGATTTCTGCGTTTGCTTTTTTCAGACCGGTTCGGGCGCTGATTCCGGAAGCATTTGGCGTCCGTTGCAACGAACAAAACCTATGCATAGACGATTTTTCTCAGCTGGCAGTAGCTGAATCGTTACTCGACGACTCGAAAAGTTATCTTGCCACGCAATGGGGCTTGTCTATTGGCGAGCCGAAGATCATTTTTTGTAGCACGGAGCAATGCCGGTCTGCATTCGGCCTATCGAACAAGGCTGGATTCACCTTGGGCAGTTTCGCTATCGTCATCGCGCCGCGAGGTTGGCGGCAACACTACGTGGCGCATGAGCTCATCCATCATTGGCAGGCCGACCGCTTTGGCAGCCTGGCGCTGCTAACCGGTGAGCAGTGGCTAATCGAAGGCATGGCCTATGCCCTGAGTAACGATCCGCGAGTAGCACTGCATGAGCCATTTGAATCCTATCGTCAGTGGTTCAATGACTGGTACAGACTCAATGCCGATATCCCACTCAAGGAATCGTTGGGTGGGGTACTTTAAAAATGGCGTCTATTAGACTCATATCCCATCCAAAAAATTGGCTTGGTACGATAAGTCTTAGGCAGTCATTTAGCCCGGTTGCTCAGCACCTCAATTCATATCACTACCTGCTATCATAATGAAATATAAAGTAATTATTTTTGATTTCAATGGCGTTTTGCTTTGGGATGCACCGCTTCACGTTCAGGCCTGGCAAGCGACGGCGCTGCGACTCAGAGGCTCACCCTTAAGCGACGATGAATTTTCAATCCATGTGCATGGCCGTACCAATAGTTACATTTTGGGTTATCTCAGCGGCCATAGTCTTCGAGAAACAGAACTACTGGAGCTGATCCAGGTCAAGGAGTCCATGTACCGGGATTTATGCTTAAAAAATCCAGAAATGTTTGTCTTGTCTCCCGGTGCCGAAGCACTGCTCGACTTGGTTTCTAGCAAAGATATACCGCGCACCATTGCGACAGCCTCCGAAAAAACCAATCTGGATTTTTTCGTCCAGCACCTCGGTCTGGATAAGTGGTTCGATCTGCAACGGATTGTCTACGATGACGGTACTCTTCCCGGTAAGCCTGCGCCGGATATGTATGCTAAGGCGGCGGGTAATATTGGTTTGCTACCGCACGAATGCGTAGTTGTCGAAGATGCTATTTCCGGTTTCCAATCCGCCCAGGCCGCCAACATTGGCCATGTCGTCGGTCTTGGTCCGCTTGAGACGCATAACAGGCTTCTCGGCTGCCAGGGCGTCTCGACCGTGATCGCGAGTTTTGAGCAATTTCCGCTCGAGTTGTTGGTCAATGCATGGCTTGATAATTGAAAACGGTTCGATGCAAATACAGACCAAAAGACAGGAGCCGGCCAGCTATGGCGTATCAATTAGTCAACGCGGTAGATGAACAATATTTGTGTCATCTTCGATTTGGACGGCACGCTGGTTGACAGCGAGGGACTGTGCAATCAAGCCTTTCTCGATCTGCTTCCGCAATTGCATGATCCACTGGTGACCTTGACCGAGCGCTATCGCGGCCAAAAACTAAGCTCGATTCTGATTGACCTTGAAAACCGTCTTGGCCTAAATCTGCAAAATTCGTTTGAACAGCACTATCGCCAGCGTGTTGCGGAACTCTTCGCGCGTGATTTGAAACCCATGCCAGGCGTTTTGGAAATGCTCGCAACCCTGAATTCGCCGAAATGCATTGCCTCCAGCGGACCACTTCCGAAAATCCGTCAGGCCTTGAAAGTCAGCGGTCTTGCCGCTTATTTTGGTGACAATCTATTCAGTTCGTATGAGATCGGTTCATGGAAACCCGATCCGGGTTTATTCCAATATGCCGCCCATGCGATGGGCTTTGTGCCTAGTCAGTGCGCGGTGATTGAAGATAGTGAAGTGGGGATTGAGGCTGCCATAGCAGCAGGCATGACGCCGCTTTACTATGTACAAACCGGCGTGACCACTTCGTATCAGAGCGCGGGCAATGTTGTATTCGATGATATGTCGCAGCTGCCGCAACTGCTCGAGCAATTTGCTAATATGACCCAATTCAGCCGTTAGCCATTCAAACCACAGAGACAGACATGGGCAAGCACTTCTACGAACTATCCGCCAAACATATCCACTTTATCAGCGCGCGGAAACTGTTTTTCGTCGGGATGTTAATGGCTTTGGTATTCCTGACGCTGTTTTCAAAATCGGCCTCGCCGACTTCGATCCTGGCATATGTGCTGTTGTTGGCGGGTGGCTTGGGCAATCTGATCAATCGATTGATCTATGGCGGCTATGTGGTGGATTTTATCAATATCGGCATCGGACCAATCCGCACCGGCGTGTTCAATGTCGCCGATGTGGTCGTGATCGCCGGCGCACTGATGTTGTTTACTGGCATGCCCCGTGCTAACAAACGGCTGTCCGAGCGATGAAACCATTCAGCGAATATCCGCAATACGATGCCTTGGGTCTGGCGCAACTGGTGCGATCCGGCGAAGTTTTGGCAGGGGAATTTCTGGACGCGATCATCACCAAAGCCGTGCAGCAAGCGCCGTTCACTCCGATTGCCAACATCACCGGCCAACCGGCCATGTCGGTGCCGCTGTATTGGAGCGACGACGGCTTGCCGCATGGCGCGCAGTTTATGGCCGCAACAGGTAACGACCGGCTGTTGTTCCAACTGGCCGCCCAGCTCGAACAGGCCGAGCCTTGGAAACACAGGATGCCGCCGTTATGCAATCAATAAAATTCAGTCAATTCGGCGCCGCCGACGGCCAGCCGGTGATTTATTTCCACGGCACGCCGGGTTCGCCTGTCGAATGCGAAATTTTTGACCTTTATGGCAAACAACATCATCTGACCATCATTTGTTATGACCGCTCGACCATAGCCCCTCGGTTGCAAGGTGCTGCGTATTATCAATGTATAGCCGAAGAGATTGCCAAGAAGGTTGGCGATAAACCCGTCGATTTTATTGGCTTTTCGATCGGAGCATTCGTAGCCTTACAAGTATGCCGCGCGATGAACGGCAAAGTCCGCAGCCTGCATTTGGTTTCCGCGGCCGCGCCGCTGGATGCCGGTAACTTTATCGACGCGGCGGCGGGAAAAGCCGTTTTCCGGCTGGCTCAAAATCATCCGTCGGCATTTCTGCGGCTGGCTCGCGTACAAGGATGGCTGGCGAGTATTTTTCCCGGCCTGTTGTTGCGAATGTTATTTTCCAGCGCGGCCGGTGAAGGCAAGGCTTTGGCAGCGGACAAGACGTTTCGGATCGCCATGACCCGAACGCTCAAAACCTGTTTCAAGCGCGATTCGCTAGGCTACACTCGCGACGTTATTGCCTACGTGCAGCCCTGGAAAGCGACGCTGGCCGATATAAGCGTCGATACTCATATCTGGCACGGTGCGGAAGACAATTGGTCGCCGGTTGCCATGGCGGATTATTTGGCATCGGCGTTGCCTGGCTGTTCGAACATCACGGTACTGGACGGACTTTCCCATTACTCCTGCCTGTATCGAGCCGCGCCGACGATATGTATGTCGATCAAAACGTTAAGTTAAACAAGGAATTTACCCGCCCATGACCAAATCAATTGCATTGCTTGGCGAATACACGCCGACATTTTCGCCCCATCTGTCGACCAACGCCGCCATCGAACATGCCAAGGCGGCTTCCGGTTTGGATATTAGCGCCGACTGGATTTCGACCGCCGATATTGATCATACGTTGTTCGAACGCTACTCCGGCATCTGGATTGCGCCCGGTAGCCCTTACAAATACATGGATAAAACGCTGGCGGCGATTCGCCATGCCCGAGAAAACAATATCCCTTGCTTCGGTACCTGCGGCGGTTTTCAGCACATGATTATCGAATATGCCCGTAATGTACTGGGATTTAAAGACGCACAGCATGCCGAGTACGATCCGTATGCCTCGAATCTGTTTATCTCGCAGTTGGCTTGTTCGTTGGCCGGACGCGAGATGCAACTGAGCTTCGAACCCGATTCGCGCGTGGCGGCCATTTACGGTGAAACAACCGCTACCGAGCAGTATTACTGCAATTTCGGCATCAACCCGGACTATGTCGATGCGCTGAAACAAGGTCCCATGCAAATAGCCGGCACCGATGCCGAAGGTGAGATTCGGGTGATCGAATGGCCTGGACATCCATTTTTCATCGGTACGCTATTCGTACCGCAAGCCCGGTCCACGCCGGAACAGCTGCACCCTTTGGTTTCGGCGTTTTTAAGGGCCGTGGCAAATCTATGAATGCTTATCTCATTTTGGATCTAACGATCCATGATTTTGATCGATTCCGAGAATACATCTTGAAAATACCGGCAGTCATAGAAAAACATTCCGGAAGGTACGTGGTCCGGGGCGAACAGCCTACCGTTATAGAGGGTGATTGGACGCCTGAAAGGGTTGTTGTCATCGAGTTTCCATCAAGAGAACAAGCTAACGGCTTTCTTCAAGACCCCGAAGCGCAACCGCTTTTTTCATTACGCCATCAAACGACTACCAGCAAACTCGTTTTAGTGGATGGATGTTTGTAACGCAATCGTAAAGTCCAACATATCAATGGTTAGATCATCAAAATGGCACAAATCAAAATATACGGCATCAAAGACCATCTCAACCCCATCAAACGGCCATTGTCCGATGTGATTCATGAGTGTGTGGTGGAAGCGCTGCAGTTTCCGCAAGATAAGAGAGCGCATCGATTCTTTCCTATGGAAAAAGACGACCTGTTCGCGCCATGCGGCAGGACCGACGCCTACACGATTATCGAAATCAGCATGATCACCGGCCGGGAGACCGCCACCAAGAAAAAACTCATCCGTTTGCTGTTCGACCGCATTCAGGAACAGATCGGCATTGCCCACCAGGACATCGAAATTTGCATATATGAAAGTCCTGCCTGCAATTGGGGATTCCGCGGCATGCACGGCGACGAAGTGACCTTGAATTACCAAATCAATGTCTAGTGCCAGCAACACTTAAGCGGCCAGTATCCAGCAAGAACACATGTATATACCTAAGCATTTCGAAGAACCCAGCATCGATGTCATGCAGACATTGATACGCGATTATCCGTTAGCAACATTGGTCGCCTCATCCGCCAGTGGTTTGAACGCAAACCACATTCCGTTGCATTGGGTAGAGGAGGGCGGTTCACCTTACGGCAGCTTGCGAGGTCATATCGCCCGCTCGAATCCGCTGTGGACGGACTTCGACCCGCAAACCGAAGTATTGGCGGTGTTTCAGGCAGAAAACGCCTACATCTCGCCATCCTGGTATGCGACCAAACCCCAAACCGGCAAGGTGGTACCTACCTGGAATTATGCCGCTGTGCATGCTTACGGCAAGCTGCGGATCATTGACGATCCAGTCTGGATTCGTCGGCAATTAGTGGCTATGACGGATGAGTTCGAAGCCGGTTTTCCAGAACCCTGGTCGGTAGCGGACGCGCCAGTCGATTTTACCGAACGCTTGATCACACAGATTATCGGCATCGAAATCAGCGTGACCCGATTGCAAGGCAAGTGGAAAGTCAGCCAAAACCAGTCGCCGGAAAACCAAAGCAGCGTGATCAAAGCTTTGCGCGAATCCGGCCAGCCGGCCATGGCGAATTTAGTCGCCGATGCAGCCAAGCCTTGAGTCCGACCATTGAGAGAAGTCGTTATGAAGCCATTTGCAGTTCGCCAAGCTACGCTGTCCGACCTGGAAGCACTCATTCCGTTATTCGACGGTTACCGCCGGTTTTACGGTAAACCCAGCGATCCGAATGCGGCGAAATCATTTTTGCGGGATCGATTCGAACACGGCGAATCGGTACTGTTCCTGGCCGAGCAGGACAATAGAACCACCGGCTTTGTCCAGCTATACCCCAGCTTTTCGTCCGTCTCGCTGGCTCGAACCTTCATTCTCAACGATCTATTCGTCGATGCCGGATTTCGTAGGCAAGGCATTGCCGGTCGGCTCATAGCTGCGGCAGTCGAATATGCGGCCAGCTTGGGCGCTGTTCGCCTGACCTTGTCAACGGCAGTAATCAACACCGAGGCGCAGGGGCTTTATCGAACAACAGGCTGGACGCGCGACGAACAGTTTTATGTCTACCATTTGCCGATCCCGGCCATTGAACTTTTAAGCGAATAAATCATGAATGCTTTTTATGATTGGTTCGGTATGAACCAAGAAATTTTTTACGCCGTTAATGGCTGGCATGGACCTTTGATTGATGCGTTGATGTTGACTGGTACAGCGGTTGGTGACTTCAGAAATATGCCTTGGATACTTGGTGCAATACTCCTTGCGATCGCCTTTCAGCAACTATTTCCGTTTAATGCGGAGCGGCTCCCATCGCTGCCAGGCTTGAAACAGCTGCTAATGCGTTTAATGCTCGGTTATATGGTGACTGCGGGAACTGTGGCACTGTTGAAGATCGGGCTCGACATGCCTAGACCTAGTGCTGTGCTGCCCTCAGGACGTGTTACCGTTTTGGCTCTGCCGGAATCAAGACACAGTTTCCCCAGTGGTCATTCTGCGTTTGCGATGCTGATCATGACGATGTTTTGGCCGTTATTAACAATTCGCGATCGGTTGTTGTTAGCCGTTATGACGCTATGGGTAGGCCTATCGCGAATCAATGTGGGAGCCCACTTTCCGGCTGATGTGTTGGCGGGTTATGTCTGTGGGATAGTCGGCGGCTTGCTTGCCAATAAGGCCGTTATGAGTCGGCTAAGATGAAAATACTGTAGATGTGTAATGCTTAGGAGAACGGGAATATGAAACATCACATCATCACCGTAATGATTTTAGCGGTAGCCGTGGCTTGTTATCTGGCCGGCTATTCCGGTGTTGGTAACACCGCCTTCATCGTTGGCGCAGGCTTCGAGACGTGGTTTTGGATTCGGCTCTTGATCAAACGTCCGTCCGCTTAAAGCAGATGAGTGTTCGACGCTGATTGGCAGCCGGGTACGTGGCGCGCGGCAGATCGTTCACCGGTGGGCACAAGCTGAAGCGCCTCTTACTAATTGCCAAAACAGAGCCCCGATGCACCATTCAAACGAAATGTTAAGCCAGGAACTGGTGGCGATGGCAAAAAACGACCTTTCAGTACGGGAGGCGTTGGTCGCCGATGGCTCTCTAGGCCACGCTCTCTATCACCCGCATATGGAAGCCGTACATATCAGCAATGCCGCGCGCCTAGCGGCCATCATCGAGCAATATGGTTGGCCCGGAAACCGTCTTGTGGGCGAGGAGGGGGCTTGGGCCGCATGGTTGATCGCGCAACATGCCATTGGCAATCCTTCGTTCATGCGGCATTGCCTGACGTTGCTTAAGCAAGCCGCCGCCAACAATGACGTGCTACCTTGGCAAGTTGCGTTTTTGGAAGACCGCATTCGCATGTATGAGGGAAAACCTCAATGTTACGGGACACAATTCCAGACGAATAAGAATGGGGAGCTGGAACCTTATCCTATCGAGAACCCCGAATCAGTCAATGATCGACGGCTTGCGGTCGGCTTGAACACCATCGAAGAAAGAACCGCCGAATTAACCGCGCAAAGCGCGCGCGAGAATATTCCTACACCACCGGACCTGGACGAGCAATATCAAAAATGGCTTTATTCCGTGGGTTGGAGGATCGCAAGTTGAGGCCCGACAACCGGTTCGGATACTGTTCGATTTGTTTGCACCATCCAACCTTCCGTTGCCTGACATGACATCCGTATGGTCGCGGCGTTTGCGCTACTTGCTGTTCGGTATGGCTATCGTCAGTCTTGCCGCGCTGGCAGGCGCCATTTATCAAGCCGAAAGAACCGCAGCAGACCTTGCCGCATTCCCGCCGCCAGGGCGCATGATTTCATTGAATGGCGTGAATCTCCATCTTTATTGCCTGGGGTCAGGCACGGCAACGCTGGTTCTCGAAGCAGGCCTTGGGGAAAATTCATTGAGCTGGTATCCGGTTCAGGCCAAGCTTGCACGGAACATGCGGGTTTGCTCTTATGACCGCCCAGGACTGGGCTGGAGCGATCCCGTAGACGCTGCCATTCAACCGGAAGACGTAGCCAAAAACCTGCATGCGCTGCTGAACAATGCGGGTATTTCGCCGCCGTTTATATTGGTCGGTCATTCGCGCGGCGGCATCTACGTGCGCGCTTTCTACCACCAGTTTCCCGAAGAGACACAAGGTATCATTCTTGTCGATTCGACGCATGAGCAAAGCCCGATGCACCAGTATCCCTATGCTGCGTGGGACTACCGCAAACAAGCTATGCAGATCGCCATCGCCGAGCCGTTATCGCGAATTGGTCTCGTCAGGCTGTTGGGGATTGCCGATGCCGACCGCAGGCCTTCTCCGCTACCGGCGGCAATCCTGGCCGCGAAAACGGCGCTACAGAATCGCACCGATACCGCACATGCGGTGGTCAATGAAATTGCCGTCATGCGCGAAGGACTTGATCCGGCTGCGCCGCCGCCTGGTAGCTTAGGTAATCTCCCGTTATTGGTTCTAACCGCCGGCAATTTGGTAGACCCGGATTTCGTCGCGCGCGAAGCGGAAAAAGCGGGTAAAGATTTCGAAGCGGAAAAAGCGCTTGCCCGAGTTCAACAAGTCGAGCAGGACGATCTGGCTCGTCTGTCCAGTCATTCGCGGCATATCATCGTTAGCAACAGCGGCCATTTCATCATGCAGGACCAAGCCGATGAATTTGTCGGTACGGTAAGCGAGTTTGCCAAACCCTTCAGTCTGAAATCAGACGGCGAAGGCCAAACCAATGATACTGCTGGGCTTGCGCAAACTGCCGTGCAGACGGGTGAATTCAAACCTTAATCGTGTAGAGCTTCCATTGACCATACTACGCGATTTTCAGCAAGGCGACACGATGCAGGTCAATGCGCTAGCGCTTGATGCTTTCGAGCAGTTTAAGGACGTGTACTTGGATTGGCCCGCGTTTCAGGCAAAGATCGGCAACATGTCTGCTCTTGCCGATGTTGGGGAAATTATTGTTGCCGAAGTGGGGGGCAAGATTGTCGGTGCCGTTGCATACATTGGCCCCGGCGCCCCGAAAGCGAATTTTTTTCGGCCCGAATGGCCTATCATGCGAATGCTCGTCGTCGCCCCGAACTCTCGTGGTCTCGGTATCGGACGTGCATTGGCCGAAGAATGTATCCACCGTGCTAAGCGAGACGGCGCATCCTTGCTCGCTTTACATACCAGTAAACTCATGGAAGTCGCCATGCCGATGTACCAACGGATGGGGTTTAGTTGGGTATCCCATACTCCCGAAATTCACGGCGTTGAATATAGCGTCTATGTTAAAGAACTTAACGGCTAATAATCGCTTCGAACGGTTCTATATGCTGCCCAGTGTACGTCTGCGCCGCTTGGCCCTTGCGAGCCGGATTTCCGCCAGCCGACAGATCGCACACTATGATTGAATCCCCGAAAACTATCGCATTGCATGGCGGATACAGTCCCAGCTTCGAGCCGCATACCGCCGCCGCGTTGGGCTTGAACATAGCTGCCGACTGGATTTCGCGGCATGCACGGCGAAAGAATTACAAAATCAATGTTTAAAAAATACAGAGGATACACGGCTCATGTCCGACGTAATCACAAAAGTAGGCAACACAATCATTAATGCCAAACACCGCGCCACCTGCCATTGCGGCGCGGTGGAACTCGAACTCGATCTTCCCGACGGCATCGTCGATCCTCGCCGCTGCGATTGCTCGCTATGCCGGCGCAAAGGCGCCATTATGGCGTCGGTTTCGCTCTCGGGAATCAGGGTCATTAAAGGGCAAGAGGTCTTAAAGCTTTATCAATTCAACACGATGAGCGCCAAACATTATTTTTGTTCAAATTGCGGCATCTATACCCACCACCAGCGCCGATCGGTGCCTAGCTTGTATGGCTACAACGTCGCTTGCCTGGAAGGCGTTAACCCGTTTGAACTGGGCGAAGTGCGAACCGGGGATGGTGTCAATCGTCCGGCTGATCGGTAGCCGCTTTGATCAATAAGCTATCGGTCGAGATTTTTTATGTCTAATTTTCAGGACTCTCCGCTGCAGTCGAGACACCATGGCATGGAAACTGAAAACGTATATCAGGTATTCGATTGGCTTTGGTGTTCCGCGCAACTGACTGAGAAGGACATCGCCAAATTTCCGGCGCTTGGCATAGAGGCGGTGATTAACTTGGCGCCGCCAACGGCCAGCAACGCATTGCTAGGCGAAGCCGAATTGGTGGCGAACCAAGGCATCGCTTATATGCAAATTCCCGTAGTGTGGGAACAACCCAGGTTTAGCCAGCTGGAACAATTCTTTGCTGTCCTCAAGGCATTCGAAAGACATAAGGTTTGGGTGCATTGCGCAAAAAATAAACGGGCGTCCGCTTTCATTTATCTTTATCGCAGGTTGTGCTTGGCGGAAGAGGAAGTGATTGCATTGTATCCGATGAGCGAAATCTGGACGCCGAATCCCATCTGGCAAACGTTTATTCGTAATGTACTGAGCACAGCGCCCTAAGTTGCGCTGCCAAAAACATTTTGCCTTTTTGGATGTGCGTAATGAAGTTTCGTAATTAGAAAAATAAGCAAGGTGCAAAATATATGGCTACTCGATACCTATTAGAGCTATGCGACACATCCGGGAAACACAAACCTATAGCTGCATTCGAATCCGATACGCCTTTCCATACCGTTTTAGTTGGCGAGCGTTTCGATGATATTGGCTGGAACCGACTTGACGGTGTAGGCATTATAGCTTCGCTAGATCGCCCAATGCGATATACAGTTCACTCCATCAAACATCTGGTTTATTCGGAAGCCGAAGGCCTAACAGTCAAATATTGTCTCAATCTCACTCCCTTCGAAGGCCCGAGTTCGCCGGTTTGGGGGAACGAATGAAATCACGTTCATAAGGAATTTTATATTAAGAGATTTTGTTGATTTTTTAGAATTATGCGAACTAACTCGGATGGTACGGTGCGCTTTGCGAACGTAAAGCTTTCCGCGAACATATCATGACCTCGTTTGACGATCTGTACGCTCGACAAACGTTTTAATGCCGCTGGCAAGTAGAGAAAAAATGATTTTGGAAATTGCAACACTCAACGTCATCGCCGGACGGGAGCCGGAGTTTGAGACTGCCTTTCGTAAGGCTTCAGGCATTATAGCCTCGATGAACGGCTATGTTTCGCATCAATTACAGCGTTGCATCGAACATCCCAGCCGATATGTATTGTTGGTCAATTGGGATTCGCTGGAGGATCATACCGAAGGCTTTCGCGGCTCCGTCCAATACGACGAATGGCGTGCATTACTGCATCATTTCTATGAGCCGTTTCCAACGGTAGAACATTACTCATTGGTAATGTAGAACTCGCAGTAGATAACGGAAAATTATTTATTTCTTTATTCGAAGGAACACGGAGAAAGGTTTGGCATTATGAAAGTAGTTGGTATCGACCACGTGCAGCTAGCTATACCTCCAGAAGCGGAATCAAAAGCTCGCGCGTTTTACGGAGGACTCCTTGAATTGAGAGAGATTCCCAAACCTGCCCAGATCGCGTCGCGTGGAGGCGTTTGGTTTCAATGTGGAAGCTTGCAGGTCCACCTTGGAATCGAGAGGGATTTTAGCCCCGCTAAGAAAGCACATCCGGCATTGGCTATCGAGGGATACGAGGAACTCTTGAAAAAGCTCGTAGGCGCTGGTTACGAGGTGCAGGAGGATATTTCGATTCCTGAGGTTACTCGCTGTTTCACGTCCGATCCATTCGGTAACCGAATTGAACTGATTTCAACCGATACAGGCTTCTAACGCTATGCACGTTTTCGAAAAACTCGGCGGCATCGCCATCATGGTGGGATCGCTATTGCTCAGCGCCTATGCGGTCTTGTTCCCGGTGTTGTTGCCGTTAGGGACGGGAACCTTCGATTATGCCGAGGTCGTGCGCAGTCCTGGCTGGGTACCTTTGGCGGCGGTCGCCTTCGCCGGCGTTTTATCGTTGCTGGTCGGATTCTATGCCGTTTATGCAAAAATGCGTGCCACGGCCGGCCTGCAGGGCGCCGTCGGCTTTTTATTCATCGAGGCCGCTTATTTGCTTCAGGCATGCAAAGTGACTTGGGAGTTATTTCTCTATCCCGTCATCGCCCGGTATCCGGAAACTGCCTTCCTGTTACGAGACGCCGTCATCAAAAACGATCCGGCGGTATTGGCGTTTAGAATTTCGGCCTCCGCGACGATATTGATCGGCATCGTGCTATTTTGTCTTTCGATCTATCGTTCGACTATATACCCCAAGCCCGCGGCGGTATTGATCTTCGCCGGTGCCTTGGTGTATGCGCTAGGGCCTATGATTTCGGTGTACGTGTCTATCGTTGGGATTTTCACCTTTGCCGTGGGCTGTATGTTGCTTGGGATTCGCTTGTTGCGCTGATTGCGAACGGCTACCGTTCAATCAAACCCCGCATCTTGATTGGCGAAAAGGCTAGGGTCCCTGCGCCGCCGGTGCTAACCTGCCGCCACCTTAGATTGCAGGAATTTTACGATGAACGATATTCGTGACCAGGTTTATGCGCGACTGCTCAAGGCAGCGCTGGAGTGTTTCCTTGCCGACGAATACCACAAGGTTACCACTCGTGCGATTGCCGACAAAGCGGGCGCCAATATCTCGATGATCCGCTATTACTTCGGCAACAAGGAAGGCCTCTATGAAGAGATGATACGTGAGACGCTCAAACCCATCCTGGACATGCTCGACAGCGATACGCTGTCTGACGCCGGCGGCTTCACCGAATATCTGCGCTTCTATTACGACACCATGCGCCGGCATCCCGAGTTTCCCAAGCTTATCCTCAAAGTGCTCGCCCTCAACCATGGGCCGGGCCGGCGTTTCATCCTGCAATTGCTGGAGCGTGGCCGCAGCGGTGGCGCGCGGCGGCTGGAACAGCTGAAGGCAAGCGGGCAGGTCGATCAGGCGATCAATCCCGACGTGGCGCGGATGGCTTTCGTCAGCCTTGCCATGATGCCGATGCTGCTGAAGGATATTTTCGAGGAACAAATGGGCGGGCAGATGGACGAAGCCTTTCTCGACGAACTCGCCGCGCTTAACGGCAAACTGCTGGCGGCGGGCATGGCCGCCACGCAACGGGATGCGTGACATGAGATTGCAAAAGAACGCCGCCGCGGTGCGCCGCTTCGCCATACTCGCCCGATTTGGCGCCTGGCTGCAAAACTTGCCCAACAAAGTCGTGCCGGCGCCGTTCCGCTTGATCCAAATCGGTTCGGCCTTTTGGCAATCGCGGGCGCTTTATGTTGCGGCGAGGCTGGACATCGCCGGCGAACTGTCCGGCGGCGAGGCTAGCGCCGAAACCCTGGCCGAACGCGTCGCCGCCGACCCCGATGCGCTCTACCGCTTGCTGCGCATGCTGGCGGCGATGGGCGTGTTCGAGGAAGTCTCGCCGCGTCGTTTCCGCAACAACAAGCTTTCGTCCTGCCTGTGCCCGGATCATCCCCGCAGCGTAAGGGCGATGGTGCTGATGCACAATTCGCCGGAAATGAGCAGGCCGTGGTTCGAACAATTGGAACAGGGCGTGCGTGGCGGCGGCGTGCCGTTCGAGTTGGCGCACGGGCAGGCGTTTTACTCGTATATGGATGGGATCCCGGAATTCGATGCGCTGTTCGCGCAGGCGATGGATAGCGTGGAAGCCTTGGCCGGCGACAGCTTCGCCACCGACTTCGATTGGTCGCGCTTCGAGCGCATCATCGACGTCGGCGGCTCCAAGGGCGCAAAATCGCTCGCCATACTCAAACGCCATCCGCATCTCAAGGCGCTGGTAGCCGACCGCGAACAGGTCATTCGCGGCGCGGAGCAGTTCTGGAAAGGCCAGGGCGAGGGTGTCGCACTGCAACGCATGAGCTTCGAAGCTTGCGACCTGCTGCAATCCGTGCCCAAGGCGCACAGCGACAAGGATATTTACCTGCTGAGCGCTGTGTTGCATGGCTTCGACGACGAAGCCTGTATCACCGCGTTACATCATGTCGCGGAAGCAGCGGCCGCTAGCGACGCCGCCATCGCCGTGATGGAGATGGTGATGCCGGACAACCGGACCGACATGGGCATGGCTGCGTTCGACATGCAAATGTTCGTCAACACCCGCGGCCGGGAACGGACGCTGGCCGAATGGGGGAGGCTGTTCGCCGACAGCGGGTTGGTGCTGCAGGAGGTAGTGGGCTTGCAGACGTTCGGGAACATACTGGTGCTGCGGGCGGCTCACTGCACCGACTCCTTACCTTGCTCTCGCGCCTGAAGGCGGCGTGCTTTTGGAGGAAGTTATCCATGTTGGGTGCTGGATGGAGAGAGTATTCAATGTTTACCGAATTACGTTGGGGTGCCGAGTTTTTGATCTATTTGATGTAAAGCCTTATTCATACGCGCTTTTGCGTATTGGCCAACAGCACGTTGACAGCATAGGCCACGACAAAAACGCCCACCGGGACCGCTTGTGGCGGAATCGGGAACGGTAAGGTCAAACTGACCAGCAGCAGATACAGCGCACCCAGAATCAGGTAAAGGCTGTAGCGATGCGCCATGGGGCTGGGGTAATCGAAATTGGTCTGGCTGATCTTGCGACGCACCAGTCCGTCGACGACAAACGGCAACAAGGCGGCCGCCAAGTAAGGAAACCAAATACACGCCGTAGTCAGGCGTTTGATCATTTGGAAAATCGTGTCCCACAGCACGTTGAGTCGACTTTCGATAAAGGGAAACAAATCGTTGCGACCGACATCCTCGAAGCCTTTGGACATCTGGCGTTCACGTTCGGTCGGGATGAAGTAGCGGAAAACACTGTCGCGGATGCCGGTGGTGACGAACAAGCGATCAAACCAGCGCTGCGCGGTGTGGCTGATCTGAGATTCTTTATCGGCGCCAAAATAGCCGATCATCATCTGGTCTTCGGCGCGTTGCAGTTCGCGCGTCCAGCGGTCGGAAACGAAACTGGCCACCAGGATTACTTCCAGAAGCCAGAGCATCAGGCTGAACAACAGATTGCGCGTCATGAGCCAGCACCTTGGCGGTCCCGTTGTTGATCCAGGTCCGACCGTAGTATCGGCAAACGTCCTTTGACGATCCGGCCGCCGGATAACTTGGCGATGTAATGCAAGTCAGGCAGTTGTCCGAGTAGCTGCGGCGCAAACAGATCACCTTCTTCTTCCATCAAGCGC
>PERU01000029.1 GCA_002928965.1 Methylomonas sp.
CGCAAACCGCGGCGATTATTGCCTTAACCGGCAGTAACGCCAAGCAATTGGCTTATCATCTGGAGCGCAAACTGTTCGATACCGGCCATGCCTGCACTGTGTTGGAGCAAATTTCGGCAACCACTACCGGTGCAGTCCTGGCTCCTGAGGTCATGCAATCGAACGAGGCGTTGGCTGAAGCGATCAAAAACGCCGGCCTGCTGTGCCTGTGTGTCGATAGCCAACCGGCAGCGACTGACATGAGGTTTGACTGCAACCAATACAGTATTGACGAAATGTATGCCGCGTTAAAGAATCGCGGGGTGATTCATTGAACATCAATAGCCCAAAAGGAAACTGCTAATGGTTAACGTCAATCAGCGAGGTCTGTTTGTAACCGGCACTGACACCGGCGTCGGCAAGACCCGCATTTCCGCGATACTGGCGTATCTTCTCAAGCAACGCGGCTTGGTGGTGCGGCCACGCAAACCGGTGGAATCCGGTTGTCTGACGGGTGAAGGCGGTCTTGTTCCTGCTGACGCTACAACCTTACATGCCGCTGCTGGCAGTGATGAGCTTCTGGCGCAAATTTGCCCTTACCGGTTTGCATCTGCTTTATCGCCGGAAAGGGCGGCGGCTCTGGCTGGTCAAAGTTTGACGCTGGATGAGCTCACTGTCGTTTGCCGCCAAGGTGTGGCTGAATCGGATTTTTTGCTGGTGGAAGGTGCTGGCGGATTTTACTCACCCTTGGCAGCGGGAGCTCTGAATGCGGATCTTGCCGTGGCGCTGGCCTTACCGGTATTGCTGGTGACCTCAGATCGATTGGGCGCCATCAATCAAACCTTGCTGGCCGTGGAAGCGATCAGAAGTCGGGGGCTGACGCTGGCTGCGGTAGTGTTAAATCAAGTGGCGGCGGATATTGATCCACACATGCACAACGCCACCGAACTGTCCCGTTGGTTGGGTGAGCCGGTACTGGCGACAGGTTACCAGCAAGCCGATAGTGGCAAATCTGCTTGGCTGTCACCTTGCCCTGCGCTGACAGAGTGGGTTGATCGACTGGCAGGTAGTTCTTGAATTGCCCATCATCAACGGCCTAATCAACTCTCACAACCATGGATTTTTTATGTCAATTCAACCCAGAAAACAGACGCAACAGGTATTGGTAGGCAATGTAAGAGTGGGCGGCGGCGCACCCATCGTCGTGCAGTCGATGACCAACACGGATACTGCCGATGTCGAAGCTAGTACGCAGCAGATCATGGAATTGGCCGTCGCCGGATCGGAGATCGTCCGGGTTACTGTCAATACGGAAGAAGCCGCCAAAGCGGTGCCGGAGATCGTCAACCGATTGGCGCAAAAAGGCTTTTCTACCCCTATAGTGGGTGACTTTCACTTTAACGGTCACAAGCTGCTGGCAAAATACCCCGACTGCGCGCAAACCCTAGCCAAATACCGCATTAATCCCGGCAACGTCGGCAAAGGTAAAGCGCGCGATCCGCAATTCCAACAAATGATCGAGCTGGCCTGCCGCTATGACAAGCCGGTACGCATCGGCGTCAACGGCGGTAGTCTGGATCAGGCGGTTTTAACCCGTCTGTTGGACGAAAATCGACTATTGGCCGAGCCTAAGCCCTTAGCGGCCATCACCCGCGAAGCCATTATTGTTTCGGCACTGGAAAGCGCAGCCAAAGCTCAGGAGTTGGGTTTAGGTAAAAACAAAATCACCCTGTCTTGTAAAATCAGTAATGTGCAGGAATTGATCAGCATTTATGAAGAACTGTCCCGTCGCTGCGATTATGCTTTGCATCTGGGCTTAACCGAAGCGGGTATGGGCTCGAAAGGTATCGTTGCTTCCTCGGCCGCGCTGGGTGTACTGATGCAGCAAGGTATTGGCGACACTATCCGTGTTTCGCTAACGCCGGAACCCGGCGCCTCGCGTACCAAGGAAGTCATCGTGGCCCAGGAAATCCTGCAAACCATGGGTTTTCGATCCTTCACGCCGATGGTGATTGCGTGCCCCGGCTGCGGTCGCACCACCAGCGACTATTTCCAACGGCTGGCGCAAGACATCCAGGGCTTTTTGCGCGACCAAATGCCGGTCTGGAAAAGCAAATACCAAGGTGTAGAAAACATGGAAGTGGCGGTGATGGGCTGTGTGGTCAACGGCCCCGGTGAAAGCAAAAACGCCAACATCGGCATCAGTCTGCCGGGCACAGGCGAATCGCCGGTAGCACCGGTGTTCGAAGATGGCGTCAAAACCGTCACCTTGAAAGGCGATCATATCGCCGAAGAATTTCAGGCTTTGGTCGAGCGTTATATCGAGTCACATTATGGTGCGCATTGAAGCCGTCTTTCCTTGGTTTATTTTCATAAATCCGAGACGTATTCTGACTCGATAGCGACAAACCAGCGTGATTGTCGCTATCGAGCGGGTGAAAAACAAACAAACGCGTGATGTTTGTCCATGGCAGCAACGGCTATGGTGAAAGTGTGTAACGGTTTGAACTTGAATACGGTGTGCTATTGCGTCCTTTGGGTAATGTGTTTTTCATGCCGGCCTATGTGATTTCAGAACCTGAAATCAGTCTAATGGCAGCAGTTTGTTGGCAAGATACTGAGGACGCTACACGCGGCAAAATTGAGTGAAACAGCTGTTAGGGTGTCGAAACTATCCAAGGTTGAAGTGATGTCATGGCTTTTAATCCTGCTCCTTAATTCGACTTTTCCATCGTTAAAACTACCGTTGATGCCCGCTGGGAAGCGGACATCCAGTGGCTTGGATGGTGGTAAGCTTCAATCCACCCATGAGACCTGGGTTCCGGCAATCCCCTTGTGTCCAGAGTGTATGCCGGAAGAACATGTATCTGCACGAATCTGCCAAAGTGGAATCAATGTTGTTCGCCTTTATGTTCTGAGGCAGGTGCTAATAGGTCACGACTGCAATCTGGCGGGTTTATCCAATCGTATCCAGCAATTCTTTAGGCGTTACGTTATTTAGTTTAAATTCATTGGCGAATCTTTTTATTTTTATAAATGGCTTCAATAGGCCCTTACCCTTAAATAAATAATTAAACCAGCCTTTATCTTTAAAGCTATTTATAATCAATTCAACTTGGTGGTGGCTGGGTAAAGTTATAGTTTCTGATATTAATGCTTTCTTTCTAAATAAAATCCTTAAATTACCATTGTCATCCACTTTAATAGCATCAAAATATTCACTCGCACTGGCGATTAATGTGTGCTTTGAATAATAATAAAGATGGGCTTTAAAAAATCTATTATGTGGCGAAGCATCGTCTTGAAGTATATTGGGGACTTCAATAAATAACAGGCCATCGTCCTTAAGAACATCCCATATATTCTTCATCACAGTTAGTGGATTGGCCATGTGCTCAAAAACGTGAAACATAGTGACAATATCTGCGGATGATTCTGTCAAATCATCTAGCATGGAAGTCATTATGTCCACATTGTATTCTTGCTTCGCAAAAGCTGAATAGCCATTATTAGGTTCAATGCCTGAGGCATCAAAGCCGTTTTTTCTGGCAAGATAGACAAACTCTCCACCACCCGCGCCTATATCAATTAATTTGCAATAATCTTTAATATCAACTTGGCATTCTTTAAGGAAATTAATTCTATCCCATGCAGCTAAGCCTGCCCTTTTAATATGCTTTAGTTTTGGTGTGTAGGTTTTTTTATAATCTACCCTGTAATTATGACTGTAATATAAGCTTAACTCTTCGTTAGTTGGAATATTAGTCTGTTGCACCAATCCACATTGTTTGCAAATAGATAGGGGGAATTTTGAATTCTGCTTGTGGTCAACAACCTCGACAGTAAAAATGTTATCGGAATTGCAAAGGGTGCATAAAAAAGTCATTGGATTTTAGATTTTAGATTTTAGATTTTAGGTTTTATATTTGTAACTCGGTCAAATTGGCGGCGAGTCGATTTTAATTTAACCGAGTGTTATGTAACGACTATCGCCATAAAGCCTTGTTTTTAAATGATTATCGATATTTTTCAATCTGTTCGTGCATCGCGAAGTGCAGGCGAATGCGAGCATAACAGAGGGTAAATCTTAATTTTAAGATAGCAAAATAGAATATTTAGATATATTTAATAGTAATTTCCGATATGTAGTTTAACGATTCATCCTTACCCGGTAGCGCCTTTCAGCCAGCGAGAATTTTAAATATCACCTTCCTTTGGCTGCGCAACTTTTGCATTATATTATCTTGACAGGCTGCTTGTTTATCAGTGGCGCGAGCAGGCGATTTTTTTCCGAGTAATTGGGTTGATTTCAGGCTTACCTAGGCTGCAGTTTGGGTGATAGGTCGGTTTTTTTTCAATCAGGTAGTTCTGATACAGTCCCGTGGTTGATCAAAGGCTGTTGCCGCTGGTTGGGCGTCACGTGACAAGTGGTAGCATAATGGTGCCGGTGTCTGTCAAGTGTGCCAGCATAGTCTCAACTTTTATCCGCCAAGCCCGGAAACGCATCGACCAGTCCCAAAATCATAAACTGCACAGCCATTGCAGCGAGAAGCAAGCCCATGATTCGGGTTGCCGTATTAATCCCCGCAGTACCCATTAATTGTCCCAGGCTATTGGCGATACGTAATGTTAACCAAATAACTGCCGCCAATATAAAAATGCCTACGGTTAATAGGATTTTTTCGAACCATTGATCCATTTGGTTGACATTGACAATCACCAAACTGATCGCGCCAGGGCCTGCCAACAAAGGTATCGCTAATGGAACGATAGCAATATCGTCTTTATGTGCAGCTTCTAGGGTTTCTTGATGGGTATGGCTTGCACCGCTGGATTTA
This sequence comes from Methylomonas sp., assembly GCA_002928965.1. Taxonomy (GTDB): domain Bacteria; phylum Pseudomonadota; class Gammaproteobacteria; order Methylococcales; family Methylomonadaceae; genus Methylomonas. The sequence continues at coordinate 4,818 of PERU01000029.1, forward strand.
GCATGGAACATGGAAATAGCCACCAGTAACACCAATAGGCCGCTGGCAATGCGGAAGGCCGGCATCGTGATCCCGAAAAATTGTAATACTGCGCTGCCTGTCCAGATTGAAATCACCAGGATGATGGCCACGGCCATTGCGGTTTTTATCGCTATGCGCTTGACTTCGGATTCTGATTTGTTGGCGGTCATACTCAGATAAACAGGTATTGCCCCAAGCGGATTCAGGATGGCAAAAATACCCACAAAATCTTTGAAAAGATCAGTCCAATTGATTATGTCTTGCATGATAAGTGAGATATTCAGTAATTAAACAAGTTAAACACTAGGAGCCTGTCCGAGGATAGGCTCCTAGGCATTCAAAGCTAAATAAAAAGCAGGGCTAATTTAGTCAAGGCAAAAAATAACAAGATAATTAACCCGTAAATACCAAATTTTTGCAAGCGGCTTTTAGCTGACCAGTTTTGTCGCCTGCTGTAAAAGGCGTCAGACAAAGCCTGATAGAATTTTTTAAACACATACCAAACAATTAAAACGCCAATGATCAGGTAAATCCAAGCGGATATGACTTGGGCTTGACGAAGCGATATGTCAAAAATCGATTGCAACAGCCTTTCCAACAAAAAACCAAATAAATTGATCTTTAACTGTATGGCGTCATTAATCACCAGCAAAGCTTTGTTAGGAAATATAAACACCAAGCCAGCGGATATCACCAACAGTGTTTTATATCCAATAAAATGCCTGATCGACGCATACCATTGACGATTCATCTATGTATTTCTGCTTGAGAAGAGTCGTGTTTAGCCATTGAATCAGCCGGACGTTTTGATGGAAGCCGCGCGAGTATGGGTAACTATTTAAAAACCAATCAAGAGCCGGGTTAACATTTCTTTTTTCGCCCGCATTCTATCAATGGCGGTGGATTATTTTGACTAATTCACCGCCATGCTGTCTACAGTTTGAAAAAGCCCACCACATTCTGCAATTCTTCTGCCTGCCCGTTTAACTCTTCTGCGGTTGCAGCCATTTCTTCGGAAATGGCTGCGTTTTGTTGGGTGGCTTTATCCAGTTGTCGCATGGCTTCACTAATTTGTTGAATACCGCTGGCTTGTTCTTTGGATGTCGCCGTTATTTCATCCACCAGATTCGATGTTTTAACGATGTTGGGTAACACATTGCCAATCAACATACCGGCTTTTTCGGCAATTGCCACGCTGTTGGTGGCAAGTTCGTTGATTTCTTCTGCGGTCGTGCGGCTGCTTTCTGCCAGCTTTCTGACCTCGGCAGCGACCACCGCAAAACCTTTGCCTTGTTCGCCTGCAGAAGCGGCTTCAATGGCGGCATTTAATGACAGCAAATTGGTTTTGTAAGCAATGTCTTCGATTAAGCCAATTTTTTTGGCGATATGTTTCATTGCTGCAACTGTTTCTATCACCGCCTCACTACCTTGTTTGGCGCCATCAGCTGATTGGCTGGCCATTTGCTCGGTTACTTTGGCATTTTCTGTGTTTTGTTGCACCGATGCGCTCAGTTCTTCAATCGAGCTGGTGGTTTCCTCGACGCTTGCGGCTTGTTGGGTAGTAGCTTGGCTGATGGATTGAGCGGTTGCGCTGACTTCTTTTGAGGCATTGCTGACAGCTTCTGAATTGTTTCTCACATGCTGCACTACATTGCTTAACTGATCTCGCATTTCTTTTAAATCGTAGAGCAGGCTTTTGCTATCGCCCTCCTGAAGCAACACTTCAACCGACAAATTGCCATTGGACAATTGTTTTACCATTTCTGCCGCATAGGCAGGTTCACCACCCAGTTGCTTCATTAAGGAACGGGTTATCAGGTAGCCAGCGATGCCGCCCGTCAGAATCGATAAAAACGACAACAATTTAATCATGTTGGCGCTACTGGAAACCGTGTGTGTTGCTTCTGTTCCGGTTTGCTGCATCAACTGAGTTTGATACTCGATCAAGTCATTTACGGCATCAAGGTAGGTGGTCTGCAGTTTTCTGACGGTCGCCAGCAAGTACGCTGCGGCTTCTTGTTGCTTGCCTTCACCCGCCAATTTTATGAATTGATCCTGGGCATTGACGTAAGCGCCACGCGCATCCAAAACAGCTTTAAACTTTAATTTCCCGTCAACGCTGCTGATGGTTTCATCCAGTTTATCGAGATTGTCTTTGATGCTGACACGCGCTTCTTTTATGCGATTCAATTCTTTATTGATAGTGTCTTGATCTTCGACCAACAACGTATTCCGCATGGCTCTGGCAATCACGTTGATGTTGTTAATGACATTATTCGCCCATACCGTTTTGGGGAACTTGTCGTTAACCATGTCGTTGATACCCGATAACAGTGTGTTCATGCTATTCAAGCTGACACCGGCTATGATGATTAACAGTAGTATTAAACCACCATACCCAAGACCCAAGCGGGTTCCCACTTTCATTGTGCTCATGTTTAAGCCCCTTGACTCTAGCCGTCAGGCGGTAATTTCAAAAAATAGATTGGTTAATCGATTTACTGCTTAGCAAACTGCTTCAGCTAACAAAAGTCGGTCATGCTCGCAGAGCCTGCTCCCGGCTTATACGGGGGAATGCGGGCATTCAGTGCCATGGTCAAGCTTTGAGCTAACCATGCCGTTTGGAATTTCAGCAGTCCACTTGTGCGCCAAGTGGGTATTCCGAAATGCGATTTACGGAACGTGTCGCTGAATGAGCTGAAAGAGATTACCAATCGGGGTCGATTATTCAATCTATATAAGCATACTCTGACAGGCTGTCAAAGAATACTTGGATTAAATAGCATTTACTTGCTTATGGACTTAGGATTTCTCCAAAAGTAACGTCCCCCTTTGAAAAAGTACCCACAGGGCATAAAGGGGATTGAGGGAGATTTATTCGAAGAATCTCCCACAGCCCTCTTTGTCAAAGAGGGGCGAGTAAACCGTGCTTTGGTAAGACCAGAATTTCTGGACATTATTTGCAACCCAATCTTTGGCCAGGAAAATCTATCAGTCAGCGTGTTTGGGTAAGTCATTACCGAGTCGCGTTACTTACCATTTAAATCCGCCAGGATTTTATCCCTTACCAATTGTCCGGATAGCGTCACCATGGGCATGCCGCCGCCAGGATTGACGCTGCCGCCGACGAAGTAAACGTTTTCTAACTCATTACTGCGTTGCGGGGCTTTAAAGCCCAGATTTTTCCAGCGATCCGCCACCACGCCGTAGATGGAACCTTGGTTGGAATAGTATTTGGCCTGAATATCCAATGGCGTCCAATATTCTTCGGTGACGATGTGTTGGCGCAGGTCGGTCAGCCCCATGCGTTCCAGTTTCAGCAATACCCGTTCCCTCAGCGCCCAGTAATCGTCGGCGCTAAGCGGTTTGTCCGGATCGATATGCGGGATGTGCGGCAGGATTTTAATGATCTCGCAACCGTCAGGGGCTTGGCTGGGATCGGTTTTGCAGGGTGCTACCAGATAAATAGTCGGGTCGTCGGATAAGCGATGGCTTTTGAACACCGCATCGAAATGTTCGCGGGGGTGGTCCGAATAAAAGAAATTGTGATGAGCCAGTTGCGGATAGATGCGGTTCACTCCCAGATGCAGCACCAGACCGGAACAACTGGGTTCGAACCGCTGCATTTTTTGCAATTCGCTGGCCGAGCTGTGCAGCAGGGATTGCATGGCCGGGATAACTTCCATATTCGACACCACAATATCGGCCGCCAAGGTTTCGCCATTCTGCAAAACCACCGCGATGGCGCGCTTGGCGTGCCTTTGGATTTCCACCACTTCTGCGTGCAAACGAATTTTTACGCCCAGTTCCAGTGCCAGCTTTTCCATGGCCTGCGCCATGCCATACATGCCGCCTTTCACATACCACAAGCCGTATTCATATTGAATGTAGGGCATCAGATTCATCAACGCCGGTGAATCGTAAGGCGACGAGCCGACGTATTTGATGAAGTAATTGAGGATGTCGACCAGCTTGGGGTTGGAAATAAAGCGACGCACGCCCTGATCCATGTTGCGGAACACGTCAAAATTCAAACTGCGCATCGGGCCGTAACACGTTAACAATTCCCAAAACGTGTCCAAGCCTTTGGCAAAGTAGCCGGCCTCGGTTTCCGTGCCCAGTTTTCTGGAATAGGCCATGAAGCGTTCAAATTCTGCGGCGGTGTTGGGGCCGAGTTTGTCCAGTTCGCGGCGTTGATTATCGGCATCTGCGCATAAATCAATAGTGGTGCCGTCTTCAAAAAAATTACGCCAGTGCGGTTCGACGGTTTCGATACCCACATAATCGGCCATATTTTTGCCGACCCGTTTGAACAGGGCTTCAAAAACGTGCGGCATGGTCAGAATCGACGGGCCTAAATCAAAGGTGAAGCCGTCTTTGGTCATGATATTGAGTTTGCCACCGACCTTGTCGTTTTTTTCCAGCAGTTCCACCTGAAAGCCTTCCGAGGCTAGGGAAATAGCCGCCGACAGGCCGCCCAAACCGCCGCCGATGACGATGACTTTTTGTGTGTTAGGGTTTTGATTCATCAGTAATCCCGTTTCCATGTCAACAATAATTTCAGGTTTTGCCAGCGTTGGGTTAAATCAAACGCCGAATATTCTTTAAATGCTTCCAGTGCCGGCCAGTTGCGTTGGATGCGTTGCAGCAAGCTGCCGCTGCCGTAGACAAATTCGATGTAGCCTTTGAACTGCTGATAACGGCTGTCTGAATACGGGAACCAGTTGGGTTCTTTGGGTAAATGGCTTCGGCTGGTCATGCCGGACACCGTATAGGTGAAGCTGCGCAGGCCTTCTGCGCCGTGATAACGACCGAAGCCACTTTTTTTGACGCCACCAAACGGCAGGCCCGGATGGCCGATGTTTTTCAGCACATCGTTAATGACCCAATTGCCGACCTGCAATTGCTGAACGATGCGCTCGGCTTTGTTGATATCTTTACTCCAGATGCTGGCGTTCAGGCCCAGTTCGCTGGCGTTGGCCAGTTGTACGGCCTCGGCTGTATCGGCAAATGGCATTACCGGCAATAGCGGGCCGAAGGTTTCTTCGCGCATCACGCGCATGGTGTGGTTGACGTTCCAGAGCACTACCGGTTTGACGTAATGTCCATCTCGTTGTAACGGCCCGGAAGCTTTTGCGCCTTGGGCGATGGCGTCGTCATAGTGAGCTTTGACGGTTTCGAATTGTCTGTCGCTGATCATGGTGCCCAAGTCGCCCTGTTCGGCATGGCCGACTGTTAGTTGCGACAGGCCATGTCTTAGCAGGCTTAAAAACGCTTCAAAGCAGGATTCTTGAACATATAAGCGTTCCACGGACACGCAGGCTTGGCCGCTGTTGCAAAACGCACCGTATAAAGCCGCTTCGCTGGCGCGGTTTAAATCAGCGTCGGCAAACACCAGCATCGGGTCTTTGCCGCCCAGTTCCAGCATCACCGGAATCGGATGTTGTGCAGCCCGCTGCATTACGGCGCGACCACTGTTCAGGCCACCCGTGAAAAACACCAAATCGGGCCCTGCATCGATCAATTCGGCGCCGGTAGTGCCATCACCGATAATCCATTGCAGCAACCCTGCCGGTAAATCCAATTTTTGGCAAATATTCAAAATCAATTGGCCTATCGGCAGGCTTAATTCGGACGTTTTGAATATCACCGCATTGCCGGCAAACAAAGCCGTCAGCAGTGGCGCCATAGTCAATTGAAACGGATAATTCCACGGCGAAATCACCGCCACCACGCCGTAAGGCTTGCGCTGAATCTGCGCCGTGGCACCTGGAAAAGCAAACGGTGAGGTGATGACGCCTTGCGGGGCTAAAATGGCTGCAGCATGCTTTTCGTAATAACGCAGCAAATCCAGTATCGGATAAATCTCACCTAGCAGGGCTTCGGTGCGCACCTTACCGGTGGTCTCCACGATGCTGTCGCAAACGGTGTCCAGTTCGGTGAGCAGCAACGACATCAGTTGACTCAGTCGTTTGATGCGGGTTTTAACCGGCACGTCTGCCCATTCAACAGACGCACTTCGTGCAGACTGCATCTGCTGCTGAATAGCGGCACTGGAACTGACCGAAAACTCGCCTAACACATGGCTATCAATCGGAGAAACTGCCCGGATCATACTCATACTCAGGCTTTGGCTTTTTTCAACCAGCTGTTATGAGACAGTTCCTTGAACGACACTCGGTGTTTTCTGGAAATCAGGTTGGACGAAATCCGCGCCGATTCATAAATGGTTGGCAAGCCGCTGCCGGGATGGGTGCCGCCACCGACCAGATAGCAATTCTCCAGTTCTTCAAAGCGGTTATGTGGACGCCAGTACAGCATTTGGCTGAATTTATGCGACAGACTGAACGTCGCGCCTTTGTATACGTGTTCGTCCGTTTCCCAGGTTTGCGGGGTGATGATTTTTTCGCATTCGATATGTTCGCGTAAATCGATCAAGCCCAAACGCTCGCCCAGCGTATCCAAGACCTGTTCGCGGACGTTTTGGCAATGTGCCTGCCAATCCAGGTCTGACTCGTTGTTTGGCATCGGCACCAACACGTACAAAGCAGATTTGCCAGCAGGGGCTAACGTGGGATCGCTGACGGAAGCGTTTTGCACATAAAACGAAAAATCGTCCGTCAGGGTTTTGTTGCTGAAAATGTTGCGGATATTGGTGGTGTAATCCTTGGCAAATACGATGGTGTGATGCGGCAAATCGTATTGCTTGTCTAGCCCCAGATATACCATGAAAGTCGAGCAGGAATAATCGCGTTTTTCCAGTTGAGCATGGTCGTATTTGCGCAGTGTGCCGGGTTCGAGCAAATGGGTCATGGCATGGGCAAAATCGGCATTCACCACTACTTCATCACCACGCAATTCGTCACCGTTGGCTAAACGAATGCCCTTGACACTGCCTTGTTCGACAATTAGAGATTCCACTTGGCTATTCAGATGAATCTCGCCGCCATTTTCCTTGATCACATCCGCCATGGCCTGAGCGATTTTGTTCAGGCCGCCTTTGACGTGATAAATGCCGTAGTCATGTTCTAGATACGGCAGCATGGTGAATAACGCCGGACAATCCCACGGCGACATGCCCAGATATTTGGACTGAAAACAGAATGCCAAGCGCATTTTTTCCTGATTGAAGTACTGGCCCAGATTGCTGAACACACTTTTCGGAAAAGCCAGCCAAGGTAAGGCTTTGATCAAATCCAGCGAAAAAAACGAGCGTAAATCCGAATAATCGCGGGTGATGCAGGGATACAGCGCATTGAAACGTTTACGTTCATTGTCGACAAAATTTTCGTAACCTGCGCTGCCTTCATCGAATACCCGATTCAACTCGGCGCGCATGTTCTCGCGATCGGAAAACACCGACAGCTCACGGTCGTCGTAGACCAGCTTATACATTGGGCTGAGCGGCATGAACTCCAGATAATCTTCGCTGCGACGGTCGCACAGCTGAAACATTTCATCCAGCACACCTTTCATCAACAAAAAGGTAGGGCCTACATCAAAGGTAAAGCCATTGCTGCGAATCGGTCGATTTCTGCCGCCCACATCGGAGTTTTTGTCGAAAATTGATACTTTAAAGCCGCGCTGGCTGAGTAACATGCCAGCGCAAAGTCCGCCTGGCCCTGCGCCGACGATGATGATGTGTTTTGAATTGGACATTAGTTAAGCGATTCGTTGACGTACTGAGGTAATGAATTAAGCGCGCTACTTTATCAGTAAAATTTGCAACCCTGAAAATGCTGTCGAATTTTATTAGGTTTTAGGGTTTAAGTTGGCATTGATCACTGGCGCAGCGGTTGCCGCCGAATAATCCCCCCAGTTTGATACGATGCCGGGCAAACAGGCTATACAGACGATCAAAGCCGCGTTCCAAAACCGGCCAGCCAGTCGGTGCCAGCAGCCACCCCAAACCAACGGCCTGATAACAGGCACGAAACACCGGCATGCCTTTGATCACTGAGCCATCGGCAAGGACACCGTGAATTTCCGCCATCAACTCAGCATGGGTTTTGTCATAGACGTCCGGATTGAAGTCATCGGCATTGATATCCTGAAATGCCAGTGCGTTCAGCCGGTTTCTGGAACGTAGCCAGGCAACTTCTTTTTGGCAGATCGGGCAGTTGCCATCGTATAGCAGGGTAAATTCAGGCGGGTTATTCATCAGTGCATTGAGTATCAGTCATAAGGTGGTCAACAGTCTGCCGTAACTTGCTAAAAATACCAGGCCTGATTTTACCTCTACTACCGTCATGAAGCAGCCTTTGCGGTGGTTTTTAGGCCTCTGTAAAATCAGAAAATCAAAATCCATTCCAAAAATCTATGTATATCGTCGATAATAACCGGCTTTGTAAGATGGTCTTGAGCGTAATCCGCCAGTCATGAAGCTGGAAAAAATCAAACTCTCGGGTTTTAAATCCTTTGTCGATCCTACTACGATCCCGATAAGCGGCAATCTGACCGCGATTGTGGGGCCGAATGGTTGCGGCAAATCCAATATTATCGACGCGGTGCGTTGGGTGATGGGGGAGAGTTCTGCCAAGCATTTACGCGGCGGCAATATGGCGGACGTGATTTTTAACGGTTCCTCGGGCCGCAAGCCGGTCAGTATGGCGTCGGTAGAATTGGTGTTCGACAACAGCGAAGGCAAGGCAGGCGGTGAATATTCGCATTACGCGACTATTTCCATCAAGCGGCAGGTCAGCCGTGACGGTCAATCGTTGTTCATGTTGAACGGTTCCAAGTGTCGGCGTAAGGACATCACTGATCTGTTTCTGGGGACCGGTTTGGGCTCACGAAGTTACGCAATCATCGAGCAGGGCACCATCTCGCGGATGGTGGAAGCCAAGCCGGAAGATCTGCGGGTACACATCGAAGAAGCAGCGGGGATTTCCAAATATAAAGAGCGCCGCTCGGAAACCGAAACCCGTATGCGCCATACCCGTGAAAATCTGGAGCGGCTGGATGATTTGCGCGACGAGGTAGAAAAGCAGATCAAGAATCTGGCCAAGCAGGCGGAAAAAGCCGAGAAATACACCGAACTGAAAAAGCAGGAGCGGCAATTCAAACAGGAATTGCTGGCAATGCGCTGGCAAAACTTTCAACAATCCGCTCTGAAGCTGGAAGACAAATTGCAAAGCATCGCCGGCGAACACAATCGCTTGTTTGTGTTGTTGCGCGATACCGAAAAAGCCATCGAATTGAAACGTGGTGAACAAAAAGCCCAGCAGCAGCATCTGGATGCCACCCAGGCCGAATATTACGCAGTGGTCGGCGAGGTCAGTCGCTTGGAACAGGCCATCAAGCATAGTGAAAAAAGCTATGAAGAAACCATCATTGAAATCAATCGACTCAAACAGCAGGCCGAACATGCCCAAACCGAATGCGAACTGGATCGGCAGCAACTGGAAGAAATTCGCCAGACGCTGATGGAGGCCGAAGAAACCCTGCTTGTGGCCAAAGCCCGCGAAGAGGATTTGCTGGGCATTCAACAGGATGCCCACTATCAAAAGCAGCAATGGCAGCAGCAGTGGGAAGCCTTTCTGGCAGAAAATGCCGGTTATCGCGAGCAGGCAGAAGTACAGCGTACCAAGCTGATTCAACTTGAAAATCAGAATCGGCAGTTGCAAGCCCGGCTGGATAAATTACAGAGCGAACGTGGCGGTTTAGCCGATGCGCAATTGCAGTTTGAACTGGAAACCTTAGAAAGCAGTATCGAGATCATCGAAACCGAACGTGCGCAATTGCAGCAGCAACTGGATGAGGTGTTGCAGCGTATCGCAGCATTACGCCCCGAGATTAAGCAACTGCATGATCAATTACACGCCAGACGCGCTGAGTTACAAAAAGTGAATGGCAAAATCAGTTCCCTGGAATTGTTGCAGCAACATGCGATGGGCAAAGATAAAAAAGACCTGGCCGTCTGGTTGGAACAAGTCGGTCTGGAGCAGCAACCAAGGCTGGCCGAGTTTCTGGAGGCTGACGAAGGCTGGGAAACGGCATTGGAAACGGTGTTGGCCAGTTATCTGGAAGCGATTTGCGTAGACAGCGCTGACAGTATTCTCAGTGAATTGCAGGAACTTGCCAAACAGTCGTTGATTGTATTTGAAACCCGTCCCGCCGAAGCTGGCGCGAGCAAGGATGCTGCAACGCTGGCCAGTAAGCTGCGTAGTCGCTGGGATCTATCTAGCTTGCTCAGTGGGATTTATTGTGCTGAATCCATGCAACAGGCGCGTAGTATGAATCTGCAGGCGCATGAGTCGGTGGTGTTGGCCGATGGCACTTGGCTAGGGAAAGACTGGATCAAGATCAGTCGCGGCAGCGACAGTAAAGCCGGGGTATTGCACCGCGAAAAGGAATTGCGGGAATTGAAGCTGCTGCAAAGCGAATTGCTGATGTCTATTGCCGAAGACGAACAGCAACTGGAGGAAAGCGAGCAGGCTTTGAAACGTTCTGAAAGTAATCGTGAGCAGTATCAGCAAAAGGAAAAATTACTCAGTGCCGAATATTCTGCTAAAAGCGCGGAATACAGTGCGCAATCGGCGCGATTCGAACAGCAAAAGCGGCGTTTGCAACAGCTGGATCATGAGATTGAAGAACTGAGTCAACACATCGCCGAAAACGCCGAAAGCATTTCCGAAGCGGAGATGATCAAGCAGGATGCCGAGCTGGCACTGGGCGAATTAGGTGATAAGAAAATGCAACTGGAGCAATTAAGTCAACAAATCCAGTCGCAACAGCAGGATACCGATGCCTCGGTGGACGAGGCGCGGCGACATTTGCAGCGTTTGCATGCGCAAATTGAATCGTTAAAAGCCTCGGAAGGTTTGACTGCCAAGCAAATCGAGCGGCTGCAAATGCAGCATCAACAGTCGGCCGACCGGATCAGCGAACTGGAACATAAACTGGAATTCAGTTTGTCGCCGCTGGATGACGAGAAAATGCAGTTGGAGCAATTGCGCGAACAAAAGCAGGCGTTTGAAGCTGGATTGGCCTCCGAGCGTCAGGCGCAGCAAGCCAGCGAGCAGAGCGTCAGTGAATTGGCCGAGCAGTATGTCAAAACCCAGCGGGATCTGGAAAAGCAAAAAGAGGCTTTGGATCATGTGCGTTTTGAGCAGCAGGACAGTCGGGTGCGTCAGCAGACTGTCGCCGAACAGTTAAACGAAGTTGATGCCGACCCGCAGTCGATTTTGCAAAACTTGCCGGAAGACGCCAAAGAATCAGTCTGGAAACAGCGCGTGGATGATTTGGGTGAGCAGATTGAGCGACTGGGTTCGATCAATCTGACCGCGATCGAGGAATTCAAAACTCAATCCGAGCGAATGAAGTTTTTGAATGAGCAGCATGATGATTTGATCGAAGCGCTCAATTCGCTGGATCAGGCCATCAGCAAAATCGATAGAGAAAGCCGGCTGCGGTTCCGGGAAACTTTTGACAAGATCAATAGCGGCTTACAGGAAAAATTTCCACGCCTGTTCGGTGGTGGGCAGGCGTACCTGGAGTTAACCGAACAGGATGTGTTGGAAGCCGGCGTCAATATCATCGCCCGTCCGCCTGGCAAGCGGAATAGCTCGATTCATTTGCTTTCGGGGGGCGAAAAAGCACTGACGGCGGTGGCGTTGGTGTTTTCGATTTTTGAATTGAATCCGGCGCCGTTTTGTTTGCTGGATGAAGTGGATGCACCATTGGACGATGCCAACGTGGTGCGTTTTTCTAAAATGGTGGAAGACATGTCCGCCAGCGTCCAGTTTTTGTATATTTCTCACAACAAAGTCACAATGGAAATTGCAAAACATTTGGCAGGTGTTACCATGAAGGAACCTGGGGTCTCCAGAATGGTGGCGGTCGATATCGAAGAAGCGGTGAGCATGGCGGAAAGCTAATGGATAAAGAATTATTAAGAGTCGTGATTATTTTGATCGGCATGCTGGTGATGATCGGCATGTTGTTGTGGCATTTTTTAAAGTCGCTGCGCGAACGCCGCGAGGCTGATGATTATTTCGACGATTCTGAGTACAGCTTGGGCGAAGACGATTTTGTGGTCGATGAAGACGACGATGAAATGGATATTTTTCCGATGCAGGATCGTGATGTGGTGGATGGAGACGGCTTACTGGACGACGAAGCCATTAAACCCAGTCACAAACAGCCCGTCAAGTCAGAGCCCGTTAAGGAAATCCCCAAAACGGCATTGCCTTCGCTGATCGAGTTTAGCTTGGTGGCACGTGCCGACGAGGGCTTTAACGGTGAAGTGCTGTTCGAAGCCTTTGAACGACTGGGTTTGCGCTATGGCAGTGTCAGGGTGTTTGAACGGATCGATAAAAATCGCCTCGTTGATTTTGCAGTGGCCAGCATGATTGACCCTGGCACTTTTCCTGATACCGATCTGGAGGAGTTTTATTGTCCCGGCATCGTGTTTTACATGCAGCCGCGCGAAGTAGACAGGCCGCTGGCGGTATTTGATGATTTTATGGAAACCATCGACACCTTGGCGGAAGAGCTGGACGGTGTGGTCTGGGATAACCAAAGACAGCCGTTAACTGCGGAAACTATCGCCCAATTCCGGCAAATGCTGGCCCGATAATTATCAACAATCATTGCCTAACGAGGGCGGATTCGCCCTCTTTTCAAGTTAACATTAGTAGTCAGTAAGTGGATCAAAAACATATTCGTAACTTCTCTATCATCGCCCATATCGATCATGGCAAATCGACGTTGGCGGATCGGTTCATTCAAATTTGCGGGGGCTTAAGCGACAGGGAAATGGAAGCCCAGGTGTTGGATTCCATGGATTTGGAACGTGAGCGCGGCATCACCATCAAGGCGCAAAGCGTCACACTTGATTACAAAGCCAGCGATGGCGAAACCTATCAACTGAATTTTATCGACACCCCCGGCCACGTGGACTTTTCCTACGAAGTGTCGCGTTCCTTGGCGGCATGCGAAGGTGCGTTGCTGGTGGTCGATGCGGCGCAGGGAGTGGAAGCGCAAAGTGTTGCCAACTGCTATACCGCGATCGAACAAGGTCTGGAAGTGGTGCCGGTTTTGAACAAGATCGACCTGCCCTCAGCTGAGCCGGAGCGGGTGATGGAAGAAATCGAGAATGTAATCGGCATTCCGGCTGATGAAGCCTTGAAAATCAGCGCCAAGACCGGCATTGGCGTCGAAGCGGTGCTGGATCAGTTGATTCAAAAAATTCCACCACCGGCGGGCGATGAAAATGCGCCGTTACAGGCGTTGATCATCGACTCCTGGTTTGATAATTATTTAGGCGTGGTGTCGCTGGTGCGTATCGTCAACGGCAGTCTGCGTAAAAAACAAAAGATTACCGTGATGTCGACCGGCAAGTCGTTTTCGGTGGATAAGCTGGGCGTGTATACCCCTAAGCAACTGGAAAAACAGCAACTCAATACCGGCGAAGTCGGTTTCATTGTCGCCGGCATCAAGGATATATTCGGTGCGCCGGTCGGCGATACCATTACCGCCACCGATAATCCTGCTACTGAAGCGCTGCCGGGGTTTGAAAAAGTCCAGCCACGGGTATTCGCCGGCTTGTATCCGGTGAGTTCCGATGATTTTGGCACCATGCGCGAAGCCTTGGATAAATTGCGTCTGAACGATTCGGCCTTGAATTTTGAGCCGGAAACCTCGCAAGCCTTGGGGTTTGGTTTTCGTTGTGGCTTCCTGGGGATGCTGCATATGGAAATCGTCCAGGAACGTTTGGAGCGTGAATACAATATCGATTTGATTACCACCGCGCCGACCGTTATTTACGAAGTCGAAACCCATGGCGGGGAAATCGTCATGGTTGATAACCCGGCCAAATTGCCCGATGTCGGTACCATTATCGAAGTGCGCGAGCCGATTATTCTGGCGAACATACTGGTGCCGCAGGCGTATCTGGGTAATGTCATTAATCTGTGTATCGAGAAACGCGGCATCCAGAAAAACATGCAATATGCCGGCAGTCAGGTGTCGCTGAGCTATGAATTGCCGATGAGCGAAGTGGTGCTGGATTTCTTTGATCGTCTGAAATCGGTCAGTCGCGGCTATGCGTCGTTTGATTACGAATTTCTGAGGTTTGAGCCGGCACCCTTGGTGAAGCTGGATGTGCTGATCAACGGCGATAAAGTCGATGCGCTATCGATTATCGTACACAGGGATTTAAGTCAGAATCGCGGGCGTGATTTGGTCGAAAAGATGAAGGACTTGATCCCACGTCAAATGTACGAAGTGGCAATTCAGGCGGCGATTGGTGCCAAAGTCATTGCCCGTTCCACGGTGAAAGCCATGCGCAAAAATGTCACAGCCAAGTGTTATGGTGGTGATATTACCCGTAAGAAAAAGCTGCTGGAAAAACAGAAAGCCGGTAAAAAACGCATGAAGCAAGTGGGCAGTATCGAGATTCCGCAGGAAGCGTTTCTGGCGGTGTTGCAGGTTAACAAAGAGTAACGGCAGTCAATTTATGGATTATGATTTTTCTTTTTTTCTGGTGGCGGCAACGTTTGTAACCGGTATCGTCTGGGGTGGATATTGTTTATATCTTAAATATAACCAGCAGCCCTATCCGAGCGAGAAAGAGCCATTGCTGGTGGAATACGCACGGTCTTTCTTTCCGGTGGTACTGATTGTTTTAATCTTGCGTTCGTTTTTATTCGAACCGTTCCGGATTCCGTCCGGCTCGATGATGCCGACTCTGTTGATCGGGGATTTTATTTTGGTGAATAAATTCAGTTACGGGGTGCGTTTGCCGGTGCTGAATAATAAAGTCATTGAAGTGGGCGAGCCTGAGCGTGGCGATATCGTAGTGTTTCGTTTTCCGAAGCAGCCGACTGTGGATTACATCAAACGTGTGATCGGCTTGCCGGGCGACCGAATTGCCTATTTTGATAAAAAACTGTATGTCAATGGGCAGCCGGTCGCTCAGACCTCGTTTGGCCGCTATCAGGGCGTTGGGCAAGGAATGACTATGACGGGTGCCGAACATCTGCAGGAAGATTTGACCGGCGTAAAACATTCGATTTTGATCAGTCCGGGGGTGTCGACGGTTGAAGATGTGTTTGTGGTACCGCCAGGACAGTATTTTGTGATGGGCGATAATCGGGATAACAGCAATGACAGCCGTTACTGGGGCACCGTGCCAGAGGGCAATTTAGTGGGTAAGGCATTCTTTATCTGGATGAATTGGGACTGGCAAAATAACGGCATTGCGTTTGACAGACTGGGTACGGTCTTGGAATAGGCCAAACTGATAAATCAGGAGATCGGCATGCAACATTCGTTTCAAAAACAACGCGGTTTGACATTTATTTCGCTGGTTTTACTGTTAGGTTTGATTGCTTTTTTTACCATGCTGGTACTGAAAATCGGTCCGATTTATTTTAATCACAGCAAAGTGGTCAATGCATTGAAAGCGGTGGAACAATCCACAGATATTTCCAGTCAGTCCCGTGATCAAATCATGACGAGTTTGTTGAAACGCTTTGATATGAATTATGTAGAGCACGTGACAGGGGACAACATTGTGATCAAAGCTCAACCCGGCTACGTTAAAGTGGATATTGACTATGAGCGGGTTGAACCTATGGTAGGTAATTTAAGTGTATTGGTTGAGTTTCATGAAGGGTTTGAAGTTGGTGGTCAGTGATTAAAAAGCCTGAAGAGCTCGCAAGAAAGCTGGGATTAACATTTATTCAGCCCCAGTTGTTTAAAACCGCATTAACCCATCGCAGTGCCGGAATCAATAACAACGAACGACTCGAATACCTGGGCGACTCGGTGTTGGGTTTTGTGGTGGCTGAAAAATTGTATTGTCAATTTCCCGCAGTGGGTGAAGGCGTGCTCAGTCGCTTACGTGCCAGTTTGGTGAATCAAACCTCGTTGGCTGAGTTGGCGCGACAACACAATCTGGGGGATTATCTGATTTTGGGTTCCGGCGAATTGAAAAGTGGTGGTTTTCGTCGTGATTCCATTTTATCGGATGCACTGGAAGCTATTATGGGTGCCTTGCTTTTGGATCAGGGTATTGACGTTTGTCGACAGTGGATATTGACGCTGTTTGCCGAGAAATTTGCCCAGATCAAGCTGGATAGTTGGAACAAAGACCCCAAGACACGGTTGCAGGAGTTGATGCAGGCGCGCAAAAAGGAATTACCTGTCTACGAACTGGTCAGCATGTCCGGTGTTGATCATGCTCAAATGTTTGAAGTCAAATGCAGCGTGCCGATCATAGCGGATGCGACTCGCGGCGCAGGAATATCCCGTAAAAAAGCCGAACAGGCCGCAGCGGAAAACATGTTAATTCTTTTAGAAGATCGAGACTAATGAACTGCGGATATGTCGCATTAATCGGTAGACCCAATGTCGGCAAGTCGACGCTGATGAATCATTTGTTGGGCCAAAAGCTCAGCATTACCTCCAGAAAACCGCAAACCACCCGGCATCGAATTCTGGGTATCAAAACCACAGACGCAGGTCAGGCTATCTTTATGGATACGCCCGGTATGCACAGTGACGAGAAAAAGGTTTTAAATCGTTATTTGAATAAAACCGCTGACAGCACCTTGTTGGGTGTGGATGTGGTGGTGTGGTTGCTGGATGGTTTGTACTGGCATGAATACGACGAGCGCATTTTCAAAAAACTGGAAGTCGCCGGTCTGCCGGTAATTTTAGTCGTCAATAAAGTCGATAAAATCAAGGATAAGCAGGCCGTGATGGCATTTTTTGCCGAAGCCAGACAAAAGTATCCTTTCGAACAAATCGTGCCGGTGTCGGCGTTAAAAAACACCAACCTGGATGTATTGGAGCAGCAGATTATGACGTTGCTGCCGGAAGCTGATCCGATTTACCCTGAAGATCAAATTACCGACAGACCCGAGCGTTTTTTTGCGGCGGAAATTGTCCGTGAAAAACTTACTCGTCGTTTGGGCGATGAACTGCCTTATGCACTGACGGTAGAGATCGAGATGTACGAAGAGCATCCCGAACTGAGTAAAATTTACGCCAATATCTGGGTTGAACGCAGTAGCCAAAAAAGCATCGTGATTGGCAAGCAGGGCGAAATGCTTAAAAAAATCGGGACTGAAGCGCGCATCGACATCGAAAAACTGATCGGTCAAAAAGTCTATTTGCAGTTGTGGGTGAAGGTGAAAAAAGGCTGGTCGGACAACGAGCGGGCGCTGCAGGGCTTGGGATTCATCGATACCGAATAAACCATGTCGGCATCTGCGGTTTATTTGCAGCCGGCATTTATCTTGCAGCATCGACCGTATCGAGAAACCAGTCTGTTATTAGAGGTTTTTACCCGCGATTACGGCATTATTCCTGTATTGGCCAAGGGCGTGCGTAAGGAAAAATCCAGACTGGCCGGTGTGCTGCTGCCTTTTACCTTATTGCGAATTTCCTATCTGGATAAAAATGAATTAAAGACTTTGACCGAGGCTGAATTCGTCTGTAATTTTCCTTTGCAGCGATTGGGTTTATATTGTGGTTTTTATGTCAATGAACTGTTGCAGGTGTTTTTGCATAAACACGATCCGCATTCTGAACTGTTCCAATGCTATCAAGCGTGTTTAGCTGATTTGCATGCCAACCAGGCCATTGAACAAACTTTGCGTTATTTTGAATTGTCTGTGTTGGAAGAATCCGGCTACGGTGCTGAAATTGACGTTGAGCAAGATAGTAAGGTATCAGAGCGCTATGATTTTTTTCCCGGTTTGGGGTTGGTGGTTGCCAGTAATGGCTGCGTCAGTCATGACACGCTACAGTTGCTGGCGTGCAAGTCGCCGTTATCAGGCTCAGCGTTGCCGGAAGCCAAGTTGCTATTACGCAAAATGCTGGATGAACATTTGCAGGGCAAACCATTAAAAAGCCGGGATGTTTTGGCGAAGATAATCAAATATTTGTAGCTCAAGTATCAAGCCTAAACGATATGTCCAAATTTCGTTGGTTAACTGCGAAGATCGCGTAAGACATTATGAATTTCAAGGCGTTAATTCAGATGCTTGATTCACATATCGGGCGACATGAAAGCGATTGGATAAATTCAAGCGTGTGATTTTGCCTCGTGTACTCTGTGTCCTTCGCGGTGCAGTGCTTTTTACGTTTATGATAACTACTGATCCGCCTCTTGGACTAAAAAAATCAATGGAAAAACAAGTCATATTATTGGGTGTCAATATTGATCATGTCGCCACGTTGCGTCAGGCGCGCGGTACTCGATATCCCGATCCCGTTCAGGCGGCGTTGGTGGCTGAACAAGCCGGCGCTGACAGCATCACTGCGCATTTGCGCGAAGACAGGCGGCATATTCAGGATGGCGATATTTATCGGTTAAAGGACATGCTTCATAGCCGGTTAAATCTGGAAATGGCGGTGACAGATGCGATGATTGAGTTTGCCTTGCAAGTGCAGCCGCAGGCCTGTTGTCTGGTGCCGGAACGTCGGGAAGAGCTGACTACCGAAGGCGGCTTGGATGTGGCGGCAGCCCCTCGAAAAATGCGTGATGCCTGTCAGGCATTGGTAGCGGCAGGGGTTGAAGTATCGTTGTTTATCGATCCGGATTTTACACAAATTGATGCCGCAGTTAATGCGGGTGCGCCGGTGATTGAATTGCACACGGGTCGCTACGCTGATGCAACACATCAGTATGAACAACAGTTGGAATTGCAACGTATTCAAACTGCCGCAGCTTACGCTCATCAAGCGGGTTTACAAGTCAATGCCGGTCACGGTTTGCATATGCACAACGTTGAGGCAATATGCCGAATTCCGCAAATTGTCGAGTTAAATATTGGTCATTCCATTATTGCGCAAGCTGTGTTTTCCGGATTGTCTCAAACCGTGTCTGAGTTAAAGCGGGTGATGCGAGACGCACGTTTTCATAGTTAGACCCATGCAAACTGAGTTAGAGTTTTATCAATTGTCTTCGGTCGGTGACAGGGACATCAATCAAGATTGCATGGCGCATCGTGTCTGTGCAGATTACGCGGTTTTCGTGGTGGCGGATGGTTTGGGCGGACATCATGCCGGCGAAAAAGCCTCGCAGTTCTTTTGTCGAGGTTTAATCGAACAGGCGCAATTATTCCAGGCGCAAATCAACTCGCAGCCAGAGTCAGGCGTGCGGGAGTGGATTGCTGCAGCGGTAAACAGAATGCGTGAATTGTTTGCCGACGATCCCAATGCGACCAATGCACATACTACCTGTGCGATTTTGTACTTGGATGATCAGCGGGTAATTTCTGTGCATTGTGGTGATTCACGTATTTATCGTCTGAATCCATTGCGAGTGCTTTGGCGGACTAAAGATCATTCATTGACGCAGCAGTTATTGGATGAGGGCAAAATCAGCGAATGGGAAATGGGGATACATCCGGAGCAAACCAAGTTGACCCGAAGCATCAATGTAGTGACCTCGCCCTTGGTTGATATCAGCGTCTTTCCTACTATGCAAGCAGGTGAAACGTTTATTTTGTGCAGCGATGGCTTTTGGGAGTCCATCAAAGAGCAGGAGTTTTTGCAGTTATCCCAAGTCGGTAGCGGTAAAATCGAGCTCAGAAAAATGGCTCAAATGGCGATTTTGCGGGCTCAGGGTAAGAGCGACAATTGCACTGTGCAGTGGATTAGAAAGCGTTAGAGGAGGGGGTTGCAAGTCACTAATGAGCGCTTGCAACCGGAATGCGGTTTTTTAGTGGGTCGCCAATCCGTGTTTTTGGATGCGATATAACAAGGTGTCTCTTGAAATGCCTAACAGTCTGGCAGACTTGCTACGGTTGCCATTCGTGCGGGTCAAAGCCTGATGAATCATGTTGGCTTCCAGTGCATCCAGTTGCAAGCCGGTTTCTGGTAGCTTGAAATCAGAAGTCGCAGTAACGATCTCTTTGTGTTGGGTGAATTCATGCGGCAGGTTTTCGGGCTCGATGACACGTCCAGCCAACAAAATACTCAGTCGCTCACACAGGTTGCGTAATTCTCGGATATTACCCGGCCATTTATAACTGCGTAATGCTTTCAAGGCATGCTTGCTGAAGGTCGGTGATTGTAATGAATGCAGTTCTGAAAAGTGATTGAAAAAGTGTTTGGCCAATATTTCAATGTCTTCGCTGCGTTCATGTAAAGCAGGTAATTCCAGGGGTACCACGTTCAGACGGAAATACAGGTCACGACGGAATTCGCCAGCTTCTATGTTTTTATTCAGATCGGAGTTGGTTGCGGCAATCACACGCACGTTGACATGATACGGTTTGGTGCCGCCAACGGGCAGGCATTCGCCGGATTCCAGGAAACGCAATAATTTTGATTGAATGCTAAGTGGTAAAGAGTTGATTTCATCAAGAAACAGGGTGCCGCCATCGGCAGCTTGAAACAAACCTTGTTTGTCAGAAATCGCCCCGGTAAATGCGCCTTTTTTATGACCAAATATTTCAGATTCAACCAAGCCTTCCGGTAAGGCGGCACAGTTTAAAGTGACAAAAGGTTTATTGGCTCGAGTGCTGTCTTTTTGAATTGCGCTGGCAAGAACCTCTTTACCGGTACCGGTTTCGCCTTTGATAAGAACGGTAACATCTGTAGCGGCCACCATGCGGGCGCTACGAATCATTGCTTCCAGAGCAGGGGATTGACCAATAATAGAACTAAAATGATCCACCATATAACCTCTCAAAACGTCATGATGTGTTCAACACGCATCGGATTAAGCCATGGGAAAGCGGCCAGTAGGGCGAAAATGATAAACAGAATGCCCACTATTTGCTTGAATAGCTGCGCCTTGGAAAGTTTGGCCAGCAACGTTGTCATTATACCGACACCTACAACGGCAGGTAAAGTACCTAATCCAAAAGCTAGCATTGTCATTGAGCTGTGCATGACATTTCCGGTGGTGGCTGCCAAGGCCAAAGCAGTATAGATCAAGCCGCAGGGCAGCCAACCCCAAATCATCCCAAACAACATGGCCTGACCACGGGTTTTGACGGGTATCAATTTTCTGCCAAATGGCTCTATTAGTTTCCAGAAGCGTGAACCCATTTTTTCGATGTACGCAAAACGCGGAAACCATCCACCAATATATAAACCGGCGCCGGCCATAATCGTGGCTGATGCCAGTTGCAAAAACCGGTAGGCGATGCCTTGAGAAAAAGGGATGCTGAGCAGACCGACTACTGCACCGGCAATTGCATAGCTGGCAACCCGGCCAAGGTTATAACTGAGAATGATGCTGAATAAAATCCGTTTGTTATTCCGTAATTCCTGGCTGAGGCTATAGGTTAATGTGCCGATGATCGAGCCACACATGCCAATGCAATGCAAACTACTGAATAAGCCAATGACAAAGGCGGCAAGGTAAGAAGCATTAAAATCTAGATAAACGTGCATATGGGTGAGCGCTCAAAAAGGTATCGGCAGTCCGAGATTATAGACGGATAATCCCACTAAGCTGTGCAAAGGTTTTGTAAATGGCTCAGGATGACAGGTTTTCGCAGCAGACTTGGTTTCGGCCTTGGCGTTTGGCTCGATATAAAGCGTCGTCAGCGGCTTGAAGTAACTGCTTCACGTTATCATTCGT
Organism: Methylomonas sp.; assembly: GCA_002928965.1. Lineage (GTDB taxonomy): Bacteria > Pseudomonadota > Gammaproteobacteria > Methylococcales > Methylomonadaceae > Methylomonas. The sequence goes on from PERU01000029.1 coordinate 26,395, forward strand.
GTGTGCGATCACTGTGCCGACGCCAATCGAGACTGTTACATAAGGTAGTGGGCTGTTATTGGCTTGATGTATTTTAAGGTTTTCGATAGCCAGCCGGTATTGCTCTGCTCGCATGGCAGCTCCGAAATTATCGGTATTTGGCAACAGGATCGAAAACTCTTCCCCACCTAGTCGGGCTACCAGATCTTCCGGGCGCTGGGTAAACTTCATTAATGTGCTGGCAACTTTTCTCAGGCAATCGTCGCCCATCGGATGGCCGAAATAATCATTGAACAGTTTGAAGTTATCAATATCCATGATCAGGAGCGAAAGCGGAGTGTTTGTGCGCTTGGCTTGATTGAATTGTCTTTCCATGGCCGTATCAAAGGCTCGCCGGTTGGGGATTTCTGTTAAACCATCCAAAGAAGCCAGCCTTTCCAGTAAGTCGGTCTTGGCTTTTAGATGTATTTGGGTTTTGACTCGCGCCAGAACAATAGCCGGAGAAAAGGGTTTGGTGATGTAGTCGCATGCGCCGATTTTGAAACCTTGAATCTCATCCGCTTCTGAACGTTTGGCGGTAAGAAAAATCACCGGAATATTGCGCGTGTCGTTATCTTCTTTCAATTGATGGCAAATATCGTAACCACTAACATCATCCAGCATGATATCCAGCAAAATTAAATCAGGTTTCTGGCTGCGGGCAATCTGCAAAGCCAGTTTGCTGCTGGGAGCGACCTTTACCGTGTAATAAGGCTCAAGTATGTTTTTGATGAGATCAAGATTTTCCGGGCTATCGTCTACTGCCAGAATAGTATGATCGTTTTTTTTGTCCATCAGTTACCTTATTGGAAAATCTAAAAGCGGCATCAACGATTGTGCAGCATCAACAAACTGGTAGTTGGCGATCTGCTTTCTAATTAGCAATAGTTCGTTCATTAGTGATTGGTCTTCAACACCCCCTAAAATCAAATCCAACTGCTGGTCTGCATCAGAGTCAAAAGCCTGCAGTTTGGTGAGTAAAACCTGCAATTCCTGTTTAATATCGCTTAATGATAACCTTGGCTTAAGTTCCGCAACAGGCTCAATTAACGGGAGCGTGCTTTGAATGCTGTTAATTACCCTGTGCAGCTCTTGGGTTGTCGTAGCGATCAGCCTAGCAATTGTCTGGGTATTCTGAGTGTTAGAGTTGTTCTGCGCAAGTGATTCCTCTAATCGTTGTAAATTGTTTTGCAAGGACAGGGCGCCAAGAGAACCTGCGAGCCCTTTAAGGGTATGCACCTGTTGGTTAACGACCGGGCTGTTTTGATCAGCCAGAGCTTGGGTAATTTCATTCATGCTGTCGGCATGATTCTCTGCAAATTTCTGTAGTATTTTGCGATAGATTCTTTTGTCTCCTGCCGTGTGCTCCAAGCCAACAGCACTGTCTATGCCATACATAAAAGGAATATCTATCGACTCGAATGTTTGAGCGTGATGCATATGTTGGGGGTGACGGGGCTTGATCCACTTAATCAAAACCGAGTACAGGATTTCAGGCAGAATAGGTTTACCAATAAAGTCATTCATGCCGGCTTGCTGGCATTTCTGACGATCGACACTCATGACATTGGCGGTCATGGCTATTACCGGTAAATCGGCGCATTCAGGTAGCTTGCGCAGATTCCGGGTGGTTTCATAGCCATCCATCTTGGGCATCTGTACATCCATTAGTACGCAGTCGTAGGCATTCTGCTTGAGTTTGAGTAGAGCAACTTCACCATTCTCTGCGGTATCAACTGATAATTGGGCCTGGGTTAGTAATTCAATGGCAACAATACGATTCACTTCATTATCTTCCACCAGCAAAAGATGCGCACCCTGCAGATTTTGTAATTGTCGGGAATTAACTTCTTTACGTGGGTGGTCTTGATATTTTCTAACGGTTTCAAGGTCTGAAATACCCAGTCTTACCGTAAAGCTGAAACACGAACCCACCTGTTCTTGGCTATCCACCCGAATGGTGCCGTCCATTTGTTCAATCAATTGTTTACTGATGACCAAACCAAGCCCGGTGCCGCCATAGGTGCGGGTCACGCTACTGTCTCCCTGGCTGAAGGCTTTAAACAGGCGTGTTTGCTGCGCTTCATTCATGCCAATCCCAGTATCGATAATGCTGAACTCCAGCGTTGTATGCTCGGGTGTGCGTTTAAGCTCTGTGAGAGTGACTTCAATTTGGCCATGCTCGGTAAATTTGATGGCATTGCCTATCAAGTTGATCAAAATTTGCCGCAGGCGTTGCGGATCGCCGACTACGGCATGCATGCCTTGATGAATGGACGGATGGATCAGTTTGAGATTTTTACGGCGACACAATTCCTCCATGGTGGAAAACACCTGATCAAGCATTTCTTCCAATAAAAACGGCAGCGTATCCAGGTGCAGTTTGCCGGATTCCATTCGTGAAAAATCCAAAATGTCATCGATCAAGCGCATTAAGCCATGAGCCGCAGTTTCCACCCGTTCCAGGTAATCGCGCTGCTTGGAGGTGATGCTGCTATTCAGGCATAGTTAGACCAGACCGACAATTGCATTCATCGGTGTGCGGATTTCATGGCTCATATTGGCCAGAAATTCCGATTTGACCTGGGTGGCTTTTTCCGCTTCCAGTTTGGCCTCTAGCAAATGTTGTTCGGTTTTAAGGCGCTCGGTGATGTCCTGCATGGTGCCTTGAATGCCGGTAGCGCGATGTTTGCTGTCTCGTATGAGCTTGCCTCGTTGATGCACATGACGAATTTCACCATCGCCAAGTACTATACGATGTTTAAAATCAATGTCTTCGTTGGTATGGCTATTTTGAAGTTGGACTTTAAAAAAGTTTCTATCATCAGGATGAACCAGTTGGGTTAAAAAACTGGCAAACGAAGGAATGAAACTGCTTCTTTGGGTGCCGGTGATACGATACATTTCCCCAGACCAGCTAAAGTGGTTGTCTGACCAATGCCAGTGCCAATCGCCAATGTGCGAAATACTCTGCGCGTCTATCAGGCGCTGCTGTTGCAGTTCCATCGCCTGCAAGGCACGACTGCGTTTAATTTCAGAATTAATCCGGGTGGCAAATAAACGCAGCAAGTCCTCGGCAAATTGCGGGTCCGGGATAGGCTGACAGTACAAAGCCACAACAAACCCAGGTACCAAATTTTGTTCATTCAGTAATGGAATGCCGACATAGCCTTCGATACCGTGCTGACTCAACCATTCGTCATTCGGGAACTTACCAGTGACATTTTGTGGATAACAGACAATGTTGCCATTTACGACGTTGGCGCAGGGCGTGTTTCGAATGTCGTACTCTATATTGTCAACCAGATTGCCATGTGCGCAAAATGATAAGGTTTTACAGGTTGACTCTTGGTGAATTTCGGCGATTACCGTGTACTGAGCGCCAAGTGCCTCTGATGCGAGTAATGTCAAATTATCCAAAGTGGAATTGGCGGTTTTCTCCAGGGAACTGGAAATGATGTTATGAATGGCGCGGTTCTGTTGGCGTTGACGGGTAATGTCAGTCACCATCCCCTGGTAGCCACTCACTTGGCCTTTTTCGTTGTGGCTGACGACTTTATGATCCTGTACCCATTTGATATTGCCGGTTGCAGAAATAATTCGGTACGGGGCGTGTGCAATGTCCTGAAAGTGTGCTGATTGGCTGCAATTATTCAGAGATTCCCTGAATATTGCCAGATCATCCGGGTGAATCAAATCTTCATAAAGCAACGGGTTCGATAGTAATTGGTCCGGACTGTACCCTAATAACTGCATGACATTGTCGGTGGCAAACTCGATAGGTAAACCCGGCGCATTTTGCCATTTCAGAGCCACCGACGGGCTTTGGCTGATGACCTGATAGGCGGCCTGTAGATTTTGCTGGAATTGCTTACGGGTGGTAATGTTTTGATGTGTGCCGCATAAGCGGGTAGGCTGTCCGCTGGCCGGATCATATTCAACTACTGAGCCAGAGCCCTGTATCCACACCCAGTGACCTTTTTTATGTTGCATGCGGAATTCGACTTCATAGGGGGTGCCGGATGCAATATGTTTTGCGATGAGGGTTTTCACGCGCGCTTTATCTTCAGGGTGGATGCGATTCTCCCAGTCGCTGACGTAATTATCCAGTTCCTCCGCCTCCAAGCCGAGCATATCCAGCCAGTGGTGATTAACGTCATGCTTGCCTGTTACATAGTTCCAGTCCCAATATCCCAACTCGGCTCCATCAATAGCCAGAGCCATTTGTTGCTTGATTTGATTTAAGGACGTAATGTCAAAATGCAATTCCAGTAATTGATCGGGACGGACTGTCGATATTCGACTCAAAGAAATATGTCGCCAGCTGTTTTGGGAAAACTGAAAATCGGTGGCGGCCAGTTCCTGGTAATCCCTGATTCGTTGGCACAGTAAGCAGTCTTTTACTGATGATTCAGGGTGAAATAAGTCATGCACCGCTCGTCCGATCAAAACTTCCGGCGCCAGATGGATCAGGTCTGCAGCGGCTTGATTAAGGCTGTAAATAATGCCATTTTGGTTGACGATGATAGCGGGTTGCTTGAGGTGGCTAAGGCATTCATCGATAGTATCGATTGGCTTTTCAGATTGCCTGACAAGGTTGATCAGGCTCCAGATTAAACAAGCCAGGCCCAATCCGGCAGGTATCAGTTGGGGCCAGTCGGCATGGGGCAGGCCACTAACATCAAACGGCTGCTTGAGGCGGATAACCGCATCGGTTACAAATGAAAACGCTGCAGCAACTAAAGGGATGCGGACGTGAGCAATGTTGGCTGACGTGGATTTTGAAGGCATCGTTTTCTTAAAGTGTGAATAAATTCAAATCTTACATTTCCGCTATCCGTCATGACAGATAATCATCAAACGCATATCAAGGCTGATTCAGCAAAGTCGGTCAGAAGTCAGCCCAGTCTGATCTTGTGGGCGGCACCTGCTTGCTCTTTAACTAAGCGCGGCACCAGATAACCGGGCAAACACGCTTGCATCCGTTGCAGCAAACCATAAGCCTGCTGTTCAGTTATTTCGAAGTGTTTTACCCCAGCGGCGCGATCAATACAATGTAAATAATAGGGTAGTACATTGGCGACAAAAAGTTTTTCGCTAAGCTCGCAAAGCACCTCACTATCATCGTTGACGCCTTTCAGTAACACACTTTGATTAAGCAAGGTCACGCCTATGTCTTTTAAGCTATGGCAGGCATTGATTACCTGTCCGCTGAGTTCGTTTGCGTGGTTGGCATGCAGTACCACGATTATCTGCTTTGATTGCGAGCTTAAAATATGCAGTAAATCAGGGTTGATTCTGGCTGGCAACACCACCGGAATCCGGGTGTGGATGCGGATACGCTTTACGTGAGATATTCCGGCTATGGCTTGCAGTAATTGTTGCAGTTTGGTGTCGTTTAGTAATAACGGATCGCCGCCACTTAGAATCACTTCGCTAATTTCGTTGCGACCGGCAATGTAATCGATAGCCTGATTGATTTTTTGGCTGGAGAGCTGTAAATCCCCGTACGGGAAATGCCGCCGAAAACAATACCGGCAATGCACAGCACAGCCTCCGGTAGTGATCAACAAAACCCGACCCTGGTATTTATGAATTACGCCGGCATGGGCGACAGCGTCTAAATCCCCGACCGGATCCAGGCTGTATCCTGGAAATTGTTGTAATTCATCCAATATCGGTAAAACCTGTCTTAGCAAGGGATCGGCAGGATTGCCTTTTTCCATGCAATCCACAAAGCCCCTCGGTACGCGTAAGGGAAAATCTTTGTAATCGGTTAATAACGGCAAATGGGCTGGATCAAGTTCAAGGTAGCGACATAGGCTGTCCACATTGGAAAAAGCCTCGGCAAGTTGGTGTTGCCAGAGAGTGGTGCTGGTATTCAATGGTGCTCCGGTTTCCGAATAAATTCCTTATCCATTATAATCGCCCGACTTATTGTTTGTTTCACGAGGAAAAAATGGCAACTTTTAGCACCAACGAGTTCAAAGGCGGTTTGAAAATCATGCTGGATAACGACCCGTGTTCGATTATCGAGAACGAGTTCGTAAAGCCCGGCAAAGGCCAAGCCTTTAACCGGGTCAGAATCCGCAACCTGAAAACCGGTCGCGTTATCGAGCGTACCTTTAAATCCGGTGATACGGTTGAAGGCGCGGATGTTGTCGATAAAGACATGCAATATTTATACAACGACGGCGAGTTCTGGCACTTCATGGTACCGGACACTTTTGAACAATATCAGGCCGACAAAAATGCCGTTGGCGAAACCATCAAATGGCTGAAAGAACAGGATATGTGCATCCTGACGTTATGGAACGATTCGCCGTTATCAGTGACACCGCCTAATTTTGTGGAATTGACCATCACTGAAACCGATCCAGGTTTGAAAGGCGACACCTCCGGCGGCGGCGGAAAACCGGCCACATTGGAATCAGGCGCAGTGGTACGTGTGCCTTTGTTCGTGCAAATCGGCGAAATGATTCGGGTTGATACCCGTACCGGCGAATACGTGTCCCGCGTCAAAGACTAGTGACTGAGCCTTGGCGGCCAGCCGCAGAACTGCGGCAACTGCGACAACGTGCGCAGTTGCTGGCCGCCATTCGCCAGTTTTTTGCCCAGCGCGACGTGCTGGAAGTGGAAACCCCTCTACTGTGCCGCGCTACCGGTACGGATCCCAATCTGGATTTTTTCACCAGTCAGTTTCATAGTCCGCCGCATTATTCCACCCTGTTTCTGCAAACCTCGCCCGAATTTGCCATGAAGCGCTTGCTGGCCGCAGGCAGCGGAAGCATTTATCAAATCTGCAAAGCCTTTCGCAATGGCGAAGCCGGGCGCTTTCATAACCCGGAATTTACGATTCTGGAGTGGTATCGGGTTGGTTTTGACCTGCAGCAGTTGATGGATGAGACCGCAGAATTGTTATTGTCGTTGTTGCGCAACAGCATGCCGCCATTATCGATCAGGCAGACCAGTTATCAGCAGATGTTTGCTGAGGTGACTGGGCTGGATGCACTGGCTTTTGACCGGTCAGATTATGCAGATTTTGCCAAGGCTCACAATCTTGTCGATGCCGACGGTTTGTGCAGGGACGACCATGCGTTGTGGCTGGATTTTTTGTTTAGTCATTGTGTGCAAACCGTCATGCCCAAACAGGTGGTTTTTTTGGTGTATGACTATCCGGCCATTCAGTCGAGTCTGGCGCGGCTAAATCGCCAGGATGCCCGAACTTCGGAGCGCTTTGAGGTTTTCATCAACGGCATAGAATTAGGCAACGGTTTTTTTGAGTTGAGTGATGCTGCCGAACAATCTGCACGCTTTGAGCGTGAAATTGGCTATCGACAGCAGCAGGGCTTGCCAGCAGTAGTGAAAGATCAGTTATTTCTGGATGCCTTGCAGTCTGGACTGCCCGACTGTAGTGGGATCGCTATTGGCATCGATCGTTTGTTGATGATCGTTTCCGGTTGCCAAACGATTGAGCAGGTTCTGGCTTTTCCGATCAGTAACGCTTGACCGATAAAACACCCGCGCTTAATGTGGCTTTCAGTATAATCGCTGCTGCTCATAACAATAATAACGGGGACGCTCATGTACGGAATTGACAGCTTTTTAGAAAACCAATACCTGCGTATTCAGGCACAGCCACTGTATCTAAAACTGATGACGCTTCCGACGCTGCAACGCTGGGGCGTGATTGCCGGTTTGTTTCTACTCAGCCAACTGCTGATATTTGGCAGTTTGTATCTGATTTTCGACAAGATTGTCGTGGTAGGTTTTTTGGCCAGCATCCTGGCCGGGCTGGCAACGGGTGTGGGTGCATTGCCAGCGTTGTTTTTAAAAAATATCTCTACGCGCCTATTCAACAGTATGTTGGGCGCTGCGGCCGGGGTAATGCTGGCCGCCACCGCGTTTTCCCTGTTAGTGCCGGGCATGGAATACGGTGAACAGATTTGGCCCGGCAAAGGTCTGATAGTCGTGTCGCTTGGTATGGTGTTGGGCGCCTTGTTTTTGCACTTTGCTGACCAGAAGTTACCTCATCTGCATTTTGATACGGTAGCTGACGAAAGCCTGGATTCCCTGCAAAAAATTTCCCTGTTTATTATCGCCATCACCATTCATAACTTTCCGGAAGGCATGTCAGTGGGAGTCAGTTTTGGCAACGGTGATATGCATAACGGCTTGGTACTGTCGATTGCGATAGCCCTGCAAAATCTGCCGGAAGGTTTGGCTGTAGCCTTGCCATTAGTGGGATTGGGTTATAACAAATGGAAGGCAGTAGGATTGGCGACTTTGACCGGACTGGTGGAGCCGGTAGGCGGTTTGCTGGGCATTACCATGGTGACTATCTTTTCGTCGGTGCTGCCTATCGCCATGGGGTTTGCTGCTGGCGCCATGTTATTCGTGATCAGCGAGGAAATTATCCCTGAAACGCATTCAAAAGGCCGTTCCCGGATTGCAACCTTCTCACTGATGGCCGGTTTTATCGTCATGATGGTATTGGACAAACTGTTGGGATAACTGTAAACAGAAATGCCGGTCATCAACAAAGCCGGTTTTAACGTCTAGTCATGGATAACCTATTTTCTAATTTTGAATTACCCCAGTTTTTTACCACGACAGTCACCAGTTTTGTCTTGATCACGGCGGCTGAAATTGGCGATAAAAGTCAACTGGTGTGTATGACTCTGGCATCCCGTCATCGCGCTATGCCAGTGCTTCTGGGCGCTATTGCCGCTTTTGGTTTGTTGAATACGCTAGCGGTCATATTTGGCGCAGCTATTGCCAACTGGCTGCCAAATTACCTGGTCGCGTTTGCAGTTGCTCTGTTATTTGCCGGTTTTGGTTTACATGCATTATTAAATCATGCCGATGAAGATGACGAGGGTGAACTGGTGGAAAAAAGCGGTCACGGTATCTTCTTTACCACTTTTTTAATGATTACTCTGGCTGAGTTCGGCGACAAAACCCAGTTAGCGGTGGTCGCATTCAGCAGCACGGCGGCACCACTTGCTGTTTGGGTGGGATCGACAATGGCGCTGAGTTTTACCTCTGGATTGGGCGTATGGGCCGGGCGTACCGTACTTCAGCGTATGCCGCTAACTTGGTTGCATAAAATCAGTGGCATGATTTTTTTGATATTGGCAGCGGTTGCACTATTTGAGGCATATACGGCAGTTCAATCTGTCGAGTGGTGGCTAAAATTGCTTAATTGAATCAACGAGTGAAATCGACATGACCATTCCGCATTACCGCTGGCAGGATATTTTTAGCATGGTGCTGATTGCGGCGGCCTATGCGCTGCTTGGCAAATTGGTGCTAACTTATTTTTCTGCTGCCGGTAATGTCACCTTAGTCTGGTTTCCAGGCGGCATGGCTTTGGCAATATTATTGATAAACGGTCTGCGCTGGTGGCCGGGCATATTTGTCGGTGCATTTATTGCTGGAATGTGGGTGGATAATGCATTCTGGCTATGTTTTTTCATTGCCATTGGAAACACCCTGGAATCGGTACTGGCGGCATGGTGGTTAAAGCGTAAGGCCATTTTTTCCGCCAACCTGGATCAGCCCTATGATTTGCAATGGTTAACATGGGTAGGCTTTTGTTGTTCGCTGATCAGCGGGACATTAGGCCCTCTAGTGTTGTGGCAACATGGTTTTTTCCCTGCTTCAGCGTTGCCTGATGTGATTTTGCACTGGTGGATGGCTGATATGTTCGGGATTATCACCGTTACACCACTGGTGCTGATTTGGCGAATTTGGCCTAAAAACTGGTTTATAAAGTCCCGATTGCCTGAAACCTTGGTCTTTATATTGACAACGGTCTTGGTGGCCCTGGTCGTATTCCTGGATTTTTTACAGGCCGAAATCGGCGACTTGCCGCACGGCTATTGGATGTTTGCTTTAATCTTTTGGGCTGCCCTGCGCTTTGGTCGGCATGGTGTACAGTTCGTCGTTGCGATTACTGCGGTTACCGCTTTAATGGGGGCTGCCAGAGGTTTAGGTTATTTCGCCAATGATTTTGAAAAAACCGGACTGTGGAACTATTGGTTTTTTCAAATCCTGTTTTCCTGGATCGGTACCGTCATAACCTTGACGCTCTATAACGAGCGAAGGGCAAATGCCAGGCTATCGGCAAGCGAGAAACGACTGCAGGCTATCATTGATTCTTCACCGGTCGCCTATGCTTTAAACGATGATCAGCAGCATTTCACCCTGTTAAATCCAGCGTTTATTGAAAAATTTGGCTATGACTTGGCTGATGTACCGACCTTATCGGATTGGTGGTTAAAAGCCTATCCCGACTCAGAGTATCGCCAGTGGGTACAAACCACTTGGCGACAGCGGCTATTACAGTCCGAAGCCACTGGACAACCCTTTCAAAATTTTGAAGTGGATATTTGTTGTAAAAATGGCGAAACCAAGCAGGTGCTGGTGGTCTCCGGGCAATTAGGTGTGGGTTGTTCTGATGAGCATTTAATGACTTTGTTGGATGTGACCGAACAAATCAGGGCCAATCAAGCATTGTCAAATACCAACGTTTTGTTGACGTCCATTCTGGAAACGTTGCCATTAAGAGTGTTTTGGAAGGATAAACAGTTACGTTATCTTGGTGCAAATCAATTGTTTGCAACAGACGCCGGACTGGCATCGGTGACTGATTTAATCGCTAAAGACGATCAACAGTTAGGGCGGTTCCAGCAAGCTGATCACGATCAAAAGGTTGATCGTCAGGTCATGGAAACCGGCGAAAGCCAGTTAAATGTTGAAGAGCCGCTAACCAATCCTGAAGGTGAAACAATCTGGTTACGAACCTCCAGGTTGCCTTTGCGGAATAGTGAAGCGCAAGTCATTGGCGTTGTCGGTATGTATGAAGACATCACCATGCGTAAACGCATCGAAGATCAGTTATTGTGGCGTACCACCTTTCTGGAAACATTACTGGAAGCATCGCCCAATGGCATTATGGCCGTGGACAAAGAGGGGCATAAATTATTGCAAAACCACCGGGTGGCAGAGCTTTGGGGTATTCCTGACGAGGTGGCAGGCAATACCAATGATTCGGTGCAGCTTGAGTTTGTGAAGAAGCGTTTGATTGATCCGGATGCTTTTTTAGAGAAGGTGGAATATCTGTATGCGCATCTGGATGCAATCAGTCGGGATGAAATTGCCTTGCAAGGCGGCGTGATTCTGGATAGGTATTCTTCCCCGGTAGTTAACCGCTTAGGTCATTATTACGGACGTATCTGGCAATTTACGGATGTCACTGATGTTAGAAATGCCCAGCGAAACCTGCAGCTAAAAGAGTCATACCAACGCGCTTTGCTGGATAATTTTCCATTTCTGGTCTGGATGAAAGATAAAGACTGTCGTTATCTGGCGATCAATCAGGTATTTGCTGACAACTTTGGGATCGGCGTGCAGGAAGTAACGGGCAAAACAGATTTCGATTTTTTTCCTGATGACATAGCGCGCGGCTTTCGCAGTCAAGATCAAGACGTCATGACAAATAAGCAGCGCCTGAATATCGAAGAAACGGTTCATGTTTTATCGGCACCGATCTGGATGGAAGTTTACAAAACCCCGTTGCTGGATGAAGACGGACAGGTTTTGGGAACGGTGGGTTTTGCACGAGACATTAGTGACCGTAAGCAATCAGAAGAATTACTGAAATTGGCTGCATTGGTGTTCGAAAACAGTAGCGAGGCTATGTTGGTGACCGACGCCGAAAACAAAATACTTAATGTCAATCCGGCATTTGAAGTGATGACAGGATTTAGCCGCGAAGAAATCCTGGGCAAAGATCCAAAAGTGTTGGCATCCGGTGAGCATGATGCGGCTTTTTATCAGGCCATGTGGCTGGCGCTGCAAAATACCGGCTGCTGGCAGGGAGAAATCAAGAATCGCCGCAAGTCTGGCGATGTCTATATTCAAAATGTTGTCATCAATACGATTCAGGCTGCCGATTCGATGCTGACTCGTCGTGTAGCCCTGTTCTCGGATATCACCCAGCGCAAGCGGTCCGAAGCGCAAATCTGGCTGCAAGCCAACTTTGACCCGCTGACCGGTTTGCCGAATCGACATATGGTGCGTGAGCGGTTGGCGCAGGAAATCAAACAAGCCCATCGAGGCGTCCAGCGTTTTGGATTGTTGATGATAGATCTGGATAGATTCAAGGAAGTTAACGATACCCTGTGGCATGAAATGGGCGACGAACTGTTGCAGCAAGCGGCAACACGCCTTCGTGCCTGTGTGCGTGAAGTGGATACCGTGGGACGATTGGGTGGCGATGAATTTGTGGTTATTTTGAGCGATTTGGCGACGGATGAAAGCCCGGAAACCGTCGCCAGAAAATTGCTTGAACATTTGAGTCAACCGTTTACCTTGTTAAATGAACAAGTATTTGTATCGGCCAGTATCGGTATAACCTTGTTTCCCTGCGATGGACGGGAGTTGAGTCAATTACTGCGGAATGCAGATCAGGCCATGTATGCAGCCAAAAACAAGGGTAGAAACTGTTACAGTTTTTTCACGCCATCCATGCAGGCCGAGTTGAATGCTAGGGCTGCGATGATCAATGATTTGCGCGGCGCGTTGCTTAGAAATGAATTCAACCTGTTTTATCAACCGATTGTGGATCTGGTGACGGGCAAAATTTATAAAGCAGAAGCCTTGCTGCGTTGGAAGCACCCTAAGCGAGGATTGGTCAGTCCGGCTGAATTTGTGCCTTTGGCTGAACAATCCGGCTTGATTAACGACATTGGCGATTGGGTATTTCATTCTGCTGTGGCACAGGTCGTTCACTGGCGGCAAACATTACATGAGGATTTTCAGATTAGCATCAATAAATCGCCCATGCAGTTCCTGGATGTCAGTCACGACCCTGCTGACTGGGTAAATTATTTACGCAGCAAAGAACTGTCTGGTCAGGCCCTGGTGGTGGAGATTACCGAAGGCTTATTGCTGGAAGCCAGTCCTAAAACCGCCGAGCATTTGTTAGTGTTTCGCGATGCCGGCATTCAAGTGGCTATCGACGATTTTGGTACCGGCTATTCCGCATTGTCGTATCTAAAGAAATTTGATATCGATTATTTAAAAATCGATCAGTCCTTCGTGCGAAATTTACGTGCCGATTCCAGCGATTTCGTGTTGTGCGAGGCCATTATTGTCATGGCGCATAAGCTGGGATTAAAGGTGATCGCCGAAGGTGTGGAAACCGCATTGCAGTGTGATCTGTTGGCATCAATCAAGTGTGATTATGCGCAGGGTTATCTGTTTGCCAAGCCGCAAACTGCGGAAGAGTTTGAAAGACAGTTCGCGAACACATAAAGCTGAGGTTGCTGCGGCGTTCTTCAAGCGGCTATTGGTTTCCTGATTATAATGCTGCTTCAGCAACAATCGCTTTTCGGCAGACTCACTGGGGCACAAGTGGTCGACAAGCTCTCGGCAACCGCTCCTGCCTTGCTCTAACGTCTGTATCCTTGCAGTCGACCACGAACCGGAGCAAACACTGACTGTTCGCCCTGAACCTGTCGAAAGATTTATCAGCGCTTCCTTGGGTTTAGTCGAGCCGTTGGAGCACAAATCAGCTCGGGATTTGTACTCCATAATAGCCAGTTAAATGCCTTGATTCGGTGAAATTACCACGTTATCTTTGGTCAAACTCAGGCTGTATTGACCTTGCAGCAAGCCCTGCAATTCCTGTCCTGCCATGTTGTAACGCCAACCATGCAATAAAGGGCATTCTTCGTCCCCGAACAGCAATTGTTCCAGTTCTTTGCGGGTAGCCAGAATAATCGGATTTAGAGAGTTTTCTTCCGCGCGGATTCTGACAATAGCGCCCAGCACATCCATCACGGCTTCATGTTGTTGGGTTTTCTTGGTGGGTTGGTCCTTGTCCTGAAAAGGTTTGGGCGGTCGTTGACGGGCAGCGTCGATTAATTCGCAGATGACTTTGCCATAACGATTGACGCTGCGTTCGTTGATATTCCTGATTTTAGCCAAATCGGTGAGGGTTACCGGTTGCAGTTTGGCCAGTTCCAGCAACATGTCATCCGGGAACAGCCAGTTGCGAGGTTTGTTTTCGGTTTGCGCAGACTGTTCCCGCCATTCAGTCAGGCTTTGCAGAATCGATAATTGTCGTCCCGTTAGTTTGTTTTTGCCGCGAATTTTCAACCAGGCGTTTTCGGGTGATAGTTGATACATTTCGGGGTTGTTCAACAGGGCAAAATCACTTTCCAGCCACTTGAGTCGGCCGAGTTTGTCCAGTTGCTCACACATTTGTGTATAAATCCTGCACAAATAAATGACATCATCAGCGGCATATTGAATTTGATCATCACTCAAGGGACGCTGTGTCCAGTCGGTGCGGGTATGGGCTTTGTTGAGGTTGATATTCAAAAAACTCGATACCAGCATGGCGTAACCGGGGTTTTCCTGAAAACCCAATAGTGGTGCAGCTATTTGCGTGTCGAAAATGGGACCGGGTATGCGGCCGGTTATTTGATAAAAAATTTCCAGATCTTGCCGGCAGGAATGCAGGACTTTGACAATGTTGGGATTGTAGATGGCGTCGAACAACAGTGACAAATCGGCAATGGCTATCGGGTCAACGCACGCTACCCAGCCCGGCGCCGCAATTTGTAGCAGGCAGAATTTGGGGTAGTAGGTTTTTTCGCGCAGGAATTCGGTGTCCAGGGCGATCCAGGGTTCTTGATTGATGTGTTCGCACAAAAGCGGCAGCTGTTCGGGACGATTGATGTATTGGATTGTCATTTGCCTGTTGGAGAAATGGACTTTCGGTGAGTTAAACCCTTATTTTACTCTGCCCGGATAAGTGGCGGGGTTAATTCTACTTCAGCATATTTAAAAACTGCCGTCATGCCGACCGGGAAGCGAGCATCCAGGGCCATGGACGGCGTCGATTGCCAGTATCCTGTCCACAGGAACGTGGAATACTAGGAGCCTGTCCGAGAAGAGAATAGAGAATCTGCTACGGAAAAGCCCTTGTGGCCAGATTCCCCGCTCATTTTCGTTAAATAGCTCCACTATTCGCCTCAAATGATCAAAAAATCTGACTCAAAATGGCTTTCCCTCGCGACGATTCCTATTCTCGGACAGACTCCTAGCGTCAGCCATGGCTTCCGGGTTGCGGTAATATCCACGGGCGTTCCGGGGGATATGCTGCAGCGACTTGTTTTTCTAAACCTAACGGCTTTGAGCGAAGGTTGATGGGTAAATGCGAAAACTTGAGCAGCGAATATGGCAACGCAAAGGGTCATTGACTGTACGCTCATGTGTTTTGACAGCGTGTTTCCGTGTGTAGCGCCGGCAATCTGAAGCGGGAAGTGACTATGGCTATGGCGGAGCAGAACTCAGGCGCAGCGTTCTCGCAAGCAGTTGATCGGTTGTGAACGGCAATGGCGCGCCCATGTCGTATCCTGCGGATTCCAGTGCGCGGGCCACCCAGGTATTGCAGTTGTTGAACAGGTGAAACTCACCTGCTGCGGGATAGAAAATGCTGTTTGCACCAAAACCGCGCCGGAGTGGCAATGTTTTTGCGGTAGCTGTTTCGCGTTGGAAACTGGCGTGGATGAAGGCCGCCAGATCAAAGAAGCGGTCACTGGGAATTTCGAGCCTGACAATCTCGAATCCGCTGAAGCTTTCACCAATGCTGCCCTGAATACCCATGACATGCAGCACACTGTTAGATGACCAGAATGCGGCCTGCAGCAAACGCCAAAGACCGGGGTCGCGGGTCTGGTAATAATCCCAATCGCCCCAGCCAAACTCCAGATAATCCGCGCCGGGAAAATCGGCGCTCTCCGGCAGCAAGTCTGTTCGCCGCAAAGCAATACCTGCGTGCCAGCCGTGGCTGATCACATAAACCGGCATGCTTGATTCATCAGCGGCGGACACCATTTTATGTGGGCCGGAGCATGCCGCACACAGCAGTAGCAAACAAAACAGACGAGGAATGCGCTTTAACATATTGAAGACCACCGTTAACGAATTTGAGTTTTTGATTTCATTCAACGTGCCTACCGAACTGGATTTGAGAAGAAAAGCTTGGGATTGGCCTCCCAAACACGGTAGCTGCGCATCCAGTCCCAACGGCGGCGGATGTCATTTGCAACGGCACTGCTCCGTTTAATGTCGGGTTCGATGCCAAACATAATACGTTACAGCAAAGGTTGTAAGGCGGCGGCTTGCAGAATGGGCGTGGCGCGCAAGCAGGGCTGTTTCTATCGTTGAGGAGGTATTGGTATGGATCGTCGGCAGTTTGCCGGTGGGCGTACTCAGTTTTCATTTATGGAAGTGAAGCTATCCACCGATCAGGAGGCTGTCGCAAAAGGTAGGTTGGATTGAATGCAATAAAGCCCAACAGTATGATTTTGTTGGGCTTCGCCACGCTCAGCCCAACCTACATTTAGGATTTCGCTACAAATAACTTCCCCCTTTGAAAAAGGGGGATCGAGGGGGATTTATTAAAAAATCTCCCCCAACCCCTCTTTATCAAAGAGGGGAGCAAGAATCGTGTGATTCGGAAT
>PERU01000030.1 GCA_002928965.1 Methylomonas sp.
TCCTACGGCCCTTGACTGGCTTCAACTCATCCTACGATCCCAGGTGTATACGCTGTTACATATCATTAAAAAGTTTTTCAGAAATGGTTTTAGCGGAAATACGCCACATTGCATCAATCAACTTAGGATTATCTTCTATGTCTTTTAGAGAAAAACTATTTGACGGATTCCCTAGAGACAATACTTGCTGACGATCGAGCCATAAAACCTGACCAGAAGGGTCGACCAAATTACATTCAATCCCTAGCATAGGCACCAGTTCCGAACTAAACCCATGAGGTACACTGAAACCATAAAGATAAATACCAATATTTAGCGTTGCAATATCATGGTCATCACCTTGGATAACCTCAAACTTGCCGACCTTTTGAGCAGCTTTAGAAACTTCTTCGTAAACTATTTTGTCGACAAAAATACCGTTGTTTTCTGCAAAGCCAAGCAGTAGGTCTGATTCTGATTTATTTGGATTATTGGCGATCAACACGCCCAGAACGCCCAAAAAGCCAGCAGACCCTGCCATTTTTGGGCCTAGATAAAACATATTAGGCGTCCTGTTGACGGACTGGTTTACCTTTACTGATCGAATCTTTTGTCTATGTTCAGTGGTAAGGGACTGGGTAGAGGCGCAACCAGTAAAAACAATAACCAACATAATCAGAACAATGTGGCGTGACTGCATCATAAAAACTCCTTTTCAAAAACTAAATACAAATTGGACCTTCCGACATAGTTGTTTTCGATAAAACAATATTGCTTGCTCCACTTCCTCGCGGGCTTGAGGATGCAGAAAATATTTCACAAAAAGCGCTGTCTTAGCTCCGCCATGACTTGTTCGCCATCCAGTAGCAGCGCCGAATTGGCGTCTATTTCCTTGCAACGCTTTTGAATTTCTTGCCGCCACTCCTCGGAAACCGGAAAGTCGTCTTCATAGTCCAAGCTTTCGATCAGTATTTCCGCGATATACGCTCTTGCTGCCGGAGCAAGTTTTAAAGCCTGTTCGGTTATCGTTTGTGCATCCATAAATCACCTCCAATTTGTCGTTAGCATGCGATAAGGTAGGAACTCAATCAAGCCCGAAAATAATCATCCAACAAATCCCGACAAACCGATTGCAAAGGCTCCACCGATTGTTCCACTTTCATTCTTAGCAACGCGCCCTGCCAGCCGTTCAGCATCAAATCCGCCATGCTTTTTGCCGAGCGGTCCAGTCTTACGGAACCCTGCTTTTGGCCACGCTCCAACGCGGATTTTTGCAAATCGCTATAACGCTCTACTGCATCCAGTAAAGCATCTCGACACAGAGGGCTGGTATCACCAATTTCGCCCATCAAGTTTCCCAGCAGACACCCGCCCTTGAAACCGCTTTTCGCCACTTCGGCTATCAATCCCAGGTAGTAAGCTTTCAGCGCCGCCAAGCCATCCAATTCTGGATTTTGCAAATGCCCGGACAAGCGCACGATAAACGGCTCGATGTAATGATGTATAGCTTCGGCGGCAAACTGTTCCTTGCTGTTGAAGTAACTGTAAAAAGAACCTTTGGGGATCTGTACCGTATCCAGAATCTCTTTAACGCCCGTGGCGTGATAGCCCTTCTCCAGCAACAAGGTGACGCCTTGTTCCAGCAACTGGTCCTTTTTGATTTGTTTAGTTGGCGTTTTAAGCATGGCTTTATTATGCGACCGGTCGTATATTATGTAAAGCTAATATTTAAGACGCTTGCTGAAATCATTCCCCTGTCTATTCAGTGACTTTTAAAGAATGCTTGGTATGTTAATCAGTAAGTAATCTATGAATTACACGGCAAACATTCAGATCGGGTATAATTTTTCGTAAGCACTTGATAAACAGTAGTATTTATAAGTTTTCTCTAACTTTTTGCTGTCGGATTTTGGATATTATTAAACTGCCATGAATAATCAAACACAGTTTCGTCGTAACGAAGTACGTCGCCAAAAGGAACGACGCACCAATCAATATGCGTTTAATTCACCGGAATGGGTTGCCATGATGCGGGCAAGCTTTGAGTTGTGGCCTAAACACGATCGTAGAGAAACCGAACGTCGCGAGGCTGACCGACGCAAACTGGAAAGGCGTGCAAGTCGCCGCAATTCAGTGGCTACGCGACACTTGCGTCATCAACATCATTCTTTGAGCAGCGATATTCTGGCTGATGACGAGAAGAAAATGATCATGGACTTGTTCCGCGAAGGATAAACTTGTTGAAAGATTGCCGCTAACCGCAGTAATTTATGCTCATTGCACTTTAAATTTCGTTTCTTTGATTGTTTTACCCTTGCCCTACTGAGAGCAAAGGAACAGATGCAGCAAAATTTGAAGTACGAACGATATTTATATTACTGCGCAAACTGCCAGAGCTCCTACTATAGCTTGTGTACTTCGCCTGTTCATTGGCGCGAACTTCGGATATGCCATGATTAACTGCGACTTGGATCGCACGCTGATACAGGCTTTGCAATCACCCGAATGTTACCCACATGCGGTAACCGAAATTCGCTTGCTGGAAACCCATATTTCCTGGGTTTTGCTGGCGGATGAATTTGCCTACAAAATCAAAAAGCCGGTCGATTTTGGGTTTCTGGACTTTTCCACATTAGCCAAGCGACAGTTTTTTTGCCATGAAGAATTGCGTTTGAATCGACGTTTTGCGCCCGGATTGTATTTGGATGTGATCAATATTGCCGGCAGTCCGCAGCATCCTATTTTGGGGGGCACGCCCGCCTTTGAATATGCCGTGAAAATGCAGCGGTTTGCCGAGCAGGATGTACTCGAACACGTGCTGGAGCGTGGGGAACTGACCCGTCAGCATTTACAATTACTTGCCAAGCGTTTGGCCGAGTTTCATGCTGAGTTACCGCCCTGTAAAAGCGAAGCCGGTTACGGCAATCCCGAGCAAGTCGCCGCGCCAGCCACACAAAATTTTCAGCAATTAGCTTTGCTGCTCAATGCCTCTTATTCAGCAAGACTGCAAAATTTACACGCCGAAAGCGAGACTGAATTTCAACGTTGCCAGCCACTTTTCGCGCAACGCCTGCAAACTGGCAAGGTGCGGGAATGTCATGGCGATTTGCACTTGGGTAATCTTGTTCTACTCGATGATCAGCCCACGCCATTTGACGGCATTGAGTTTAATCCTGAATTGCGCTGGATTGATGTGATCAATGATCTGGCGTTTTTGCTGATGGATTTACAGCATCGCCAACGGCCTGATTTGGCTTACGCATGCCTGGATGCCTATCTGCAAGCCAGTGGCGATTATGCCGGCTTGGCCGTTTTGCGATTTTATCTAGGCTATCGGGCCATGGTCATGGCCAAGGTTTCGGTTATCAGAGCCAGACAATTGGACGAACCAGCCGATCTAACCCAATGCCTGAGCTATTTAAACCTTGCAGAACAGCTTTACCTGCCAGCCAAGCCAGCACTGATCATCACCTATGGCCTGCCTGGCTGCGGCAAAACCACCGTCTCGCAAATCGTACTGGAAAACTATCAAGTCATTCGCCTGCGCTCGGATGTCGAACGCAAGCGTTTGTTTGGCTTGTCTGCCGAACAAAGCAGTGATTCGGCAATTCCTGGTGGCATTTACACTCAGGAAGCGACTCAGCGGACATATCAGCATTTATTGGATGTATCCCGGCAGATTCTGCAGAGCGGTTTTAGTGTGATTGTCGATGCGGCGTTTTTGAAAGTGGTTGAACGTGCGCAGTTCAGGCAATTGGCCGGTCAACTCGACTTACCGTTTGCAATAGTCGCCATCAGCACGGATGAGGTGTTGCAACGACAACGCATTCTTGCCCGGCAACAGGATGCGTCGGAAGCGGACTTGACGGTGTTGGATAAATTAAAGTCGGCGAGTGAATGCCTGACCGAGTATGAGCTGCCTTGGGTAGTGAACGTTGGCAATAATGGCTCGCTCGATGAACTTACTAAACAAACTGCGGCATGGAACAGGCTGGACAGCTTGATACTCGTGGAT
The DNA here is from genome assembly GCA_002928965.1 of Methylomonas sp. Lineage (GTDB taxonomy): Bacteria > Pseudomonadota > Gammaproteobacteria > Methylococcales > Methylomonadaceae > Methylomonas. The sequence goes on from PERU01000030.1 coordinate 3,995, forward strand.
TAAGCCTCCCCAATATGCTATTTTGACACTCAATCCCCTTAGTTAATTTCAGCAAGCCTCATGAGCATAAAATCAGACCAATGGATACGCCGTATGTCCGAGCAACACGGCATGATCGAACCGTTTCAAGCCGGACAGGTACGTGAATCGCCGCAAGGTCGCATCATTTCTTACGGCACCTCCAGTTATGGTTATGACGTGCGCTGCTCCAACGAATTTAAAATCTTCACCAACATCAACTCCACCATCGTCGATCCCAAGGATTTTGACGAAGCCAGCTTTGTGGATGTGAAATCCGATGTGTGCATTATTCCGCCCAATTCATTTGCATTGGCTCGCACCGTGGAATTTTTCCGTATCCCGCGCGATGTGCTGGTGGTGTGTCTGGGTAAATCGACTTATGCCCGCTGCGGCATCATTGTCAACGTCACGCCACTAGAGCCGGAATGGGAAGGCCATGTGACGCTGGAGTTTTCCAACACCACCCCGTTACCAGCAAAAATATATGCTAACGAAGGCGTGGCGCAAATGCTGTTTTTTGGCGGCGATCAGGTCTGTGAAACCTCGTACAAGGACAGAGGCGGTAAATATCAGGGACAAACTGGCGTTACTTTACCCAAAGCCTAAGTCGATTTTCTGCGATGTTTAAACAATTTTATAGTCAAAATATGCCGGAATCTCCTGCGCCTGCGGGCAATCAAGCACACGCTGTATCCGAAGGACTGGACACCTATTATCGTCAGGTACAAGGCATTATCCTCGATCGGCAGGATTGGGTCAGCGGCTTGCTGCCAGCCAGTACGGCAATTACCACCCATGGCAACTATACCGATGCCTGGGTACGCGATAATGTCTACAGCATTCTGGCGGCCTGGGGCCTTGCTTTGGCTTATAAACGCAGTGGCACCCATCCTGACAGACGTTACGAATTGGAACAAAGCACCGTCAAATTGATGCGCGGTTTGTTGACCGCCATGATGCGGCAGTCTGCCAAAGTCGAAAAGTTTAAGCATACCCAAGATCCGATGGACGCATTGCACGCCAAATACGATACCCGTAGCGGGAACGTGGTGGTGGGCGATCACGAGTGGGGACATTTACAACTGGATGCGACCTCGCTGTTTTTGTTGATGCTGGCCCAAATGACGGCATCCGGCTTGCGGATTGTGTTTAGTCTGGATGAAGTCAATTTCGTGCAGAATCTGGTGCATTACATTCGACGCGCTTATCGCACGCCCGATTACGGTATCTGGGAACGCGGCAACAAAATGAATCATGGCCAAGCCGAATTGAATGCCAGCTCAATTGGCATGGCCAAAGCTGCTTTGGAAGCCATGGCCAACTTTAATCTGTTTGGTAAAGACGGCGGACAAAGCTCAATCATTCATGTCATTAGCGATGACATCGCCCGCACCCGTATCACCTTGGAATCCTTGTTGCCGCGCGAATCGATTTCCAAGGAAGTTGACGCCGCCGTATTGAGCGTGGTCGGCTTCCCGGCGTTTGCAGTAGATAACCCGGAATTACGCGATAAAACCCAAGCCTTGATCGTGGAAAAACTACAGGGACGCTATGGCTGCAAACGGTTTTTACTGGATGGACACCAAACCTTACTGGAAGACCACAACCGCCTGCACTACGAACCACACGAGCTCAAACAGTTTGCCGAGATTGAATGTGAATGGCCGCTGTTTTTCTGCTATTTACTTTTAAACGGATTATTTAACGGTGACGCGAACAGCGCTCAGGATTATCGCCGGCAATTGGAAGCCTTGCGGGTCGAGGAAAATGGCCAGCTGTTGCTGCCGGAGTTATATATCGTACCGATGCAGGCCATCGCGGCGGAAAAAACCCAGCCGCACAGCCAGAACAGAATCCCCAATGAAAACATCCCCCTGGTATGGGCGCAGAGTCTGTTTATTTTAGGTTGTCTGGTGCAGGACGGTTTTATTAACCTGGATGATATTGATCCACTGGGGCGTTATCGCAACCATAAAATCAGTCAACAGGCTACTGTGCAAATTGCCTTGTTGGCGGAAGATGAAACCGTCAAAAATGAGTTGAGCGTACTGAGCATTCCCAGCCAGACTCGCGCTGAAATTGCGCCGATTCAGGTACGCGAAGCCAGCGAACTGGCTGAAGCATACACCCACGTTGGCCGTAACGACAAAATGAGTTTAACCGGCCAACCCTTGCGGCAATTACGCACGCTGGCCACCTCCAAGCTTTACGAACTGGCCGGCGAGCCATTGTTGTTCCTGCCGCAGTTTATGGATCAAAAAGGCTTTTACATAGCCATGGATAATCAATTGTTGATTCAGCGCTTGCGACTGGAGCTGACTTATATCGCCAAACACTGGGATAAACCCGGCCTGCCACTGGTGGTTATCAACATCAAACAAAACATGTTGGCCGGCACAGACAGACAAGTATTGTTGGGTTTTATTCAGCAACTGCAAGGCGGCGTTTTGAACGGCGTTTCAATCAGTCTGGGCGTGTTGGCGGATTTTCTGGCACAGGTTTGCCGGGAAAAAATTGGCTACTTGCACGATTTCAAATTTTCCGATGTGGTTTGGCAAGAGCCGGAGCGGCCTTTTGTCAAATTACTGCCGTGCGGCGAACATTCACCACAAGCCATTAGCAGCTTTGAATTAACCGAATGGGACATTGGCGCTGATGACGCGTTAATTGCTGTTGTAACAGGCAACGGCAATTTGTTCGCGCAATTGGAAGCATTGAGTTTGCTGGCACAGCGGCATAGCCTGCACTACGATACCGGCTTGCGCAACGACCAAGGCCAGATCGCCCTGGTCAGTGATTTGCTGGAAGAAGTCTACGTGCGAGCGGGGGATTTACATCTGTGGCATATCGTGCGTCGTTGCGCCGGCTTACTGGGCAAGTACGATATTAATCTGGAACAAGGCGCCAACGAAATACTGGTGAGACAGCACGGCTTGACGGTCGGACGCGCTTACAGTGGCAAGGCGACTTTGCGTCGCCCTTCTGATTCCTGGCAGATCCTGGAAACCATCCGCGTTTTCAATCCGGACGATAGCAGCCAGCAGATCATCATCCAGGAATTGATCATCTATCTAGGCATGCTGATCAAATTACACCCTGAATTATTTGCCGATATGCATACCATCAGGGTGGGGCACATTTTGCAGTTGATTATCGCCCGTCAGAAACGCCTCAGCAGCAGTTCGCTGGATGCGGCATTTAGCGAGATCTTAGCCTTGCCGCCCCATCAATTGTCGCAATTGGTACGGGAAACCCTGGAAGATTACAGCAACAGCGAAACCCAGCTGGGGCATGTGGAAACCTTGCACTATGAAGGCGAACAGCCCAGTTTGGGCATAGTGCGCTTTCCTGACAGCATGGATCCCAAGCAATTTGGCGGCGCGGATGACTGGTATGCCTGGCGGGAACAACAAGGCAGTGTCGGCCGGGAAAACGAAGATTTTTTCAGCGGGGTATGGCTGCTGTTGCACCGCTGTAAAGGCTTGATGATTGGGGAAAAATACAACAGTAAGCGACGTATCGATAGTGAAACCATGCTGGCGCAAATGACTGCCGGCGAGCAAAGCTTCAGGCTACATATCAATCATCTGCTCAACAAAATCCAGGCGCCGGTCTATCGGCAATTAAGCGTAGAAGCGCTGCGTGCCATGGCATCCATCGTCCGCAATAATCCGGATTTGTATATCGACGATACGCTGGTGACCGATATTCTGATCGGTCACGCCGTCCGCCTGACCTGGCTGCAGGCGCATCCACAGTATCATGATCATTATGAGGAATGTGTCTCGCTGGCATGGCAGGCGTTTTACCAATTGCCTCCCCACGCCCTCGCCAATGGCATTCTGGATGCCCTGGTGTATCTGCTTAACCATCATCAACAGTAAACGAGGATGACCATGATTCTTGCCGGTGACATAGGCGGTACTAAAACGGTTTTAGCGTTATTGGAAAAGGGCGCGGACGGTCGATTGCATTGCCTGCGGGAAGAGACCTTTCCCAGTGGGGAATTTGGCAGTTTTGATGCGATTTTGAGGTTATTTCTGCCGGAAGGCGTCAAAATCAGCTCCGCCTGTTTCGGCATAGCAGGCCCTGTGGTAGAGCAACGTTGTTATGCCACCAATCTGCGCTGGACATTGGATGGCGCATTACTCAAAGCCAAACTGGGAACCGAGCAGGTGATGCTGTTGAATGACCTGGAAGCCATGGCAGTCGGAATGCTGCATTTGGAAGAGGCCGATTTTATCGAGCTTAATCCCAATGCCCAGCCGCAACAGGGCAACATTGCGGTGATTGCCGCTGGCACGGGCTTGGGTGAGGCCGTTTTATATTGGGATGGCCAGCAGCATCATCCGCTCGCTACTGAAGGCGGGCACTGTTCGTTTGCTCCTCAAAACGTTCAGCAGGATAAATTGTTGCAGTTTCTCCGAACTCGCTACCCGCGCCATGTCAGTTACGAACGAATTTTATCGGGCATCGGTTTCAGCAATTTATATGATTTTTTGCTGGAAAATCAATTTGCGCCGCCTTGTCCTGCCGTGCCCAGCGCCGGTGAAAGTCATATCAGCGGCGTTGATCGCAATGCAGTGATTTCTCGCTTGGGCATCAATGATGAAGACCCGCTGTGTAGCGAAGTGGTCAGATTGTTTGTGGAAATATATGCCGCAGAAGCCGCCAATCTGTTTTTGAAAGCCTTTGCAACCGGTGGTGTGTTTATTGGTGGTGGAATAGGACCAAAAATTCGCTCGGCGTTGCAGGCGGAAGGCTTTATGCAGGCATTCGTGGCCAAGGGTCGCTTTGAAAGCTTATTAGGCAAAGTGTCTGTCAAACTGGCACTTAATCCCAAAACCCCACTCATTGGGGCGATGCATTACTTTGACGCCGAATAACCAACGCTACTGTCGCTGATTATGGTTTTGGTGGTAAAGCAAATCTGCTGGAATCACAGGCGGCAGACAGATTCGCATAACTAAGGATTTCGCTACAAATAACTTCCCCCTTTGATAAAGGGGGATCGAGGGGGATTTATTAAAAAATCTCCCCCCAACCCCTCTTTATCAAAGCGGGGAGCAAGAATCGTGTGATTCGGAATAAGCAGAATTCCGGGAAGTTATTTATGACCATATCCTAACAATTGGTTTCCTAGGAGCCTGTCCGAGAATAGGAATCGTCGCGAGGGAAAGCCATTTTGAGTCAGATTTGTTGATCATTTGAGGCGAATAGTGGTGCTATTTAACGAAAATGAGCGGGAAATCTGGCCAAAAAGGATTTTCCGCAGCAGGTTCTCTATTCTCGGACAGACTCCTAGGTGTTGCCAAATAACAGGCGGCGCTAAATACGGCGTAATTCAAGAATGCAATCCTGCAATGCCTGTTGTTGAGCCTGGATGCTGTTACATAAGGCAAACAGAGCCAACGCTCTGTGCAGATTGTGCCGGGGTTCTTTAACCCGGAAATAGCGATTGCCGCTCAGATAATCGCTAAAAAATCGCAACCCCAGTTCGAAGGGAATCAGCCAGATAGCCGCGTACAGATAGTCATAATCTGTTGCACTCAGAAAGTCGCCGGCTGCCAGCACATACTGCTGCAGGATGATTTGGCAGCGGGCCAGATTGAACTGATTGGTTTGTTTGTCGTGACAACTGGAACGCAGACAATCGCCAATGTCGTAATGCACCAATCCGGGTTTGACGGTATCCAGATCAATCAGACTGACAATCTGATTTGTACCCGGTTTGAACAAAAAGTTGTTCAGTTTGGGGTCGCCGTGAATGACCCTGCTGTGTAACTCGCCTCGCTGCTTGGCGGATTCAAGCACATGAACTTGCAGCTGATGCGCTTGAATGAAAGCGTGGCATTCGTGAAATTCAGCGTCTTTGGCTACCTGCAGAGGTTGAGCCAACAATTGCTGATAATGCTGCAAGTAGCCCGGCGTGATATGAAAACCCGGTAAAGTATCCAGCAAGGCATCAGCAGGCATATCGCTGCAAAGCTGGTGGAAATGCCCCAAGGCCAAACCGACTTGTGCCGCTTCGTGGTCATTGCTGATGTGTTCGCGGCTTTCTGTTGGATGAATCCATTCCAGCGCCCGCCATAATTGCTGTAGATCATCTTGATAAAACCCGTGCCCATCGCTCGCCGGCAGCAATTCCGGAATTTTCAGACAAACCGAACCTGCAGGCTTTTGTTGCAGGTGCTTGGCCAGCCGACTGAGGTTGTGAATGACCCGTTGTGGCTCTGGGAACACCTTGGGATTAATGCGTTGCAGTACAAAACTGACATCAGCGCTGCCAACCAAATAGGTATCATTGATCAAGCCATTGCCAAGCGGGCTTATGGCTTGAACCGCATGGCCTGCAGCAAACTGCTCGGCTACTGCTAACAGTGCCGGGGTCATTGAACCACTAGATGCTCAGCAAGTATCCGTAAGGCCTGGCCTCTATGACTGAGTTGGTTTTTGATGTCAGGTGATAATTGTGCCGAAGCACATTGATAGTCATCCACCCAAAAAATCGGGTCATAACCAAAGCCGTTGTCACCGGCAGGAGCCTGCATGATCCGGCCTTCCCAAACGCCTTGGGCAATGATCGGCGTGGGATCGTCGGCGTGACGCAGATATACCATCACGCAGATAAAGCGGGCGCTGCGTTGTTCATCAGGCACGCCTTGCATGTCCCTTAGCAGCTTTTGCAGATTGTCTTGATCCGAGGCACCCACGCCGGCATAACGGGCAGAAATCACCCCCGGCGCCCCCTGTAACGCATCCACCACCAAACCGGAATCGTCGGCAATCGCCGGCAACTGGCAGTGCTGCGAGGCATTGCGGGCTTTGATGATGGCATTTTCCACGAAAGTAGAACCGGTTTCTTCCGGTTCCACGACATTGAACTGCGATTGCGGCAGAATGTTATCGTTTTGCAAAATCGCCTGAATTTCGCGGATTTTGCCGGCATTGCCACTGGCTAAAACAATCGAACTCATGGATTTTAGGCGGCCGTTGAAACGGTGGGATTTCTGGCGACTTGCAATGCGGCCTGCTGTTTTGCCAACAGCTCATTGATGCCCTGTTCGGCCAGTTCCAGCATGGCGTTGAGTTCGTCTTTTCTGAAGGCATGGCCTTCGGCAGTGCCTTGCACCTCGATGAAATTACCGGCTTCGTTCATCACCACATTCATGTCGGTTTCGGCTTGGCTGTCTTCGGCATAATCCAGATCCAGCACGGGCACACCCTCAAAAATTCCAACGGAAACCGAGGCAACCTGACCATGCAGCGGATTTTTCTTGATGCGATTGGTTTTTAACAAATGCTCGATAGCAATCGAGAGAGCCACAAAGCCACCGGTAATCGAGGCAGTGCGGGTGCCGCCATCCGCCTGAATCACATCGCAGTCGATGGTGATGGTATGTTCGCCCAAAGCTTTCATATCCAGAGCAGCGCGTAACGAACGACCAATCAAACGTTGAATTTCCAGGGTACGACCACCTTGTTTGCCGCGACCGGCTTCTCTGTCCATACGGCTATGGGTGGAGCGCGGCAACATGCCGTATTCCGCAGTGACCCAGCCTTCGCCTTTACCTTTTAAGAAACGCGGCACGCTGTTGTCAACGCTGGCAGTGCAAAGCACGCGCGTATCGCCAAATTCAACTAAAACCGAACCCTCGGCGTGTTTGGTGTAATGACAGGTAAATCGAATCTCACGCAATTGATCAGGGTTACGTCCGCTTGGTCTCATGATGGTCTCGCCGGCTAAAAAACTTCGGCATTATACTGGCTTTGCCGATCAGTATTTAACTATCCGCGTTTGAAATACCACGCTGATTCAAGCCATTACCTAGATTTTTAATGCCTCGGCCAAATCAACTACACTTTGCGGGCGGTCTTCCGGGTGAATCTGCATGGCCCAGTCAATAGCCTTCAACAGATAATCCGGAAACCTGCGTTTGTAGGTTTTAGTAGCCAGCGGCAAGCTATCTTGCTTGAGTCTTTCGGTGGATGAGGGCGGAATTTTCAAGTCCAGACAGGCGCGCATGGTGGCGCCTACCGCATAAATATCCGACCACGGCCCCAGTCGACCGCTGTTGTCATACTGTTCAACCGGCGAAAAACCATTGGTCAGTATCTTGGCCTGATGTTTGGCTGCAGCGCTGGGGAATTTCTGAATCGCTCCAAAATCCAGTAACAACGGATCGTTATCGGCACGAATCAAAATGTTGGCGGGTTTTATGTCCAGATGCACCAGTTGGTGCTTGTGTATCACGTCTATGCCTTTCAGCAACGAGCGAAACACGGTTAACAAAAAAGATTCGTTGATGGTCAGCACCCGTCTATGCAGGATTTTGTCCAGCCCCAGCCCGTAGTCATACGTCATCACCATATAAACAGTGTCATGGGCCTGAAAAAAATTGACGACTTCTACGATGTTATGGTGCTTCACCGTAGCCAGCACTTTGGCTTCCTCAAAAAACAATGCCCGACCGCGCATAAACATGGGTCGGGTTTCTTCGCTATTCGGCACCACAATATTGTTCCAGGTACGATGCGCCAGTTTGCGTGGCAGATACTCCTTGATGGCCACCTGCACTTGGTCACTAAGCTGTCTGGCCAGATACACCGAACTGAACCCGCCATGCGCAAGCTCACGTTCGATCATGTACTGATCTATAATGGTGCCCGACTGCAGATAGTTCCACTGCTGGGGGTAGGTTTCCGGATCGTAATATTCGGCCATTGACTGTGCATTTCGCGAGGACTCGCGGCGATTATAGGTGAAAAATGATAAGAAGCATGACTGCGTTTGCAGACGGTGAAATTAGCGTCGACAACTTAACCATTCTCTGTGAACTGCGCTCGGTCAATCACCGTTATAGCGATCTCAGCGTCAAACTGCCGGAACGTCTGCGTTTCGTTGAGGCGGACGTGCGCCGATTGGTGGCGGAAAAACTCAAACGCGGCAAAATCGAATGTGCATTAAGTTACAAAAAACAGCCCGGTAGCCAAACGTTCAACATCAATCTGCTGACTGTAAAAAATCTACTAACCGCCACAGCCGAAATTGAAAGCTGTATGAACAATCCTCAAGCTTTTTCAGCACTGGATGTGCTGGCATTTCCCGGTGTTCAGCAGGAAACCGAAACCGAAAAAGAGGCACTCCGGGAAAAAATCGAAATCCTGGTCAACACCACACTGGATAAACTATTGGAAACCCGCGCCCGCGAAGGCAAGCAGCTGGCGGTATTAATTTCCGACCGTTGTGAAAAAATCAGCCAACTGGTCGAAGCAGCCAATGCCCGCATGCCGGAAGTGATCAACCACATCCGCACCAAGCTAGTCAACCGCATCAACGAACTGGTTGCCGAACCCAACTTCGACCGACTGGAACAGGAACTGGTACTGATGGTACAAAAACTGGATGTCACTGAGGAACTGGATCGCCTGCAAACCCACGTTACCGAAGTGCAGCGCGCACTCAAGCAACACGAACCGATTGGTCGCCGCCTGGATTTTCTAATGCAGGAAATGAACCGTGAAGCCAACACCCTAGGATCAAAATCCGCCGATAGGGAAATGACCCAAATTTCCATCGACTTGAAAGTTCTGATTGAACAAATGCGCGAGCAGATCCAGAATATTGAGTAACATTTCAGACGGTCTCAGACAGTTCTAACAATAAAGCACAGCCCAGTAAATCTGGGCTTTTTGTTGCCCCAAATAATCCCATAAGAGCCTGTAATTGATGGGCACCAAGACGGGCATGGCGATTAACCTAAAATAAGCAGTTGGCGTTTTTGTTGTGGGCCGATCTTCCCATGTCGAAGCATGGACGGCTCATCCCGCACACGCACCCGTTGGGCTATGAAAAATCCCGTTCAGCCTAAATTCATCGCACCCGAAAAACCCTGCCGCGTTAAAATTCCGCATCGCCGGGTAATTTGCTTGGCCTATGACTAAACCGTTTTCTTAACCGACACCATGCTCAATTTCAAAAACATTGCCATCCGCCGCGGCAGCCGCTTGCTGTTTAGCGAGGCTGCCTTCACGATTCATAAAGGCCAGAAGATCGGATTGACTGGCGCTAATGGCACCGGCAAATCCAGTTTGTTTGCCATGCTGCGCGGCGAATTGCATGCCGATGAAGGCGAGTTTTCGATGCCTCCGAATCTGGAGGTGGCGCATGTGGCTCAGGAAACACCTGCCTTGGATAGTTCGGCTATCGATTACGTGCTGGATGGTGATCGGGAATTGCGAGCCTTGCAAAAGCAATTACATGAAGCCGAGCAAGCACACGACGGCCTGAAACTGGCTGAACTGCATGCAGCGCTGGAGCATGTCGGCGGTTACACGGCACAGGCGCGCGCTTCCCGTTTGTTGAATGGTTTGGGGTTTACGACCGAACAGGAAAACCGGCCCGTCAGTTCGTTTTCAGGCGGTTGGCGGATGCGCCTGAATTTGGCGCAAGCGTTGATGTGTCGTTCCGATGTGTTGCTGCTGGACGAGCCGACCAACCACTTGGACCTGGACGCGGTGATTTATCTGCAGGACTGGTTGGTCAAATATCCAGGCACACTGTTGTTGATCTCACATGACCGGGATTTTCTGGACACCATCACCGACCACATCATCCACATCGAACAGAACAAGGCCGAGATTTACACCGGTAACTATTCGGATTTTGAACGCATGCGGGCGGAAAAACTGGCTCAGCAACAAACCGCCTTCGAAAAGCAGCAGCGGGAAATTGCCCATATTCAGAGCTTCGTCGACCGCTTCAAGGCCCAGGCGACCAAAGCCCGCCAAGCGCAGAGTCGGATCAAGGCGCTGGAGCGCATGGAGTTGATTGCCCAGGCACACGTGGATTCGCCGTTTGGTTTCAGCTTTCCGCCACCCAAAAAAATGCCCAATCCGTTGCTCAAACTGGAAGCCGCCGACATTGGTTATGGCGATAAAGTAGTGGTACATAATGCCAATTTGTCCATTTCGCCCGGCGACCGGATTGGTTTATTGGGACCGAATGGGGCCGGTAAATCCAGTCTGATTAAAGTACTGTCCGGGCAAATGCCGGCTTTGCGTGGTAAGTTACAAAACGCGCAGGATTTGCATATCGGCTATTTTGCTCAGCATCAATTGGAGCAGTTACGACTGGATGAGTCGCCGCTATGGCATTTACAGCAACTGGATAAACAGGCGCTGGAAAAGGATTTGCGTAATTTTCTGGGCGGCTTTGATTTTCGTGGCGATAAAGTCAACGACGCTATCGGGCCGTTTTCCGGCGGCGAAAAAGCCCGGCTGGTGCTGGCGATTCTGGTGTATCAAAATCCCAATTTGCTACTGCTGGACGAGCCGACCAACCATCTGGATCTGGAAATGCGCCATGCCTTGAGTGTGGCCTTGCAGGAATATGAAGGTGCGCTGGTGGTGGTGTCGCATGATAGGCATTTGTTGCGTTCGGTCACTGACCAATTATTGCTGGTGGCAGGTGGCAAAGTTCAGCCATTCGATGGTGACCTGGACGATTACAAGCAATGGCTGGCGGAACAAAAGAAAGCCGGCGATGAACCGGAATCCGGCTCGGCAGCCAGCAGTAGCGTCTCTAAAAAAGACCAGCGCAAACAGGAAGCCGATCGCCGCCAGCGCCTGAAGCCTTTGCTGGATGCAGTCAAAAAAGCCGAAGCAGCGGTGGAGAAATATCACAAACAGCAGCAGGAGTTGGAACAGCAATTGGCCGATCCGGCGATTTATAGCGAAGACAACAAGGAACCATTGAAAAAGCTTTTGAGTCAGAAGACGCTGGTCGACAATGCTTTGGAACAGGCCGAACTCGACTGGATGACTGCCGAAGAAAATCTAGCGCAAGCGGAGTAACGCATGTACGAATTAAGTTTATTGTTTTTTCAAATCATCATTTTCAATAAAGGTCCGCAGGATGTGCCTGCGTCCCCGTTCGTGCTGCGCTTGTTGCTGCCGGTGTATGTGGGGATCAATTATCTGATTTTGTTTCTGAACGGCGCACAAACCACGGCGTTACTGCAAATTTTGGCCGACTTTACCATGATCGTGCTGTTTTGCTGGCCGTTGCTGTATTTTTCCGGCAAGCTGGCACGGTTTCCGCAAACCCTGGCCGCCATGATTGGCACCGATGTGGTGCTCAATTTTTTTGCCTTGCCGGCCATTGCCACATTGAATAGTCATGCCAACGATCTGGCCTATTTTTCCATGCTGGCACTGGTGCTGTGGCGTTGGTTGGTCTGTGGGCATATCATGAAAAACGCCCTGGATCGGCCTTTGTTTTTCGGGTTGGGGCTGGCGCTTTTGTATATCATGTTGTCATCCCAGCTAATGGCGGCTTTGTTCCCGGAAATGTCCAGTCCCCCCCAATGAGGTTGATATGAATCACTACAAACATATATTACTGACCGTGGATTTTTCCGATCACGGCAAGCAGGTATCCCATAAAGCGGTCGAGTTAGCGCAAGCCAATCAGGCCAAGCTCAGTATCGTGCACGTGGTGGAAAACTTGCCGATTACCGATGCGGCTTACGGCCCTATCCCTTTTGATGTGGATTTGACCCAGGAATGGCTGGATGCTTCCAGGCAACGCTTGAAATCCCTTGGCGAAAAACTGGACATTCCTGAACAGCGGCAATGGCTGGAAATGGGTAGCGCCAAACTGGAAATTGTCCGGGTGGCTGAGGAAAATGGCGTGGATTTGATCGTGGTCGGTTCGCACGGTCGACACGGTCTGGCTTTGCTGCTGGGTTCTACCGCCAATGGCGTGCTGCATCACGCCAAATGCGATGTGTTGGCGGTGCGTCTGCAAGATGATTGAACTGGTACTCGGCGGCGCGCGTTCGGGTAAAAGTCGATACGCCGAGCAGCAAGCCATGGCCTGCGGGTTGCAGGTGATTTATCTGGCGACAGCCGAAGCGGGTGATGCGGAAATGCATCGCCGCATCGAGCATCATCGGCAACGCCGTCCAGCCAAATGGCAAACCCTGGAAGAGCCGATTCAATTGGCTGCAGTTTTACAACAACATGCGCATCCCGACTGCTGTGTCCTGGTCGATTGCCTGACCTTGTGGTTATGCAATGTGCTATTTGATAAGCAAGGGCAGTTGCAAGAGGCTGTGTTTGCCGAACAGCGGACGGCACTCCTGGATACTTTGGGTCAATGCCAGGGGCAAATCATCATGGTCAGCAATGAAGTGGGCATGGGCGTGGTGGCTGCGGATGCCATGACCAGGCGTTTTGTTGATGAAGCCGGTTTTCTGCACCAAGCATTAGCGCAGATTTGTGATCGAGTGACCTTGGTAACGGCTGGATTGCCTCAGCAACTTAAATAGCTTTGCGCTGCTTTTTTAATGCGCAAAACTGCTTTGGTTTTGACCGACTTTTGAGCATAACCTTAAAGATCCATTTTATTCAGGTAAGTCCATGCAATCACTTTTTGAACCGATTATCGCCCCCCATCCGGAATTTTTTCAACGTGCGTTGGCGCGGCAAGCTCAGCTGACCAAGCCACCGGGTTCACTGGGTATGCTGGAAACACTTGCCGCCCGACTGGCTGCCATGCAGAGTCGCGACCAGCCCCGTCTGGACACAATCCATGTCAGTATTTTTGCCGCCGATCATGGCATTGCTGCCGAGGGTGTGTCGGCTTTTCCGCAATCGGTGACGGCTCAGATGGTCAAAAATTTTGCCGCAGGTGGCGGCGCTGTGAATGTGCTGGCCAGACACGTCAAGGCACAGTTTGAAGTGGTGGATGTGGGGCTGTCTGAACCGGTTGATCTGCCTGGAGTGATCAATAATCATGCCGGGTTTGGCACAGCAAACTTTAAACACCAAAAAGCCATCAACGAATCAGAATTTTATGTATCTTTGGCCGCCGGGCGGGCAGCGGTTAACCGAGCATTGGCCGGGCAAGCCGATTTATTTATCGGTGGCGAAATGGGTATTGCCAATACCACTAGCGCCAGTGCTATCGCTGCGGCCTTATTATCGGTGCCGGCCAGTCAGGTAACCGGAGCCGGCACGGGCTTGACGGACCAACAAATCATCCATAAGACCGATGTAATCGAACAGGCTTTGCAACATCACCATAAACATTTGCAGGATCCAGTGGCGATTTTGCTAGCCTTGGGTGGATTTGAAATTGTCGCGTTGGTGGCCGCTTATGTTAGGGCTGCGCAAAAGGGTTTGCCGGTGCTGGTGGATGGTTTTATCAGCAGTGTGGCGGCACTGGCTGCCGTTAAAATCAATCCCGGCTGTGCTGACTGGTTTTTTTATGGTCACCTTTCAGATGAAAAAGGCCATAAAATAGTGCTGGATGCGCTGACTGCCGAGCCGATACTGCAGTTGCACCTGCGTCTTGGCGAAGCCAGTGGCGCAGTAATGGCGGTTCCGATTTTACAAATGGCCTGCCAATTACATAATGAAATGGCCACATTTACACAAGCAAACATAACAACAGGACAATAAAAATGCTTGGACATATAGAAAGTTACGATGAGCGCTGTCAGACCGGGGTGGTGAAATTTGAGGGTAAATTTTACGAATTTCATCTTGATCAGTGGACCTCACCCGAGCCACCTAAAACCGGCGATGACGTGGACTTTGATCATGAGCATGGCGAAGTGACGGAAATTGGCCCGGTGGGCGCCTATCTGATGGATGGTCAGCCGGTCAAAAGTCATGTGGTTGCTGCGATACTGGGCATCGTGTTTGGCGCTATCGGTCTGCACCGCATGTATCTGGGATTTTGGGGCTTAGGCATCACTCAGCTATTAGTGACCTATTTCACCGGTGGTTTTGGTGTGGTATGGGGCTTCATTGAAGGGGTGTTGATTTTTACCGGACACATCAGAAAGGATGCCAAGGGCCGCTATTTGAAATAAAGTCAAAGCCCCAGGCTTTGCTAAGCTTGGGGTGTCATTTGCACCATTTATTAATAGTCATGGATTCTTTTCTCACTGCACTGCAATTTTTGACCCGCATCCCCATCCGTCATCAGATCGATAGAAATGATGTGATATTGGGTCGGTCAGTTCTGTATTACCCGCTGGTCGGATTTGTGATTGGCGTAATGCTGAGCTTTGTGGCCCTGGTATTGGCGCGTGGCTCGGATATGGTGGTTGCCGCAATTGTGTTAAGCGTCTGGGTGTTATTGACGGGTGGTTTGCATTTGGATGGTCTGGCCGATTGTGCCGATGCCTGGGTTGGTGGCTTTGGCAATCGACAGCGCAGTTTGCAAATCATGAAAGATCCGACCTCCGGTCCTATTGCAATTTTGGTTTTGCTACTGTTACTGCTGCTGAAGTTTGCGGCGATTTTTGTTTTGATCCAGCACAATAATTTCATTCCCTTGATGCTGGCTCCTCTGTTGGGACGTTGTGCGATTTTGTTGTTGATGCTGTCTACGCCGTATATAAGCCCGCAAGGTTTGGCAGAAAAACTGCTAGAAAATCTGCCGGCCCATGATGCCCGCTGGGTAGTGGTGGCTTCACTGGCTTTTGCCGGCTTGTTCATGGGCTGGGCCAATGTGTTACTGGCTTGCGGTGTATTGTTTGCCGTGCGTTATGCAGCCATATCGCGCTTGGGGGGTGTGACAGGCGATGTGTACGGGGCGGCAGTGGAAATCATGGAAGTGGTGGGTTTGCTTGCGGTTGTTTTATTGTGAGCCAACATCAGTTTAGTGAGCAGGAACGGGCTGGTGTTTATCGTGCCATAGCCGAACGTCGCGACATGCGCCATTTTCTTAATCAGCCAGTCGCGTCGGAATTGTTGACGAAAATATTACAGGCGGCGCATCAAGCTGGTAGCGTGGGCTTGATGCAGCCTTGGCGATTTATTCGCATTACCGATCGGCATTTGCGCAATCGCATTCATGCGTTGGTGGAAGCGGAACGGCAGTTGACTGCGGTTGCCCTGCAGGAGCGCCAGGATGAATTCATGCGTTTAAAAGTCGAGGGTATACTCGATTGTGGTGAATTACTGGTGGTGGCCTTACCGGATCAACGCGAACAACATGTATTTGGGCGTCGCACTTTGCCGGAAATGGATCTGGCCTCAGCGGCCTGCGCCATTCAAAATCTGTGGCTGACAGCCAGGGCTGAAGGTTTGGGGATGGGTTGGGTATCATTGTTTGATCCCGATGCCTTGGCGACATTATTAAATATGCCCGTCGGCAGTCGACCGATTGCGATTTTATGCCTGGGTCACGTGGCCGAGTTTTATGCCAAGCCCATGCTGGAGCTGGAAAACTGGATCACCCCGCAACCATTATCGGCGATGGTCTCGGAAAATGGCTGGCGTGATGATTCCTAAAGCCTTAATGGTGCAAGGCACCACTTCAGATGCCGGCAAAAGCACTTTGGTGACAGCCTTGTGTCGCTATTATCGGCGCCAAGGTGTGCAAGTCGCACCGTTCAAGCCGCAAAACATGGCTTTAAATAGTGCAGTGACCAGCGATGGCGGTGAAATTGGCCGAGCGCAAGCGGTACAGGCCTTTGCTTGTGGGCTTGCGCCGCACAGTGATATGAATCCGGTATTGCTCAAGCCCAATACCGATACCACCGCTCAGGTCATCATTCATGGACAAGTGCTGCAAAACCAGTCTGCCGTTGAATATCATGATTATAAAAAAGTCGCTAAACAGGCGGTTTTGGCGTCCTGGCAGCGACTGACCGCTAATTATCAAACCGTGATTGTGGAAGGCGCCGGCAGCCCGGCGGAAATCAATCTGCGCGCTGGCGACATTGCTAATATGGGCTTTGCCGAAGCGGTGGATTGTCCGGTGATTTTAATTGCCGATATTGATCGTGGCGGCGTGTTTGCACATATTGTCGGCACACTGGCATTGTTATCGGCCTCCGAACAACAGCGGGTGATTGGTTTTGTCATCAACCGTTTTCGGGGCGACATTGCCTTGTTGCAGCCCGGTCTGGATTGGCTGGAAGCCGAAACCGGCAAACCGGTGTTGGCGGTGTTGCCCTATCTGCATGATTTATATCTGGAAGCGGAAGATGCTTTATCCGTCCGTCATGCCATAAATAGCAACCAGCAGCCTTTTACCATTGTGGTGCCGCATCTACCCAGTTTCAGTAATCACACTGATTTTGACCCTTTGCAGTTGCATCCGGGTGTGCAGGTGGTATTTGCCAAGAGTCCGCAGGATATTAGCGGTGCGGATTTGCTGGTACTACCCGGCAGCAAATCGGTACGCAGTGATTTGGCTAGATTAAGGCAACAGGGTTGGGAAGCATTTATCCAGAGACATTTGCGTTTCGGCGGTAAAGTGCTAGGCATTTGTGGCGGGTTTCAGATGCTGGGACATGCCATTCATGATCCGCATGGATTGGAAGGTCCTGCCGGCAGTGTCGATGCGTTAGGTTTGCTGGATATGCACACCATTTTGCAACCGCAAAAATGTTTGCGACAGGTGCGTGGCGTATTTGCCGAATCTGCAGCCACAGCCGTTGCCGGTTACGAAATTCATCTGGGCGTCAGTAATGGACCGGCATTACAGCGGCCTTTGTTTAAACTGGCTGATGAAGCTGACGGTGCCATGGGTTTGGATAATCAGGTCGCCGGTAGTTATCTGCATGGCCTGTTTGATTTGCCCGAGGCATGTGACGCCTTATTAAGCTGGGCGGGTTACAGTCATAACCATGCTGTGGATTTTAACGCGCTACGGGAAGCCGGTATCAATCGAATAACTGACAGTTGGGCTGAGCAGGCGGATTTTGCCAAACTGGAAGCAGCCTTGCATGCGTTCTATTCGATCTCAGTCAAGGCTTCGCTGTCAGGTATCAAAACGCCTTGAGCGATTAAATCCAGATAAATCCGGTAGCAGTTACGGCCCGCACGTTTAGCTTGGTACATGGCCTGATCTGCATGGCGTAGCAAAGTGTAAGGTGGCACGTCGTCCAACGGATAAAGCGTCACACCGCTGCTGGCGCCTATCCAAATCGGGTGCATGGCCAACGTAAAAGGATTGGCCAATGCAGCGTGGATACGTTTCATGGTGTCCTCGCATTGCTGGGTGGACTGCAAGTCTTGCAACAGTACGGCAAATTCATCCCCGCCTATGCGACACACCGTATCGCATTCGCGCAGATTGGCTTTGATGCGCCGGGCCACCTCAATCAACAGTTCGTCGCCTACCCCGTGCCCAAAACTGTCATTCACCGGCTTGAAGCCATCCAGATCCAGATAGCAAATGGCCAATAAGCCGCCGGAACGTTTGGAATGCGCGATAGCTTGATTAAATCGGTCGGAAAACAGCGACCGATTGGGCAGACCGGTTAACGGATCGAAATGTGCCATGTGTTCCAGCAATTCCTGTTGCTGTTTGCGTTCGGTGATGTCGGAAAACAGCCCGATGTAATTGATGACTTTACCGGTTTCATCATTCGTGGCCGAGATGGTCAATAATTGCGCATAGGTTTCGTTATCTTTGTGTTTGTTCCAGATTTCACCTTTCCAGTGTCCATCGCACAGCAAGGTTTCCCAAAGCGATTGATAGAAATCTGCATCGTGTCGATGGGATTTCAGCACACTGGGGTTTTTACCTATTACCTCGTCATGGGTGTAGCCAGTGATTTCGGTGAAGGCGGCATTTACATCCAGGATGCGGGCATCGGCATCGGTAATCACAATGCCTTCATGGGCATCGGAAAACACCCGCGCAGATAGTCTGAGTTTTTCTTCGGCACGTTTGCGTTCGCTAATATCCTGCACAATGCCCAGCATGCGTATCGGTTTACCGTGTGCATTGCGTTCTGCCTGCCCCACCGAGCGCATCCAGCATTTTTTATCAGCAACATTGATGCGGTATTCCACGTCGTACTTGACGCCATGCTTGAGATGTTTGCGCAATGCTTCAATCACCATAGGCCGGTCTTCCTTGCAAACACTGGCCAGAAAATGCGCCCAGTTGGGACTTTGGGTTTTCGGAAAACTGAGGCCATTGTTGGTAATCTCTGACCAGATATGCCGGTTGTTTTTTAAATCGAACTCCCACGTGCCTATGCCGCCATAGTATTGGCTGATGCGTAAACGCTCTTCGTTGGTTTTGATTTCCAGTTCATCCAGTTTGCGGCGACTGATGTCTGCCAGCAGCACTACAAAACGGTCGTTACCGGCCTGATAACAGTCCACTTCAAACCATTGCTGATTATCATGAATGTGGATTTCAAAATGAGTGGGTTGTTGCTGCCGCTCAATCATCGCAAATTGCCGAGTACATTGGCGCAGGCTTGGGGGCGACAATTTACTGGTGAGTTTGCCTATGCATTCTGCTGCGGTCAGGTTAAGAATTTTTTCGAAAGCGGGATTAATCAGCACGTAGCGGGAATCGATGATTTGGCCTTTACTGTCTCGAATGGCCTCGTGCAAGGCAAAACCCAGTGACATGTTCTGATAGAGCAATGCCAATTCGGCCTCGCTATTACGGCGAGCCTTGATTTCCTGGCGTAATCGGTACACCCAGTAACTGAATAACAGCATGATCAGAACGCCGGTAATTGCGTAGGAAAATATGGTTTTCATGCTGATGCTGGCATTTACGCTAATCTCAGACCAGCGGTTTAAGGTGGCTTGTGGTGACGGTGGTGCAGTATTTGTGAGCCGGGTTACTGAATCAAGCGGGGATAAGTCGTTGTCTGGCAGTTGTAAAGGTTTAAGACTTTGAGTGGACCAGCCTAATGGAATAGGCTCCGGAAGGGAGGCCTGCAACGGTTGGCAAATCAGTATGCAAGATAATGCTGCCAGAAAAAGCGAAAATGTGCGGGTCATCTCAAAGCCTTTTGAATGTCGCGTTAAGCACGTTGATGCCATCGGTGGCATTTTACAGGCAATAGCGATTTAGGTGGCCCGAGATTTTTATTTTAAGCTTGGCGCTTGGCGGATTGTAAGATAGCCTCAGTTGGTATCCGCTGATGCAGTGGTAAATAAGGACTGAAATTTGTTTTTACCTGCCGGTGCTTTACGCTGTTGGGTGTTTGCCAAGGCCATTTTGGCTTCATTTTGCAGCTGCATATCGGCAAACGCCTGACTTTGTCGTACCGGCGCCTGGGTGGCTCTGTGAAAAAACACTTCTGCTTCCGCCGTGCGATCCTGGCGCAGCAGAAAATCAGCATAAAAATAATTGGCGTCTATGCCTTCCGGATTAATTTTTAAGCTGGCTTTTAAAAGCTTTTCTGCAATCTCATCGTCGCCAAATGAAACAGGCCAGCCTGGAACCATGTAATACAGTGAGCCGAGCGTGACATAAGCCGCACCGTCCAGGGCTTTAGGATTGATTTTAATGGACTCTTCCAATAACTTTTTGGCTTTTTCGAGTGTGGATAAAGCGGTCAGGGAAGATTCAAAGGCAGCATTGGTGGCCAAAATAGTGGCTTGCCAGATTTTGGGTTCTGCCGCTTGCGGATACTGTCTTACCAATTCTGCCGCTTTTTCCAACAATACAGGGTAGGCCTGCTTCTGGCGGTTTTCATCCGGCTGATAATATGCGGACGCCCAGGCACTTTCCAGGCTAGCAATAGACGTATTTAGGTCCGATGCCAGCAGTGGGCCCGTAAAAAGTGTCAAAAAAACAACAAAAGTAGTTCTATTCATACAGAAAATATAGTTCATTGTTGTTCACTTTTCAATATGTCTTTTAAATTATTGTATTAATTCCAGTTCTTGTAGGGGTTTTTACATAAATTATTGTTGTAGTAACGCAAATCATCTGTCACTTCCAGGCCAATCCAGGCCGGTTTTGCAAAATATTCACCAATTTGCGACAACTCGATCTCCGCGACAATCAAGCCAGCGTTATCTCCGGTAAATTCGTCAATTTCCCAAACATGACCTTGGTGATGCACAAAATGTCGCTGCTTTTCGATTACTGGTTTGTGACAAAGTTCATCGAGAATCGTATTGGCATCAGCAAGCGGAATTTCGTATTCAAATTCATGTCTGGCAGTACCGATAGTGGCGCTTTTGATGTTTAGCCAAGCCTGAGAGTCAGAAATGCGTACCCGCACCGAACTCAATGGGCTACCGCTCAGATAGCCTTGTTTGTAATAAACCGAATGATCAATTTCGTTACGCCAAGCATCGCTGCTTAACAGGAACTTGTGTTCTACTTCTAGCGCCATGGGCATTTCTCCAGTGGTGGTGATTTAAGATAGTTGATAAGGATATTGTTTGAAGTGGATGCAGAACAAACCAAGCATATTGTGTAAACGTTGGCACAGCCAATCAAGAAGCCGTCTAAATCTTATATTTGCCCTATTTAACAACTGCCGTCATGCCAGAGGGAATACCGGAATGACGCGTACCTGCACGAATCTGGCAAGCTAGGAGCCTGCCCCAAAATTACCCCCTTTGGATTATCGGCTCTATAACCGCCAAGACATGGCTATCTGAATTGGCCGGCGTTAATCCCGTACTTTTTCAGTTTGCCGTATACCGCACGCGAGGTCAGCCCCATAGCGGCGGCAACTTGTTTGACATCGCCGCGATGGCTCTGCATCGCTTGCCTCAGAAACACTTGCTCGGCATCACTCAGCAGATTTTGTTTGTGAACGTTCCAATCGTTGCTTGTCGTGGCAAGCGGTTTTTGATCCAACTCCAGACGGGTCAATTCACTACCCTTGCAGAACAATACGCTGCGCTCCAGGGTGTTTTCCAGCTCGCGGACGTTGCCGGGCCAAGCGTAGGCGCGAATTTGACTCATCACCTCACGACTGACCGATTGCACGTTTTTCGTGTATTTTTCGTTCAACCGTTTCAGAATCAACTGCACCAAATTGGGTAAGTCTTCCGGGCGTTGCGCCAGCGGCGGTATCCATAGCCGCACTACATTCAGGCGATAAAACAAATCCTGCCGAAACAAACCCTGCTCGACGTGTTGCTCCAAGGAGCGATTACTGGCGGACACGATACGCACATCGACATGTAGGGTGTGTTTGCCGCCGACCCGTTCCATCTCGCCTTCCTGGATCACCCGCAGCAAACGCGTTTGCGCAGCCGGCGACAAGGCATCCACTTCGTCCAGAAACAAGGTACCGCCCTCGGCGCGTTCGAAAAAGCCTTGATGCACTTCGATAGCGCCGGTAAATGCACCCTTTTCGTGGCCGAATAGCGCGCTTTCTATCAGACTTTCCGGAATTGCCCCGCAGTTGATCGCCACGAACGGCCTATGACCACGGTCGCTCATCGCGTGTATGGCCCGGGCGATCAATTCCTTACCCACGCCGGTTTCGCCGTTGATCAACACCGTGGCTTTGGTCGGGGCGATCACTTCCACTTGCTGTAGCACTTTTTGCATCGCCGGCGATTTGGCGATGATGGCCGGGGCCGGTTTGGCGGCATGTTGTTTGGGCAAACTCCACCAGACATTGCGCATCCGTTCTTCAATGCGCGAATGCAGCGCCGCCATTTCTTGTTTTTCTTCAGGTTGGTCTTCTCGACGATATTCCAAACCCGGCTTATCGACAGCGGTATCGCGCCGGGTGTGAATACACACTTCACAACCGCCGTTTTGCTTGGCGATACTCTGGCGAATTTCCACCTTGGCATATCCAAAATTTCGGGCGGCGATCCCACCGAACACGCTGGAGGTCATCCGGCACAGCTCCGGAAAATTGGTCACACCATCGCCGAACGGACAGCGGCTATTCACTACCGTGATAGTCCCAGCCTCGACCGAGGCTAAAGAAAAGTTACCGCCGATATGATTCTTTAGGGCCAGAATCAAATCGATGTATTCTTCATTACCCAATTCGCCTTGGCGTTGATATTCATCTCGATAGGTCTGCTCAAAGTACAGTCCGGCGCTCTTGGCAATCCGCTCAATCAGCGATTCGCAATAATCACCGCCCTCTTGCTCGCAGGCGTGCATCAGTTCCAGAATGAAGGTTTGCAGGAAAAATACCGGCGAAATCTGGGAAAAATCGTGTCCGCTCATAAAAACCTGAAAAAAATGAAATTATATTTCACATATTGAAGCATAGATTCACTTCACTACCCACTTGGTTTTTATAAGCCTCTGATTTTTATAGACTATGGCCATTACAAAATGTTGGCCCATGGATTGCTCACAGACTTATGAAAACCGCCAAATGCGGCTTTTACCGCCAGCGACTGACACTGGCTTAACGATAATAATCTTTCGAGGAGACCATCATGAGTGACAACAAACCGCCATTGAACCCGCACCCGCTGAGCGAATACGTAGCCTGGGCTGGCAATCGCAACCGCGAACCGATCTTAGGCGTGTTAAAAGAAAAACTCCCCAAAGACCAAGGCCGGGTGCTGGAAATGGCTAGCGGCAGCGGTATGCATATCAATTTTTTTGCGCCGCATTTTGATCACTTACACTTTCATCCGACCGATAAAGATCAGGAAGTATTCGATAACATTAAAAAATTAACCGGCGACCATGGCAACGACAACATCGCCGACCCAGTACATCTGGATTTAACCGATCCCGACACCTGGTTCAACCCCGGCGACAAAGGCAGCTTCGACGCCATTTTCTGTATCAATATATTCCAGGTCGCGCCGATTTCGATAGCAGACGGCATGATGGAATGTGCGTCGCATCTGCTGAACGACACGGGCATTTTGTTGATTTACGGCCCGTTCAAAGTTGAAGGCGGTTTTACTACCGACTCCAATGCCGAATTCCACAGCACCCTGTCCTCTTACGAGGTGCCGGAATGGGGCTTGAAAGACGTCGCCGATTTACGAAAAGCCGCTGAAAAGCATGGTATGGAATTGAAAGAACAAATCGACATGCCTGCGAATAATTTCTCGCTGATTTTTGGCAGAAAAGCCTAAGGAATATGCCATGAGCGAAGTGCGTGCAGCCGTGGTAATGGGCGTGGGACCGCTGCGAGGATTAGGTGCAGCGCTGGCAACACATTTTGCAGCACAAGGCCTGCACGTGTTTATTGCCGGTCGCAGTGCCAGCAAACTTAGCGTGGTTGCCGACCAAATCATCCAGACGGGTGGTAAAGTCACCGCAGTGGTGGCCGATGCCAGCCTTGATCAGGATGTCGAGCGGCTGTTTGCTTCGCTACGCGAAACAGCGTATTCGCTGAGTATTGCTGTTTACAATGTAGACAGCAATATTTCGGCACCCCTTTTAGAAACCGACAGTGAACTGTTTACCCGCTTGTGGCGACAAAACTGTTACGGGGCGTTTTTGTTTGGGCAACAAGCCCTGACAATCATGCAGAAACAAAAGTCCGGCACCCTGATTTTTACCGGGGCTACAGCCTCAATGCGGGCCAGACCGCCGTTCACCGCGTTTGCCACCGCCAAAGCAGGCTTACGGGCTTTGGCACAAGGCATGGCGCGCGAATTCGGTCCGCAGGGTGTGCACGTCGTACATACCATTATCGATGGTGTGATTGACGGAGAACGGGCTCGAAACCAATTTGCGAACTTCGTGGCTGCGAAAGGCGATGACGGCTTGCTGCAGTTGGAGGCCATTGCCCAAACCTATTGGGCGGTGCACCAGCAACATCCCAGCGCCTGGACCCATGAACTGGACTTAAGACCTTTTAAAGAGCCTTTTTGATACCTTAAATAGGCTAAAACTCAATAACTTGCAGAGATTGACTGATGAAAATATTTTTATACGCGGAATTTCAAGTCGCTATTCCTTTCGATCAAATCGATTGGCAACCTATCAACGTCGAGATGAAAAAGTATCCGGGTTTGAAATCGAAAACCTGGTTAAGCGGGGTTAACAATAAAACCGTCGGCGGCTTTTATGAATTCGATTCGATCGAAAATGCCCAAAACTATATCGACGGTTTGTTGCTGCCGTTTACCAAACAGGTCAACGGGAACCTATCGGTGAAATTATTTGACGGTGACATCACCCAAGACGCCAACATCGGTATGCTTTCACCCTTTTATTCTGCCGAATAATGGTCTGTAGACCACCACTTCACAAATGTTGGTTGATGCTAAAGGCGCTGCGGGAAGCATGATTGAAGGTCCATGTGAAAAATTGCCCTGCATGGATTTGGCTATGAATATCATATAGCCGATAACAGTTTAACTCGCCAGTTCAATGCGTTAAGAATGTTAATGGCGGTTGGCTGGCGCTATGGATTTTTGCAGTTCACGATGCTTATATGTTTATGAAGTGGATCAGATTTGATATTGAAGGGCAGGGAAAGTCTTTACTGGGTTCAGCGGGGTGCGCTGTTTGGCATATTGTCTTTCATGTATCGAATCATCCAATCGACCGGTAGTGTGAGCTTCGCCAGCAAACAGTGGGGTAAATTTAATGCCGTCGTCTGACCTGGAATAGTCACATTGATTTTAGAAGGCCTGAAACCAATCTCAGGCTAGTTGCTCGCTGTTTACAGCCCTAACCGAAAGCCCACTGTGCCCGTGTAATTGTCAAAGTAAGCATGGCCAATTATGGTTTCGAAATTAACAAACGCTTGCCAACCATGCGGTAAAACAGCTACGACGCCAGCTCCCATTCGAAAAAAATCCCGATCAGGCCGGTCGGTTTGAATGGTAAATAGTGTTGGGTTAATCCGATTATCTTGAGCAAACTCCACTAATATCTCACGTTGTCCGTCGGCATATTCATGCGTCCAGTCTGCGTTGAGTTGGGGTATGAGCACGGCCCATTGTGTATTGAAGACAAATGAAGCCTGTGCGCCGACACTGGATTGTACGGATGTCAGGCTATCCGGTAAAAATCGTAGCTCAAGGCCGGAATTACCTTGCTCGGTATAGCCATCAATATTTGCACGCCGATACCGAATCGCCGCGCGAGGACCAATCGTCAACCCACCGATGGCAACGTCGTAACCCGTCAGAAAATTACCTTCATATTGCGCAGCACCCGGGCTACCGGTTGTGGTGCCGCCGAAGTTGGTGTTATCTTCGCGGGCATATTGGCGTTGGCCGGTATTACTTCCTGTTTTATTGGCATACTGGAATGACATATCAGCAAAAAAACCTTGCCAGGGGGTGAGTGAAGCAAATACGGTCGGACCGAAGGAATCGGTTTGAAAACCGCCGCCACTGATTTGATCGCCATGCCAGTGTGAATAATTGAAAGCCAGCCCTGCAACCAACCAGTCCGTCAGTAGTGTATCGGCTCCCAGCGAAAAACCTTTCTGATTGGAAAAGTAGCCCTGTTCAAAAACCGTCTGCCGACGGTCCAATTCCCGATAGTCGGCATTGAAGAACAGATTGATGGTTGGCGATAACGCCAGTTCTCCGTCATCACCCGACCCGCCACCACTCTTTTTATCTTTACTGGATTGTTGCCTGCGCCTAGTTGCCAATTGATCGGCCTGCCCTAGTACCGACTGCCCTGCGCCAGCTGCAGAACCACTGGTAGCGCCACCGGGACCGCTACCCACCGGAGGAGGCGGTGAGCCACCGCCTCCGGTAGGCAATCCAACGCACAAACCGGCCAACTGCGGGCCAAAATTAACCGGTTGCAAGGTAAGCGGATCACGTGCCGAATTACCGACCAATTCCACACAATAGTCGCCGTTTGCGCCCTTTGATAGCAGACGTTGAAATTGTTGATCAACGGTCTGGGCTTGACTGACAGTACAACAAGCGAATAAAAAACAGCCGCTCCAACCCAATCCGGTTTTGTTAATCCCGCTTTTAGAACGAATGTAGCCGGCAATTGAATGATGGTATTGAGTAGCTGGCTTGATTAATGTGGGTAGAGGGTAATACACAACAGTGAGATCTCAATGAACCATGATGTTGACCACTATTTTATGGCCCTGATCAATTTAATCATATCGCTGCTGCCGGGATCGATCAAAACCTGCCGAAACTGACAAGCTTGAACGTTTTTGACGGTTTGCCGATTGATGTTGGCACCGACCAGTCTTACCACCAGTGGATTGAGCAGATTCATGAGCTTTGCCATTACCTTATTGGCACTTAATACGTGTTCCAGCATTATCAATTGACCACCGGGCTTCAATACCCGGTGGATTTCCTTCAAGCCCTTGCGCGGATGCGCTACCGAGCAAAACACAAAACTAGCCACCACGGTATCGAAACTGTTGTCGGCAAAATACAGACGTTCCACATCCATCAGCTCCAGATGCACATCCAGCTGTTTGCGTTGTTGTTTACGCTTGGCTTGAGCCAGCATGTTGGGGCTAAAATCGATGCCGGTCATGCGGGCCTGCTCCGGGTAAAAACTGAAATTTTTACCCGTGCCAACCCCCACTTCCAGAATATGCTCCCCTTCTGTCAATCGCCAGAGTTTTTTACGTAAGCGACGAAAAATCAACCCTTCCAGGAAGCCTTCCAGGCTATCAAACCAAGGCGCCAACCTGTCGTAGCGCTGGCGGATTTTATCGCTACCTACGTTCATGCTTAAACTTCAAGCTGTTGAATACCGTCCAAAAACCATTTGGGTTGTTTGCTATTTACCGGCTTGGTGAAATGCCACACTTCACGCACTTGATCAGTGTCGCCGTCATCTTCACGCAGGATGGAATCAAACAGCACCACAGCTTCCAGATTGCTGCCCACTTCACGGACTTCCAGTAATTCCGAGCTGAGTTTCAAAACTTCGGTTTTGTTGCTGGTAGCAGTAGCACGTAACTGATCCTGAATTTCCGCAAAGACTTTGTCGGTGGTCAAGCCGCGAATCGCTGCCAAATCGGCATTGTCCCAAGCTGTTTGCAAATAACGATAGGCACTTTCTGCACCGGCTAAAAACGCTGATTGGTCAAAATCTGCTGGTACATCAAAAGCAGGTGCATTGAATGCAGTTGTATTTGCCGGGGCATTTTTGTTACCAAACAACAAATCGGTATTGAAACCGGACGAATTGGAACCGGAAGAAACCGGCGCACTGTTGTAATCTGTTGATCTGTCCGGCCCGGAGTAGGTACTTTTGCCATAAGCGGTATTCGCTGCAGGGTGCGGTTGACGCGCCTTGGATGCAAATAACTTGAACAGCACAAATGCCACTCCGGCAAACAGCAACATATCCATCATGTTTATGCCTTCAAACGCGCCGCCAAAAAACATCGAACCCAATAAGCCTCCCAATGCCAAGCCTCCCAGCATACCCATTAAGCCGCCACGACTAGCTAAACCTTGACGCGCTGTCTGATTTTGCGCTGCAGCTTGTTGCTGTTTGGCAGAACGGGCAGGTTGACTTGTAGGTCCGGGTGAGGTGGAGCGGTTATAAGGCGAACTGTAGCTGGGTTTGCTGCCAAATGAACTACCGCCGCCAAAACGTTTGGCTTGTGCTTCCTGCAGGCCGGCCATTAACAGCGTCAGCGTCAGGAAAAGCGTTGCCAGGATACTGATTTTTCTATTCATGGTGTGTTGCCTTTGGTTTTATAAAGTAATAGCAAATGTTAGGGCGCTATGCAGTAATTCAAGTAGAATAGCCCTTTGCAAGACTATCGACAACTACGGCTTAACGTTTTAACTACCTAGAGACATTTCAAATCAAGTAATGGTTGCATTTTTTCGTCAATTTTTAGTCGTGTTGTTAGTGTTGCTGCAATTTGCAGCGCCGCTAGTGCATGCGCACGTTGACGACCACAGCTTGGGGCATGGCTTACATTTGCATGAGTTTGAAGGACTGCATTTCAAAGCCGATGCGATTGTCATGACCAGTCTTACGGTTCACGATGCTGCCCAGTCTGCCATCGTAGAAGTGGGCTCGGCCATCAAAATTCAGCAACCTTCCGATGGCATCGCGGATTTTGCGCTGATGAGTGAATTTGCCTTTTGGCCTACCCAGTTGCTTGTTGAGCAGATTAACTTTTCACCGCAGCAACAACTATCGATCAGTGAACCCTTTCTCAGTCAAAATCTCTCCCGAGCACCACCTATCTGATACTTCAATCAGTTTTTAACTGATTTGCCGTTCGTTTGGGGCCGCTTTTTGTGGCTCGACTCTGTTTATCATTGTTTTGGAGTTCAATATGACAGCACTCCGTCATATTATTTGGCGCCTTTGGCTGATCAGTTGGCCAGCTAGTGCCTGTTTTGCGCAGGAATATTCCGCTCAACCGCTGGCGACTCCGCCGGCAGCCGACATCAAAACCGAGCAAAGCCTGCTGGTTGAGCATCTGGATCCGGTTGAAGTCGATCCTAATTTTAATCTGTCCCAATTATTAGAACAAACCCTGGAAAAATACCCTGATCGGCTGATCAATGAAGGGCTTGTTCAGGAAGCAGAAGCCTTGAAAACGCGTGGAGACAGTTGGCTGGCGGGTTCCACAGCTATCGCCCTGGACTATGCAGACGACAGAGTAGCCAGTAATAATGGTTCCAGGGAAGTGTCCGCCAATCTGGAATTTACGATATGGGATTGGGGGCAACGCAGTGCCGCACAAAACATGGCCGAACAAGCTCGATTTTTCGCAGGCAAACAATCCAAAGCTGTCAGGCTTGAAGTATCCAGGCTACTGCGTGAATCCCTGTGGGATATAGCGTTAGCCGAAAGCCGTTTGCAACAAGCGCGTATCAATATGGATATTTCCCAGCAATTGTTCGCAAAAGTTCAACGCCGGGTAGAACTGGGCGATTTGCCACGCGCAGATTTGTTATTAGCTGAAAGTGATCATTTACAAAACCGGACAATACTCACCCAAGCGGAAGCGGAAGTCATGCACAGCCGCAAAAGCTATTCCAATCTGACCCGCACCACGCGAATACCCGCGAACTATCAAGAGCCCCTAAGCACCCTTCAGGAGGTCAATCAGGATCACCCCTTGTTTGAAGCCATCAATGCTCTGGTAGCCAAAAAACAGGCGGCCATTGAGTGGGCCAAAACCTCGGATACCATCAACCAGCCCAAAGTCTATGTAGGCGGTAAAACCAGTCGCGATCAACGCAATTCCAGTGATGTACAGATCGCGAATGTTGGCGTGGTGATCCCGTTTGGACATAGCACCTACGATGCACCGGAAATTGCTCTGGCCAATCTTGAATACCAGCAGGTGTTAGCGCAACGCGAACATTTACAACGGCTTTTGGATAAAGGCCTGCATGAGGCGGAACACGCCCTGGAAGTTACCCAGGCAGAATTGAAGATTGCCAGACAACTAAAAAATATCGCCGAACAACATTTGAAAATGATGGAAATCAGTTTTGAAGCCGGCGAAATAAATTTACTGGATTTGTTGAAAGTGCAGTCGCGCAGCCTGGAGGCTATTCGTAACGCCAAAGAGCAGGAGGTTAAATTACAGCGCAATATCGCTTTATACAATCAAGCCGTCGGGGTAATGCCATGAGTAAACTTTTATTCCGCTTGCTGCTAGTAATCACAATGCCAGTCTGCGCAGAGCACCCGCAAATTCAGATCAGTCAGCAGCAAATTGATAATTTGGGCATCAAACTAGGCGCTATCGTTGCTGGTCAACAGGTGCCTATGCTGTATGCGCCGGCACGGGTGGTGGTGCCCAGTTATCACGAACAAATGGTCAACGTACCGCAACCGGGCTTTTTGACACAACTCCATGCCAACATAGGCGACAACGTCAAAAAAGGTCAACTACTGGCGCAGTTACACAGCCCGGAGTTAATCGCATTGCAGCAACAGTTTTTAACAGCTCAAAGCGAACTGCATTTAGCCGGGCTGGAACGCAACCGGGATCAAAAACTTCTGCAGGCTGGGGTAGTTGCGGAAAGACGCTGGCAACAAACCCAGGCCATTCATAGCAGTAAAGCCGCGATTGCAGACGAGGCCAAGCAATTATTAGCCATGGCCGGCATGTCTGCCAGCGAAATTGCCCAATTGGTCAAAAGTCACCAGTTAAGCGGTCAAATTCAAATCCGTTCACCTATCGACGGCGTGGTATTGGAGCGAATGGCCACCTTGGGGTCGCGTTTGGATTTACTGGCGCCGCTATATCGTATTGCTGACTTGTCAGAATTGTGGCTGGAAATCAATGTACCGCAAGAAAAAATGCCTGCGGTGCAAATTGGCAACCAAGTAAAAACCGATGATGAGGCCATCACCGGCAAAATTACCTTGCTGGGTCAAAGTGTCGATGAAGACACTCAGACTATCTTAGCGAGAGCAACCCTATCGGGCAAAACAGACCAATTGCGGGTCGGACAAAATTTGACCATACAAATCATGCTGCATAGCGAGCAAACGGCATTCAAGGTACCCAATACCGCCATCGCTCAGCAAAACGGCCTATATTTTGTGTTTGTCCGAAATCCCGCAGGCTTTGCCGTTAAAGAAGTGCACATCCTCGGCAAACAGAGTAACGAATCACTGATCACCGGTCCTTTGAGAGGAGAAGAACAAATAGCCTTACAAGGTTCGGTTGCCTTAAAAGCAAACTGGTTAGGTCTGAGCGGGGACGAGTGATGAGTGGGTTGATTCGCTTTGCTCTCACCCAACGCTTGATGATGTGTCTGTTGATGCTGTTGCTGGCTGGCGGCGGCTATTACGCTTTTAAAAACCTTCCCATCGATGCCTTTCCGGAAGTCTCGCCAACCCAGGTCAAAATTATCGTCAAAGCCAACGGCATGACGCCGGAAGAAGTTGAAAACCGCATCACCGCACCGATCGAACTGGAACTACTGGGCATTCCTCAGCAAACCATGCTGCGTTCACTCGCCAAATATGCCATCACCGATATTACCCTGGATTTTGCAGAAGGCACGGATATTTACTGGGCCAGACAACAGGTCGCTGAACGCCTGAATGGCATTTGGGGCAACTTACCGGCTGGTGTCACTGGCGGCATCGCTCCGATGACCACCCCGCTGGGCGAAATGTTCATGTTTGCCATAGAAGGCGGCGATTTGACTTTAATGGAAAGGCGGGAATTGCTGGATTGGGTAATACGCCCTATGTTGCGGACCGTGCCTGGCGTTGCTGATGTCAATGCGCTCGGCGGTGTGGTGCGTAGCTTTGAGGTAATTCCTAACAACATTCGGATGGCCTCGCGAAATATTGGTATGAATGAATTGGTCACCGCCTTGCAGCATAACAATCGCAACGATGGCGCCGGGCGACTGACTGAAGGTGAAGAAGCACTGATTGTGCGTGCCGAAGGCCGGATCAAGCACGAACAGGATGTTCGGGATATTGTCATTACCCAACATGAAGGCTTGCCCATTCGTGTCGATGACGTTGCTGACGTGCAGATTGGCTCATTGACACGTTACGGCGCCGTCAGTAAAGATGGTAAAGGTGAAGTTGTAACAGGGGTTGTACTAAGTTTACGCGGCGCCAACGCTCGGCAGACCGTAACAAATATCCAGGCCAAACTCAATGAAATGCAAGCCACGTTGCCCAAGGGCGTGTATATCAATGTGTTTTATAACCGTGGCAAGTTGGTTGATAACGCTGTTGATACAGTAAGTCATGCCCTGCTGGAAGCCATCGTACTGGTGGTGCTTTTGTTGATTGTGTTTTTGGGCGATTTGCGGGCGTCGCTGACCGTTGCTTTATCCTTACCCTTGGCTGCATTGGTGACATTCATCTTGATGCATGCATTTGGCATGTCTGCAAATCTGATGAGTCTGGGTGGTTTGGCGATCGCTATTGGCATGCTGGTGGATGGTGCCGTGGTTGTCGTCGAAAACATCATCACGCAACTAGCAGACCCTGATAAGTCTGAACGCCTGCCCCGCTTGCACATCATTTACCGTGCTACCAAGGAAGTGGCGGCACCGGTAACGTCCGGCATATTGATCATTATCATGGTGTTTTTGCCGTTATTGACCCTGGAAGGGCTGGAAGGCAAATTGTTTGGACCTGTAGCGATGACGATTGTGTTTGCCTTGAGTGGCTCATTGATACTGTCGTTGACGGTAATTCCAGTGCTGGCCTCTTTTTTGTTGCAGCATGTTGCTCATGAAGAACCCTGGCTACCCAGGTACTTATTGCGCGTCTATCAACCCTTATTAGCTTGGTGCCTGCATCACAGCAAGATCATTTTTTTAGCCGCAGGCGGATTGTTGATACTGACCGTAATGGCATTCAGTCAAATCGGCAGCACGTTTATGCCCACCATGGATGAAGGTGACATTATCGTGCAACTGGAGAAACTACCCTCCATCACCTTGCAAAATTCCGTGGAACTGGATGGACAGGTACAAAAAAATATTCTGGAACATATCCCGGAAGTCGCTACGGTCGTCTCTCGGGTAGGTTCGGATGAATTGGGACTGGATCCGATGGGGTTAAATGAAACTGATACCTTCTTGATCTTAAAGCCCAAGTCGGAATGGCGCATGTCCACTAAAGCAGAATTAATTGAAGCCATCCGCAACATCATGCCGCACACACCGGGTATTGCATTTGGTTTTACCCAACCGATTGAGATGCGGGTGTCCGAAATGCTGACAGGCACTCGCGGCGATGTGGCCATTAAATTGTTCGGAAGTGATCTTGATGTGTTGAATCACAAAGGTGAAGAAATCGAAGCCCTGCTGCGGTCTATTTCAGGCTCCAGCGACGTGTTTATGCGTAAAAACGAGGGTATGCAATTCCTGCAAATCACTATCGATCGTCAGGCAAGCGGTCGTTTGGGCTTGGATGGCGACAGCATTGAAGACATGTTACGGGCACAAATCGAAGGTTCTTCACTGGGGATAGTGCAGGAAGGTATCAAACGTACCCCATTATTATTACGCGGCAATAGCGACACCTCCAATTTTGCCAATTTGCAACTCACCTTGCCCCATGGAGGTCATGTGCCGATTACTGCGTTGGCAAAAATTGAGCATGTTGAAGGTGTGGTAGCCATTGGCCGCGAAAAAGGTCAGCGCTTTGTGGTAATACGCAGTAATGTAGAGGGTCGTGATTTAGTAGGGTTTGTCGATGAAGCCCGTAAACTGGTCGCTGAAACAATCAGTTTGCCCTCTGGATATCGCATTGAATTTGGAGGCCAATTTGAAAACCAACAGCGGGCAGCTGCTCGATTATCGCTGGTGATCCCGGTATCACTCGGGCTGATTTTTTTATTACTGTTTACAACTTTTGGCTCTGTCCGTCAGGCCATGCTGGTATTATCCAATATCCCATTAGCCATGGTAGGCGGGGTTTTTGCCTTGTGGTCGTCAGGAGAATACTTATCTGTTCCGGCTTCGGTGGGATTTATTGCCCTACTGGGAATAGCCGTTTTAAATGGTGTGGTGATGGTAACCTACTTTAATCAGTTATTTGTTACCGGCATGGAAATTTCTCGGGTTGTCGTTATCGGCTCTGCACGCAGACTGCGGCCAGTATTGATGACTGCCAGCATAGCCGCGTTTGGCTTGATTCCTTTGTTGTTCGCCTCCGGTCCGGGTTCCGAAATACAGCGACCGCTTGCTATCGTGGTCACGGGCGGGTTGGTTTCATCTACCGTATTAACCTTGATTGTTTTACCAATCTTGTATCAACTATTTGGCCACCCTACTAAGGAGAAGACATGAAAACTGAACAGTTTCTGGTAACCATAAATGTTTCAACAGCGCTTGAAGAAGCCATGGTGGATTGTCTTTTAACGTTCGAGTCTGCGCAAGGTTTTTCCAGTTTTCCGGTAAATGCACATGATCATCGCAATCATGGCCTGTCGGTATCGGAACAAGTCACCGGCAGACAACGGAAAATGCGCTTTCAAATGTTTATCGAAAGCGATCATTTACCGGCATTATTAAGCACATTAAAAAACGACTTTACGGGCTCCGGTTTACATTATTGGGTTATGCCTGTGCTGGAACATAACGAAATTTAGGCTTTTTTGAGCAAAAATCTCTGTTGAATGCTATCTTTTACTGAGGTCCGTAAGTACGTTATTTGTTTGCGGTAAGTGGATTTTTTTCTGATATGCACTATGAATATTTTTTTAAGACGAATTCCCGCCAATACGCAACAATCTGAAATTTCGGACTTTGTCAGCCCACTGTTGAAAAGCGGTTTTTTTAAAAAAGCCGGGCAGATCATTAACATTGAAATACTGGCGTTGCGAGATGTCAGACTCGATTCAATTGAATACCATGGCTTGGTGACATTAGAATCTGACTGGTCGGTAAAACAAGCCATTACCCGACTAAAAAACCGCCGATTAAACGGCCGATACATTAGCGTCCGACCCTATTTCCATCGTAATTGGGACAATGATCCGCGCCAACATCAAACTCATTCCGATAATGCTGCATTTATTGAAAAGCGGCACGGTGATCGACGCCGCGGTAAATATCTGGAGGTTATTAAAAATGTCTCGGATTCTTATGCTTCCCAGGAAGACTTTACTCACACTATGAATCATCAGCAATTCCAAGTCACATTCATTGTATCTGCCGAGTTTGAAATGGCAGTAGCCGAATGTTTGGTTGGCTTTGAACTTGAACATACCAATTTACTTGGCGAACTGGATATACCGGATCATCGGATTACCCGTTTCATGACTGAACTTGAAGGCCCGGAGCAAAAATCCCGCCGCTTTCAGTTTTTCGCTACCAGAGGTGTCATATCAGAAGTGCTGGATAAACTAAAATCTCAGTTTTCCAGTAAAAGCATTTATTACTGGGTTACCCCAGTGGTTGAATTTGGCATCATTTAATGCCAATCTTGCCGAACAAATGTGATTCTAAGCTTCAAGCCAAACTCTAACTGACGAACATGAACACTCAAAATCACCCCGGCCAATGAAAGTTGGGGTAGAAGTGATACCAGTTGCTATTCCATGCCTTTAGGTTCGCGACTGGCATTGCCCCTACGGTGAGTTTCACAGTACATAGGGATTTCTGAAAGTCGCTTTTCAGTTGAAACCGATCCAAACAAATTCTTATGCAAGAAAATAAAGTTGGATCGGTTGTTTAGTGAGTTATCTTTCCAACAACTCAAACTTGCCGGATT
This sequence comes from Methylomonas sp., assembly GCA_002928965.1. Classification (GTDB taxonomy): domain Bacteria; phylum Pseudomonadota; class Gammaproteobacteria; order Methylococcales; family Methylomonadaceae; genus Methylomonas. The sequence continues at coordinate 39,855 of PERU01000030.1, forward strand.
TTCCATTCCATTCGTCAGCGTCAGGCAGGGAGTCCTTTACTTCGGTAATGGTTGGCCATACTTTGGACAGCTCAGCATTCAAGGCAATAAAGTGCTCTTGACCTGCCGGTACTTCATCTTCAGCATGAATCGCATTAGCAGGGCATTCCGGTTCACATAATGTGCAATCGATACATTCGTCCGGATCGATTACCAGAAAGTTGGGGCCTTCATGAAAACAATCGACTGGGCAAACATCAACGCAGTCGGTAAATTTGCATTTGATACAGTTTTCGGTGATTACAAAAGCCATATTGTTCTTCCAAGGTTAGGTAAATGAACAAGTTTCCATGAATTACAGAAACTTTATGGTTCAAAAAGAAACTGCCGCAGCTGCGGCAGATTGCAATGTTGTATGATCCTGAAGGGTCGAAAGCAGGTGGTTATCCCGTTTCAACCCTTACGCTGGGATTATTTGTTCTTTTCGCGCTCTTTCACTTCTTTAATCACTTCTTCCGCGACATTGCGTGGGCAAGCGATGTAATGTGAGAACTCCATCGAGAACTGGCCGCGACCCGAGGTCATGGTACGCAAATCACCGATGTAACCGAACATATCGCTCAGTGGCACGTCGGCTTTGATTCGAACACCGGTAACGCCTGGATCCTGGGATTTAATCATGCCGCGGCGGCGGTTCAAGTCACCGATCACGTCACCGACGTGTGCATCCGGTGTGAATACGTCAACCTTCATGATGGGTTCCAGCAATTGCGGGTTACCTTTTGGAATCGATTGACGGTACGCAGCGCGAGCGGCGATTTCAAAAGCGATAGACGAGGAGTCAACCGCGTGGAAGCCACCGTCAGTCAGAATGACTTTGAAGTCCAAGCAAGGGAAGCCTGCCAATACACCTTTGTCGATACTGGCTTTAAAGCCTTTTTCAACCGCAGGCCAGTATTCGCGAGGTACGTTACCGCCGGTCACTTGTGATTCGAACACGAAACCGCTGCCTGGCTCGCCAGGCTCGATAATGTAATCGATTTTCGCGTACTGACCGGAACCACCCGATTGTTTTTTGTGGGTGTAGCTGTCTTCGACACGTTGGGTAATGGTTTCGCGGTACGCAACTTGCGGTTTACCTACGTTGACGTCCACACCATGGGTACGACGCAAAATGTCGACTTTGATGTCCAGATGCAACTCGCCCATACCTTTGATGATGGTTTCACCTGACTCTTGATCGGTTTCAACGCGGAAAGACGGGTCTTCCTGGACCATTTTACCAATCGCGATACCCATTTTCTCATTACTGCCTTTGTCTTTTGGCGAAATCGCAATCGAGATAACGGGATCAGGGAATACCATGGGTTCCAGAGTAGCCGGTTGGTCCGGATCACACAAGGTGTGGCCGGTTTGCACGTTTTTCAAACCTATCAACGCTACGATGTCACCCGCTTGTGCGGTTTCGATCTCGTTGCGGTCATCAGCGTGCATTTCCACCATACGGCCGATACGCTCGGTTTTACCGGTAAAGGTATTCAATAAAGTGTCGCCCTTCTTGATACGACCGGAGTAGATACGAACAAAATTCAAGGCACCGAAACGGTCGTCCATGATTTTGAACACTAGGGCACGCAATGGACGGTTGGCATTGACAGTCGCGTATTCGCCAGTTGGAACGCCTTCCAGGTCAGTCTCAGGTTGTGGATTGACTTCGGTAGGATTAGGCAAATACTCGATAACGCCGTCCAGTACCAACTGCACGCCTTTGTTTTTGAAAGACGAGCCGCAGAAAGTCGGGAAGAAATCCATTGCGATGGTACCTTTGCGGATGCAACGCTTGATCTCTTCGATGGTTGGCTCTTCGCCTTCCAGATATTTTTCCATGATGTCGTCGTCTTGATCAGCCACTTGGTCAATCAGTTTCGCTCGCCATTCTTCGACTTGCTCTGCCATATCCGCAGGTACGTCTTGAATTTCGTATTTCAACGGGTCACCGGAATTATCCCAAACCCAGGCTTTGCGAGTCAGCAAATCCACTACACCAACAAAATTTTCTTCTTCGCCGATAGGCAAGGTCATCACTACTGGTTTCGCGCCCAATACTTCTTCAACCTGCTTAACGACGCGATAGAAATTGGCTCCCAGTCTGTCCAGTTTGTTGACATAGATGACACGAGAGACTTTGGAGTCGTTCGCATAACGCCAGTTGGTTTCAGATTGTGGCTCCACGCCGCCGGAACCGCAGAATACGCCAACACCGCCATCCAACACTTTTAAAGAACGGTAAACTTCGATAGTAAAGTCGACGTGGCCCGGGGTGTCGATGATATTAAAACGGTGTGGTTCGAATTGGTTGGTGCTACCCGGCCAAAAACAGGTGGTAGCAGCCGATTGAATGGTGATACCCCGTTCTTGCTCCTGCACCATGAAGTCTGTGGTCGCTGCACCATCATGTACCTCGCCGATTTTGTGGATTTTTCCGGTCAGCTTCAAAATCCGCTCGGTTGTTGTGGTTTTACCAGCATCGACGTGAGCGAAGATGCCGATATTTCTGTAAAGCGATAGATCAGTCATGGTTGTACTCTAATATGGAGATGAAAACGTTTTAACCCTTTGGCACCATTGCCGCAGCTTCTTTCACAGACCGGGTCAATGAAAAATCCGCCTATCTTACCTGAAAATCAAAAAAAACAGAATGTCAATTCTGGTTTAGGATTTAGATACTCAACAAATTCACATATACCCCAATGCATCAATTGCAGCAGATTACTATAAAGTCAGCACGCTAGAAAACCAGATAACGATTGAATACCAATCATCAACATGCGGGCTTTTCAAGCAGCACCGGAGGTATCGACCAACAGAACAGAAGCGACACCATCGATTGAGCAGTAGAATCCAAGTTAAAGTGAAATCCCCTCTGTTGGTTAGGCTGCCATTTTAACGATTGGCAGCTAGGAGCCTGTCCGAGAATAGGAATCGTCGCGAGGGAAAGCTATTTTGAGTCAGATTTGTTGATCATTTGAGGCGAATAGTGGTGCTATTTAACGAAAATGAGCGGGAAATCTGGCCAA
>PERU01000031.1 GCA_002928965.1 Methylomonas sp.
CCAACGCCATTTGAATTAATGGTCTTGCCATGTGATGTGCTCCGATTGTTACAGTTGTAGTTATAAGGACCGCTCATCAACAACAGATACTGTACATACAATGCAAGTAGCAATCCTGTTAATGGGCAATAAAAAAGCTGGCAGCAACTCTAAATCAGAACGAGGTGCCCTGTCAATTGAAAGCCTGCCATTTCAACGCTAAATTTCATTTTTAGACCTGGTTTTTTAGTTTTCACCATTTAAACCCAGCCAAGGTGTGTAAAGACCCTCTACATTCACCCCAAACATATCCAATATTCGCCCAACACCCTCATTCACCATTCCCATCAGTGAATCGGATTTATTATAAAACGCCGGCATCGGGGGGAAAATGATACCACCCATTTCGGTCACCGCTGCCATATTACGAATATGCGCCAAATTTAACGGCGTCTCCCGCGGCACCAACACTGTTTTACGCCGCTCTTTAAGTGCCACATCGGCAGAACGCGAAATCAGATTATCGCCAAACCCATGAGCTATCGCCGCCAAAGTTTTCATGGAACACGGCGCCACCACCACGCCTTCAGTCTTAAATGATCCGCTGGCAATACACGAAGCAATATCATTAATGCCGTGCGTCACATCCGCCAACTGGTATAACGTGGCTCTATCCATATCCAGCTCGTATTTCAGATTGACCAAACCAGCCGACGAAATCACCAGATGCGCCTCCCAATCCGGCAAATCCTTCAATATCTGCAGCATGCGCACACCGTAAATCGCCCCGGTGGCACCAGTCATGGCAATGACCAGTCGCTTTTTATTCATGCTTAATTCCTTGGTTTAAGCCAGTAATTTGGCCATTCTATCCGCCGCATCCACCAAGGCATCGACCATTTCCTCGCCTTTGGCGACATGGCCGGAATTTGGCAATACACTGTACTCCGCCTGCGGCAACGCTTGATGCAATCGCCAACCCGCCTCCAACGGACAGGTCAGATCATTTTGGCCGTGGATAATCATAGTGGGAATATGTTGCAGCATGGCACAATTTTGCAAAATCTGATTTTCCGCTATGAAATAACCATTGCGAGCATAGTGCAGCTCCATTTGCACCTGCTTGACAGCCGACTCATCAATTAGCGGCTCACCCAACACAAAATCTGCGCCCAAGGCCACCTGCCCACCCCACACCTGCCACTGCCATGCCGCTTGTTCGGCAACGTGTTGATCACTCCCAAACACCGCATCACACAAACTAGATAAAACCTGATCATTCGCTTGAGCCTGCACCACATCCAGCAACGCCTGCCAGCGTTCAGGATAAATCCGACTGACACCCTCCTGCAAAAACCAGTGCATGTCTGCCTGTCGCGCCAGAAACACCCCGCGCAAGATCATCGCCGACACCCGCTGCGGAAACTGCTGGGCATACAACAGCGCCAGCGTCCCACCCCAGGAACCACCAAATAACAACCATTGCTCAATGCGCAATTGCTGCCTGATACGCTCCATATCAGCCAGCAAATCCTGCGTCGTGTTGCCGGTTAATTCGCCAAAGGGTTTTGACTGGCCGCAACCACGCTGATCCAGCAAGATGATGTGATACCGCTCAGGATCGAAAAAGCGCCGGTGATCCGGCTTGGTACCGGAGCAGGGCCCGCCGTGCAAAAAAATCACCGGAATCCCGGCAGGGTTGCCCGATTGCTCAACATAGACCTGATGCACACCGCCGGCTTCCAGAAAAAACGTGTGAAATGGAGAAATTTCCGGGTAAAGTGCTTTCAAATTCCACCACCTAACATGCGCTCTAATAGCAAATCTTCAAGGTTCCGACGTGCATCAAGCACAGCTAACACGCGCACATCATTTTCATTAATTTTGTATATGATTCGCCAATGGGAAATCAGTAACTCCCTATACTGGAACACACCTTGCGCCTGTAATTCCAGCACCATTCGCCCTCTTTCCGCCAACAGATCAAGCTTAAACACCTTTACTTTTATTTCATCCAGCAGCGAAGCGGCGGCATTAGGACTGCGAATTTTTAGGTATAGCACCACCTGTCGAAGATCGTTGCGAGCGGTGTTAGTCCATTGAACTCGACGCAATTGGGTCATTATTCAGCTAGCAAGTCATCCATTTCGCGAAACACATCCTGCTGATCCAATAGATCAGCATTACGAATATCGTCTTCACTTTGAGCCAGCAACTTCAACAAACTCAGCGCATTACGCATATTTTCATAGCTTTGAGCATCTTGCAAAACCCCGCGCGGCTCGCCATTCTGGGTAATAACAATAGGCCTCTGAGTTTGATTTATTTGCTGCAAAAGCTCTGCGGAGTGCGCCTTTAAATAACTCACTGGTTTAATATCAGTTACCAGATTCATTGAAAACCCTCGTGCCACCAAATTTGGTACTTAGTATAGCACTAACAAAAACGTAGACATAAAAAAAGGGAGGGCTTTCGCCCTCCCTTTTTTGTCACTAAGCAGCTAACAAATTAGAATTTGAAACCTAAATAACCACCAGCACTGAACCCATTATTTGGCGTACCGTCGATTTTGCTGGTCATGTAGTGGTAGCGAGTGTCCGCACCCAATACGATACCACGGTACAATTCATACTCCGCACCGGCACCGAAGTTCATACCAGCGTTCAAAACAGAAACCGCGTTGGATGGGACACCCAGAATATTCACATCCAAGCCCACAGGAATCAACCAAGGACGGAATTTGCTGCCATGCATAAATTTGATTTTAGGCGATGCGTTAATTCTCAGACGCGCATCGGTTGATGTACCATTTTCACCATTGAGAGCGATAGTCGCAGGATTCCCGGAAGTTCCAACTGCTGTCAAAGTACCATTAGTCAATGTATTAGCGCCGGTACCGAACTGAGAGTATTCAAAACCAAACTCAATCGCAAACGAAGTCCCATCCATCAAGCCGAACAGGTCATTGTTAACATTGAAGTCAAACGCACCACCAAAGTAGTAACCTTGGTCGTTAGTGTTATTCGACAGCAAACCACCATCAGTCAAAGGATTGCCATTAGAACGAGCATGATCAAGATCTATCCAACCACCACGAACTGCCACCAAATCATCTTTAGACTCTGAAGCTGCAGGCGCTGCTTTCATAGACGCCATCCAGTTATCCAACTCTTGAACTTTAGCCGATTCGGTGGACGCTTGTGCTGTAGAACCTTTAACGCGGCTTAATTCGGCTTGCATGGCGGCCATTTGCGCAGCCATTTGTTCCATTTGAGATTCCAGCGCTTCAGTTTTTCTAGCCGCTGCATCCGCAACGCGCTCTGCTTTGCTGTCTGCTGCTTGCACAGGGGCAACCAAAGCCATTGATAAAGTCGCTGCGGCGATGCCTAGCGCTAATTGAGTTTTATTAAAAGTCATTGTCGTTCCCCCAAGGGTTATTGTTGTTAGACAGCCTGAATTTTGCTTTATTGCAACACAGCATTTTTACACGTAGGCAATAATAGCAGCAGTTTCCCATCCTTACAAGTTTTACCCTTATTTTTTTTTATTTAAAAAATTCATTATTTTCAATATGATACACACATATCATAAAGCCATTTCATCGCATGTTAAAAATAAACAACATTTAGTTTGAAATTGGCACAAGCAAATATAAATAATCGCTAATGCACTAAAACAAGGCAAATTCCGGGTGTTAATTCGCCAAAATGGGGCAGGTATAAGGCTTGCAACGCGGCATGGATGCGCATTTCGTGTTAATTTGTCATCATCTCAAACAGCGCTTTTCAAATGACTTTAAACACAGACATTCTGATCATCGGCGGCGGCATCAGCGGCTTGTTAACCGCTCGTGAATTTCGCCTGGCCGGCCTGGACGTTACCCTCATCGACAAATCCCAGCTAGGCAGGGAAGCCTCGTGGGCCGGTGGCGGCATATTGCTACCGATTTATCCCTGGCGACAAGCAGAAGCCATTTCCGATTTGGTTATCGCCAGCTTGCAAAGCTACCCCTCACTCAGTCGCGAGTTACACCAATCCACTGGCATAGATCCGGAATGGCAACCCTGCGGCATGCTGATTTGTAAAAACCCCGATTATGAATCGGCTATAAACTGGTGCAAGACCCGTGTTATCGATTATCAAGACCCGCCTTCAGCACTATTGAAGGACCTGAATACCCTGTGCGAACAACCTTTGTGGCTGCCCAACATCGCCCAAGCCCGCAATCCGCGGTTATTAAAATCATTAAAAATGTATTTACTGCAGAATGGCGTGCGCTTTATTGAACATGCCGACATCACGGGTGTTGACATTGATAAGCAAACATTAACCGCCATACGAACCAACGCAGGTAGCTTTTCGGCCATGCAAACCATACTTTGCGCCGGCGCCTGGACCGCTGATTTTTTGAGGTGCTGGCTTCCAGAGTCATCGGTGCAATTACCCATCCAGCCGGTGCGCGGCCAAATGTTGCTGTTCGACGCCACGCCTGAAACACTTAACCTTATGATACTGGATGGTGACCATTACCTGATTCCGCGCCGCGACGGCAAAATTCTGGCGGGCAGCACCGTAGAACAAGCCGGTTTTGACAAAACCACCACGGCAGAAGCCCGCGACAAGCTGTATACATTCGCCACCCAATTGCTACCCGATTTACTGAATTATCCTGTCTGCGCGCACTGGGCCGGCTTACGACCCGGCACGCCGGATGGCGTACCTTTTATCGGCTTCCATCCCGATGTAAAAAACCTGAGCATCAACGCCGGCCATTTCCGCAATGGGCTGGTGATGGGGCCAGCATCGGCAAAATTGCTCGCTGATTTGATATTACAGAGAACACCCACCCTGAATCCAGCCACTTACGCTTTGCATCGCAGTTAATAACCCGATGTCCATTTAGGATTTGGTTGCAATTAACGCCCGGAAATTCTGGTCTTACCAACGCACGCTTTACTCTCCCCACTTCGACAAAGAGGGGCTGGGGGGGATTCTTCAAATCCCCCCCTTTAGAGGGTGTCGTAAAAGCCCCTCTCCTCGCGGGAGAGGGCTGGGGTGAGGGGAATATACAATACAAACAGCTGATTTATATGCCCTCATCCTAACCTTCTCCCGATGGGAGAAGGAACTGTTTCGACTTTTACGACAGCCTCCTTTATGACCTGGAGGTAGTTATTCAAAGGAGGACATTGTTTTTGGCGAAATCCTTACTCGGTCCGGACTGGGTTTACCGATGCGAGATACCCTTCAACAGGCCAATAGCAACAGGCATCACGGCGAACGGCCTGTAAAAGACGGGGTTGTAATTTTGGCTTGCGCCTAAACCAGCCTATCGGGTTACACTTCGTTAACCCAACCAAAATCTTACCAAAACGTCATGAATATTTACCCCGTATTACGTCCTCTGTTATTTAGTCTGGATCCGGAAACCGCGCATAACGTCACCTTAATTGCTCTGAAACTGGCCGAACAAACCGGGCTAGCCGGCCTGAATCGAGCGCAATCAAGCGATAAACCGGTTACGGTGATGGGCCTGAATTTTAAAAACCCGCTGGGCTTGGCTGCCGGACTGGATAAAAACGGCGATTATATTGATGCGCTGGCAGCACTGGGCTTTGGTTTTATCGAAATCGGCACCGTCACCCCTCGCCCACAACTCGGCAATCCTAAGCCTCGGCTGTTTCGCTTGCCGGAACACGAAGCCATCATCAATAGAATGGGCTTTAACAACCAGGGCATTGATCATTTGCTGCAACAAGTTACCCGCTGTAAATACCAAGGCATTTTGGGTATCAATATCGGCAAAAACGCTGATACACCACTGGAAAACGCGACAGCAGATTATCTGATTGGTTTACGAAAAAGTTATCTGCCAGCCAGCTATATCACCATCAACATTTCCTCGCCCAATACCAAAAACCTGCGGCAGTTACAGCAGGGCGATGAAATAAAATATTTACTGGAAGCCCTGAAACAGGAACAACTGAAATTACAAGCCGAACACGGCAAATACACCCCACTGGCCGTAAAAATTGCGCCCGATTTAACGCCCGAAGAAGTTCTTCATATTGCTGATTTGCTTGTTGGTTTCGGCATTGATGGTGTAATTGCCACCAATACCACCATCGCCCGCGACCAAGTGCAAGGCCATCCTTTTGGTAATGAAGCCGGTGGCCTGAGCGGCGCACCGGTTAAAGACAGCTCAACCGCCGTCGTCAAAGCGTTGTCGACAGCATTAAACGGCAAATTACCGATTATCGCCGCTGGCGGCATTTTGAGTGGCGAGGACGCGCTGCAGAAAATCCAGGCAGGAGCCAGTTTGGTACAAATTTACAGTGGACTGATTTATAAAGGACCGCAATTGCTGGAAGATATTTTGGAAAAGTTTTAACCTAAATTCAGCCTCATGTAGGCTTGACTGAGCAACGCGAAGCCCAACAACATCAAATTTTGGGCTTCAGCCATTCGTCTTCAACCACCAGCATTAAGCCTCAGGCTGCTTCCAGCTTTTTTGCAGTAGTCCGCTTTGATAATAGGCCAGCAGATCGATGCCGCAATCATCTGCGCGCATAGTCTTCTTAATGCCGAATTGCTGACCATCGACATTCAAACCCAGCAATGCCAAATCGGCGATGTAGTGATTGCAGGGTTGCTTGTTTTTATCCAGCAACATCAGAATTTTGGGCTTAAGTTTCGCTTTAGGATTGACCTCTATCACCATTCCCACTTCACCACTGTTTAATTCCACCAGACTGCCCGCCGGGTAAATCCCCAGACACTCAATAAATTTCATGGTCAAGGCGGAATCCAGATGCCCCGAGGCAGAAGCCTCTGTCAAGATTCTAATGGCCTCCAGATGCGTTTGGCCTTTTTTATAGATGCGGTCGCTGCTGATGGCGTCGTAGGCGTCGGCAATCGCCACAATGCGAGCATACGGGGGGATTTGTTCTGCTTTTAATTGCCTGGGATAGCCGTTGCCGTCCAGCCGCTCGTGATGGATGAATGCCACGTCAACAGCACCGGCATACATACCGTGCGTATCCATTAATATCTTCCAACCCTTGGTGGCGTGACTTTGCATTACCTTCAGCTCTTCCGGTGTCAAGCGGCCCGGTTTGTTCAAAATCTCCAGCGGCACCTGCATTTTGCCCATGTCATGCATCATGCCGCACAAACCCAGATTATTCAGCTCTTCTAGTGGCAGATTGATTTGCCGACCCAGTGCAATCGAAAAAATACACACATTCATGCTGTGCTGGGCGGTGTATTCGTCACGATTTTTCAATTGCGTCATCAACATTAACGCATCCGGCGCATTCAGCACGCTGTCCACACAATAAGCCACGGCTTTTTTGGCGGCCAGTGCGTTGATGGGCCGACCAAATTTCACATCCTCCATGAAGCTTTTGACCAGACTGCTGGTTTTGCCGTAGATGACCTCGGCTTTATGAATTTCCTGATTGAACGAGCCGCGTTTGGGTGGCGGTTGCACATGTGCCAGAAAATCCGGCGAATAAGCCGTGCTATGCGCCACATACTGCGGCACGCTGGTTTGCTTGGAGACATCGATAAATACAAATTCGCACTGCTTTTGCACCGCGTCGATGTCTGCCTGCGATTTGATTTCAAAGCCCTGAAACCAGAAATTGGTTTCCAGCCAGGGCCGATCCAGCTTGGAGACAAACATGCCGATTTTCAGATCGTTGACATCTATCTGAACCAATTCGACCGAATCAATCAGTAAATCGTTAATTCTGTTTTGCATAACCGTCTCCCGATTTCCCGCTGACAGCCTCCCTGGCACGCGGACGCCATAATAACAGTCGTTATTCGCCTGCTATGGCCATTTGTTCCAGCAAAATGGAGCCAACCCGGATATTGCCGCGCAAATCCACGTCAGTGCCAATGGCTACCAGATTACGCAGCATGGTTTTCAGGTTGCCAGCAATGGTGATTTCCTCTACCGGATATTGAATGACACCATTTTCTACCCAGAAACCCGAAGCGCCGCGCGAATAGTCACCCGTAACCCGATTCACGCCCTGTCCCATCAACTCCGTGACCAGCAAACCTGTGCCCAGCAATTTCAACATGCCGGCAAAATCCTGCTCGCCCGACTCAACAGTCAGGTTATGCACGCCACCGGCATTACCCGTGGTTTGCATGCCCAGTTTACGCGCTGAATAGGTGCTGAGAATGTATGAACGCAAAATGCCGTCACTGACAATGTCGCGGGCTTTGGTTGCCACGCCTTCGGCATCGTAACTAGCGCTACCCATACCGCCAACCAACAAGGGTTGCTCATGGATGCGCACGAAATCCGGCAAAATCTGGGTATCCAGACTATCCAGCAAAAACGAGGATTTACGATACAAACTACTGCCGCTGATCGCACCCAATAACGAACCGATCAAACCGGAGGCCATTTCAGGAGCGAATAATACGGGGCATTGCCGAGTACTGAGGCTGCGGGCATCCATGCGGGCGAGAGTGCGCTTAGCCGCTTTTTCGCCGACATACTGCGCCGCTTCCAGCAATGCCGAATTACGCGCCACGCTGTACCAATAATCGCGTTGCATGTTGTCGCCGGTTCCAGCCAATACCGAGCAACTGATGGAATGCCGACTGGATTGATAGCCCTGCAAAAAACCCAGGGAATTACCAAACACGCGCGTGCCTTGATGGCTATTTACAGACGCGCCTTCCGAGTTGCTGATGGCTTTGTCATAAAAGCGCGCGGCATTTTCACATTCAATGGCAATGGCAATGGCCTGCTCGGCATCGATTGCCCAAGGATGATTCAAATCCAGATCGGGAAATTCGGTCGCCAATAACTCAGGATCAGGTAAACCGGCATAGTCATCAGGGCTGGCGTAGCGGGCGATGCTGCAAGCGGCCTTGACCGTTTCCTTTAAAGAATCAGCTGACACATCGTTGGTACTGGCCGAGCCTTTTTGCTGACCAAAATACACCGTAACACCAATGCCCTGATCGCAATGGAATTCGATGGTTTCCACGTCACCCATACGGGCCGACACCGACAACCCGTTATCGACACTGAACGCCGCTTCTGCGGCACTCGCGCCTTGTTGTTTGGCTTCGTCCAGCAATTGCTGAACCACGTCTTTCAAGCGTTTGATTTCGTCCTGATTTTGCACAGTTTTTCTCTTAATGTCTGGGGTTACAGGCTAGTGCCGCCGACGGTCATCCCGTCGATTTTCAACGTCGGCTGACCGACACCCACAGGCACACTTTGACCCTCTTTGCCACAGGTACCGACGCCGCTATCCAGTTGCATGTCATTACCGACCATGGACACTTTGGTTAACACATCCGGCCCATTGCCAATCAGGGTTGCGCCTTTGACGGGGCGAGTGATTTTGCCGTCTTCGATCAGATACGCTTCGCTGGCGGAAAATACGAATTTACCGGAGGTAATGTCTACCTGTCCGCCGCCGAAATTGCGCGCATATAGGCCTTTTTTGACTGAGCGGATGATCTCTTCCGGATCGCTTTGGCCGGGCAGCATATAGGTATTGGTCATGCGCGGCATCGGCATATGCGCGTAGGATTCTCGGCGACCATTGCCGGTTGGCTTGACGCCCATCAGACGGGCATTGAGTTTGTCCTGCATATAGCCTTTCAGAATACCGTTTTCGATCAGCACAGTATTTTGCGTTGGCGTGCCTTCGTCATCGATACTCAATGAGCCTCGGCGTCCCGGTATGGTGCCGTCATCGACCACGGTACACAAATCGGAAGCCACCCGCTCCCCAACCCGACCGCTGAACGCCGAGGTGCCTTTACGGTTAAAGTCGCCTTCCAAACCGTGTCCGATAGCTTCATGCAGCAAAATACCCGGCCAGCCCGGCCCGAGCACGACAGTCATGTTACCGGCCGGCGCGTCAACCGCCTGCAAATTGACTTGTGCCTGCCGAACCGCTTCTCGGGCATAATCCATGGCCCGATCATTTTCCAGGAAATAACTGTAATCGCTGCGACTGCCGCCGCCCATGCTACCCTGCTCGCGACGGCCGTTTTCCACCATGATGACGCTGACATTCATCCGCACCAGTGGCCGCACATCAGCCAGCAATGCTCCGTCCTGATTGGCGACCAACACGTTGTCGTAAGCTGCCACCAAGCTGACCATCACTTCTTCGATACGGCTATCCAGTTTGCGGGTTTCGCTGTCGACCCGCTTCAATAAGTCGATTTTGTCCTGATCCGCCAACGAATTAAGCGGGTTAAGCGGCTGATATAACTGTGGCCAAGTACTAGCGGATTGAATTTTATGTTGCGCCTGCTGGCCTTGCCTGACGATGGCTTTGACGTTGTTGGCCGCTTCCAGTAAGATCGGCAATTCGATGCGGTCACTGTACGCAAACCCGGTTTTGTCACCGCTGACGACCCGCACCCCGGCACCGTGTTCGATGGAATGGCTGCCTTCTTTGACTATGCCGCCTTCCAGCGACCAAGACTCAAAATGGCTGGATTGGAAATAAATATCGGCGGCATCCACCGGGGCGCTCAACAATGTCGCCATGACCCGATCAATATCCTGGGGTAAAAGGCCGTTGGCGGCGAGTATGGTCTGTTTGACTTGTTCGGATAAAGACATGATTTCTCTATAGTTTAATAAAGCAGAAACGGTTTACATCACAAAAAACGAAGCCAGATAAGCTACGCCCAATGCGGTTGCAACCAGTTTGACCTTACTGGTTGGGGTCAATGACATCCAGTAAAGTTCCAATTCGGTTTTCCGACTGGTCCATGATTGCAGCATGAATTCTTTGGATGTTTCATAAAACTTCGGCAGTACCCGCCACATCCAATACATCAAACCACCAAAAATCAGCATCAGAATATAAAACGTGACAATCTGACTGCCGTGCCGGGTGGTATGAAACAAATGTTCTACAGTATGCTCAATGCCCAGTTCGAACCATTCATAGGCAATGTGCAGTAGTTCGAACAAAAAATGCAGGAATCCAAAGAAAAAGTCGATGGTCACGTCATACATGACCACACACAGCGCCACAAAACCCACAATGATTAAATCGAGATTTTTTTTAATCATGCTCATTCCAAGAAAATTCCGACTCAGGCTTGTTCAGGCACCAGCCAATCCACTTTCCATGTCCCTTGTCCCTCCGTCAATACCTGATTCAACCAAGGCAACAGGGCTTCCGCCTGGCTTTCTAGCTGCCACGGTGGATTGATAAACAGCATACCAGAACCGGTCATGCCAAGTAGCCCGCTATCTTCGGATACGCAATGTTCGATACGCAGTTGCTTGGGAATAGCCGTAGCCTTAAAGCGCTGTAACATTTTATCAGTCACAGCCCTATCGATAATCGGATACCACAAGCCATAAACACCGGTAGCAAATTGCCGATGCGCAGAATGCAAGGCCTCAACGACTTTACTAAAATCCGATTTCACTTCATAGCTAGGGTCAATCAACACAAATCCTCGCCGCTGGATGGGGGGCAATTTTTTGATCAGTCGCTCCAGGCCATCTTCTTTAAAACAATTCACATGTTTATCGCCCGCGAATAATTGATGCAGACTTTCAAAATCGCTGCCATGTAACTCTGATAGCAGCAACCGATCCTGCTCCCGAATCAAACGACGTACCAGTTGCGGCGAACCGGGATAACGCACCAATTGCTTGCCGGTATTTTCCGCTCGCACGGCTGATAAATAATCTTTGACGTGCTCAATCGGATCAGCGACCGTCCAAAGTCGGCCAATGCCTTGCTTATATTCACCGGTTTTCTGGGAAAATTCGGATTTAAATGAATACTTGCCGGCTCCGGCATGGGTATCGATATACACGAAGGGCTTGTCCTTTTGCTTTAAAGCATTGATGACCAGCGTGATCAAACTGTGCTTTAACACATCGGCAAAATTGCCGGCATGAAACCCGTGGCGATAACTCAGCATAATGACATTCCGTCTGTTGTGTACTCAGGCCAGTTTGGACCTGAACATGAAATAAATCGCCGCCAACAGGCACAAACCGGCCCAGAGATAATCGCGGGTCAATGGCTCTTTCAGGTAATACACCGAAAAGGGCACGAACACGCTCAGCGCGATGGCTTCCTGCATGATTTTTAGCTGCCCGACATTCATCGCCGTATGGCCAATACGATTGGCGGGTACTTGCAACAGGTATTCAAAAAACGCCAAGCCCCAACTCAACAGCGCTGCCAACATCCAGTGCTTATGATTCAGCTCTTTCAGGTGCGCATACCAGGCAAAGGTCATGAACACATTACTGCAAATCAGCAAACTGATGGAAATGAGCACTGGATTCATGACGAATGACTGACTGATGACATGCTTTGAAACTGTTGCTTGAAGGTATTCACCGCTTGACTGCGCAAAGTCTGGATGGCCGCACCAATTTGCGGCCCTTTTAGATCGGCTTGCAACGCCTGCCGAGTGTCCACAGCCAGTGCTGTTTGTGCGGCAGCTCTGATGAAGTCGGCCTGCGGATAATCCCTTGCCTCAAAGCCTGTTCGGCCGCGGGCATCGGCTTCACAGGCCAATAAAAAATCGTCGAGATGATTTTCAGCTTTAAACGCACCGATGGTTTGCAGCATATCTATCAGCGTGTCGGCGCGTAACTCAAAAGCCCGATGGCTGTGGGTATGGTATTCCATGACCTGCGCACAAAGCGTTTTGACGGCTTTGGGGACTCGTAACCGGCGACAAAACGTCTCCAGCACTGGCAAACCTTTGCGTTCATGCCCGTGATGACTGGGCCAGTGCTCAGGTTTGGTCAGTGCCTTGCCCAGGTCATGCAATAAGGCGGCCAACCGCACTTCCGGCTTTTCAGAGAGTTTGACAGCCTGTGTCAGCGCCATCAGGCTATGAACACCCGTGTCGATTTCAGGATGATATTGGGGCGGCTGCGGCACACCGAATAAAGCCTGAATTTCCGGAAAAATCACCGCCAACGCGCCGCACGATTTTAAGGTTTCAAAAAAAGCCGCCGGCGTTGTTTCGCTTAGCGCTTTATACAATTCCGCCCAGACTCGGTCCGCCACCAAATGATCGGCTTCGCCACTGCTGACCATATCCTGCATCAACAAGCGGGTTTCTTCCGCCACCGTAAAACCCAAATGGGCATACCTCGCTGCAAAGCGCGCCACCCGCAAAATTCGTACCGGATCCTCATTAAAGGCTGGCGACACATGCCGCAATAGCCGCTGCTGCAGATCCTGTTGACCACCAAAAGGATCAATTAAAACGCCATGCTCATCTATCGCGATGGCATTGATGGTCAAATCGCGGCGCATTAAATCTTCTTTTATCGAAACAGCCGGATTAGCATCAACCGAAAACCCTTTATAACCGGGCGCGGTTTTACGTTCGGTCCGGGCCAAGGCATATTCTTCATGAGTTTGTGGATGCAAAAACACCGGAAAATCCTTGCCGACAGGTCGATAGCCCTGCGCCAGCATCATCTCCGAGGTTGCGCCAACGACCAGCCAATCGCGTTCCAGCACCGGAAAATCCAGTAAACGATCACGTACTGCACCGCCAACTAGATAAATGTTCATGAAACCCGACTCGCTGTTTGTGTAATTTAAAATGCACAGTATAAATGACTCGCTATCATAGTGCTTTGTTATTCCCCTGCCATTATTGATCATGACGGACATTTTTCTAGCCAGCTTACTACTGGGCCTTGTTGCAGGTATTGCAGCTGGTTTATTCGGCATTGGTGGTGGCGCTTTAATTGTGCCGGCGCTGGTCTGGCTGTTTCAGGCCCAGCACTTCGATCCCGCAAAACTGATGTTGATCGCCGTGGCAACATCGTTGGCGACAGCCATTTTTACGTCCATAGCCGCTGTTCGCACCCATCACACGCTGGGCAATATCGATTGGCGACGCACCCAACATTTGGCCCCGAGCATGCTTTTAGGCGCCAGCTGCGGTGCCGTATTGGCTGAATATATCAGCGCCAACCTGCTACGCTGGTTTTTCATCTGCTACTTGCTTTACACCAGCCTTCAAATGCTGATGGCAAAACCCATGCCCCCTTCGACAGGTCCGATACGCAATTTTCTGGATTTACCCGTGGGACTATTCATTGGCGTACTGTCTGCCCTATTGGGTATTGGCGGCGGCACAATGACGGTGCCTTATTTGACAGGCACTGGCTTGGCAATAAAAAATGCCGTAGCCACCTCCAGCAGTTGTGCCTTGCCCATTGCCTTGTCCGCTGCAGTTAGCTATGCACTACTGGGTTTAAACGACAGCAACTTACCGTCAGGCAGCCTGGGTTACCTCTATCTGCCGGCCTTTGCCGGTATAGTGCTAACCAGTGTGTTGACCGCCCCCATCGGTGCAAAGCTGGCGCACCGCTTACCCGCTTTACAGCTAAAGCGGTATTTTGCCGCAGTGCTGTTCTTGATTGCCATAAAAATGACCGGATAAGCCCGGAACTTAAGCATTGCGGCAATACTCGAAACGCTTGTCAATCAAGGATTGATTGCCGTGTTGCGCAAAGAAAAACTTCATCGTATACTTCGGCGCAGCTTTCTTGATCAAGCTAGCTCACAACAACAAAACCTCTGGAGGGTATACAAATGAAATGGGAAACACCAGCTTACAACGACATGCGTTTCGGTTTTGAAGTGACCATGTACATCTACAACCGTTAATTTTTTTCGGTTGACCACAAAAAGGGGCATTTTCATGCCCCTTTTTTTTGCCTGCGGTTTTTGAATCCCGTATCATTCGGCCCTTATTGAATAATCCTGAACAAATATGAAAATTAGAGTTCTCGGCGCCGGTGCCGGCGGTGGTTTCCCACAATGGAATTGCAATTGCGACAATTGTCGTCGCTTGCGTAATAACCAATTCAACGGCAAAGCCCGCACCCAATCCTCGATTGCCATCAGTACTGATAACCGCAACTGGCTGCTATTCAACACCTCACCGGACATTCGTGCCCAATTGGAGGCCTTTCCGGCCATTCAGCCTAAAGAAGGTATCCGCGATACCGGTATCAAAGCCATTTTGCTGATCGACAGCCAAATCGACCACACCACCGGCATGCTGATGCTACGCGAAGGCAAACCCTTAAATGTCTATTGCACCGAAATGGTCAAGCAGGATCTGACCAGCGGCTTTCCGCTATTCAATATGTTGAAGGACTATTGCACCGTTAATCACCATCCGATTGCCTGCGACGAAACCCCCTTCGAGATTCCCGGCATCGATGACATCCGCATCTACGCTCATGCCCTGAAAAGCAAGGCGCCGCCCTACTCCCCGCACCGCCACGACCCGCACGACGGCGATAACATTGGCGTGATTGTCGAACAGATTTCCACCGGCAAAAAACTGTATTACTCGCCCGGCCTAGGCGAAATCGAGCCCCATGTGTTGCAGGCCATGCTGAATGTCGACTGCCTGATGGTGGATGGTACGTTTTGGACCGACGACGAAATGGTTACGCGCGGCATCAGCCATAAACACGCTCGCGACATCGGCCACTTGCCGCAATCCGGTCCAGGCGGCATGATTGAGGTGTTAAACGGCGTAACTAAGGCCCGGAAAATTTTGATTCATATCAACAACACCAACCCGATTCTCGACGAAGATTCGCCGGAGCGTAAAACCCTGGATGCCAACGGTATCGAAGTGGCTTACGACGGACTGGAAATTGACTTATAACAAAGGTGTTACATGACTGCTGATATTCAACCCTGGAGCCGCGAAGAATTCGAAGCCAAACTGCGCGGCATGGAAAAGTTCTACCACATTCATCATCCGATGCACACGCTGATGAACGAAGGCAAACTGACCCAACAGCAATTGCAGGGCTGGGTCGCCAATCGCTTTTATTATCAGGTGATGATCCCGATCAAGGACGCCAACATCATGGCCAACTGTCCGGACCGGGAAACGCGCGCCAAGTGGGTACAACGCATCCTCGACCACGACGGCCATCCCGGCGACCCTGGCGGCATCGAAGCCTGGATCCGTTTAGGTATCGCAGTGGGATTGACCCGTGAAGAAATCACCTCGCTGGAACATGTGTTGCCCGGTGTGCGTTTCGCAGTAGATGCTTACGTCAATTTCGCGCGCCGCGCCGAATGGCACGAGGCCGCCAGTTCTTCGCTGACGGAACTATTCGCCCCGAAAATCCATCAACAACGCCTGGATAACTGGCCCGATGTTTACCCGTGGGTAGATCAAGAAGGGTACACTTACTTCCGTAAACGTCTGACGGAAGCCCGCCGCGATGTAGAACATGGCCTGGAACTGACGCTGGACTGGTACAAAACCCGCGAACAGCAAGAACGCATGGTGCAAATTCTGAAATTTAAACTGGATGTGTTGTGGAGCATGGCTGATGCGATGTATCTGGCTTATGTCGCCAACATGCCGCCGTATTTCAACATCGAGCAATAGCGATGCAAACTGCCGAACAGATCCGTTTCAGCGCTGAAGATTATCTGTCTTGGGAAGACACTCAAACCGAGAAGCATGAGTTTATCGCAGGCGAAGTGTTTGCGATGACCGGTGTAAGGCAGGATCATGTCGTAGTATCTGGCAACATCTTCGCTGCTTTAAAACAACGCTTACGCAGCACACCTTGTCGGCCTTATATCTCTGACTTGAAACTGCGCGTCGACGCTGCGGATGCGTTTTTCTACCCCGATGCCATGGTGTCCTGCCACGCCGAAGACCTGAAGAACCAACAATTCATCCAACATCCGTCGTTGATCGTCGAAGTCTTATCCGACTCGACTGCCGCTTTCGACCGTGGCGGCAAATTTGCTGCCTACCGTAAACTCGATTCGCTGAAAGAATATCTGATCGTCGACATTGATGACCGCCGGGTGGAATGCTTCCGTCGCATGACTGACAACAACTGGCTGCTACATGATTACATCGATGATGAGGATTGCGAGTTGACCAGTTTAAACATTTCACTGCCAATGACGGACATCTTCGAAGACATCGAAGCATCTTGACCGCTCAATTAAATAATTTAAATCCAATGATCATCCATCCCGACCAAATCATCCAATTTTCCCCCATGCATCGCCTGCAATGGGAAGAAGCGCAGCAAAAATATGTGATTCTCTACCCGGAGGGGATGGTAGAACTGAATCAAAGTTCAGCAGAAATCCTCAAGCTATGCGACGGCAGTCGCAACCTGCCGCAAATCGTCAGCGACTTGGAAGCGACCTTCGCGACCAGCGGCTTGACCAATGACATTACTAACTTTTTAAACGTGGCTTTGCAGAATGGCTGGATCAGACAAGCTTAATATCACTCCTCCGCGTTGGCTGTTAGCCGAGCTGAGCTACAAATGTCCGCTGCAATGTCCTTATTGCTCCAATCCGCTGGATTATGCGAAATACCCGAATGAATTGAGCACAGACGACTGGAAACGCGTGCTTAGCCAAGCCCGCAAAATGGGTGCTGTGCAACTGGGCTTTTCCGGCGGCGAACCGTTGACGCGGCAGGATTTGTCGGAATTGGTACGTCATGCCCGCGAGCTGGGTTATTACTCCAATTTAATCACTTCCGGTTACGGACTGACAGAAGAGCGCATCATAGAACTAAAGCAGGCTGGCCTTGATCACATTCAGGTCAGCATTCAGGCCAGCACCCAGGAGCTCAACGACCACATCGCCGGCACCGCGACTTATCAACATAAGCAGGAAGTGGCCAAACTGGTCAAAAAACATGGCTACCCGATGGTGTTGTGTGTGGTAATTCACCGCGAAAACATTCATCAAATGCCGCAGATTCTGGAAATGGCCGAAAATCTCGGCGCTGATTATCTGGAATTGGCCAACACTCAGTATTACGGCTGGGCGCATTTGAATCGAGACGCCTTATTGCCAACCCGCGAACAATTTGAAGACGCGGAAAAAATCGCCCAGGCCTACAAGGAAAAAGTGGCCGGCAAGATGAAGATTTACTACGTGGTACCGGATTATTACGAAGACCGCCCCAAAGCCTGCATGAATGGCTGGGGTAGCACATTTTTGACCATCGCCCCTGACGGCACCGCTTTACCTTGCCATTCCGCACGCGACTTGCCTGGACTGGATTGCCCGAATGTCAACGATTTCAGTATCTCGGAAATCTGGAATGACTCCAAGACCTTCAACTTTTTTCGGGGCACGGAATGGATGCAGGAACCTTGCCGCAGTTGCGATGAAAAACATAAAGACTTTGGCGGCTGCCGCTGTCAGGCGTTTTTGTTTAACGGCGACATGTACAGTACCGATCCGGTATGCAGTAAATCCCCGCAACGGCATCGTATCGATGCAGCAATTGCCAGTGCCGCGTCAGCAGCCCAGAACAACGCTGAAAAACCCTTGGTATTCAGGAACAGCCGGAATTCTAAATTACAATTTTGATACTCACCTCAAGGGATCAATCAAAACTTGGCGACTTGATTGTGATCCGTTTGAAGCGCGAAAGACCATAAGCGATTTATCAAACAAGCCATTTGAGGAAATCAGCGGATTAATGGAATCAGACCTCGTTCCTGCTTAGGATTTCGCTACAAGTAACTTCCCCCTTTGAAAAAGGGGGATCGAGGGGGATTTATTAAAAAATCTCCCCCAACCCCTCTTTATCAAAGAGGGGAGCAAGAATCGTGTGATTCGGAATAAGCAGAATTCCGGGAAATTATTTATGACCATATCCTTAGCTGCCTGCGCATACAGGCTTAATCAGGGACGCCTATTCAATCAAAAAAATTTGTGATCCCTAACAATCTGATACCCCGCTGCTGATGGTAGCCGATCAACGGCATGATGCCTTTTTGGAGTATGTTATTGGCTTGCGCTTCAGTCAAGATGACTTCCGTGCCCGGCTGTAATGTTGACTCGCCTGCCTTCTCAAAACTAAACGCTGGCGTATCGCCAAAAAACTGCGCATCGCCCGATACGTCGTCTTCGGTCATTCTCAACAAAGTTCTGGCGGCCAAAAATGCGGCATTCCCCCATAACAGTTCCAGCATTTCAGGGGGTACGGCACATTCTTCAAACGCGAATGTATCTATTGGATCACGCTTGTTGCCATAGGGTAGCCGCAATAAATACCGAGGATATACCAGCATCAGCGAGTTAGTTTCGTTAATAGGGCCAACCTCCAGGTCAGGCAATAACTGCAAGAAGGCCTGATCAACGGTCGCCAGGAATTGCCCGTTACAGGCATCGGCCAGATTAGCGCAATACGCCATTAACGCATTATCTTCCGCTCCACCGGAAAAGCTGTAATCACCCACCAGCAACACATTCTGTTCAGCATCGGATTTTTGAATGTGCTGTAACAGGATTTGAGAAAACGCCTGAGGGTCTATTTTAATCTCGGTTGATAATTCTATTTGACCCATGTCCAGTAGATAAAAGCTGTGCCGCTCAGCAGCCTCTTCATTCAATAACCCATCGGTGCCGCGCCAAAGCGCTTCAAGAGCTTGAAACAGTGGATTATGCAAAATGTTCCGGGCAATCTGACTAACGGTTGTATCGATGATTGCAATCAACTGTTGACTCTGCGGTTGCATGGTCTGAAGGACATGCGGCGCCACCATGGTCTTTATGAAACCCTCGAGGCTAGCTGTTGTACTGAGCTGTGTTTCAGGTACTTTTCCTAATAAACGTTGCAGCATGTCGCTCTGACTTTCCACAACATTTGTCGAGTCAACAAGGTCAATTGCAGCTTCGGTTGATAAAAATGCCTGAATTTTGGCTGTAGCCTGCGCGGCGGTAAGCGGGTTTTGTAATTGGGCTTTCAGGAGCAATAAATCATTAATCATCGTGACTTTATGCAGCCAAGCATCCGGGTGAAAATCCTCCAATGCTGCAAAAGTCAGGGATATGCCCGTATCAATTTCGACCCTGGGTGCCATTTCGGCCATCACCTGTTCAAACGTATCCCGATCAATTTTGTGAATTTTGCAGGGTGTTCCTGGGTTATCGCTAGCCCCTGAGAAACACCCCAAAATGTAAATCCGGTACGGCCTGTCAGGATTGGCTTTCAACTGTGCAGTTCGGGTCGTAAAGTCCAACGAAAAATCAACTCTGCCAGACATGATCTACTCCTTTTACAAACATGGATTATGCGTCAGACAGTATCAGAGCCCGGCAGATTGAACAAGCTTGCATGAAACGCGTAACAACTGGGTTTGGTGCTAAAATCCTATTCTTTTATCAACGGTCTTCACGCACCATGAATGCTCCTGTCGCACTTTACGAAACCTCTCTTCCGCATTTAAAACTGTTAGGTCGCGGCAAAGTCCGTGATATGTATGAGATTGATCAGCAGCATTTGCTGATTGTCACTACCGATCGCATGTCGGCGTTTGACGTGATTATGTCCGAGCCGATTCCGGGTAAAGGTCAGGTGTTGACCCAGGTTTCAAATTTCTGGTTTGAGAAAATGCGCGACATCATCCCCAATCATTTGGCGGACGATTTAAGTCTTGAGCAAGTGATTCCAGATCCCGCGCTCAGAAAACAGCTGGATGGCCGTGCTATTGTCGTAAAGCGTTTAAAGCCATTGCCAATCGAAGCCATCGTGCGTGGCTATTTGATTGGCTCAGGCTGGAAAGATTATCTGGCTTGCGGCGCAGTCTGCGGCATCGAATTGCCCGTGGGCTTGCAACAAGCCCAGCAGTTGCCGGAACCGATTTATACCCCGTCCAGCAAAGCCGAGATAGGCACCCACGACGAGAACATCAGCTTTGCCGATACCGTTGCCTTGGTTGGTCAGGAGCTTGCCGAACAAGTCCGTGATGTCAGTATCGCGCTTTATACAACAGCGGCTGACTATGCCCGCCAACGCGGCATTATCATTGCCGATACCAAGTTTGAGTTTGGTTTGGATGATGCCGGCAAACTGTATCTGATTGACGAAGCCTTGACACCGGATTCATCGCGCTTTTGGCCGGTTGAGCAGTATCAGCTTGGCATCAGCCCACCCAGTTTTGATAAACAATACCTGCGTGACTATCTTGAAACACTGGACTGGAATAAAACGGCGCCAGGGCCAAGATTACCAGCGCTGGTCGTGCAAAAATGCGCGGAAAAATATCAGGAAGCCAAACAAAAACTGACTGGCAAATAAGTTACTCTTTATCAGAAAACTCATTTCACCACGATGCAAAGCAAGACTTTACTTGATTAGCAAACTGCTTCAGCTAACTCAAAGTTAAGTCCCGCAAATCGTCATTTCGGCATACCCTCTGGGGCACAAGTGGATTGCCGAAATCCAGATTGCATGGATAGCTCGAAGACACCATCCATGGCTCTGGATGCCCGCATCCCTGCGAGCGTGACTGAGTTTTTGGTTTTGCTGAAGCATCTTGCTAATCAGGAGACTTTAAACCTCTATTCTCAGCTACAAATGCGTGTGCCGGTGTTTAGGGAAGCGTTGGACAAATCGATTCCGCTCATACCCTCTGGTGCACCAAGCGGTTCGACAAGCTCTCGGTAACTGCTCCTGCGTTGCACTAACGCCTGCATCCAAGTCGACCACGAACGGAATCAAACACTTACTGTTTAGCCTGTCGAAAGATTTAATCAGTGCTTCCTTAGCGAACAACTGGGTGACCTCTGTGGTTTCACATGTAGGTTTGGACATAAAAAAGGCCGTATCGCATAATACCCGATACGGCCTTTTTCCCTGTTATTGGATTAACAATCTACTCGTCAACATCCAGCTCTTCAGCAGCCAGTTTTTTACCCGGCAAATAATTGGGTGCCACACTGATTAAAATAGTCAGGAAAGTGGCTAGATAGGGTACTGCTTGCACAGCCAATACTGCAACCCACAATCGCCCGCTAGTGTTGTCGAATTGCGGCTCCATTCGCATCGCCACGATACCTGCGATTAACAAGGTCAGTAAGAGAATTTCCTGCCAGATAACCAATAACCCGGCAATCAATGGGCCCTGGGCTTCATATTTCGGAGTGCGCATGAAGGGTTTACCCGAGGTGAACAAACCTTGCAGAGTGCCGCGCGCCACCGTGTGCGTCAGCGACAAGCCGGCCAATGCAGCCCCCATCGCTTGCAGGATTGAGCAAGCCACCCGCGCTTTATACAACCACAACCCTCGCCCCACCTTGAACACAAACAAACCGATAGTCGGCAACAGGAAGGCATTGATCGGTAATTCGCTATGCAATGGATTGAGTACTAATAGCGTGGTCAATACTAAACTGGCGCCGGTAAATAACAAGGCTAAAGCATCGGAAAACCAAGGCAACCAACCCGCCACAAAGTAATATCGCTGCGCAGGTGTCAGCAATGATTTTTTGTTGGGTAGAAAATGTCGCCAATGCTTTTTGATAATTTGCATGGCGCCATACACCCAACGGAAACGTTGCGTCATATAGCCGGAGAAGGTATCCGGCATCAAGCCACGTCCAAACGATTCTTTGCAGTAAACCGAATCATAACCGGCCTCATAAAGACGCAGACCCAATTCGCTGTCTTCGCAGATACACCACTCCCCCCAAGCGCCAACTTTTTCAAACGCTGACTTGCGGACCATGGTCATGGTGCCATGCTGAATGATGGCGTTATATTCGTTGCGTTGCACCATGCCGATGTTAAAGAATCCGGCATATTCCCAATAACACATGTCTTTAAAAGTGCCTTGGTGGGCGTCGCGATAATCTTGTGGGGATTGCACGAAACCGACATTTTCCTGATCGAAATATGGCACCATCGCTTTCAACCAATCCGGGTTCAAAATGTAATCGCTATCGATTACCGCGATGATCTCCGCGTCTTCAGCGGTATTTTCCAGTGCGTAGTTAATGGCCCCAGCCTTAAAACCGGGCCAGTTATCCAGATGGAAAAAGCGAAATTTTGGACCCAAGCGATCACAATCTTCCGACACAGGCCGCCAAACCTCTGGATCTTTGGTGTTGTTATCCATTACCAGCACTTCGAAGTTTGGGTAATCCACTTTGGCCAACGCATTCAAGGTTTTACGCACCATTTCAGGTGGTTCGTTATGAATCGGCAAATGAATGGACACTTTTGGGTATTTAAAATCGGCACTGGGCGTTAACGGTGTAAACGTGCGACGCCCCTTGCGATGCCACAACACCTCAGCCAATTCAAGACTTTCCGTTAACAATACCAAAATCGCCATGGCCTGCATCATTAACAGAATGCTCCAAAACACCACGGAAAAACTGGTTTGATACTGGGCCGCAGCAATGGAAGCTGACCAGAACAATACCGAGGCCGCCAAATTGGCTACGATGCCGAACAACAACTTACCCGGTAATTTCAGACTTTTACGGGTAAACAAAAACGCCGACATCAAGATAACGCTAAGTAAAGCGGCACCCGTCGCAAAATTGCGCCACATCGGATTGGCAACCACTTCACCTTCCATCGGGAATTTAGGTTGGCGATCCGCATTAAATAAACCCCAATAGGCACCGGCAGTACCTTCAAGTTCGATTTTCCAGGGCTGGTCGAACGCCTCGATAACATAGTAAATAACGTTTTCAGCCGTGGCCCGATTCAGGAAAGCCCGTAAAAACTTGGCTTCGTTAACCAGCGATGCAGAAGCACTTTTCTGTGGAGGCCCATCAGACGGCCAACCGGTCTCGGTAATTACAATCGGCTTGTTAGGGTATTTTTGCTGCAATTCATAAAACCGCTTAAATACATAATCAACCGCAGCATACCCTTCTGCGCCGGGTGCTTTATCGACTGGCACGTTCTCCCAGTAAGGCAGGATATGTACACCGATGTAGTCCACCTCTTCAACCAATGCGGGATTCGCTTCCCAAATATCCCAGGTTTCTGATGTACTGACAGGCTTCCAGGTACGTTTTTTGACTTCGCGGATGTAGTCGATCAGCTGCGAGGCTTTTTCAGCTACTTTGACTTTAACCTCGGTTTCAATTTTGTCTTTGATGTCCTGCTCGCTCAATTGGCCCTTGAACTGTTCGGTAATTTGATCGGCAATCGGACCAGCAAGTTTGGAACGGGCTCTCAATAAGGATTCGTTGCCTACCAGAGTTCTGACGATGGTTTTAGGGTATTGATTACTTAAACTGATCAGACTTTCAATATCACGGCGATTTTTCTCTTCAATTTTCAGCCTGTCCTGTTCGGTGGTTGTGTCATCGAACAGATCAATCCAAGCCCCCATGGCCAGATGCATGTTGTTTTGAGCCGCAATCTCAGGCACCACTTCCATACCTTCCAATGAGGTATAGGTTCTGATTGAGTGCACTTTGTCTGATAACAAGGCCAGATCTTCTTGAACCTGTTCGCGAGTGGGATAATTTTTCAGTTCGGGATTGAAGTCACGGCGGGTGCCATTATAGGTAACCCCCATCATGGTGCTATTCCAGGACGGCAACTGTAAAGGATTGTTCACGTAAGACCAGATGCCAACGTTGAGAACAACCAAAACGATTAAAGTAAATAAAGTGGCTAATTTAGCTTTCATTTCGAGCAAGAAACTCCAAACTATGAAGAAGTGTGAATCAAAAAGTTGTGCTTTAAAATTCGATGGTAATTGACTACTGACAATCCCTTTCAGTAATTGCAGTTTAGTCTAATTTTGTTTGGCAAGCTTTAACCATACAAAACTCGCGCATAAAAAACCCTGCCAAACCCAGCCCCGGCAAAACAACAATCCAAGAGGCATTAGCCTGAAGTTTGACTGTGTTTGCTTAGGTCTGGCTTAGAGCAGGGTAGGTTGGAAATATTATTTCAATGACAAGGTTTCGGCACGACCCACTGTATCGATATGCAGTTTATCTTCTTTGAGAAGCCAGCCTATACCTCGCTGCACTTCGTTTTTGCCCAAACCAGTCTCAGCGGTAACTTTTGAGACGCTTGCGTCACCATTTTCATTCAGATAGTGCCAAATTTTGCCGGCCGCATCACCAATTGTATCTCTCATTTCAATACCTCACATTTCGACAAAAAAATCTTTCTTGGCCTTATCGGCTCATATAGGCGACTGTTTTATTGTACCGAAAAAATCCTATCGGTCATCCGGTAATACAATATTCAATTCCAAGGTTTCCTGATTGCCATCCTGCTCGAAGTTGACCGTTATAGCATCCTGACCAACATTGACATATTTACGAATAACTGCCAGCAACTCCTGCTGCATCTCAGGCAAATACGATGGTTGACTACGAGACGAACGCTCATGCGCCACCAGGATTTGCAATCGCTCTTTGGCCAAAGATGCACTGCTGGGTTTCGATGATCTGAAATAATCCAAAAGGCTCATCACTTTCTCCCTAACAGCTTGCTAAACAAGCCTTTTTTCTCTTCCTCAATGAAACGATGGGGTTTGTCTTCCCCTAAATAGCGGGCAACAATGTCCGCATAGGCTTGACCGGCATCGCTTAGCTCATCAAGGATAACGGGCGTACCCGAGTTCGAAGCATTCAATACTGATTTTGATTCTGGAATGACGCCCAGCAGATGTAAGGACAGGATTTCCTGAACATCATCAACACTCAACATTTCTCCCAGTTTGACTCTGTCAGGCGAGTAACGCGACAGCAGTAGGTACTCTTTAATGGGTTCTTCACCCTTTTCAGCACGCCTGGATTTGCTGGACAAGATTCCCAACATCCGATCCGAATCACGTACTGATGACACTTCCGGATTGGTTACCACAAAAGCATCGTCGGCAAAATACATGGCCAAGGTAGCCCCCCGTTCGATACCGGCTGGCGAATCACACACAATGTATTTAAAATCCTTTGCCAATTCTTCAAGAATCTTACCCACGCCTTCTGTCGTCAACGCATCTTTATCGCGGGTTTGAGACGCTGGCAGAATGAACAACTGATCGCAACGTTTATCTCTAATCAGCGCTTGTTTTAGGGTCGCTTCATTATTGATTACATTAACCAAATCATAAACCACCCGGCGCTCACAACCCATAATCAAATCCAGGTTACGCAAGCCTACATCGAAATCGATAACGGCGGTTTTATGGCCTCTTTTTGCCAGGCCCATTGCGATAGCCGCACTGGTGGTAGTTTTACCAACCCCACCTTTTCCTGACGTTACGACGATAATTCTGGCCAATGTTATTCCTCCGAGAAAAGCTTAAATATCTTTAATGATTAGCGTCTGGTTATCCAGGCTAATTTGAACGGGTTTGTGCGCAAGCGCAGGACTTAAGTCGTCGCTAAGCTGATAAATGCCGGCAATTGAAATCAATTCGGCCTGCAAATCTGAGCAGAAAATCCGACTATTGATATTACCCAACACCCCTGCCAGCGCCCTTCCACGCAAGGTGCCATACACATGAATATTGCCTTCTGCCATGATTTCAGCGCCTGCGCTGACGGTTGCTGTCACAATCAAATCGCCTTTGGCATACACTCGTTGTCCGGACCGGACAGGCTGGGTAATTAATTTATTCTCTTGATTTTGTTCGGGTTGTTTAGCCTCTTCAACCTCAACAACGGCAATTGTTTTAGGCTCCGGCTTGTTAGTAATCGGAGCGTTAGTGCCATGCATGGAATGCACCGGCAGCTTTATCTCCAAAGCAATATGGTTTTGTTGTTCTGAGCCACCACGAATGCCAATTGGCATAAAACCAAGATCACGCACCAGTTTAACCAAGTCCGGTAATTCGCAATCTAAATTCTGGCTATTTAATTTTTGCAAATCGATTAAAAGCGGCGAGTTCTTAAAAAACTCGGGGGCTTGGGTAATTTTTTCTTTAAGCTGCAGTTCAATATGTGACAGATTGTTACTCGCCAAAAGCAAGACAGGTACAGTCAAGGAAGTGCTTTTAAACTCTAAAGCTGCTTTTTGCAAAGTAGGTGAACTGGTAGACATAGAGTTTTCAAAAACAATCAGCTATTTGTATTAAGGGAAATACTACCATCATCCATCACCAAAAGCATAGCGCGCCTTAGAGTAAGAACAGGGTTGCTAAACCTAAAAAGGCCATAAAACCAACCACATCGGTGATGGTAGTCAGCAATACGCCGCCCGCCAAAGCCGGATCGATACCCATCTTATCCAGCAAAACCGGAATGCTCACACCGGATAAAGCCGCACAGACCAGATTGATCATCATGGCAGAACCTAACAACACCCCCAGATGGGCATCATGAAACCAAAAACCTGCCACGCCAGCGACTACAACTGACCAGACCAAACCATTGACCAAGGCAACGGATACTTCTTTAAACAAAAGACTCATGGTGTTTTCTGAGGATATCTGCTGCAGAGCCAGTCCGCGAATCACCAGGGTTAAGGTCTGACTTCCGGCAATGCCCCCCATGCTGGCCACAATCGGCATCAACACGGCTAAAGCAACAATTTGCTGAATGGTATCTTCAAATAAATCGATCACCCATGCAGCTAAAAATGCTGTCAATAAATTAATCCCTAACCAAACGGCGCGACGTTTGGCACTGGTCATGACCGGCGAAAACATATCCTGCTCATCTGTTAAACCGGCCATGCCCAACAAGGAGTGATTGGCTTCCTCACGAATCACGTCGACCACGTCATCTAAAGCCACTCGCCCGATTACCTTGCCAGCATCAGAAACCACCGGCACCGATAACAAATTGCGTTGATCTATTAATTTAATGACATCTCGACTAGGTGTACTGTATAGAACCGCTATCTTGCGGTTATCCATAACATCTACCACTCTTTTATGCGGATCGCTCGCCAGAAACTGACTTAAGGGCAAAACGCCCTGAAACTGCTCAGTCCTATCCACCACAAACAAACTGTCTATACCGGCAGGGATATGTCCTCGCAACCTCAAATAACGCGCGACCACATCCAATGTCACATCCGAGCGCACGGTCAAGACGTCTTGAGACATCATACTGCCTGCCGTATTGTCCGCATATTGCAGTGATTTTTCGAAACGATTGCGGTTTTGAGTACCGATTGTTTCGATAACTTGCGATAACAAAGGCTCTGGCAATACATGCAACAGGTCGACCATATTGTCGGACCCCATATTCTCGCAAGCTGCAATCAGATCCTTACGATCGGTAATGCTCAGCAAGTAACTACCAACATCAACGTTCACTTCAACCAGAATTTCCCCCATAACCGATGGCGGGATTACAGACCAGATTTTGATCCGTTTCTCAGGCGCCAACGACTCCAGAATATGCGCTGTTTCTGCAGGATATAAAGAATGCACCAGATTTCTGATTTCAAGCGGTGAATCTTTGTCCAGAATCTGGTTTGCTCTTTCCAGCAGTTGCTTACTGTTTTCTATCGCTAATGATGACATAGGAAAAATAGTGTTTAACGGCATAAATACCGTAATTAACGCAATTCACGGTGCCGGGTTATGACGTTCGGAATTTTGCTTTTGAAATGTTTGCTGAGCGCTTCCACCAGAAAAACCGAACGGTGTTGTCCGCCGGTACAACCGATGGCAATTGTCAGATAACTTCTGTTATCTGATTCAAAGCGAGGCGCCCAACGCTCTATAAATTGACCAATATCGTGTAAAAACTCTTGAACAATAGCCTCTCCCTGT
Source organism: Methylomonas sp. (assembly GCA_002928965.1). GTDB lineage: Bacteria > Pseudomonadota > Gammaproteobacteria > Methylococcales > Methylomonadaceae > Methylomonas. The sequence continues at coordinate 28,520 of PERU01000031.1, forward strand.
AAAAAACTGACGACAGGTTGATCCTTGCCGTTAAAACCTCGCAACTCGGACACCCAATATGGATTTGGCAAACTCCGTGCATCGAATACAAAATCCGCATCCAGTGGAATGCCATATTTAAAACCAAAGGATTGAAACAAAATGGATAAACTACTGCTACCCTTTTCCCCCATCCTATTTTTCAATAAATCCCTGAGCTGATGATAATGGGTAAAGCTGGTATCAATCGTGATGTCTGCATTTACTGCAAAAGGTCTGAGTAACTGCTGCTCGATTTCCAGCGCCTCTCGCAACGGCAGAGTCTCTGTGGTCAGCGGGTGTCTGCGCCGGGTTTCGCTATAACGTTTGAGGATGATGTTTTCATCCGCATACATATAGATCACATCGCATTCGATACCTTTTTCCCGGATAAACTTCAATTTACTGGGAAAATCCGCCAAATTGTCCGGTTGATTTCGGGCATCAATACCAATAGCGGTTTTATTGTAGGTTTGCCGGTCTTCCAGCATGACATGATCAATAAAACTCGTCAGCAAGGCAATCGGCAGATTGTCTATGCAGTAATATCCAGAATCTTCGAGTGTATCCAGCGCGATACTTTTGCCTGAGCCCGATAATCCGCTAATAATGACCAGTTTCATAATTCACTCAAATCAGGGCGAAGCCAAACCTCGCCCTGCCCTTATTCTTGCCCGGTTAACGATGGTTTTGTAATTTTTCTTTATGCTTGACGATTTGTCTGTCCAATTTGTCAACCATATTGTCGATGGCAACATACATATCGGCTTGAGTATCGTCGGCATATAATTTAGCGCCGCTGATTTGGACGGTTGCTTCGGCTTTTTGTTCTAATTTTTCGACGGTCAAAATAACGTGTACGTCCACTACGTTATCAAAGTGACGTTTGATTTTGCTGATTTTGTCTTCAACGTGGGCTCTTAATGCCTCGGTGACTTCTACGTGATGACCTGTGATACTGACTTGCATGGAAATACTCCTGTTTATAAAAAATGTGCTTCCTGTTTGATTAAATTAGCCTTTTCCGCTGGCTGGTTGAAGGGATGGACATCGCTTCGCGATATTTGGCAATGGTGCGACGCGCCACGTTAATGCCCTTCTCGTTCAATAAGTCGGATATTTTACTATCGCTTAATGGTTTGGCTGGATTTTCATTGCCAACCAACTCTTTTATCAGTGCCCTGATCGCTGTCGCAGAACACTCGCCTCCACTGTCTGTACTGACATGGCTGGAGAAGAAATACTTAAATTCGATCACGCCCTGTGGGGTGTGCATGTATTTTTGGGTGGTAACCCGAGAAATAGTGGACTCGTGCAATTCCAGTTCTTCGGCAATATCCCTGAGAACCATGGCTTTCATGGCAATCGGCCCGTGTTCGAAAAATTCTCCCTGCTTTTCCACAATACTTCTGGCAACCCGCAACAAGGTATCGTTTCGACTATGCAGGCTTTTGATAAACCAGCGCGCTTCCTGCAAATGGTTCTTCATGCTGACATTATCCTGGCTATTGTCCGCCCGTTTGATCATGCCGGAATAAAACGGATTGACACGCAGTTTGGGGGCAATCTCCGGATTCAAACTCACCGTCCACTGATCTTTGACCTTGGACACAAACACATCCGGCACCACATATTCGACATCCATTTCCTGTAAACGAGCTCCCGGTTTGGGGTCCAGGGTTCTGATCAATGCCAGCACCCCCTTCATCTGCTCTTCACTAAAGCCTACCCGTTTCATTAATCTGGCCTGATCACAACTGGCCAGCAATTCCAAGTGCCGACAGATAAAATCCAGCGCATCCGCTTTAAACGGCGTATCGTTCGGCAATTGCACCATCTGCAAGCGCAGGCAATCAGCCAAATCCAGAGCGGCCACGCCAACCGGATCAAAATTCTGGATCATGTGCAATACAGCCTGCACCTCATCCATCTCCAAATCATCCAGCTGCTCCAAAAGCCCCTGATAAATATCATTCAAGTCCGTGGCAACATAGCCATCATCATTTATGGCATCGATAATCCCGACAGCGATAGCGTAATCACGCTCAGAGACATGCGTCAATTCCAGTTGCCAGATTAAATGATCCTGCAAGGTTTGGGTTTTACCCCGAAAGGTTTCAAACTCAGCGACTTCAGAATCATCGCCGGCAGGTAAAGAACTTTCGTAAACATCATCCCAACTGACATCAACCGGTAACTCATCCGGCATATCGGTTTGCGAACCTTCGCTGGTGACTTGATCGTTATTCTCGGTTGTCTTTTCCCGGTATTCCAGGGTCGGCAAATCATCTTCTTCGACTTCCAACATCATATTGGATTCCAATGCCTGCTGAATTTCTTGCTGAAGATCCAAAGTCGACATTTGCAACAGCTTAATCGCCTGCTGCAACTGCGGCGTCATGGTCAGGCTTTGGCCAATTCTAAGCTGTAAAGACTGCTTCATAACCGATTGATACCTATAAGCTAAATGAGTCGCCCAAATACACTCGCCGTACTTCCTCGTTTTCAACCAGCTCGCGCGACTGACCTTCGGCAATGACTTGGCCACCGTTAAGAATATAGGCCCGATCGCATATTTCCAAGGTTTCCCTAACTTTATGTTCTGTAATCAAAATCCCGATACCACGCTGTTTCAAATGAGCAATGATCTTCTGTAACTCAAGCACCGAAATGGGGTCCACACCCGCAAACGGCTCATCCAGCAAGATAAATTGCGGTTCCGAAGCCAGTGCGCGAGCAATCTCGACACGCCTACGTTCGCCCCCCGAAAGACCAAGTGCGAGTTGATTTCGTAAGTGCCCGATACCGAATTCATCCAATAATTCATCAATGATTAATTCAATCTGCCCATCTGTCAGATCGGCGCGAATCTGAAGAACCGCACGTAAGTTGTCAGCCACACTCAGCTTACGGAATACCGATGCCTCCTGCGCCAAGTAACCGATCCCCAACCTTGCTCGTCTATGCATGGGATGATGCGTAATTCGCTGATCATCCAGATAAATTTCACCGCCATCGGCCTTGATCAGTCCCACCAACATGTAAAAACTGGTGGTTTTACCGGCACCATTGGGTCCAAGCAAGCCAACCACCTCACCTGTATTGACCTGCAAGCTGACACCATTAACAACATTGCGCTTGTTATAACTTTTAAAAAGTTGTTCTGCAGTTAATCGAGCCATATCACTGCGCGGGTTTGGCTACTGTTTTAGGCTTGATCACGGAATGCACGCGTTTACCGTCCGAACTGCTTTCCCCGGCCTTTAAAAGGGAGTTTTTTGTATCATACTCGATACGCTCGCTGGATTGCTTGGCATCACCTTGCCAGACTGAAGCATTCTGCATGAAAACCAACAGATTTTTTTCCGGATAAAATTCGTTAACCAAGCCTTCACCGTACATCTTTTCCTTGCCAACCGCTGGCAACTGCTCGAATTTGGAAGGTTTTCCGGTCGCCACTAGTTTGATAATAGCGCCATCCCTCAGAAACACCACCAACTTATCCGCATCGATTTTGATACTACCCTGTTTTGCCACCACATTGCCGGTATACGTACTGGTCTGGCCCTTTTCGTCGTACACGGCATTATCCGAGTCAATATAAATGGGCTGCTCAGCATCGTTTTCCAAGCCAAAAGCCAGGCGCACGGATAGCAAAAGCCCCAAGCCAATAATATTACTTAATTTCATAGCGCCCTTTTACCTTGGACAATAATTTCAAGTGAATAGGACTGGCAAAGGTTACTTCCATCCCCGTGCCCGATGTTTGATTAGGCGGACTGATCAGTTCCGCCCAATCCGCCGTTTCAGCATAATTGGTTGACAATTTAACCCGTAAATTCGAGGTATTGACTTTCAATGCAGCCGATCGCTTGTATGCATCTCGATTGATCAACGCTTTTCCATTCAACTGCAGGTTATCTCCATCCGCAGCCATTATGCCGCTCTCTGAACGAATTACCCAGGGAGCCGCATTGGGGTTGTACAAATTCATGATCGGCTGTTGCAGATGCGTGGAGCCATCCTGTTTAAAATGCTGCATCTTATCAGCTGTCAATTCACTTTTTAGCAGGCCATCAATACCCATCTCTTTTTTGTAATACCCTGAACTGAAAAAATCCGGGCTATTTTCGGTGACCTTGACCTCGATATCGCGTTGTTCATAGATTTGCTGCAGCCACCAAGTCAACAAGGCTACTGCAAAGATATAAACAAATGACTGATATTTATCCCAAAAACTCATAAGTACGTCTGTAATATCTCGTCAAAAGTACCCTGCACCTGCATGATCAAATCACATACTTCCCGCACTGCACCCAATCCACCGGCTGATTGCGTACACCAATCGGCCCGTTGCTTGACCGCAAAATTCGCATCAGCCACCGCTACTGCAAACCCGGCCTGAGTCATAACCGGCAAATCCAGCACATCATCCCCTACATGAGCGACCTGTTCGGGTTGCAAATTCAAGATTTGCAAGATTTCCGCAAAAGCCGCCCGCTTGTTTTCATGCCCTTGGTAAACCAAATCGACCCCCAAGCTTTGCATACGCAACGCCACAGAATTCGATTTTCGGCCGGAAATCACTGCCACATTCACACCGGATTGGCGCAACAATTTAATGCCATGACCATCTCGGGCATGAAAACATTTGTACTCTTTGCCGAGATCATCAAAAAATAAACGTCCATCCGTCAGTACGCCATCCACATCCAGAATCAGCAGTTTCAAGCGTTTAATTTTGTCCTGCTGTTCTTGGGATACATTCAACATTTAGCCATCCTCAAACGATACCGGCACGTAACAAATCATGCATATTCAATGCGCCCAATAGGTTCTGATGTTCGTCAACTACCAACAAGGCATTGATCTTTTTGGTTTCCATGATCTGCATGGCTTCGGCTGCTAAAATGTCAGCATGAATCACTGTGCAGGGATGTGTCATGACGTGCGCAAGCAAAGTGTTATGCACATCCAGATTTTTTTCCAACATCCGCCGCAAATCACCATCGGTAAAAATACCCACTACACGTCGATTGATATCGACTACAGCAGTCATACCCAATTTTTTGCCCGTCATCTCCAGTAACGCGGCACTGACCAAAGCACTATCGGCCACGCTCGGCACCTCGGCATCGCGATGCATAATGTCGCTGACCTGCAATAACAAGCGTTTACCCAAACTGCCACCCGGATGCGACAAGGCAAAATCGTCACGGGTAAACCCTTTGCTTTGCAACAGCGAAACCGCTAATGCATCCCCCATCACCAAGGCTGCAGTAGTGCTGGCGGTTGGCGCCAAGCCTAGTGGACAAGCTTCCTGCTCAACACTGACATTGATATGCACAGAAGATAAACGGGCCAATGCAGAGTCAGGATTACCGGTCATGGCAATCAGAGGCACACCCAGCCGTTTAATAATAGGCAAAATCGTCAATATTTCTTCTGTGTTACCGGAATTTGACAACGCCAAGACCACATCCTGGCGGGTGATCATGCCTAAATCGCCATGACTGGCTTCGCCAGGATGCACAAAAAAAGCCGGCGTACCGGTGCTTGCAAGGGTTGCAGCGATTTTTCCGGCTATATGCCCGGATTTGCCCATGCCGGTAACAACCACCCGACCTTTACATGCCAATAACAGATGGCAAGCCCGAACAAACTGGTCATCAATGCGCTCGGCTAATTTGGCAATCGCTTGCATTTCGGTCTGAATCACCGCTGCCGCCAAAGCCTGAATATCCTGATCGCACACCAAAACCATCACCCATCAACATCCACAAAAAGGATCCATTATTGCATGTTATTACTGCCCTTTTCATCCTAAGTCATTGACTTATTCTTAACGCCTCATACAAAATAGACTCTTAAATTCAAAAAATTCCTGTATTCTCGGTACATGCCAAATAGCGCAAGCGCACATAATCATATCGTTACCGTCAAAAATCTGAGTTTCTCCCGCGGAACGCGAAAAATTTTTGATGACATAAGCCTGGATATTGAGCGTGGAAAAATCACTGCGATCATGGGACCCAGCGGTACCGGCAAAACCACGCTGCTCAAACTGATTGGCGGTCAACTTTATCCGGAAGCCGGGCAAATCCGTGTAGACGGTCAAAACGTACACCGCCTGAAAACCAAAGAACTTTACAATCTGCGTAAACGCATAGGCATGCTGTTTCAAAGCGGTGCCTTGCTGACGGATATGAACGTTTACGATAATGTGGCATTTCCTTTGCGTGAGCACACCCACTTGCCGGAAACCATGATCCGCACCCTGGTACTGATGAAATTACACGCTGTGGGGTTGCGCGGTGCACGCCATTTGATGCCGAATGAATTATCCGGCGGCATGGCCAGACGGGTAGCTCTGGCTCGAGCCATTGCCCTGGATCCGATGATGATCATGTATGACGAGCCTTTCACTGGCCAGGATCCTATATCAATGGGTGCGTTGGTTCACCTGATCAAGTCGTTGAACAACACACTGGGCCTGACCAGCATCATCGTCTCGCATGATGTTCAGGAAACCGCAGCCATCGCCGATTACATTTATGTGCTGTCAGAAGGCAAAATCGTTGGTCAAGGCACACCGCAGCAACTGGCTCAATCCGACTCAGCCTGGGTACAACAGTTTATGAACGGCGACGCCGATGGCCCGGTGCATTTTCATTACCCAGCCATCGATTACCTTGACGATTTGCTGTCTACAAAATAAATCGGAGCAACATGTTTGAGTTTTTAGAGTCGTTGGGGCACTCCTCTCGTAGCAGCTTCGCCAAACTGGGCAGAGCTACGTTTTTCTTGATCCATACCTTAGCCGGCATTGTCGAAGTGTTGCCTCGACCCAATCTGCTGATGAAGCAATTGTATTCCGTTGGCGTATTGTCTTTTTTGATTATCGCCATCTCCGGGCTGTTCGTCGGCATGGTTCTGGGCTTACAGGGCTTTTACATTCTGTCCGATTTCGGTGCCGAAGAATCGTTGGGGTTGATGGTGGCGGCGTCGCTGGTCCGCGAACTGGGCCCCGTCGTGTCGGCATTGTTGTTTGCCGGACGCGCCGGTTCGGCCTTAACTGCTGAAATCGGCTTGATGAAAGCCACCGAACAATTATCCGGCATGGAAATGATGGCGGTTAACCCGATCAATAGAATCATTACACCGCGCTTTATGGCAGGTTTGATTTCCACCCCGCTACTCGCCACTATTTTCAGCTCTATCGGTGTGATAGGCGGGCAAATGGTGGGAGTAGGCATGCTCGGCGTCGATGACGGCGCATTCTGGTCACAAATGCAGGCGGGCATAGACTTTAACGAAGACATTATCAACGGCATCATCAAAAGCGTGGTCTTTGGCTTTGTGGTGTCCTGGATTGCGTTATTTGAAGGCTACGACGCCATTCCCACCTCGGAGGGTGTCAGCCGCGCGACCACCCGCACCGTGGTCAACTCCGCCTTTTCGATTCTGGGACTCGATTTCATTTTAACCGCTCTCATGTTTGGAGACATTTAACATGCAGCACTCAAAAACGCAGGACACCATGGTGGGTTTGTTTGTCGCCATCGGCATAGCTGCGCTGTTTTACATGGCTTTACAAATCAGCAATCTCGGCAGTTATAGCAGCAGCGATAGCTACACCATCAGCGCCCGTTTTCAAAACTCCGGCGGCTTGAAAGTCAAATCCGCGGTGTCGGTTGCCGGGGTTAAAATCGGCAGGGTTTCATCCATAAAGCTGGATAACGAATCACACGAAGCCGTGGTGGAAATGCATATCGATGCCCAATACAACAACCTGCCCGATGATTCCAGCGCCAGCATTTATACCGCCGGCTTGTTAGGCGAACAATACATCAGCATCGACCCCGGCTCTTCGGAAGAATTCCTGAAAGACAAAAGCACGCTCGACATCACCAGTTCCGCCATCGTTTTGGAAGAAATGATCGGCAAATTCATGCTGAACAAAGCTGAAGGCAAGTAATGGCAAAACTGAGTTTGGTCGAGCAATCGCCCGGTTATTTCACCGTGGAAGGCAACCTGACCTTTGCCAGCATAGATCAGGAAACCCTGCAGTCTTTTCGTTTTCTGAAAGGCATAGAAACGGTTTACATCGATTTAGCCAAAGTCGGCACTACCGATAGCGCAGGCTTGGCTTTGATGATTGAATGGATCAGACAAAGCCGTATGATCCGAGCCCAGTTGCGCTTTAAAAACATTCCGGATCAATTGATGGCGCTGGCCAAATTGAGCGGTTTTGACGAAACTGAATATTATTCCGGTAGCTCATCCAGAACTACCCCCAACAATGTAGCCAACATCAATGGATAAATTACTGATTACCGGCGGGGATCCGCTTGACGGGGAACTACGCATTTCCGGCGCCAAAAATGCTGCCTTACCTATTTTGGCAGCCACGCTGCTATCCGAACCCCCAGTCAGCATCGGCAACATTCCGCATTTGCACGACATTACCACCACCCTGGAACTGTTGGGCCAGATGGGCGTGGGTTTGATGGTCGATGAGAAAATGAACATTGAAGTCGATTCCAGCACTATCGACAAATACGAAGCGCCCTACGAACTGGTGAAAACCATGCGCGCGTCGATTTTGGTGTTGGGGCCCTTACTGGCCCGTTTCGGCGAAGCACACGTGTCATTGCCCGGCGGCTGCGCCATCGGCACCCGGCCCGTCGACATTCACCTTGATTCATTAATCAAAATGGGTGCAGACATTCAGGTTGAAGCGGGCTATATCCACGCCAGAGCCAAACGCCTGCAAGGCTGCCATTTGGTACTAGATAAGATCACCGTCACCGGCACCGAAAATATACTGATGGCTGCCACTATGGCGGAAGGCGTCACCATTATCGAAAACGCCGCCAAAGAACCAGAAGTATCGGATTTAGCTCACTTCTTAAACAAAATGGGCGCCAAAATCACCGGCATCGGCACCGATATTCTTACCGTCGAAGGCGTAGAAAAACTTGGCGTGCCCGGATTACATTACGACATTTTGCCGGACCGCATCGAAACCGGTACCTATCTGGTAGCGGGTGCCATCAGCCGTGGCCGGGTCAAGTTGAAAAACACCGACCCAACCACACTGGATGCAGTATTGGTCAAACTCAGAGAAGCCGGCGCCGAAATCACCTGCGGTGATAATTGGATCGAATTAAACATGCATGGCAAACGCCCCAAAGCTGTATCCGTGCGCACTGCCCCCTACCCAGCGTTCCCAACCGACATGCAGGCCCAGTTTACGGCACTGAACTCGGTCGCCGAAGGCGTTGGCCTGATTACCGAAACCGTGTTTGAAAACCGCTTCATGCACGTGCAGGAAATGCAACGCATGGGCGCACAAATCAAACTGGAATCCAACACCGCCATCATCACCGGCATAGACAGATTGACTGCCGCCCCGGTAATGGCAACCGACCTGCGGGCCTCAGCCAGTCTGGTACTGGCTGGCTTGGTGGCCAATGGCGAAACACTGGTCGACCGCATCTATCACATCGACCGCGGTTACGACCACATCGAAGAAAAATTGACCCAACTGGGCGCCGGCATCCGCCGGGTACCCAATTAACACCCGACACGCTCATGTTGACTATTGCCGTATCCAAGGGCCGCATTTACGAAGAAGCCCTGCCGTTTTTGCAACAGGCAGGTATCACACCGATTGATGACCCGGACAAAAGCCGTAAATTGATTTTGCAAACCACTCGTGCGGATGTGCAACTGGTTATCATCCGCGCCACCGACGTACCGACTTTTGTCGAGTACGGCGCAGCCGACATGGGTATAGCCGGTAAAGATGTTCTGCTGGAACACGGTGCAGAAAGCTTATACGAACCGCTGGACTTGGGCATTGCCGGTTGCCGCCTGATGACTGCCGGCCCGGTCAATGCACCTGAGGTGAAAGGTCGTTTACGCGTCGCCACCAAATATGTCAAAACGGCGCAGCGCTATTTCGCCGATTTAGGCATTCAGGCCGAAATCATCAAACTATACGGTTCTATGGAACTGGCACCATTGGTTGGCTTGGCTGACTGCATCGTCGATTTGGTCGATACCGGCAACACCCTAAAAGCCAACGGCCTGGAGGCTCGCGAACTGATTGCCAACATCACCTCGCGTCTGGTAGTTAATAAGGCCGCCATGAAAATGAAACACCAAGCCATCCAAGCCTTGATAGATCAGTTTGAAATCACCTTAGCCCAAAGGTAAATCCCATGACTTCGATCAACATGCTGCGTCTCGACAGCGCCAGCCCCGACTTTGCCCAAGCACTCAAACAAAGACTGGATTGGGACGCCAGCGACGATCTGGAAATCCACCAACGGGTTTTAGAGATCATCGCCAACGTGCGGAAAAAGGGTGATGAGGCCTTGATCGACTACACCAATCGTTTTGATCGCACCCAATTTCAGACTGCCGGCGAACTGGAACTGAGCCAAGCGGCTTTGAAGCAAGCATGGGACAGCTTACCGGACGCGCAAGCCAAAGCCCTGCAAACTGCGGCCGAGCGTATCCGCAGCTATGCCGAACATCAAAAGCTGCAGTCCTGGCAATACACCGAAGCCAACGGCAATCTGTTAGGCCAAAAGGTCACGCCGCTGGATAGAGCCGGTTTGTATGTTCCAGGCGGCAAAGCCGCTTACCCCTCATCGGTTTTAATGAACGCGATTCCAGCCAAAGTGGCAGGTGTTGGTGAACTCATCATGGTAGTACCCACGCCAGGCGGCGAAACTAATGCCATGGTCTTGGCCGCTGCCTATATCGCTGGCGTAGATAGAGTCTTTACCATCGGCGGCGCGCAAGCCGTGGCAGCTCTGGCGTATGGCACAGAAACCATTCCTGCCGTAGATAAAATTGTCGGCCCCGGCAATTTTTACGTCGCCACCGCTAAAAAGCTGGTGTTCGGTCAGGTCGGTATCGACATGATTGCAGGCCCGTCGGAAATTTTGATTATCTGCGACGGCGAAACCGATCCGGACTGGATTGCGATGGATTTATTTTCGCAAGCCGAACACGACGAAAACGCCCAATCGATTTTGATCAGCGACCAAGCCGAATTTCTGGATCAAGTCGAAGCCAGCATCAACAAACTGCTGCCGGAGATGGAACGAGCCGAGATTATTCGGGCTTCTTTGACTGAGCGCGGTGCCTTTATCAAAGTCGCCGATTTAACCGAAGCCGCCGAAGTGGCCAACCGCATTGCGCCGGAACACCTGGAGTTATCTGTCGCTGATCCCGAAGCATTAGCCGATAACATCCGCAATGCCGGGGCTATTTTTATGGGTCGTTACACCGCTGAAGCTCTGGGTGATTATTGTGCCGGGCCGAACCATGTCTTACCGACGTCCAGCACTGCGCGCTATTCATCGCCGCTTGGGGTTTATGATTTTCAAAAGCGCAGTAGTTTGATTAATTGCTCTGCTGCTGGGGCTTCAGAGCTTGGTCGGGTGGCTTCGGTGTTGGCGCGGGGAGAGAGTTTGACGGCGCATGCTAGGTCGGCGGAATTTAGGATTTAACAAGCACTAGACTTAATATGTACCAATTGCCTGGATAGGCTGACCAGCATGCGTTTTGAATGGGATGAAAACAAAAACCAACTCATCAAGCGAGACAGGCAGGTTTGTTTTGAAGATGTGTTGGTGGCACTCAATGAGGATCGGCTGCTGGACATTTTGCCCCACCATAATGTGGACAAATATCCAAACCAAAAACTGTTTATTGTGCAGATCAGGGATTACGTTTATTACGTCCCATTTATTGAGAACGACGACAATATTTTCCTGAAAAACATCATTCCGAGTCGGAAATACCTTAAGCAATACAAAGAGGTTAAGCATGGCGACTAAACTTTCGTTAGAGGAAAAAGCCATTATCGATTATGTCGAAAGCGGATCTGCAGCCAGCATTGATAAACTGGAAAGCGAGAAACAACGCTACAGCCAGATAGCCCGCGATCAAATGACCAAAACCCAAACTGTCAATATTCAATTATTGGAAAGTGATTTGGAAAGCCTAAAAGCGCAATCGATTAGTAAAGGCTTAAGTTATCAGGCGTTGATTAGTTCGTTGGTGCATCAGTATGCTAGTGGGAAGATTAAGCTGGATATATAGGTTGTTTCGCTATCGCGACAGCTTGATTTAATGTCGGTTCGCGGACCGACAACCGCGATACTTTTCTTTGCTTGTCCAAAGAAAAGTATCCAAAAGAAACGACACCCGAACTCCGCCTTAATCCTGCGCTTCTCGCTTTTGGCGAGGATTTTCGGAAGGGCTATCCTTAGCCCTCCGAAAACGAGCGGCATCCCTGCCGCTCCCCTATCGGGCAATTCTCGCCAAAAGCCGCGATGCTCCGGGCGGAATAACGGGAATAAAACCGTCCCATAGTTCAGCAGAAAACCAAACTGATTAATACAGTTACAAAATGAAGATACTAACGTTAGGAATCGCATCCTAGCTCGTAGCCAATCAGTGTTCATTCTCCGGCCAAAAGAAAAGCCGCCCCATACCGCTTTGATCCTGCGCGGCAAAAAGGGGATAAAACCACTCCCAAATTTAAAACTTATAGTTCCAACGCTCTGGGGTTCGATGCGAAGCGTGTCAGCCGTAAAAATTGAATGGCCCTCGCCATAAGTCAACATAATTTAAGATTTGCCTGACTGGCTCACTAAGGCGTTTCGGAGCCAGTTTCTTACGGATCCAACTGCTATCTATCTTCTGATCTCGGAACCAATATAAAGGATCGCCGATACTATGAATATGTCCTAATTCGTATTTGTAGCCCACCAAACAATCCAATTCCGAATTGCAAAGCTTCGCTAAAACCAAATGGAAGTAAAAAAGATTTCCAGATTTTGTGACAGGCTTGTCGACTGTAAGTTGAATATACGCATCTGGATTATGGTCATACCAACTTTCCCCAGCTAGATTTCCAGCATTTTCAATTTGAATCTTTAACTGCGAGTTTTTGTTTTGAATTGGTGAAATTACTACCTGTTTATCTGTTAACTCAAGAACCTTACGCAACTCTATTAACCAGACTTTCAGTTTTTCATGTTCTTTAGAAAAAATAACATATTGATGTCGAAGCTCTGGAACTAAATCTCTTGGTATATCTAAGAAAAAACTGGATAAAAATCTATGTATATATATGTAATTTCGCCGAAGCCCATCTGCACTGTTTTTAGTTGTTTCTGTTAAAGCCATTCTGGCCCATTCTTTATTAATTAATATCACTTTCGTTTAAATGTTCAATGTCAACACTTATTAACGGGAATCCGATACTTTTACATATCAAAGCTTTTGAAAAGTCGAAGTGGTGTGTGAATTCAACTTCGATGCCACCTGTAATAATTGGTAATTTACCAATAGTCTTTCCAATGACTGCTATATCAAGCCGGTAATCAGTTCCAAATGGGGTTCCAATAGGAAATTCTTTTCGTATTTCAAGTGCGTCGGCAAGGAGATCACCAGATAACATAAAATCAGATATTTCTTGATCTTTAAATATCCAAGGTAAATGACGTTTTTCGGATACCCATTCGCACAACAAATCGTAAATAGCATCTTTGGCTTTCCTATGCTTCGAGCTTTCATTTGATTTAGTGTAACGAAGTTGGATTTCGTCGATAATTGCTAGGCCTAAATTTCGTTGACTACTTCGTGGGTAGTGGCGGAAATGAGCCACTTTGTGTTTGCCATTCTTCTTTAACGCTCCCCAATTAACCCAATAAAGCAAATTCTTATTAGCGTCAACTAATGGGGCGAGCTTTCTGGCATGAGCATGGCTTTTGATTTCCGTCGCACGTATAGTTTCAGTTAAATATCCTTTATCCGGTGAATAAACTTTAATTGCTTCATCCATACTTGAATAGCCTTACTTGATATGGGAACGATTTAGCTGAGAGAACCACTGATTAATTCGTTATATCAAATTTTATCACCAATTAAATCAAATCCTTGCACATCTGTTTTGCTTGAAAAACTGCATTAATCAAGGCCGTAAGTTGTAATCATAGG
>PERU01000032.1 GCA_002928965.1 Methylomonas sp.
CCAAAAGGGCTTTTCCGCAGCAGGTTCTCTATTGTCGGACAGGCTCCTAGTAGAGGGTGAGCCATGTCGAAGCATGGACGGCCCACTACACATAGCCATGTAGGCCAGAATAAGCGGCAGCGTTTCCGGCAACTTTAAATCGCCAGAAACGCCTGTCGGCTTATTCTGGCCTACAATTTTGGCGCCAGCCTAACGATCGAAAACCAAGCCCCGACCCATGAACGTTGGAGGAGCCACGCCAGTCGCTATTCCATGGCACTGAGCTGACCGCAGCAAAAATCAATCGCAATTGTAAACTGCAATTGCCGACTGCAAGTGGCCTGCTTCGTCGCTCAACTCGCTGGAAACCTTCGCCAATTGTTTAGATGCCTGCGCATTTTGGCGCACGACTTTGTCTAACATGGCAATGGCATCGTTGATCTCCCGAATCCTCTCAGCTTGAGATTGAGATTCAGCGGTGATGCTTTGAATCAATGTCGCGGTATCATTGATCTTGGGCACGATGCCGTCGATCAATTGCCCAGCGTTTTCCGCAATAGCGACGCTGTTTTGCGCTAGCGTGTTGATTTCCTGAGCCGTCGCTTGGCTGGTCTCCGCGAGTCGACCGACTTCAATTGCAACAACATTGAAGCCTTTTCCATGTTGACCGGCGCGAGCCGCTTCAATTGAAGCATTCAGCGACAGTAGGTTCGTTTTATAGGCAATATCCTGGATCAACTCAATCTTGTTCGCGATTTGTTTCATGGCCAATACAGTATGGTCGACCGCTTCGCCGCCGCGTTGAATCTCGTTTGCTGTCATATTGGCGACGCGTTCCGTAGCCGCGGCGTTATCGGCATTTTGTCGAATGGATGCTGCCAAGACATCCAGGGCTTTTGCCGTTTTGACCAGACTATCCGCCTGCTTGCCCACACCTTGATTCAATGTCTCCGCTGTAAGGCGCACTTGTTGTGTCGAGACCGCCAGAGAGTCTGCGCCATCCCTGACATCCGAAATACTCTCCCGCAAGTTGGCGATATAGCGATGCAACGCCGCTTGCAATTGACCGACTTCGTCCTTACTGATTGATGATGGGTTAATCTTGACAGTCAGATCACCTTCCGCAATCAGGTTCACGGCTCCGATCACATTTTCAACCCGCTTGACCACGCTCTTCGCGGCAATGATCGAAAAGCCCACGCCGACCAGCAAAACTGCCAGACCAACCAGCAAAGAAATATTTCGGGAATCGATTAAGGTTTTCTGGTACTGGCTTCGATCCATGGCTATTTCGATAACGCCCACCGGTGAACCGGAATAATCGTTAACCGCCTCGGCGATCAACGCAAAAGACCGTCCATTCAGCTCAATGTGCGAAAGCTGCGGGATACCCTTGTAAGCCTGATCAAGTTGCTCTTGGCTGGAAAGCGGCTTGTCACCGGCAGTTGACGCAAAAGTTTTGAACGTATTGTCATTGAACAACTGCAAGCCAACCTCAACGTCGTATTGCGCCTTAAAGGCGTTAAAAAACTCCGGGCCGAAACTCATTCCAAACTCTACCGAACCGATGTGTTTTCCGCTCGCAAATACTGGCACCATCCCTCGTGCGCCGATACCGGCCACCCCTGATTCAAGACCTCTGGTCGGGGTTTTGGTTGAGTTGGTGTGGGTAACTGTATGGCGAATTGCTGAAAGGTCATCGCCGAATTGTTGCGGCTTATGCAGGCGCAAAAATGATGTCGCCGGGGGGCTGTGAAATTGAAACTGCACAACGCCGTAATGGTCACGAAGCGACTGAAAAGCCGGCATCAGAAGACCTATAAGCTTGTCCCTTTCTCCCGCCGCGAATGCCTCCTGTGCGGGTGGAAAACCAGCAACTAATCGGCTCAAGGCTTCGCCAAGCCTGGACTCTTCGCTGATCCGGGTCGTCACATTATGCACATAACCCTGTAGTTCCTGGCGTTCAGCCATGAGCACCAAATCGCTCATGTTACGCAGATTCCAGAGGATCAAACTGATTGCGACCAAAATGACTGAAACCGCAGTGAGTAAAGAAATTTTTACCCAGATTTTGGCGTTATTTAACATGTCTACATCTCCCTTGGAGAGATTCGAGTTTTTATTTCGAATTC
This sequence comes from Methylomonas sp., assembly GCA_002928965.1. Taxonomy (GTDB): domain Bacteria; phylum Pseudomonadota; class Gammaproteobacteria; order Methylococcales; family Methylomonadaceae; genus Methylomonas. The sequence goes on from PERU01000032.1 coordinate 2,112, forward strand.
CTGGATACCTATTGGCTGACGGTGTCAGTGTCGATCATTGATAAATCCTGTAAAGCCTTCGACGTTGCCCCGTTAAAAACAGCCCCTTGACGATCATGAAAAGGCTTCGCTGGCAAACAGACAGTTGGAGGAGTGACGGCAGTCGCGCTTCCCTGACCTTTGGTTCGCGACTCTCCTGGTTATGATGATTTCAGAGTCAACATACCGGAGTGATTCCGTTGGTTGCTAACTGCAGAAGGCTGCAGTTACATCAAATAACCATTGCCAAACTTGTCGAGCCTGCATTGACACCGCAGACTTCGACTCTCCCAGCCCAAACGCTTAAAAAACAGCCGGTGAAATTAAATATTAGCTTAATAGAATATAGCAAACCTCTGCAGAAACAAAAGCACCGTTTTCGGCCAACGCTATGTGCTCAGAGGGTGATTAAAAAGAGCATATATCAGTCAAGGCACTGCCGTTTAGATCCAGATCAAATCGTTCCAATGAGCAAACCATAATCGGATGAATGTTTAGGTTACAGCGAAAAGCCGAAACACACTTATGTTCGTTGACCAACAGACATGTTTGCAGGCTTAAAGCCATAGTAATCTCCACGGATAGCGTGTCCAGCGTTGCAGCCACTGTAGTCGAAGGACATCCATGCCAACGGTTGTCGATGTCAACCCTGGAAAATTAAATCTCCCAAAGCTTTTTAAAACGCGCAATACCGGATCACGATGACTTTTGCACAGGCTTATGGGTTGTGGTTCTGAATCGCTTGGAGAAACCCTATACCCAAAAACCAAAATTCAGCCGTCGGACTTTTATTACCAGTCCCAAGGTATCAATGGCATTCATTTCGGGCTGAGTCCGTCTACCGATGTCGATGACGGCATGCCATACATGGGGACTGCAGGTTCACGTTACCGATTACCTAAATCCCCGCATCAATAAGGAACATTAGCCATGAAAACCGCCACACTTGCCCCTGAATCACTGCAAGCGATAGATGCTTACTGGCGTGCCGCCAACTACCTGTCTGTCGGCCAGATTTATCTTTACGATAATCCACTGCTTAAAAGGCCGCTCAAGCTTTCGGACATCAAACGCATGTTGCTTGGACATTGGGGGACGACACCGGGGCAGAACTTTATTTACGTGCATTTAAACCGGATCATCAAGCAATACGATCTGAATATGATTTATGTATCCGGCCCCGGCCACGGCGGTCCGGCAGTATTGGCCAATACCTACCTCGAAGGCACTTACAGCGAAATCTATCCCGATATTAGTCAAGATGAAGCTGGGCTGCAAAAGCTGTTCAGGCAGTTTTCGTTTCCTGGCGGCATCCCCAGTCATGTTTCCCCGGAATGTCCAGGCTCAATTCACGAAGGCGGCGAACTGGGTTATTCAATCAGCCATTCGTTCGGTGCCGTCTTCGACAATCCCGATCTCATTGTGGCTTGCGTGGTCGGCGATGGTGAAGCAGAGACCGGACCTTTGGCGACATCCTGGCATTCCAACAAGTTTCTGAATCCGCTCACCGATGGTGTGGTGTTGCCGATACTTCACCTTAACGGTTACAAGATTGCTTCGCCGACTGTTTTTGCCCGCATTGAGCCCGAAGAATTGGACCAGTTTCTGCGTGGTTGCGGCTGGACACCGTATTATGTTGAAGGTGATGAGCCGTCACTGATGCATGAAGCAATGGCCGCCACCCTCGACATGGTAGTGGGACAGATACAAACCATTCAGCTCAATGCCCGCAGCAATGCGGATTTGACCCGACCACGTTGGCCGATGATCGTGCTGAAATCGCCCAAAGGCTGGACCGGCCCTAAATGGGTGGATGGCCAACAAATCGAAGGCAGTTTCCGTTCGCATCAGGTGCCGCTGTCTGGTCCGGCCAGTCAACCGGAACATCTGCAGATGCTGGAAGACTGGCTCAAGAGCTACCGTCTTGAAGAACTGTTTGACCCAGCGGGCCGCTTGGTTCCTGAACTGGCCGAACTGGCGCCCATGGGCGAACGCCGCATGGGCGCTAACCCTCATGCCAACGGCGGAGTGCTGTTGCAGGATTTGATCATGCCGGATTTTCGAAACTACGCGGTTGCTGTGCCGACGCCGGGTGCCGTTAAGGCTGCTGACACCCACGAACTCGGCGTGTTCTTGCGTGATGTGGTCAAGCTGAATCAGCCGCGACGCAATTTCCGTATCTTCGGTCCTGATGAAACCCTATCCAACCGCTTGAACGCTGTGTTTGAGGTAACCCGTCGGCAGTGGGATGCACGAACCCAGGACAGCGATGAATTTCTGGCTGAAGACGGACGGGTCATGGAAATGTTGAGCGAGCATCAATGCGAAGGCTGGCTGGAAGGCTATTTGCTGACCGGACGGCATGGACTTTTCAATTGCTACGAGGCGTTCATTCACATTATTGATTCGATGTTCAACCAGCATGCCAAATGGCTAAAAATCACTGCAAAGCTACCTTGGCGAAAGCCGATTGCTTCGTTGAACTACCTATTGGCGTCGCACGTCTGGAATCAAATCCATAATGGCTTCACCCATCAAGACCCCGGTTTCATCGACCTCGTAGTCAATAAAAAAGCCGCCGTGGTGCGGGTGTATCTGCCACCGGATGCCAATTGTCTGCTGTCGGTGTGGGATCATTGTCTACGCAGTCGTCATTACGTCAACGTAGTCATCGCCGGCAAATATCAGGCACCGCAGTGGCTGAACATGGATGCGGCGGTCAAGCATTGCAGTGAAGGCATTGGTATCTGGCATTGGGCCAGCAATGATCATGGAAATGCCCCTGACGTGGTTATGGCCTGTTGCGGTGATGTGCCTACGTTAGAGACACTGGCGGCAGTCTCCATCCTGAATGAGCACTTGCCCGAATTGAAAGTCCGGGTGGTTAACGTCGTAGACTTGATGAAGTTGCAACCCCAAAGCGAGCACCCGCACGGTTTGAGCGATAGCCATTTCGATGCACTGTTCACTGAGGACAAGCCTGTGATTTTTGCATTCCACGGCTATCCCTGGTTAATCCATAGGCTCATTTACCGCCGACACAACCATGAAAACATCCACGTTCGCGGCTACAAAGAAGAGGGCACCATCACCACGCCTTTCGACATGACCGTACTCAACGATTTGGATCGCTTTCATCTGGTAATGGACACTATCGACCGACTGCCGCAGACCGGCGAACAAGGCATTCAGCTAAAACGACAACTCCAGGCCAAGTTAATCGAGCACCGGCAGTACATCAACCAGTACGGTGAAGATATGCCGGAAATTCTGAATTGGAAATGGAGCAAACGCGCATGAATACCCATCAATCCAGTGTCCCCGGAGACAGCGAAATTTTAAGCAAGGATGAGAAAATCGCCAAGCCTTTGCATCTTTACCTGATTCGTCATGGCGAAACCGAGTGGGCGATGTCTGGTCGCCACACCGGTAGCTCGGATATTCCGTTAACCACAAATGGCGAGCGCGAAGCCCGTGAACTAGGCAGGCACATCCGCGACATTGATTTTACCCAGGTGTTGTGCAGTCCGCTGCAGCGTGCCCAGCGCACCTGTGAGCTGGTCGGGTTAAATCAAGCGCCGGAAATCGAGCCTGATTTGGCGGAATGGGCTTTTGGTGATTTTGAAGGGTTGCGTTTGGCTGAGATTCATAAAATACATCCAGGCTGGAATGTATTGGCGGACGGTTGTCCAAACGGTGAAATGCCCGCACAAATTTTACAGCGCACTGATCGGCTGATTGCGCGTCTGCGCAAATTAAAAGGCAATGTTGCTTTGTTTTCACATGGCAAGTTCGGCGGCATTCTGGCGGCGCGCTGGATCGGATTACCGATCACTGAATCCAGTCATTTCCCGCTGGGAACCGCGTCAGTGAGCATGCTGGGCTACGATCATCATCACCCCGAGGTGTCAGTGATTGACTTGTGGAATGTGGTCGGACATCAATCATTGCAGACTTTAAGTTTTCAGACACTCACATGACAGGCTAAGGCTCGGTTGCGACCGGCACGACGATCAAATCTGAAAGACTAAAATTCAACTATTCGCCATCATCGGACGCAGCTCCACACCAAATTCTAGGAGAACTACCATGCAGCAAACCATAACCCAACGCCTAACAGAGGCTTTGCAAGATGAATACAAATCGCAGGCGACTTACCGTAAAGTGATAGAAAAGTTCGGCCCGGTTCGCCCGTTCATCAACGTAGTTGAGGCCGAGGGCCGTCATGTCGATGCCTTGCTGGCATTGTTTGAGAATTATCAAATACCGGTACCGGAAGATCGATGGTCTGAACGGGTTACCGTTCCTGATACGTTTGAACAAGCCTCCCTGAATGCAGTCGCTGACGAAAAAGCCAATATGACTATGTATGACCAGTTGATCGCAGCCAGTCTGGAACCGGATATTCGGCGGGTATTGGAAAACTTGCAATCCGCTTCCCGTGACCGTCATTTGCCGGCTTTAGAACGCAACGCTTCGAAACATGGCAAAGGTGGCAATAGAAAGCACTGTTAGAGTGGCCTTCCAAAATCGCTGATTTTTAATGGCGGGGTTGAAAAATAAACTTCGTGTTTCCCGAGAATGCGCGAATCCACAAACATCAAGGCAAAAAATGTCTTATAAACCCTATTTCGACAAAATCGACGCCCAACTGCTGAAAATCAGCCCTGCTCGCGACATTATGTTGTTGCGCGTGATTGCTGCGGCCATACCGGTGGTCTGTTTTGGTTTGGATGCATTTTATGACATGCCGGTGCTTTATTGGCTGGGCATGCCTTTTTATCTGATCTGTCTGGCGCTTTATCTGGAAGCCTTGTTAAAAACCATCTTATTGATGCACAAGGTGTCAGCCGAATTGTTGATCGTCTTGGTGATGATCGTCACCTGGCTTGACGGGGAGCCGTTGAGCGGTGCGATGGTGGCTTGGTTTATCGGCTTGGGTTTGTATATCTCATTTACGATTATTAGAAAAAACCGCGAAAAAATCGAAGCGCTCATTCAGGACAGCAAGAAAACCGCACAAGTCCTGCGCGGTGATCAAATCCATGAAATTCCGCTGCTGGAAGTGCAAAAACAGGATGTGATCATTGTCGCCAAAGGCGCCATGATCACTGTCGACGGCCTTATCAGCGACGGGGAATCCTCCATCGATGAAGCTTTTGTCACCGGCGAGCCGTTTCCAGTATTTAAGAAACCCGGCGATGCCGTGATTTCCGGGACAATGAATTTAAGCGCACCGCTGCAGGTGATCGCGGAAAAAAACGGTAATGACGCGTTTATTGCGATTATGACGCGGGAAATCGAAGCCGGTCTCCAGCAAAAATCCAGCTTACAGCAACGCGCCGATTTAACCGTGCAGGTACTGATCCTCGGTGTCACGGCTTACGCCTTTTTGCTGTTGTTTATCACCGGCAGTCTGCATCTGATGGCGACGGCGCTTGCCGTGGTGTGTCCGTGTGCCTGGGCCTTGGCAACGCCTACTGCTTTTGCCGCCAATATCGGCCGCTTGGCGCGTAGCAACATTTTGGCACGCGGCGGCGAGCCGTTGGAAAATATGCAGGATATTAAAACCCTGATTTTGGACAAAACCGGTACCGTCACAAGGGCCGTGCCGGAAGTCAGCCAGGTGATTGCCCTCGCCATGCCGGAGCAGGACTTGCTGACCTTATGCGCATCGGTTGAATCCCGCTTCGACCATCCCATTGCCAACACGATCGTAGCGTATGCCAACGGGCACGGTGTATCGCATTTGTTAAACGTGACCCAGGTTGAAGATTTGCCGGGCCGTGGCATAAAAGCTCGAATCGGCGCAGATAACGTACTGATCGGTAGCCAGGAAACCCTGCAGCAACTGGACATCGAGCTACCGCCTTTGGATTACACCGGCCGGGCGATTTGGGTGGCGGTTAACCGCGAAGTTAAAGGGGTGATTGTGATACGAGATATTATTCGTGCCGAAATGCAGGGTTTGGTTGCCGCTATTCATGAATGCGGCATAGAAACGGTACTGCTGGCTACCGGCGACAATGAGGAAAGCGAAGCCAAACGGGTAGCTGAATACATCGGCGCCGACGGTTATTTTTACAACTTTAAGCCGGATGACAAAACCGCTTTAGTCAAGAAAATGCAATTGCAAGGCAAGGTTGCCATGGTGGGTGACGGCGTCAACGATGCACCGGCCTTGGCTGCGGCCAATGTCGGCATTGCCATAGGCGGGCACAAGAATGTCAGTTTGGCGGTGATGTCGGCCGATATTGTGATTCTGGGCGACGACGCCAAGGACTTGATTACGATACTGCAGCTCAGCCGAAAAATGGGCGGCATTATCAAACAAAATTATACTTGGGCAATGGGCTTTAATGCGATTGGGCTAACCCTGGCAACCATGGGCGTGCTTAACCCTATCGTGGCGGCCTTATTTCATCATCTCAGCTCGGTGTTTGTCGTAGTCAATGCCAGCCGTCTGTATTTCACCGGCATTGAAACTTCTCCGGTCGGCCCCTTGTTTCAGAAAATGGATGAAATCACCCGTCAAAAGCCAGTGAACAAGGCGGAGCCATTGGCGATCAACACTGAAAACCCTGCCAATACCCTGGTTGAACAACAGCCCTGAGCATAAACCTTTAATCAAAAGAGACGATAAATGTTGTTATGGATAATGGGTTTTAGTGCCTTAGGCAGCATCGGGGCTGTGGGTTGCGCAGCCTTGTTTTTGTTTTTTCCAGAAGGCATTCGTAAAGTGCTTATCCCTTGTCTGATCAGTTACGCGACCGGGACACTGCTCAGTGCCGCATTCCTGGGCATGCTTCCCAATGCACTATTACAGGCACCGGCCGTTTCGGTGATGGCTACGACGCTGGCCGGTATGATGGGGTTTTTCGTGTTGGAGAAACTGGTCATTTGGCGTCACAGCCATGATGCTGAGGGTCAAGTAGATGACCGAGCCGCGTCGTTGATTTTGATTGGCGATGCTTTTCACAACTTTGTGGATGGAGCGCTGATTGCAGCTGCATTTTTGACATCTATGCCATTGGGAATCACCACAGCATTGGCAGTGATTGCCCACGAGATACCCCAGGAGGTTGGCGATTTTGCCATTCTCCTAGACAGTGGCTACAGCCGAGGAAAGGCGCTGCTGATGAATGGACTATCCGCATGGTAATTCTCGATAGTTGCGACCTAAAGCCACATTCTTTTAGGCGGTTTAAATATAATTGGGCGGCAAAAGCGGCTCGATGCCTTCAAATTTAGCTTCTGGATGATGTTTGGCAATTATCTGTTTAATGGCGTCGATACGCTGTTTTGGAATATCAATCAAAACCAGTAGCTGGCCATGCTCGATTGCATCGGCATAATCCTTGACCCTGGAATTGCCCACCTGTAGACCTGCCAAACCACTCATCATTGCGCCTATCGTGGCGCCGTAAACCAACACCCCCAGCACGGGGCCGCCGGCAATCGCAAAACCGGCAAAGCGCATAGCCACTAGACCTGCCAATAATCCTGTAGTGGCACCGAGTGCTGTGCCGCGTTCGACTGCCGGTATGAAGTCGGTTTTCTGGAATACTGAGGCTTCCGGCATGTCGCCTAGCGGCGTATCGCGTTTTGCCAAAATATGTATATGCCGATCTTCGATACCTTCCACTCGTAACTCTTCGACAATCTGATGCGTGCTTTCAAGGTTCGGCGCTAAAAAATAGATTCTTCTCATTTATCGTGTCCATGTTGTTTTTCGAGCATAAGACCAAATTGTGCAAAATATTGCTGAATGCTGTGTCTGGAAAATTATCAATTATTGATCTGATTTCCGTAGGTGCGCTATCGAAACGAGTTTGGTTGATTATTTTGGGAATGCCTTTGCATCCAAAGAGGTTATTGATTTTAAGCAATTGATTAAAAAAGGATAATTTTTTTTACCCAATTCTTGATAACCTCTATTTCGTTCTTGATTACTGTGATGTAAATCGGAATTGAACGAACATGTGCATATCAAGCGACGGTGCAACTGTATTGAACTCTAGGCGATGTGTCTGTGCGCTCTCAAACATAAGGGCCAAACGTTAAATTACTTTGGATTTCGCCAAAAATAACGTCCCCCTTTGAAAAAATACCCATACGTTATAAAGGGGCGAGTTAACCGTGCGTTGGTAAGACCGGAATGTCTGGACGTTATATGCAATAAAGTTCTTAGCTCCCGTCTATCAACTTATTGGCTCCAACTGTAGAGTTTGTCTTAAGGCATGACTAAAAATCCTGACGAGTCAATAACCTTGGTTTTTTAGGCCTTATGTACGTTGGCATACAGTGTTGACCCCCTTTTTTCATTTAAGCTGAGCACAGTATTTTTTGCGCGCATAAACGGCATATTTTCTCGACAACGAATATGTCAACGCAACATTACGTTTTCAATCAATCTGAGCGGAGAACACTGAGGCAACAAGAAAACTCTTCAAACGCTTCAATGAAAAACAAGATGCATGCTCATCCGCTTCCTAACGAGAGGGCTATCATCAAAAACGAAGAGGATACCTTCGAGCTGAATGATCAATAACAATCCAAGATGGCCGATTGGCATGACGAACATCACACCAAAGCAACAGAATTATCTGCATGGCGACGCACGTCGGCAGAGCTAAAAACCAAATGCCGCGATCTTTTGCAAACCATTCTGACCTCTGAACAATGGAAGCAATGGGTGACGCCAACAAAGGCGACGCTGGAAAGTCAATAAGCTGCTAGGAGCTTATCCGCAGCGGGTTCTCTATTCTCGGACAGGCTCCTAGCGTTCCGACTAAACCTGACTATCCCAAACGTGCCGAAAATCTGCAACTGGCAGTGGAAGGAGGAATCATGCTATGACCCTACGCCTAATTGAGATGGTAGTACCGGTGCAGGATGGCGAAGTAATTTTAGCCTTACTCAAGGATCACAAGGTACTCGAACACCGACAGATCCGCTTGTCCGACGGGGACGTGCTGGTGCGGATTTTGTTGGATGCGGTACAGAGTGAGGCGGTACTGGATCTGTTGGGTGCGCGTTACGCAGGCATTGCTGGCAATCGAGTGGTGATTCTGGCAGTGGAAGCGACATTGCCGCGCGATGAGCCAGAACCTGTCAAAGCGTCCGAACAAGCCAAGCCAGAGGAAAAATTACATGAGCGGATCAGTCGGGAAGAATTGTACGAGGACATCAAAGATGCTGCCCGGTGTACACGGGTTTATCTGGCAATGGTGGTGTTGTCTACCATTGTGGCGGCCGTGGGTTTGTATTACAGCAGTGTTGCCATCATCGTCGGAGCAATGGTGATAGCGCCCTTGCTTGGCCCCAATGTGGCGTTATCGCTCGGCACCACGCTCGGTGACTTGTCGTTACTTCATCGTGCAATCTCGACAATGTTGGTCGGGATCGCGACGACCATGGTGTTGTCGGTAATCATCGGGGTGGTGCTGCAAGTGGATCCTGCATCGCCTGAATTGGTATCTCGCAATGGGGTCGGACTGGGTGATATCGTGGTAGCGCTGGCCTCCGGCTGCGCCGGCGCGCTGGCGTTTACTACCGGTGTGTCCACAACATTGATTGGGGTGATGGTGGCGGTGGCGTTATTGCCGCCACTGGTGGCCTTTGGGCTGTTTTTGGGCGGGGGTCATCCGGCGTTGGCAATGGGGGCGTTGTCACTGTTTCTGGTGAACCTGATCAGTGTCAATCTGGCCGGGGTGACGACGTTTCTGTTGCAAGGCATTCACCCTGCCAACCTGTGGGAGAAAGATCAAGCCAAAAAAGCCACGCACATTGCACTCAAGCTTTGGGTAACCCTGTTGGCGGCACTGATTGGCCTTATTCTGCTGTTTCAAAAGAGCTGACTATGTCCACCTTTAAGACCATGAATACGCAAAACCTCGGGGTTATTGTCTCGGTGCGGGGCAGCGTGGTGGATATTCGCTTCGATGAACAGTTGCCGCCCATCTATGCTTTGCTGAACGCGGACCAAGGGCGGATAGTCATTGAAGTGCTGGCGCAACTGGATGCCCAGCGGGTACGCGGAATTGCCTTGACGCCCACCCAAGGGCTCGCACGCGGCATGTTGGTGGAGAACACAGGCGCGCCATTGCAGGCACCCGTCGGCAAGGGCATTCTCTCGCGCATGTTCGACGTTTTCGGCAACGCCATAGACCGCGAAGCGGAGCCAACCGATATCCAGTGGCGTTCGGTGCATCGTGCTCCGCCACCGCTGGTGCGACGTTCTACCCAGTCGGAAGTTTTTGAAACAGGCATCAAGGTTATTGATGTTCTTGTGCCACTGGAGCGAGGCGGTAAAGCGGGGCTTTTTGGTGGGGCTGGCGTGGGCAAGACGGTGTTGCTGACCGAAATGATCCATAACATGATCGGGCACCAAGAGGGCGTCAGCATTTTTTGCGGCATAGGCGAACGTTGTCGTGAAGGCGAGGAGCTTTACCGTGAAATGAAGGAGGCTGGCGTGTTGCCGAATATGGTAATGATCTTCGGCCAAATGAACGAACCGCCGGGCGCCCGTTTTCGCGTCGGTCATGCTGCGTTGACGATGGCGGAGTATTTCCGCGATGACGAGCACCGCGATGTGTTACTGCTGATCGACAATATTTTCCGCTTCATTCAGGCGGGCATGGAGATCTCCGGCTTGATGGGGCAGATGCCTTCACGTCTGGGTTATCAGCCGACCCTGGGCACTGAGCTGTCGGGCTTGGAGGAGCGTATTGCCAATACCGATAACGGCGCTATCACCTCGATCCAGGCGGTCTATGTGCCGGCTGATGATTTGACCGATCCCGCTGCAGCGCATACCTTCTCGCATCTCTCAGCCTCTATTGTGTTGTCACGCAAGCGGGCAAGCGAAGGGCTTTTCCCGGCGATCGATCCGCTGCAATCCAGCTCCAAGATGACCACGCCCGGTATCGTCGGCGAACGGCATTACCGCTTGGCGCAGGAAATCCGGCGAACGCTCGCACAATACGAGCAACTCAAGGACATCATTGCCATGCTGGGTTTGGAGCAGCTTTCGCCACAGGACCGCAACGTGGTCGCGCGAGCCCGCCGATTGGAGCGTTTTTTGACCCAGCCCTTTTTCACGACTGAGCAGTTCACCGGCCTGCAGGGAAAACTCGTGAGTCTCAAAGATTCGCTGGATGGCTGTGAGCGCATTTTGCACGATGAGTTCAAAGACTACCCTGAAAGTGCGCTTTATATGATAGGCGGGGTGGATGAGGCCAAACAGAAAACGAAATCTGCTAAACCTGTTTCCAGCGCCCCATCAGAGACGGCACCGCAAAGCCAAGCCGATACGTCCATCCAGCTGCCTGCCGAGGCGAAATCTCAACCATAGAACAAATATGCCATTTACAACCATGCACCTTAGGATTCTGCTGCCCTTCCAGATCTTCACCGATAAAATCGGCGTTTTGCGCATTGTGGCGGAGACACGCGCGGGTTCCTTTGGGCTCTTGCCAAACCGGCTTGACTGCGTCACGGCGCTTGAACCGGGCATTCTTATCTACGAGACAGAATCTGATGGGGAAATGTTGCTGGCCGTTGACGAAGGGGTGCTGATCAAGGCAGGTCCGGATGTGCTGGTTTCCGTGCGCCGGGCGGTGGAAGGTGCGGATCTTGATCAACTGCGGGATACAGTTGAGCAGGAATTTTTGACCCTGGACGAACAAGAGCAAAGCATGCGCTTGGTTCTCACGAAATTGGAAGCCGGGTTTCTGCGCCGCTTTGCGAACTTTCAACATGACTAACCGGATCAAGCAAAGCTCGCAGGACTCATCCTCTTTTACCACGCGAGTTGGCGCAAAGGTGGCGCGCAAACTCAAAGCAAAGCGTAACGCCACACCAGGTGTCTGGTTTGGCTTAGGGATGATGGGGCTGATTGGCTGGTCGGTGGTGGTACCGACTTTGCTCGGCACAGCGCTTGGACTCTGGTTGGATCAACGTTATCCGGGAGGTCGCTCCTGGACATTGGCATTATTGGTCGCCGGGCTCACACTCGGCTGCTTCAATGCGTGGTACTGGGTTGTCAAGGAAGACCAGGCTATGCGAAATGAACAGGAGGACAACGATGAATGAAATGATGATAGGGGCGTTGGCGTTGCTCGTCGGATTACTGCTGGGTGTGATGTTCTTCGGCGGCCTTTGGTGGACGGTCCGAAAATGCGTAACTTCTAAACGACCAACGCTGTGGTTACTCTCCAGCCTTCTGTTAAGGACCAGCACGGCCATGATGGGATTTTATATGGTTGCCGACGGTCATTGGCAACGGATGCTGTTGTGTCTGCTTGGCTTTCTCATGGCGCGCCATATTGTGACCAGACTGACCCGAACTTCCGGCGAAGCACAAACCGGTTCGCTAACCGGGACCAGCCATGCGCCTTAGCCCCGATCAGATCATCTACTGGCAACACGGCTTTGTCACGCTCAATGCCACCATTGTGTTCACCTGGGGACTGATGTTGGTGTTAGTGATCGGATCAAAACTCATTACCCTAAAACTGTCTACCGACCTGCAACGTAGCCGCTGGCAAAATTTTCTGGAAATCATCGTCACCGGCATCGAAAAACAAATTGAAGAGGTTGGTCTGAAAGAACCGCGGACCTATCTCGGGTTTCTGGGCACGCTGTTCCTGTTCATCGCCATGGCCAGCTTGTGTACCGTGATTCCCGGCTTCGAACCGCCGACCGGATCGCTATCAACGACCGTAGCACTGGCGCTATGCGTATTGGTGGCCGTGCCGTTCTTCGGCATCCTGAATCAGGGCTTGGGTGGTTATCTCAAGTCGTATGTGCAGCCTACTTTTATCATGCTGCCGTTTAATATCATTAGCGAAATATCCCGCACCTTGGCATTGGCCGTTCGCTTGTTCGGCAACATGATGAGCGGGTCGATGATTATCGGTATTCTGCTGAGCATTACGCCGTTTATTTTTCCTATTGTCATGACGCTGCTAGGTCTGCTGACCGGCATGGTTCAGGCCTATATCTTTAGCATCCTGGCTGCAGTTTATATCGCGGCTGCCACGCGCACGCGTAAGCCGTCACATAAAACGTTAAACAACAACCCAACCTGAGGAATTATTATGGATAGCATGACTATTATCGCGGTGGCTTCTATTGTTATCGCCGGTTTTACTACAGGCTTTGGCACTATTGGTCCTGCGTTGGCGGAAGGAAAGGCTGTCGCGACAGCCTTAACGGCGCTGGCCCAGCAGCCTGATGCCTCCGCTACCATCACTCGCACTTTGTTTGTGGGTCTGGCGATGATCGAATCCACGGCCATCTACTGTTTCGTAGTATCTATGATTCTCATCTTCGCCAACCCGTTCTGGAATTACCTCATTGCTCAAACCGTGGGGAAGTAAGCGATGTTAATTGACTGGTTCACCGTGGGCGCGCAAGTGCTTAACTTTCTCATCTTGGTGTGGTTGATGAAGCGATTTCTTTACCAGCCGATTTTGCATGCCATTGACGAGCGGGAAAAACGGATCGCTGCCGAACTTGGTGATGCGGATACAAAAAGGGCTCAAGCCGAAAATGAACGCAACGAGTTTCAGAAAAAGAACGCGGCTTTTGAGAAGCAGCGGGCAGAACTTCTCAATCAGGCGACGCTTGATGCGAAAATCGAAGGTCAGCGGCTCCTCGATGAAGCACGGAAGGCGGCTGACAGCTTAAGTGCAAAACGGCAGGAATCGCTGAGAAACGAAGGACATCATCTCAATCAAACCCTTCGTCGCCGCACCCAGCAGGAAGTATTTGCGATTGCACGACAAACACTATCGGATCTGGCCAACACAAGCTTGGAAGACCGTCTGTGCGAAGTGTTCATCCGCCGCTTGAGCGAGATGGATGCTAAAACAAAACCAGTCCTCGCCGAGGCATTTAAAACAGCGATTGAACCCGCGCTGGTGCGCAGCGCGTTTGAGTTATCTGCCGATCAACGGTCACTGATACAAAACGCGCTCAACGAAACATTCTCTGCGGATCCTGCGGCGCAGCTCAGGACAGGCATACAAATCCGCTTCGAAACTGCACCGGAACTGATCAGCGGCATCGAGCTTGCTACCGTGACGGGACAAAAGCTGGCCTGGAGCATTGCAGATTATCTGCTGTCGTTGGAAAAAAGCCTTGATGAACTTCTGAAAGATCAGGACAAACCTCTAGCCAAGGTCATGCCTGAGTTAGAAGTAAATAGCCCATGAACTTGGAACCTGATTGCCTGCAAACAGTTTTCGACAGTGCCTTTGCCGGCATAAGCCAAGCGCGGGAAGCCTTCACGCCGCAACTGACACCGCATGAGACAGGCAGCATCACCACAGTCTCTACAGGTATTGCCAAGGTTTCCGGGTTGCCCGGCGTCGGCTTTGATGAGTTGATACAGTTTCCCGGTGGTGTATTCGGCACAGCCTTCAACATAGACGAAGATGAAATCGGCGTTGTACTGCTTGGCGGATACTGGCATCTGCAGGCCGGGGATGAAGTCGAACGCACCGGTCGGGTCATGGATGTAGCGGTGGGTGACGAGCTATTGGGACGCGTGATTGATCCGCTTGGCCGACCGCTGGATGGCAAGGGACCGATAACCACCAGCGAACGCTTGCCGATCGAACGTCCCGCAACGCCTATCATGGACCGGGCTCCGGTTACCGTGCCGCTGCAGACAGGTATCAAAGTCATCGATGCGCTGATTCCGATAGGACGCGGCCAGCGCGAATTAATTTTGGGCGACCGGCAGACGGGGAAAACCGCCATTGCCCTCGATGCGATACTCAATCAACGCGACCACAATGTGCTGTGCGTTTATTGCGCAATTGGTCAGCGCGCCGCCTCGGTAGCGAAGACAGTAGCCATCTTGCGCGAAAAAGGCGCACTGGAGTATACCGTCGTGCTGGTAACCGAGGGTAACGATCCGCCGGGTTTAGCCTTCATTGCGCCTTATGCCGCGACCAGTATCGCCGAGCATTTTATGCAGGCGGGTCGCGATGTACTGATCGTTTACGACGATCTCACCCAACATGCCCGAGCCTATCGCGAGCTTTCCCTGTTACTCCGGCGTCCGCCAGGGCGTGAAGCCTTTCCCGGTGACATCTTCTATATTCATTCCCGCTTGCTGGAACGCGCAACACATCTGCGCGAAGAACTTGGCGGTGGTTCGCTGACCGCCTTGCCCATCATCGAGACCGAAGCGCAAAATATTGCCGCCTATATACCGACCAACCTGATTTCCATCACCGATGGGCAAATCTATCTCTCACCATCGCTGTTTGAATTGGGCGTACTGCCGGCTGTCGATGTCGGGAAATCCGTTTCGCGCGTCGGCGGCAAAGCGCAACGGGCGGCTTACCGGGCTGTGGCGGGCGACCTGAAGCTGGCTTACGCCCAGTTTGAAGAACTCGAGACCTTTGCACGGTTTGGCGCTCGATTGGATGAAAGCACCCGCAAAGCTATCAATCATGGACGACGAATCCGAGCCTGCCTTAAACAGCCGGAATTTGCCCCTGTGTCCGTAATGGCACAAATCGCACTCTTGCTGGCGTTGACCGCTGAGCTTTTCGACACGGTGCCGATTGACCGGATGACAGATGCCGAACATGCCGTTCACGAGGCCGCTTTAAACATACCGGCACACGTGAGTGCACGATTGAATGCTGCGGAAAAATTAAGCGATGCAGATCGTAAAATCATCATCGATATCGCCAGCCAAGCACTCGAAGCATTTCAACCCATGCCCAATGCCACAACGAAAGCAAACTCATGAGCGACACGACAGCCAGCCTGCGCAGAAAAATTGACAGTGCCGGCGATCTGCAATCGGTGGTCCGCACCATGAAGGCGCTGGCCGCTGCCAGTATTGGTCAATACGAGGAATCGGTGCGTGCGCTGTCCGATTACTACCGTACCGTGGAGCTAGGCTTGTGTGTGTGTTTTCGTGAAATTGAATTCGAGGCCGTAAGGCCTGAGCAATCAGTAACAAACTCGGGGACTGCCGTTGGCGCCATCGTGTTTGGTTCCGATCAGGGGTTGGTCGGTCAGTTTAATGAAGTAGTGGCTGATTATGCGATTAAAACCCTCGCGGCTCAGTCCGGCAATCTGCAAGTCTGGGCTGTCGGTGAGCGTGTTCATTCGCGTTTGGCAGATGCAGGCCTGCCGCTAATGGGACTATTTAATGTGCCGAATTCCGTCAAGGCCATCACACCACTGGTCGGACGGATTCTGGTGGAAAGCGAAGTGATTCAATTCGCTTCGCTCCCTGTTCAGACAGGCGCTACGGATGAAATGAGCGCAAATAGGACTCAAGTTGCCGAGCTTCATTTGTTTTATAACCGTCCCAAATCCGGGGCGGTTTATGAGCCTGTCAGTCACCGATTGCTGCCACTGGATGAAAACTGGCGACGCCGACTGGCCGAACTAGACTGGCCGACAGGAAACTTGCCTGAGGTCATTGGCGGCGGCATCACAACGTTACGCGCATTGATTAGTGAATATCTTTTCGTCTCGCTGTTCCGTGCCTGCGCGGAGTCCCTGGCCAGCGAAAATGCCAGCCGCTTGGCCGCGATGGAACGTGCCGACAAAAACATCGACGAATTACTGGACAATTTCCATGGCGTCTACCATCGCTTGCGGCAAAGTGGCATAGATGAGGAACTGTTCGATGTAATCTCGGGCTACGAAGCGCTGTCAAAGACAAAAAAACCTCGGCGCACGGAATGATTTGTATCTATTCAGCGCGAAATACCCATATCCCACTCCAGCTGGGGCTGTCGAAAAGTCGAAACAGTTCCTTCTCCCACCGGGAGAAGGTTAGGATGAGGGCATAGAAATCAGCTGTTTGCATTATAGATTCCCCTCACCCCAGCCCTCTCCCGCAAGGAGAGGAGGCTTTTACGACAGCCTCCAGCTGGAGGGGGGAGGGTCGGTAAAATGGCTTTCCCGCGCCACGATTCCTATTCTCGGAGAGGCTGTCGCACAAGGTAGGTTGGGCTGAATACAATGAAGCCCAACATTTAGATTTTATTGGACTTGGTCATGCTCAGGCCAATCTACATCCTTGCGTTTACGACATCCTCCTGGAGAAGGGATAATTCAGCAATGCTGAATAGTGAGTAACACCTAATCGCTACTAATGGCTTGATCTACGTGAGGGTCTTGAATGACTGAGTTACCGAGCACAACCCGCACATGATGTAACTGTCCATCATTGATTAAGGCAATGCTGTCAGCACCTGGCTGGTGCTGACCGTCCAACTCCAGCATGGCGATGCCGCGTGTTGCGCCGTCAGGATTTTCAATTGTGATGTCATAACGAGTCTCCCGGTACTGATACATCATGGTATAACCTGACCAGGATCCGGGAATACACGGTGCAAAAATCAAACGCTCACCTTGCAGCTGAAAACCCAAGATCCATTCCAGTCCTGCCCGGTAAAACCAGCCTGCTGCCCCGGTATAC
The DNA here is from genome assembly GCA_002928965.1 of Methylomonas sp. GTDB lineage: Bacteria > Pseudomonadota > Gammaproteobacteria > Methylococcales > Methylomonadaceae > Methylomonas. The sequence continues at coordinate 19,600 of PERU01000032.1, forward strand.
CACGTCCAGCCACCGCGGCGGGCATGTGGAGATTCGGAGTATATGTCCGCAGCCATCACATAAGGCTCAACCTTATACGCAAACATACCGGTACGACTGGCAGTGCGCTTGACAGGGTTCAACATGCGCAACAGCTCCATCGCCTGGTCGCCCTCGCCAAGCATGGCATAGGCAATCACCGACCAAATGGCAGCATGGGTATATTGACCACCATTTTCCCGAATGCCGGGAGGGTAGCTTTTGATGTAACCGGGATCGTGATCGGTTTTATTGAATGGTGGCGTGAACAGTAAGATCAGATCATCACCATAACGGACCAGATATTCACGCACAGAATCCATTGCTCGCCGCGACCGATCGGAATCTGCCGCTGCAGAGATGACTGCCCAACTTTGGGCAATGGAATCGATACGGCATTCTGCATTGACAGCCGAACCCAACGGTGAGCCATCGTCAAAAAATGCCCGTCGATACCAAGCGCCATCCCAGCCTTCGGTTTCCAACGCCGTCGTGAGTTGGGCGGCATGCGCTCGCCAAGCGTCACTGCGGATGGTTTCACCCTGTTGGTCTGCGATTTCGGCAAACTCAGTCAAGGTGGTAATCAGGAACCAGGCCAGCCAGACACTCTCACCCTGTCCCTTGTTACCAACCCGATTCATGCCGTCATTCCAGTCGCCGCTGCCGATTAATGGCAAACCGTGCACACCGGTCGTCAGACTCACATCCAATGCCCGCGCACAATGCTCAAACAGACTGGCGTGTTCAAGCGATTCGCCGGGATGGAAATAGGCATCATCCTGATCCGCAGCCAGGTTGGGACCATCCAGAAATGGCAATTGTTCGGCTAACACGTCGTGATCGCCAGTGACTTTCAAGTAATGTTTGACCGCATAAGGCAGCCAGATCCTATCGTCGGAAAAACGTGTGCGCACGCCTCGACCGTTGGGGGGATGCCACCAATGCTGGACATCACCCGCTGTGAACTGCCGTGCAGCGGCACGTAATATTTGCGAGCGCATCACATCGGGTCGGGATACCGCCAGCGCCATGCTGTCTTGCAATTGGTCACGAAATCCGAATGCACCGCCAACCTGATAAAAAGCTGCTCTCGCCCACATGCGACAGCTGAGGGTTTGGTAAAGCAACCAACTGTTCAGCAATAAATCCAGCTCCCGATCCGGGGTTTGAACCTGCACTTTACCCAACACCTGTTGCCAGGATTGTTTGACCAGAGCAAGCGTGTTGGCCACGTCTGTCTCTCGATAGCGCTTAATCAATTCAAGGGCATGCGCTTTATCCTTACCTTGACCTAACAAACAGCGGATTTCGATCTGTTCATCGGCTTGCAGTTCGATTGAACATTGCAATGCGGCACACGGGTCCAGGCCTCCTCCAATCCGGCTTTTAAGCGGCTTGCGATTCAACAAGCCGGCCGGTGCATCCAGGCTACCGTTCCGACCGATGAACTCGCTGCGATTGGCGGTCCAGCCAGTCTGCAGGCCGGCAAGATCAACAAAGGCCATGCGTTGACCAAACTCCGGGTCCCAGGGATTTTGCGCCAGCAAAGCGCCAGTCCCTGCATCCAATTGAGAAATAATATGGGGTGCAGAAATGGTTCTTGATGCCCCTAGCACCCATTCCAGATACACCGTCACCGTCAACCGCCGCCTCCGTCCGGAAATGTTAGTCAAGGTTAATGCCGATAGTTTGATAGGATCGTCCGGACTGACCAATTGCAGCAGCTCACTGTGGATACCATGGGATGCATGCTCAAATCGGCTATAGCCCTGGCCGTGTCGTATCACATAACTGGCATTTTCGACTCGAATAGGTAGCGGGGTGGGTGTCCATAATTCGTTGCTCTGGTCGTCGCGCAGATAAAAGATTTCCCCCGAGGTATCGCTGACCGCATCATTTGACCAAGGCGTGAGCTGATTTTCACGGCTGTTGCCACACCAGGTACAACCGCTACCCAACTCCGACACCATAAAGCCGAATTCGGCATTGGCAATGACATTGACCCAGGGTGCCGGCGTCCATTGGCCTTTGTCCAGCACGATCACATATTCGCGACCATCCTCGGCAAATCCGCCCAAGCCATTGAAAAACTCCAGGTTCGGCAACGCCAAAACCGGTGCAGCAGTTTCGGCTGCCGTTGATGGTTTAGGAATAATGAATGCGGTTGCCGGCCTGGGATGTCTCAACAATTGTTCGGACAAGGTGCCGCGATTACCGCCCAATATTGCCCGTGCGGCGGTTTGTAAGAAAAGCCGTTCTTCCTGCGCTAACTGACCGTTCTTCATCACGAATATAGAGCCTTGGTTTCCGTGGTGTTGCGCCGCCGACCGTGCCTGGGTTTCACGCACCAGATTTTCCAGCAAACTCTGTAAATCCTCGACATACGACGATTCTTTTTCGTTAAGAATCACCAGATCAACCGACAGTCCTTTGATGCGCCAATATTCATGGGCACGCAGTAATTGCTCAACGATACCTCGATCCTCCGGCTCGCTGATTCGCAGCAGCACAATCGGCTTATCGCCCGAAATACTGTAGCGCCAGAGTGCGGTGACATTTAAGTCGCTGATTTGCTGCAGTTTGCCTACCGGTCTCAGCGAAGGATCGTCATAAATCAGATGATTGGCCAACATTTGAAACAGTTGTGCTTCATCCGGCTTGGTTCGCAAGTGGTGCAATTGAACATGTGCATGTGTCCAGGCCAGCGAGGACACTCGCTCCCAAGCCTTAACACTGTGATATTTATCTGCCAATTCTTCTGCTGCTTGCCGCGAGGCCGCAACCAGCGTGGTAAAAGTCAGATGTTCAGTCGCACCGGCAAGCACTTTGATGCGGATCCGCAAACTAAAAATCGGGTCCAGCACCGAGCCGACGGTATTGCTCAATGGTCGGCCATCCATCACCGCCAAAGGCGCGCGCAGGGTTTGTCCGCGGCCAATAAAGCGGGTACGATCGGTTTCGTACTGCAAACCCTCGACGGTTTGTCGTTCGGCCAGCACATGTGCGGCCCACAGTGCCGGATCACCGGCAGTGCGTTGCCGACGATGTGCCAGTAATGCGCGGGTTTGCGGCAGATAATCAGTCTGGATAAACAAATTGGAAAATGCCGGATGCGCTATGTCAGCTGACATAGTAGTCAGCACAATCTCGGCATAGGAAGTCACTTCAATTTCTCGCGCAAGCGCCCCGTTATTGGTCAGGCTCAACCGGCGAATTTCTGCATCGTCTTCCGGCGACACCACAAGTTCCAGAGTCGTCACAATCGTCCCGTCGGTACGGGTAATACGCGCCCGGTCTTCGACAAATACCACATCGTATTGCGTCGGCTTTGCCACCGTCGGCTGGTAGCCTGCCGACCAGACCTCGCCACTGGCAACGTCGCGCAGATAGATATAACTTCCCCAGCCATCCCGAGTGACATCCTCACGCCAGCGGGTGACGGCCAAATTCCGCCACTGGCTGTATCCCGAGCCGGCAGCGGTAATCATCACCGCATAATTGCCATTGGCCAGTAGATGCGTGGAAGGCACTGCCGACATGGGCGACGGCACTCGGCGCACCGGCGGCTGTACGGTATCCATCACATCCGACAGGGATTGCAGCAGCGGTAAGCTTTCTGTATCCGCGCCATGCGGAACCCGCTCTTGTAATAATAAATCCGCAGACTGTATCAGTGCCGCGCGATGGAAACGATGCCGCATAATACCGTCATGCACCACATTGTCGAAGGCCACCAAAGACATGCCTTGATGATGAGCCATATAACATTTCACCATCGCCAGTCGCTGCCCTTCCGCCAATCTGATCGGCGTGAAATCCAGGGCTTCATAGAAACCATAACGTCCCAACGCGCCTTCATGTTCCAGGCGCATGAAATTTTCGACTGCGGCATGCGGCAGATACATCGCTGCCAAAGCTGTAGCGTAAGGGGCAATCACCAGTTCTTCGCCCAAACCTCGTTTCATGCCCAGACCGGGCACGCCAAACGCGGAGTATTGATAGGTCATGTATAAATCACGCCCATTGAAAGCTGATTCGGACACTCCCCAGGGTATCTCACACTCCTGACCATACTCAATCTGCCGTTTCACTACCAGCCGACAGGTCTGATCGATCAGGCTATAACGCGGGGTAAAAGTCACCAAGGAGGGCATCAGGTATTCAAACATTGATCCCGACCAGGATAACAACACCGTGCCATGTGCGGCACGGGTCACCCGCCGACCCAGATGAAACCAGTGTTTGCTCGGCACATCGCGCTTGGCAATAGCAATAAAACTGGATAAACGCGCTTCAGACGCCAGTAGATCGTAATAACTGGGATCAATGCTGCCCTCCGCCACTCGATAACCAATTGCAAATAACTGCCGATGGGTATCGTATAAAAAGCCAAAATCCATGTCTCGGAACAATCCGTCCGCCAAGGCAGCAATGCCTTCCAGGCGCTTGTTCAGCTGTTCGGCGTATTCGCCGGCACGACGCAGCAACATGACCAAAGGCTGTAACTCGTTGATTTGGATATCTGCCGATGATGCTTCGGCCAGATCTGCCAACACCCTGTAGCAGCAAGGTATCTCGCACAAGGGCGTGGCTAATGTCAGATGTCTGTTCAATTGGGCACAATGCGGTTGAGGAGCGTCTTGATCGGCTTTGGCGTTGAGGCTGGCCGAAAACTGCATCCACGGTATCAAATTACCTACATCGCGGGCATGTGAACGAATGTCGTTACATAACAGACTGGCCCAGACCAACACCTCGCTATCCTGGCTGTTGCCACACTCGGCGGCATAGGTATTGGCAATATCGTGCAAGGCATTGCCGCAAAAGGTTAATTGCTGCCACAAGTTACTCCAGGCTGCAGCATCGATGGGCTGGCTGGCCAGCAGTTCACCCAGCATGGTGATTTTTTGCCGTAATTCTTTTAAAGTGACCGTCAATGTGCGGTGATCGTCACTGAGCGTCGCCAGCGCATTCAACAACAAGCGATGGGTATCGGCTAATCCGCTCAACGCATTATTCAAATCCAGAGGCCGATTGGCCATCTCCCGACAGGCTTCAGACAACGTCAACAGATGGCCTGCCAGATTGCCGCTATCCACTGTCGACACATACCGCGGTTCCAGCATCTGTAAATTACGCGTGTCGTACCAGTTATAAAAATGTCCGTGCAAACGGGGCAAGCCGGATAAGGTTTCCAGCGTGGCTTCGAGCTTCTCGATGGTATCGGTCAATCCCAGCCAGCCGAAATCCCGCGCCGAAACCACCGATAGCAGATACAACCCAAAATTGGTTGGAGAACTGCGATGCGCGATGACCGGTTGCGGGTCTTCCTGAAAATTATCCGGCGGTAAATGATGTTCTTCGGCGGTGACGAAGCAGGTAAAAAAACGCCAAATACGCCGACCGTACAATCGCAGTTGCGTGCAATCCTCCGGTAACAGCGTTTCAGCTTTGTCCATTCTGGGCGGCAGACTCAAACTCCGCGCGAACACAGGGGCCAGCCACCACAATACCAAAAATGGCGAGGCAAACTTTATGGCCGACGGATTGAATAGCAACACCAACGCCGCTGCGCCTATCACCACCGAAGACGAATGACTGAGCGGTCGAATCAGGTTTTTCAATGCATGCCCGGCACCGGCCTTGGCCTGCAAAGCGGTAACCCATTTCAACAATTTGCGGCGAGTTATGAACAACCTGACCAGTGTGGTCACAATGGCATCGGCCATCAACCATGCTTGCTGTGCCAGTAAGGTCAGCCCTACCAGGCTGTTAGCCCAGGCCCACAGTACATTTTCGCTGTTGCCGCGCCAATGAGTTGCCAGCGAAATACCGCGTCTGGGCACTGTAAATCCGCTGACCATCGCTAAAATTGCTGGGAAAGCCAAGGCAATCATTACAAAGCTGATCAACCAGACCAATGGCGCATCCGGGATAGCCCAACTTAATACCAGCGCCGAAAAGGCGGCTGGCGCCGATAACGATCGACGCAAATTATCCAGCATTTTCCAGCGACCGATCATGGGCATGCCTTTACCGGAAATACCAAAAATCCACGGGATCAGTTGCCAATCGCCCCGTACCCAACGATGCTGTCGGGAGGCCGCCACTTCGGTATGCGAGGGAAATTCTTCGAAAAACTCAATATCGCTGACCAGTCCACAACGCACATACACACTCTCAAACAGATCGTGACTGAGTTGGGTGTTGTCCGGCACCCTGCCGGCCAATGCCGCTTCGAAACTGTCGACATGGTATAAGCCTTTGCCGCTGTAAGTGCCAAGTGAAAACAAATCCTGATACAGCTCGGAAACCGAACTGGCGTAAGCATCGGTGCCCGCAGCCCCCGCAAACAGCTGATGAAACAGCGAGCGATCCTGGCGCTGGGGCAAGGTGGGTGTGACCCGTGGCTGTAAAATACCGTAACCCTCTACAACCGTCTGGCTGACCGGATCGAATACCGGCTGATTAAGCGGATGCGCCGCCACGCCGACCAGTTGCGACACAACACCCATCGGCAGTTTGGTATCGGCATCCAGGGTAATCACATAGCAAACACCGGGCGGCACCGATATCGGCAAATCCTGCACGGGCAAAAATGACGTGTCGGTTGCACCTCGCAGCAGGCGATTAAACTCCTGTAATTTGCCGCGTTTGCGCTCCCAGCCCATCCAGCGACCTTCGCTGGCATTCCATAATCGTTTACGGTGGTAGACAAAGAAACGCTGTTCGCCATATTGGGTATTCAATACCTCTATGCCACTGAGGGCCACGCGCAACAACCGTTCATCGTCGGCTTGATGCTCCTGATCCGCATCCGCCCAATCCGACAGCAAGGCAAAATGCACCGCACCTTCCGGATTAGCCAGGTAACGAATTTCCATTTGTTGAATTTGCTGACGAACCCCTTCCTCACTGACAAACAGGGTCGGCACCACCACAAAGGTGCTCAATCTCGGCGGGATGCCGTCTTTGAGTTCAAATCGCGGCATATGACAGGGTGGCAGGCTGGCAATGATGATCTGGTTCATCAAACCAATGGCAATATCCGAGGCTGGAAATACCAACACCAAACCTAGCAGGCTGACTGTAAAACCATTTAATCCGCAGGCCAGGGCCGCGCTCAGCGGTAATGCCAGCAGTGCCAGCGTTAACAATGCCAAGCTGGCAATATACGCTGAGCCGGCATGGTTGATATAGCTACGCAACCAGCGTTGTTTGAGTGTTGAGCGATATTCGACTTCGATTTCAAACCTGTAGCGGCCACCGCCAATCAAATAATAGCCCGGCTCTGCCAGGCGTTCATCGACAGCACTTAGTGCCGATACGGACTGTATCTTGTCCATTACCAGGCGCGCGATCTCTGTCTCTGAACGCGGCGAACGTTTGGCTAATTCTTCAATCGCATGCCGGTAGCGGTCGCGAGTTAAAAAATCCATCGCAGCATAGCCTTGATGATGCCGCAAACAGGCATCGACCAGACTGACATCTTCGACAAACTGTGGCCAATCGAACGCTGAAATGGCCCGCATGCTGGTGATGACATTACGTACAGTCAGGTTATCGGCAATTTGTGCCGCGTGCTCCCGATGCACAATATCATCCAGGCTGGCGTTTTGATCCTTCAACCAGTCATTGAGGAAATCCAGAGAAATCGATACCGAAGGATGCGGGTCATGCGAACGCTGTAACAGTTGCACGGCAAATGCCTGACGCAATGGCTCAACCGGCAAAATACCGGCAGGAATCGGCGGATCTGATCTATCGCTGTGAGTGACGATACTTTCCACCTCATCAACAAAGGTATCAGCAAGATGGCGGCCGTTTTGCGAGCGCATGATGCTAATCGCCAGACGGCGCAGATTTTCCACCAGTAATACGCGCAAGGTGATCGGTATTGCCCACAACTCGCCCAGCGTCAGTGGTTCAACGCGCTGATACGCATTAACGAATAGGGTCAATAAATCCGGCTCGAACCGGCTGTCGGTATGCGCCACCAATGCCCAGGCAATCCCATAGACACGCGGATAACCAGCCAGCGCGCCTTCAGCCAACTTTGGCAATTCGCGCGAATAGCTTTCCGGCAAATCCACATGAATATCGCTGATTTGCTCTTCAATGACATGGAAATTATCCAGCAACCATTCCGCTGCAGGAGTGATGGCATGCTGCTCACGGACCGCTTTAGCCACGGCTTTATAGGCCTCCAGTAACACCAGGGCATTTTCGCGTACCCTTGGGATCAGCTTGCGGCCCTGCTTTAAACTGGTAACTTTTTGGGCTTCCGCCAGACTGATCGCATGCCGTTCCAGCCGCTCAGTGTTGAAAAGTTCAAATCGTATCGGCGATTCTTCGCCGCCCGGATGCTCGCTTCTGACATGCCGTCTTTGTTCTCGCCGCTTGGCCATTGCTTGATTCTCCGAATCTAAAGTGTTCTATTGAGCGTGAATAACCCGGCGCTTAAATCTGAAAAATCAGCTGCCCCTTCCAAACCTCGTTCGTCCTCGCCATACATCAGTGCAGGCATCAGCGTGTTTTAAGGCGGGCTTGCCGGGAACCCGGTCGAAGGTTGGTAAGTAACGGGTCAGGTACGAAATCCGTTGATGCTTGGATAAAATCAGCACGAATGGATTACCCGTGAAAATCAGGGGCCGGGTTAATGTTTCAATCAGGCTCAACGCTTGAGGCAACTGTCGTAAATTGATTGGCAGGTTGAGCCGCGTAATGCCCATCACAAAAACCCAAATCGTTGCGCTTGATTGCATTCACCAACGGGGCACTCATCAGCACGACCTGGCTTTTACGATAAGTGCCAGAAGGATTGAGTAGAGCCGGCTGCTAAATCTTGCCCAACAACAGCAAAATCAATAATACAGTCAAGGCCACCCCCAGGCCGCCAGTGGGTCCATAGCCCCAAGATCGGCTATGTGGCCACACCGGAAAAACACCCAGTAACATCAAAACAAGAATGACCAGCAAAATGGTGCCAAGTGACATGGTAAGTCTCCAATAGAAATAAATAAGTAATCGCTCTCCCAACAACGTTTCCGAGCGGTTGATGGGTAAAGCAGCGGATGTCAGCGATGCATAAGTCCTAAAATACCTACGACGATCAGGTACACCGCCACGAAATAATTCAAAAAGCGGGGTATCAGCAAGATTAGGATGCCTATTACCAGCGCCAGTAAAGGTTCGATAGCAAGGTTCATGTGATGTCTCCTGAAATTAGCTGAAATCACAGCTTATCCGCAGGGTTGCAAAGGGTCTGTACGCTAACGTACACAGCTGATGGGCGCAGCTTTTAGCAGGCTATGAAGCGTGATGCGAGTTACACATTCAGCCTAACCTGAAGCCGTGCTGCAACAGGGCGTTGAATGTTTCCTGCTTCCTTGGCAAATCTTGTTACCCCTTAAAGCCCTGTGGTTACTGTTTCAAAGGGGGATGTTGTTTTTGGCGAAATCCTTAGCTTGGTGAGCAATTCATCAAACGAGTTTTACCGGATCGTCAGGATGTAATCTCCAGGCACAATACATTCGCCATACGGGCTAAAGCACACTGTGAGCTGTCGCTATAGGCATCGTTAAAGGCTATATGTTCGCCTGCGAACAGACTGTGCCGGGCTGTGTGCCTAGAATCAAAGCATGCTTTCAATCCGCCGGGTTATCCATCTGCTTGCAGTGGCCTTGACCCGGAGCGTTTTCCATCAATATCACCGCCAAGGTACTCATCATGAAAATCATTCCTCCTAATTCACGCCGCCCCTTTATTAACAATCAGCTTGTCATCAGTGGTTTGTCGGCAATTCTGGTGCTGGCTGCGTGTCAGCCGGACAGTCAAACCGAGAAAACCTCGCAAAAACTGGATAAGGCCATAGAAAAGGTAGAGCAAAAATTGGAACAAACGTCAGATAGTACCGAGCAGCATATGCAGGCCGCTAAAAAATCGGTAGAACAACAGGCTGAAAACGCCAGCGATTCGCTGAATGCTACAGCCGAAGCTTCTGAGCGCGAACTCGAAAAAGCCGGCAAACAGTTTGATCAGGCTATTAATCACACGGAACAACACATCGAAAATGTAAAAGACGCGGTTACTGATTCAAGCAGCACGGCCGGGGAATACATTGACGATTCAGTGCTTACCACCAAAATCAAAGCTGCGTTGTTAAACGATGATTTTCTGAAGATGTCTCCGATTGAAGTTACCACTGTGAAAGGCGAGGTTAAACTGACGGGGACGGTCGATTCTGAACAACTGGTAGCCAGGGCGATTGGTTTGGTGAATAGCCAGCCGCATGTCAAGTCGGTTAATAACGAGTTGATGATCAAAGCTAACGTACCGAGTAAGCAATGATGCTGGCTGGTCGACTGATCATTCTTGCCGGATTTTGGTTGGTTGTCGCGCCTTCTGTTGAGGCGACTGTCGCCGAGGATGCGTATCTGGCAGGGTATGCCACGGCTGCCTTAAAACATGATCTAAAGTTGACTGTGCCGGCATTAGCGGTAAAGGACGGTGTCGTTACCTTGCCGGTTGCTGAAATGAGCAACGCAGAACGCGCTGCAGCTACCCGGGTTTTGTCGGCTATACCGGGCGTTAGTGCTGTCAAAGTCTCGGAAACTGCACAGCAACAGGTGATGGATTACAGTTCCAGTTCCAGTTCGTCTGAACAGCCCCGGATCGCAGCAGATAACTTGGTATTGCCGACGGGATTATTACCCAACGGGCATTTATTCAAAGCCTTGCTGGCTGATCCGCGCTGGGCGCATTTTTCCGCCGCATACCGCAATTACCAGAGCGATAATTTCGACGGACGCGATATTGCGTCGGTGAGTTTTGGCGAAACCATCCCGTTTTATCGGGCCAATTTTGGTCACACCACCGCGCAATGGGAAGCCGGTATTCAAGCTGGCGTATTCAGTGATTTCAACCTGGGTGCTTCGTCGGCGGATCTGGTCAATACCGATTTCATCGCATCGGTGTATTCCAGTATGCGGGCCGGACAATTTTCGGCGTTTGGGCGGATTTATCATCAAAGTTCGCATCTGGGCGACGAATTTCTGTTGCGCAAGGTCGATACCAAGTTCGAGCGAGTCAACCTCAGTTATGAAGGTGTGGATTTCAAATTGTCTTATGAACTGCCTTATGGTCTTAGAGTATACGGTGGTGGTGGTGGCTTGTTTCATCGTGAGCCTTCTGAACTTAAACGGTGGTCTGCACAATACGGGGTTGAATTTAGAAGTCCCTGGCGCATTGAGTTTGCAGCGATGCGCCCGATTATTGCTGCGGACATCAAGAATTACGAAGAAAATGACTGGAGCACCGATATATCGGCTAGAGCCGGTGTCGAGTTCGACAATTCCAAAGTACTGGGCCGTAAACTGCAGATCATGGTCGAATACTTTAATGGTTACACGCCCAGCGGCCAGTTTTATAAGGATAAAGTGGAATATGTGGGCTTAGGGGCGCATTATCTATTTTGATGCGTAATCCACAATAAGCAGCCAGGGTGCCATTGGTCGCAAAAGATTCAGTCGCTCTCGGACAGGCTCCTAGTAGCCTGTCCGAGAGGATTTCGTCCTAACGATCATGAAAGCTCTGCATCATCCCAGTCAATAAAGCTGGGGTAGCGACGTTTGTCCCGATTCCAAGACCTTCGGTTCGCGACTTGCTTTGTCTGCAGGATGACTTTCCGTTCAGAAAGTCGCGGCATTGCTTTATTTCGAAAGCGTGGAAGACTCCCCAGTTAAATTTAAATAATAAATATCGGGCTTCCCGCTAACTGAATTGGAGTAAGACATGAGCAGCATTTTAAAATTTAATTTGGATGATCAATTGCTCGCCAAAATTATTGATGTTTGGTATGGCAACATGCGCGATGATTATCGAATCAATCGCTATTTTTATGATCGTCCCCAAGCCGAGCAAGCCCAAGGATTGAAAAAGTTATTGAGCGCGCTACTCGCAACTGTCCCCGTTGAGCCTGAAAAAATATCCGATTTGGCTGACCAAGCCTTTACCACTGCCTTTGCCCGTGGCAATGCCAAACCAAGTCTGGTCAACAATCGCGATTTCGCCATTTTAGCGACGCTGATGAACGGAAATATTGTCGGGGACGATGATGGCACCCCCCGATTAACTCTGCTATGCCCCGGTCATTCTCATTTTTTGAGATTGCAGCCGATTGATGAAGTTTATGACGTGGCGCTGGAGTTGCTGAAAGTCACTCTTGAACAATTCAACCTCACCAGTGAAACAGTCAGCCAGTTCATCAATTTTGTAGCATTGGGCAAAGATAGTGTGATGGGTCGGGGTGAGCCCATCTATGAAAGCGAAGAACGATCCAGTCGGTTTACAACCCACGGTTGAGTTCAGCTCGCAACTTGCAGGGATGCAGGTATAGAGTCATTTCCGAGCATGCATTTGCATGTCGAAGGTTATGGGGTGGTTAAAAATGGTGTTTAGCGACCATGATGCGATTGGATCAGGACGACCGGAACATTTACCGAGAAAGTCAACGTGGGAACGATGCCTGTGGCGAACCGTAGGTCATGGAATGGCAACTGGCGTGTCTTCAACGTTCAAAGGCCAGGGTGATGCCAAGCGTCTCTGATCGTTAAGGGTTGGTTGTTGTTTCCATCAGTAGTGTCTGTGATGTTATGTACGCTAACGAACAGACTAATTTGCAGCAATCGAAAATACTTGACTAAACGTCAGCCATTTTAATGGCATCCTTTCTTGCTCAAATTACAAATTCCCATGACTAAAACCAAATATCGCTCGGTGTTTGCACCAGCCAGCAGCCAGCAGCGTAGTGAAAATTTCCGGGATTATTGGTTGTTTACCCAACAACATGGCGGCGATTTATTTGAAGCAGAGCAAGACTTATCCAAAAAACGAGCCACCTTGGAAGGTTTTCAGTCCAATCCGGTCAGACTCAACCAGCCGCTTGCCAATCCGCAGGCGTTTTATCGGAATTACATAGAGTTGGTTGACGATCCTAAATCGCTGGATCGTATGACATTACTGCTGGGCGCACTCTACAAATTTGCCCGCCACGAGTGGGTTGGCATTAAAGCCGCATGGGATGTTGCTCCTGATATGGCGAATTGTACAACCCTGGAAGACAAGATTTCCCGTGTGCATTTGGCAGAAGAGTTTTGCCATGTGCGTTTGTTCGACGAGATGCTGAAAACCTGCGGTCTGGATCATGTGGCGTGGGTGCCATTGACGCCGTTCAAAGAAAAAGTCTATGAACAGTTTCCAAAATTACCCGGTTTTGTCATCGACACACCTGCTTTCGTTACCGAATTGATGGGGGTGACGTTTTATTGTCATTTATATCAATTGTTCGATGAAATCCTGGTGGATGAACCAGCGGTCCGCGACCGGCTGAAAGCGCTCTTGGACGAAATTACCATCGATGAAATTGCCCATGTCGGGCAGCGGCGAAATTTTATCGGCCCTGTGGGGATTAGAATCGCCAAAACCCTGGTTAAACCGCTCTATACGCTTTTCTTCAAGGACATTCCTGAAATCGGCGAATTAATGGATGTAAATAAAATGATTCAGGACGGGCTGGCATTTGATTTTAACCAGATACCGGATTACATGATAGCGCGCAGCTGGATTCCTTCTTACTGCAAAATCTGACCTGAACGTGATGATGTCAGGCTCGACTTGGCAAGGGTGTCCCTAGGAGCCTGAATTTGGGGCGTTATTTATGACCATATCCTAAAGGGTGTAACCTGGGTGGTGGCTGTTTGTCCACTGTCAAACCATCGAACTGATGGTATTCCGAAACCGGTTCAAGGCCAGCGCAAAAAACACCGCGCCAATTCCGATCAAGGCCAGAAAATCCACCCAAACAATGCCAAATCCGGCCCCTCGATACAAAATAGCCTGGGCCAACGACACGAAATGCGTGGTCGGTGCCGCCAGCATGATGTTTTGCACCAGTGCCGGCATGCTTTCGCGCGGTGTCATGCCGCCGGACAGCATTTGCAGCGGTAGTAGGATGATCAGCATCAATAGGCCCAGTTGCGGCATGGATCGGGCCAGGGTGCCGAGATAAATCCCCAATGAGGTGGTGGCAAACAGGTGCAGCAACATGCCTAAAATAAACAAACCCAGCGACCCTTGAATCGGCACCTCCAACAGACCATGCACCACAAAAATGATAGACGCAGTGGCCACCACCACCACGACCAAGCCCATAGACCAGACCTTGGCTGACATGATTTCAAACGGCGTTAAGGGCATCACCAACAAATGCTCGATCGTGCCGTGCTCGCGTTCGCGGATCAGCGCCGCGCCGGTCAGAATGATGGACAAGGTGGTGATGCTGTTGATTACTTCCATTAGTGAGCCGAACCATACCGAGCTCAAATTGGGATTGAAGCGGGTCCTTATCTCCAACTCGACGGGTAGGGTCACGATGGCCCGATGTCCTTGGGCAAACGCGTTGACTTCGCCGTTCAAAATGGTCTGGATGTAGCTATTGCCTATGAAGGCTTGCGAGATGCGGGTGGCGTCGATATTCAATTGCAGCGCCGGCTGCCGGCCCGCCAACATGTCGCGCTGGAAATGCGAGGGAATATCCAGCACAAAGCTGTATAAACCAACATCCATGCCGTGATCTGTTTCGTATTGATCGATGATCACTGGCGTCAAAAAATACGGTAGGTAAAAAGCGTTAATGATGCGGTGGGACAGTGGCGAGCGGTCTTCGTCGACGATGGCGATCGGCGCTTTGTGCAGGGATTGGGGAACGCCGGTGGCGATCAGATACACTTGGCCGGTGAAGGAGAACACGATCATCACTAGCATCATGGTGTCGCGGCTTAGGCTGCGGAGTTCTTTGATGCCTAGGTAGTAGATGTTGAGTAGGGTTTCCATTTGTTACTAGATCTTCTGACTTTTAGCGAAGTCCGCATGAATTACCGTTCGCCCTGAGCGTGTCGAAGGGCGCTCCCAGTAAGGTTGCGACAGGCTCAGCACGAATGGGGTGCCGGTAATACTTGGGGCTTGACTAATAGGCTTGGCGTTAGTGTCGCTATCGCGACGGCTTTTTTTATGTCGGGTCTCGGCCCGACAGCCGAGATACTTTCTTTTGCTTGGCCAAAAGAAAGTATCCAAAGAAAAGGCCACCCGGATTCCGCCTTGATCCTGCGCTTCTCGCTTTTGGCGAGGGTTTTCGAAGGGCCATCCCTGGCCCTGCGAAAACGAGCGGCATCCTTGCCGCTCCCCTGCGGGCCCTGTTCGCCAAAAGCTGCGATGCTCGGGGCGGAATAACGGGATAAAAACCAACTTGTAGCCCGTTAGTTGATTGAATTGTCCGATAGCCATTATCGCTCCTGCTTTTTCAACAGCAGCACACTCAGGCCGACGATAATTGGAATCGCCAGCGCCAAAGGCCATAGTGACGGGCCGAGTTCGGCGAAACCCAGGGCTTTGGAAAATGTGCCTCGGCATATAGTCAGGAAGTAGGCGCCGGGGAAGGTTTCGCCCATCAGTCGGGCGCCGCCTTCCAGCGAGGACACCGGGTCTATCATTCCGGAGAAGCGGGTGGAGGGAATGAAGGTGGCTAGGAAGGTGGCGAAGATGGCGGCGATTTGGCTGTTGGTTAAGGTGGAAATCAGCAGGCCGATGCCGGTCGAGGCCGTGACGTATAGCAGGGCGGCAACAGTCAAAGTCAAAAAGCTGCCTTTGAACGGCACGCCGAATACGAAGATGGCCAGGATAGACAGCAGCAGAAAATTCAGCATGCCCACCGCGATGTAAGGCAGTTGTTTGCCCACTAAAAACTCAAATTTAGTCACTGGGGTGACGTATAAATTTAAAATCGAGCCCAGTTCTTTTTCGCGGACCACACTCAGCGCGCTGAGCATGGCCGGGATCAGCATCAATAAAATGGGGATCACCGCCGGCACCATGGCCGGCAGGCTTTTGACGTCGGCGTTGTAACGAAAGCGGGTTTCTATTTTCATCAAGCCAGCGGGTAGCTGGGTCGTACTGCGGCTGCGGGCCATTTCCAGCAGCCAGCCTTGGTGCATGGCTTGCACGTAACCGATGACGTTCTCGGCGCGGGTCGGCATGGCGCCGTCGATCCAGGCGCCTATTTTGACTTGATTGCCGCGTTCTAAATCGCGAGCGAAGTGGGGCGGTATTTCCAACGCCAAGCTCAGTTCGCCGCTGCGCATGCGCTGATCGAGTTCGGCGTAATCGGCCAGCGGCGGTCGTGACAGAAAATAACGCGAGCCGCCTAAATCCAGCGCGTAGTTATTACTGAGTGTGGTTTGGTCGCGGTCCAGCACAGCAAAGCGCAAGTCCTCCACATCCATGGTAATCCCATAGCCGAAGGTGAACATCAAAAACAAAGTACCGACCAAGGCAATCGAGGCGCGGATTGGATCGCGGCGCAGTTCCAGGGCTTCACGCAGCGTATAACTGTAAAGACGGGTCAAACTAAAGCCGGCAGCGGCTTGCGCGGCTTGGGTTTGCGGTGACACGACCACCGCCGGTTCAGTGGATGTGTCTGCCGCTGCCTCGTCGCCGCTGGCTTTCTGCAGATAGCCAATAAAGGCTTCTTCCAAACTAGCGTGGCCGCTATCCTTGACTAGTGCCGCCGGCGTATCGCTGGCCAGCACTTTACCGGCGTGCATCAACGAAATGCGGTCGCAGCGTTCGGCTTCGTTCATGAAGTGGGTGGAAATAAAAATGGTGACCTGGTCGTTGCGGGACAGTTCTATCATCATTTCCCAAAAGCGGTCCCGTTCGATCGGATCGACACCGGAGGTCGGTTCGTCGAGGATCAGCAAGTCCGGGCGGTGGATCATGGCTACTGCCAGCGACAGGCGTTGCCTAATGCCGAGCGGCAGCGCGTCGGGCAAGGTGCCCAATACCGCATCGAGCTGGAAGCGCTGGGCCATCTCGGTGACGCGATCCGACATGTCCGCTGCCGGCAGGTGAAACAGCTTGGCGTGCAGTTCTAGGTTTTGTTTGACCGTCAGCTCGGAATACAACGAAAACGCTTGCGACATATAACCCACCCGTTTGCGCGTGGCTAGATTGCCGGCGTCGACCACCTGCCCAAACAATAGGGCCGTTCCCGAGCTGGGTTGCAACAAGCCGGTGAGCATTTTCATGGTGGTGGATTTACCGCAGCCGTTGGAGCCCAGAAAGCCGAAAATCTCGCCGCGTTCGATCCGTAAGCTGACATTGTCCACCGCCAGAAATTCGCCAAAGCGCATGCTTAAATCGTGGGCTTCGATAGCGATATCCGCGCCACTGCTTTGCCGGGGCGGAATCACGATGGCTTTATGACCGCGGCGCTTGGCTTCCGGCAGCAATAAAATGAAGGCTTCTTCCAGGCTATCGGCTTTTGCTTGTTCGCGCAGTTCGGTGGCGGTGCCGGTCGCCAGAATCTTGCCGGCATCCATCGCCACCAGCCAGTCGAAGCGCTCAGCTTCGTCCATGTAAGCGGTCGAAACCAGCACGCTCATGCCAGCGCGGCGCTGCCGCAGGCGGGCGATCAGCTCCCAGAACTGGGCGCGGGATAAGGGATCGACGCCGGTGGTGGGTTCATCGAGCACCAGCAAGTCGGGATCGTGGATTAGCGCGCAGCATAAGCCCAGCTTTTGTTTCATGCCGCCGGACAATTGCCCGGCAGGGCGGTCGCGAAAGGACTCTAGGTTAGTGCTTTTCAGTAATTCGGCGATGCGTTGTTCTCGTTCGGCTTGCTGCTGACCAAACAGCCGGCCAAAGAAATCGACGTTTTCAAACACCGAGAGGGTCAGATACAGATTTTTGCCCAGCCCTTGCGGCATGTAAGCGATGCGCGGACAGACTGCGCGGCGATGCCTGGCATCGGCCATGTCGCCGCCTAACACTTCGATCTTGCCTTGTTGTATGGCCCGCGCGCCGGTGAGTAGCGACATCAGACTGGATTTGCCGACGCCGTCCGGGCCGATCAAACCCAGCATTTGATTGGCCGGCAAATCCAAATTCAGATTATCCAGTGCCACCTGCTCGCCATAGCGCAAACTCAGGTTTTGTATGCGCACCACGGGGGCAGTGGCTGGCGTATTCATTGCGGCAGCTTGATCGCCAGGTTTTCCGGCCACTCGACTTTAGAGTCTATCTTCACATAGGCTATGCCAGGCACGCCGGTTTTGACCTGGTTGAGGTGTTTTTTTAACAGTTCAGGATCGAGTCGGGCGCGCACCCGGAACATCAGCTTCAAGCGTTCGGTTTCGGTTTCCACGGTTTTGGGGGTGAACTGGGCCACGCTAGCCACGAAGCTGGCCGTGGCTGGGATGACCAAGTCCGGCACCGCATCCAATACCAGCCGGATCTCACTCCCTAATGCCACTTTGCCAGCCGCCTCGGTCGGTAGAAAGAACGTCATATACACATCGGCAAGATCGACCATGTTCAGCACTCGGCCACCAGCCGACAATACTTCGCCGGGCTCGGCGACGCGGTATTGAATGCGGCCGTCGCGCGGCGCTTTTAACACGCTGTCTTCTATGTCGGCTTGCAATCGACTGACGGTCGCCTGGGCGGCTTCGATGAGGGTTTGCGAGGCCACTGCTTGGGATTTTGCCGCTTCGGTACCGGCACCTGCCGCCGCGACCTGCGCTTGTGCGGCATTGATTGCCGCTTGCATACCTAATACCCGCGCCCGGTCATCATCGACTTCCTGTTGCGGCGTGGCACCTTCGCCGACAAGGCGTTGCGAACGTTGCAGGCGTTTGCTGGCGGCATCGAATTCGGCTTGGCGCTGGGCGACCACGGCCAGGGCGGCGTTGTGTTCGCTTTGCCGCTGCACGATCACCGCTTTGGCAGTGACGCGGGCGCTTTCGGCGTGGCGCACTTGCGCTCGCGCTTCAGTTTGCTGCGCTTGTAAGACCTGGGTGTCCATCTTGGCCAGCACCATGCCGGATGCCACAAAATCGCCTTCATGCGGCAGAATCTCGATAATCCTGCCAGCGGTTTTGGTGGCGATATCAATCTCGGTGGCTTCGATGCGGCCATTGCCGGTGACGATGGCTTCCGGCAGCGGGGCAGGGCGCAACCACGACCAAATCAGCACCGCCAAAGCCAGCAATAGCAAGCCGGGTACGATGAATTTTCGAAGCTGCTGTAGCCAGGTTTTTTTGGGTTCGGTGGCGGCTTCCGGTGCGATGGGTTCCTTTGCGCTGGCCATTAGGGCTCCTCAACAAGCTGAGATTGCATGCTGCTGTTCTCCGGGCCGCCGCCCAGGGCTTTGTAAACCGCAATCAGATGGGTGGCGGTGTCCGACTCGGAGCGCGCCAATTCGATTTCCGCAGCGTACAGGCTGCGTTGTGAATCCAGTACATCCAAAAACGAAATCACGCCTTCTTGATAGCGCAATTCCGAGAGTCGGACCGATTCGCGCAAGTCCAGCGTGGAGCTGACAAGCAGGCGACGGCGCTGCTCCTCATTTAAATATCGGCTTAACACCGTTTCGGTTTCGCGCAGCGCTTCCAGGATGGTTTTTTCATAGGACAAATAGGCTTCCTGTTGGCGCGCATCGGCTAATTGGATGCCGGCGCGGATGCGACCGAAATTTAATAGTGGTTGCAGCAGGTTGGCGGCGGTGCCGTATGAAAATGCTGCCGATTTGAACAAGGATTCCAGGTCGGTATTGCGCAGGCCAACGAAAGCGGACAGGGAAATTTTCGGAAACAATTCGGCAACAGCGGAGCCTTGCAGCGCTGTCGCCGCAGCCAGTTGGCGCTCGGCGATATAGATATCCGGGCGATTGCGCAGGCTTGCCGCCGGCGATGCCAGCACTTCAGCGCCTGCCGCTTGCGGCACCGCACCCAACGGGCGTAATTCAAGCGCCAGGCTACCGGGATGTTGGCCGACCAACAGTTCCAGTTGCCGCAGCAAGCCGGTCAGTTTGGCTTCCAAGGCCGGGATCTGTGCCATCGTGGTTTCGGTCAAGGCCCGCGATCTCACCACTTCATGGCGGGCCACCACGCCTTCGTCAAACAGTTTTTCGGTCAGTGATAAGGTGGCTTGCTGGGTTTGCAAATTTGAAGAGGTGATGCGCAATTGATTCTGGGCGCTGCGATATTCGACATAACTGCGGGCCAGTTCGGCGCTCAGTGTGACTAACGCCTGCTGATAGCCGGCGTTGGCACCGTCTAGCTCTGCCGAGGCCGCTTCCAGACGCCGCTGCTGACGGCCAAACAAATCAATTTCCCACAAGGCATCGAAACCCAATTCGAGCATGTTGTAACGAATACCCGGGGCCAAGCCGGGCAACGGGTTTTCCTGGCGTTGCGCACCGGCTTTGATGTTTACGCTGGGAAACAACTCCGCTTGGGTGTCGCGCCGCTCGGCGCGGGCCTGGTCGATGCGGGTGTCAGCGATTTTTAGATCCAGATTGCCGGCCAAGGCTTTAGCCATCAATGCATTCAGCGGGGTGTCGTTAAAACGTAGCCACCAGTTGTGCAGCTGTTTGGGGTCTGATGTGCTGACAGCCGGAATTACGCCAGTGACCGCTTGCCAGCTGGCCGGGGCATTGGTTGTCGGTGGGCGATAATCCGGGCCGACCGTGCAACCGAAGGCAGCTATCGAAATGATTATCCCAGCCGGTTTAGGCAGCATTGAGATTTTGGGACAGATGAGCAGGGCAGCCATGCGACCGCAGGGTTTTTAGCTGTTTACTAGCAGCCTGTCGAACTACTGACGGAATCGTTTTATTCAGCACTTCCCTAATCCGACCCTTAAATACCGTTCGGCTTGAGGTTGTCGAAGCGCGTTTGACATTAGGCTTCGACAGGCTCAGCCCGAACGGAATACCAATAAAAATAAGGTCCGGGTTAATAGGTATAGGGGTTTCCATAACGCCCTCTGGGTTGAAATGACGAAATCGCGTTCAAAAGTGGTCGTTGCCAGCCTTAACATAGTGCGCAGGTTGGGTTTACTGCTGTAAATCTTAAGAGGTAACAAGAATCAAGTCTGTGCGCTGGCGAACTTAAGCCGTCTGGATTGGCTCCAAGCGGAAATTGAAATGTTCGATGGCGTACAGACTGTGCGGCCTTTAAATAGTAGAGTCAAAAACGGTATTACGGTGTGTTTGACATCTAACGCATGGCGTTCAAGCGACTGTCTAAACGCTGATAAATTTTTCAAAACGAGGTAAACAATCATGAGCACTTCAATAACCGATGAAAACAACAAAGACTTAGCCGCACTGAAAAAAATCACGGCAACGGTCTATCTCTGCCAGTTATTAACGTTTGCCATGGCGGGGATACCGTTATTGGTAGGAGTGGGTCTTAATTTTATGTATCGAAACAATGTTGCTGATACCTGGCTGGAGTCGCATTTCAACTGGCAAATAAAAACCGCCTGGACGACTTTGGCGGGTCTGGCTTTGGCCGGGCTGATTTTGATGATTGATATTCAACTGAGTTTGATTGTGTTGATACCCACCTTACTGCTGTTGGTTTATCGCATTGTGATTGGCTGGACGACGTTTACCTCGGATAAAGCCATCAACAATATTAGCTGAGACAGGCTGACCGAGTCACAGGTCTTTAAGTTAAGGATATGGGTGTAAATAATTTCCCGGATTCGGCTGATTAGGATTTTTCCGTTCAGCTGTCGAAGGATGGACGCGGAAATACGGGCTCCCGCCGCGCCCAACCCCTTCCTGCTTCGACTTCGCTCAGCAGGAGGCTGTCGGAAAAGTTAAATGTAGGTTGGGCTGATCACGGCGAAGCCCAATAAAAATCATACTGTTGGACTTCATTGAATTCAGCCCACCCTACCTTTTACGACAACCTCAGCAGGAAGGGGTTGGCGGGAATCGTTGGTCTGGACGTTATTTTTGACGATGCCCTAAAGCTGCACTTTACCTGAGGATGACGTCAGCCTTTGCTTAGACATTTGCCCAGAAGATGCTGATAGGTTTGTGTGTCGCTGCGGTAACAACTGCAAGCCTTGGCTTCCAGTCCAGTAGGATCCAGAATCGTGATATGACCTCTGCGGTAACGGATCAAATTATGCTGTTGTAAGGACAGGGCGGCTTTGGTGATGCCGACGCGTCGAACACCCAACATGTTAGCCATGAACAGATGTGTCACGTAAAAATTGTCGGTTTCCATCCGGTCGTGAGTCATCAACAACCAACGGGCCAGACGTGCCTCTAATTCATGGTATCGATTACAGGCGGCGGTTTGCGCGAGTTGAGTGATCGATACAAAAAGATAACGTCCCAATGTTTCCTGCAAGGCCACACTTTGCTGCAGTTCCTCTAAAAATAACGACGTGCTAATCCGAAGTGCCGAGCCGGCTCCCTGTACCAGGGTCTGGAAAGGTGCGTAATCAATTCCCAGCAACAGCGTTCCTCCTAACATACCTTCGTTACCGACCAAACCGACTTCCAGGCGGCTATCGTCAGATAATTCCCTTACCTGGCAAATACAGCTATTGATTGGGAAATACACGTGCGGCATCGGTTGGCCGGCCAAATAGAGTATTTCGGCAAAATTGAGGTCGACCGATTCGCAATGGAGTAGTAACTGCTCTCGATCTTTTAACGGCAGTGTTTCCAGCAGGCGATTAGTCGCGGGGATGAACTGTGTGGATGACAATGACAATCCTCCGAAGGCTGGTTTATTGCTCCGACGGGGGTGAAATCTGAACGATAGTGATCCCTGTCGATTGTTGCCAGTTAAACTTAGCGTCCACTGACAGGCACAGGCTACTGAAATCGGCTTTTGTTGTCTGTATGTTAACGAACCTAGCTTGAAAACATACTGAACTAGACGAGGTATGTCGTCATGATTTATCTAG
>PERU01000033.1 GCA_002928965.1 Methylomonas sp.
TTGATAAAGAGGGGTTGGGGGGAGATTTTTTAATAAATCCCCCTCGATCCCCCTTTTTCAAAGGGGGAAGTTATTTGTAGCGAAATCCTAAGTTCTAAGAACCAAATCCACTCGGTTTTTCAATATGTGTGACACCCGACATCTCCCGGTAGGTGAACAGTAAATTGGACTAACGGCTTTAAATACTGGGTCTGTTTCGTGTTCTTTGTGGTGAGGTGCCTTTTGTCCAGCTTCACTGCCTACCCACCATCAATTCGATTTCTTCAACAATTTCTTCCTGTCGCAACCGGTTACGCTGGGCTTGCAACTCTTCACCGCCATGCTCCAGATAGCGCAACGCGGTTTCCATTTGTATCAAACGCATATGGTTTTCCACCCGAATCGAGCGAAACAACAGCGCCAGCAAGCTATGAAACAAATAATGCTCGGCAAGGCCTGCGGCAACCTCGGCTATCGGCAGATAACTGAACGGCAGATTGACACTGCTGGTGGTCAGGATGTTTGGCAAAGGCCATAACTGCTGACTCCTTGCCCCCTGTTCATCACGTAAACAGGCCACGATACCCAGTGTTTGCGGGCTGGCATCGCGGATCGCCGATATCGCTGCCAAAATCCGTTCGATAGCCGACAACGCATCCAAGCCACCTTCAGCACCACTGACTCGCTGCTGTTGCGGTTGCTCATCGACCCTACCGTGCAATCTTTCGCCTACTAAAATCAATGGACTGTGCGCGTCTGCCTCAGCCCGCCACACAGCCAACACATCCTCATTAAAACTGCCACAAAACCCTCTTACCGAGCCAAATACCAACCAGATACTATCCGTGATGATCGGGTCATTTTGACTTAAAAAAGCATTACCGATGTCCTGCAAGGCCAATGACAAGGATTGCACGACTTGCTGCTGCGCCACTTCCCGTTTATTGATGCGCCGCAATTCAGTTAAGGCAAAACTGCGCATCGCCCCCAAAATACCGGACAAATCATCGTACAGCGCCAACCTAGCCTCGACTTCCCGTCGCTGGCTCATGACTTATCCGCCAGTAATTGCCCCAGCACTTGCAACCAACGCTGTTTTGGGGTGTCCAGCGAAAGATTGCAGGCCGGCAATTGCTGTATTACTTGTACTAATTGCAGCGCTGCGCGTTCCGGATCAACCCCATGCAACAACCCTTCGCCATACGCCAACAACCAAGCTAACTGCGCTGTTTCCGATAAGGGTTGCAAGCGATCCTGCTTCAAAAGTGCCCGTAACAACCTGCCGCGTTGCAGTTTTTCTTCCACGCCAGCTTCTAGCCGGGTGCCAAAACGCGCGAATAATTCCAATTCCAGAAACTGTAAATAATCCAGCCGGATGTGCGCAGAACCTGCTTTGATTGCTGGATGCTGGGCTTTGCCGCCAATCCGCGACACCGAACGCCCAATATCAATCGCCGGCAACATACCGGCAGCGAATAATTTGCTTTCCAGATAAATCTGCCCGTCGGTGATGGAAATCAGATTGGTCGGAATATAAGCAGACAACTCGCCCTGGCGAGTTTCGATGATGGGCAACGCTGTCATGCTGCCACCACCGTACTCAGGTGCCAACACCGTAGAACGTTCTAACAGCCTGGAATGCAGATAAAAAATATCCCCCGGATAGGCTTCCCTGCCCGGCGGCCGATGTAATAACAGCGACAGTTCCCGATAGGATTGCGCATGACGGGTCAAATCATCGTAGACAATCAAAGTATCCCGGCCCATACGCATCCAGTGCTCGGCTATCGCACACCCGGCAAACGGGGCCAGATAGCGAAACCCTGGCAAGGCATTGGCTTCCGCCACTACCACAACCGTATAAGACAATGCGCCGGATTCTTTGAGGGCCGCTATGCTGCCTGCCACCGATGCCCGTGGCTGACCAATCAACACCATCACACATAATACGTTACGGTCGCGCTGATTGATCACTGCATCCAATGCCAGCGCACTTTTACCGATACCATCATCGCCGATGATCAGTTGCCGCTGGCCTTTTCCGATCGGAATCAAAGCATCGATGATTTTGCAACCGGTGTATAACGGTGCCGTTACAAAATCGCGTTCGATAATCGGTGGTGCCGAGGCTTCCAGGGCCTGAAAATACTGAAATTCCGGCGGCGGCAAACCATCCAGCGGATTACCGAGAGGATCGATCACCCGCCCCATCAAGCTGTCGCCAACGCCCACGTCCAGGTTGCGGCCAATATGCTCGACCGCCATGCCCGCAGACACTTTGCGGCTTTGGGACAATAAAATCGCCCCCAGCACGTCTTTACCCAACTGAAACACCAAGCCGGTGCTGCCATCGTCAAAACCGATCAGTTCATCCAGTCGCGCCGACGGCAAACCGCGAATCCAGGCAATGCCATCACCGATGCCTGCCACACAACCGCGTTCGGATAAGCGCAGTCCAAAACGATAGGGTTTGTTTACATCAACCATGATTATGCTGGCGTCTGAAAAACGCCAGTTCGTCGGCCAGATTGGCATGCAGCAGGCATTCGCCGACCGTGACCCGCACACCGGCTATCAACGCCTCATCCTGTTTGAACAGTAACGATAAAACCCGGCCCGTCGCCATCGATAAGGCTTGAGACAATCGAACTTGCTCAGCGTCAGTCAGCGCATGTCCGCTTAGTACCTCGACAGAAGATTCTGGCGTTAATGCAGCTGCAGCCTTGCTCAAGGCGGCTTGTTCGCTGTCCGGCAATGCCTGCAAATCTTCGACAAACAACTCGACAATGCTGCGGGTCAACTGTGGCGTCGCCAAGCGCTGCAACATGACTGCAGCCTGTGCATAGGCTGCGCTGGCAGCTTCCCGCATCAAGGCGGTTTCGCGGTTGGCGGTCACACGCTGATTCTGCGCTTGCAATTTGGCCTCTTCATCGGCCAGCGTTCGTTTTAAAGCGTCCAACGAACTTTTGCGCAGCTGGGCTAATTGCTCGTCCAATTGCCGCCGACTGGCGTCCTGCTGTTGCTGCCATTCGGCCAAGCGTTGCTCATATTG
This sequence comes from Methylomonas sp., assembly GCA_002928965.1. GTDB lineage: Bacteria > Pseudomonadota > Gammaproteobacteria > Methylococcales > Methylomonadaceae > Methylomonas. The sequence goes on from PERU01000033.1 coordinate 3,032, forward strand.
CAGACGCAACGTCTCGGCCTCATGACGTAATTGTTCGGCGTGAGCAGACTCTTCGTTGATGCGGTGTTGACGCGCATCCAGCATGGCCAGCACCGGCCTGTACAAAAAGCGTTGCAGTATCCACACCAACACCAGAAAATTAAGCATTTCCAGAATAAAGGTTGTCCAGTCGAATTGCATCATGGTGGAAAAGCCTTATGTAATGTCGCATTTGCGACTAAGTCGTGGGTAATATCATTTTGTAGGGTTCCTGATTATAAAGATGTTTCTGCAACACCGTCATTCCTGTAGGCATTGCCGGAGCCGAACACCGCGAAACAAATCCAGGCCACCAGGAGTTGTCAGACGCCTGCCCTCACAGATTGCAGGATCTCGGCCATCCAGTGGTGTCGCAGAAGGGATGTCGAGTTGACGATTGTTGGCTGAGCGGAGGGTTCTTTATATCTTTCGGCCTTCAAATTTTGGCGCATCTGTTCCCTTTCGCTTCAGGAGAGGTGAGGGTTTGTTTGATGATGTGCTTTACGGCATCAAACGCAAACAGTATTTCAGCCACTACGGCGGTGCATGAATCCAGTTCTGCCGATTTGGCAGCCATTTCCAAGGACTCGCATAAATCACCAAGCCGTATCGCGCCAACTGAACGCGCAGATGACTTAAACGAATGCGCCAGACTGATCAGCATTTGGGTATCCGCCTGTAACAGTGCTGCCTGCATCGAAACCGGATACTGCTCAGCCGTGGACAGAAACAATTCCAAAAACATCCTATGCATGGCGGGGTCATCACCCACAACCCACTTTAACGCATCCGCATCCCAGTCCTTTATCGAGACAGCTTGGCTGTGCGGGGGCTGTTCTTTGCTGTGTTCTCGAGCGACATCCTGCTGATGGAACACATGATCAATAGCCAGCTGCGGCAACCACTTTTCTAATGCCAACTTCAGTTGGGGTAAAGACGCCGGCTTGATGAGATAATCATCCAAACCTTTGGCCTTAAAATTATCGGCCTTTTCGTCTTTTAGCGTCATGGCGGTCAAGGCGATGATGAGGGTATGTCTATCGGTCAAGGCTTCATGCTGCCGAATTGCCTCAGCCAGCTGATAACCATCCATGTTTGGCATGTCTATATCCGTCAATACCATCGCATAGTCATGCGCCAACCAAGCCGCCAAAGCCTCACTGCCATCTTTGACAATATCGGCACTTAACCCCAGCAATTTGAATTGTTCCCTGATAACCGCCTGATTCACTTCATTATCTTCCGCCACCAAAATCAGCCGCTCCTTGTAACAGTCTTGCGAATCATCGAAATAACCGTTTACAGTCTCACCGATGTCAAACCCGGCCATGTGAGAAGACAGAGCACTAGACTGATGAACACTACCATTCATCAACTCGGTCAAGCTGTGGGTGATGACCAATCCCAGTCCAGTGCCACCATAAATGTTACTGGTGCTGATGTCGGCTTGTTCAAACTGCTGAAACAATCGGGACTGCACCGATTCACTGATACCAATTCCATTATCGTCGACAGTAAACCGTACCCAGACCTGCTCTTGCTGCTGATGCATCAATTCAGCACGGATGCTGACGTGACCCTGATGCGCTAATCCACTGCAAAATTTGATGGCATTATGAATCAGGTTGATCAAAATCTGCCGTAATCGCAACCGGTCACCCACCACTATACGGGGCAGTTTTGGATCAAAAAACAAAGTCAGCGCGACGTGTTTGGCGTCTGCGGCTTTCTCCATCAGCTCATGAACATTATCCAGGCTCGCCTCCAGTTGAAAGGGCTCTGAAATCAAATGCATCTTGCCTGCCTCGATCTTGGAAAAATCCAGGATGTCGTTGAGAAAGGTCAATTGCGTTTGTGCAGAATCCATTATCACCAGCGCCATTCTTAGCTGATCGGGATTCAAACCGGTATGCAGCAATACTTCCAGCATACCGATAACACCGTTCAAGGGTGTGCGGATTTCATGACTCATTACCGCCAGAAAAGCCGACTTGGCGCGATTAGCCGCTTCTGCGGTTTCTTTGGCCTCAACCAATTCACGGGTCCGATTGATAACCAAAGTTTCCAATTGACCACGGTATTCACTCAATTCCTGTTCGGTTTGTTTACGCTTGGAAATATCCCGCCAAGTACAATGAATGGCAGATTCACCCTTCAAGATCAGCAACGTGAGCGTGATCTCCACCCAAAAATCAGCACCATCCACGCGTCGATGGACCCATTCAAACCGATAAGAACCTCGGGTTAGGGTTTTTTGTAAGGCTTGCTGACTTTTAGCCAGCGAAGTTTCGCCGTCCGGCTGATAGATGGGCGATATATCCGCAGGATGGGCATTTAAAAATGCCGCTTTGTCATCATATCCCAGCGCTTTGAGCATGGACTGATTGCAATCGATGAAGCGATGGTCTTTTAAAATACCCACCGGGTCCGATGAAAATTCAAACAGATTACGAAACCACGCCTCTCTGTCTTTGAGGGCTATTTCTGCGGCCTGACGCTGATCGCTGTATTCTTTATTTAGAATCAGGCTCATCACAAATATGAATCCCAAAACACCAAAATAGCCCATCGGCAAGAAATGGATGACTTGGGCTCTGGCCAACACGCCTTCAATGGTAGCGACCACAAAAAAGACCAGCGCAAGCAACATACTAAGGTTTTGACGATTCGGCTGACGATTGATAAAACTGAGCATGGCATAAAACATATAGCCAACTTGTATCAAAAAGGTCAAGACCGTCAGCCGAAACCATACACTGGGAAGTCCTTCCGTGATCGAATAGGTCTCGCCCCATGGCAATTCATTTTTTTTGATTCCGCTTAATTCATCGAATTGCAATCCATAGGGATGCAGATAATTCACCACCAGAGACAGCACATAAAAAACACTGATTCCAACCTGCAAAGGCAATACTCGCTTTTGGGTATAAACAGCGATAAACCAGAGCATGCATATCAAAAAAAGTGCAAAGAAGGGATACGATAATTTGAAAGCCTGAACAGACTGCAGTGCAGACTCCGCGCTAAGAACGCGGATATTGGTAGGTGCAAACACGGTGGCGGCTAAACACATGGCCGCAAACAAAAAATGCTTGCTCTGTTTGGGATTGCGCAAGCCCACTTGCAGATGATTGACAAAAGCCAAGCCGGATATGCCGGATATGATGTAGGCAGTAGGGGTAAGGACTTCAATCATCTGAGCTTTTGCTACCACACCAAGGACTAAAGATTGAAAATTTCATGCGGATGCTATCGACACGATCGATTTGTAAATCAAGCAGGCAAATACAAGTTTTCAGCAAAATGAGGCGATTAAGGACTTCGTCAAAAATAACGTCCCGAACAACGGTTCCCGCCAAACCGTTCGTGCCGAGCAAAGTAGAAGCATGATCGGTTTGGCACGGCGAATCTGTATTTCCGCGTCCATCCTTCGACAGTTCCCAAGAAACAGCTTTTTTATAGCTAAAAAGTCAATCACTTATGATAAATCCTACTTTGTCATATTTAAAAACTGCCGTCATGCCCACCGGCAAGCAGACATCCATGAGACCTGGATTGGCCTCGCGGTCTTTGGCTCTGGTAATCCCCTTATGCCGGAATGACGAGTATCTGCACGAGTCTGACAAAGTAGACGTAAGCGAAAAATTTAAAAAATCACCTATAACAGCGTCTGTTTCTTGTTAACGCCATGCGCCCGAAGGGGGCTTTTACTTTGCTCAAGACGAAAGGAAAAGTCCTCATCAGCCGAAACAGGGAAATTATTGACAGCCATATATCCCAAGGTTGGCAATGGTCAGTCAATCCCAAGGCTTGGTCAGCTTAACCAATTATGAAGGTATTGCGGCCGGCTGCTTTTGCCTCGTATAAGGCTGCGTCAGCTCGTTTCAAGGTATCACTCCACTGATTGCTGTCTTTCTCAAAATCGGCGATAGCAACACCAATACTCACCGTCAATCGCCGAGATAAGGCTAATCCGGCAGGCTGATTCTGTTCGACGTTGCTGAGTATGCGTTGAGCCAGAATACCAACCGTTTGTTGCTCGGTATTGGGTGCAATAACCACAAACTCTTCTCCGCCCATCCGACAGGCTATATCACTGATTCTGATTGATTGTTCCAGAACACTGGCAAAATGCATCAGTACCTTGTCACCCACGTCATGACCAAATTGATCATTCACATGTTTGAAAAAATCCAGATCGACGACTAAAAGCGCCAAGGGCTTGCCTTGTCTCAGGGATACACTCCATTCCTGCTCAAGCCGACTCATCAGATAGCGACGATTGGGTAAATTGGTTAATTGGTCAGTAATCGCCATCTTTGCCAATTTTCGATTGGCCGCAGCCAAGTCAAACGAATGGCGTTTGATTTGTTTATGTTCCTGATGCAGTTTGGTTTGAAATTGAATTGCCCGTTGCGCCCCCCGAATGCGGGCATCCAATTCAATATGATTGACCGGCTTGGAGATAAAATCATCCACGCCAATGCTGAACGCTTCCGACATGATGTCCCTATCGTTATCCCCGGTAAGCAAGATCAGATAAATGTTTTCACATTGCGGCGTCGAGCGAATCGTCCTGCTCAGAGTCAAACCATCCATAGGCTGCATTTTAAAATCCGATATGATCAACTGCGGCTGATCGATCACTAAATGTTGCAGCGCTTGTTGACCGTTATCAACACCAAGCACCTGATGACCTTGTTTTTCCAGATAGGTCGTCAAAAGCTTGAGTTGAAAACGATCATCCTCGACTAGCAAAATCTTCAAGCCGGATAACGGCAAAGACTCAGGATGGCTTTCAGCCGAGTCGGCTTTATTGACCAACAGATTCGGCATGGTTTTAAGGGGAATCGACAACAGCTTGCTCAACTCAACCCACTCCGGCAAAAGTTCTGTGCGGAATTTATCCAGCAACGCCATGCTTAAAGCGTGTTGCTCGGCCAAACACACTGTTTCAACCGAGAACCTTTCCTGACATAAATCGTCAGTCAGCCGATTGGCCAGTTGCAGTTGGCTGGCAAATCGTTCTGCAGCACTATCGTTTTGATTAATATTGGCCCGACTGACTAGTTGAATCGCGTCAGTACTTAATTTGGGTAACCCCCAATCTTGCAACATTCCGATGGTTATCTGATTATGATCAATGGCAAATAGCTCTCGCTCTCTTTCCAGCAGACTGCTGGTCACCGATTCGATACACTCGCTATATTCATCAGGATACACTTGGGCAAGGGCCAAACACCCAATATCCGATAACAAACCAATGGTAAATGCCTCTTCCGGACTAAATACCCTCTGCTGACATTCCTTGACCAAGGCCTGCATGGTCAGTCCTTTCAACAGTGATTTTGACCAATAGCAATCGTAATCAAACGCCAAACATCGTCCGGTCTTATTGGCGTCCAGCACTGACAAGGTTAAAACCAACCGGGCCAACACATTAATACCCAGCCGAAGCACGGCTTCCTTGACCGAAATAACGGGTTTGTCTTGAGAATACACAGCTGAATTGACGATTTTGAGCAACTGCCCCGTCAAAGCCGGGTCGGCTTGAACGGGCTTGGCGATATCCTCGATCGATAAATCTGCTCTTTGGGTAAGGCGCATCACTTCCAACGCCACACCTGAAGGTGAAGGCAGACTACCTAAAGTTTTAAGTTCTTCAAATTCCATGTGAGGTAGTGCAGGTTAGGTCGAAGAGTGTTGAGACGCTACAATCGATCAGCTATCAAATTCACCAACCGATTTAAACAGTCTTGTAACCGACATTGAATACCATATTTTCATTAATGACAAATCGCGAACGATATTCTTGCCCGGTAAAGTAAACTTTTGTCAGCTTGACCTTACGTGCAGTGAAGGGAAACAATTCATTGGCTATTGGCAACGATGATACTGCTGATCACATCCTCAGCGGCATTCAGTTCGTTTGCATAGATGTCGGTCCGGTAAGCGGGACTTTGCACATTGACAGTGGATGAAAAATTATCATTACCGGCTTGACTGAGTTTAATGCGCGTCAGTGTCGACAAACCGGGTCGTAATGGATGATTTTTTAATTCGGCAGCATCCAATGCAATCCGAACTTGTAGTCGTTCGGCGATATGAATGAAATTGCCGGTTGAATTATCTGTCGGCAGTAGGGCAAAACTGCTGCCGGTAGCCGGGTTAATGCCTTGCACGCGACCATGATATAAACGATTGTCACCATCGGCATCGACACGGATTTCCGCCTCCTGACCGGGCCGAACCCCGGCAATCTGGGTTTCCAGAAAATTGGCTTCAACCCACACCTCATCCAGCGGCACGATCACCAGCAACGGCGCACCGGCTTTCAGATAATCGCCAATATGCACCTTACGTTTGGCCACAATCCCCGCCACCGGGGCAATCACGTTACGGCGCTGATAATCCAGAAACGCCTTGCGCAGTCGGCTTTTGGCGTGCGCCACCGATGGGTGGGATTGAATACTGGAATCCTGTAATTGCGCCACCACGCTGGCTTGCTCTGCGAGAATTTCCCGAATACCGGCTTGCAATTCAACCATTTTGTCCTGGGCCTTTGCCACTTGTTGAGCGGAAGCGGCACTGGGTTTGGCGGCCTGCAGGTAACGTTGCAAATCATGTCTGACCAGAGTCAAGCTCGCTTCACGGCTTACGATACGCTGATTCAAGGATTCGACTTTGGCCTTCAGAGTGACAATGCCACGCACAGCCTCCGCCAGTTCGGCTTCCGCCTGTGCCAAGGCAATGTTGGCGTGGTGTCCATCCAGCCGCAGCAAGACATCCCCTTTTTTTACCGGCAAGGTATTTTCCGTCAATACGTCCACCACCGTGCCGTCAGTCTGTGCTTTTATAGTAACTAAATGACCTGCCACAAATGCATCGTCAGTACTGATCCAATTGCGATGGTAAATCCACCAATATCCCAGCGCTGCCAAAGTTGCCAGCAGTAAACACAATGTCAACAGCGTTAACCGACGATTACGTCGGCGCAGCATGTCTCGGCGGCGAATGGGATGCAGCATGACGGTCAAGGGTTAGACTGCTGGCTAGTGGCGTTTTGATAGCCTAATGCCTTACTCAAAGCCACAGTGGTTTTAGCTTGTTCGGCTTCCAGACTAATTAGCTGCCGACATTGGCGCTGTGCCGGCAATGGCGTGGGGTGATGCTCCGAGCGTTTGCGCTGCAAGTGATAGTTAAACGGGCCGTTGGCTTCGGTGTGGCTGAATCGCTTTGCAGTTTGCTTGACAGGAGTTAGCGTCGGATGAGCGCACCAGACCAACCCGGCAAGACACAGAAACACACAGCCGGCTATCCAGAATGCATCGTTGATACCGCGAATCGCTTCGGCACGCGCCGCCAGTTTGGCAAACGTAGCCAATGCCTGCATATCGTTCAAGCCTTGCTCCATTAGTGTTTGCAGCGATTGATCAAATACAGCCTCGCCGGGTGTGAAATGTTCGGCTAAACGGGTCATGTGCAGCGGAGTACGTCGATACAGCACGATGCCCTGCAAGGCAATGCCGATGGCGCCAGCAGCAATACGCAGCAAATTGGCCAATTCCAGGGCCTTTGGCTGACGCTCCGCCGGCAAACCGTGTAACAGCAAGGCGGTCAAAGGCACGAAGAAACTACCCAGACAGGCGCCTTCCAACAGCTTGGGCCACAGCAGTTGATCAAAGGCGCCGGGGTCGTCAAAATGACTCAACCAGAAATAGGTAACTGCAAATCCCAGTAAATTCAGGCTGGCCAGCAGGCGCGCATCATAGCGCTTGACGATTTCATGAAACACCCCCGCCATCGGTTTGGCAAACACCGCCATCGGCAAAAACACCAGACCCGCCAGAAACGATGAATAACCGAGCGTGACTTGCAATTGCACGATCAACAGCGACAACAAGCCTTGAAAACACAAAAAACCGACAAATAAACACCCGACGCCGATACTGAAATTACGCTGCGCAAACAGACTCAGGTCCACGAACGGCTGCCGAAAACCCGACATCCAGATTGCTGCATAGCTAAACAGTGCCAACACAAAACCGCTCAAAGCAATGATGTAAAGCGCGTTGAACCAATCCCAATCATTGCCCTGATTCAGCAGTGCCTGCAGGCCGAACATCGCCACACTTGTCAAAACAAAACCCAAAGTATCAAAACGCTGCCGTAAATTCGGTCCGCCGCGCCCATAGAGCAAGGCGGCCACTGTCGCTGCGATCAGCATGGCCAGTGGCACATTCAACCAGAATAGCCAGCGCCAGCCCAAGGTATCGGCAATCCAGCCGCCGATAGGCGGACCCAGAGTAAACGGCATCAGGGTAAATACACTCCAGATACCGATACCAATGGACTTACGTTTATCCGGATACTCCTTGATCAATAAGGCATGTCCCAGCGGCAAGCTGACGCCGCCCACCAACCCCAGCAGAATGCGACTGGCCAGATACAGATAAAATTGACTGCTTACTGCACAGGCCCAGGAAGCCAGCGCGAACAACAACATCGCCACCACAAATGGCCGGTATTCACCAAAGCGTCTGGCCAGCCAACTCCCCACTGGAAACGCCAGAGCCAGCCCCATCATGTATTGGGTCTGGGTCCAGGTAGCGAAGCTCAATGGAATCGATAAGCCGCCGGCCACTCTGGGCAACATGGCGATATAAGCACCGGCATTGAAGATCACCAACGCATGACCGACACCCAAACACACATTAAACAGCTTGAATCGCCAGCCTCGCAGAGGTTTGCAATAGTCCATTGTTATTGCCCGCTGGACCGGGTGTTTTGCGCAATCTCAGCCTGCAGACCGAAGTGCGGCGTGACGTGTTTCAACACGACATTGCCTATGGTTGAGCAGACGGATGTCCGAAAAAGAAATCGGTGTGTTCTGTCATGAGCTACCTCCTTTTTTGGGTGTTCAAACCGGGTTTAAACCGACCTTGAAAACGCCCGATAAGCCGATCAAAACAATTTTGATTCGATACTATAAATAGTAGGCAATGCGTTTACATAAAACAAACGATATTTATTGGACTTTAATATCGACAAGTCCGATACTAAAAGCATGGACATCGACCAAATCAAAACCTTTCTTAGTGTGGCCGCCAATGGCAGTTTTCTGGAAGCCGCCAACCGGTTGTATGTCACCCAATCAACAGTCAGCACCCGCATTCAGCGACTGGAAAGCTATCTGGGGGTGACCTTGTTCGTGCGCAACCGGGCCGGCGCCAGTTTGACCCTGCCCGGCAAACGTTTTTTACGTCATGCCAAGTCACTGTTGTTAACGCTGGAACAGGCCCGTCATGACATAGGCTTACCCAGCCGGTTTCGCGCCAGCATCAGCATCGGCGCTCGGATTGCCTTATGTGAACAGTTACTGCCGGAATGGTTAAATGCCATCCGCAATCAGTTGCCGGACGTCTCATTCCGATGCGACATTGGTTTTGAAGAGGATTTGATGCGCAGTCTGATCAGCGGTTCGCTGGACATTGGCATGATGTACAACCCGCAGCATCATGCCGGTTTAACGGTCGAACACTTGTTTGATGAAACCTTGGTACTACTGACCAGCGATCCTAATCGGGCATGGCCCAACGATGATTATATTTATGTGGATTGGGCGCCGGGATTTTACGCTCAGCACAGTAACAGTTTTCCCAATCTGGAACGACCCGCGCAAGTGGTGAATATTGGCTGGATGGCACTGCAATTGATACTGGCCAAAACCGGCAGTTCGTGTTTTCTGCCAGTGCGCCTAGCCGAACCGTTAATGCAATCCGGCCAGTTGTTTGCCATCCCGAACAGCCCACGATTCAGCTTACCGGCCTATATGGTGTCATCGCAAGAATACGGCTCCGAGGTATTAGGCCACGTTGTGGATCTGATTCGCTCATTAGCCGGTGTGGAACGTCAAAAAATCTATGACCTGACGATGTTTCAGCTAACCTGAAATAGGCAGCTCATCCTAACGATCCTGAAAACTCGAAATAAACCCAGCCAAATAAAGCTGGGGAGCGGTGCCACTGGCAAGTCCATGACCCTCGGTTCGCGACTGACATCGCTCCGATGACTTTCAGAGTAAGTGTTCGAAACACCCCGCCAACCATCACTCGCGTAGCAACCTGTCCAAAATCGGCTCCTGACTGACCATACCAATGGCTTAAAGTATGATGCGCTGAAAGGGTTTTTCTGTCGGACTATTCCAGACCATCCACAGATTTTTCAAGGTCGACGCCAAAGCCCCCTTAATCTGACAACATAAACAACCACTGGACAACACAGTCATCGGCGCTCTACGCCTGTAATAAATCTCGATCCACCGGCATGCTGCCAAAGTCATTGATAATCACCGCTGTTTTCGGACCGGCAACCAACAATCGATTCAACAGGATAGTTTTACCGCCACCCAGAAATCCGGTCAGGGCAATGACTGGAATTTTGGATTGATTCATAGCGAATTGAGGCTGTTAAATAGCAACAGAAATCAACTCAGGCCTGCCGCATAAAGCTTCGATAACCTCACAGTAGCTAACAATCGCCGCTATCGGCAAATTCGCAGGTATTCAAACCGCACATTGAGTAGAATCTGCGGTTTTATTTTTTGTGACTGGAGCAGCAGCAACATGGGAAGAGCGTATCAAAACCGCAAAGTGTCGATGGCCAAAACGGCTGACGCCAAAACCAAGGTCTACAGCAAATATGGCCGGGAAATTTACATGGCTGCCAAATCCGGCGGTATCGACCCTTCCGGCAATTTGGCCTTGCGCGGTCTGATTGATCGAGCCAAAAAAGACCAGGTTCCCAGTCACGTCATCGACAAAGCCATAGACAAAGCCAAAGGTGCTGGCGGTGAAGATTTTACACCAGCCCGTTACGAAGGTTATGGCCCCGGCGGTTGCATGGTGATAGTCGACTGCCTGACCGACAATCCTAACCGCACCTTCGGCGATGTACGATTATGCTTCACCAAAACCAAATGCAAAATCGGTACTCAAGGCACAGTCAGCCACATGTTCGATCATGCGGCCATTTTGGCGTTTAAACACCACGATGAAGATGCCATTCTGGAAGCGTTGTTATCAGCTGATGTAGACGTCAGCGATGTGGAAAACGAGGACGGCAAAATCACCGTATTTTTGCCCAATACCGAATATTTCAAAGCCAAACAGGCTTTATTGGATTTATTGGGCGACGTGGATTTTGAGGTGGACGAAATCCAGTTTCTGCCTAAAAGCGTCACCAGTATCAGCGGTGACGATGTGGTGATGTTTGAAAAGTTTCTGGATATGCTGAATGAATTGGATGATGTGCAAAACGTTTTTCATGACGCAAATTATTGAGCACCAATGCCGCCCGATTCGGAACTGAAATCTGTTTAGGAATACAAACACAATAACGGATGCAAGCGCTCGGTCTAGTAGCTTGTCCGAGAATAGGAATCGTCGCGAGGGAAAGCCCTTTTGAGTCAGATTTGTTGATCATTTGAGGCGAATAGTGGTGCTATTTAACGAAAATGAGCGGGAAATCTGCCCAAAAGGGCTTTTCCATAGCAGGTTCTCTATTCTCGGTTAAGCTCCTAGGTGCGGATTTATCCGCACAGTGCTAATGCATTCGCACCTGACGAACTTGTTTCATGCGTATTCCTTAGCTGCAAGGCGTATCGACCTTGAGATTGATACTCCCCTTCACGGAATCGACTATTCAACCATAGGGATATGGAAGCCCGGCATCATCCATGATGACTTTTATAACCAAGCCGGACAACAGGCTGTTCAAAACCGCAAGCAAAAAAAATCCGGCATAAAGCCGGATTGTGAGGAAGGAAAATGAAAGTGCCGTTAAGCACGTATGCATAGAGTGAAGGCCTTATTAAAAGTTCACAGACCTCCCTGATTTTTTTATCAATTCAGCAGCGGAAGAAACCAAGTCAGCCCATCTGAGTCTCATTGACCTAACCTGCGTCTTTCAACTTTTAGCTACTAAACCTGAACTTGAGAAAACAGTTGCAGGGTTGTCAGTCGTCGGGTACGCACAAAGGTTTCCTGAATGATCAGCGCATCGGCACTGGCACGGTGGCGCTCCAGGGCTAAGTCATCCATTACCTCACGTTTGGTCTGACTCCAGATTTCCATTTGCTCTTCCTTTAGAATCATTTCCAACGGACTAAGATGGAAACTGGGCTGGACGCCGGCATCGTAAAACAGCCTCGAAAGCCAAGGCTTATCCACCACCCAGCCATCACTGTACACCACGCTGTTCGATAGAAAAGTATTGAGTTCAGATGCCACTGTCTGAATCGACTTGCCATGCTCAAATAATAATTCGCGACTTAAGCCATGAACCTGTTCTGCCTGAGCATCCCAAAATCGCCACTCATGGATCGGTTTAATCAATGCGCAATACTTTTGGGTATTTGCCAATACCACCCCAACTTCGATCGGATAGCTATATACCCCAAAACCCGAAGCTTCGAAGTCAATGATATTCGGTCTTAAATTTTGCAAATCAACATCCTTGAACCCATTCAAAATACTTAAGCCTAGTTTAATTCACGAATTTGCAAAGCCTACCGACACGCTTGATTTAACCACCCGTTTTCTAAATTTATCGGTTTGACTGAGCTTGACCGAAAACAGCACTCTAGGAGCCTGCCAGCTTGAAGTTGACCTTGTGTCTGACGGAACCGGCGAAAAAACCGTTTCGGTCGAGTCATGACAGCCAAACCGCCGGATTGTGATCAATACTTTGGTTTAAGTTTAAGCATTTACAGCATATCCAGCGTCAATAACAAGCGGCGTGGTTGCACCGCCGTTGGGGTGGGTGAGCGATGCACCAATCCGAAGCCTTCGTTACCTTCCCAGCTTTCGCCTTTCATCAAGCCCACTGCATAGGCCGGCATTTGTCTTATCGCTGTGTCATCGACGATCAAACCTGAGACAGTATCCGGCTGACTTCTGCTGCTCATACCGAGTTTACGACGATCCAAGGCATGTTCGGGCAACCATTCGGTGCCAATCCCGCCGTAGCTGCAAATCATTCTGGCCGGCACCCGATCTACATGAAACCGCGGGCACATCGGTGTTTTTAAGGTCCGCAACCGCAAGCCGGTTTGCTGGCAACCCAATAACTCGCAAAACGCCTCACTCAACAATGCGACATCCTCGACCCAATCTTGATAACCTTCGATGTGGCTGGCTTGCGGCCACAAACCGGTAAAGTCGAACAGTTCAGGTTCCACCGGCTGACTGATTTCGATATTAGAAGCGTTTTGCAAAGCGTTATAGACAAACTGTTCAATGCGAACCGGTCGAGGCCGTTCGATCAGACACAGGTTGACGGCATCGTCATAAATGCTGGCCAAATCGGCAAACCGCCTGGAAATCACGGCTTTGCCTGCAGGTTTGACGATGGACTGAAATGGCCCGGTGAGAGCCGAAACGGGCATATTCGTTTGTCGAAAAGGAACACGCTGTAACATGATGAATGCCTCCTAAGAATTTCGCTACCAATAACTGTCCCCTTGAACAAAGGGGAATCAAGGGGTCCCTCAACCCCTTTTTAACAAGGGGGAATAATCGAGTAATTCCGAACAAGCGGATTCGGGGAAGTTATTTATGGCCATATCCTGAATTCAAAAATGCCGGTTAATAACCCAAAAATGCGCCGTCTGATAACTACCTGCAACAGTAATGTCAGGCGGCATCTTCAAACCAGCGCGGAAATGGATCGGGATAGTGGGACCAAAGGTCCGGACCATCGGCCAGTTCCGTATCGCTTAACAAGCAGGCATCCAGCTCACGCCGGACGCTGTCGGCATCCACATTCTGGCCGATAAATACCAACTCCTGTCGACAATCACCAAAAGGCTCGGCCCATTGGGATTGAATATCCGTCAAATACTCTGCCGGCCATTGCGGTTTGGGCACGGACGCCCACCAACGTCCAGCCAGTCCATGATGCATGACGCCGCCAGCTTGCGACCAACTGCCGGCGTGGTGTGGCCGGGAAGCCAACCAGAAAAATCCTTTGGAACGTAACAAGGTGCCGTTTTCCCATTCACCTTCGTGCAAATGTTGGTAAAAACGCTGCGGGTGGAAGGGTCTGCGGGCGCTGTAAACAAAACTGCTGATGCCGTATTCTTCAGTCTCTGGCGTATGTTCGCCGCGTAATTCCTTTAACCAGCCCGGTGCTTGTTCAGCCTTTTCGAATTCAAATAAACCGGTGTTCAGCACCTGATCCAGATCGACCTGCCCCATGCTGATGGGTTGAATGTTGGCTTCAGGATTCAAGCTGCGCAACACGGCCATCAGGTTGACCACTTCGTCGCTGCTGATCAGATCGATTTTGGAAATCAGAATCACGTTGGCAAATTCGATTTGGTCGACCAGCAAATCGGCGACATTGCGTTCATCCTCCTCACCCAACGATTCGCCGCTTTCCTTCAGGCTCAGTGCCTCCATATAATTGCGCATGAAATTGACCGCATCGACCACCGTTACCAACGTATCCAGTCGGGCGACATCCGAAAGACTTTGGCCGCTTTCATCACGGAAGGTAAAAGTCTCCGCAATCGGTAACGGCTCGGCGATGCCGGTGGATTCGATCACCAGATAATCAAAGCGCCCCTCCCTGGCCAGATTGCCGACCTCGATCAACAAGTCCTCGCGTAACGTGCAACAAATGCAGCCATTGCTCATTTCCACCAGTTTTTCCTGCCCACGATTCAGTTGCACATTATTTTTAACTGTGGCGGCGTCAATATTGACTTCACTCATGTCATTGACAATCACCGCCACCCGCCGATGTTGGCGATTATTCAGGATATGATTCAGCAACGTGGTTTTACCGGCACCGAGAAAACCAGATAGCACGGTAACGGGTAGTTTGTAGAAATCGGCTTGATCTAATGCACTCATAAAACGTTATATTGTAACAATCTGGGGCTAATAAAAAGGCACTGGTCAACGACTCAGTGCCCGGTCAATGCGTAAGTTAATAGCTTATTCTGAAACCAATCTCTGCACCGCGCCCAGCTTCCGGGGCAAAATTGCGCAAATACGAGGTGGCATTACGGATGTTTTGATCCAGCAGATTGTTGCCTTTGGCAAATACCATCAATTTGGCATCGTGATAAGCCTTGACTTGGTAATTGACACCGACATTCAGCAGATAATATCCGGCTGTCGAGGTTTCGAATTCGCCCACATAGGGCTGGTCATCTGCACGGGTTAGCCGCAGATAGCTAGCCAGTTTGTCTTTGTGATAATCCAGTTGTAAACCGTAACGCAGCGGCGGCATCCGTGGCACATCGCCGCCGGATTTGAATTCACCGCGGGTGTAGTCGCTGAACAACGTAAGTTCCAGCAAACCGTGATGATTTTCCATCATCGGCAGAATCAGCTTAGCTTCATAACCTTTGAATATGGCGTCGTTCTGACTGGTTTGCAGCACAGGCACGCAATAAGTGGTATCACACTCATCGCCATGTCCTTCTTCATTGAGAAACTCGCCGGTGCGGCGTTGGTAGATGTAATCGCTGGCCCAATTATGAAACACATCCAGCTCAGCGCGCAGCCAATCGGTGTTAAAGCGATACCCCAAATCCACATTATAAGAGGTTTCCTCTATCAGATTCTGACTACCGCGTTCCCAACTACGGGTAGCGTGATGGAAACCGTCGGACAATAATTCCTGAACTTGTGGCGCTCGGGACGAGCGGGTAACAGCCAGATTGAGACTGTTGCGTTCATTCAACTTCCATAAGGCCGAAACCGAAGCACTGACCGGGGTATAACTGAAACTACTGGTGGTTTCCGGACGAATGTCGGTCTG
Source organism: Methylomonas sp. (assembly GCA_002928965.1). GTDB lineage: Bacteria > Pseudomonadota > Gammaproteobacteria > Methylococcales > Methylomonadaceae > Methylomonas. Next base: position 18,884 of record PERU01000033.1, read on the forward strand.
TTCGACTCTAGTCCCGAACTGATAGGTCACTGGACCGGCATCGAAGGATTCGACTGCAAAGACCCCGTAACTATGCACTTCTGAACGCGGTACGATAGTCTCGATTGCTGCGCCCTCATGGCCATCTTCCTCGTGTTCATCCTCGCCATGGGCATGATAATGCAGTCCCAAAAAATCACTGGTTTGAGCCTGGAAACCCACCATACCGCGCACAGGCCCAATATCCTGATGCGTCAGTTCGACACGGCCCTCGTAGCTTTCGTTAGTAAATAAAGCGCCGGTTTGACCATTGGCAATTTCGGTATGCTGGTAATCGGTATAGCCCAGACGAGTGCGTAGCGCTTTGGCGAAACTGAATGGATTATTCAACTCGCTTTTAAAGTCATATTTTTTTTGGCGCATGGCGATTTGCACAATCTCTTCGCCCGATCCATCCGGCGCAATACCGTAGTTGTTGTTCAAGGAATTGATCGCGCCGCCGGCAAAGCCGTTATCCCCCACCCAGGATAAACCAGCAGACCCGCTGATGGCTTCGGCGCCGGTGTTGCTTAAAGTGCCGTTCGAGTTGTCGATTACATCCAATTCCGGATCGATAACCGCGACTTTGGCGGTGTCGATGGCACGCCCACCAATATCCATATCGTCACGATGCCGATAAAAACCGTCCAGGTGATAAGCAACGTTACCTTTGCTACCTTCCACCTTCATGGCTGTACTGGTCTCGTCACTGGTGGAATCGAAGCGCTGTTCAAGCGCGGCGCCAACCAGTTTGTCGAAGGTTTGACCGGGAATGCGATTATCAATGACGTTGACCACCCCACCAATGGCGCCGCTGCCATACAGTAGCGTAGCCGGACCGCGCAAGACTTCGATACGTTCTGCCAACAACGGCTCAACGCTGATAGCATGATCTGGGCTGATCGCTGAAACATCGTTACTACCAATGCCATTATTCAAAACTCGCACTCGCGGGCCGGCCTGGCCACGAATCACCGGTGTGCCGACACCCGGACCGAATGACTGGCTGCTGATACCTAATTCATCCTTCAGGGTTTCGCCAATGCTGTGACCGGTTTTCATACGCAGCTCGTCATCACTCAGGATGGTGACAGGCACGGCCGATTCGGAACGTTTTTCCTGTAATGGGGCAGTGACAATGATGTCATCCAATTTGATGGCCATGGATTCTTCGGCGATCGCAGGCAAAGCCAGCGGGCCGGTTGCGATAAGTAATACGAGACTTTTGTACATTCGCTTTAATACGATACTTTCTGTTATACGATCAGACTGACAGTAAACGTGACATCAGTTTTGTAAGTCAAGGCCTTGGGCCAAGACATACCAAAACATCACTTAACAAATTAAACCACTAAAGCCAGTCAACTAAATTGTTACTTTATAACATTACCAATCATTCTGTCCACTTCAATATCACAGACGCTGCAAAGCAGCCGTTTCAATTTAACCCAAAAAATCAAGTGTTATATGAATAAAGTCTTCCAGCTTGGCCGGAATGGAAAATAATGCGACAACGAGCTGAATAAACACCCAGTCGTTGCCGACTATATTGGCTGGAATGGCTCTGGTTAGTTAGGACAGCCTGCCATTTTGTATATAAAGTAGCCTTGCTGTTGAATACTGGCAATCACATCAGCTGGGGCGCTTTGACTGTGACAAAACCGACATTCATTACTGGAAACCAGGGCGTAGGTTTCACCGATGGATGCCAACCACTGCATGGCATACTGAATGGCTTTTTGATCATCTTTTTCGGCAGTGAAAACATCAAAATGCATAACATGACCATCTGCCGCTTTTACATAGGTATCGTAAACGTGTATTTCCATAATCAGCCCTTTCGATTAAACAAAATCAAGATTTTATCGTGACAAATGCCCACCGGATTTTGCTCAGAATCCTCAACGTTGTTCATCGGCCATTTGCCGGTGATATCCCGCCATTTGCCTGCTCTCTTTGGCCGCTGCTTTAAGATCACGCACCATTGAAGATGCCTGAGTTTTTAAATCCTGTATCCTTTTACCGTACTTCCATGGGCGCGCCAGATACTCATCCAACATTTCCTGCTCTTCAATCGCATCGGCTTCCAGGGTACTAGCAATTTCCTCGTAATGATCCGCTAAACGATTATGCGCATCTCGACTATCTGCCGTCTGCACCGCTTTTGCCCAAGAGTGTGGTTTCGGGCCGTTATCTGTGGTTGCACAACCCGCCATTACAGTCATGGCAATCGATACTGCTAAAAGTTTGATTGGCTGCATGGATAGATCTCCCGATTATTTGCTGAGTGGATTAAGATGGCGAGCGAACCCGCCATCGTCAAAAGTCTGCTAAAAATGCTACCTTGGCCGAAAGAGAACACAGCAGACTTAAAACAATTGTAAAAAGATATCTTATCGATATCAAATTCTTTTAATTCATCTGCGTATAATTCCCGAAACTAATTGGCCTTGTCAGGACATCCAGGCAAACTCACCCCACACTCCATCAGCCTTTTCATCACCCAACATGCAACCTTTAGCCTTTGTCGACCTGGAAACCACCGGCGCGTCCGTCAACCAGGACCGTATCACCGAAATCGGCATAGTCTTGGTTGATGACGACGGCGTAAGGGAATGGAGCCAACTGGTCAATCCAGAAATACGCATCCCGGCATTCATTGAAAATATGACCGGCATTAGTAATCAAATGGTGGCGCAAGCACCGGTGTTTGCCGAGATTGCTGCTGAGGTTACGGAGTTACTGAAAGGGCGTTTGTTCATAGCCCACAATGCCCGTTTTGATTATTGCTTTTTGAAAAATGCTTTCAAGCGACTTAATGTAAACTTTCAGCCGGCGGTGTTGTGTACGGTGAAATTGTCCCGTAGCTTGTACCCGCAACATCACAAACATAATCTGGATAGCTTGATTGAACGACATGACCTGAAAGCCAACGACAGACATCGCGCGCTGGCCGATGCACAATTGATCCACCAGTTTTGGCAACAGCTTTCCGGACAATTTTCCGCGGAAGTATTGAGCAAAACCGTACAAAAACTGGTTAATCGTTCCAGTTTGCCATCTCACATTGATCCCATGCTGGTGCATGAATTACCGGAAACGCCAGGCGTGTATTTGTTTTATGGCGAAAACGAATTACCGCTGTACATTGGCAAAAGCATCAATATCCGCCAACGGGTGCTGTCGCACTTTTCCGCGGATCATCGTCACAACAAGGAAATGAGCCTGTCACAGCAATTACGCCGCATCGACTGGATTGAAACAGCAGGTGAATTGGGCGCCCTGCTCACTGAGGCCAACCTGATCAAGCAATACACCCCGGTTTACAACCAGCGTTTACGCCGTAAAAACGCTTTATGCGCCTGGCAACTGCAACAAAACGGACAGCATCAGCACCCCGTATTGGCTTGGGCCGATGCGCTGGACTTTGGTCAGCAGGATAATCTGTATGGCCTCTATCACAGCCAACGCGACGCTCAAACCGCCCTGCGTGGCTTGGCCGAAAACCATCAACTCTGTTTGAGTATATTGGGACTGGAAAAAACCGCAAAAGATAAACCTTGTTTTGCCTACCAACTCAAGCGTTGCAAAGGCGCCTGCATGGGACAGGAGCAGCCATTGCAGCATGCGGCACGCTTGATGGCGGCAATGCGGCATCTAAAAATGACCAGCTGGCCGTATCCGGGGGCTATTGCCATTTGCGAAGCGCAAGATCGTCACATAGTCGACCATTGGTGTTATTTGGGCACGGCTAACAATCAACGGGACATTGAGACATTACTGGCTGCTGGCAGACCAGCATTTGATCGCGATACTTACATGATATTGAATAAAGCACTGAAAAAGGCCAGCGTGGAAATAGTGTCGTCTTATTGAAAAACTGAAATGCTGATGCATGGCATCGTTATTCTTTGTAAAGCAGCATTATCGCTGCCATAAACTGACAAAATTGTCAGTTTATGGCATTTGGACTGACATACTGTCATTCCCCCTAAGCCTAACAAACGTACCTTTAAAAACCATTTAACCATGGCATTAAACTTGCTTTAAAAAAGAATGTTTAACATTTCCAAGGTAATTTTTATGCTATCAACACAAAGTTACTACGACATTTTAAAAGTAACCCGAGATGCGCCAGCCGCCGTGATTCAAGCAGCCTGTAAAGCGCTCATTCAATTGAATCACCCAGAAAGATTTGCCGGTAGAGAGGATGAAGCCGTTAAAATTGCGTTGTCATTACGGGAAGCCTGCGACACATTGACCAACCCTCTCACTCGCAGTCAGTATGACCACTGGCTGGAAAAGCAAAACTAAACCATCAATTCCAGGCAAAGCTATTTTTTGCATCAGTCAATACACTGTGCCGCTTTAAAACAATCATGGCAATCTCAACCAGCATAAACCCGGTTAACACATTACACCGGGTCACTGACTAAAGGCCATATCAACAAGCTGACAAATTACACTGACAACGGTTTTAACATGGAAGTTTTGCCCACCATAATATCTGCCGCTTTCAACATGCGTTTAAACACAGATTCCTGACAGTACGGAATTTTATGTTTCTCGCATAAAGCTTTCACGTGTGGTTGTAATTTTTGATATTGGCTGAGCGGCAAATCCGGCCACAGATGGTGCTCGATCTGATAATTCAACCAGCCGTAAAAGAAATCGTTGACATTGGATCCGGTTGGATAATTCACCGACCCCAAAATCTGCCGCAGATAAAATTCGCCTTTGCTATGCGATTTTTCATCGAACATCATCACGTCATCGCCAGCATGATTAGGGATCATCACCAAAAAACTATGCATATTGGTGAAAATTTCCGCCAAAATGGAATTTATTAACACACTAAACGCAGCAAACGTACCCAGCGGCAAAAACAATAACGGCAATATCACAAAGCGATACGCTGTATAAGGCAACACACTTTGCAGCCACAACGCCCTTCCTTGCGGTGTAAAGAGGCTCCAGGCACCAAGACGAGTGGTTTCAGGCCTGGGCTTACCTTGCAGACGCGCAGCATTCAAAACCAATTCTTTATGGGTGCGAGGCGTGTAGTAAATAATTTTCCAGATGCCGGAAAAAAACGCCACGATGGCATATCGCTGCCACATCGGCAGTTTGGATTGGCGTAACCATTCCATATTGTGCTGGGCATTATTGGGATCGGTTTCTTCACCCAAGTTGTAATGATGCAATAAATCGTGTTCATGATGCCATCCGGCAGGGGTCATCCAATCGGGCCAATCCAAAAATCGCCGCCAACCTTTTGCAAATTTCTTGCTAGTGTAATTTTTGTCCTGACCCTGCATTTTATCGAAGGCTTTATGCACGATAGGATGCCCAACCGCTGTCCAGCGGGAAAAATTCCCCTGACTGATCAACAATGCAGAAATCGGGTTAGGCATCAGCCAAGCTGTGCCGTAACCGATGAAGGTACAGGCTTTCCCCCAACGTTCCATCTTTTTCAGATGCTGAAAATCCTCTGGTCCAATATCAACTAATGCTTGCTTATGCAGAACGGAAATGTCTTTGGCTAATTGCTCGCGGTCGACCGTCTGGTAACTAATTAAACTCAAAATGTGTCATCCATTTAAAGGTTGGTGGGCGATTCATCAGGTAATGTCAAAGAGTCATACGTAAAATGCGTTACGACATGACTTATCAATAAATCTCGACCAATTAAGCTGCCGATTTGACCGGGGCAACGTGCCGGTATTCGAAAATTTTTTGTATCTATTCAGCATTGATGAATGATCTCTTCTTCCTGAGCAAGAGCCCAGGATGAGGCGGAAACAAAGTTTTTAATTCAATACAACAACAAGCACATCAGATGGGATGTCGCAGCAAAACCTTTCATTTGCTGGAAACAACACCTGAAAAATGCAAGTCCTATTTTTAAATCAATACCAAATTGTCACGATGAATCAATTCGGCGTCATCGGCGTAGCCTAACAGCGCTTCGAATTCACTACTGGGCTTACCCGTAATTTTGCCTGCATCCTCAGCACCATAATTAATCAAGCCGCGAGCAATTTCCACACCACTCGTATCCAGACACGACACCAGATCGCCTCGTTTAAAATGTCCCTGAACGCTTTTTACGCCTACAGCCAATAGACTTTTTCCAGCCTTTTGCACAATTTTCACAGCACCGTCATCCAGGGTAACGCTACCTTTTAACTGTAATTGACCTGCCAGCCATTGCTTGCGGGCGACCAGTGGCTCCAGATTTGGCACCAAATAACTACCCAGTTGTTCACCTGTAAACACCCGTGTAATCACATTGTCTATCTTGCCGGAGACGATTACTGTGGCCGCCCCTGAGCGTGCCGCCAGTCTGGCAGCCCTTACTTTGGTAGACATGCCGCCACGACCCAAGCCACTAATGCTGCCGCCCGCCACTTCATCTAATAATTTTTCGTTGACGCTGATTTCTGAAATCAGTTTGGCATCCGGATTGAGACTGGGATTGGCGTCGAATAAACCGGTTTGATCGGTGAGTATGATCAGCAAATCTGCCTGGACCAGATTAGCCACCAGCGCACCCAAGGTGTCATTATCGCCAAAGCGGATTTCTTCAGTTGCCACAGCGTCATTTTCGTTGATGACCGGCACAACACCAAAATCCAGCAAGGTCAGCAAAGTACTGCGCGCATTCAGATAGCGCTGACGATCGGATAAATCATCGTGCGTCAACAACACCTGAGCAGCCAGTAAATCATGCAATTGAAATTCGTCTTCAAAGCGCCTGACCAGCCCCATTTGACCAACAGATGCTGCCGCTTGAAGTTCATGTAAGGTTTTTGGACGCGCTTTCAATTTTAAACGCGCCATGCCTTCTGCAACCGAACCTGAGGATACCAGCACCACATCGATGTTTTGCTGCTTAAGTACGGCCATTTGCGCCACCCACTCGGCAATGGCTATTACATTCAGACCACGCCCACCATCCGTCAGCAACGAACTACCAATTTTGACAACGACCCGCCGGGCCTGACGAAAATCATTCCGACTCACGGGGCAACTCCTGCTGCTGGGCCAGTTTGTCTGATTTTTGCTGATCCAGAAAATCCATAATGGCGTACATCAAGGCTTGGGTACCCTGATTTCTGATAGCCGAAATATGATAAACCGGACCTTGCCAAGCTAATTCGTCGACGATAGCCTGACAATGTTGATCTATTTCGTCATCGGGGACATTATCAATTTTGTTCAGCACCAACCATCGGGGTTTATTGGCCAGATCATCACTCCATTTTTCAACTTCCTGAATGATTTTACGTGCCGCCGACACAGGTGTTTCATCACTTTCATACGGCGCGATATCCACCACATGCAGCAGCAAACCGGTTCTTGAAAGGTGCTTCAAAAACTGCAAGCCCAAACCCGCACCTTCTGCAGCACCTTCGATAACGCCTGGAATATCTGCAATCACGAAACTACGCAAATCATCGACACGCACCACGCCCAGATTGGGATGCAAGGTGGTGAAGGGATAATCGGCCACTTTAGGCCTTGCGGAAGACACAGCGCGAATCAAGCTGGATTTGCCGGCGTTGGGCATGCCCAGCAAACCGACATCTGCGATTACCATCAATTCCAGCCGTAACAAACGATGCTCACCTGCAGAACCTTTGCTGGTTTGCTGCGGAGCACGGTTGACACTACTTTTGAAGCGTGTATTGCCCAAACCATGAAAACCGCCTTTGGCAACCAGTAATCGTTGTCCTGGTCGAGTCAGGTCTCCAATTTTTTCATCGGTGCTGGCTTCATAAACAATCGTTCCTGGCGGCACTGCCACCAAACAATCTTCGCCTTTTTTCCCGGTACAATCACGGCTACCGCCATTTTCACCACGTTGCGCTCTATGCACCGAGTGGTAACGAAAATCGACTAGCGTGTTGACGTTTTCGGTCGCTACCAGATAAACGCTGCCGCCATCGCCGCCATCGCCGCCATCAGGACCACCCAAGGGTATGTATTTTTCGCGACGGAAAGAGGCTTTGCCATTACCGCCGTCCCCTGCTTCTACACGAATTTCTGCTTCGTCAACAAATCTCATAATCGTCCGGTATAAACAAAAAAGCCCCGCTATAAAACGAGGCTTCTTGTACTTAGTTGTGCAAAAAGCACAGCCAAAAAGTTTTACGCTGCTGCAATACTGATGTATTTGCGGTTTTTAGCGCCTTTTTCCTGGAAAACCACAACACCATCAGCCGTCGCAAATAACGTGTGATCTTTACCCATGCCGACGTTGTCACCAGCATGGAATTTGGTACCGCGTTGGCGAACCAAAATGTTGCCTGCCTTGACGACTTGTCCACCGAATCGTTTAACACCCAATCGTTGAGCGTTAGAGTCGCGTCCGTTGCGGGTACTACCGCCTGCCTTCTTATGAGCCATTTTCTAAACCTCGTATGTTATGCAGAAATGCCAGTAATCTGGATTTCTGTGTAATATTGACGATGCCCCATTTGTTTCATGTGGTGCTTACGTCTTCTGAATTTAATGATTCTGACTTTTTTGTGTCGACCTTGGGAAACCACAGTCGCAGTGACCTTGCTGCCTTGGACAAAAGGTTGACCTACTTTTACAGAGTCACCTGATTGAACCATAAGCACTTTGTCAAACTCTACGCTGTCGCCGGCGCCCAACTCAAGTTTTTCGATTTTTAAGGTAGTACCCTCTGCGACACGATACTGTTTACCACCTGTTTGAATTACCGCATACATCAGCGCAAGCTCCATCAAGCATATATCTGTTAAAAGTGAACAGCGGATTATATTTTTAAACCATCCCCTAGTCAAACCAAAATTCAAGTCAATTGCTTTACCTCATACATAAAGCCTAATGATACTATTGACACTATGCTGGTTAGTAAATAGCATGACCGGCATTTTACCCGAAGCCTTTTGCGCTACCGAACGAACCTTTAAACTACACATGACAGCAACGCACGCATACACCGATTCGGTAACCATCGATTTTGATTCGATCAAAAATCTCACTGCAGCCGAAACCAAGTCCGTCGATCAGTTGATCATCGACGAACTGAGTTCTGACGTGGTGTTGATTAATCAAATCAGTCACTACATTATCGGTAATGGCGGCAAGCGCTTGCGTCCGATGCTATTGTTATTGGCGGCCAAAGCCCTAGGCAAGGTAAACGATCATCATTTGATCCTGGCCGCTGTCATCGAGTTTATTCATACCGCCACTTTATTACACGATGATGTAGTAGACGAATCGGTGTTACGTCGCGGCAAAGATTCAGCCAATGCGGTGTGGGGCAATGCCGCCAGCGTGCTGGTGGGCGATTATTTATATTCCAGCGCCTTTGAAATGATGGTGCGCACCAACAACATGCGGGTGATGGAAATTTTATCCAAAACCACCACCGCCATCGCCGAAGGCGAAGTATTGCAACTGCTCAATTGCAACAATCCCGACACCAGCGAACAAAAATACCTGGAAGTCATCGCCCGCAAAACCGCAATTCTGTTCAGCACCGCCACCAGACTGGCTGCTGTCATTTCTGAATCCGACCCCACAACCGAAGAAGCTTTAACCATATATGGTCAACAACTCGGCGTAGCATTTCAGTTAATTGACGACGCACTCGATTACAAAGCCAGTACCGAAGAACTCGGCAAAAACCTGGGCGATGATTTAGCAGAGGGCAAACCCACCCTCCCTCTGATTTATGCCATTGAGCACGGCACACCGGAACAGGCACAAATTGTCATCGATGCCATTCGCCAAGGCTCCAGAGAATCTTTCAACGACGTTTATGCCGTTGTCAAAGCTACCAACGCCATTGAATATACTGAGCAATGTGCCGATAAAGCCGCTGAAAAAGCCATCGCCGCCTTAGCTTGCCTACCTGCTTCTGAATTCAAAACCGCCCTTGAACAACTCGCGTACTTTTCAGTGCAGCGCGATCATTAAAAACTATCCGCCTCATTCAGTAGTCCCCCCAACTGCTGAATGCACTGACTCATAATCGCCAGTTTTTTCTCCAATTTATCCAGAATCTGCTGCAGTAAAGTTTCAATTGGCGGCGCAGGAGCCTCACCTAAAACCTTAGCAAACTGCTCTTCCAGGCTGCTTATCAGATCATTGTCCACTACCTCATCCAAATGCAACAAAGCATCGTCACCCGACATCTGTTCAACAAACTCCAGTTTATGCAGATTTTCTGCCTTACGATCCAAGCCCTGACAAGTCTGCAAAACTTCTTCAGCCAGCACCGCAACAGGCCGCATTAGATCGACCCCCTCAGACAACCGCAGCAACTCCCCTGCAACCTCTGCAACACCCGAAAGCTGTATTCGAAAACGTTTTTTAATCGACTTCATGCCATCCACCGTTTAGTTATCAAATAATCCTCCCACAATAATTCAAACCACTGATCACATAATAATTCATCACAGACAATCAAAATACGCACTCATCAAAACCCATTGTTTTATAAGCTTTTTAATCAAGCCAATTATGAGTCTTAGCTTGCATTTAAAGCATTATTCATTTACCTTACACAGTCACCTTAAAGGCTAGGGGTGTTTGCGTTTTAAGCGAAAGCTGCGCGAGCTGAGAAAAACCCTTTGAACCTGACCCGGTTAATGCCGGCGTAGGAAAGCCCCGTTTTCCCTGCGCTCGCTATTTATTTTGATTTTTGGAGATAAGCATGAGCGCTGTCCGTAATGAAATTACTACCGACACCGGTAGTAGCGTTAGAATCGATTCCTACCCTGCCTCAGAAAAAATATACATCCCAGGTAGCCGGCCTGACATGCAAGTGCCGATGCGTCAAATCAATCTGTCGGATACTCCGGCTCATTTCGGTGCCGAAAAAAATCCGCCCATCTTCGTTTACGATACCTCTGGCCCATATACCGATCCCAATGTCGATATCAATTTACACAAAGGCCTTGAGTCCGTCCGCGGTAAATGGATAGAAGAACGCGGCGATACTGAAGTTTTGAACGGCCCCACCTCTAAATTCGGCCACGAACGCCTGCACGACCCTAAAACTGCTCATCTGCGCTTTGAATTAACTCGCAACCCACGTCGGGCAAAATCCGGTCATAACGTTTCGCAGATGCATTATGCCCGTAAAGGCATCATCACGCCGGAGATGGAATATATCGCCATCCGCGAAAACCAAAACCTGGAAGCGATGCGCGACCGTTACCAAGGCCAGCACCCCGGCTTTTCATACGGTGCCAACATTCAATCGTTTATCACCCCTGAATTCGTACGTTCAGAAGTTGCCCGTGGCCGCGCCATCATTCCGGCCAACATCAACCATCCTGAATTGGAGCCAATGATTATTGGCCGTAATTTTCTGGTCAAAATCAACGGTAACCTGGGTAACTCTGCCGTAACCTCTTCCATCGAAGAGGAAGTGGAAAAAATGTTATGGGGCATTCGCTGGGGTGCCGACACCATCATGGATTTGTCCACCGGCAAAAACATCCACGAAACCCGCGAATGGATCCTGCGCAACTCGCCAGTGCCTATCGGAACCGTACCAATTTACCAAGCACTGGAAAAAGTCGACGGTAAAGCCGAAGAATTAACCTGGGAAATTTTCCGCGACACCTTGATCGAACAAGCCGAACAAGGCGTGGATTACTTCACCATCCATGCCGGTGTTCGCTTACATCACGTACCATTAACCGCCAAACGCCTGACCGGCATCGTCTCGCGCGGCGGTTCCATCATGGCCAAATGGTGTCTGGCTCACCACACCGAAAGTTTCCTCTATACCAACTTCGAGGAAATCTGCGAAATCATGAAAGCCTACGACGTATCGTTCTCGCTCGGAGACGGTTTGCGTCCCGGCTCGATTTACGATGCCAACGACGAAGCGCAATTCGGTGAATTAGAGACCTTGGGCGAGTTGACTCAAGTCGCCTGGAAACACGATGTACAAACCATGATCGAAGGCCCCGGTCATGTGCCGTTGCAAATGATCAAAATCAACATGGAAAAACAGTTGGAAGACTGCTTCGAAGCGCCGTTCTATACCTTAGGGCCTTTGACCACCGACATTGCTCCCGGTTACGACCATATTACATCGGCGATTGGCGCCGCCAATATTGGCTGGTACGGTTGCGCAATGCTCTGCTACGTGACCCAAAAAGAACATTTGGGTCTGCCGAACAAGCAAGACGTGCGTGAAGGGATCGTGACTTACAAAATCGCCGCGCATGCGGCCGACTTGGCAAAAGGCCATCCCGGTGCGCAAATACGCGACAACGCGATGTCAAAAGCCCGTTTTGAATTTCGTTGGGAAGATCAATTCAACATCGCGCTGGACCCGGAAAAAGCCCGTTCTTTCCACGACGAGACACTACCCAAAGATTCGGCTAAAGTCGCGCATTTTTGCTCCATGTGCGGCCCACATTTCTGCTCGATGAAAATCACTCAGGATGTGCGCAACTACGCCGAGCAAAAAGGCCTGGAAGAAGCGGAAGCCTTGAAAATCGGCATGGAAGAAAAATCCAAGCAGTTCCTGGAAGAAGGCGCCGCGATTTATCACGAAGTGTAAATCAATCAGTCTAATCGCCCTTAATCGGTTAGACTCGGCTGCCAAAACCGCCGCCAGCTCACTTGGTTGTGAACTGGCGGCAGACCTTAGTCGGTTACACTTCCTCGCAACTTATGCCCAGCAACACGAAAAATCTCAAGCTAATGTTTAATTACAGAAACAACATAATGTATTAGCTTTTCTAGGCTTGACTTATCAGTCGGCACTAATTGAGAGTGAACAGTCATGCGCCCATCCATTGTTTTTGACGAGCATCGCGATGCGATTCGGGAAATTGCCCTCCGCCATCGAGTCAAGAACGTACGAGTATTTGGTTCTGTTCTACATGGAGGAGACACGAAAGAAAGCGATCTTGATTTGCTCGTCGATCCTACCCAAGAAACTACGCTAATGGACATCTCAAAGATTGTAGTTGAAGTGGCTCGGCTATTGACTATTACAGTCGATGTTTTAACTCCCAGGGCCTTACCAGATAAATTTCGAGACCAGGTAATCAAGGAACCAGCCTTTATGAGTAAAAAGGACGTTTTACGGATTCCTGATTATCTTGAACATACACAGCCACATTATCGGCCGAGGGGTTCTGTCGTTCAATGGTCGAGCAATCAAAGTCGGGCGACCCTTTTTACTCTGCCCCGTCACCTCTGGATTTTAATTCAATATGGCCTGATGATCGTCTCGACCTTGATTGGTTACTCAATCCTTGATTTTTTCCCCACTATAAAAAAAGCGCGTTTGAATATGAAATCACCAACCACGCAGGAAATTGTAGAGGTGATCAGCACCGAGGCAGCAGCCAAAATTGAGTGCTTAGATCAAACTTGCCCACCCACGCCTTTAAACTTCTCAACAAACGCAGCGATTTTCTGAAACACACTTTGCTTTTTGGTCAGATACTGCGGATTAAGCGGACTCATCTTGGGCAGAATGACATTGAGCTCAGTGCCGTTTTCACTGGCAAATTCCCGTTTTAGTGAGTTAGTGATGTAACGCCTAGCCGCCTCAGCATTCAGATTCTCGGCACTAATCAGCTCTTGCGCCTCACGCTGTTGCTCCGCTTGGGCAAAGGTGAAGAAGGCATCAATTACACTGGCCTTATCACCAATCTTGTCCAGGTCGGTTTGGTTAATAAAATCGACCAGCAAACTCTCTTTGGCGCGGTTACCCAAGCTGGCACGAATCACCCGGCGCACGTCTTCAACCAGTGTCGCTTTATCTTTGACTTTCTTATTATTTTCAAAAATCAATTCCAGAATGTAGTCCAGGTTGATCTCTTGTGATTTAAGCAGGTCTACCTCAAAAACCACGTCATCCCAATCGATAGTGGATTGCTCTTTTTCAGCGGCAGATTTTTCCCGGCGCAGCCAGTCGCGTATATCGTTATAGGTGGAACGATAATCTTGAATTTTCCGCTCGGCGGGTATTTTGATGGCTTGCAGTGCGGCTAGGTCGTCATCGCTTAAATAATTCTGAGCTTTGAATGCCTCAACCGCCTCAAGGTCGCTCATATCAACGCTTTGCAGGGCCTTCAAGCTGGCAAATTCATCGTAGTTTTGCAGCACATTCTCAACGCGCAAATATTCGCCAAACAGTTTTGCAAAGGCTTTTTTGTCGGACTCTTTTTCAATGGCTGCAGGGTCAGGAAAACGCTGCTCTAACTCCCTCACAACATCCACAAAGCCGCGCCTCACCGGTCACCACATCGGTAAAGCCTTCCATGTATTCCTTGTAGCTCTTCTCCAGCACCACATTCTTAGTGTTTTTATCGCCAAACAAGGTGATGGCGTCTATGGTCGCCTGCTCCAGATCGCGGAACGTGACGATATTGCCAAAGGTTTTGGTGGCGTCAACAATACGGTTGGTGCGCGAATAGGCCTGTAACAAACCGTGGTAGCGCAAGTTTTTATCCACAAACAAAGTATTCAGCGTGGGGGCGTCAAAGCCGGTCAAGAACATGCCCACCACAATCAGCAAGTCGATTTCCTTAGTCTTAACTTGCTTGGCAAGATCGCGGTAATAGTTTTGAAATCCGTTTCCATCCACACCAAAATTGGTTTTGAACAGCGCGTTATAGTCGGCGATGGCCGCGCTTAAAAACTCTTTGGCGCTGCTGCTCATAGCGGAAACGTCAAAGCTTTCATCCACAATATCGCCCACCGCATCTTGTTCTTCATTCGCCGCAAACGAGAAGATGGTCGCCACTTTCAGCGGCTTGTCGCTGTCTTTTTGCAAATCCTTCAACGACTCGTAATACAGCTTGGCGGCATCCACGCTGCTCACGGCAAACATGGCATTAAAGCCTTTGGCCCCAGCCTGTAAGCGATGGGTTTTTTGCCGGAAGTTATTCAATATATATTGCGAAATTTCCCGAATACGTTCCGGGTGCAACAAAGCTTGCTTGTTTTCTGCCGCACTGAGCTTAAGCTCGTCCTGCTCGCTTTCGATGGCTTTAAACTGGGGGCGCACATCGTTGTAATCCACCTTGAACTTCAACACCTTTTCATCGCGGATCGCATCGGTGATGACGTACGAATGCAACTCACGACCAAACACGCTGGCAGTGGTATCTGCACCCAAGGCGTTTTGCGGAAATATCGGTGTGCCGGTAAAGCCAAACTGATAAAACTTTTTAAACTTCTTCTTCAGGTTTTTCTGCGCTTCGCCAAACTGGCTACGGTGGCATTCATCAAAAATAAACACCACTTGCTTACTGTAGATAGGCAAGTCATTTTCACTTTTCATCAGGTTGTTAAGCTTCTGGATGGTGGTGACGATGATTTTGTTGTCGTCTTTATCCAGGTTGCGCTTGAGGCCTGCCGTGCTGTCTGAACCATTGACGCTATCCGGTGAAAAGCGCTGGTATTCCTTCATGGTCTGGTAATCGAGGTCTTTCCTATCCACCACGAAGAACACCTTATCGATAAAGTCCAGCTCCGTCGCCAAACGTGCGGCTTTAAAACTGGTCAAAGTCTTACCAGAGCCGGTGGTGTGCCAGATATAGCCGCCACTTTCGGTGTTACTCCAGATTTTGGCCTGATAAGCGCTGTTGATTTTCCATAGAATCCGCTCGGTGGCGGCAATCTGATAGGGGCGCATCACCAGCAAAGTATCGCTGACATCAAACACCGAATAATGCAGCAGCACATTGAGCAGGGTGTTTTTCTGAAAAAACGTGGCGGTAAAATCTTTCAGGTCTTTAATCAGGCCATTATCGGATTTCGCCCAGTTCATGGTGAAATCAAAGCTGTTTTTGTTGCGCTGGGTGGTATTGGCGAAATACCGGCTATCGGTGCCGTTGGTAATCACAAACAGCTGCAAATACTTGAACAAGGAATTGTCGCTGTTAAAGCTCTCTTTGCTGTAGCGATGCACCTGATTAAAAGCCTCTCGAATTGCCACACCGCGTTTTTTCAGCTCCACCTGCACCAAGGGCAGACCATTTACCAAAATCGTCACATCGTAGCGATTGGCGTGGCTGCCGGCTTGTTCAAACTGCTTGATGACTTGCACCTTATTGCGGGCAATGTTCTTTTTATCCAGCAGGTAGATGTTCTTAATACGGCCATCATCAAACACAAAGTCATGAATATAGTCATCATGAATCTTGCGGGTTTTATCGACGATGCTATCGCTGGGCTTATCTAAATACACCTCAACAAATCGCCGCCATTCACTCTCTAAAAACTTCACATTGTTCAGGACTTGCAACTGCTCGCGTACATTGGCCAGCAGTTTCTCGGGCGTGTTTAAGTCGGGCGCATAGTCATAACCCTGATTCTGCAAATCCTCAATGAATTCCCGCTCCAAATCGTATTCGCTTTGTTAGCTTTCGCTGACTTTATCGTCTTTGGTGTATTTATCCAGAACGATAAAATTAGTGGATTCAGCAATGGTTTTATACTCGCTCATTCCTCGGTATCCCTGTTTTGCAGCAGCTTTTTCACTTCACGATCAAAGTCAGATTCGATGCGTTGCTGCTGGTTAAACTTTTCATATTCGGCAAAGGCTTATCTGTGCCGAATTCCTCTGGTAACCCACAGAAGTCACCGTATCCTGGTTGTAATACTGGGTCTTGCTGGTTTGGGTTTTGCCCTCAATCGCCGCATGGCCAGTGGTATGTTCCAAAATGGAACATACCTGGTATTCTTGCATCCTTATACGTGCGTATTGGAATCCCCGGTTTACTGCAAACCCTTTCTGTAATACTCACCGCCGTAAGTCTATTTTGTTTGTAACAGACTGTTTTAACAGTATTTTTTAAACCATTATTCTGCATTTATTCTGCATTTATTCTGCATTTATTCTGCAAGCGCCCATTTGGGTGCTTTCCGCGATCCGGTATTTACGATTTTTCCGCCACGGCGCAAATTTGTTAGCAAATTGCTGATCTTGTCTTGCTTCTGTTCATCACCCAGTGCATCACTCAGCTTATCCATTAACAATTTGTTGATCTCGGTACGGTCTGCGCTGCCGAATTTTCCCAGGTAGTCGGTCAGTAATTTCGCATAAAACAGATCATCTTGAGCACGGGTGCGAATGTAGTCCACCTTGCTGGCGGTCGCATCGGCAATCAGCGCTGATACATGAAAATTAGGCTTGCGACCTTCAATCAACCCGGCTCTGCGCAGACGGCTGGCCGCTTCATCTGGAATAGGGAGTTTTTTCTGCACGCGGTCGAGCGCCAAGACATCAACCAGAGACAAATCGGTTTTCTGGATCAACAAGCGGCTATAGGCCGGGTCAACGACACCACCATACAAGGTCATCTTTACCGCGCTGGGTTGCTTGAGATCATAATCCGGTAAGGGGAAATATCGCTGCGCCTGACCGCGATAAATAAAATGAATACCATAGCCCATGGTATCGATCATATTCAGTTCGGCCATTGCCTGAGTCAGAAAAGGGTTGCGATAGCGGCGTGGGGTTTTATCGCCCTGAATGTATTCATCGGGTTGGCCTTCAAAAAAGCCACCTTCATTTTCAAAAATCAGCCGATCAGGTTGTTCGGTGACCACGACCCGACCATTGCGCGAGTATTCTTGATGAGCAATGCAATTGTGCAGGGCTTCCAGCACGATTTTCTGGTTGTACTTGGAAACCTCGATAGGGATTAATTGATCGTGCGGCAAAATACGCAGCTGGATATTACGAATGCGCTGATAAAGCAGTGTCGTGTTGAGTAAAAAAGGCGGCCCAAAATGTTCGTAAGCGCGTTCCGGACCTTCCAGTTTCCACGTTAGCTGCGCTGGGTGTGGCAACAGTAAATAAGCGGATTCGGCTTTACCCAACAGCAAAAGCGCTGTTCGGGTGATTTGTCCGTTTTGAGTGAGGCGTGCGCGATCCAAAAATGTGGATAGTGGCCAATTCATCACCTCTTCACTGTCGAAGCGGTTGGCGTACTTTTGCAAGAACGATTCGCGTGCTCTGCGCACCGCCTCGTCATCCAAATCAGCAAGTGTCGCGCCAGCAATCACTTGCGCTGTCCAGTCTTGCTGGAGCGTTTGTTGGCGAATTTCGTCGAGCTTGTCCAAACCCAGCGAGGTGCGGCTTTCCCCAGCACGGGCGTAATAATGACCTTTCCAGGCAATCGGAATACCACGCGGGGCGGGAGGAATTTCAAATAAAACCACGCGCCCTTGCGGGTGATGCAGCACATGAATTTCCCGCAAGCTAATACTGGGCTCAGTCGATTGAGCGATTTGGTGTTTTAAACTTTGCAAGCGCTCGGTGTCCATTCGGTAGTCGCTGCCGGTCACCGTGCGGGTTTTATTGTTCACGCCAAACACCAGCCAAGCCCGCTCTGTGTTGCGTAAATTGGCCTCATTGCTCAGCGCAGAAAAATACTCGCCGATTCGGTCAGTGTCGTAATCATTGCCAGCCTGTTTGAACTCCACCACCTCGTTTTCCCAAGTGGTGATTAATTGTTCCAGCAAGCTGGTTAATTCCACCGCTGTCATGCGGCCGCCTCAGGCTTGGGAAAGCTCAACAGCAAATCGCGGTAATACTCGTATTGCTTTTGACGCAATTCAATTTCGCGTGGCAAACCTTCGCTAAGGGAGTTGGTTAGCGCGTCGAAGTTATCGAGGATGGAAACAATACGTGCTTGTTCGGCTGGAGGCGGGATGGGGATTGAAACTTTATTAAGCGCGTCATACGAAACGAAAGGGTGAGATGCACTCTTTGCCATTGAGTTAAAGTCTTGTTTTAATAATTGATAGTAAGCATATTTTGGATGCACGAGCTTATTTATCAATTTGCAAATAACTCCATTATAAGTAACGAAATGCTTACCGGCTCCCCAATTAACAATACCGGCATATGCACCAATATGACCAATTACTGGCGAATCCTCGCTGTTAAATTCATTGTGAGTACCTACTATGCCATTGCTGCCATAAACAGGGTATTCCCCGCCTAATGTTGGAATGGTATTGCCTTTCCCATATTGAAATTTATAAACATCCCCCAACGTCTTCCACTCCACTTCCCCTCCTTCAAAACTTAATAACTGGTCGCGATAGTAGTTGTATTGTTTTTTGCGGGCGGTCAGCTCGGCGGTCAGCTCGGTAAATGCGTCCAAAATACGCACGATTTCGGCTTGAATCTCAAGCGATTTTTCTGGGTTTTCTGGGCATGGGATGGGGGTTTGGATTTTGTTTAAAATGGCTTGCGTCAGGCTAGGTCTTCCCGAGCCGGCATCTAGAGCCATTAGGTCAATTGTTTTAATAAAATGGTAAAAATATTTTGGAACAATCTTCGAAGTGTCGATTTCCGTATAGTAAATGGTGTCAACATTCCAGAACGGCGTCTCGACGTAGAAAATATTTGTAATCGAGCCTTTTCGAGGTATCAAAACAGTTGGTTTGTCATATGAGTATGTATCGACGTATCCCATGACGCCGCCTGAGCCGTAAACTGGAACATCGCCTGCATCTAAGCCTTTCCAGTCTTTTCCATGCTTTATTTTTGCGACCTGCTCGAAAGGTTGCCATTCCACCTCAGCGCCATCCAGCAGCTTTTCCATAAAGTTCATGCTGCTCATGACTCCAGTTTCTCACCTTCAATCTCCGCCACAATAGCGTCAATATCTTTTCTAAGCTGGTCGATCCTGGTGACGGTGGTTTTCAGCTCGGCGTTGAGCTGGGCAATGTCCACCACTTCGCGGTTGTCCTTGGCTTCGACATAGTTGCTCACCGACAGGTTATAGTCGTTGGCGACGATGGCATCAAAGTTCACCGATTTGGCAAAGTGTTCAACATCGGCTTTGCTATCGAACACGTCCATAATTTTTTCGATGTGCTCGTCGGTGAGTACGTTGTTATTGGTTTCTTTCTTAAACAGACCGCTGGCATCAATAAATTGAGTGTTGGTGTCGGTTTTGTGCTTGGACAGCACCAAGATATTCACAGCGATGGTGGTGCCAAAAAACAGGTTAGGCGCTAATGAAATGATGGTTTCGACATAGTTGTTATCCACTAGATATTGGCGGATTTTCTGCTCGGCGCCGCCCCGGTAAAAAATACCGGGGAAGCAGACAATGGCAGCGCGGCCTTTGCTGGACAGATAACTGAGCGCATGCAATACAAAGGCAAAGTCGGCTTTGGATTTGGGTGCCAGCACGCCAGCCGGGGCAAAGCGTTCATCGTTGATCAGAGTGGGGTCGTCTGAGCCTATCCAGTTCACCGAATAGGGCGGATTGGAGACAATGGCATCAAACGGTTTTTCATCACCAAAATGCGGGTCTAACAAGGTGTTGCCCAGCTGAATGTTGAAC
>PERU01000034.1 GCA_002928965.1 Methylomonas sp.
CCCAACCCCTCTTTATCAAAGAGGGGAGCAAGAATCGTGTGATTCGGAATAAGCAGAATTCCGGGAAGTTATTTATGACCATATCCTTAGTTGACTTCGTTCAGTACGTCGGCATCGGGGTAGAAGCGGTTCTCGGTAATCACGTCTGCTGCGATGCGATTGTTAAGCAAGTTGTCAACATCATCTGTCACTCGATCGAGAATTTCCGGGATTTCGGCGCGTTCGGCCGATTTCTGCAGGGCGTTACCCCATATCGCTACATGTCGCGTCGTGATACGACGGACGGCATTATCTTTGGCCCATTCTGCGGCAATAACCCTTCCTAATTGCTGCAGTTTGGTTTGTATGGTGTTTTTCAAGGCGGGATCGGCAATTTTGGCTGTCAAATCCCTACTGATGCTATTCCAACCGGTGGGATACAGTTCCCAGCCCTGGTAAAAGCGTTGCACCCAAGTCAGGTATTGTTCCTGGCTTTGCAACTGGGCATTGTGGCGGTCTTGATCGTAATAGTCGCTAAACCCGGCTTGCTGCGATAAGGCTTCCGGCCAAGCCGATTGCCGGACAGTCGTTGCAGAACAGCCACAAAGAAACCCCATCGCCACACCAATTAAAACGCAGACTTTCATTGCAATACTTCCCCTCCCGAAATCAATAGCAGGATTGTAGAACTGCGCCGATGACAGGACGATTAAGCTCCGGTTACGGTAATTTGACGCACGTGTTGTCTGCTTGGATTAAAACAGCTCGAATCGGGCCAAGTAGCCGAAATGGTCCGATACGACGGGATAAAAATCACTGTTGAAGATCGGCGTCATTTCACGGATGCGTAAAGGCTGGCCGTTACCTTTGAAAATGTAATCGATCCGTCGGGGTGGGCTATGTCGCCATCCGTCGATCTGGCCGCTAAAGGTCGGCTCGTAAAACCGCTGCGGATGCAGTTCGTGATATTGGTCGACATAGTCGCCATTGCCGACGATGTGGTTATAGGCATGCTCGCCGGCGGGGGCATTGAAATCGCCGACAATCAAGTCGCCTCTGAAACCGAAATGCCGACGGGAAGCAATCAGTTGTTTCAGTCGGGCGTATTCTTCGTAAAATCCGTGATGTGACCAGCTAAGGTGTACATTGGAGACGTGCAGCAGTCCAAACCAGGGCACATCGATACAGCTCAAAGTAATATTCCGCGACATGTAATTGTCTTTATTGCTGTCGGTTGAAACGTAGGTGGAATAGTTATGCTGTAACGGATAGCGACTGAGTATGGCGGTGCCTTCCCGCCAACGTTGGAAGCCAATGTGGCTCCAGTCTTGGTGAATGTGGTACCACTGTCCCCAATGCCGCAGGCGTTGGCAAATCCGAAACGCCATATTTGATGGCGACTCCCCATAAGGATGCGTGATCGGATCGTGTCGGTATTCGCCAACTTCCTGAAAGCAAATTACATCTATGCTTAGGTGGGCAATGGCTTCGGCGATGATCTGCACCTCCCGTTCGTGCAGATGCATGGTTTCGAAACAGTTTTGCCGTGAGTGTTGTTGATAAGTATGCAGATTGAGGGTTAACAACGAGAATGACATCAGGCGGTCGACCGAGGTTGACGGTTTGTGGTTAACCTAATTTGGCAAATTCTGCCTGTAAAGTGGCAAGAAAAGTCTCCCGGGCAACCTGGGCGATGCCTAACTGCTGTTGCAGTCGCTGAATTTCGGCATCGACGATTTGCAGATTGTTGAGTTGGGTTTTAGCGATGTCGCTGAGGCTGTCGATTGGGTGGGTTTTGTCGCCTATGGTCAGCGTTGGAATGGCGGTGTTTGTGTCGGTCATAGCAGTATTCCGGAATAAATTAAACATGTCGGTCGGGCTTTACCCCGAACCGAGAGGCAGTTTAACCGGGGAATATGACAGATTTGTGATTGCTGGATGCCTTAGCCCGTCTGTGGTTGTCATAAATCGGTCACATGGCTGGCGTATTCTGTTTCGCGTCTTTCCAGTCCCATGCTACGGCACTTTCTAATCCATGTACTATTCCGCAACGGTTCACGGCAGACAGGTCCGATTTGCCGATTTACGCACGCTAATGGCTAAAGCATCGCCCAAACGGGCGGCAGACGAGTTGGCTGGCTTGGCGGCAGAATCCGCCGTCGAGCGCGCCGTGGCCCAACAAATCCTGGCCGACGTGCCCTTGCGGCAGTTTCTGGAACAGCCGTTGATCGCCCCGGAACACGACGAAGTGAGTCGGCTGATACTGGAGCGTCACGATGCCGCGGCATTTGCGCCGATTGCCTCGTTATCGGTCGGTGAGTTTCGCGACTGGCTGCTGGCCGACAACAGCGACCTGTCGGCAATGGCCAACGGTTTGACGCCTGAAATGCTCGCCGCTGTCAGCAAAATCATGCGCAATCAGGATTTGATTGCGGTGGCGCGGCGCTGCCGGGTGATCACTGGATTTCGCAACACGCTGGGCTTGCCGGGGCGATTGTCGACCCGTTTGCAGCCGAACCACCCGACCGACGATCCGCGCGGAATCGCCGCCAGCATCATCGACGGATTGTTATACGGCAGTGGCGATGCAGTCATCGGCATCAATCCGGCCACGGATAATTTGGGGAATGTACGGAGGTTGTTGGAATTGCTCGATGAGGTGATTCAGCGTTATCACATTCCGACTCAATCCTGCGTACTTTGCCATGTCACCACCGCCATGGAATTGATGCACCAAGGTGCACCGGTCGATCTGGTGTTCCAATCCATCGCTGGCACTGAAGCGGCCAATCGCAGCTTCGGCATCGATCTGGCGCTGTTGGGCGAAGCCAAAGCTATGGCCGAAGCGTTGAATCGTGGCGAGGTCGGCAGTCACGTCATGTATTTCGAAACCGGCCAGGGCAGTGCGCTATCAGCCAATGCGCATCATGGCGTCGATGCTCAAACCTGCGAGGCGCGTGCCTATGCGGTGGCTCGCGAGTTTTCGCCATTATTGGTGAATAGCGTGGTGGGTTTCATCGGCCCGGAATATCTGTATGACGGCAAACAAATCATTCGCGCCGGTCTGGAAGATCATTTCTGCGGCAAATTGCTTGGGTTGCCAATGGGCTGCGACATCTGTTACACCAACCACGCCGAAGCCGACCAGAACGATATGGATACACTGCTGACACTGCTCGGTGTCGCCGGCTGCAACTTTATCATGGGAATACCGGGTGCCGATGACGTGATGCTGGCCTACCAAAGTACTTCATTTCACGATGCCTTGTATCTGCGTCAGGTGTTGGGCTTGCGGCCAGCACCGGAATTTGAAAGCTGGCTGAACCGGATGGGTGTTTTTGACGGAGCCAATGGTCTGTCGGATCATTCCGCAAAAACGCCGCTATTGAGCCGTCTGTCGGCACTGATCGCATAATGTCGACGCGCGATCCCTGGTTCGAACTCAGGCGTTACACCCAAGCCCGTATCGGTCAGGGCCGGGCAGGCTGCGCCACACCGACTGCTGCGCAACTCGAATTTCAATTGGCACATGCAATGGCGCGCGATGCCGTGCATCAACCCTGGCAAGTCGAACCTTTTGCCGAGGCACTGACGGCAAAAGGTTGGTATCCGCTGCAACTGGCAACGGCGATTAACGACCGACAGCACTATTTGCAACGTCCCGATTTGGGCCGCTGTCTGGATCAAACCAGCCGCGATAGCTTGCAGATGCTTGACTTGCCGGCTTCCGATGTAGCGCTAATCGTCACCAACGGCCTGTCGTCAACTGCTGTCATTGAGCACGGCTTGGCGTTGTTGACAGCCGTTGTGGCTGCGTATGCGGACTGTTCGTTAAGCATCGGCCCGATCTGTTTGGTGCCAAATGCACGGGTCGCGGTCGCCGATGAAATCGGCAGGTTGTTAGCGGCGAAAGTATCGGTCATTATCGTCGGCGAAAGGCCGGGCCTGAGTGCTGCAGACAGCTTAGGGATGTATTTGACCTATGCGCCGCAACCGGGCAAGACCGACGCCGAGCGCAATTGCCTGTCCAATATTCGTCCGCCGGCTGGCATGGATTACCATACGGCGGCGGCTAAATTGGCATATTTGACGCAACAGGCCCTAAATCGGCAAATATCCGGCGTGGGCTTAAAAGACGAAATGGGCGAAACAGCGCTTACTGGTAACAGTGATTTGGTCATTAGGATATAGTCATAAATAACTTCCCGGAATTCTGCTTATTCCGAATTACACGATTCTTGCCCCCTCTTTGATAAAGAGGGGTTGGGGGAGATTTTTTAATAAATCCCCCTCGATCCCCCTTTTTCAAAGGGGTTATTTGTAGCGAAATCCTTAGCGCTGATGTCGGCAACCTGTATTGAGTTTAGCGCGGCCAGATGCCTGATTTCTGCATTCATTGACAGGCGCCTCGGAGAATTGGGGTAACCCTATTCTAACCAGCTGATGGGGCGGCAGGGTTTGCACCGCTTGTTTCAGGGGGGTCAGTGATGCTGTCTGTAGTTCGCAATTCGGATGCAAGCAGAAACTTTCCGAGCTGTTTATCAGTGTCGAAAATGTGGCTGATCAACCAACCTTTCAAAAAACTGAGTAGTTCTTCTCGGGTAATCAGTTTGCCTTGTTTGATGTCGCTTTGTAATTGGGCTACGGTCGCCGAAAAATTACGATGTTCCTCGAAATGTTTATTCTGCGCTTCTAAAGGATAGGCATTGGCGACCATCAATTCTTCTTCGGTATCGAAATGGTACAGCGCATAACTCATCAGATCCCGGATGATTTCTTCAATTTGCAGACGACTGCTGCCAGCAGTCAACTGGATCGCAGCCATATTCAGCATGTTGACCAAAATCTGATGTTGTTCATCGATACTGGCGACGCCAGTCAGCATATTCTCGACCCAGGTGATCGAATTATATTGATCGTTCATGCTTAAACTCCGATAAATCAGGCATCTTGAACTGGTTGGCCCACGCTAAAAACTCATCGGCAGGCATAGGGCGAGCGATGGCATAGCCCTGAACTATGTCGCAGCCTAAGTCTAGCAGGCAGTGTGCTTGTTGCCAGGTCTCCACGCCTTCGGCCACAATTGTGGTGTCAAAAGCCTTTGCCAAGCCAATGATGCCGCGCACAATCGCCAAGTCGTTCTGATCGGTAAGCAAGTCACGCACAAAGGTTTGATCGATTTTTAACGTGGTGACAGCAAGTCGTTTCAAATAAATCAGTGCGGAATAACCGGTGCCGAAATCGTCCAGTGCGAAATTGACGCCCAGGTTTTTGCAAATTGCAATCAACTCGCTCACTTTTTGCAAATCGTCCAATGCTGCCGATTCGACGATTTCGATTTCTAACTGGTTTTTGGGCACAGTGGGGAATTGCTGCAGGATGGCAGACAGATGCTCACAAAAATTTTCCTGTCGCAAGTGCCGTGCCCCGATGTTGATGCTCAATGCTGGGTTGAGTGATTGATCGCACCAGGATTGCAGGATGGTCATCGCTTCACTGATAACCCATTCGCCAAGAGCGATAGCAAGGTCATGGTCTTCGATGAGCGGTAAAAATTCCGCTGGCGGGATCAGTCCGCGAATCGGATGTTGCCAACGTATTAGCGCCTCCGCGCCCACCACCTGTCCTGTTTTCAGGTTGATTTTGGGTTGTATGAATAAGCGAAATTCAGCATTTATCAGTGCTTTTTCGATCCGAGCCAGGACCGACCAATTGGCTTGCGCCCGTTTGTCCTCGCGAATATCGAAGTATTGAAAACGATTCTTGCCGGCCTGTTTGGCTTGATACATGGCATGATCGGCATGGCGAAGCAATGTATCCGGATCGACATTGTCATAGGGAAACAGGGTATACCCGATGCTACCTGAAATGTGGTTGATTTGCTGGCTCAACAAATTGTAAGGCGCGATCAGCGCTCTTAAAATGCGCTGCAATGTGGCTTCGCATTGCTCGCGGTTATCGATATCACACAGCACAATGGAAAATTCGTCGCCGCCCAAACGGGCCACGGTATCGCAACTGCGCACGCAACTTTGCAAGCGACTGGCAACTTCAATCAACAGTGCGTCGCCCATGCCATGACCGTAGGTATCGTTGACGGCTTTAAAGCCGTCCAGGTCCAGGCAGGCAATCGCCAGCAAGTCGTGATTACGTTCGACCCGCGCCAAGCCCTGACGCATGCGGTCAGCCAGTAGTGGTCGATTCGGTAGTTGCGTCAGCGGGTCATGATAGGCAATTTGTTCGATTTCCTTTTGATGTAATTTGAGTTGGGTGATGTCGGTCATCATGCCCATGTAACACAGCAAATTGCCGTCGCTATCGTTGACCACGCTAAAGTTCAATATACAGGCAAAGGACTGGCCGTTTTTTTTGCGACACCACATCTCGCCGCGCCAGTGGCCTTCCTGTTTCAATTGTCGCCAGAAATTTTCATAAAACGCTTGATCTTCTTGCTCGGTGCGCAACAACAACGAGGTATGTCCCACGGACTCTTTGCGGCTGTAGCCCGTCATACTCAAAAATGCCAAATTAACATCCAGCACGGTGCCATTCAGATCGGTCAGAAAAATTCCTTCCTGCGCTTCTGAAAACACCTTGGACATCAGTAACAGTGAGTTTTGGTTTTTGTCCTGTGCAGCTTTAAATGCCTGTAATTGGGTTTGCGCATTAGCCAGATGGCTCATGACGCTGTTGTCCGGAAAAGTGTCGGGTAGTGGCAGCCCAGTGAATTGCCCGCTGCCTAACTGCCGTATCGATTGGTAAACGAATTGAGGGTTTGCACCCAGCATGTTTCGGAACAATGTGTCGCATAGCCAGAGCATTGTCCCCAACACAATGCCCAGGCCGATGAAGAGCATGCGCATCAGGCTGGCCCAGTCTGCGGCTGCATTTACAGCGTTTTGTGAACGCTGTTCCGAGAGCTGGCTCACTTCATCGATCAGTAGCATGATCAGGTATTTTTGTTGTTGATACTGTTGATCAAAAACCAACATTTGGGCACGTGCACGCTTGATTTTGTCGTCAGGTGCAGCCGATTTGATCAAATCAATCGCATTGAATTCAATGGCGTTCAGCTGGCTGGATTTGAGTTCGGCTGCTTCAAGTTTTTCCAGCTCATTAGCGGTGAAACCGGCCTGTTGGATACGCTCGGCAAGCGTTAAAGTATCGGTAGCTGGTTTTGATTTAAATGTAGGCACGGCAGTTACATCATGGGCATCGCTCAGATTTTGGCGCTCGGGTTGAGCGTGTTCGCCATCCCGGGTTGCCAGAATTGCCTGATAATGCTGCAGATAAGCACTGTCGAGCGTGATTACATAGCTGCGTACCATGTGTGTAAGGTTGTCGGAATTTTCTCTGAGCTCATCAAAAATCAGCCGGGTTTTGTAGCGTTGCTCGTTAGCTACGTCAATTTGTTTTTCTGACCAGACATAATAAAAAAACAGTCCGATCATGACCAAGAGCAAGGCAAAGCTGGCTAGCAAGCAATGGTAGAACGCGTTGTGGGTATAGGCAGATTGCCGCTGTTGCGTCATGGAATGGGGATGATGAGATGTGTGCCATTGAGAATAGCACAAGCTAAAAATTACCCAACCCGACCTCGACGGTTTTGTCGGAAAATAGGCACAAAAATCAAGCTTTTGATTTGTTTTGGCCGGAACATGGATGCTGAGACACCGGCGTATATGCTTGCAGCGATTGCGCCAACTGCCGACCCGGATTCATTAACCGACATCACATTTGGCGTGGTTGGCATTGTGCCTTAACGTTCACACTAGTACTATCAGCGGGTATTTTGAGGATAACGGATTTCGCATGGGCATCTTAACCTGGAGCGACCAACTGCTGGTCGGTATCGATAGTGTCGATAGTCAGCACCGGCAATTGGTGAATCTAATTAATCGGCTGGATGAAGTCGCGGCACTTGGCGAAGATCATCACTCGTTGATCGAAACTGTCAACGAACTGGTCGATTACACCGTGTATCACTTCCAGCATGAGGAAGAACTGATGCAAAATGCCGACTTCAACCCGGACATGTTTGCCAAGCATTGTCAGCAACATCAGGAATTTGTCGACAAAATGTTGCGCGTGCAAGCCGATGCAAAACTGGATCCGACTTTGTTGTCCAAAGACTTGCTGGATTTTTTGGTGGATTGGTTATGCCATCATATTTTGAAGACCGACAAGTTAATGGCTATCAGCCTCAACAAAGGTATCGATGCCGCCCGCATTGAAATTAATCGGGATGAGCAGGTCGATATTATGCACAGCAATCTGTATTCGGCGCTGCGGGAAAGCGAAGACCGCTTTAAGGAACTGGCGGACAATCTGCAAGCTCTTATCTGGGTGACCAATGCCAAGCACCTGCCGATTTTCTGTAATCAGTTTTGGTTTAAAACCCTGGGGTTACCGCGTGGCGCGGTGGATATGCAGCAATGGCTTGACGCCATCCACCCTGAAGACCGCGACCGGGTGAGCACCGCTTACCAGCAAGCCGCCGCAGAATTGAGTAAATTCGAGATTCAGTATCGGTTGTGCCCGGCAGGCGGCGATATTGTCTGGATATTGGAAACGGCCGTGCCGCGTATCCGTCAAAACGGTAAGTTTGCCGGCTTGATGGGTTGTGGTATGAACATCACCTCGCAGAAAAAAGCCGAAGTGGCGTTGGCAGAAATCAATTTGCAACTGGAGCAGCAGGTCATTCAGCGGACCGAGGCGTTAACTGCTGCCAATACCACCCTGGAAATTGAGAAAAATCAGCAAACCCTGCTGAACTCAAAGCTTCAGGAAGCCCAAACGCATCTGATTCAGTCGGAAAAAATGGCATCCATAGGCCAATTGGCGGCAGGGGTGGCGCATGAGATCAATAATCCGCTGGGTTATATTTATTCCAATCTCAATAATTTAAAGCAATACATTCAGGATCTGGTTCAGGCTGCGGAACTGGCCGAACGGCTTACCCAACAGTTGCCGGCAGACAACCCCGATGTAGCGGGTTTTAATCAGTTTAAACAGTCTGTGGATTTGCAGTTTTTGAAAGAAGATGCAATTGATCTGGTTGAGGAATCCTTGGAAGGTGCTTCGCGGGCCAAAAAGATTGTGCAGGATTTACGTGATTTTTCCCGGATCGATAAACAGGAACGCGCTGTTTTTGATCTGGAGGCCGGGATGGACGCCACCTTGAATATCGTCAATAACGAATTGAAATACAAAGCCGAGATCGTCAAAGAGTATGTGGGGCTCAAACCTTTTGAGTGTGTCGGCGCTCAGCTGAATCAGGTATTCATGAATTTACTGGTCAATGCCGCGCAGGCTATCGATGAGTTCGGCAAAATCACCATTCGCACCGGTTATCAGGATGCGGATTGGTTGTGGGTGGAAGTGGAAGATACCGGCAAAGGCATGAGCGAAGCGACTAAAGCCAAAATTTTCGATCCGTTTTTTACCACCAAGCCTGTGGGCCATGGTACCGGCCTGGGTTTGTCTTTGTCGTATAAAATCATCAAGGATCATCAAGGTAGGATTGAAGTAGACTCCCAACTGGATCAGGGTACCCGTTTTCGGGTGTATTTGCCGGTTCTGGTCAGCGCTTAGGTATGGGTGTAACTAATCTCCCCGTTTCGGCTGATAAGTATTTTTCCGTTCGTCCTGTCGAAGGATGGATGCGGAAATACCGGCGCTCGCCACGCCAAACCGTTTATGCTTCGACATTGCTCAGTACGAACGGTTTACTGGGACCCGTTGTTCGGGACCTGATTTTTGACGAAATCCTTAGGATTTCGCTACAAATAACGTCCCCCTTTGAAAAAGGGGGATCGAGGGGGATTTATTAAAAAATCTCCCCCCAACCCCTCTTTATCAAAGAGGGGGCAAGAATCGTGTGATTCGGAATAAGCAGAATTCCGGGAAGTTATTTATGACCATATCCTTAGTTACTTATGACGATGACTGAACTGCCGCCAGATAGCCTAAAGCCGGCGAACTTGCTGTTCGTCGACGATGAGCCCAATGTCTTAAAATCCCTGAGGCGGTTATTTCGCGCAGCCGAATACAACGTTTTTCTGGCCGAAGGCGGTCAGGCTGGTCTGGCGCTTTTGCAGCAGCACCCCATCGATTTGATTATCTCCGACATGCGCATGCCGCAAATGGATGGTGCAGAATTTCTGGCTCAAGCCGCGCAGCGTTGGCCGGAAACGGTGCGGATTTTGTTGACCGGTTATGCGGATATTGAATCGACGATTGCGGCTGTCAACAACGGCAAAATATACAGCTATTTCAGCAAGCCCTGGGAAGACAATGAATTAAAAATTCTGGTCAACAATGCGCTGGAGCAAAAGCGACTGCGAGAGCAACGCCAGCAGTTGTTCGAAATCGTCAATCGGCAAAATCAGCAACTCAAGGAACTGAATGCCAGTCTGGAAGAAAAGGTTGAAAAACGCACAGAGCAGTTAAAGCTTTCGTTGTTGCGCATCGATCAGGCTCATGATGCACTCAAAAAACAGTACGCCGAATCGGTGAAGGTCTTTGCCAAGACGATTGAAATGCGACCCGGCATTAAAAGCGGTCATGCCATTTATATGGCGGAAAGTGCTCGGGAGGTAGGTGTTCGGATGGGGTTGGATGTTGCTCAGCTCAAGGATTTGGTGTATGCCGGTTTGTTGCTGCAAATCGGTAAAATGAGTTTGCCCGATAGCTTGCTGACCCAGTCGCAAATGTCGATGTCCAGCCAGCAAAAAAGGCGCTTTCTCAATCATGCTCAGGAAGGTGGAAATTTACTGAAAGGCATAGAGCCATTACAAAACGCCGCAATGATCATCCATCATCAGTACGAAAATTACGATGGTTCTGGCGAACCTGCGGGGCTCAAAGGGGGGGATATTCCGCTGGGTGCGCGGATTCTATCGGTGATTCGGGATTACATCACTTATCTGGATGGTTCTATCACCGGCACCGCAATGACGACCGAACAGGTTAAAAGCCGGTTGCAATCCAAAAAGCACAGTCACTACGACCCCGAGGTGGTGGATAGTTTTCTGGCTGTCTTGAAAGAATCGGAACAAAGTAGTGACGAACGACCCGTGGTTGAAATTTCCTGGACTCAGCTGCAGCCCGGCATGGAGGTAGCCGAGGTGATCAGCAATCAGGTGCTATATCTCAAGGATCAGATTCTCAGCGAGAAAAACATTGAAGATATACTAAACCTGAGAAAGTACGGCAAAAATCTGGTCCTGCGGGTTCGCTTGGGACATCATCATCCGTCATAAACCAAGCGCTTAAAAATCCTGCTCGTCCAAAATAATCGATCCATCCTCGGCCCAGTTGACTTTGGTTATGCCCGGCTCTTCGGCTTCAAGGGCTTTGATCATGGCGTCTTTTTCCACCAATAATTTTTGCTGTGCGCGCACCTGATCCGCTAATGCCCGGTTTTCCAATAACATCCGCCGATGGGCCAAGCCGTTTTTGACCACGGTGGTGATTTCCAGATTGCTCCAGGGTTTATTGATAAAACGAAACACTTCGGCTTCGTTGATGGCATGCTGAACGCCCTCCAGATCAGCGAGACCCGATAGCACAATGCGAACCGCATCCGGTTGTATGCGCTTAAACAGGATTAAAAAATCCACACCGTTGATGCCGGGCATTTTATAGTCGGTAATCACCAGATCAAACGTACGCTGCTCGGCCATTGATAACGCTTCTTCACTGCTGCAGGCTGTACTTAAATGATAGTCCTTGAATAAGCGTGACAGGGCTTTCAGTACATTGGGTTCGTCGTCGACGAGTAGGATATTGATGTCAGATTCGGTCATGGGTTGGCTCTGAGATTGACGATGTTGCCTTAGCGGTTTCTCGCGCTATGCTTTTTGCAAGTTTATAGCACAAGCATGGAAATTGATTGCTTAAGCCAAAAAACAAAGCCGATTATAAACCTGCTTCAGCCAAGTCTAAATTCCTGCTCTCAGGATTGTCGACGCCAGGCGCACGCCAAGGATGCAAACGTCGAACACACATTTGAATGGAGATTTTAGCCGGGAATACGCCAACAGCTTGCTTATTTTTGCTGAACCCGATGCACTTGGACTGCCAATTCTCGTTACCAACCCCTTTGAGGCATTCGGATACCGATTTAAGCTATCCTAATAGCGGTCATTGGAAATTTGACCCTATCAAACCTGGCCAGCCAATCAAATGTGACCCAATGCAGGACATTTTTGATCTTGATCAATTTAGTGATATTAAATAATATATATTGGTACTTATCACGGGAGGCAAGGGTTATGCAGCAAAAAAACACTAGTGTGACGATAGGCGCACACTTTGAACAATTCATAGCCAAATAAATTCACGAGGGACGCTACGGATCGGCAAGCGAAACAGTCAGGGCAGGCTTACGCTTGTTAGAAGAGAGGGAACTGAAATTAGCGGCTTTACAAAAAGCCCTTATAGACGGCGAGGAAAGTGGCAGGGCTGATTATTCCTTAAAAGGTTCAATAGCCGAGCTTGACCAAGAAAGTTTTAACTAATGGCAGGTTTTGAACTTACCAATAAGGCTAAATCCGATCTTAAAGATATTGCCATCTATACTCAAAATACTTGGGGAAATCGTCAAAGAAACATTTATCTAACCGCGCTTGATAAATCATTTTATGCTTTGGCACCCGATCACCTGAGGGTCGTGATTGCTGCGAAATACGGAGCGGCTACCGTAAGCATAAAGTAGGCAAGCATATTATTTACTACTGTGAAATTAACGCAAACCTCATTGAAATAGTCCGTATTCTTCACGAACGAAAGGACATAGATTCCCAACTATAAAACCGCATGGTCAGTTCCTGTCGCATTATCTAAAAAAACTCTGTTTGTAGGCATACTGGCATTCATAAAAATCATTGCCCATCTTACATTTACCGTCTGTTGGCACATTGCCGAACTATATTCTGCTCTATTCATCGCCATAAAGCGGCCAGTCGCGATTTGCAGGTTTTGGTCGCTATGTGTAGATTTACATAGCGACCCATTGCCGTCATTGGGTTATAAAATCGAATGTCGGTTTTAGTAATTTTTTTTGATCATTGATGATGTCAAAAATAAAATGTAGGGTGGGCAACGCTTTTCTGCCCACCTTTCGAAGACAACAGCTTTAAATCAGCGTGGGCACAAAAAGCGTGTGCCCACCCTACTAGGCTGTCAATGCCCGTTAGCGACCCAAACCCGTCTATCGAGCTTCTCCAAACCGGTCATTCAGTGAAATACAGATTCTGCGAACTGCTGGCCTATAAAGCAGACGTTGGTGGCCTCAACCTACCGGCCAAAACCGGCCGGTGATGATGGCTGCGAAATTTTCCATCCCTAAGTTCAGCGAATGGCAGCTTTTCGGAGAGGAAGTTTGAGTCATCATTGGCTCGAGCTGTTAAGGGTTGTCAGATGCCTGCCCTTCACCACATGCCGGTGCTGCAGCGACAAACCGTCGAGGGCAAGCGTCGGACAAGCCTCGAGGGAGGAAACCGCGGGCTACGTAGTGACATGTTTGGATGGAGAGCAGTCTATGGGGATTTGAATTGTGGGTCGGTCTTTCCTTTGGCTAACAAGTCCATCTGTGGAGTGATGGCATAACGCAGTTTCCTTGGCTTGAAGCCAATGTAACTGTTTTTTTGTTGCTTTTGATGCCCAAAATTGGAGATTTTCCAACTCTCGGCCAAACCTTTCCGTATCGGTTCTAGCCGATGAATCTGTGACTGAGGGTTTAGCATCGTCATGGTGCACCTGCCTGCGAGGGCGGCGCTCTAATCAGCGGTTTGCGCACCAGGATTTCCACGATGATCATCGCCGCCCCGCAGTCCGGGCAGACGAAGGTTGGCTGGGTTACCTTTTCCGGTGCATCCTTGGGTTCTACGGGGGCAGGCGCAACGTGCAGCAATTCACGGGCTTGAGCAAGATGATCACGGCGTCTGCCATTGGCAAGCAAGCCATAATGCCGAATGCGATGAAAACCGCTGGGCAGCACATGCAGCAGAAAGCGGCGGATGAACTCGTCCGGACTGAGGGTCATGGTTTTATGCCGCGTCCTACCTTGGGCCCGATAGTCTTTCCAACGGAAGGTAACGCCACGCTCATCCATGGCGAGCAGTCGTGAATTGGCAATGGCCACGCGATGGGTATAGCGCGACAGATACGCCAATACCGCTTCAGGGCCGGCAAACGGGCGTTTGGCGTAAACGACCCATTCGCATTTTCGCAGCGGTGCGAGCCAGTCAGCAAAGGCCGTCGCATCGGATAGAGAGGCATAGTCACCGAAGAACTGCAAACGTCCATTTGTATGTGCCAAGCTCAGTGCTTCCAGAAACCGCCGCCGAAATAAGCGTGACAACACCCGTACGGATAAAAAGAAGCCCCGTTTGCAGTTGATCCAGCGTTCACCGTCCAGTGACAAGCCACCGCCGGGGACGATGCCATGCACATGCGGATGATGCGTCAAGGCCGATCCCCAGGTATGCAACACCAGGGTGGCGCCGATCTGCGCGCCCAGATGTTTCGGATCGGCGGCTATCGTGCGTAACGTCTCGGCGGCGATCTCAAATAGCAGGCCATAGATCACCGTTTTATTGTAATACGCGATGGCGCTGATCGGCGCCGGCAGGGTAAACACCACGTGGTAATATTCCACTGGCAATAGATCAGCCTGTCGGGCTTCAAGCCAACGTTTGGCCGCGCTAGCCTGGCACTTCGGACAATGGCGGTTTCGGCAGGAGTTGTAAGCGATATCTTGATGCTCGCAGGCAGTGCACTGCAAGACATGGCCACCCAATGTTGCGGTACGACACTGTTCAATGGCGGACATGACTTTCAGTTGACCGAGACTTAAGTGGTCATACTGAGCATCCCGCCAAGCGGGGCCGTGGGCGCGGAAAATATCCGCCACCTCAAGCGCGAGGCGCGCCATGGGCTTGCTGACCTACAGTGGCTGTAAAGTCTCTATCGGACTGACAACCTCCCGCAGAATATCGGTGGCCACCTGCGCATATAACGCCGTAGTCTCCAATTTCTTGTGGCCCAGCAACACCTGGATCACCCGGATATCCACCTTCTGCTCCAGCAAGTGAGTCGCAAAGCTGTGCCGCAGGGTATGCATGGAAACACGCTTATCAATCTTTGCCGCCTCGGCTGCGGCCTTGATCGCCCGGTTGAGTTGGCGGGTACTGAGCGGGTCGATGGGGTCCAAACCTGGAAACAGCCAGCCACCGGGTAGCATTTTGCCTTGGGCATGGGCGAACTTCCACCAAGCCCGCAAGCGTTCCAGCAGCACCGGCGACAGCATCGCGTAACGATCCTTGCTGCCTTTGCCCTGCTCGACGCGTAAGATCATGCGCTGGCTATCGACGTCACTGACCTTCAGCGACACCACCTCGCTGGCACGCAAACCCGCGCCGTACGCCACCGATAACGCCGTTTGATGCTTCAAATTCTCCACGGCAGCGAGCAAGCGAGCCACCTCTTCACGACTCAAGACCACCGGCAGTTTGCGAGGCTCATGCACCGAGTGCATCTTGGCCAACAACTCGGGGTGATCCAGCGTTGCTTCGAACAGAAACTTCAGCCCGGTAATCGTTGCATTCAGTGAAATCGACGAAATCCCCTGATCAACCAAATGCAGCTGATAGCGGCGTAAATCTTCGGCGTTGGCGGTATCCGGCGATCGCCCTAGGAACTTCGCGAATCGCTTCACGACCCGGATATAACTGGATTGGGTTTTGGGGGAGAGTTTACGCATCCGCATGTCGTCGATCATGCGTTGGCGTAACGGAGTGATGGGTTGAGCTGTAGAAGTCATGACACTGCTCCTATCTTGAAACAAGGCGGATTGCCTCATCTCATAGACAGTGGAAACAGCGATATGATGTCAATCTACAAGGACTTTGCTACACAGCCTCCCTAGCGCGGAGCGGTTTAGTCCACCGGCCAAAAGCGGTCTATGAAGAATGCAAAAAATCAGTGCTCCAAATGGCCGGTTTAGCGCAGACTTCCGACATTTGCATTGTGCCCATTTTCTAAACGCCTAAAATAGGCTGAACAGCATTAGCCTAACGGGCCTCTAATTTGGTGTCTGGAAGAATACTCCCTTTTTTCATTATTCTGCCGACAGCACTGCTTATTATTACGACCGCTGTTCGGCGCAGGTGTCCGGGTATTGCGAATTGCTCCCCGCGGCAGATTGATTTTGGTATAGGTGACGGCGGACAGTGCCGGTACATCATGGCCTAATCCAGGTCTGGTCAGTGATTAGCCAGACCTGGTTTTAGATGGCAAATAATCAGCCTTAATGTTGTGTGATTACCTGAGCTTTGCGGGTTTCACCCTTGCCGGTGGTTAATAAATCCCAAACCAACAAGCCTAGACCTGCCGCGGTGACTAGGCCGAACATTAAACGCCAGGACATCGCGCTTTGGAATGACGGGTGGTTTTGCGCCGTGAAATAGCCGCCCCAAGTAGAGCCTTCTACTGCACGCTCGATAAACGATTGCTCATAACCCGCTACCAACATGGCGATGGTCATGCCCAACACGCCGACATTCAACAGGCCCAAGGCCCATTTCCAGCGCCAGGCATTGGCGATGCCCGCGCCCATCCAGACATTGCCGCGCCAATGCTGAATGGCCAGATAAAAGAAGGCGATATTGATAGTGGCGTAGGCGCCGAAAAATGCCAGGTGCCCGTGCGAGGCAGACCATTGCGTGCCGTGAGTGTACAGATTGATTTGCGGCAAGGTATGCATAAAGCCCCAGACACCGGCACCGAAGAAATTGCCGAAAGCGTGAGCTATGATCCAAGCCAATGCCGGATGGTTGCCGTTTTTAAAGGCATGCGTACCCGAGTCGTAGACCGCATGTACCACCATCGCTACCAATGGAATGGGTTCCAGGGCGGAGAAAAAGCCGCCTATCGTCAGCCAATATTCCGGCGTACCGATCCAAAAGTAATGATGTCCCAGTCCTAAAATGCCGGAACCGAACATCAATGCCACTTCGATGTACAGCCAGGTTTGTACGATTTTGCGTCTGACGCCCAACAGCTTCATCAATGACCAGGCCATGATCACACCGACCAATACTTCCCAGGTGGCTTCCACCCACAAGTGTATCACCCACCACCACCAGTATTGCTCGTGAGTGATGTTGGTCATATAAAACATGCCGGCCACATATAAGCCCGCCAGTGCCACCAAATCCAGCGTCAACACGCCGGCGATTCCCGACCACTTACCTTTGCTGAAGGTGGCGACAACGTTGTAGAAAAAAATTAACATCACCACCACGATACCGATGTCGGCCCAACGCGGGGCTTCGATGTATTCGCGGCCTTCGTTGATCAGCCATAGACTGGAATCCTTGCCCGGCCCTATTTGTACCAATAAATACACCAGCACCACCAAGGTAACGGCTGCGGTTAACACCCAGAAGGCCAGATTACCTAGTTTGAGGCCGACAATTTCAGTTTGGCTTTCGTCTTCCAATAACCAATAGATGCTGCCGATAAAGCCATACAACATCCAGACCACCATGGCGTTGATGTGCACCATGCGATTGACGTTAAAATCCAGAAACTCATACAAAAATCCGGGCCAGATAAACTGGGTCGCCGCCAGCAAACCAAACAGAATCTGGGCCACAAACAAAATAACCGCCACAGTAAAATATTTAACCGCCAGTTGCTGACCATCAGTAAGATTAGTGCTATCCAATGCCACCCAGGCCTTGAAATCCTTAACCCGTGTAGTTGCTTTTTCGACTAATTCGGTAACATTCATACTCATTGCTCCGCATAGATGGTTTTGAAGTTATAAGGAAAGCCATTGGTGTCGATGCTGGACATCCACTTCAAAAAAGCGATCAGACCTTTAGCTTCCGCTTCGGTAATCCCCAAATTAGGCATTTTGCGATTGCTGCCATAGGTGCGGGCATTCTTCTCCGGGGCCATCAGAAATTTCATCATCATATCTTCGCGCAGCTCGGTACTGATCCAGCCCTGATCCAGCCAGGCTTTGGTCAAATCAGGCGCGTAATAAGCCCCGTTACCCAGCAGTGTGTGACAATTCATGCAGTTTTTGGCTTGCGAGGTCTTTTTACCCAAATCCACTAACTGGCGAGCTTCTTCTTCGCTAAATTCCTGACCGAATAGAAACTCGTCTTCACCAATCACCGGTATGGATTTATGTAGTTTTTCTTGATATTGGTAATCGACTTTTTTGTTGATCACGGCATAAGCCGGCACACGTGCTCCACCGGCGCTGGTCTGACTTAACGAGTCCAGGGTCAGCACCACCAAAATCAGAAACGAACCGGCCGTCACCCAGATGGCGACTTTTTTCCAGAACGACTCCGAAGCCCATAATGGTTCTTCATTCATTGGTTATCCTCCGTTGTTGTTTCGGCATGGCTTTTGTCACATAAATGCCAAATGCCGATAGGGGCAAAAAAATAGCCGATCACCATCACTACGGATAGCATCAGCCAGAATCCTGAAAAATTGGCCGCACGGGTCAATTCCGCTACGCTGACCAGCAGCACGGCGTAACATAGATAAGCGAGCCATTTGATTCGGGAATTGGATTTTATTTTGGACCAGGCATACAGCAGTGCGTAACCGGCGCCTGCCAAAATAATTAAAGCGGATGAAAAAAAACTGATAAAAAAATCTTTAAGCGCAATAGGTTCAATCATGATGTCTCTGGCAAGCCTTTGGCTGGTGGTTGATTTCGGGAAATAGGCGGGCTGCATAGGGTAAGCATCGCCGGCTCTCGCTTTTTAGTGATGTCCTGCTGTTCAATTTAGCAGCCTCACTTCGTCCCCAATGTAAATATTTCCCCCGCCACCACTCGTATGCATCGCAATGGCGAAAGTGGGTTTCTTTTGGCTAAAGGCATGGGTGAGTGTTTTAAGAATCGGTAAGTCCTGTTCACCCGACTGTGGATTCACTTGTGTAGCAAGACATCGGCTTTTGGGTGTCACAACATCAAAATTAATCCGGCCTATCCGAATCTTTCGCCCTACCCAGCTTTGCTCTTCCCAGGCATCCAGCCCATCGATAGCGATATTTGAGCGAAACCGCTGTTCACTGAGTTGGTTAGCTTCGACCGCACGACTCACTGCCGTTAAGCTAGCTCGGCTGTGCAAGGTGATCATCCCTAACGCATCGTCCTGATAAACTGGCGACAGGCCGTTGCCGACTAAGCGTAATGGTAGCCGTTCCGGGTGACTGGAAAGCGGATTGAGGTCCAGCTTCAGCACATAATTCTCAATCGCGGCCGCAATTCTCATGCGCCCTATTGCGTCTAATGTTTCATTAGACAAAACCGCCCCTTCTAAACTGACACATAATCTGAGGGTTTCAGGCTCAAAGCGCAGATGCAACCGAGCTATGCCGGGCGTATTCACCAACGCAACGAACTCGTGCTTTTTACTCCAGGCGTCATCCGGTACGCTTGAATTCGCAAAGCGAAAACCGAGCACCCTGTCGCCAGCGATGCGCCCTTCATCAAGCACAGTCAAGCTATCGCACACCTCGGGGGTGAAGCTTTTAACCGGATAACGATATAAGGCAACGACGCGCGGCATCGGCTTCCCCATCACTTGACATCTGCCGTATGGAATGTCTAGACTTCGTCCATCAATCTAAAGAAATCCTTAGGCGCGCCGCAGATCGGGCAGCACCAATCATTCGGTATGTCGGCCCAGCGTGTGCCGGGTGCAAGACCACTGTCTGGTTCGCCCTTGGCTTCATCGTAGATATGCTCGCATTCTCTGCATTGATATTTTTTAAACTCGGACATGCTGTTTCTCCTCAGGAGCGGGTTTAGTAAAGGGGTATCAAATCCATAATGACCGTGAAGGCATGCTGGCAGCATCACTCGGAACACGACATGATGCGGATTCAAGATCCTTATGGGTAGCGGCAGACCGCCATCAGTAACCTGAAAACTCTTCCGTGCGGATATTGTCTTCGTCGACGCCTGCTGCGCTGAGCATGTCACGCATCGCCTTAACCATAGGCGCAGGTCCGTCTATGTAAAAAATGGGTAGCGTCAGATCGTCGATGAACTTCAAAAGCATGGCTTTATTGATAAACCCGGTTTCGCCATCCCACTCGCGACAGGACTTTTCCATCTCGGCCATGGTGCCGACAAAGGTATAGTTTGGATTGCTGGCGTGTGCCGCGGACAAGTCGTCCAGAAAGGCCGCATCTTCCGGTCTTCGATTGGCATAGAAAACCAGGATTCGGTGCGGAACCTGATCATGTGCGGCTTGCAGTACTATGCTTCTTACTGGCGTAACGCCTATACCGCCGGTCAGAAAAACAGCCGGAACACTGGCATTTTTATGCAGGGTGAACGAGCCATAAGGCCCATCCAGCGTCAGCTCGGTACCGAGCTGCATGGTTTTTAATACCCGCTTGAACGCCGTATCGCGCATGCGGGCCGCAAAAATAAGATCATCTTCGTAAGGGGCGCTGGCAAACGAAAACGCTCGCGTATTACCTTCGGCATCGGTTTCCGCCGGATTTATCAGCGTCAGATTGCCGAATTGACCTGCTTTAAAGCTTAATCCCGCAGGCTTCTCAAAATGAAACGCCATGGTTCCTTCAGCAATTTCGCGGTTGAACTTCAGTTTGACGGTGTATTTGGACATGGCGACCCCCCCCTTGCTTTTGTTAATAAAGCGCACAAAAATAGCCGCAAGCACAAACGCTCTAGAGCGGCTGACTGACATTGAACGCATCGGCATAGATATTCTTCATCGCAGCACCCGCCAGAAAAGCTTTTCTTTTCGTGACGCGAACCATCTCCGGATGCCCGCACAAAAATATGCGCCAATTTTTCAGATTTGGAATTTGCGCAAAGGCAATATCGTGAGCACGCCCTGACGCATAGCCTGCTGGGACATCGTCCCCGGAAAGGCAGGGTATGTAATTAAAATTCGCATAGTGCGCCATCAGCTCGCGTAATTCTGCAGACAAATATAGTCCATTCAGGTCGCGGCTGCCGTGAAACAAATAAATGGGACCGGTATGTCCCTGGCTGAGCGCATCACGAATGATGCCATACAGCGGCGCAAGCCCCGAGCCCGTGCCGATTAACATCATGCTTTGTGCATGATCGCCGGGTATGTAAAAACAATCTCCGCCAGGACCGCGAAGCTCGACGGTTTGGCCGGGGCGAAGCTCATCATGTATCCAACCGCTGACACGCCCCTGCGGCAAACGCCGCACATGCAAATGCAGGTGATTATCCTGATGCGGCACACTGGCGAGCGAATAACTGCGACCCTGGGTTTGATGTTGAAACAGATTAATGAATTGTCCGGCCCGGTAATCAAGCTGGGCATGAGATTCCAGCTCGACATGCATGATGTCAGTATTAAGCAGGCGCAAACTTTTCACGGTTGCCGGAATAACTGCCTGCGCATCGGCATCGTCCGGTAATGCCACCTCTAAATCA
Source organism: Methylomonas sp. (assembly GCA_002928965.1). Taxonomy (GTDB): domain Bacteria; phylum Pseudomonadota; class Gammaproteobacteria; order Methylococcales; family Methylomonadaceae; genus Methylomonas. Next base: position 21,470 of record PERU01000034.1, read on the forward strand.
TTATCCGGATAGCACACACAAGGCAGAAAATAGTTCTGCAGCCTGAGGCTGTCTTTTAGACCTTGTTGTGATGCTTCCGTGGGGGTGCCGCCCGTCGCACGCATCAGGCAGGTCTGACAGACGCCGCTGCGACAGGAAAAAGGTACGATCACACCGCCATGGGTTAAACAATCTAGAACGGACTGATTCTCTTCCAGCTCAAAGTTGTCTTTTGCGTAACGAATAATAGCCATAGCGGTGGCCCCCATTAACAAATTGAACGATTAACGACTCAATACATCGTCGCGCGTGCTTTCGGCGATGGCGGCTACCTGCGCGATCAGCTCTTCCTTGACGCCTAATTCGCGTAAGGTGGCGCCCAAATCTTCGATCACGGCATCGACATGCGAGTCGTTCAAGCCGCGCGCGACTAGATGCGCATGGCCTTGGCGCATATCCAAACCGGTATAATTGTGCGGTCCGCCGAAAGCCATGGTCAGGAAGGCTTTTTGTTTAGCAGCTTGTTTCTCCATGTCCACATCATCAAAGAAAGCGTTGATACGCTCATCGCTTAGTACTTTGCGGTAAAAAATATCAACGGCGGCATTAACAGCGGCTTCACCGCCTATTTGTTCGTACAAGGATTCTTGTTGTGACATTTTCGCTCCAAATAGTAAAAAGACATTTAAGATGCACTTTAAACGAACAGCCAATGCCATGAGGGCTTATGCTTATGCTCAATTAATATACATCTTAAATGCATATTATGACTTGATTACAAACTCGTCAACCCCTACATTATGTTTTTTAAGACACAAACAAAAAACAAGCAAACTTAAAGGAGCATTCAAAATGCAACTTACGCAATTTACGGATTTATCATTGCGCTTATTAATTTATCTTGCCCGTTTGCCGGAGCCGGGAATGGCGACCATTGCCGAGATTGCCGACTATCATCAAATTTCCCGCAACCACTTGGTAAAAGTAGCGAACAGCTTGGCCAATCAAGGTTTCATCATCTCGACTCGAGGCAAGGGCGGCGGCATCCAACTGGCCAGACCCGCCTATACCATCGGCGTTGGCGACGTCGTGCGGCAGACCGAACAAAACATGAATCTGGTCGAATGTTTCGATATGCCTAATAATCAATGCCGTCTGATTCGCAACTGCTTTCTCAAAGCCACGCTGTACGAAGCGCAGCGGGCGTTTATGGCAGTACTGGACAAATACACCTTAGCGGATGCAGCCAGCGTAAGCGGCAACATCGGCTTATCTGCCCCGCCCGTCGATTCCCCCTCCATCACTTGAATCGGTAAGGTGCTTATTCGACGCAATAATCTGCTGGATACGTTGCTCGACGCCATCTAACTCATACTGGTAAATTTCGGTTCGATAGGCGTCGCCGGCAACGCTGACGTTAGATGCTAATAAAGGCCAACCTACATCTCTGATGTTGATACGCGTGACAGTCGATAGCCCGGGCTGAAGTGGATTTTCCTCTAGCTCTTCGGGATTCAAGCCAATCCGCACCTGTACCCGTTCGGCTACATGAATAAAGTTGCCGGTGGCATTATCGGTCGGCAACAAGGCAAAGGTGCTACCGGTGCCGGGCGAAATACCTTGCACGATACCGTGATAGATCAAGTCGTTACCATAGGCATCGACTCGAATGTCGGCCGTTTGTCCGGGGCGAATGTCGGCTACCTGGGTTTCCAGAAAGTTAGCCTCAACCCACAGGTCGTCCAGAGGCACAATCGCCAGTAGCGGCACACCGGGCTTAACGCTGTCGCCCACCTCGACTTTGCGTTTAGCCACATAACCCGACACCGGCGCTACGAGGTTGCGACGCTGAAAATTCAAAAAGGCCGCGCGTACCCGGCTTTTAGCCTTTTCAGTAGTAGGAAGGTTGTCGATAGGTGTGCCGGCAATTTGCGCTTCGACGCTGGTTTTTTCAGCCTGGCTTTCCCGTATCGCCGCTTCCAGTTCACGGATTTTATCTTGCGTGTTTTGCACCTGCTGATCGGATACCGCGCCGTCATGTGCCGCCGCCTTGAAACGATCAAGGTCATGCCTAACCTGATTCAGCGCCGCTTGTTTGGCAATGATGCGCTGTTTCAGGGTGTCGACCTTAGCCGTCAAACTCACCAGATTACGCACGATTTCGCCTAATTCCGCTTCAGCCTGCAGCAAGGCAATTTCCGCCTGCACGCCGTCCAACCTGACCAACACTTCGCCTTTTTGCGCATACTGGGTATTTTCGGTCAAAATCTCGACCACAATCCCGTCGGTTTGCGCCTTCAAGGGAATCAGATGCCCCATGACAAAGGCATCGTCAGTGCTCACACAATCCCGGTTAAGCGTCCACCAATAGAAGACATACATTAAGCCGACCCACATTGCGAATAAGGTCACTCGCTTTAGTCGACGATTGCGCTGTTGCAGAATTTCTTTTGGGCGAATTTTAGTTTGCATAGCTGAGTTTTTGATTGTCCGCCTCAATGTCGTGAAAGCCGCCACCTAGCGCTTTAATGGTTTGCACAGCGACTTTAAACTGCTGACCTTGCAATGCAGCCAATCGCAAGCCTTGCTCATGCGCTTCCAGGTTGGCCAGCATTAAGTCGCTGCGATCGTTGAGTCCGTTACGATTAAGACTGACGGCAAGACCTTTAGCATCGTCGGCATCGCTAACGCTTTGGATTTGTGCGGTCATGCGGCTATCGATTTCCCGCCATCGCGTCAGGGCATCGGCTACGTCCTGAACCGCATGTAACAGACTGGCGTTATAACGTTCCACCGCAGCATCATAAGCCGCTTCCTGATAGCTCAAATTAGCGCGCAAGCGCCCGCCTTCAAAGATCGGAAATTCGATCGAAGGCCCCACCGCATAAGCTAGACTGGAGCCCTGCAGCAACACATCGGTCAAACTAACGCTGTGCAAACCCGTGAACGCGATCAAGTTAACGTCGGGATAGAAGGCAGTTTCCGCGACTTTGATTTCCTGCGCAGCAGCTCGGGCCTGCAAGCGTGCGGCGCTGACATCAGGCCGGTGTGCTAAAAGCCGTAACGGCAGATCGGCCGGCAATGCCAAAGGTTTTGGCAATACAGCGCTTGCGACCTCAATGCTGCGCCCCCAGTCAGGCCCCTGCCCGGCCAGCGTAGCCAACAGATTTTTATTTAACTCCACCTCGGCTCGTATGCCGGCAAGCAGTTGCTGCGCGCCATGCAGCGCCATCTTGGCTTGCAGCACCGGCGTCTCGGTGACCAAGCCGGTCGTCAAACGCACCTGATGTAGGTTAAGCAGCGCCTCCCTGTCGGCGACGATGCTTTCGGCAATCGCCTGTTTTTCGCTGGCCGTTACCAGATCGAAATAACTTGCCGCTATCGCGGTTGCCAGCAATAACTTGACATCTGCCAGTTCTGTTTCCACGGCTAACGACCTACCCACGGCCGCCTCCAATGCGGCCTGGTCACGCCCCCAAAAATCCAGGTGATAGCGTAAAATCAAGGGATTGATCAGTAATTGGCGAAAATTTTCTCCGGCCAGTTTGGCCTGAGTGCTGTTGGCTGAAAAACGCTGCGCGCTGAAGCTGATATTGGCGTCAACCGTGGGATACAGCTCTGCCGCTTGCGCATCGACCATGGCTTGCGATTGCCGCAAACGCGCGGCGGCGGCCTTGAAATTAGGATTGTCCGCCAAAGCCGTTGCTATTAATCGATTTAATGCCGGAATGTTAAAGCTTTGCCACCAGTTGGCTTGCGGCCATGCGGCATTGGTTGACGATGACCTGGCATCCGCCAGTGTCTGTGACATGGTGGGCACAGTCATCATTTCGGCCCGCCGGGTCTCATTCCCAAACCAGGCGCAACCCGATACTAAAATGAGTATGGCGACTAAAAAGGTTAGGACTCGATAGCGCAGAACTAATACCATTACAGTTCCTCCACCAGCATTTCCTGCCTTTCCCTACGCTGTTCTTGTTTCAGTGTGCGTTGTGCAGACAGCTTGGTGGGGTTAGCAAACCAAACCAGAATCGCTAACCCGACAAACAAACAGCTGGCCAGCCAAAATGCATCATTCATGGCGTGAATCACCGCGTCTCGGCCGGCCAGTTTGGCCAATTTAGCGACGGCGGTCGATTCGTTAAAGCCCGCAGAAACCAGGGTATCCACTGATTGTTCAAATCTTGAGTCAAAAACCGTATGCGACTCGGCAAATCGGGTCATATGCACCGGCGCACGCTGATAAATGACAATGCCTTGCAGGGTAATGCCCATGGCGCCGGCGGCAATACGCAGTAGACTGGCCAACTCCACCGCGCGCCAGGTTCGCTCCGGTGGCAGGCCATGCAATAACAAGGCGGTCACAGGTACAAAGAAACTGCCCAGACAAGCGCCTTCCAGCACTTTGGGCCAAAATAGTTGCGCAAAAGCATCATGACCATCGAAATGGCTCAGCCAAAAATAGATGGCGGCAAAACCCAGGCAATTAAGCGAAACCAAGTAACGGGCATCGAAGTATTTGATAACTTCATGAAACACGCTGGCGACCGGCTTGGCAAAAATCGCCATTGGTAAGAACACTAACCCCGCCAACAACGACGAATAGCCCATTGCCAATTGCAACTGCACAATCAACATGGATAACAAGCCCTGAAACATCAGAAACCCCAGGAACAAAATGATCACGCCAATGGTGAAATTTCGTTGAGCAAATAAGCAGATGTCTAGAAAGGGTCGACGCTGGCTGAATTCCCAGATCACCCAATAGATCAGCGTCAGCACCACGAAAATAATCAGACCGACGATATACAAGGAGTTAGTCCAATCCCAGTCGTTGCCTTGATTGAGCACCGTTTGTATGCCGAAAAATACTAGCGAAATCAGCACGAAACCCACAACATCAAACCGATGCCGGATACGGGTAATGCCTCGTAGACAAAGCAGATAACCAACAATGCCGCCAATGGCGAGAGCCAGCGGAATATTTAGCCAAAATAACCAGCGCCAACCCAGCGTATCGGCTATCCAGCCGCCTATAGGTTGGGCGAAGGTGAACGGCGTCAGGGTAAATACGCTCCACACCCCGATGCCGATGGATTTTTGCTGCTCCGGATATTCTTTGATCAGCAAGGATTGCCCCAAAGGCAAGGTTAAGCCGCCGGCAAACCCCAACACGATGCGCCCGGCCAAGTAAGCGTAAAACGAGGTAACCGTTGCACAAATAACCGAGGCCAGCGCAAACACAAAAAATGCAGCCACAAACGGACGATATTCACCTAGCCGCCGCGACAACCAACCGCCCACCGGAAAAGCCAATGCCAGCCCGATCATGTAATCCGTCTGGGTCCAGGTGGCGAAGCTGGGCGGAATTCCGAGACCGGCCGCGACGCGCGGCAGCATGGCGATATAGGCGCCGGCATTAAATATCACCAGTACATGGCTCAAACCCAAACAGAGATTGAACAGCATAAAGCGCCATCCTTGCAGCTTTTGTTCTTCGTTGGTGGCCATAGTCAAAGCACTCACACGGTGGTGTTATTAAGCCGGCTTATCAAAGCTGCCAGCCAAACTCGTGCAAACCTTGTTTTAACAGCTGCGAACTCATCTGCGCTAAGCGCTTTTTAAATGCCTCGCTGTCCCGATTAAGCGTGGTTTCTCCCACATTCTCGGTGGTAAACGCTTTTACCCGCGTGCGGGCAATCACCTGTCCGGTGTGTGGATCGACCAACTTCATCAGCACTTGCAGCGACATCTGTCCGGCAAAAATCCGATAGCTGTCCAATCCCAGCTGCAGTACCGCATCAATGCCGGCATACGATTGATAATTGGCAGTAGCCGTATTTTGTTCATACCACGCCAAAGTCGCATCATGCCAATGGCTTAACTGAGCATTTCGGTCTGCATCGTCCATGGGTAGATAAAAATATTCGTCACTCAAGCTTGCCTTAATGTTGTGCTCGGTCAATTGAGTTAAGGCTTGTTGGGCCAGTATCAAAGAGGGTGTCCAGGTTTGCGACGCCCCGGGGCCGTTTGCCAGAGTCGGCCGTACCGGCTTATCTTGAATGGATACTGCGTCGGCATCGTCGCTTTGAATGACCAAGCCGGCAACCATGACGTCTCCCGATGTCTTATAGAGTTTTTGTTCCACCGGAAAATCGATGGCCATGTTGCGATAATGTGCATAGGCCGGGATGCGGTTCGCGATCGGGTCAGGGCTGATTTCCAGCGGAGGCGACTCAAGCGGAACGATCAGGATGGTATGGAGCTTACCGATCTCGGAAATAGGCGGTTTAATAGCGGGCGCCCAGCAGCCGTTGACCAAAAAGGCCGACGCCAAAATAAAGCTAAGGTTGATTAAGCGGGCGTTGAATGAACTCCCGCCGTTTGCTTGAACACGTCTATCGGATGATGTTTGCATACGTATGGACTCCTGCAAAAAGTTGTACATCGCAGCGATACAAATTCGCGATTGCGGTGAAGGCAACTATAGGAATTCAATTGATATAAGACAAACGATTTATATTGGACTTTAATATCGATAAATCCGATACTAAGCCGTATGGACATTGATCAGATCAAGACTTTTTTAAGTGTCGCCGCCAACGGCAGCTTTCTGGAAGCCGCCAGTAGACTGTATGTCACGCAATCGACAGTCAGTACCCGCATACAGCGCCTGGAAGCATACATGGGCGTCAGCTTGTTCGTGCGCAATCGCTCCGGCGCCACCTTGACGCTGCCGGGGCGGCGCTTTTTACGTCACGCCAAAACGCTGCTGATAACGTTGGAACAAGCACGCCACGACATTGGCTTACCCAGCCGCTATCGTGCCAGCATTACGCTCGGTGCGCGCATCGCCTTATGGGAAACCTTGTTACCGGAATGGATAGGCATCTTACGCAGCCAAGTAGCAGATGTTTCAATACGCAGCGAAATCGGTTTTGAAGAAGATTTAATGCGTGGCGTAATCGAAGGTTCGATGGATATAGGCATGATGTATACGCCACAACACAACCCCGGACTGAAGGTCGAACATTTATTTGATGAAACTTTGGTGTTGTTGACCTCCGACCCGGAAAAACCCTGGCCTAACGACGATTACATCTACGTTGATTGGGGGCCGGGGTTTTACGCCCAACACAGCAATGCTTATCCCAACCTGGAACGTCCGCCCCAGGTCGTTAACATCGGCTGGCTAGCTGTGCAATTAGTCATCAGCAACGGCGGTTCCTGCTTTTTGCCTATTCGCATCGCCGCACCGCTGATCAAAGAACACAAACTATTTCATGTACCCAACAGCCTGCAATTCAAATTACCGGCCTATATGATATCGCCACTTGATAGCGATTCGATTATATTACAACAAATACTGGATAATTTAAGGTCGTTAGCAGCGATTGAACGTCAAAAAAACTATTGCTGACATCCTACATAATGGGTCGCTATGAATTATCAGAAAATTCATGGGGATATTAACACCATTAGCTGGTGGTGTACTTGCAAAATGCCGCATGATGTAGCGCCGTTCCTAGAAAACCACTTGATGCAGCGTTCTCAGGGTAAAAACAGATAATTTTGCAAGTTCCTCATAATTTTTTCTGATTATTAAGATGCATAAGCAAAATCACAGAAAACGTCGTTCCGGCAGGGATTGTCGGAGCCGAAGACCGCGAAGCGAATCCGGGCTGCATGGATAGCTCGAAGCTTACCCTTCATGGCACTGGATGCCCGCATCCCCGCGAGCATGACAAACTTTTACGTTTGGCTGAATCATCTTTCTAATCGGGGTAGCCACAGAATTCGGAAAAAATAGTACGCTAAGCCTTTATGGTAAGAGTTTAAGAGCTGTAATGACAATCAGTTCGCAAAGCGGATAAGATCGTATGTTAGCGTCTAATCTAAGATCTATAGCTGCGGCTTACTTTTCCTCAATTTACGTCAAATTTCCACTGATTCGGTTATCGTGGCATGCCCTTATTCAGGGGGTGATGCGCAATGGAACGGAAAACTAAGTTAGCGACCAGTTTAATGGTCTTAGCTCTCACTTCGCGACCGATTCCGGTGTCCAAAATGCGTATGCTTAGATCAATTGAGCCGTCGAAATTATCGTAACTTACCGCGAGTGAATTTCCGCTTGCATAATTTGTTGCTCACGATAAGATAGTAATCGATTACTATCTTTTTGAGAGCAACCGTGAATACTTATGTGAAACATCTTCCTGCGGATGAACGACGGGCCGTAACAGTCGAGGCGGTGGTTGAATTGGCGGGTTCGCAAAACCCCAGCGAAATCACAACTGCGGCTATCGCTAAACATATGAACCTGACCCAGGGCGCGTTGTTTCGTCATTTTCCGACCAAGGACGCCATTTGGCAGGCAGTCATGGAATGGGTGGCGGAACGCCTCCTGGCCCGGATTGATTGTGCCGCACAAGGTATTGAATCGCCTCTAGCCGCGATGCAGGCGATATTCATGAGCCACGTCGAGTTCGTGGCCGAGCATCCAGGGGTTCCTCGAATGATGTTTGGAGAATTGCAACGTGCCGAGCAAACGGCGCCCAAGCGCATAGTGCAAACCCTGATCCAGCGTTATGGAGAACGCCTGCACCGACTGATTCAGGAAGGCAAGGCCTGCGGCGAGCTGTCCGCCGCACTCGATACCGAAGCCGCGGCCACCCTGTTCATCGGCACCATTCAAGGCCTGGTTATGCAATCGCTGCTGGCCGGAAATGTGGAGCGTATCCGCCACGATGCGCCACGCGTCTTTGCAATTTATCAGCGTGGCATCCGGAGTGCGCAATGAATCGCATGCCTGTACAAAAACGAACCTTGGCGCTTCTGGCAGTTATTGTGCCGTTGCTTGTGCTTTTCGTCTACGTCGCCTTACGATCCGGTCCGCTGGCACCGGTAACCGTGACGGTCGCGGAGGTAAAGTCAATGTCAATTACCCCGGCGCTATTCGGTATCGGCACGGTCGAGGCGCGCTATACCTACAAAATGGGTCCCACGGTTGCCGGTCGCGTGCAACGTCTGGAGGTGCATGTGGGCGATCGGGTCAAGGGCGGTCAAGTGTTGGGCGAGATGGATCCGGTCGATCTCGATGATCGTGTGCGCTCACAGGAATCGGCATTCAAGCATGCCGAAACGGCATTGCGCGAAGCGAAGGTTCGGCAAGCGTATGCGAAGACCCAGTTGCATCGATATGAACAATTGTTTGCGGTACGCTCGACCAGTGAAGAAATAGTCGCCACCAAGCGACAGGAATTGCAGATCGCGGATGCTGTACTTACTGCTGCCCGTGAAGATGTCGCTCGTGCCCGGTCTGACCGGGAGGCATTGGTTACGCAGCGGGGCAACCTGCGTCTGATCGCGCCGGTTGACGGCTTAGTCAGCTCCCGCGATGCCGATCCCGGCACAACTGTCGTTGCTGGTCAAGCTGTGGTGGAAGTGATCGACCCCAAAAGTTTATGGCTGAACGTACGCTTCGACCAGATCAGTGCTGCAGGGCTTGCCGCCGGACTGCCGACCCACATTGTGTTGCGTTCGCGCAGTGGCCATGTGTTGGCCGGCCATTTACTGCGGGTGGAACCCAAGGCTGACGCCGTGACCGAAGAAATGCTTGCCAAAGTGAGTTTCGATCTGCCCCCCGATCCATTGCCGCCGCTGGGTGAACTGGCGGAAGTCACGGTCGACTTACCGGCGCTACCTGCCGCCCCGGTGATTCCCAATGCCGCCATCCATCGTGAGAATGGTCAAGTGGGCGTCTGGCAAGCTATGGGCGGCGACCTGCACTTTACTCCAGTTAAACTAGGCGTTGCTGATCTCGATGGCCAAGTGCAAATTCGCGATGGACTCAAGAACAGCGACCAGGTAGTGGTTTACAGCGAAAAGGTGCTGACCGCACACAGCCGAATTCATGTGGTTGAACACATTCCCGGTGCAGCACGATGATCAGCTTGGCGGGCCGCGACATTCTCCATTCCTGGGGTAAGTTCGTGTTCACCGGTGTCGGATTGGGATTGTTGATCGGTGTGACGCTGAGTATGGCCGGCATTTATCGGGGCATGGTCGACGATGCAAAGGTGATGCTGGACAACACCGGCGCGGATCTGTGGGTAGTGCAGCAGGGCACTCAGGGACCTTATGCCGAATCGTCCAGTCTGTACGACGATCTTTATCGCAGCCTGCTGGCTATGCCGGGCGTAGAATACGCAGCCAATGTCACCTATCTGATTATGCAGGTAGGTCACGGCGAGCAGGATGTTAGCACCATGGTGGTTGGTGTCACGGCCGGCAAGCCGGGTACGCCGGGACAACCCCGGAATCTCGTCGCCGGACGACATATCACTCGCAGCCACTATGAAGCTGTTGCCGATATTACCAGCGGATTTCAGCTCGGTGAGCGCATCCGAATCCGTCGCAATCTTTACACGGTCGTCGGATTATCCAAGCGCACAGTATCTTATAACGGTGACCCGATGGTTTTCATCCCGATCAAAGACGCTCAAGAAGCGCAATTTTTGAAAGACAACGATTCCCTGGTCCAGCAGCGCCGCCGCAATGCCGAGAATCCGGCCTTCAATCGCGCAGGCATTCCCGATCTGCTGGCTGTGGTGAATGCATCGCAAAGCGCCAACACCTATGTTAATGCGGTCCTTGTCAAGCTCAAACCTGGCACGCTCCCTGAGGACGCAGCCGAGCCGATCCGCCGCTGGAAGCGTCTGCAGGTTTATACCCGTACCCAGATGGAATCGATTTTGATGGATAAGGTCATCGCTAAATCAGCCAGGCAAATCGCCTTGTTTTTGGTGATTCTTAGCATCGTCAGCGCAGCCATTGTCGCCTTCATCATCTATACCTTGACCTTGGGGAAAATCCGGGAAATCGCGGTTCTTAAACTGATCGGCACCAAGAACCGCACCATTGCCGGCATGATCATGCAGCAGTCGCTTGCTCTTGGCGTTATCGGTTTTGTGGTGGGGAAAATCACCGCTACCTTTTGGGTGCCGATCTTCCCCAAGTATGTGCTGCTGGAGCCACTCGACTCCGTCGCGGGTTTTTTCGCTGTGCTAACAATCTGTGCACTGGCCAGCCTTGTCGCTATTCGTATGGCGCTCAAGGTCGATCCGGCCGAAGCCATAGGAGGCTAAGGTGAGCGGCAAAGGCATTCATATTGAAGGTTTAAAGAAACGCTATGGTGAGGGTGATACCGCTGTCCATGCCTTGAAGGGCGTGAACATGCAGGTTGCTCCGGGTGAGGTGGTAGGGCTTATCGGGCCGTCCGGTTCCGGCAAGAGCACCTTGCTCAAGTGTCTGGGGGCGGTGATCGATCCGACTGCTGGCCGCATGGTTCTGGGTGATGAGGTGATCTTTGACAACGGCTGGAAAGTACGTGACTTGGGCGCCTTGCGTCGGGACAAGATCGGCTTCGTATTCCAGGCGCCCTACCTGATTCCGTTTCTCGATGTGACCGACAACGTTGCACTGCTGCCGATGTTGGCAGGCATTCCCAATGGCGAAGCGCGTGCGAAAGCACTGGAGCTCCTCACCGCGCTGGATGTACAACACCGCGCCCGCGCCATGCCGTCGCAGCTTTCCGGCGGCGAACAGCAGCGCGTGGCTATCGCCCGTGGGCTGGTCAATCGCCCGCCTGTTATTCTTGCCGACGAGCCTACCGCGCCGCTTGACAGTGAGCGGGCCATGGCCGTTATCCGCATCCTCAACGATATGGCACGCCAGTTCGAGACCGCCATCATCGTTGTCACCCACGATGAAAAAATTATTCCCACCTTCAAACGCATCTACCATATCCGCGACGGCGTGACCCATGAGGAAGCTGGCGAAGGAAGGGGGTTCGAGTGAGCAAACTATTAAATTTAAGGCGCATTTTATGACACACCAAAACTTCCCTGGAAAACTCTTTACAGCGATTGCAACCGGCGTATTTCTAGCCGGCATCTGTTCGCAAGCTTGGGCCGATGGCGATACCGAAGTTAAGTCATTAGAACTACACAGGATCATGCAAGAACTCGGTAAGAACATACAGACTGTCACTGACGCCATTTCCCGTGAAGATTGGGCTTCAGTCGCCAAAGTTGCACTACTGATCGCCGAGCATCCAGAGCCGCCTGTTATCGAGAAGATGCGTATCCTGACGTTCATTGGCACCGATATGGGTACGTTCAAAAGTCAAGATGAAATAACGCATCAAGCTGCGCGGGCGCTGGAACAAGTTGCCGCTCGGAACGATGGACAAGGCGTGATCACAGCCTTTGCGAATCTGCAAAGCAGTTGTCTGGCTTGCCATCAGAGCTTCCGTCAATCGTTCGTGGAACATTTTTATGGACAACGTTGAAGGAACATACCATCACGGCACTGATCGCTCGAAGACCGATCACATGACGGTCTGGACATATACAGCCATCATTTTTGCCGGATTGCTGGCGGGTTGTACCGTAGGGCCCGATTTCAAACGACCGGCCGCCCCCAATACACCAGCCTACACCGCCACCCCTTTGTCGACTCAAACGGCAACCGCAGCCACGGCTTTTGGGGGGGCACAACACTTTAGGATCGGCTCAAACGTGAGTGCACAGTGGTGGCGTGATCTGGGATCTTCCAAACTCGACGCGCTGATAGAGCAAGCTTTTCAGGCCAGTCCAACGCTGGCTTCCGCAAGAGCCACGTTACGTCAGGCGCAGGAAATCCATGCGGCGCAGGAGGGGGCGATGATGTATCCTCAAGTCGATGCCGGTTTCAGTGCTCAACGACAACGCTTTAATCCCATCGTATTGGGGCAAGATGGCCAGGCGAGGGAATTCAGTTTGTTTAACGCCGGTATTAACGTCAATTACCAACTCGATCTTGCAGGCGGTAACCGCCGCGCATTGGAAGCCTTAGCCGCCCAAACCGAGTATCGTCGCCACGAATTGGAAGGTGCGCAGCTGACCTTGGCGGGCAACATCGTTACCGCCGCGATTACCCAAGCCAGGCTTACGGCGCAAATACAATCTACGGAGGCTATTCTTCGCGCTCAAGATGAACAATTGTACCTTACCCAAGAACGCGTGCGCCTTGGCCAGGGCGCACCGGATGAGGTATTGGCACTGCAAACCCAAGTGGAACAGACTCGCGCCGGACTTCCTGTGTTGCGCAAACAGAGTCAGCAGAATGAACATCTGTTGGCCGCACTCACCGGCCGTGCTCCGGGAGATGGGCGATTACCCGCTTTCACGCTGGAAGAATTCACTTTACCGTCCGATTTACCCTTAATTGTACCTTCCGAGTTGGTGCGCCGCCGCCCCGACATCCTGGGCGCAGAAGCGCTGTTACACGCTGCCAACGCGGAATACGGCAGCGCAATCGCCAAGCTATATCCGCAACTTAATCTCAGCGCCGATCTTGCTACGCAGACCTTGGTTGCAGGCGCATTGTTCGGCCCCGGTTCGGCAATATGGAGCGTCCTTGGACAACTTACCCAGCCGCTCTTTAATCCCGCCCTGCCAGCCGAAAAGCGCGCGGCATTGGCCGCGTTCGATGCAGCTGCGGCCAATTACCAAAGCGTCGTACTCGAATCCCTACGCAATGTGGCCGATGTCCTGCGCGCACTGGAGAACGATGCCCAGGCATTGGCAGCACTGGCTGCTGCAGATGCTGCGGCACAGGGCTCTTTGCAATCCGTGCAGAGGCAATATGCACTGGGTGCGGCCAGCTACGTTCAGCAACTTATCGCACAACAAGCGGCGCAACAGACCAGAATGAACTTGATCGCGGCTCAGGCGCAGCGCCTCGTCGATAGTGCGGCTCTGTACCAAGCTATGGGCGGAAGTGTCAGTTAAGACTATACCCTATCCTGATGTCAGACTGTGCGCTGCTTTGGCGTCAGGATAGAATGCATTTTTGTAAATATTGACACCTGCCGCCAAAGGTTATAGATTTTATCCTGACACTTTTGGTTTTTTGAGGGCTGTTCATTTGCAAGGGCATCGGATTGGTTACATCAGAGTCAGCACGTTTGATCAAAATCCGGAACGCCAATTGGAACAGGTCGAGGTCAGTAAGGTTTTCACCGATAAGGCGTCCGGCAAAGACACCGAACGGCCAGCTTTGGAAGATCTGCTGGCCTTTGTCCGAGAAGGCGATACGGTCGTGGTGCATAGCATGGACCGCTTGGCGAGAAATCTGGATGACTTGCGGCGCTTGGTACAGCAGTTAACCAAGCGCGGCGTACGCATCGAATTCGTCAAGGAGTGTCTCACGTTCACCGGCGAAGATTCGCCGATGGCCAATTTATTGCTGTCGGTCATGGGGGCGTTTGCCGAGTTCGAACGGGCACTGATCCGCGAACGGCAACGCGAAGGCATTGCGCTGGCCAAACAGCGCGGCGCTTACCGAGGACGTAAGAAATCGTTATCGCCCGAGCAAGTCGCAGAGCTGCAACAGCGTGCCGGTACCGGCGAGCAGAAAGCAAAGTTAGCCCGTGAGTATGGCATTAGCCGGGAAACGCTATACCAATATCTAAAAAGCACTCAGTAATCATGTCCAGGCGCTCGGTTTTGTCCGCTACGGAACGGGCCAGTTTACTGGCCTTGCCCGACACTCAAAACGACTTGATCCGCCATTACACCTTCAACGAGTCCGACTTAGCCCTGATTCGGCAGCGCCGGGGCGACGCTAACCGCCTCGGTTTCGCGGTGCAACTCTGCCTACTACGCTACCCTGGTTACGCGCTAGCCGCTAATGCGACAGTAATAGAGCCGGTTATCCAATGGATCGCCAGCCAAATCAAGTCCGATCCTGGCGCTTGGCGAAAATACGGCGAGCGCGACGAAACGCGGCGCGAACATTTCCAGGACCTGCGCGGCTATCTCGGCTTATCGGCGTTCGGTTTGTCCGATTTCCGATTTGTAGTGAAAACGCTGGCCGATCTCGCCATGCAAACCGATAAGGGTGTGGTGTTAGCGGCCTATGCCTTGGAAGCGCTTCGCCAACGCAAGGTTATTCTACCGACGCTTACCGTGATCGAGCGAGGCTGTGCCGAAGCCATCACTCGCGCGAATCGCGGCATCTACCGGGCATTGGCTCAGCCGCTCACGGCGCTGCATCGACAACGGCTCGACGAACTGCTGAAAATCAAGCCGGATTCCAACACGACTTGGTTGATTTGGCTACGCCAGTCGCCTTTGAAGCCCAATTCTCGCTATATGCTAGAGCACATCGAGCGACTGAAAACCTTTCAGGCAATTGCCTTGCCGGATGGCATTGGTCGGCACATTCACCAGAACCGGCTATTAAAAATCGCGCGCGAAGGTGGGCAAATGACGCCGCAGGACCTCGGCAAGTTTGAAAGCGAGCGCCGATACGCCACACTGGTGGCTGTAACCTTGGAAAGCACGGCTACCATTATCGACGAAATTATCGATCTACACGACCGTATCCTGTTGAAGTTATTCAGCGCAGCCAAGCACAAGCATCAACATCAGTTCCAACAACAGGGCAAGGCGATCAACGACAAGGTACGATTACTTTCAAAAATCGGCCATGCCTTGTTGGATGCCAAGCAATCGGATAGCGATCTTTACGCCGCAATCGAGTCCGTAATTTCCTGGGACGACTTCCAGCAAAGCATCATCGAAGCGGATCAATTGGCCAAGCCCGCAGCGTTCGACCACTTACATTTGATTGCTGAGCAATTCAGCACTCTCCGCCGCTATACGCCGGATTTCCTGGACATGCTGACTTTACGCGCGGCACCGGCGGCGCAGGATGTGCTAGATGCCATTGCGGTGATCCGCACTATGAACAGTACCGGCACACGCAAAGTGCCTATTGATGCTCCGACGGCTTTTATCAAACCGCGCTGGAAGTCGCTGGTACATGTCGACCAAGGGCTTGACCGTCGCTTCTATGAAATCTGTGCGCTCACTGAACTGAAAAACGCGCTTCGTTCT
>PERU01000035.1 GCA_002928965.1 Methylomonas sp.
AAGTTATTTTTGACCCTATCCTTAGGGAGGCAGTACACGATATTTCGCCAAATTGAATCAAGTTTTAAGATTCTAACCAGCCTGTCGATAAGTTCGATGATTGTGTGTGACATTTCACAAACCGCTATGCCAGCCTATACTAGCATCGCCCACAGGGCTTTCGATCTTCTTTCAACCCGTTTAAGACTATGCTTACATCCCAAAGACGTATTGTCATCCAATCAATCTATGTCACTGACAGTGGCTTGAGTAGGCAAACCAGAGTATGAGGAATCAAAAAGGCGTTACTTTGATAGAGCTGATGGTCGCGTTAATGGTGGCATCCATTTTATTGAGTGCAGCAATCCCAAGCTTCCGCCAAACCATAATCAACAGTCGCTTGAGTACAATTGCCAGTGAATTCATCAGCAGTCTCAATTACATTCGGTCCGAGGCGATCAAAGCCGGCAGAAGTGTAACTTTGTGTAAAAGCACCAACGGCAGCAGTTGTTCAATATCCAGTACAGTTTTTTGGGATTCGGGGTGGATAGCATTTTTAGATTTGGATGCAGACGGTGTTTTGGATACCGGCGAAACTATTTTACGCACTTGGCCTGCGCTGGCTTCGCCTTATACTTTACGCTCAAGCGCTTTTCCCAACTTTCTGCGTTATAACTCCCAAGGGGTTACAACGGCTGATGGTAATTTTGCCGTGTGTCATAACAGTACTGAAGTAGGAGCAAAAGCCGTGTTGATTACCCGTGTCAGACCGCGGATGGGCATTGATAGTGACAGCGATCAATTGCCTGAACTTTTAAACGGTAGTGATTTAAGCTCATGTGAAAGCCCATGAAAAATTTTCGAGTAAAACGTCAATTGGGTTTTTCGATGATCGAGGTTTTGGTAGCCGTGTTGGTACTGGCCATCGGACTGTTGGGGGTGGCAGCGATTCAAACTGTAGCGCTTAAAAACAACAACAGTGCTTTGCAACGTAGCCAAGCCACCATGCTGGCGTATTTTATGATGGATGCCATGCGCGCCAATCGGAGTGTGGCCATCATCGGTTCCTATGATCTGGCCAAAACCTGTGTAGCACCATCGGTGGGCAGTTTAATTACCAATGATCAAAATGCCTGGATCAATGCCTTGAAATCCAATTTGGGCAATGTGTCCACGACCTGCGGCCAGATCACCTGCGCAGTGAACACCTGTAACGTCAGGGTATTTTGGGATGATAGCCGGGGGCTGAGCGGCAGTGCCGAACAGGTTGTCCAAATTACGAGTCGATTATGAACACAGCATTTGTTTTGATGAGTCGCAAACGGGGCTTTAGTTTGGTCGAGCTGATGATTGCCATGGTATTGGGATTGTTCCTGATTGGCGGTGTGGTGAGTGTGTTTTTATCCAATCGTCAGGTCTATCGGCAAAATGAAAATCTGGCACGAATGCAGGAAAATGCCCGCTATGCGTTTGAAGTGGTTGCGCGTGACGTGAGAGAGGCAGCCGGTATAGCCTGCGGCAATAATCTGCCCACAGGTAATGTACTTAATTCTCCAACTGCATCATGGTGGTCAAACTGGGGAAATGGCATAGAAGGTTATGAGGGTACTGAAGTCTTAGCTGCCAAAGCGATTGGCACGAATGCCCAGGATAGAGTGACAGGTACAGATGCTATCGTCATTCATAGTAGCACCACCAACAATGGTGTAGTGATTACTGACCACAATGACTCATCGGCGCAATTCAAGGTCAATACCACTTCGCATGGTTTTGCAGACGGTGACATTGTGCTGGTTTGTGATTATAAACAAGCTGCACTTTTTCAGATTACCAGTGCCAGCGCTTCTAATGTGACTATTGTGCATAACACCGGGAATAGCGCTGAACCTGGTAATTGCAGCAAAGGCTTGGGCTATCCGACGGTCTGTACAACAAATGGTACTGCTCATATATTTGAAAACGGCGGCTTTCTGACCAAGTTATCTGCTAACTCTTGGTACATTGGTTTTAATGGTCGGGGTGGTCGTTCTTTGTATAGAGTGAGAATTGAGACCAAAAATACCAATAATGGTAATTGTGGCACGAGTGGTTCCAAGTCAACAGCATGTCCTGTTACCGAAGAAATCGCCGAGGGTGTTACCAATATGCAAGCCCAGTATCTGTCCAAAGATGCCAGCGGTAATTTGCCGGACAGTTATGTCGATGCTGACAGCATTACAGACTGGACGCGGGTAGTGGCGGTGCGAATTATCTTTACCCTGGCTTCATTGGAAACGGTTGGAACAGGTAATGCTGCTCTGACTCGTAGCTGGAATATGGTCGTTACTTTGAGGAATCGCCAGTTATGAAGAATCTGAGTGTGTCCCCCAATAAGCAACAAGGCGCGGCGCTGTTTGTATCGTTGATGATGCTGGTTTTAGTCACCATCTTGGGTGTGGCGGGTGTGCGTCTGGTCAGTCTGGAAGAAAAAATGGCTGGCAATAGTTATGATCGTAATCTGGCATTTCAGTCTGCAGAGGCTGCACTGAGGGTGGCAGAAAAATACCTGGAAGATAACAAGCCTACACCTGCTTACAGTGATGCTGGCACTACCTGCCCAACCAGCCCTAGTCCTATCAACAATTGCACTACTGGGATTTGCCCCAAACCGGATAAGGATTGTGTTTCTCGTTGGGATTCTTCGGCAGGCTTTACTCAATGGGAAAGCATCACAACCAGTCTGGGTACGTTGGCCGGCACTGCACCGCAATATTTTGTCGAATATTTGGGAAGTACTTTTATTTGTTCTGAAGACTATCCCGGATATTGTGCCGCTAATCCCTCAGATACCGCAAAGTGCAGTAGTTGCAAGCGCTATCGGGTCACAGCCCGCAGCAATCCCGGCACAGGCCGCGCAACCGTGATGTTGCAATCTGTTTACGCTACCGATTAGTTTTGAGGGTATTCATTATGAAACCGCATTTTTCCGCAGGTTCGATGTTGTGGCTGGCTGGTTGTATGGTCTGGCTGATGCTGTTCAGCGCGACGGTGCGCAGTGAACTGAACTTGCCGACCACACCGTTAACGGTCAGTGTATCCGCTACACCTTTGACCTTGTTGACGGCAGCCCGCGATCACAAGTTGTATTACGAGGCTTATAACGACGCTTCCGACTTGAATAATGATGGTTTTCTGGATATTGGTTATAAACCCAACATCAACTACTACGGCTATTTCGATTCTTACAAATGCTACAACTACAACGCCACAGCCGGGCTGTTTGAACCGGTGTATTTAACCGTCAATAAAACCTGCACCAGCACCACACAGGTCGGCGAATGGAGCGGCGATTACCTGAATTATCTCACCATGTCCCGCATGGACGCGTTGCGCCGGGTGTTATACGGTGGTTTTCGCAGTACGGACAGTGATACTGCAACGGTATTGGAACGGGCTTTTATTCCGCAGGACGCGCATAGCTGGGGCAAGGAATACACCAGCGTTACGGTTGATGGGTATGACATTAGAAATTACACGCCGTTGCCTTTGCCCAGCGCCAATACCCGGCATGTTTTCGCGAATACCACGTTGCTGGGTACGACGCCGCCATTATTAAGGGTGCTGACCAATAGTACGTTTAGAGTGTGGGAGTGGTTGTCGATAGAACGTCCGGTAGCGGGGACTCAATGTGCTACAGGAAATAATCAACGATCAAATTGCGCGACTGGCGGTGGTAACTGGCAGATAGTGCCTGCGAGCAATTTCTCGGGGTTAACTCAAACAACGTTTAATACAACTGGCTATAACACTCATCCTAATGATGCAGCCGAATTTACTAATCCGCTTCTAGCTAATTACGCCATAAATGACAAGAGGTGTGGACAAAACCTTGCAGCAAATATTGACGGCAGTGGAAACCCGAATTCAGGCAATCCTGCAACCTGCTCTAATGAGCATTACTTAACAATTTTTGATGGGACACTTGTCATACCAGCAGGCGAAAGCGGGGTTTATATCTTTGCAGTGGATGGTGACGATGCTGTTGATGTCATTATCAATAATACCGTGGTTGCCGGATGGTATGGCGGGCATGCCAGGAATAATAGCGATGCCAACTTAACGCTTCGCTCTGGCAGTATCAACCTTTCATCCGGTAATCATAGTATTCGTTTTCGGCATCAGGAGCGTACCGGTGGTGATAGCTATCACTTGTACTGGAGAAAACCCTTCGAAGCCTCAACCATGACCGATCTTACGGTACGGGTTAGAACCTGCGTTTCCGGTTTGCTGGAGCCGGAATGTCGTGGTTACCCTGCCAGTGCCCCTAGCAAATACAAACCTATCGGTATTTTGCAGCAATACGGCGAAGACGACAGTATGGCCTTTGGTTTAATGACCGGTTCATATACCAAAAATACCTCCGGCGGCGTGTTGCGTAAAAATATCTCCTCTTTGAAAAATGAAATTAATCTCACCACTGGGCAGTTGTCGTCAACGGTGGGGGTGATTCAAACCTTGGACAAGCTGAAAATTACCGGTTTTGGTGGAAGTCACGAATATAACCAAAATTGTGGTGTTCCAGAGGTTGGTGGACCCTTAGCTGAAGGCCGTTGCCGGATGTGGGGCAACCCCATTGCAGAAACCATGTACGAAGGTTTACGTTATTTGGGCGGGCAAACCGAGGCTACGGCCGCATTCAACATCCCCAGTGCCAGCAATGATGATGCCACGTTGGGCTTACCGCTGCCGGTTTGGTTAGACCCCTATCGCAGCGGAACTGGCACCAGTGGCGGTTATCCGAGTTGTTCCAAGCCGTCGCAAATTGTCATCAGCGATATTAGTCCTAATTTTGATACCGACCAAATGCCGGGCCGCTTTGAATATACCAGTCCTTCGGCATTGGCGGCTTTTAGCGGCACAACCAGTTTGAATACCCACACCATCAGTGTCAGTGGCTTAGGTGACACAATCTGGGCCGGTGAGTTTGGTAGCGGGATAACCAAAGACTTCTTTATCGGCCAATCCGGTAATACGTATAACGGTGCGCCAACGGCAAAATCCGCGACCAGTTTTGGCAGTATCCGGGGGTTGGCGCCAGAAGAACCTTCGCAACAAGGTGGGTTTTATGCCGCCAGTATTGCGCATTTTGGTAAAGCTAAAGACATTCATGCCGCTACCGGCGCCCAAAAAGTCGATACCTACAGTGTGGCCTTGGCATCGCCCAAGCCGGAGATAGAGTTTCCAATCGGAGGAAAAACCATCAGTTTGGTGCCGTTTGGTAAAACCGTGGGAGGATGCGGCAACATAAACAGGGCTTCAGGACAGTATCAACCAACCAATACCATTGTGGATTTTTATGTGTTGTCTTTTGATATTGGAATACCTTACGCTAAATTTAGAATCAATTACGAGGACTCCGAATATGGTTCAGATCATGACATGGACGCTATTGTTGAGTATGAATTATCTGTTACTTCGGATGGGAAGCTGAAGGTCAAGTTGACATCGGATTATGCGGCTGGTGGCTGTATTCAGCACATGGGCTATGTGATTTCCGGGACCACTGAAGATGGAACCTATCTGGAAGTAAGAGATTCGGATACCATAAATGATGTGAATTATTTTCTGGATACACCTCCCAGTGTTAACCCCCCCGCTGTTGGCTTACCATTAAGCAACGAACGTACTTTTACTCCGGGAACAAACACAGCAGCCCAATTTGTGCCAAACGACCCGCTCTGGTATGCCGCCAAATGGGGTGGATTTACCGACCGGAACAACAACAATCTGCCCGATCTGGTGCCAGAGTGGGATAGCAACACTGACGGTGTTCCGGATACTTACTTCCTGGTCCAAAACCCATTAAGGCTCAAAGAAGCTTTGAAACGGGCATTTGACAATATTATCGAACGCAGCGGCAGTGCGGGTAATGTAACCTCTAACAGTACCTCCATATCCACTGAATCTCAGGTGTTTCAGTCAATTTTCAATACCTTCACTTGGTCGGGTAATTTGTTGGCTTATCCGGTCAGCAGTGGGGGTGTCGGTATTACTCCAAATTGGCAGGCTTCTCAGACGATTCCGCCAGCAGCTGACCGTAAAATTTTCACCCGAAGCAACAACACGGCAGTCGAGTTTTTGTGGGCGAACTTGTCGGCGTCTGACCAAACCGCATTGGTCAATCAAAATGTGGTTAATTATTTACGGGGTGATGCGACCAATGAGTTGCAAAATGGTGGAACCTTACGAAATAGAGCCACTACCGTACTGGGCGATATTGTGCATTCTTCGCCCTACTTTGTGAAAGATAACAATACGGTATTCGTGGGCGCCAATGACGGCATGTTGCATGCGTTTAGTGCGGTCAACGGTGCGGAAAGGTTTGCTTATATTCCCAGTCAGGCTCTGCCGCGATTGAAAAATTTAAGCCAAATCGATTACGGTTCAACCACCAATCCTCATCAATATTTTGTAGACGGCGATATAGCAGTCACCAGTTTGGCGCAAACACCCAGTTACAATTATTTGGTGTCAACCTTAGGACATGGGGGTAAAGGCTTATTTGCGCTGGATGTCACCAATCCAACCACCTTTGGGACTAGTAAGGTGTTATGGGAATATTTTAGTGCGACTGATCCGGATTTGGGCTTCATGCTGGGACGGCCAACCATCGCCAAAATGAACGACGGCTCTATGTATGTGATTGTGGGCAACGGTTACAACAGTACCAACGGTACTGCTGTGTTGTATTTATTCAATTTAACCACGGGAACATCAACCAAAATCAATACCTCCACGGCTACGGATAACGGTTTGGCTTCACCTGGGGTATTTGATAGCGATAATGACGGTGATGTGGATTTTATCTATGCTGGCGACCTGAAAGGCAATGTCTGGAAGTTTAATGTTAGCCAAAATAATACAAACCAATGGGATGTGGCCTTTAAATCGGGCACCACACCTGAACCACTATTCGTTGCCAAAGATCCTTCCGGCGTGGGTCAGCCCATCACGTCTCAAATAAGCATCGCCACAAATTTTGTGGCAACCGATGGTAATGTTGGCAAGAGGTTCATTATCTTCGGCACCGGCAGTTATTTCAGAACCGGCGATCCCAACGATATGCAAATACAATCCTGGTATGGCTTGATAGATGAGGGAAATAAAATAACCTCCATCAGAGATGGCACGACGTTTCAATATAACAATTTAATAAAACGCTCGGTGGTTGAAGAGGGCACTTTGACCGACAGGCCGGTTCGTGCCTTTTCGGTTGCTGTTGCCAATGACATGAGTGGTAAAAACGGCTGGTATATCGATTTAACCAAGGCCAACGGCACAGAGGAAGGGGAGCGTATCGTTACCTCCTCCAAAGTCTATAGATTTGCAGAACCTACATTGCTGGCCAGTTCCATCATTCCTGTGGTTGATCCCTGTGTGCCGGGTGGTAAAGGTTTTGTTAATGCCATTAACCCGTTTACCGGTGCCAGACTAGGCCTGGGTTTCTTTGATGTGAACGGAAATGGAATTTTTACTGATGATACGGTTAACAGTGTATTGGTGAGTTCTATCGATCTGAGTGTGGGCATGCCCAGTGAGCCAGTAGTTGTTGGTGACCGTTTGGTGGTGGGCGGTTCATCGGGTGAAATTAAAGATATTAAAATCAATCTTGGTGTGCAACCCAATAAAGGCCGGATTTCCTGGCGGGAGATCATGCAGGATTAAGCAACTGGGTACTTGATTGCAATAACGTCCAGAAATTTTGGTCTTACCAATGCACTGTCTACTCATACCTCTTTGACAAAGAGGCTGTCGTAAAAGTCGAAACAGTTCCTTCTCCCATCGGAGGGGGGGCGTAAAAGGTAGGTTGGGCTGAATGCAATGACGCCCAACGATTTGATTTTGTTGGGTTACGCTACACTTACCCAACCTACATTTTGACCTTTTACGGCACCCTCCGAAGGGGGCGGTTTTTTTGGTGAAATCCTAATTGTTTGTTTGACTTAAATCCGATTATCCAAGAAATTGGGTCAATGGATTTTCGCTGCGGGAATGACGAATTTTCAGAAGTTATCTACACTGTATTCAATGATTTTTTATTGATCGCTTAGGAATAATTACATGCAAAAGCTATATAAACATGCCGGTTTCACGCTAATTGAACTGATGGTGGTAGTGGCTATTGTGGGTATTTTGGCGGCTGTTGCTTATCCTGCCTATCAGGAGCAGGCATTAAGAACCCGCAGAGCTGCTGCCAGTGCCTGCCTGCTGGAGCTTGGTCAGTTCATGGAGCGTTATTACACCACCAATATGAGTTATGCCAGCGCATCGGTCCCTACCACTGCGTGTGGTACCGATTTGGCCGATTTTTATACATTTGCTTTTTCCGGAACACCGGATGCCTCTACCTACACGCTTCACGCCACTCGCGCGGGGGCTCAAGCGAATGATAGATGCGGTACTTTAACCTTGACTCATACTGGGGCCAGAGGTGTCAGCAATGCTGCAACAGGCATCACTGCCGCGGATTGCTGGTGAGTTTCAAAAGCCAGAAAAACGGTTTCCGGCATATTGTTTAATTTGCTTAATCGGTGGAGGCAGGCTGGTTTTACCCAATCGGCATTCAGACAGGCACTTAATTTAACAGGTGAATGTGAAACCTTTCACAGATGCATTCGGATAATCCGGTTTTCGCATTCTTAAATTACTAGCTTGTTTTAAGATGCTGTAAGATTGTGAAAAACGTTTTTTGATAATTGATTAGGAGTTTAATAGTGGCAACAATACTTGCAGTCGATGATTCTGCGTCCATGAGACAAATGGTGTCTTTTACGCTGAAGGGCGCGGGTTATAACGTAGTTGAGGCAGTGGATGGCGTTGACGCCCTGGCTAAAGCCAAAGCTCAAGCTTTTGATTGTGTTGTGACAGACGTGAACATGCCAAATAAAGATGGCATCAGCCTGATTAAAGAACTTAGGGAATTGCCTAATTACAAGTTTACGCCAATGCTGATGTTAACCACCGAGTCTGGCATGGATAAAAAACAACAGGGCAAAGAGGCCGGCGCAACCGGCTGGATAGTTAAGCCCTTTAATCCTGATCAACTGTTAAAAACCATCAAAAAAGTCATGGGTTAAACCCTGCCATTCTCTGAAAATTTGCTGCACAGGTAAGGACTATGTCTATCGATATGGCGCAATTTCATCAGGTCTTTTTCGAAGAGAGTTTCGAAGGACTGGATGCCATGGAATCGGGATTACTCAATCTTGACATGGGCGATGTGGATGTCGATGAGATTAATACTATATTTCGTGCAGCGCATTCCATTAAAGGTGGTAGCGGTACATTTGGTTTTACGGCTGTCTCGGATTTCACGCATGTCATGGAAACCCTGTTGGATGAGATGCGTGATGGCCGGCGACAGATCACCCAGGTGGCGGTCGATGTGTTGCTGGGTTCTGTGGATTGTTTGCGGGAAATGCTGCACGCCATTCAGGATGGGGGGGCAATCAATCAACAAAGCGTTGGTTTGCATAAGTTGGCCCTGGATCGGGAATTAAATCAAATACCTGTTGCTGAATCTGCAAACTCACAGGTGGTTAGTGTTCATTCATCTGCTGTTCAAACCGAGCAACAAATAGCCGGCTGGTCCATTGCCTTCAGCCCGCACCTGCATTTATTGAAGACAGGAAATGAACCCTTGCGGATGTTCCGCGAATTGGCAACATTAGGAACTCTGAGTGTTACAGCGGATTTACAAGGCTTGCCTGATCTGTATCAATTGGATCCGGAAGAATGTCATCTTTCCTGGAAGCTGGCGTTACAGGGCAATGTGCCAGTAAACGAGATTGATGATATTTTCGATTGGGTAGAGGAAGACTGTGATTTAGCCAAACAAGCAATCTTCACTTCGGTAGATACGCCCTCAAGTGCTGCTCCAGCTATTGTTAACGAGGCTACTGCTGCAAAGATGCCAGTAGACGAGGTGGAGTCAACTGCTCCAGATTCGGTGGTAGCCGTCAAAGAATCTAAAAAAGACGAACAGAAAGCAGCGGCCAAAGGTTCCAGTTCGATTCGGGTAGACACCAGCAAAATTGATACGCTGATCAATATGGTAGGCGAATTGGTCATAACCCAGTCCATGCTGAGTTTAATCGGCGAACATTTTGAACTGGGCAAACTCGATCAGTTGAAGAATGGTTTATCACAGCTTGAGCGGCATACCCGTGAGTTACAAGAAAGCGTGATGAATATCCGCATGTTACCCATCAGCTTTGTATTCAGTCGTTTTCCACGATTGGCGCACGACATCAGCAGTAAGTTAGGCAAAAAAATCGATTTGAAATTGGTCGGCGAACACACGGAAGTTGACAAAACCGTCGTCGAGTTACTCAGTGATCCACTGGTGCATTTAGTCAGAAACAGTTTGGATCATGGTATAGAAATGCCCGACGTGCGGTTGGCTGCAGGCAAACCGGAAACGGGTACGGTGACGCTGGAGGCTTATCATCGAGGTGGCAACATCGTCATTGAAGTCAGTGATGATGGTAAAGGTCTGGATAAGGACAAATTAAGAGCCAAGGCGATTGAAAAAGGGCTGATCGAGACCGATACAATTTTGACCGACAAACAAACCTATGAATTAATTTTTATGCCCGGTTTTTCCACCGCTGAGAAGTTGACGGACATTTCAGGGCGCGGCGTGGGCATGGATGTAGTGCGTCGCAATATCCAGTCGCTTGGTGGCAATATTGAAATTATTTCCACCTTGGGCAAGGGGTCGACCATTGCCATTCATTTGCCGCTGACATTGGCGATTCTGGATGGCCAGTCTGTTGCTGTCGGCGACGAAACCTATATTGTGCCGTTGGGTGCCATCATTGAATCTTTGAATATTAAAGAAGAGAGAGTCAATCGCGTAGTCGGCAAAGGCGAAACGTTTTTGCTGCGCGGGCAGTATCTGCCGATTGTTCGCATGCATGAGATTTTTAATGTCACGTCCGTCAAACACACCAAGCTTACCGAAGGCTTGTTAGTGGTTGTTGAAGGACAGGGCGTGCGCTGTGGTTTATTTGTGGATGATTTGCTTGGTCAGCAGCAAGTGGTGATCAAGTCGCTTGAAGCGAATTATCGCCGCGTTGAAGGCGTCTCAGGAGCGACTATCCTGGGTGATGGTTCGGTGGCTTTAATTCTTGATATACCAGGTTTGGTTCGCCTGGCTAACCAGTAAAGACGGTTCATCATGTCGCAAAATGACGAAATGAAAGATACGGAACAGGCTGAAAAACGAGTTCTGGCGGATCAATCTCAATTCCTGAGTTTTACCTTGGGCACTGAAGAATATGGGGTTGATATTCTGCGTGTGCAGGAAATTCGAAGTTGGGAACCGGTTTCGCGAATTCCTAATGTGCCGCATTATGAAAAAGGTGTGGTGAATTTACGCGGATCAATTGTACCTATCATCGATTTACGGGAACGTTTTGATCTTGGTCGCAGCCAATACACACCGTTGACTGTAGTGGTGGTGCTGCAGGCCAGAATTGGCGAAAAATCCCGTGTGATGGGGGTCGTAGTGGATGCTGTGTCTGACGTGATTGATGTCGATAAAAAAAGCATACAAAGTTCACCCAATTTTGGGGCCAAAGTGAGTACCGAGTTTATTAACGGTCTGGTTTCCATCAATCAGCGCATGGTGATGTTGCTGGATGTCGATAAGTTGTTGAAACTAGATGGTGTGGATAGCCTCATGGGCATGAACGATGACGATGAAAATTAAAAAAACTGAACTGTTTGGCTGGGTTTTAATGGAGAATTTGCAATGAAAATCAATCATCCTGTGACTGATCGCGAAGTGATGATGAAGCCGGGTACTATTTTAGTCACCCATACCAATCTCAAAGGAATCATCACCTATGCAAACGATGATTTTGTCGAGATTAGTGGTTTCAGTCGAGATGAATTGATTGGAGCCAATCACAATATGGTTAGGCATCCCGATATGCCGCCTGAAGCTTTTGATGATTTATGGAAAACCATTAAAGATGGCAAGCCTTGGGTTAATTTGGTTAAAAATCGTTGTAAATCAGGCGATTATTATTGGGTTGAAGCCAACGTCACACCAATGTTCGAGAAAGGGCAGATCGTTGGGTATCTATCTGTTCGTTATTCTCCCAGCAGAGAACAGATACGCAATGCGGAAACATTGTATGAACATGTTAAAAATAAAAAAGCCAAGATTAGACAGGAAACTTTTCTGGATAAAATTAATTTTATAAAAAAAATGAGTTTATCCAAAAAAATCGGCTTTCTTGCCATTTTGTTATTGATACCGTCTTTTTTATTATTGGGGCTGTTTAACCATGAGAAGAAAATTAATATAGAGTTTGCTGAAAAAGAAATATCCGGTATCGAGTATTTAAATAAATTGCATACCATTTCTGTTAATTTTATAAATTACAGACGAGCATTGGATGATGCCTCGGATTCATCGGTTAATTTATTGGGATTTGAAAAACAGATCACCGAATCCATGGATGAGCTTGATGGTCTTTTCACCCAATCGGAATTGTTCACCTCATCCGAAACTAACTCATGGGCCGGTATTAAAACGGCGTGGGCCGCGTTAAAATCATCATCAGATGGTTACGATACCAAGTCGCTTCACGTTTCTGACATTATCGATGATGTAAATAAACTGGTGATTCAGGTGGCTGATGTCAGCAACCTGACTCTGGATCCGGATGTGGATTCCTATTACCTGATTACAGTCACTACAACAGTGCTGCCTGAGTTGATCGATCGGGTGGGACGATTGCAGTCAGCTGGTATTAAAGCGGCTAAAAGCGGCAGTGACATAGATAATAAATCCAAAATTGATCTGGCGGTTTATACCCAGTCCAGCAGCCGACGTGTTGAATTGGTTAATAATAATTTGACCATCGCATTTAACAGTAATCCAGAGCTTAAAGCCAGATTATCGGCTCAACAAAGTGATTATGGACAAAACATCAATAATTTCTTTAACAACTTCAGTAAAGATATTTATCATCCTGAAAATATTTCAGCAACACCCGAGCAAATTAACGATAAAGGTCTTGCGTTAAATCAAAGTATTAGTCGTTTTTATAGTGCGGTTAATAATGAACTGAAAACTCTTTTACAAAATAGAATAGATGGCTTTAATCAAGATAGGTTGATTAAAATAATTTCGGTTGCCATATTGCTGTTGATTGTTTTTGTCATTGGTTACTTCATCGTGCGTTACATTATTACCTCCGTTAATAATGTCAATAGTGTTTTATCTCAACTGGGTGAAGGTAATTTCAAAAACAAGATAGAGTTGGATGGTACAGATGAACTTGCTGTTTTAAGACGTTATCTGCAATCCACACAAGTCAAACTTAATGCGGATGTCTCGAATGCCAAAGAGCAGGCTGTTAAGGCCACTCGAATTATGCAGGCTCTTGATAATGTGCAGTCTTGCGTGATGATGGCAGATAATAATTTGGATATTATCTTTATGAATAAGTCCATTCTTGAGATGTTCAAAAATGCGCAAGATGATATTAGGACAGAGTTGCCGAATTTTGATGTTAATAGGCTGATGGGAGTAAACATTGATCAATTTCACAAGAATCCGGCGCACCAACGTGGATTACTGTCCAATTTAAAGAGCACATTTAATTCCAATATAGTTATCGGCGGACGGCATTTGAATATAGTGGCGAATCCGGTCACCAACGATGCCAATGACAGGCTAGGTATTGTCGTTGAATGGACGGACAGAACGCGTGAAGTCAAGGTTGAACAGGAAATTGAAGAGATTGTCGATAGCGTAAAAATCGGTCGATTGGACAAGCGACTGGCTTTAGCCGACAAACAAGGCTTTTTTGCCAAGTTAAGCGAAGGTATCAACGAGTTGACCGATGTGATTGAGCGTGTCTTTAAAGACGTGGGCAGCACTATGGAGAGTATGTCCGAGGGCGATTTGACCAATCGCATTACCAGCGATTATCAAGGCGTTTACTTAAACTGTAAAAACGACATCAACGCCACCATCGATAAACTGAGTGAAATATTCAGTCAGGTGAATGAGTCGGCAAATTTTATCAATAACTCATCGCAGGAAATTGCCAGTGGTAATAACAATTTGTCGCAGCGAGCGGAGCAACAGGCAGCTAATTTGCAGGAAACCGCGGCCAGCATGGAAGAATTGACAAGTACGGTAAAAAACAATGCCGACAATGCCCAGCAAGCCAATTTAGTCGCCAGTAACGCCCGTGAATTGGCAGAAAAGGGCGGTAACGTAGTGACTGCCGCTGTCAAAGCCATGCAGGATATCAACGAAAGTAGTAACAAGATTGCAGACATCATCAGCGTCATTGATGAAATTGCATTCCAAACCAATTTGCTGGCCTTGAATGCTTCGGTAGAGGCTGCAAGAGCCGGGGAGCAGGGTCGTGGATTCTCTGTGGTTGCCACCGAGGTCCGGAATCTGGCTCAGCGAAGCGCAACCGCTGCACGCGAGAGTAAGGAGCTAATCCAAAGCAGCGTTCAAAAGGTGCGAGCAGGCAGCGAATTTGTAAACCAGACCGGTACGGCATTGAATGAAATTGTGGCTGGTGTGAAAAAAGTAGGCGATATTGTTGCCGGGATTGCCGAAGCCAGTGTTGAGCAGTCAGCTGGGATAGCACAAGTTAATCAAGCTGTATCGCAAATGGATGAAATTACGCAGCAGAATGCCGCTTTGGCTGAACAGGCTTCCGCTGCCAGCGTCTCCATGAGTGATTTATCCACCAATATGGTTGAGTTGTTATCATTTTTTAAATTGGAAAGTGACAATAAGCGTCATGCCAATGAAAGTAGACCGAGTCAGTCCCGTGCATCAGCTGCAAGCTCTGCGTCGTCCCCCAAAAATAGCGCGCCATCTGCCGTTACACGGCAGGCAACTTACAAGAGCTCCACTACTGATGAGGAATGGCAGGACTTTTAACGAATGAATCAACCCACTTACACTTCACCTCACTGGAAATGCAGTTATGACAACTGATTCAAAGTCTGAACCTCATGTTGAACAATTCCTGACTTTTGAGTTGGCTGGGGAGGCGTATGGCATTGAAATATTGAAAGTTCAGGAGATTCGTGGGTGGGAGCCGATTAGAAAAATTCCCAACACGCCTGATTATTTAAAAGGTGCATTGAATTTACGTGGGTCGATAGTGCCAATCGTTGACTTGCGTGAGCGGTTTAACATGGAAAAAGTCGAATATTCGCCCATGACAGTGGTGATTGTTATGTGCATTGAGACTGAATCCACGGGTTCCACGGTGATGGGCATAGTTGCGGATGCCGTGTCTGATGTGTTGGATATTAATTTAAGTGAAATCAAAGATGCGCCGAATTTGGGCTCGAAGATTAACACGTGCTATATCCGCGGCATGTATGTGGGCAAACACAACATGGTTATGCTGTTGGATGTGGATAAGTTATTAAATCCGGAAGAGTTTACCAATATTTCAGGTTTCTCTGTTTCCTCAGAAAGCTGATGACAGCCCAGATTATTGCTGTGCTGAACCAAAAGGGCGGCGTCGGCAAAACCACAACAACAGTCAATTTGGCTCATGCCTTGGCAAACATGGACAAGAGAGTGACTGTCGTAGATCTCGATCCCCAAAGCCACTTGGGTGTAGCTTTGGGCGAGGTATCAAAGCTGCAGACCGGCATTGATGATGTCATGTTGGGGCATTGCGATTTTACTCAGCAATTAATCCCGATTAGGGAAAACTTGAATTTGATTGTGGCGGGTCCGCGTTTACAGGAGATCGAACAACTCAGTGAAGGCGGCTCACACCGAGGGGATTTGTTGCGTAAGGCCTTGGCTAGAGGTGTCGGCAATGCGGATTTTGTTTTCATAGACTGTCCACCATCATCCGGGATTTTAGTCGCTAATGCTTTGTTTGCTGTTGAAGAGCTATTGATTCCAATGACCAGCGATTTTTTGGCATTACAAGGGCTATCCCATTTAATGGGGACTATTAAAAAGTTTGAAACAGCATTAAGTCGAAAATATCGTTTGAGCATAGTGATGTCACGCTATATAGCAAATCGGCGCTTGTCTAAGGATGTGCTTAATACGCTGAAAAAATATTTCCCGGAGCAGATTTTGGCTACGCCCATCCGGGAAACAGCGGCTTTGGCCGAGTGTCCGAGTTTTGGTAAAACCATTTTTGAATATCGTCCAGGTTGGCGCTCTGCTAAGGATTTCAATGATTTGGCTAGCGACTTTTTAGCAAGAAGAGTGATGTAATGGCAGAAGATGATGAAAGCAGCATGATCGGTTACGATCCGTTAGCCTGGATGCATGAGCAGACTGGTTCTGGTTCTTTGTTTCCGGCGGATAATCAGGTTGCTGTGCTAGACGATGAGTTATGTTCTGAGCAGAGTGGTGGTGCAGACAGTTTATGTTCTGACAATATTGATGACACCTCTCTGCAATCAAATCCATCCACAGAAACCGATTGTGAAGTTGAACTTGATGCCGGTATTGATGAATTGAATGAGGAGTCACAGCCTATGGATCTCGACGTCATCGAAAATTCAGAGCAAATTAACGAGTCTTCTGCCACTGTTGGTAATCAGGTGGTGCTGGAGTCGATACAAAGTATTCAAAATGTAACTGTATTACATCAAAAATTGCAGCAAATTTTGGATACACAAGAGAAGATTGATATTGATGCCTCGGCTGTTACCCAGATTGATACTGCAACATTGCAGTTATTGTTGATCGTAAAGTTATCAGCAGTTAAGTCGCAAAAGGAAGTGAATATTGATTTTCCTTCACAAAAGTTTATTGATGCTGCTAATTTATTAGGTTTGGCCGAAATGTTAAGCGTTGATCAAACTGCGTCTGGATTGTTTTAATTCAATAATGATAATTTTGGACCGGTTATTAAGGGTGTTGATATAGTGGCTATCGTTGAAAAAGCACGAGAATTTGAATATACCCTGGATGATTTTAATTTCTTGAGAAACCTATCAAATCAGCACTCCGGTATTTTGGTGCCGGATGATAAGTTTGATATGTTTTATTCAAGATTATCTAAAAGAATCCGATTATTGGGTTTTACCCGTTTTAAACAGTATTGTAACTATTTGCAAAATCATTCGGATGAAGAGTTTACTGAGTTCATAAATGCCGTTACTACCAATTTAACTTCTTTTTTTAGAGAAAATCACCATTTTGAATTTCTGAGCAAAACCCTTTTGCCACAGTTATTGAATAGCAATAAGCCTCAAAAAAAAATTAGAGTTTGGTCGGCAGGGTGTTCAACCGGCGAAGAACCTTATTCTTTAGCGATGACGTTGTTGGAGAATGTCCCAAATGATTGGGATGTTAAAATTTTAGCGACAGATTTGGACACCAATGTGCTGGCCATGGCTGCTGAAGGTGTTTATCCGAGCGATCGTGTCACCTCGATCAGCGATGAGAGATTGCAACGTTGGTTTCAAAAAGGCTCGGGTACACAAAAAAATAAAGTGAGAATTAAAAGTCAATTACGGCAAATAATTCATTTCAACCAATTAAATCTGATGCAAGATTGGCCCATGAGTGGTCATTTTGATTTTATTTTTTGCCGTAATGTCCTGATTTATTTTGACAGGGCAACGAAAGAACGATTAGCTAATCGTTACGGTGGATTGTTAACAGATGGAGGGCATTTGTTTATTGGTCATTCAGAATCTTTGCATCAGTTAGATACGCCTTTTACCCTGCTGGGGAATACTATTTATAAAAAAACACGTGCATGAATAATCAATCCAGGATTGCACAACCCTGTTTACCGGGATTTGAAACTATTAATCGTTATTGGGATCCTGAAAATAACGTGATTTCCGCTAAATTACTCCCAGGTGAATATTATGTAACCAAGGATGATGAAATGATCACTACGGTTTTGGGATCGTGTGTTTCGGCCTGTATTCGTGACTCTGTTTTAGGGATAGGCGGGATGAATCATTTTATGTTGCCGGAAACCAGTCGATCCCGCTTGAGTTCACGAGAAGAATCTGTGGTGGGAACGGCCTTACGTTATGGAAACTACGCTATGGAGCATCTCATCAATACTATTTTGCAATACGGCGGAAAACGGAAAAATTTGGAAGTCAAGTTATTTGGTGGTGGCAAGATTATCGCCACTCTGGGTGATGTTGGCTCCAGAAATATTGAATTTGTGCTGGATTACGTTGATACAGAGGCTTTGAATCTGGTGTCTCATGATTTGGGAGATATTTACCCGCGTAAAGTCAATTTTTTTCCGCTGACGGGTAAAGTCAGAATGAAAAAAATTAAGGATCTTCACAATGAAACCATTGTGTTACGTGAAAGACAGTATGGTTCTCAAATTAAAGATATACCTGTCGAAAGCAGCATAGAACTGTTTTAAGCCCAAAATGGACAAAAAAATCAAATTATTGATAGTCGATGATTCAGCCTTAATTCGACAAATGCTAAAGGTGATCTTTAGTGAAGCTGAAGATATTGAGGTGGTGGGTACTGCCAGTGATCCACTGATTGCCAGGGATAAAATCAAGGCCTTGAATCCTGATGTGTTGACTCTGGATGTGGAAATGCCACGAATGGATGGTCTGACATTTTTGCGAAATCTAATGCGTTTGAGACCTATGCCGGTAGTAATGATTTCAACGTTGACAGCAAAAGGAGCTGAAGTGACTCTTGAAGCCCTGGCTTTGGGGGCAGTGGATTTTGTGGCAAAACCCAAGGCAGATGTGCCTAAGGCCTTACAAGACTATGCATCTGAAATTATCACCAAGGTGCGAATGGCTGCCAAGGTGAAAG
Source organism: Methylomonas sp. (assembly GCA_002928965.1). GTDB lineage: Bacteria > Pseudomonadota > Gammaproteobacteria > Methylococcales > Methylomonadaceae > Methylomonas. The sequence continues at coordinate 18,815 of PERU01000035.1, forward strand.
TCAAAGCGTTGAATGTCGCAAGCCCGACTGGAAATGCCGAAGCTGCTCAGGTGAAATCACCCATTAATCGGCACTTCCGGACAACAGACAAGATTGTTGCCTTAGGGTCATCAACAGGTGGAACAGAAGCTTTGAAGGAGTTGGTAAGAATGTTGCCTCAAGATGCTCCGGCAATAGTGGTGACACAGCATTTACCTGTTGCTTTCAGTGCTTCATTTGCTAAACACATCCAAGAAGCAGGTCATATGAATGCCTGTGTCGCATCGGATGGACAGTTGATTCTGCCGGGTAACATTTATATTGCCCCAGGGGATAGGCATTTAACAGTTGAACGCGATGGTGCTCGTTACATTTGTCGGTTAAATGATGGGCCTCCCGTTAATAGGCATAAACCGTCGGTAGAGGTTTTGTTCCAATCGGTTGCTGATAATGTGGGTAAAAATGCGATTGGTGTTATGCTCACCGGGATGGGAGCTGATGGGGCCAAAGCGATGTTATCGATGCGTGAAGCCGGGGCAATTAATATTGCGCAAGATGAAGCTTCCTCAGTAGTCTGGGGCATGCCGGGCGAGGCTTATAAACAGGGCGCCGTTCACCATCTGTTGCCGCTTGATAGTATTGCTGCGCAAATATTGGCGTTAAACAATTTAAATTGATAATGATTAAGTTTTTGTTGGCTAACGGTTTTTTGCTGGTTTTGTCGATATTCATTGGTTTATCGCCAATGTTTTTGCCCGTTGAACTGGGGCTTTGGTTACCTGCACCACTTATTGGCTTGATGTGGATTTTGAAGTGTCATGCTGTTGCGCAGCAGAAAGATAGAGAGCTCGAAAGTCAGCTTGCCAAGCACAACATTGATAATCTTAACCATTGCATAGACCGCTACGTTGAAGGTTTCAACACCTGTTTGGCAGGTGAACTGGATCAGTTTAATGCCGAACTTCAACAGCTAAAATCTATGGTGGCCGATGCTGTCGCAACCATGTCAAACAGTTTTAACAGGTTACATCAATTAACCTCAGGTCAATCTGTCGTTGTGCATTCATTGGTGTCTGATCTGGACGGTTCCGCTAAAAATGCTTCTGGATCGATGAGTTTTCAACAGTTTGCTGAAGAAACTGACACCGTTTTGCGTTTTTTTATTGATCATATTCTCGACATCAGCAAACAGAGCATAGAAATGGTGGGTGTTATCAATGATGTGGGTGGGCATATGGCCCATGTTGAAAAGTTATTGGCCGATGTGCAAAAAATTGCCGATCAAACCAATTTATTAGCTTTAAATGCCGCTATCGAGGCTGCCAGAGCCGGTGAGGCGGGTAGAGGTTTTGCTGTGGTGGCGGATGAAGTAAGAAACTTATCCAAACATTCGGATAAGTTCAGTGAAGAAATCAAAACAGTTGTTAGTGCCTCTAAAAGTAATATTCATCAGGCGCAGCACATGATTGAGACAATGGCGTCCAAGGATATGAATATTGCCCTTAATTCAAAAGACAAGATCGACATGATGATGGCAAATATTACAGTGATGAATGCCAAGGTTGCGAAAAGCATTTCGGAAGTGTCGCAACTCACCGAAAATGTTGAATTAAGTGTCAATGACGCTGTGCGTGGATTGCAGTTTGAAGATATGTGCCGGCAACTCATTGAGTTTCTACAAAACAATACTCAGCATTTTCAGGCTATGGCAGATGAAGTGGCAATTGGCATGGGGGTATTCAAAACTACGGATAGCATGAACTGGGAAAACCAGTTGAGCGAAGGAACCAAGCGATTGCAGGAAATGCAGCATCAGTGGCGACGTCAATCGTCTAAGGTGGTTTCGCAATCGACGGTAGACGAAGGCGATGTTGAATTATTCTAAAGCGTATTGAGTTACGCTATGATCAAAAAAAACATGAGGTAAGGACAATGAGTTTTCAGACTAAACTGGAATCTGGTGTGCTGCAGATTAAAATCGGTGGCCGTTTCGATTTTAGTGTGCATAAGCAATTTAGGGATGCTACCAGTCAAGTGTTAACCGATATAAAAAAAATTGAAGTCGATTTGTCAGCTACTGATTATCTGGACAGTTCTGCATTGGGGATGCTGCTAATTTTGCGAGACAAGGTGTCGGGGAACAAGGATTTGGTGGTTCTTAAGGGTGCGGCAGCGGATGTTAAAAAAATCCTGCAAATTGCTAATTTTGATAAACTTTTTACAATTTCATAATACCTTTCTTTTAGCCCTCACTGAGGGGTCTTTTAGCCTTTTTCAGGCTTTTTAAACACATGAGTAGACAAACCGATTTTTCAAATCTTAATTTTGTAAGAGACTTTTTTCATCGGTTTTTACCTGATTCTCAAGTTGTGTCATTGGCCATCATTCTTTGTGTTGGTTCCATACTGATTTACTACCTGTCCGGGGTACTGATGCCGGTGTTTGCATCTGTGATCCTGGCATATCTCCTTGAAGGCTTGGTTTCCAAGGCAGAGCGACGCTCAGTACCAAGAGTGATAGCAGTGCATGTGGTGTTTTTTGCATTTCTGACTGGATTAGGATTCATTTTGTTTGTTTTGGGGCCTATGGTTTCTGAGCAAACTGTACAGTTGGTACAGCGGATTCCGGAGATGGTGTCGAGTGCGCAAACCCAAATCATGCATTTACCGGAAGTTTATCCCGAATTTATCTCGCAGGATCGTATAAGGGAAATCATGTTGTCTATTCAACGTGATTTGTTGATCTATGGCCAAAATATTATTTCCGGCTCCGCTCAATCTTTTGCGGGTTTGCTGGCAGCAATCATTTACTTGTTTCTGGTGCCAATGATGGTGTTTTTCTTGATGAAAGACAAAGAATTGCTGATTGATTGGTTTGCCCAGTTTTTCCCTAAGGACATTACTCTGACATTACGGGTTTGGCAGGAAGTGGATTCGCAAATTGCCAATTATGTGAGGGGTAAATTTTTGGAAGTGTTCATCTTGTGGGCGGTCAGTTATCTGACCTTTGCTGTGTTGAATTTGAACTATGCCATGCTGTTGGCTGTATTGATGGGCTTGTCTGTCGTCATTCCTTATGTAGGGGCTACGCTGGTGACCTTTCCGGTGCTGGGCGTTGCTTATTGGCAATGGGGTGTCAGTGGTGGCGATGAATTCATGTACGTGCTGATCGCATATTCCATTATTCAGGCTATTGATGGTGTGGTGTTGGTGCCATTGTTGTTTTCTGAGGCGGTTAATTTGCATCCGATTGCAATCATTGTGGCAATTTTGTTTTTTGGTGGCTTATGGGGCGGTTGGGGCGTGTTTTTTGCGATCCCGTTGGCCACGCTGGTTAAGGCAGTGTTAACCGCATGGCCGCGAACTGGTTTGATTACTGAATAATTACAGTATATCTGAGGCGTAATCTGCCAGACGCGAGCGCTCTCCGCGTCTTAAGGTAATATGTGCGCTGTTTTCCCAGTTTTTGAATCTGTCGACTACATAGGTCAATCCGGAACTGGTAGGGGTCAAGTACGGGGTGTCGATTTGAGACAAATTGCCGATACAGATTATTTTGGTGCCCGGACCCGCCCGGGTTATAAGTGTTTTCATCTGTTTCGGAGTCAGATTTTGTGCTTCGTCGATAATCAAATAACGATTTAAAAAGGTTCGTCCCCGCATAAAATTTAGTGAGCGGATTTTTACCCTGTTCATCAATACGTTATGAGATGCGCCTTGTTCCCAATCCGTAGTGCCGGAACGACTGCCGAGTAATTCCAGATTGTCCATCAAGGCCCCCATCCAGGGTGCCATTTTTTCTTCTTCCGAGCCAGGTAAAAATCCAATATCTTCGCCCACGGGCATCGTTTCCCGGGTCATGATGATTTCCAAATAGGCTTTATGTTCCAGGGTAAGCGATAAACCTGCAGCCAAAGCCAGCAAGGTTTTCCCTGTGCCTGCTGTGCCTAGCAACGTTACAAAGTCTATATCGGGATCCAGTAATACATTTAGGGCAAAATTTTGTTCACGATTTTTGGCGCTGACCCCCCACACGTTATGACTCTTGGTTCGAAAATCCTGGGCAAGTTGCAGTACGGCGGTTTCGCCATCACAACTTTTGACTATTGCCTCAAATCCGGATTCGTCTTCAAGATATAAAAATTGTCTTGGATACCATTCGGCTACATGGGGCCCCTGTATGCGGTAATAAGTAAGATTGTTTTCCTGCCAGGATTCCATTTTGCTGCCATGTTCTTCCCAGAAGTTCGCTTCCAGAGCCATGGCACCGCTGTATAATAAGTCAATGTCTTCAATGGTTTGGTCGTTATGGTAATCTTCAGCCGAGATTTGCAGTGCTGCAGCTTTGATACGCATGTTGATGTCTTTCGATACCAAAATCACATTGATATCAGGGTGTTCCTTACTCAAGGCAAGTACGATGCTCAAGATCGAGTTGTCAGCTATTTGGCCGGGGAGATCGGGTGGTAACAAATGGCTTAATTGCCTTGTCTGAAAGTACAATCTGCCGGGTGTGCCGTTGCCAGTGGCGGTCGCGCCGTGTTCAATTCGCGATAAGGGCAAGCCTTCGTTGATAGTGTGTTGGTCGGCATCACGAATCAGTTCGTCCAGAAATCGGCTAACCTGGCGGACGTTGCGCGAGACATCCGACATACCTTTTTTGGCATGATCCAGTTCTTCCAGTACCACCATGGGAATAAACAGATTATGTTCCTGAAAACGAAAAATGGACGTTGGGTCGTGCATCAGCACATTGGTATCCAGCACGAACAGTTTTTTTGCTGTGGATTTAATGTTCATGAGCTTCCTTTACGAGTGAGTTAAAATTGAATACACACCATTGCCTACAAGTCTTTCTACTCCAACAGTCAAGCAGTCGTCAACCTGAGTCATCACGGGCTGGGGAATGCCGCTCAACAGCTGGGGTTAGGTTTGTATTGCCGGGTTAATTCCACTAAAATGTTGGGTCAGTTAAGCTAGGAGTCTGTCCGAGAATAGGAATCGTCGCGAGGGAAAGCCATTTTCAGTCAGATTTTTTGATCATTTGAGGCGAATAGTAGTGCTATTTAACGAAAATGAGCGGGAAATCTGGCCAAAAGGGCTTTTCCGTAGCAGGTTCTCTAGTCTCGGACAGGCTCCTAGAAGTTTGTCCGAGACTGGGTAAGGCTTCTAACAATGCTTTTTGTTTTCAGTTACTTTTTGGTGTCCATATGACTTTTTCAGGATCAAACCAACCGGATTTGGATTGGAGCCAAATCAGAGAAACCGTTAAATTATTAACGGTTTCGGTGGCGCAAGTGGATGGCAGCATGCGAGAAGGTGATGAGTCAGTCAATTTACTGGCTGAATCATTCACCAGTATGGTTGAAGACATGAATGCCATCAATCAAGTTTTAATGACATTGGAGCCAAGCGAGGAGCGTGACAAAGCCTTACGGCACTGTTCTTCGACCCAGCAAAAAATACACAGCTCTATCGTTGCGTTTCAATTTTATGATCGCTTGCAGCAGTGTTTGCAACACGTTTCCACGGGTCTTAAAGGGTTATCTTCGATTGTTGAAACGCCAAATCGGCTTTATAACCCGGCAGAATGGCAAGGTCTTCAGGAATCGATCCGTGGTCGCTACACCATGGAATCGGAAAAAATCATGTTCGATGCCATTCATCAAGGCAAAAGCGTTGAAGAGGCATTGGCGTTGGCGGCGAGTTTTGATCAGCAAGCAGAAGACGACGAGATCGAATTGTTTTAATTATCATCAGGTTTCGAAGTTATTAATGAAAAATAAAAATTTACTCCCCGTTTTGTCAGTTTTGTTGTTTAGCATGGGTTGTAGTACGGTTAACGAGCAGCCTGTCAAACCCGTTGCCAAGGTTGTTAAACCCAAAGCTCCGTTACCATCCGCACAAAAACAGCCTGTCTATCCAGTCAGAAAGCCCGCACCAGGCACAGGTACAGCCACTTATGCGATTGACGATGGCAAGAGTACTTTCAAAGTTGAGCCCAGTATGCCGACCATCATGGCTGAACCTTTAGTGGCGCCAGTCATGGGTAGTCCGGTCGCGCCCAGTCCGGTTGCGTCCGCGCCTCTAGCGCCTTCGGCGTTTTCCATAGAAGAAGCGCGTATGCCAACCGGCACTCAACCGGCTGTGGTTGCCTTGTTGACTGAGGCTGATCGCAATCGTGCCACTGGGGATTTGGACGCGGCTGTGGTGGCTACGGAACGTGCCTTGCGAATCGATTCTCGAAATCCGACTCTGACTTATAAATTGGCTCAACTCAGAGTGAAACAAAATAAACCCCAATTGGCTGAAGAATTGGCAGGCAAGGCAGCATTGTTGGCGGGAAGCGATCTGGATTTAAAGCGTAAGAGCTGGTTGTTGATCGCCGAGGCACGTCGCATGCAGCAAGACTACCAAGGCGCCAAAGACGCCAAAGCCAAGTCAGAAAGTTTTTTCGGTCGTTGACAATCGGTTTTTTCAGTGACTGATCTGGCCGATATATTCGGCATTGATGGCACCTTAGCCGGAGTTATCTCCGGCTATTTGCCGCGTACTGCGCAGATTGAAATGGCGCAGAAAATCGCTGAAGCCATCGACGCCGAGCAAAATCTGATTGCTGAAGCAGGAACCGGCACAGGTAAAACCTTTGCGTATCTGATTCCGGCGATACTGTCCCGCAAAAAAGTCATCGTCTCCACGGGCACCAAAAATCTGCAGGATCAGCTTTTCAGTAAGGATGTGCCGTTGATCCGGAAAGCCTTGCCGCGCACACCGTTCAAAGCCAGTTTATTAAAAGGCCGATCCAATTATTTATGTACCTACCGATTGGAACTGGCCCTGAATTCAGCGTTTGGCTATAGTCAGGAAGAAGCTAGCGCCTTGGCCCAAATTAAAGCATGGTCCAAACGTACCAAAGTGGGTGATGTCTCCGAGGTGGTGGATGTGCCTGATGGCGATCCGGTGTGGTTTCACGCAACCTCAACTACCGAGAATTGCTTGGGGCAAAATTGCCCGGATTATGCCGATTGCTTTTTGACCAAGGCCCGCAAGCAAGCCCAGGAAGCCGATATTGTTGTGGTGAATCATCACTTGCTGTGCGCCGATTGGTCGATTCGGGAAACCGGTTTTGGCGAATTATTGCCGGATGCAGAAGTGGTCATCATTGATGAAGCACACCAACTCGCCGACACGGCTTCAAATTTTCTGGGTGTCACTCTCAGCAGTAAACTGTTGACCGATCTGGCCGATGATACGCTGGCAGAGTATTTTACCGATGCCAAAGACATGCCGGATTTGCGCACTGCCTGCGAAGATTTACAGCACGAAGTCAAGGATATGCGGCTGGCGTTTGGTTTGGAATTAAGACGCGGCGAGTGGCAGGATATAGACAACAATCCCAAAATTGCCGGCGCCTTGGAATCGTTACAAAAGCAATTGGCACGCTTGACTGACCAATTGGAGCGCGCATCAGTGCGCAGTAAAGGTTTGGAATCGTGTTTTGATCGTGCGGAAACGCTGGATATGCAGCTGGAAACCTTGATCAACGATAAAGATGGGCAATGGATCAAGTGGTACGAAACCTACAGCAAGTCCTTCACGCTTAGTCGAACACCCCTGGATATTGCCAAGGAGTTTCGCGGCTTTATGGCGCGACATAAAGCCAGCTGGATTTTTACCTCGGCTACCTTGAGCGTGGCCAACAACTTTGTACATTTCGCTAAAAATCTGGGTTTGAGCAGTTCGCTGGGTCATAGCTGGGACAGTCCATTCGATTATCCGAATCAGGCTTTGTTCTATCACCCTAAAGGCTTGCCGCAACCCAGCGACCCCGAATTCACCGATAAAATCATCGAATTTGCATTACCTGTGTTGGAAGCCAGTCGGGGCAGGGCGTTTTTTCTGTTTACCAGTCACCGCGCGCTGCAACGTGCTGCACAATTGCTGGAGGGCAAGCTCAATCATCCGTTGCTGGTGCAAGGTACCAAATCAAAGGGTGTCTTGCTGGAGCAATTTAAAGACCTGGGCAATGCGGTGTTATTGGCGACCGCCAGTTTTTGGGAAGGGGTGGATGTTCGTGGCGATGCCTTGTCCTGTGTGATTATCGATAAATTGCCGTTCGCATCGCCCGGTGATCCGGTGTTAAAAGCCCGAATGAATGCGATGGAAAAACAAGGTCGCAATCCGTTTTTCGAACATCAATTACCCAGTGCCATCATCATGTTGCGACAAGGTGTAGGGCGGTTGATTCGTGATGTCAATGACCGTGGGGTGCTGATGGTGTGCGACCCCAGGCTGCTTAAAAAATCCTACGGGCAAATGTTTTTGGACAGTGTGCCGGCCATGAAGCGCAGCCGGGATATTGAAGAGGTTAGGCAGTTTTTTACGGTTGAAGAAACAGAGATAGTCAGTCCCTGAAGCCAAGACTGTCTCAAAGCCCTGTAGTGCTGCCGTACCTGGAATTACAAATTCCTCAACAAGGTGCACTGATTAGCAATTCCGTGAATTATGCGGGTTTGTTTAACCCTAACGATCATGAAAACTCGAAATCACCGCGCCCAATGAACGTTGGGGGTAGGAGCGATTCCATGACCTTCGGACAGGCTCTTGGCATCGCTCCTTGTATGACTTTCAAAGTTCATGCTTCGACATTGCCCAGCATGTATGCTCCAGACGTTACGAACGGCCTGCCTGCATTTATAGGCAATAATGACACCAAATCTATCTATCAGCTGAATGTTAACCAGGATTAATCGGCAGCATTAATTCGGAAATCTTCAAGCTATTTCTATTTAAGCGTTGCTGATAGATCAAGGTGTACATCAATACGGATGAAACATAACTGCGGGTTTCTTTAAAGGGGATGGTTTCTATCCAGATGTCCGCCGGTAATGCCTGTTTTTGCGGTCGCCATTGTTTTATGCGGTTTGCACCGGCGTTATAGGCCGCGGTGGCCAGCACGACATGGCCATTGAATTGATTCAATAGATTTTTAAAGTAGTAACTACCGTAACGAATATTTAATTCTGGAAGCAGCAGATTATTATCGTTCTGCCAGTTTTGTTTGAGTGTTTTGGCAATATGTTGCGCGGTTTGGGGCATGATTTGCATCAACCCCATGGCTCCGGCTGGCGAGCCAGCCAAGGCATCAAAAGCACTTTCCTGGCGGATCAGGGCAAACAATAGTGCGGGATCCAGTTGCTGCACTGCGGCGTTGGCAGTCACTTCAACGTTGTAATGCAACGGAAAACGCAGTTCCATATCATCCCAAAGATTGGCTTGAGCCAGCGTAAAAATCGTCATTGACGGCCATTGCCATTGCTGTGCCAGCTTGGCAGCTGCGCTCAATTCCTGAGGATTCATAACGGCAACGGCGTGCCACCATTGACGAGTGGCTTCGGGTTTTCGATCAATAAACAGCAGTTCCTGAATGCTTAAAAACTCCGGGCTGTTTTTGAGCTGGCTGAGCGACGATTCAGAGACTGCGATTGGATTATGGGCCAGTTCGATGTCCTGATGCAGATAATCAGCAGCCATAAATGCGTAGAGACTGCGATGCTTGGCTATCGCTTGCAAAATGCTGATCGCTTGCTGTTGTTGACCTGTGCCGAGAAGTGCTTTGGCCTGCCAGTATTGCCATCTGTCTTCATTTTTCTCTGATGCGTTCAGGTCGGCTATGCCTGTCAGTACTTCGGGCCAGTTTTGCAGGCTAAGTGCTGCCCGAATGCGCCATTGTTTAGCTATGCTGTCGCTCCCTGCGAATTGCGTCAGCTTGGCGATTGATCGTGGATCGCGTTTCAAAGCCAAATGAATGCCCAAGCGTTTTTCGGTATCCGATACGATTTCAGCAGGAATTTTGAACTGATCTTTTTGTTCATCCCATGTATCCAAAGCGGCATTCAGATCATTTTCCAGCCAGCGTTGAATGGCGTGGGCAAACAAAACCCCGGCATCGGTATAGCTTGTTTTCCAGTCTGCAGATTGTCTGACCTGTTCGGGGTTGTGATGCAGTTTAAGCCAGATATTGGCTGTGGCCTGTTCTTCAGGGGGCAAAAGTTGCAGTAGGTATTTGGCGAGTTCTGGATGGTTGAGCTGCAGTGCCGCAGTGAAACGCTGCCAGACCAGTGCGCTGGAAAATTGTGCGGATTTTTTAAAACGGTCGAATAAGCCATCACAGGCTTCCGGTTGAGGCAGCCCAGATATCCAGGCTTGTCTGGCAAAGTCCAAGGCGTCCTGCTGTTGGCCGATCTGCAATTGTGCTTCGGCAAAGTAGCAAGCCAAAGAGGGGTTTTTAGTGTGCTTGTAATGGTTTAGAAACAGCAGCCATTGTTTTTGTTTGCCTAAATAGATCAGCCATTGATCGTGCAATGCGGAGGCATAACGGCTGGCAGGATAATCGTGCAAAAAATCCAGAACCGAAGCGGTATCGTCCAAATGTCTGACTAACCACTGGTATTGCAAATAGGGATAAAGCGGGTAGTTTTTCAGGGTATCGGCCAGTGCAAAATAATCCTCATTTCGCTCTTGTCTGATGTACTGCTCTGCTTGCAAAAATGTGATGCGCATGGCGCTGAGGTTTTGCGCCAGGGCTGAGGAGGGTAGCGAAAAAAATACGCTTATCAAAATGACCCGGCGGGTCAGATGGATACTCAAGCGGAGAAAATCTCTCGATAAACGCATGACCAGAAAAGTTTTTGCTGAAAACATAAACCATTATAATCCCCAGAACCCAATCCAATAGTCCTAAACATTGAAAAAGCAGCGATCGTCCGGCAATCAGGCTTATTCCTGGTCCTACATTTACAGTATTGCCCTGCAACATAAAAAGCCGCTCATCATTGGGCATTTGATTGCGGTGCTGGCGACTGTAGCCAATGTTCCAGTGCCGTTGCTGATGCCTTTACTGGTGGATGAAGTGTTACTGAATCATCCTGGTCTGGTATTGCAAACGGTTGATCCGTTTCTGCCCGTTGAGTGGCGACAGCCAGTCGTTTATATCAGTGGCATTCTGCTGATCAGCTTACTGTTGCGGCTATTTGCGTTGGTGTTAAACATTATTCAGACCCGGCAGTTTTCCAAAATTGCCAAAGATGTGATTTTTCGGATTCGTAAAAGTCTGGTTAATCATCTGCAGCATATTTCCATGTCGGAATACGAAAATCTGGGTAGCGGCACCGTCACTGCCCACATGGTTACCGATCTGGATACGTTGGATAACTTTATAGGCACCACCATCAGTAAATTGCTGGTGGCCTGTCTGACGGTGTTGGGCACAGCGATGATTTTGTTGTGGATGCACTGGAAACTGGGCTTATTCATTATCTTTCTGAACCCCGTGGTGATTTATTTTGCCAGAGCCATCGGTTCCAACATCAAAAATTTAAAAGCCAACGAAAACAAAGCCTATGGTGTGTTTCAACAAGCCTTGAGTGAAACGTTGGAAGCCATTCATCAAATCCGTGCCAGTAACCGCGAACAGCATTATTGCCAGCAACTGATCAACAGTGCAGAGGACGTTAAAAACCATTCCATTCTGTTTGCCTGGAAAAGCGATGCTGTGGTCAGGCTGAGTTTTCTGACCTTTTTGTTTGGCTTTGATATTTTTCGCGCGGTCGCCATGTTGATGGTGTTGTATTCCGATCTCAGCATCGGCGAGATGTTGGCGGTATTCGGTTATTTATGGTTCATGATGGCCCCGGTTCAGGAAATTTTGGGTATTCAACAGGCTTTTTATGCCGCCAAAGCCGCACTGACCAGAATCAATCAACTGGCAGTATTACAACGCGAGCCGGAATACCCGCATCTGCAGAATCCATTTACCACTGCCAAAACGGTAGCAGTGACAGTGGAAAATCTGCATTTCAGTTACCAGGATGAGCCGGTGTTGAATGGCATCAATCTGAACATACCCGCCGGTGAAAAAATTGCCTTGGTGGGTGCCAGTGGCGGCGGTAAGTCTACTTTGGCACAAACCTTGATCGGCTTGTATCCGCCAGGGCAGGGCATGATTTATTTCAACGGAATACCCTTGACCCGCATCGGTCTGGATGTGGTGCGCGAGCATGTTGCCACAGTTTTGCAGCATCCGGCCCTGTTAAACGACACCATCAGAGCCAATCTGACCCTGGGCCGCGAGGTGGATGACAGCGAGCTATGGTATGCGCTGGAATTGGCGCAGATGAAAGCTACGGTTGTCGAACTGGAAAGGGGGCTGGATACCATCGTCGGACGCCAAGGCATGCGCTTGTCCGGTGGTCAGCGCCAGCGTTTGGCCATTGCACGAATGATCGTCAGCAAGCCTTCGGTGGTGATTCTCGATGAAGCCACCTCGGCGCTGGACAGTGAAACCGAGTTCAAACTGCATCAGGCGCTCAGCGAGTTTCTGAGTGGCATCACCACCATCATCATCGCCCATCGCCTCAGCGCGGTAAAACAGGCCGATCATGTGTATGTGTTTGAAGAAGGCCGTATTTGCGAACAAGGTCGGCATGAGGCCTTGATCCAGCAGAATGGCTTGTACGCAAAACTTTATGGCGAGTATCAGTAATGCTGCAAAAATACGATTTCCATTGCCACTCGACTGCCTCCGATGGTGCCTTACCTCCCGCTGACGTGGTAAGGCGTGCGCATCTGCAGGGTGTCACCACACTGGCACTGACCGATCACGACACCACTGCCGGTCTGGCAGAAGCAGCGCAGGCAGCGGCAGAGTGTGGCATGCGTTTGATTGCGGGTATTGAATTGTCGGCGAACTACGCCAATCAGTGTCTGCATATTGTGGGCTTGAATATCGATGCCGGTCATCCCTTATTGGTCGAAGGCTTGCTCAAACAACAGACTTTACGTGATCAAAGGGCGTTTAAAATCGCTGAAAAACTGGAAAAAAAAGGCATACAGGGTGCTTATCAGGCTGTGACGCAAGTTGCTGGCAACGGCGAAATCACTCGCTCGCATTTTGCGGATTTTCTGGTGGCGCAAGGTCATGTTGCTACCCAGCAGGATGCTTTCGATCGTTATCTCAGTAAAGGCAAACCCGCCTTTGTGTCCACCCAATGGGCATCTCTGGACGATGTGATTGGCTGGATTCGTGCTGCTGGCGGTATTGCGGTTTTGGCGCATCCCTTGCGTTACAACCTTAGTCATAAATGGATGAATCGGGCTTTGACAGATTTCAAGGTGCTCGGTGGGCACGGGGTGGAAGTGGTTACTGGCCGCGCCTCAGTGGACGATATTCGCTTAAGCTGGCAATTAGCCCATAAACATCAACTCTTCGCCTCAGTAGGATCTGATTTTCATAACCCCGAGAATCCATGGGTGGAGTTAGGGCGCTTGGCGGCGTTACCGGAGGGCGTGCAGCCGGTTTGGTCATTATTTTCCTCAGCCGAATGATCGCTAAAGTAATGCGGTTAATGTCATTGCATGGATGTTAATACCTTTCGTACTTCAAATTTCGGCGCATTTATTCCCTCACCCAAGCCCTCTCCCGCGAGGAGAGGGGACTTTTACGACAGCCTTCTCCGGGCCAAGGTGAGGGAATCAAAAAACCATGAGCGGAATCGATTTGTTCAGCCATCCATGGCTTCTGGATCTCGGCAATCCTTGCCGAGATGACGGTTTTTGACTCAGCTGATTGATCTTTGGCATCAGTAAATATCTTACTTCAGCGACGTTCAGCTCGCAGCGACTTCCGACGCTCAAGTGATTCGTAATGTATAAATGCTTCGCGGATATCATTGCGTAACTCATCATCATCCCAGGGTTTGGTGCGAAATTTGTAAATCTCGCCTTTATTGATGGCTTCAGTAATCGAGTTGAGATCGGCATAGCCAGACAGAATGATGCGAACGGTGCGGGGATGCATGATTTTGACCCGAGACAAAAATTCCGTGCCTGTCATATTGGGCATGCGCTGATCAGAAAGGATCACCATCACCTTATTTTTGGCTAAGATCTCCAGAGCCTCTTCGCCGCTTTGGGCAGTGAAAATTTCGTAGCCATCCCGTCGCAAGACTCTTTTCAGCGCTGACAAAATATTAGGTTCGTCATCTACCAAAAGCAGAGTTGGCTTTTGTTCACTAAACGGCAAACTTAGCGTGGGATTCGAACGTAATAGTTGCTGAATTTCTGCGGCTGGAATGGGACGGCTGAAATAATAGCCTTGAATCTGATCGCAATGCAGGGTACGCAGGTAATTGGCCTGTGCCTGGGTCTCCACGCCTTCGGCAATGACCATCAAGCCTATGCTGTGCGCCATTGCAATGGTTGCTTGCACGATGACCGCATCATTGGGATTGGTGGTGACGGCGTCGATAAAGCTTTTGTCGATTTTCAGCTTATCGACTGAAAACTGCTTGAGATAGGACAGTGAAGAATAGCCGGTGCCGAAATCATCAATCGATAACTGGATACCCATATCCTTGAGCTGTTTCAATAGCAGCTGGGTTTCACCGGCATTGGTCATCAGCAGACTTTCAGTCAACTCCAGATCGATGCAGTGCGCCGGCAATCCGGTTTCAGTTAAAAGTGTTTCGATCAAATTCAACAAATTACCGGTTTGCATCTGTATCGCCGACGCATTGATGGCAACCGTAAAAGACGAATCGGTAATATTGGCGTCCAGCCATGCTTTGGCTTGCACTATGGCTCGCTTTAAAATCCAATCGCCAAGCGGCAATATCAATCCGGATTCTTCTGCTAGCTCGATAAATTTGTCAGGCGGTAAAAAGCCCAGTACCGGATGATGCCAGCGCACCAACGCTTCTAGCCCAATCACTCTACCGCTGGCCAGTTCAACTTGGGGCTGATAATAGAGTTCGAATTCCTCGCGTTCGATGGCATGACGCATATCGTTGGTCAAAGCAATTTTTGACAGCAATAGAGCATTCATTTCGTGTTCAAAGAAACGCAAATTTGAGAGTTTGTCTGCTTTGGCCTGATTCAACGCAATGCCGGCATGCTGCACCAATTCATGGGCAAATACGCCATCTGACGGATAAAAACTGATGCCGATTTTTGCTTCAAGATGAATTTCCACGTCGTCCAGAAAAACCGGCTCCAAGATTGCAGCTTGCAAATTTTCAGCAAGTTGTTGGGCCTCTAACACATCGTTGATGCGCGGATGCACAATGTTGAAATTATCTTTGGACATGCGGGTGACTATGCCTTCAGTCCCGGCAGTTTTAACCAGTCGGTTTGCGATCACCTTGAGTGTCTGGTCGCCCACTTTGAAACCGTAGCTGTCATCTATGCTATGGAAATTTGCAATATCCAGGCACATCACCACAATCTGATAGTCCTCGCGTTCTGCTTCCGAAATTGCCAGCGACAACAGATCTTCAAAGAAAAACTGATTCGGTAAACCGGTAACAGAATCGTAGCGCGAGAGTTGAGTAATCCGCTCCTGCATTTGCCTGGCTTCAGTCAGGTCGTTGATAATGGCTACAAACAAGGGAGGCTGGTCATCAGTGATCTCGATACGAACCTCGACGGGATAGACGCTGCCATCCTGGCGGCGATGAGTTGTCGAAAACTCGCACCGTTGTTTGGTGCCATTGCGGAGCGGAGCAACCAATTTTTCGAAATCCTCAGCGGCTAGTTCCGGTTTAATATCAAGAATGGTCATTCGCTCCAATTCCGGCATCGAGTAGCCAAGATTGACACGAGCGCCCAAGTTGACATCAATGAAGCGTAAGGATTCGCTATCAAAAATATAGAGTTCGTTGGTTGAGCGTTCCAGCACACGGCTAAAGCGTGCGATTTTTTTGGCGTTACGCTGGCGTTGGACGATATGCCAGACTTCATTCGAAATGAGTTGAACGGTTTCTACATCAAGTTCGGTGTAATCGGTAGCTTTATTACCCACTCCAGTCAACATCACCACTTTGCCATTCTCAATCACGGGTAAAGAGATCAGGCGGATTAATTCGGAATGGCCTTCCGGCAAGCCACGTTTTTCAGGATAATTGGCATAGTCATTAAATACGACCGGTTTGCGTTGCCGCAGTGCTTCTGCCCAGATGCCGGCGTTACTGACCGGATAGTGTTTGTCGTAGGTTGCATGACAATAGTGCTGTAAGGTTCTTCGCGACCACGCTACCAATTCCATGGTTTCTTCATCATCGTTGACGAAATGTACAAAAGCGATTTGGCTACCTGTCAGGTCTTCCGCTAACTCTTGGCCGAACTGCATGAATGCCTGTTCAGTTAATTCTTCAGAGGCTTTGGGTAATTCCAATAGTGCTTGGGCACGCTGGGCCTGGAGTATCAGGCTTTGTTCATTCGCAATTCTTTCAGACACATCAAGGGCGATACCATCCCAAAATACACAGCCATCTGCCTGGGCACGTGGACTGGATTGCAATGCCAACCAACGTTGACGGCCATCAGGTAGATTTAACAGTACGGTACCCTTATAGTCTTTTAACTCCCGCATGCATTCAGCTTCCGCCTCCAGGTACTGTTTGAGTGAATCGGGGGCCATTTGAGCAAACAGCAAACCTGGGTCCTTGAGTATTTGTTCCGGTTGCAGGCCGTGCAGTTTCTCAACACCGGCACTGATGTATTGCAATCCAGCCTGACCGTTTGGGTCGATTTTGTAGCGGTAGACATAACCATCCGGCAAGTTGTCGCCGATGATGCGCAACTGTTCCTCTCTTTCACGCAATGCGTGTTCTGCTCTAACACGGGCAGTGACATCGTTGAGCAGGCCGTCGATTGCAATAACGTTGCCTTGTTCATTTCTGTTCAATCGGCTGAATTCTTCAATCCAGATCCAATAGCCCTGAGCGTGCCATAAACGGTATTGGCGACAATATTCATCCGGACCATGTGCGATGTGTTGATAGATTTGGTCTCTAGCCAGTAATTGATCCTCGGGCGAGAGTAAATCCAGAAACTTTATTTTGCCTGAGCGCAGGTCTTCCGGGCGATAGCCCCAATTCACCATATTGCCGCTCACATAGCTTACTGGCCAGTCGTCGACATTCTGCCAAGTGATTGCAACCACCGGGGAGTGGCTGACGATGGCGTTCAAATGGTTTGGCTCGGCGTTGTGCTGTTCAACCAATTGCTCAAAATGTTGATTCAGCCGACTGAGTTCCAAATGGGTATGTATCCGTGCTCGAACCTGGTTGATATGAAAGGGCTTGATGATGTAATCGGCAGCGCCGGATGCGTTGTTTGCAGCCTCATCAGCAGATGCCGGCATGGCAGTCAGTACTATGACCGGAATGCCAGCGGTTGCATGGTTGGTTTTCAAGCGATGCAGTAGTTCATGGCCATCTGTGTCCGGCAGTGCTATATCCAGCAGAATCAAATCAGGTGCGGGTTTTCTGCTTGCCAGTTCCAGTGCCTTTGCGCTGCTGCTTGCGGTCATCACGGCATAATCATCGCCTAGAATGCCTGATAGCACCTGCTCACTGCCATTGGCCTCATCAATGATGAGGATGCGGGGTTTCGAGTGATTGGATTCAGTCATGATCATGTTTAGATTAAGTGATGAGCCGGCCAACAGACGTTATTGCAAATATGCCAGCAGGGTCAAGGCCTGATCGCAAAAGTTAAGCTGATTGGCAAACTGTTTCAACTAAGAATTTCGCCAAACATAACGCCCCCCTTTGAAAAAAGGGTGATTGAGGAGGATTGAGGGGGTATTTGAAGAATCTCCCAGCCCCTCTTTGTCAATGAGGGGGGAGTAGACCGTGCGTTGGTAAGGCCAGAATTTCGGGGCGTTATTTGCAAAATCCTAAATCGAGAGGCTCGGTGTTTAGGGATGCCGCAAGCCTAAAAATACCATCAAAACCGCACCCCCTCCCGGCCTCCTCCTTGCCAGGGGAGGGGATCAGCAAAGGTCTCCTCCCCTGGCAAGGGGAGGGCTAGGGAGGGGTTATACAAACGAGCGAGTGTCAAAAAAGGTATTTTGAAAAATGCAGCATCCCTTAGGATTTCGCTACAAATAACGTCCCCCTTTGAAAAAGGGGGATCGAGGGGGATTTATTAAAAAATCTCCCCCCAACCCCTCTTTATCAAAGAGGGGAGCAAGAATCGTGTGATTCGGAATAAGCAGAATTCCGGG
>PERU01000036.1 GCA_002928965.1 Methylomonas sp.
TACCATCATCACTTTCCCGGCCAGCCAGCGAGGCTTTACCCCCGCTTTTGGATATAGCGCCCCTCTCCGAGCGCCAGAGGGACTTTAACCCTCCTGAACAACGCGCTGCCCAGCGCACAATATGGGAACCTCCGACTTCCGTACGTTACGGCTTCCTCCCTCGCGGTTTAGGCTTGTCGGGAAGTGCGTTAAAAAAAAACGCCAACATACGGATCTCCTGGGTTACCGCTTAACCTCAATATCGGGCTCGAAACGGCCTAAGATCCCAGGTGGAAACCACTGACTCGCCTTGGCGCCAGTGACTTTGTTGCTTGCGGGGTAGCGTAAATCCTCAGCCCTTTCCTACTATAGTTTTCGAGACTCAACACCTTCACGGTCGGCATTATCCGTTACCATTGTTCCTCGCCAGTTTTCGTACCTACGCATCAAGTAATCGGTTACCCGAAGACCTGCAAGGCTCGATACTCGGCCTGTGGCTAGCAGTTACCGAGGCGGGTTTCCCACCCGCTAGATTTAAGCTGCATTGCCCAGCCGCAACACGCTATCGCTAATCGGAGCTACGCGGGCTGGAATCGGGTAAAACATTTATACGTTCATAATGTAATCGCTTGGCCTTATTCAAGCTTCCACAGTTATCTAAAGCAAGATATTAATGAAAGAAATTGGGGCATAATGAAGACAGTGAGATTGATAGTATTGAGTGACGCGACGGATGCACTTCCTAATGTCGGCACATCCTATTTGGCACACCTTATCGCATTGCAAAGCTAAATAAATAGATGACAACAAAAACAACGCAAATATCATTCGATAACTTTATTGCATCACTTATAAAAAATGGTTACTCCGAAGAGGTAAGAGCATTTACTAAAAGCATCGAAACGAAACCGCGAATGGTTCAAGACTTCGCAGATGCCTTTAATCGCCTTATAGGCGCTTGGGTGGATGCGCTGGAAAATAACGAGGTACAACCAGATAAATTAGAAGAAGCCGAATCATCGAATACCTGGGACAATGAACATAGGGTAATGATAGTGTCCGAGGCGATATTCGACTCATATTTGGAATTAAAGGAATTTTGCAATGCAAATGCACGGATGCTGGGGTATTTTCTGGAGTTTATCAATCATCACTCCGAAGTAACGGCGCGTATTGGATGGATCGACGAGCGCCCACAAATCGGCCGCGTATTGTGGGATTCCCTAACCATTGAGGTGTCCGATCCCGTAATGGAGTACGTTCGATTAGCAGAATTCTTTGATGAAGTCAGCGATGAGGTTAAATATGTTTGCGTTCCAAAACCAAAAGAGCAGCCAGACCCGCCACTTTACAGTTTACATCCAGAGCGATTTAAGGCGTTCCACGCATGCGCAGAACCGATAGGCAAAATCTATCGCCAGCAAGTCGATCCTAATACCGGCTTTTTAACCGTTCCACTGTTAAATAAATTGATGCAACACGCGTGTGACGAAACGAATAACAAGGTATTGAATTACCCACGTCGCCTAACCTTAGATTCACCCAGTCCGTCGCACATCATAGAGTCATTAGAGGTGTTATCGACTGCATACGGTCGGTTTGTCCAAGCGGGCCGCCAGATTATGAAGTTTCCACCATCATTGATCGAAATGCTGGCAAAAACGGATGTTGACGAAATCCCGCTTAACTTGTTGAAAACACCATTCTCAGCTCAATACCTATACTTTGCCATGCAAAAGCACTTAGAGTTAGAGGAGGGCTGGTTTGTCGATGGGGCATACGTTGAAACAAGAGGGGCCGCCGGGGATATACGTTTCACAATCACAGCGGTTCCGTCAGATAGGCAAAAATCACGCCTTTGGTTTGTGATCCCGGAGCCACACTACACACAGGATTTTGTCGGCGAATTTCGCGAAAAAACCTTAGCGACTGCCATTGATCAAGTGTTTAACGATAACAAAACAACGCTTGCACAGAAAGCTACCGGCGACGGTGGCGATATTACACAAAAGGTGTCGGACGAATTCGGCAAGATGGGCGAGTCAATGCCGGACGCACTAAACATTGTGGACGTTTCGCCGGCAATGGCCAAGCAACGGATAGAAAAACTTACAAAACGCCATCCGATCTATCACGAAACGCTTAAATTAGTGGTAAATGCGCTTTGCTATGTGACCGCGTACCCAGACGATATTGAAACCGTCTGGCCCGATGAAACACCAGTCAAATTAAAAGCGAAGGCCGAAACCGGAAATGGTAAAGAGTCGGCTAGAGCGAAGTCGAAATTAACATCAATGGGATATGTGCAAGTACATATCTGCGGAAAAAAGATCGATGAACAGCGCAAGTTAATAGAGGCGTCAACAGGAATTCACCCAGCAAGTCATTGGCGGCGCGGTCATTGGCGAAACCAACCGTATGGTGAAGGTCGCGCACTTCGTAAGTTGATTTGGTTAATGCCAGTTCTAGTTGCACCTAATAACACTAATGATGACCCGGAAAACGGACATATATATTTAGTATCCAAATAAACGGTAACACGATAAGGTGTGCACCCTAAATAGGGCCTTAGGATGTGCTGAACAGCGTGAAGCGCATCGTTCGCGATTGGTGCGGTTCGTAAACTCACCACACATGCTAACGGCTGGGCAGTTGCCATTTTCGCTTTTGTTATGTCTATCGGCTTCTGGCCGGTAATGACTATTCATGAATCAACCCTGTTTTGCTCAAAACGTCGTGGATTAAAGACGGGAGCCATTCTGATTTCCAACATCAGAATGCAAATAGCCAAAAATCCAACGGTTGCAGCCATACTCATTACGATTTTCACTGATTCAAGAGATGTCGATCAAGCGTTACAGCTTGAAACACTGTACCTATTCAGTGCAAAGCAATTTATACCCAGTAGTCGAGTAGGATCAATGTCGTTAAGTCAAGACTGTAAAGTGGGGCCGTGTGCCCGCGAAGCCGTCAATATCGCGCATGGCACGCTCCTACCGTTCTTCGTGGTTTAAGTACCGAATTTATCTGAATATTCATCGGGTCGGCCAGGGCATTACTACCGCCTGCTTGGGAATTAATGAATCAAACTCGGCAGTTGCCCGACTGTCTTGCCACCAAGCGGTATCGGGTTGCTCAGCCGCTTTGGCTAAAATTTTGCAGCCTGCTTGCGACCAACGCGCCAGCGGCGATTGCCAGTTTTTATCCGCAGGGTTCTGTGGCGGATACGGATAGGCGATCAACCAGCTCGAAACCGTTGCGGCAAGATCCGGGGAAAAATAAGGGGCCGGGATCAAAGCCAAGCTGTCAGGGTCGACAGCCTGCGCTTTTAGTTGCGGCGCAATCAAATTCAACGGTGAGACGATCAGCCAGACCGAATTTTTTTTCGGTTGAGTGAGTGTCGATGCTGCCGTTTGCAATTGGACATGCTGCTTTGCAGCGTAAGGTCTGACTGACTCGATTAACGACGTTGCCGACATATCGTCCGCCGCTGCCAGCACGCGCAGTTGTTTGATGTTTCGAGTAACCGCCACATCAATCAAGGCGTGTAACTGTTTTTGTAAGCCTGGCAATGCCAGAAACACTGGCTGCTGATCGGCAAAATCCATTCTGGAAAACGGCAACAAAGTAGCCAACTGATAGTCATCCATTAGTTGACCATACTCCGCTTCCCAACCGGCCACAAACGGCGCAATCAAAAAACGTACCGAACCGGATTTCAACCGCTCTCGCAATTGGCTGATGGCATCCGCGGAATTTTTATAGCGCAATACGTCCAGCGGCCACAAACGCGTGCCGGGCGCCAAGCCACTGCACGTCTGCAGATTATCCAGCAACGCATCGGCCAGTTTGCTGACGCCCGCTTCCGGCAGTATCGATAAAGCCACAGCCCGCTTGGGCAACGCATGCTGATCAAGTTGCTGTAGATAAGTCGCCAAGGCATCGACTTCATCACTGGCCAGACTGAAACGCGGCATAATCGGGTCCAACGCTCGGTCATCCGCAGCAAGCCCATGGCTGATAGCCTGCTGAAACACGCTTTTATCATACTTGTCTGAATTGGAACGCATAGCCAGAGCCTGCCAACCAATTGCCGGGGCAGTGACAAAACCTTCTTTACCACCCTGCCCTTTTTGACCATGACAACCTGCACAAGCCACCGCAGCGCCCTGCAAACTGACTTGTCCCGGCAAGCTCGCCGTGACTTCCCGGCCATCCCGGCCTATGCCTTGCTGAAAAATCGTTGCGCCTAAGTCGTCTGCCCAAACCGGGGTATGAAACAGCGCCAGCAGCAACAGGCTCCATCTACTTAATAAACCGGCCTTCTTTATCGCTGGTATTCCGTTCTTACCCTCTGGGGCATAAAGGCTGAGGTCGTCGAATCCACGACTGGTGGGCCCTTCGACAGGCTCAGGGTGAACGGTATTTAATGGCCAGGTTAATAAGCGGTTTTTCATCGCATCATGGGCCTTCGATCAATCCCTGCAACTTTGCGGCAATGGCTTCCGGTGGTGAATCCGGGCGAATTTTCAACCAATGGCCTGTGGCGGGATTGCCGGCAATCAGCAAGGTGCTGTGATCTTCCGGCTGATTTTGAAACTGTCCCAGCCGCTTTAACACCGCATGCATGGTGGCGGGTTCGGCAGTTAAAAAGCGCCAGCCCGGCTCGTCAGCCTGCTGCTTTTGCGCGAAGGCTTTTAAGTGCTGCGGGCGGTCATGCTCGGGATCGACGGATAACGACAGAAAAAACACAGGCTTGGCAAAGCTGGCACCCAGCTGTTGCCGCACAGTGCGTAGGCGCTGGGTAATTAACGGGCAGGCATCGCGGCATTGGGTAAACACAACGTTAATCAGCACCACCCGATCTTTGAGTAATTCTGAATAAAACTTGCGCCGCACGCCATCCTGATCCAGCAATACATCGTCGCCAAAATAGCTTTGAGCGCGCTGTTCCCGCTCCTGAGCAGACGGCGCTGCGCCGGCAGCACTGCTGAAACTCAAAACGCACAGCAAGATGACAATCCCGACAGCAACATGTCGCAGGCTGGATAATTGCAGGACATCTATTAACTCGGCCCTTAAATATTGTCGCTCACTCGAAGGCGGGAGCCCAACGGCTATACTGGATTCCCGCCTTCGCGGGAATGACGAATCCAGGAAATATAAGGGCCGGGTTAATAAAGTTTGTCTTGATAAATCACTCATCATGGGGCAGGGTTTTTCTGTTTTTGCAGCATAGTCAGCGCTGCCTGTGCGATAGTCTGCGCATCGGGCAAACCGACCCATTTAAACCAGTCTTTACCCTGCCCGACCACTATCAACGGCGGATGCGTTTCCGGGGCTGCATTGGGGTTGATACCAAACGCTTGTATCGCCTGACCCACGGCGGGCGGCTCGCCACTTAACCAAAGCCAATGCGGAAAATTGCCCAATTTATTGGCAAATTGCGCTAACTGTTCCGGTGAATCCTGTTGCGGAGCGAGGGTAATGGATACCAGCAATAACGAATCGCCCAATGAATTTTTCAATACCTGATGAACACGTTTCATGACTGCTGTGATGATCGGACAAACCGAGCGGCATGAGGTAAACACAAAATCCACCACCACAACGTGTTCTTTGAACAAACTTTCCAACTGGTGCGAGTTGCCGAACTGATCGACCAATACCACGGATGGCAGCGCGACCTGGGTCCTAAAAGTTTCCAGATTGGCCGGGGTTTCTGCGGCAAACGACTGACTCGACCCAACTAAAGCCACAGCTATTAACCACAAAACCGCCATGCTTCGCCGTAAAGTTCGACCTCGACTGATATGAATCATCACTGCTTTTCAACTATCAAACTGGTAAACGGCACGGATACCTGCGGCTCGGAGACAAGATGCAAATAATAACTGCCTGGCTCATTAACACTCACAGTAGCAACGTATTCGCCAGGGTGATCAACATCGGCCGTCAGTGGCCAAACCTGCCCTTCGCCGCCAGCCACAGCAACCGCTCGTACTGCCACAGACTTGAAAATCACTTGTTGCGGCGGTTGCTCGGTTGTTTTTACTCGCAATGAAAACAGCTCACCGCTATGTTTCCGCAAAAAGCTATCGCCCATCCAGCTGAGTTTGGGACCCGCTTGCTGAGGCAAAGGCTGATCCGCTTTGACCTGTATGCCAATGCATTCCATGAAACGCGGATTCTCACTGGCCAGCGCCAGCACCATCCTTCCGGCCGAAGGCAACCGAAAAGTGGCTTCGTACTGGCCGGGGTTGACCTGCCGTAAACCCCGTCGAGCCAGCAGGGTTGCCATTGGTACATGGCCGTAGGTTCGGATACCGGAATCCGGCGCATTCATGCCTTCCATGTAGTGATACACAGTGCGTTCAGCCGGTGCCGCGAAAAAGGCACCCGATTCCCCCATGGCCGGGGTCATACTGGAGGCAATCGGCAAATCGCCGCTGGCGGACATTTTGTTGGCGCCGACCGGGATATATTTTGGGGAAACCTTGCCGGGCTTCTTGAGCTCGCTCAAGCTGATCAAAGCCGCTTGTTCACTATCCAGCGTTCTTATATAAGCAAATTGCTCCGAAAAAATCACATCGTATGGCCGGCCGGAAATCGTCACGGATTGCAACAAACGGTTTTGTTGAGTATCGATGACATACACCTGATGCTCGCCCGGATTGAGAGCAAAAAGCAACGTTCGGTCCGGACTGAGCCGTAGCGGCCCGACACCGGGTTTAAGCGCCATGTTATCCAATGGTTCGCCCTGCAGGTTATACCGCAATAAGCGACCTTTTTGCGCATCGCTGACCCATAGTGTTTGTCCGGTTACCGCCAACGATAACGGCAAGCCATCGATTTTCCAGGTTTTTTGGGTTTCGAAATTTCGGCCATCCAGCAGGGTGACGGAACCATCATCCCGATTACTGACAAATGCCTGCGCGCCCTGCTCGCTAAAGGCAAATTCATGATGGCCTTTGGGTAAAGGCCGCGTTGCCACAATCCGCCCATCCTGAGTATCAATCACGCTCAACTGACTGTCTTCAGGCTGAAGACCGGTTTGTCCTACCCACAGCAGCCGCTGGCCCGGCATTAACGCCAATCGGGTGGGTTGACCGGGCAATTTAATCCGTTGGATCAATTGCAAGGTTTGCAGATCGATCGCCACCACTTCCCGGCTGTCCGGCAATGCCACGAACAAGCGGGCATCATCGGCGGTTTTCAGCCAGTCAAAACCGATGCCGCCTAATTTGATCACACTGTAAAGACTGGATTTATTGGCAAAACTGACTGCCGGGTCCAGCACCGACACACTGGCTTCCTGATCCAGCGTCAGCACGTAATAGCTGGTCAAATCCAGCAATGGTTGACGCATTAAATTGCTGCTTAAAAACCCGGCTATCCGTTGCCCACACACCGGCACAGAGCCGGATAACGGCGAAATTTCCAAATCCAGCCATGTGCCTAATGACCAATCCTTTAAGGGTTGTTGGTCCGCCAAACGCTTTCCTGCGATGGATAATTTCAGCAATTGGCCGGCTGTAGGAGTTTCAGAACGACTAGCGTCGACAGCATCGAGACTAAGCTTAACCTCCAAGCCCTCTTTCTGAATGACCCTGTCGACATAATTAACAGCCCAAGCAGATAGCGGCATCAGCAGGAGAAATGCCGCTATCATGCCAGATAACGGTTTACGTCTCATCGACAGTTCAATCTCAGCGCAGCAGGACTGATCGCGGCGGAGGATTTCTCAACCCGAATCAATGCCCACAGGCCATTGGTAATACCAAAGCCGGCATGATCCCGCCACAAATAATCCCCGGCTATGCGTTTATTACCGCCTGCTCTGGGGAAGACCATATCGTAATGCGCCATTGGCGTGACGCTGTCCTGTCCACCCATGCCCATAGCCATGGCATTTTGGCCGATACATTGGGAGGGGATTTTCCAGTCGGCCGGTTTATTGCCTGCCGGCAAGCCGTTAACATCTAGCATTTCCGCCAGATACGGATCGCGCGGCCAGTTATGGCCGTACAATTCAACTGTCGAAGCTCGCCCCACCCCGGTAGGCATCAAGGTACGGATGCGCATTTCGCTTCCAGAAGCCACGGTCATGATGGGTACATAGGGTTCCTGAACATTGGGGTCTGCGCTGGTAGCCGTGCCGCCGTTGGCGCAGCATTGATTACTAAAGCCTTGCCAAGCATTATGCACGCCACCCAAGCCTTCCTTACCAAACGGTGCATCGGCAGGCAAGCCGAAGCGGAACCATAACGGCTCACTGCCATAATTGATGGCCATATGCCCTGAGTCATGCGCATCTTCTGGTGCGGTGGCGTTGAAGGCTTCACTGGCGGCTTCTTTTTCCGCGGCAAGATTGCTCACCGCACCGCCTTTGCCATAACGGAAGTTCAAGCCTTTTTGATGTACCAAAGCCAAATCGCGGAAGCTGCGCTGAGTTTTAACCCCGGCATTATCCAATACAGGATAGGACACAGTGGCTGTGGCGCGCGAGGCGCGTTTATTCACCTGATTGACGCCGGGATTTTGTCTATCGATGACTTGATCATCGGTAAACTCTTTCCAGCTGGCATTTTTAGGCTCGATGATCAACGCTCCCACAGCGGCTTTTTGGCCCTGTTTGATACGATCTGGCGGCGTCAGATTGGTACCGCCGAATTCAACGCCCACATAGCGGCAAGCCTCTTTCGAGAGTGCAGCCAGTTTGGTGGTTTCCGGCGTCAAATCCGGGTATCTGGGCAAGCGCCAAGCGTAGGCATCCAGCTTGCTATTACGCGGATCGTCTATCCCTTCGCCCTGCAAAACAAATATATTGGCTATCCGTAACGCCAGGGTTTTGAAGTCGTTGGGAAATTGGCTTTGCAATAAATCGCCGTTACCCGCGGCCAATTTTTTGGCGCATTCTTGACGTTTGCTAAGGTTTTTCAACGGATCAAGATAAGCATCGCTTCCCAGCAAGGGGGCCTGATCTTCAATATTGGCGGTGGACAGTGCAGTGGTCAGTCGGGTCGCAGTAATTCCCGTACTGGCTTGTATTGCTGGTAAAACCTCCAGACAACCGGCTGCTTGCGCCATCTCGGTCAGGCGTTTGGTCACATCCAACAGTTTAGGATCGACCTCCCCCCTATCTTCATACTTCGGATCCAGAATTTTACTGACCTCGGTTTCAAATACCGATGCTGTCACCAGTTCCGATAAGGGCCTCAAATTAGGCTGTCTGGCGAAGATATTCAGACTGTCAAACTTACTACCGAAATCCGTGCCGGCATATTTAGGACAGGCTTCGGCAGACGGACTGGTTTCAACTACGCCGGCATACCAGTGATACACCTTGGTATAACCGGGCGCCACCGTACCGATCAGATTGACGCCGACATTGTTGCCGTCATAGTCCTGCACGTTGTAATGCACCAACTGCGGATGCAGACCAATCCGGTTAGAAGGGCGAATCAGATTATTATTAAACGAAGTCATTTTCGAACCCGGACTGCCTGCATCGCGTATCACGATACCGGATAGCGAGGTATAACCATCCAAATCAGCCATTTGGCTGCGGGCTTTGGGCAGGCGATTATGCAAAATCACTTCTATGCAATCGCCAGCGGCCGCACGCAACACCAACGGCTCGACGGGGCGCCCTGGCAGAATTTTGTTATTGGCATCCAAATCCTGCAACCGGACAAACAAAATAGCGGTCGGGTCATGCAAAGGGCCGCTACCCAACACGTCCTTTTTGACGACTTGTTTGACTTCATCGAAATACTCGATACTGATGGTGGTCGCGCGCGGATTGTAAATCAGCGAGCCGCCATTCGGATTCAGCGTGGCATCCGCCGCGGCTTTAGGAATGGCTATCCCCAAACTGTTATCCAATGCCTGATTCGCCAGCACCGCAGCGACATGATAACGCCTGACTTTGGCATCGGCCGGACACACGTTATCGCTGCCTATGCCTTGCGCAGGCGATAATACTGTCGGCAATGGATTGGACGGTAATGGCACTAATTTATCCTTTGGGTCGCGCTGATCAGAGCTGCGTAACACCCCCCACACCCCGTTCCATAGACCATCCTGACTGGTATCCAAAGCATACATGCGGTCATTCAAATGCGACGGACTGTTGTAGTCGGTGATTCTGGCCGAGAACGTAAATTGCTCGGACAAGCCGGTGTTCTGGGCGTTGCGCCAGCCTGAATGGGCGGCCTGCCCAAACCCTGAACCGCCTTGCATCCAACCCAAGGCATTGATGGAACCGTTGTGCTCGTGTTCATGTGAGCCGGCCTGCACTTTAACCCGTACCATATCGCCGGAATAAGCCCGCATGATGGGCGTAAATGGATCGCCCTTCAGCACGCCAGACGTCAACAAGGAATACGGCGTATCGCCTTTTTCGGTATTGAGCTGGGCAATGGCGCGGTCGGTACGGGTCTGCATGGCAAACGCCAGATCCCCCTTAAAACTGCTGGCTTGATTACCTTTTTTACCATCGGCTGCGAGCCGGCCAGGGTCAAACACCCGCAAACCCAGCGGTTCGTTGCGGTAATTGACCACCATCATGCCCACGTCATCGGCAGAAATGGCTTCCGGACAGGGTCGCGGCGGACGTTGGGTACCGCTATACACAGCCCCTGGCAAGCCTTTGCTGCCGCCCGGACAATCGGGTTCAAAGGCAATGATGTCCGGAAATTCCGGCTTGGCTGGCTTTCTGACTGATGGATTGATCGATTCCCGGAAACTGTCGGCAGTCGGTGGTTTTGGCTTGCCGGCTTCATCCACACCCCAATAAGCGCCTTTGATATAAGCGTGTTGAAAATCGCCAAACTGCAGGAAGAACTCCCGATGCGAGTCATCGAACTTATCGCCGTCCACATTCAGTTTTTGAGCCTTCTTATCGGTGATTACCGCCTGCCAGGAGGTAGGACCGCCATCTTGACGGACCGCTACGTTGTACAGCAAATCGCCGGTTTCGTTATGCCGCCACTCGGAGCCAGGCGGCTCGGTGAGCATGGTGGCATACAAGCCCAATTGTTGATGTGTAGACGGGCCTAAATGATCATGGGTAAAGGTAATCCCCAAGCCGCGATGCACGCCACCGCTGTTGACCAAGGGGTCAGAGAACCAGCGTTGCAGAGTGGTACGGGCACCTAACCAATCACATTCACGAGGATGCCCATGCAACTTATCAAACTCATACGCATCGCCATGGGATTCTTCCCACAATTTTTCGCAATTTTCCAGTTGTAACCCGGCCAGATGGCCGAAATACGGATGCTTGACCGGCGTTAACGGATTGGAACTGCCGTCAGGTTTAGGCACCGTTTGGCCAGGATGTGCATCATTCCAATGATTAATGGCAGTGATGCGTTCCCGCACCATGCCGGGTGAAAAGGTGCCGTCTTCATAATTCCAGCCATTGGCGCTGCCATCGGCGGAAGTCAAATCCCACTTGGGCAAATGGATGTGCTGACCGATCACATCGGTAGGCGTAGTAATCTGATAATCGTCCAGATAAAACTCTTTCGGAACCAGATTGGTATGCGCATACATGGCGCAATCAAAGGTATTCAGGCGCATCACAAGCGGTTCGGGCGGCTTGGGGCTGGTTTTATCCAGCAATCCCGGCACATCTTCCCACAACGTCAGAATACGCTGCTGCGGATAGTGATAACCCACTTTGTTAAACACCACATCCAGCTGTAAATTAGCACCTTTGTAAACACGCGGTTTGTCGCCGCCAAATTCAAATCCGCTGGGTGTGGTTGGGGTGATAGCCGAAATCATGCCACTGGCTGTAGCACCGCCGAAAAACGCGCCATCCATACCGGTTTTGGTGGGCTTGCCTTTGTCATCGATACAGGGATCGTTATACGGCGCACCGGGAATGGGTTCGGCGCCATTGGTGACAAAATAGGCATTGCTGAGCGTGCCGGCCATATTGTATTTATGGGTTTTATGCTGACGGGTGGCATGAAATTTCATCGCCACTTTTTCCAGATCCGTACCTGTTTCAGGATAGTAAACCGGCATGGCGGTTTTGAGGGTTTTCACGGCGGACATCCGGCTCAATTCGGTATGCGCCAAATCCAGCGTGCTGCCAGCCGAAAAACCCGCCAAGGTGTGTCTTGGCAAACCACCGTCATGACCTGCAACCAGGCCGGGAATACTGCTCATATCCAACGGTGGCGTGGCAGGCCGAGAACCCATCGACGATTTTGGATTGGCCGCGCCGACAGGATTGGCGACACCAGCGATCCAGAACGGATAACCGGGGTTGAGTTCCGAATTCAGCACCTCTGCGGTGGAGCCATAGGTTTTGCCATCCAATCCCTTACGAGGCTTTATTTCAACCGCAGCCGGCATTAAAGCCAGGCCTTTGCTAGGTAATGGCACCACTGCTGGGATCGGAGAGCCTGCGATAATTTCACCATCCGGCAAGGCACGAGCTTTTTGGGCGGGCAAACCGCTATGTAGTTCATAGGGTTTTTGGTGGTATTTGGTTGCTGTCTGACTGACGGCTAGGGCAGTGCCTTGTTCAAACACATCGTGTATCCGCCACAAATACCACATCCCCTGAGCAAAATGCGGGTAAAAATGGCAATGAAAAATCGCGTCACCTACGGTTTTATTGCGATTACCGGAACCGCCATAGGCAATTTCATAGGTATAGCCTGAACCGGGGCCTATGCCTTGGGCATCGATGTAGTTACTGTTATCGTCGTTGGGATTGAACAGCCATTGATGGTTATGCAGATGAAAAATGTGTTGTTCTTTGCCGGAATGCAGGTTGCGGAATTTAACAAAATCACCCATGTAGCTGTGATGCACGTTGGCGGGATCATGCGGATAAAAAGCCTGCGTCGCCCGCTGATCGCCGCGCTTATCGCCGGGTTCGCCTTTGGGTTGGGTGCAATATTGTTTGAATTCCTCGCTTTCAGGTTTTAAGGTATATTCGGGTTGACACTGGCTGGTCACCAAATTGGCGGGTTTATCCACCAGCATCGCCGCATCGCCCACCGATAATGAAGACAGAAAAAACTCTTCGTAAGCACAATCGATACAATCCTGCATCGGCCCGGCTTGCAAGCGGTTGGCAATAATTTCCGCACCTACCCCGCCTGAACCGTAATTGATCATGAATGCATCACGCACTCCGTGCAGGGTGTGGCTTAACTCAGGATGTTCGAAGAAATAGGGAAACGCCTGGGTAGCGGCATTTTCGTCATGATAAATCGACACAAATTCCCGAAAAGGCTCCAACCTGTTCGGTAACGCCGGATTGCGTTTGCCCTTGGATTCCAAAGGATAGGTGGTTTTGGAAAACATACCGGTCGCCAAAGAACCGACAATAACGGCATTAATATCTCCGTGTACGATACGACCGTTTTGCACCATGTTCAAAATCGGCAGACCGGCCTTGCCTTCATCACACCAGACTGGGGTCTGGGCGCAATTGTTTGGGTAAGTGGCTTCGTAATCGATGATGGGCTGGCCTTTGGGGGTGGTACCACGGGTCGCCAAGCGCATTTCTTCTTCGGTAATCTGACCGCGATAAAAGCGGGCTTTTTTGGGTTGTACCGTTACCGCACCAAACAATCCCACCCCGCTATTGCCGGCGGTTCCCTCACCTCCAAACGCCGCACCGTCGCTGGATACCAAATAGGCACCTTCCTTGGGTGCGTAAAAACAATATTCCTGGGTTTGGCCGGGAGCAGCCAGACTGTTGGTATTTTTGCCCACATTGGAGCTACTGCTGCCAATGTCGGTTACAATCTCCAAACCCTGAGGATGAAAGCCTACATAACGACTGGCAACTTGATCATCTATGCGGAATATTTTTTTGTCATCCGGCGTGCCGATAACATCTTTGGCCGCCTGCTCCATAGGATGATCGATATTTGGTAGCGGGTCGGGGAATGAATCGTAAGGATTGGCATGATTGGGATGCAGGTTTTCCGGTGTCGGCGCAGCAAGCGGCTTAACCTCTAATAAATTGGTAAGGCGGACTTTCAGATAGCCGCCTTCTGCAACCCTTAACACTAACGGACGCGGTCTAAGATCAGGCCGCAGGGCAATATCGCGACTGGCTTTTTTTTGTCTGGCTTGCTCGAATAGAGCGTTGCCTTTTTCGGTGAAATTCAGCGGATAGCGGCTTTTAAGATCGATCACATCATGACGTAAGGCATACATCATCCAATTGACGTTTTGGGCACCCAATCGGTTAAACACCATCGGATGATCAATCGCGACCACATCGGCAACTAACGCACTGGTTGGGCAACGTCGGGTGATTGTGCTGGGTCGAATGGTATCCAGTAAATCAGCTGAAAGCGTCAAATTCGTCAACACAGGTCGTACAGGAACCGTTGTAATTTGCGCTTGACTGATAGTGGTGCTGTAGATACTTAGCAGAAAGACAATTGCGACTGTATACCTGTTCATAATCCCCCCATTCATCGACTGAAACGGCCAGGAACAGAACACACTCGTAAGTTTTGAAAAAGTAGATTGATCGATTACGCTAGAGCTTATACAGCTTAGCCAAATTCCTTATATTTAAAACTCCTAGTCAATAAAACCACTTATTGTTAACGTTTATTCTATGTGTGAATGACTAGCCGAAAGTAAAACTAGCATACTGTGAACTATATATCAAATTCACAAAACCATAGAATAATTACTAGAAATTGATTGCCAGCTAATTCTGCGCTCCAAAAATCGCCGGAAATTAAGACAAAATCGCTCCATCGCTCCAGAAAGCTCAAGTGACGAGCGCAATGTTTCGGATCAGCGATGCCCCGGATTTTCATAAGTGACCTAAGCTTTATCCGGGTTTTATTCGAAAATCATTGGCGGCAATGAGCCAGTTTACAGTCATCGGCAAGTGAATGTTCTGTAGCACTCCATGACTGCTACAATTGCTTCCGGCCGGAGCGATGTAGCCCGGAAAATTTCAAGCTAGTGTTTATTTTCATAAATAGATTTCATTATTGACTTAAGCCATAGGGCATGCCAAGAGTAGCCCCCCGAAATCAAATTGAGCGATGCCGATAGATCGCATCTGGAAAAGTTATCGCGCAGTCATAGCGCTGAACGGCGGATGGTTGAGCGGGCAGCAATTGTACTGGTCTGCGTGGAAGGCAAACAAAACCAACAAGTCGACGCTAGTTCAGGCGTCTACCTAGGAGCCTGTCCTGTTGTGGTGTGACGATCTTGAACACTGTTGAAGTTAGCTCTAAGACTAAATGGCATGGCTATCTACCATATCGTTCAACACTGTAATCTGGCAAAACAAAGCCAAAAATCGATCCGATGGTCTGCAATACATTCTATAGCCGACATTTTATCTGTGAAATATTTTGAACCTTGAGCTTCCGCTCTTGGCCGCAACAAGACGATCAATCTCGAATCAAGCAAGCCAAGAGATATGTGAAAGTCAAATTCCAACCCGTTGATCAAATTCAGCGATCAAGACTGTCAGCCATCAATCCAACCTCATTCTGCAAATAGCCGTTTTATATTGTCTGGTTCGGATGGTTGATATGCTGAAAAACCAAACCGATCAAGTTTTTGATGAGCGGTTAAATCTGCTTTACGCTGATATTCAAGGTCTGGATTCGATAGGCAATCTGCCTGGGCGTCATATCCAGTAATCGGGCTGCCTTGGCTTGCACCCAGCCACATTGTTCCAGTGCGGCGATGACTTTTTCGCGTTCGTCCAGATCTTCGTTTTGTAAATCCGCCATCCGCGTAATGATGGATTGCGGGCGGATGAAACCGATTTCATCTTCCAGACCGGTACTGATGATCACGTCACGATCGATAATGCCGTCACTGCTCATGATGGCGGCCCGCTCCAGACGATTTTCCAATTCCCGGACATTGCCGGGCCAGTGATGCTTCATCATGATTCTCAAGGCGCTTTCCTTGATGTCAAGCAGTCGACCACCCTGTTGTTTGGAGATGCGGTTGAGCAGAAAGGTTGCCAGTTCTGGAACATCCTCGATGCGCTCACGCAACGGCGGCATATTGATGGGCATTACATTCAGCCGGTAATATAAATCTTCACGGAACGAACCATTGGCAACATCTTGTTCCAGATTTCGATTGGTCGCCGCAATGATGCGGACGTTGACTTTCAAGGTACGCACCCCGCCTACCCGTTCAAACTCGCCTTCCTGCAACACCCGCAATAATTTGGCTTGGAACGATGCGGAAATCTCGCCGACTTCATCGAGAAACAAGGTGCCGTTGTCAGCCAGTTCAAAACGACCTTTGCGTTGGCCGATGGCGCCACTGAACGCACCTTTTTCATGACCGAATAATTCCGACTCCAGCAAGGTATCGGGTAATGCCGCGCAATTGAGCTTTAGAAACGGACCATTGGCACACGTCGAATTAAAATGAATCGCGCTGGCGACCACTTCCTTGCCGGTGCCTGATTCGCCACGAATCAGCACCGTGGTATGCCATTTCGCTACCTGCCGGATAATATCGAACACTTTCAACATCGGCTCTGAATGACCGATGATATTTTCGAAACGGTAGTTTTTAACCAACGCCTGTTTCAGAAAATCACGTTCGTTAGTCAATTCATTTTGCTTGCGTTCCACCACCCGCAGGGTATTGACGCTTTGCGCAATCAGATTGGACACCATCTCCAGAAAGCGGGCGCGCTCTCCCAGAAACGATGCTTCACACGGTTGTGCAGCGAGTATGCCCACCACCTCGCCCTGCTCTACTGCCAGCGGCGAGCCAATGAACGGTAAATCCGGGTTATAAACCCCCAATCGACTCAAAAAGCGGGGTTCATCAGCAATGCGCTCGACAACGATGGTACTGCCTTCGTCGAGAATGGCCCCGACCAAACCTTCACCGGGTTGATAGCGCACTTCGCGATCGATATCGACCCCATAAAACTCGCACAGACTCATGCTGTCATCGTCCACATCGCGCAAGGTGATCATCCCAAAATGCAGACCGGAGCGTTTGTGTAAAATTTCCAGAATACCTTTGAGCTTGCTCCGCAAATCATGGGTACTGTTCAGTAACTGGCTGACCAGAAACAAGGTATCCAGTTCTGATTCGACCAGTAACGAGCGCTCACTCATCGGTTTTGCTCGTTTTGCACGATGTAATCGGGAAACTGATATTAAAGCTGCACCCCGTTCCATAGTCAGGATCGATTTCAATCATGCCTTGATGTTGATTGACAATTTCCCGGACCATCACCAAACCCATACCCGCCTGCACGCCCCCGACATTTTGCTGAGTGGTAAAAAACGGCTCAAACACCTTGTTACGCTGACTGGCTGGAATACCTGGACCACTGTCGCTGATGGTCACCAGTACCCACTCTCTGTCAACCGCGGTAATAATTTTGATCATTCGTTCGTGACTACCGGCCCGATTCATGGCGTTTAAGGCATTATCAATCAGTTGTTTAAACAACATGCGCAGTTTGTTTTCCGACCCCAAAATTGACGGCAATACCGGATTGGGCAGCCAATCGACCACAATGCCGTTGGCCAGAAATTTTTGACTATTCAGCAGCATCACTTCATGCAGCAACTGATTGAGATTGACCGGCATTACGGCGGTTTCCGGGATTTCCGGTACGCAGCGTTGCAAGGTTGCCAGCGTGTCTTCTCCCATCAATTGCACCTGATTTAATAAATCCTTTAAAGCCTGATTCTGGCTATCGTTACGTTGAGTCATTATCTGGATCGCCGCATGGATTTGGTTCAAAGGCTGGCGAATCTGATGCATTGCTCCCAGCAGGGTCTCACGGATACTGCGCAAGTGTTCTTCTTCAGCCAATAAGGTGCGCAAGGTCTGCAAATGTAGATTTTCTTGCTGACGCCGCTGCAGGGTAATGTCGTTGACCGTCAGCAACAAAAACTCCTTGGACTGGTTGGCAAAGAAACTGTCTGCGCAGGCATCATTCTCGCTAAACCAATTACCGGAACAGGCAAACCAGCGGGTGCCTCGCTGCCCTATCCCTTCCACACGCACTTCACGATTAGCGAAGCCACGCGGTTGTCCATCAACAGTCGCCCATAAATCACCCATATCCTGTTGTAAGGCATCAATGAAAAACAAGGCAGGTTCGGCATGTCCCAACTCGCTAATCAGCATTTTATACATCTGATTGTCAAGGATGATGTGATGCTCACGATCCAGAACCACCATCGCCACAGGCGAGGCGTTGATCACCGATTCAATCAGTTGCTTTTGGTTGTTGACCAGTTGTTCTGCCTGATGAGCCTGGGTAACATCACGGTGCATGCCAATGTAATGGCTAATCGCGCCATTCTCATCCAGCATTGGGGCGATCGTTAAATCAGCCAGATAGCGTTGGCCCAATTTGCGACGGTTGACCAATTGCCCATGCCAGACCTGCTTACGGGAGATGGTATGCCACAAATCATAATAAACCTGGCGCGGGGTGGATTTATCCGACAGGGACGATTCATTTTTCCCCAATATCTCCGCAGCCTGATAACCGGTGACATCGGTAAAGGCATCGTTTATATACAGGATGTTGGCTTTTTTATCGGTGATGGAAATGGCCACCGGGGCTTGCTCGACAGCTGTTACAAATAATGAAAACGGCAAGGTGCCAGTTGATCGCATCATGACCAAATTACTGTCTAACTTGTCTATGGCTAGCTGGCTTTGTAAATAATCTGGTGTGGTTTTGCTCATGCCGAAACTCTCAAGGTGATGTGGCTTTTGAAACAAAACCATGCAAATACGACGCCAATTATTCAATTTGCTCCAAGAATTCAGTTTCAGCTGGCAGGCTATGGCAGCATGAGCACTGAATAACGCCTTGTCCGCCAGTTTTAATGAGCTATT
The DNA here is from genome assembly GCA_002928965.1 of Methylomonas sp. GTDB lineage: Bacteria > Pseudomonadota > Gammaproteobacteria > Methylococcales > Methylomonadaceae > Methylomonas. The sequence goes on from PERU01000036.1 coordinate 18,853, forward strand.
CAACCGATCAACCCTGAAAGGCATTGTAGGGTTTGCGACAATTTTCCTGCTATTTGGGGTGGCTATGTATTTTTTGGTACAGGCATTCTGCACTGTAATGCGCCATTCCCGCACTAATATAACGCTTTTTAATGACTGTTTAAGGTTGGCACGGATGCTGCTGACCTTGTATCAAACGATACGGTGAACAATGATGAGCGAATATTTGATGTTGATTTTAGGTACAGCACTGGTCAACAACGTGGTACTGGTCAAATTTTTGGGGTTGTGCCCGTTCATGGGCGTATCCAACAAACTGGATACTGCTTTGGGCATGGGTATGGCCACCACCTTTGTTTTGACGTTAGCCTCAGCCGCCAGCTGGGTTCTTGAACATCGCCTGCTGATTCCGTTTGATATTGGTTTCTTGAGGGTACTGGGTTTTATCCTGGTCATTGCAGCTGTGGTGCAATTTACCGAAATGGTCATTCATAAAACCAGTCCGGTTTTATATCAGGTGCTGGGCATCTTTCTGCCGCTGATCACCACCAACTGCGCGGTGTTGGGCGTCGCGCTACTAAACATTCAAGAACAATACAACTTCGTGCAAAGCCTGCTATTCGGCTTTGGTGCGGCCTTAGGTTTTACCCTGGTGATGGTGCTCTTTGCCGGATTGCGTGAACGCTTGGCGCTCATGGCAGTACCGGCAACTTTTTCAGGCACCCCGATTGCCTTTATCACCGCCGGCATCTTATCACTGGCGTTTATGGGCTTTGCAGGACTTTATAGCAAATGATTTTTGGTATGACACCCTTGAGATAGGTCATATGTATATTATTTCCGCGATTATCATTCTGACAGCGTTAGGTCTTTTTTTGGGCCTGAGTCTGGGCGTTGCCGGAAAATACCTGAAAGTGGAATCCGATCCATTAGTCGAAAAAATCGAAGCCCTGATGCCCGGTTCGCAATGTGGTCAATGCGGCTTTCCAGGCTGCCGCCCTGCCGCCGAAGCCTTAGTAAGCGGCACTGCGCCGGTCAGTCTCTGCCCTCCCGGCGGCACCTCTTTAATTGAACAGCTTGCAAAACTGTTGGGCATTGACGTTGACCTGAGCCAAAGTCAAGACAAAGAAATCATGATTGCGCGGGTCAGTGAAGACACCTGCACCGGTTGCACCCGTTGTTTTAAAGTCTGCCCCACCGACGCCATCGTCGGTGCACCCAAACAAATTCATGCTGTGGTAGCGGATGCCTGCATCGGCTGCGAGAAATGCGTACAGGTCTGTCCAACCGAATGTCTGCAAATGCACCCGATCGAAGTCACCCTGCGCGACTGGCGCTGGCCGAAACCTCTGGCGAAAGCCGCCTGACGGAGTACAGACCATGTTGGCACTCTTCGAAAATCCCCGGTTACGTGGCGGCATTCATGCCGAAGAACACAAAGCCGAAACCTCTGCCAAGCCGATTGCGACAAATCTACCGCTACCCAAAAAACTCTACATTCCAGTGCAACAACATGTCGGCAAACCTGCGGAACCCGTGGTAAAAGTCGGCGATAAAGTATTAAAGGGCCAATTACTGGCGCACAGTCAGGGCACTATTTCCGCCCCCGTACATGCGCCCAGTTCCGGCAGCATACTTGACGTGCTGGACTTCCCAGCGCCGCACCCATCCGCCTTGCCGATCCGCACTATCGTGATTGGCACAGACGGTCTTGAGCAATGGCGTACTCTGGATATTCCCAGCGATCCGTTACAGCTTGAGCCGGAAGACATTTGTAAACGCGTCGGCGATGCCGGCGTAGTTGGTTTGGGTGGGGCGGTATTCCCATCGGCAGTAAAACTCGGGTTGGGCAGAAAAAATAAAATTCATACCCTATTGATCAACGCGGGTGAATGCGAGCCCTATCTGACATGCGATGATCGACTGATGCAGGAACGTGCCGAAGAAATCGTCGCCGGCATCCGTTTGATGCTGCGCGGCATGAATGCACCGCAAGCCACAATCGGTATCGAGGACAACAAACCGGTCGCCTATCAAGCCATGCTGCAAGCTTGTCGGCCTTACGCAAACATCACCGTGGTTCAGGTACCAACCCGTTATCCAATGGGCTGGGATCGGCAAATGCTTCGCTACCTGACCGGATGGGAAATTCCTGCCGATGGTCGGGCTACCGATATTGGGGTGGTGATTCACAATGTTGCAACCGCACATGCGGTCTATCGCGCTGTTTGCCTGGGGCAACCCTTGATCAGTCGAGTGCTCACAGTATCGGGGGGAGCAGTCGGCAAGCCACAAAATGTAGACGTATTGATCGGCACTTTGATGTCGCATATTTTGAAATTTTGCAAAGTCGATATGACTAAAACCGCCCGTATTATCATGGGTGGTCCGATGATGGGCGATGCCTTGCCGTTGGCGGACGTGCCGGTAGTCAAAGCCTGTAATGGCGTCCTGGCGCTAACAGCCGATGACATTGAATTACCGGATGTCAAACCCTGTATTCGCTGTTCCAGTTGTGTCACCGCTTGTCCGGTAGGTTTATTGCCATTGGAGATGGCCAGTCGTATCAAGGCAAATCAACTGGATGCCGCGGTTGATTTAGGTCTGAAAGATTGTATCAATTGCGGCAGTTGCTCCTATGTGTGCCCATCGAATATTCCGCTGGTGCATTACTTCAAATTTGCCTCCGGTGAATTGTTCAAGCGCCAGCAGATGGAGCATAAATCCGAACAAACCAAACGCCTGATTGACGACCGTAATCAACGCATGGAACGCATCCGTCTGGAAGCCGAAGCCGAAGCGCAACGGGTCGCTGAAGCCCGAGCAGCCCGCGCTGCCGCTGCCGCACAAGCCAAAGCGCTGACTAGCATCGAGGAGCAGGCATGAGCATCAAACCTATCAGCGGCCCACACGTTCTGGCCGTTCGTCGCATCGACGAGATCATGCGTATGGTCATTCTGGCTTTGTTGCCTGCAACGTTCTGGGGGGTATTGATTTTCGGCTGGCCCGCGCTGTTATTAACGGCGACCACCCTGGCCTCTGCCCTGGTTTTTGAAGCAATTTGCCTAAAAATGAGAGGCGTAGCGGCCAAGCCTTATTTGTCTGACGGTTCGGCTCTGCTGACCGGCCTGCTGGTGGCATTAAGCCTGCCGCCTTGGGCACCCTGGTGGATAGGCGTGGTGGGTGCGGCCATTGCCATTGTGCTGGGCAAGCAGGTTTACGGCGGCTTAGGACAAAACCTGTTCAATCCGGCGATGCTGGCGCGAGTCGCGCTGCTGATTTCGTTTCCAATTGAAATGACCACCTGGGTGGAAGTAAAACCTTTACTGATCGGTCCCGGCCTGATTGATAGCGTTTCGATTACTTTTGGTGGCAATACTGCAGATGCAGTGACCGGCGCCACTACCCTGGGGCTGGTAAAAACCGGCTTTTCGCTGAATCAAACTCTTACCGACATACTTAACAACTATAACGGTCTGTTGGCGTTCATCGGCTGGGAACGCGGTAGCCTGGGCGAAACGTCGAGCATTCTGATCCTGCTCGGCGGTTTGTGGTTGATGCGTGAAGGCGTGATCCGCTGGCATATCCCGGTGTCGTTGCTGGCAACCGTTACTGTGTTGTCTTTACTGTTCCACTGGGCAAATCCGCAACATTACCTGAGTCCGTGGGTGCATTTGAATTCAGGTGCACTGATGCTGGTGGCCTTTTTCATCGCCACCGACTACGTCACCTCACCCAACACGCCGCTTGGGCAAATGGTCTTCGGTGCCGGTTGCGGTCTTTTGACCTTTATCATCCGCTCCTGGGGCGTTTATCCGGAAAGCACAGGCTTTGCAATTTTATTGATGAACGCAGTAACCCCGCTGATCGACCATTACATTCGTCCGCGCATTTATGGCCGTTATCGCAACGGCAAACCTTTGGACATCAGTCATCCGTGAGTCAGATATGAGCTCAGACCCCGCATTAAAAACCCAATCATCTTTGTGGCTGGATCGTTTAAAACGCCACGTTAAGAGAGCCAAGCATACAGTGCTCAACGGGCTGGAGCCCGCCAACCTGGAGCGCCTCCGCCCACAATTACACTATCAGGCCGGGGTGTTGGCTGGCTTTGCCTTATTGGCCGCTCTGTTACTAGGGCTTGCGGATCTGAGTACCCGCAGCGTCATTCAAACCCGCCTGGAAGAAGACCTCAAGGCCAGTTTGGAACAAGTCGTGCCAGCTGCATGGTATGACAACGATTTGCTGAGCGACGTGCTGACCGTGCCATCTGCCGATGCCAATATCGGCGCTGCCGAAACCTTGGTGTATCTGGCAAAAAAACAAGGCCAAGTCAACGCGGTAAGTTTCAAATTCGTCGCGCCAGACGGTTATGGGGGACCGATCAGTCTGGTAATGGGCATCGATAGAAATGGCGAAATATTGGGGGTAAGGGTTATCGCCCACGCCGAAACACCGGGATTGGGCGACAAGATTGAGGTAAGCAAATCCCAATGGGTGTTGAGTTTCAATGGCAAATCGCTGGACAACTTGAGTATTGAACAATGGGCAGTGAAAAAAGATGGCGGCGTGTTTGATCAATTTGCCGGCGCAACCATTACCCCCAGAAAAGTAGTACAGGCAATTAAACGTGGACTGGCATTTTATCAGGCGCATCGTGAGCAGTTACTTGGGGAAAGCGCTGCTGTAGTGAATTGATGGGGGACACTAACCCATCAACCTATTCGGCTGTCGACCGAGACCTGACTTAAAAATTAACTGTCGCGATTGCGATATCTTACACAACCGGAGATTCCACTATGAATCCGAAAATCCTGTTCTCCGAACCCTACAAAAAAATCGCCAAGGACGGCCTCTGGGATAACAACGTCGTCCTGACCCAAAATCTGGCGCTGTGTCCCTTGTTGGCGGTTACCGGCACCGCGACTAATGGCCTTGGCATGGGCTTGGCGACTATGGCTGTAATGGTTGCCTCGAATGCCGCCGTATCAGCCAGCCGGCAGCTGATTCCGACTGAAATCCGCATCCCGATATTTGTGTTGCTGATTGCTGCTCTGGTAACACTGGTCGACCTGTTCCTCAATGCCTGGATGCATGAACTACATAAAGTACTGGGTCTTTTCATCCCCTTGATCGTCACCAACTGCGTAATCCTGGGACGCGCCGAGGCCTTCGCCTCCAAGCAGCCCATCATGCCCTCGATGTGGGATGGCTTGATGATGGGGTTGGGTTTCACATTGGCTATGGTGGTATTGGGTGCGGCGAGGGAGATCAGTTCCGCAGGCACATTATTTGCCAATGCATCACTGTTGCTTGGAGAGAGTTTTCGGTTTATGGAATTGACGCTAATCCCTGAATACAAAGGTTTTTTACTGACAGCGTTGCCGCCCGGCGGCTTCATCATGTTGGGATTCATGGTGGCCTGCAAACGGCTGATCGAGCGTCGTTCAACAGCAAAATCAGCCGCTGCGGACATCAGTCTGCAGGCGATTAAGCCGATCTGATAAGGAGCAAACTGATGAATGTCGGCGTGTGTTATGCGGAAGCGGAACGACAAACCTGGTTACGACTGGAAGTACCGGATGGCAGCACCGTGCAACAAGCCATCGAACTATCCGGCATGCTGCATCAATATCCACATATTGATTTGACGGCTCAAAAGGTCGGTATCTTCGGCAAATTGGCCAAACTGGATGCAGTGGTCAAAGAAGGCGACCGGGTGGAAATCTATCGGCAAATTACTGTAGATCCAGCTCAAGTCCAACGACGACGGATTGATCTGGATTAAGTCATCACACCCGTCCTCTCCATGGGGAGAGGATACAACACGACAGAATTTATTAAACAGGAGACTCTCCATGCTACTCGAAAACATCGATAAACAAGGCCTTACCTTCATTATGTCCGTACTGGGTGCGACCAGCATGAAGGGTGTATCTGCCTATCGCGGCGATTTGGTATTAATAACCGGTGCGTTGCGAGAAGGCTCGGACACCGACCGCAAACCACCTGAACTACTGATGAAACAGACAGCGATATTGGCCGATAGCGAAAAATTTATCTTCGTCAATGGCTTGTTCGAAGAACTGTCTCATGTTTCTGTCTTTGTCGAAAAATACGGTAATTATCTGACCCCGGACACCGCCACACTCATTTTCGTCGAAAATATCGCCGAACCCATGCAGGTTGAATTGCTGGGCACCCGCTTCAAATTTTTACCTTACAAAGAAGGCATGGTCTGGAATGAAACCTTGGAAGTGTTATACATCGAGAAATCTGATCTAAAAGGCCAATCTGCCGAAGACAAGGTCGTGACGGCCTTCGAAGCGGCCAAGAGCTACACGTTAAAGGCTGAGGTGATTCCATTTGAACACGCGCTGACCAAAACCATTGTGGTCAAAAAAGACGCCGCCGTGGGTCCGGTTTAGCTATGAAGCCGTTCAAGAGCATATCCGCCGCCGAAGCCAAACGATTAATCGCCGAACAAAAGCCGGTAATTCTGGATTGCCGTGATGTGAAAGATTATCGCGCCGGTCATATCGACAATGCCATGCATGTACACGAACAGTTGCGCGATAGTCTACTGAAAAAGGGCATTAAAGACGGCAGTCTGCTGATTTATTGTTACTACGGCCACGCCAGCGAACATCTTGCAGACATGTTTTGCGATTTCGGTTTCAAACATGTGTTCAGTCTGGCCGGCGGCTATGCCAGTTGGAAGGAATATCAAAACTCGACTGATGATTTGAACCGGCAGGCTGAACTTGCGTAAACGCCGACATGACAGTCAGTAGCAAAGTAATGTGCATCTATCACTTGACCAAATCCTGGGTGGATAAGCGAAAGCACCTGTCCCATCGGTATTACCTAGTAAAGGTAGATGCGCGTTGCTTATCCACCCTACGGGCGGTATTAGTAATGGGATCGCTGCATAAATCGTCATTCCTGCACATGACTAACTGCTGATTTGTCCCAATTTGAAAGTCCATAACCCTACAGGTGACTTATGAGTCAATTAACCCGAGAACTGGCCTTGCGCATAGCCTTGGCTTCGCGCGTACTGCCTGATGTAAACGTACCTAAACTGATCGGCATTCTGCACGATAAAGTCGGCGCGCCATTAGACGATGAGAAACTCAAAGCCATTACCGTCACCAACCTGAAAACCGGCATCGGCAGCCTCGATGGTGAGGAAGACGGCGAAGATATAGGCATTGGGCTGGAGAATATCAAACTGGCCGTGCGTTATTTGTGGGGCGAGGAAGAAGCCGACGAAGGGTTACCCCAAGTCATGCCGTATAAAGACGGCGATTTACCGGAATCAATTCGGGTTGCAGTGGCATCGAACGTCGGCTCGCTACTCAATGGCCATTTCGGTTCCTGTATTCGTTTTCTGGTCTATCAATTATCGCGTGACGACTGCCGTTTAATCGACATTCGTTCGACTATTGAAGCCGACAGCAGCGACGACCGCAACTTGTTTCGCGCCAATCTGATCAAGGATTGTCATGTTCTGTTCGTACAATCCATTGGCGGCCCAGCGGCGGCCAAAGTGGTTCGTGCCGATATTTATCCCATCAAGGTACCCGATGTAATTGATGCGTTGGAAAAATTACACGAATTCCAAGCCGTATTCGACGCCGCCCCACCCTGGATGGCTAAAGCTCTGGGTCGCGGCGCCGAAGAAAGAAAACGTTTTGTGGCGCATGAATAAGTCAAGATAGTGAACGTGGTCAGCATTAATGGTTCCCCGCATTAATGTTGTGCCGTTGTTGCGATTCAATCGGTCCCTTCTTCTCTGTGCTCCCTCTAATGAGGCTGTCTTATCTGCAATGATGCAGGTTAGGCTCAGCGTGGCAAAGCCCAACAGAATCCAAATGTTGGGCTTCAGTTCATTCAAGCTGCCTTTTACACTCTTCCCAATGCGGTAATGCGGTTAAGTCAAGACTTAACCGTTCGCGTCTATATCCTTGAAGGTACTGGTTTAGTCTTTTTCCGCTAGGAGCCTGTCCGAGAATAGGAATCGTCGCGGGGAAAAGCTATTTTGAGTCAGATTTGTTGATCATTTGAGGCGAATAGTGGTGCTATTTAACGAAAATGAGCGGGAAATCTGGCCAACAGGGATTTTCTGTAGCAGGTTCTCTATTCTCGGACAGGCGCCTAGTGCCATTAACCCGCCGCAAGACCGGCCATTGTAGCCATTCTGCCTCCCCAAGCAGTGATTGTCGGATTTACTACAAACACTTATTTCTATAATTTCTTAATTTTCAGCAGCTTATGAAATGGCACGCCGGTTGCAGTGATTAAGCTATAGACCAAGGTGACGCCATGAAATCCAGCAAAGACATTGCAGAACTATTAGACGAGCCAGCTTGCGAACATAACAAGAAGGAAAAGTCTGGCTGTGCCAAACCCAAGCCGGGGTCGGCGGCGGGCGGTTGTGCATTTGATGGCGCTCAAATTGCTTTGCTGCCGATTGCCGATGTTGCTCATATTGTGCATGGCCCGATCGCTTGCGCCGGCAGTTCCTGGGATAACCGTGGCACGCGTTCATCGGGTTCTGAGTTATATCGAATTGGTATGACCACCGATTTGACCGAACAGGATGTAGTGATGGGTCGCAGCGAAAAGCGGCTATTCCATGCCATCAAACAGGCCATCGACAGTTATAACCCGCCAGCCGTATTCATTTATAACACCTGTGTACCGGCCTTGGTGGGCGACGACATTAATGCAATTTGTAAATCCGCCAGCCAACGCTGGAACGTGCCTGTGGTACCTATCGACTGTGCCGGCTTTTACGGCACTAAAAATTTGGGCAACCGTATTGCCGGCGATGCCATGGTCAATCATGTCATCGGCACCCGCGATCCCGACCCATTGCCTGCGAATGCTGAACGTCCCGGTTTCAAGATTCATGATGTCAATCTGGTCGGCGAATACAACATCGCCGGTGAATTTTGGCATGTCTTGCCCCTGCTGGATGAAATGGGTTTGCGGGTGCTGTGCACCCTGTCCGGTGACGCGCGTTTCCGCGAAGTCCAGACCATGCATAAAGCTGAAGTCAACATGATGGTCTGCTCCAAAGCCATGGTCAACGTCGCCCGCCGTCTGCAAAAACAATACGGCACGCCGTGGTTTGAAGGCAGTTTTTACGGCATTACCGACACCAGTCAAGCCTTGCGCGATTTCGCCCGGATGATTAACGATCCCGATCTGACCGTTCGCACCGAAGCCATAATTACCCGCGAAGAATCGCGGATCCGTGCCGAACTGGCTCCCTGGAAAGCCAGACTGCAAGGCAAACGCGTGCTGTTATTTACCGGAGGCGTGAAGAGCTGGTCGGTAATTTCTGCCTTGCAGGATTTAGGCATGGTAGTCGTTGCCACCGGCACCAAAAAATCCACCGAGGAAGACAAGGCCCGTATTCGTGAATTGATGGGCGAAGACACACTGATGATCGAAGATGGCAGCCCGAAAGCCCTGTTAAAAGTCGTACGCGATTACAAGGCCGATATTTTGATCGCTGGCGGCAGGAATATGTACACCGCCTTAAAAGCGCGAGTTCCGTTTCTGGACATTAACCAGGAGCGGGAATTTGGTTACGAGGGTTACCAAGGCATGCTGGAGTTAGTTCGTCAGCTGGCCTTGACCATAGAAAGCCCGGTTTGGGAGGCAGTCCGAGCGCAGGCGCCTTGGAAAATGGCAAAGCCTTTAATCAATGTAGGATGTGCCGACGCAGGAGGCGCATCTGTCGCGAACGATGCGCTTCACTCTGTTCAGCACATCCTACAGAAAGTGGTTGTTACGGAGTAGACCCATGGCCGAAATCCTCAAACGCAACAAAGCCCTTTCAGTCAACCCACTCAAAGCCAGCCAACCCATGGGCGGTGCATTAGCCTGTTTAGGCTTTGATCGGGCGATGCCCATGTTGCATGGCTCGCAAGGCTGCACGGCATTTGCCAAGGTATTTTTTGTGCGGCATTTCCGCGAACCGATTCCACTGCAAACCACAGCCATGGATCAAGCCAGTTCGATAATGGGGGCGGATGAGAATGTCATCGAAGGCATTAAAGCCATAGCCGAAAAATCCAATCCGGCCTTAATCGCTGTGCTGACCACAGGCCTGGCGGAAACCCAGGGCTGTGATGTGCATCGTAATCTACGCGAGTTTCGGGATAAATATCCCGAATACGCTCATGTTGCGGTAGTGGCGGTTAACACCCCGGATTTTAGCGGCTGCGTCGAAACAGGCTTCGCCGCCACCCTCTACGAAATCGTCAAAACTCTGGTGCCCGATGCAACCAGTGCCGGCACCAAACCAGGCACTCGGCAGCGTCAGGTGAACGTACTGGTCAGCCCAATGTTGACGCCGGGTGATCTGGAAGCATTGCGCGACTTGATCGAGCACTTCAATTTAAGGCCAGTATTGATACCGGATTTATCGGATTCACTGGATGGCAGCCTCACAGAAGATGAATTTTCGCCAGTCACCATCGGCGGCACAGCAGTTTCGGAACTGGCAACGCTTGGTGAAGCCAAGGCAACTTTGGTGATTGGTGCCTCGCTGCACAAAACCGGCGAACTGCTACAGGAAAAAACCGGCGTTCCCAGCTTTTACTTTGACCATTTATATGGGTTACAAGCCAATGATGCGTTGGTTGCAACCTTGGCGGATATTAGCGAATTACCAGTACCCTCTCGTATTGAACGCCAGCGTTCGCAGTTGCAGGATGCCATGCTCGACACGCATTTCATGCTGGGACAATTACGGGTCGCCATCGCCGCCGATCCCGATCAACTCAATGCCTTTGTGCATCTGGTCAAAGGCATGGGGGCGGAAGTAGTCGTCGCCATCAGCGCATCCAATGCCCCGATATTAACCCACATGCCAGTGGACAGCATCAAGATAGGTGACTTGGAAGATCTGGAATTGTTGGCCAAACAACACAAGGCACAATTGCTGATCGGTAACTCCCATGCCTGCGCCAGTGCGGAGCGGTTAGGTATCCCCATTCTGCGCGCTGGTTTTCCGTTATTCGATATCATCGGCGGTTATCAAAAAACCTGGATTGGCTACCGTGGCAGTCGACAGGCACTATTCGACCTGGCCAATCTGGTGATTAATTTCGCACACGAAGAAATCGAGGTGTATCACTCGCCGTATGCGCAAAAACTCGCATCCGAACGTCACGCCTGCACGCCGTCATGTCATTAGCACGCCGCATGCAGGTTTTGCATCCCAACGACCAGGAGACACCGATGGCTACCGGCATCAAAGTCGCTTTCGCCACCACTGACATGGTGCACGTCAATCAGCATTTCGGCTCTGCCAAGTCGTTTGCCGTCTATACGGTCAATCCTGAGCAAGCCGAATTATTGGAAGCAGCTCAGTTTGGTGAACTGGCGCAGGACGGCAACGAAGATAAATTGTCGGTCAAGATTCAATTGTTGGATGGTTGTGCGGCTGTTTACTGCCAAGCCATCGGTGCCTCGGCCATCAAACAAATCGTCGCCCAAGGCATCCAGCCTATCAAGGTTCATGAAGGCAGCACCATCAAAAATTTGATCAGTGATCTGCAAGGTGAAATGAAAGCCGGACCATCGAGTTGGCTGGCTAAAGCGATTAACCAGCATAAAGGTCCCGATCCGCAGCGGTTTGATGCGATGGAAAACGAGGGTTGGGAGGAATGAGCGGCGTAGGGCGGAAAAGCGTAGCGCCTTCCGACAATATTCGAAGCCATCCGGCGCATGACGCTAACGCTTATGCGCCCTACCCCCGCTTGGCACAAAAAATGATCCTATCAATTTACTAAAAATCAACAGGAGATCCACCATGTCTCAACCCGCATTAGCCATAGAATCCGGCGATCCCTACATGACATCCGATGTCGTGGTGGAAATGCTGAAACAATTGCGTGCCCTCGACACCTACGACAGTTACGAAGGCTGGTCCGAGGAAAAAATCATCGATCCGTTGGTGATGACCAAAGAACGCAAACGCGAAATCCCTATCATCGGCGACCCTGATGAAACCACGTTGGCACGGGTTAAAGCCTACTACAACAGCATCGCTTCGCTGATCGAGAAAAAGTCCGGCTTGATGGCTGTGCCGGTGATCAATATTACTCATGAAGGCTTTGGCCGCGCTTTCATCTTGGTCGGTAAATTGATCGTCGTCGATAAAACCTTGCGCGATGTACATCGGTTTGGTTTTCCGAGTCTGGAAGATTTGGCGGCCAAAACCGAAGTGGTCATCGACAAAGCTATAGGCTTGATCGAACAATTTAGAGAAGTCGCTGAAGCCTGAGGTGTGCTGCCATGACTGAAGAAGAACTGAAAAAACTGGAAAAGGACGTCAAGAAAACCAAACGACTGGCGAGTGAAGCGGCGATGGAATTACACGATTTGATCGAAGATAGATTGCCTGATGCTTACGGCGAATTGATGGGCATCGCCCAGACTACATACGATGCCTGCAAAGCCTGGGATGAAGCCAATCAGAAGTTTCTGGCCGCCAGCAGCGCCACAGCCTGAGGAATCGATATGAGCGAATTTGTTACCGGCACCACCTTTGGCGGCACAGTCTGGACACCCAATTATGTGACCGATTTGAATCAACGTACCTGTATCGGTTGCGGACGCTGTTTTAAAGTATGTCCGCGCGATGTGTTTGATTTGATCGATAAGGATGACGCCGACGATTTTGATGATGATTACGGCGATTTTGAAGACGACGACAATACTATGGTCATGAGCCTGAAAAACCCGGCCGATTGTATCGGTTGCGAAGCCTGTTCCAAGGTGTGTCCGAAAGATTGTTTTACGCATGAACACAAACAGGCTGCCTAGCGATTATGGTTAACCCGGCCCTTAAATACCGCCCTTGGGTGTTGAGCCTGGAAGGGAAGTCCACATCAGGGCTTCGACAGGCTCAGGGCGAATATAACAGGCCGGGTTTATTGGGTTAGTTAGTTTATTTCTTAACTGGGGCACATTATGGTCAAAGAATCCAAGCATTGTTCGTTTTGTGGGATTGAAGCTTCGGCTACGGTGCCCATGATTGCCGGTACCGATGGTTTTATCTGCGAGGCTTGCGTGATGCTGGCCAGCCAGGTGGTTTCCAGTTGGGGCAAGAAAAAAGCCTTGAATGAAATGCAGACCACACTGCCCAAACCCGCCGGCATCAAATCCTTACTGGATCAATACGTCATTGGTCAACATCTGGCCAAGGAAATATTGGCAGTGGCGGTTTACAACCATTACAAACGCCTGAAACATGAAAGTAGCAAGACTGACAGTGTTGGGCCTGTCGACGGTGAAGTGGAAATTGGCAAATCCAATATTTTACTAATCGGTCCTTCCGGCACCGGCAAAACCTTGCTGGCCAGTACATTGGCAAAAATTGTCGGTGTGCCGTTTGCGGTAGCCGATGCCACCACCCTCACCCAAGCCGGTTATGTCGGAGATGACGTGGAAAATATCCTGGTGCGCTTGCTGGATATGGCCGACGGCCAAATCAGTAAAGCCGAATGGGGCATTGTGTATATCGACGAAATCGACAAAATCGCTCGCAGCCCGGAGCAAGCCTTCGGCACCCGCGATGTATCCGGCGAAGGTGTGCAACAAGCTTTGCTGCGACTGGTGGAAGGCTCGCAAGTGAAGATTCCCGCCAAAGGTCGGCGTAAAGACAGTGGTAACGATACCTTGATGATCGATACCCGCAACATTCTGTTCATTGCTGGTGGTGCGTTTCCGGGCCTGGAAAAACACGTTGAGAAACGTTTGCAACCACCCAAAACAGCGATTGGCTTTCACGCCGAGGTCAATAACAGCCTGGAAAAACCCACGCTGGAAGCCATGTTGAATGCCACCCAGCCGGACGATTTGAAACGCTTTGGGCTGATTCCGGAATTTATAGGCCGCTTCCCGGTGCTGGCCCCGCTGGAACCATTGGATGTGGATGCCCTGATTCAAGTATTGACCGAACCCAAAAATGCCCTGGTCAAACAATATCAACAGTTGTTTGCTTTTGACGATGTGCAATTGGAATTTAGTCAGGATGCACTGGTGGAAATTGCCGAAAAGGCCATCGAACGCAACACCGGTGCCCGCGGTTTGCGCAGCATCATGGAGCATGTGTTACGCAAAACCATGTTCGACGTACCCTCTCGAGACAATGTCGAGCGGTGTATCGTCAATGCCGAAGTGATTCGGGGTGAATCCGAGATACAGATTATCGAGAAGGCTGCGGATGGTACGACTGACTTACAACGCTCCTCTGCAGGGTAAAACCAACACACTGTGTAAGCAACGTTTACCTTGCTTGTACCCCAGAGGGCATCATTCGCGACCGATGCGCTTCGCTATCGCTCAGCACATCCTACAAACTTTATTAATTTATTGAGACATTTACCATGAGCACCAAAGACATCATCCTTAAACAGCTGGCCGACAACCCGGTCATTATCTACATCAAGGGCGTGCCTTCGGCGCCGGAATGCGGCTTTTCGGCAAAAGCCATAGCCATTCTGAATGAAACCAAAGTACCGTTTGCCTATGTCGATGTTTTGAAAGCACCCTTCATCCGCGACCGCTTGCCGTCGGTATCAAAATGGCCCACCTTTCCGCAATTATTCGTCAAAGGCGAATTGCTGGGCGGCGCTGACATCGTTGAATCGATGCATAACGATGGCTCATTGCTGCCGTTGCTACAGGCAGCGGTGCAGAAAACCGACGAAACCGCCCCCACCACCATCAGCCATTCTGAAGTTGAGGCATTGATTGGCGCAGACTACCCGCAAGCAGAAATTCATATCGAAGGCCAAGGCTGCGATTTAACCATCAGCGTCATCAGCGACTTGTTCGATGGTCAAACCCTGATCAAACAGCACCAAGGCGTGATGGCCACCTTGGCTGAACCGCTGGCCTCCGGCCGCTTACATGCTGTGACCTTAAAAACGTATACCCCCGCCCAATGGCAACCGCAACAACCGGCTGCTGGCACGGGGCTACTGCAAATTCAACTGTAATCCACTCAAGGAGATACGACCATGGCAAAAGTAGGCATTTTTTTCGGCACCGATACCGGTAACACCCGCAAAGTGGCCAAGGCCATCGCCAAACAGATAGGCGATGTGGCCGGCAAACCGGACAACATTAAAAACGTCGGCGTCGATGATTTACTGGCGTACGACGTGCTGATTCTCGGCAGCCCAACTTACGGCGACGGTGAATTACCTGGCCTGACTGCCGGCACCTCGACCGAAAGCTGGGATGAATTCCTACCCAACTTGGCCAGCGCAGATTTTGCCGGCAAAACCATCGCCTTGTTTGGGCTGGGCGATCAGGCCGGTTATCCAGGTAACTTCGTAGATGCCATCGGTATGCTGTATGACGCCTTTGCCGATTGCGGTGCGCAATTTATCGGTTTTACCAGTACCGAAGGCTATGAGTTCGATAGCTCCAAAGCGGTTATGGATGATCAGTTTGTTGGACTGGTATTGGATGAAGACAATCAAAAACACTTAAGCGAGGCCCGTCTGGCTGGCTGGTTGACCCAAATTGAATCCAGTTGGGCTTGATACAGATGCCATGATTAGCCTGACGGTCGACACCTTAACGGCACACGATTTCGTCACCGTTGAGGTTTTGCTTAAAAGCAAATCGGCGGCGCCGATCAAGGCTAGTCTGGTGGTATTTCGCTTTGCCGATCAGGTGTATGCCTACGTCAATCATTGCATGCATATGCACAGGCCGCTTAATTGTCAACAAGATGCAGTATTCGACAGCGCACGGCGTTGGCTGCGCTGCTCGATGCACGGTTTTCTGTTTGAACCGACCAACGGTGTTTGCATTAGTCCGGTCTGCGAAGGACAAGCCTTGCAGAAAATTAATGTGGTTGAAGAAGCCGGGATTATTGTATTCAAGGAAAAACAGCTACAAGTGCTTGCGGTTCATCTACCTGCTGAAAAACCTTTAAAGGTTACACCATGATTGAAGAAGCCGCGATTGTCACCCGTATCAACAACGGTCAGGCCTGGATCAAAAGCCTACAAAGTGGCGCCTGCGGGGGGTGCATGCAACAAGCCTCCTGCGGCACATCCACGCTGGCCAAGCTGTTACCGAAGCGCGAATTTGCCGTTGAATACAATATGGCGCTGCAGGTGGGTGACAAAGTGCGGATTGCAATTGACGACTCGCATTTATTGTTGAGTTCGCTGCTGTTGTATCTGCTGCCCTTGCTGATCATGTTATCCGGCGTCAGCATGGCCGATGCTTTTTTGCCGTCAACCGTCAGCGTTTGGCTACCGGAAATTTCTCTGATTCTGTTACTGCTGGCGTTCAGGTTGATACATCATTTCCAAAATTACCTGCTGATTCACCTCTGCTTTAAACCGCAGATTTTGAGGAAATCAATCATGGTTCATGAAACAGTCGCGTAGGGTGGGCAACGCTTTCCTGCCCACCATTTCAAGGGACTGGGTACTTAAAACGTGCCTAGCCTTTCCAACTGTGTGAGGTCAGGCACGCGTATTTAATTGGTTGTTTGTGTTTGTAGTTGCGCTAGTTTGGAGAGATTACGATTAAAAAGTAGAGCGTTAGCGATTGGCCAAAACCCGCCAGACAAAACAAAAGAGCCAATGGAAAATGTCCGGCCAATAAGCATGCGTAGGG
>PERU01000037.1 GCA_002928965.1 Methylomonas sp.
TATTTTTAAACGTTTCAACCGGATTTTGCACAAAATGTCGCGATTAAAAAGCATGAGCCGTCCTGATTTCCAACCCTAGAATGCAAATAGCCTATTTATCAATGGAAGGTGATGGTCTCAGAGCAGTCGCTCAACGATAAGGGAAACTTGCACAGTGAAGTGTAGTGAACCGATTACAATCCCGTCAGGCTGTATGAGGCATTCTCTGGTCTGCAGATAGGCGTGGTTTCGGGTTACCCTTGCACTATCAAACATGACCTTTTTTCCCTTGCTAGAATAATTCAATATTGTCATCGTCCATCGCTACTTCTTCTGCAGGGCCGTTAGTATGTCTGGCAATAAAAGTTTTAAGGAGTATTTGTTGCTTTCCTGTAACCGTCTTGAGATTGAGGAAAACATTGGATAGGGAATTAGCAATAAGGGTGCTGGCATCAATGCGCTTAGCTGCTTCTTCAATTGCCGATTCAATTCGATTAAAAAGATACTTCTCTTGATCGTCATCTAGCGCCATTTTCAATAAGTCGAGATTCAAATCATGAATCATCTGGTGCATGACCTTCGCGCTGTCTTCCTGATTTATCATCAAGGTTTTTGCCAAGTAATAGAGGTCGGTTCTTATCCTTCCGAAGGAACATAGTAGCTCTTCACTTTGCTGCATGAGCGCTAGCTCTGTTTGTAAGGCATGGATTTTTGCCTCTATACCTTGAAGGAAGAAAGGCAAAATATCCTTTGTACGGCCGTACCGCTCCATATCCTCAATTGGCATATTTCTAACCAACAAACATATGCCAGGGTAATTCACTATTGTGCGCGAACCAAAATCGATAATGCGGGTCCCTTTTTCCGCCATTTCAATCATTTCTTTCTCAAGCGGACTGATATTGCCATCCGTTGCAAACCAGTGTGACGCTCCCTCATCCACGATTAACAGGCAGCAATTCAATCCGAATTGGCCGGTTGCCAAAAAAAATCCTTGGGCAAGGGTTTCATAGCTATTGTAAGAAAATGTCTTCGTCATGAAGTCCATGGCTACGCCCAACTCACTGGTTCCAGTCATGGCAGTAAGCGCAGTTTTTTCTGCTAGCTTATACCGCTCCTCCAGCGATGCCTTCTGCTCCAGATATTTGATGAGCACTCTGATCTTTGCCATCAGATGCTCTGGATCGAAAGGCTTGACTAAATAATCATCTGCTCCGGCTTCGTAGCCTTGCATTCTTTCCCTGAGGGAGCTGTGTGAAGATATGAAAACCACCGGAATATCCGACGTTCTAGGGTTTTCTCGTAACTGATGGCATACTTCATATCCACTCAATCCAGGCATTTCGACATCCAGCAGGATGATGTCAGGGGGGGAATTATAGACTTCCGCTAAGCAATCTTCGCCGTTGAGGGCGCTTCTTACTGTAATACCTTCACTTTCTAGGGATCTCCTAACTATTTTCTGAACCACCTTATCGTCGTCAACGATAAGTATGTCCACGTTGCTAGTCATTCATGTCACCAATAGTCATGTGTAATATGTATTTAATTGGGGCCGTAGGCTGAGTAGAGTAACGCGAAACCCAGCAAATGCTTTGAAACAATCGCGTTTCTTTACATTCCAATGGCTGTTTGAATTAGAAAACATAGCTGCCTCTAAGCTGGGTTTCATTATCATTCAACCCAGCCTACACCTGCAAACCCAATATCGGCTCAATCACGTTTGCAGATACTGGCAAAATCAAACCGAATGTCGCTTATGGGGCGCCAACAGTAAAACAGTCATTCCGGAACGTCGGTTTTCAGAAAAGTCCTGAGTCCGCAATGGCTGAGTGGGTCAGACGCGCTTTTCGGGTTTGTATAGCACCTGACTTTTCACAGATTAAAATGGCGACTGGTAACAGGTCTGCTTGTTATAGCTAGTCTTGGGTATCCTGAAGATTTAAGATAGTCATGATTTCGACTGTACCGCCATTGATCCGGTACAACACCTATTGATTAGTTATCGAGAGTCGTTTTTCACAATTCTGCTTTGATGCTTGTATGAGATAAGCCAGTAAGTCAGGCCCAATGCAACAATCACCACCGCAATAGCCATTAAATAAGGCCATTCAATATCTTTGACATCCAGCATGATGACTCTTCGCGCAATAGCCATCAACGCGGTTGCTATCACCATTTTTATGGGTAAGGCGTCGTGCTTGATGTAAACAGTGATGTTGATAAAAATCTCGATGGCGATCAGTACCGACATGAAGGAGCCGAAAACGACCAGGATGTCGCTGACCGTTAACAACATGAACGGTTCTGCAAGCAAACGCTGATACATCACGTAAAACACATCGGCAACGCCCCACAGTATTACCAACGTCATTAATACCGCCAGAATGCGAACAGCGAAGTGAATTACCTTATGCAAAAACCAAATCAATCGGTCTTCGACGGGCGGCGGTAGCGCCTCACCTTTAATATCCTCAGCGTCCATTGAGCTACGGGTGCTTGACCGAATAGATGCTGAGGATGGGCTTGTGCTTGGGCGGATAGGTGGTTTGTTCATAAATACTTTCCAATTGGGCCGGAATTGTAATGTGTCGGATTATGCCAGAAACAAGATCATTAACGCCTACCGACTTGTGCCAAAGTTGTTAGGCGTTAATGACAATTTTTGAAATGGCTGAAGCAGCTTTATCATCAGGTTTTAGTGAGTAACAGTCAGTCCAAGATGTTATTAAAACAACCTGTCAAATATAGCTTATGAATGACAATATAAATTGGCCCGTTAAATACCCTTCGCCTTTATCCTACTGTGTACCAAGCCTGTCGGAGAATATCCTGGGATGAATTTAGACAGGTTCAGCCCAAACGAGGATAGCGCCGGGCTTATAGTCTGCTGCAAATCTACGCCGATTCCTGTGTCTACTGCAGTGACGATAGTCATTGCGGACTGAAAATAGCTTGCTGGAAACCCGCTTATAAATCCTGACTACTCAAATACTCTTCGTAATTACCATTGAAATCCACAATTCCATTGGGTGTCAGTTCGATGATGCGTGTGGCTAGGGATGATACAAACTCGCGATCATGGCTGACGAAAATCAGTGTGCCAGGATACAGCTCCAAAGCACTGTTCAAAGATTCAATCGATTCCATATCCAAATGGTTGGTCGGTTCGTCCAGCACCATGATGTTGTCTTTTTGCAGCATCAATTTGCCAAACAACATGCGACCTTGCTCACCACCGGACAGTACCTTTACCGATTTATTGATCTCATCCTGCGAAAACAGCAAGCGTCCCAGCGTACCGCGTATGGTTTGATCGTCATCGGATTCCTTGCGCCATTGACCCATCCAGTTGATCAACGATGAATCTTCCGCAAAATCCTCGGCATGGTCTTGCGCGTAATAGCCGATTTCAGCATTCTCCGACCATTTCACTTCACCCCTATCGGGCGTTAAATCGCCGACCAGGGTTTTCAACAACGTGGATTTACCTATACCGTTAGGACCAATCACCGCTACCCGTTCGCCGACTGGAATCATCAGATTCAGGTTTTTGAATAACGGTTCGTCACCGTAACCTTTGCTTAAGTCGGACACTTCCAATGCCAGACGGTGCAGTTTTTTGGTTTGATCGAAGCGAATAAACGGATTCACCCGGCTGGAGGGTTTGACTTCATCCAGTTTGATTTTCTCCAGCTGCCGCGCTCGCGAGGTAGCTTGTTTAGCTTTGGAGGCATTGGCTGAGAAGCGCGCCACGAAAGTTTGCAGTTCGGCAATCTGGGCTTTTTTCTTGGCGTTGCCTGCCAGTAATTGTTCGCGGACCTGCGTTACCGCAGTCATGTAATCATCGTAATTGCCCGGATAAACCCGCAACTCGCCGTAATCCAGATCGGCCATGTGGGTACAGACGCTGTTTAGAAAGTGACGATCATGTGAAATGATGACCATGGTGCTTTCCCGCTCGTTCAACACGTTTTCCAGCCAGCGAATGGTGTTGATGTCCAGGTTGTTGGTCGGCTCGTCCAGTAACAAGATGTCCGGGTTGGAGAACAAGGCCTGAGCCAGCAAAACCCGCAGTTTCCAGCCGGGTGCTACAGCACTCATCGGGCCGCTGTGTTGATCCAAAGGAATGTCCAGTCCCAATAATAATTCGCTGGCTCTGGCTTCTGCGGTGTAGCCGCCAAATTCCGCGAACACCGTTTCCAGATCGGCTGCGCGCATATAATCGTCTTCGCTGGCATCCATATTGGCGTATATGGCATCGCGCTCCGACATGGCCGACCACATTTCGGCATGCCCCATCAAGACCACATCCAGCACGCGGTGATCTTCGTAAGCAAATTGATTCTGGCGCAAAATACCTAATCGTTCATTAGGCGTGACGCTGACATTGCCGGCAGATGGGTCCAAATCGCCACTGAGGATTTTCATGAAGGTTGACTTGCCGCAACCGTTGGCGCCGATCAAGCCGTAACGGTTGCCGTTACCGAATTTGACAGAAACATTTTCAAACAGGGGCTTCGCCCCAAACTGCATGGTGATATTAGCGGTAGAAATCAAGGGAGTATCCGAGGGTTGAATACCAGCTCACTGCCGGCATAAGAAACAAAATAATGCTGAATAAATGTCAAGCTTATTAACCCGGCGCTTTTAATCACAGAAAGAGCTTGTCAAAACCTATTGCGACAAGTCATTCGACAGACTCCGTACCTTCAACTACATTAAGGCGAACGGTATTTAAGGGCTGGATCAATAAATAGCTGGGCATTCTATCAGAGTTTGATTTGTCAGGCTTTTTTGGGTTTGCACAACGCATGTGTAGTCACCACGCTTAAAGTTTCGGCATCAGTTCCCGATTGCTGCGGAAGGCATGGGATGAACCTTGAAGGTCGCATTCACATGATCATTCCTCCGGTAACCGAAACGAATCGATTGTTCCAGTGTTACAAGTAAACACTGGCTATAAACCGGAAACTCGTAAAATAATCCAGCAGCGGTGCTTATGAAAAACAGATGCTATCTATTATTCATCAATGCTGAATGATTAAGACAGATGAACACTTGATTTTTCTTTGATGTTTGGCTTGCAATCGGCAGCCGCCTTGGGACAATGGCCTATTTAGCAGGCAACTACATGATTGAACATAACGTCATTAGCGGTGTGGTGCTGGCGGGCGGGCGGGCGCGGCGCATGGGTCAGCAGGATAAAGGTTTGATTCAATTCAGGCAGCGGCCTTTGGTGGCGTATGCCCTTGATGCGCTGGCCGGGATTACCGACCAAATCAGCATCAGCGCCAACCGCAATCAGGCGGCATATGAACGGTTCGGTTATCCGGTGATTACTGATGACCGGGATACTTTTGATGGGCCGTTGGCCGGTATTTTGGCGGCCATGACCAACAGCTCGGCGGATATTTTGCTGGTATTGCCATGCGATTCGCCGTTGATCAAAACTGCACATTTGCAGCGGTTGTTGTCGAATTTACAGACAGATCAAGACATTGCGGTGGCATTTGACGGCGAGCGTGTGCATCCGGTGGTGATGGCGCTAAAAACCTGTTTGCATAAAAGTTTGGCGGAATATCTGGCCAGTGGCGAACGCAAATTGCAGCACTGGCTGCATCAACATGCATTGGTGGAGGTGGATTTTAGCGATCAGCCGCAGGTATTTGCCAACATCAATACGCCGGATGAATTGGCTTTGTTGGAGCAATGTGTCGAAGATTAAAACAATCCGGGGTTATCACAGGATAATCGAAGACCGCGAACCAGCAGGGCTGTAAAGCAGTGTTCCTTTTGAAAAGTTGCCGTTGCATGGGCTAAGTTGGTCTAGTCTACAAGTTTGACTAAACGGTATCGCAGTAAGGCCTTCTTATTCAACATAGCCGGTCCTCTATGCTATCGGTTCTGAGTCATTACACAGGCACTAATCACTGCCTGTCCCAAAGCCAACCCACCGTCGTTCATTGGGTATTGCCGGGGTGACAATACTGTTATACCCAGATTTTCCAACTTTTGCGTTAAACCTTCCAGCAACAGCCGATTTTGAAACACGCCACCGCTCAGAACAATGGTTTGTGCGCCGGTCTGCTGGGCAAGCAGGGATAGCATCGCTTCGCTGGCATCGATTAAGCTATGATGGATGCGGGCGGCGATACGGGTTTTATCGACCTGATTTTTTAAGTCAGTCAATACCGCCAGCCACAAGCCACGCCAGTTCAACACAGCCGGATTAGCACTTTCAATACAGTAAGCCTGCAGGTAAGCGCTTTCCAAGTCAAAAGCAGGCGTGGCGAGTGTTTCCAGGGCTATTGCCGCCTGACCTTCGTAATACACCCGCTCGGTGTGTAAATCCAATGCGGCGGCAAATGCATCAAACCAGCGACCTGCCGAACTGCATAATGGCGAATTTAGCTGTCTGGTCTGCATGGTGTCCAAGGTGGACAAGGGTTTGTCGGCTAGACACTGCATGATGGCTAAGTCGGCAAATTCTGTTAACAAATCGGCCCAACCAAAATAATGCCGCAACTGCGCATATGTATTGCGCCAGGGTTCACGCATGGCTTGCGTACCGCCCAACAAGGCGATGGGTTGAAAGTGGCCAAGCCGTTGATAGCCGCGATAATCGCCTAACAGACATTCGCCGCCCCACAGTTCGCGGTGTTCGCCCATGCCAAGCCCATCGAAAATCGCCGCCAGTACCGGCCGGCTATCCAGTGGTACGGCATGTTCAGCCAGACAGGCGGCCAGATGCGCGTGATGATGGTGGACGGGCACTATTTCTGCACCTATTTCAGCAGCTAAGGCTTGTCCATACTGGCTGGAGAGGTAGCCGGGATGGATGTCGATAGCAATCCGGTCAGGCTGAAAATCGAACAGGTGTTGATACAGTTCAATGGCATGCCGGTAATCGGCCTGCACAGCGGCGCTTTCCAGATCGCCGATATGTTGCGAGACAATCGCCTGTCCATCTTTCAGCAGGCAAAAACTGTTTTTAAGTTCCGCGCCCATCGCCAAAATGCTGCCTGCATTATCAAATCCGGAAGGCAAATTCAGAATGTCCGGAGTATAGCCCCGAGCCCGTCTTAATACATGTAATTGGCCGTTCATCACCCGCACCACCGAGTCATCCAGTCGATTGACGATGTCACGGTCGTGCAACAACCAAAAGTCAGCGATGCCGGTCAACTGCACGCGTGCGCTGTGATTGCTGATGCATTGCGGTTCGTCGCTGATATTCCCGGAAGTCAAAACAATCGGCCTGTCCAAGGCTTGCATCAGCAAGCTATGCAACGGGGTGTAAGGCAGCATGAAGCCCAGTTTGTCGTCGCCGGGCGCGAGACTGTCAGCCAGCTTTTCCCCTGCTGCCTGTAACAATACAATGGGCGCGGCTTTGTCCAGCAAGGCCTGTTGTTCAAGCGTATTGATGTGGGCGTAGCGGCGGATGCTGTGTATATCTTTTGCCATCAATGCAAACGGTTTAGCATAACGCTGCTTGCGCTGGCGCAGGCGATTAACGGCTATTTCATCGCTGGCGTCGCAGGCCAGATGAACACCGCCCAAACCCTTGATGGCAACGATGTGGCCGAGCCTGAGCAATTCAGCGGTTTGCCGGATAGGATCGTGCTGTTCCGGCAAGCGACCATGTTCATCTTCCAACCATACTTGCGGGCCGCATACCGGGCAGCCATTGGCCTGAGCATGAAAGCGCCTGTCGGCAGGATTAAGGTATTCGTGCTGGCAATCGGCGCACATTGGAAACACCGCCATGCTGGTATGGCAACGATCATAAGGCACCCGTTGTATGATGGATAAACGCGGTCCGCAGTGGGTGCAATTAGTGAACGGGTAATGGTAGCGGCGGTTATCGGGATCGAAAATATCGGTCAGACAAGCCGGGCAGGTGGCTGCATCGGCGGCGATAGTGGTTTGCGCAGGAGCGTTGGTGTGACTGTCAACGATGCGAAAATCAGTGGGCGCAGCAGCGTGTAAATCAGTTACCTCCAGTGAGGTAAGTTTTGCCAGTGGTGGCAGTTGCCGCGGGATTTGGTCGATAAACTGCGCCAGATTGGCTGGGATGCCGAAGGCATGAATCATCACCCCTTCATTGTCATTCCAAACCGAACCGGTCAAGTCGTGCTGGCGAGCCAAGTGCCAGATGGTTGGCCTAAAACCCACCCCTTGCACCACCCCACGGGCGCGGATGGCTTTGCCTGACATCAGCAGATGCGCGGTAACTGTTCGCCCACCGGCCAATCCACAATGCGTCTGCCACCGAAAGCGGTGGTCATTTGCACGAAGCCGTGCGGGTCGTCTATCACGCTGCCGATGATGGCGGCATCTTGGCCCAGCGGGTGAGCACGCATGATAGCCAGCAGTTGCTCTGCAGCGTCAGCTGAACAGATACACACCAGCTTGCCTTCGTTAGCGACGTACAACGGGTCCAATCCCAGAATTTCGCAAGCAGCCTTGACTTCAGCTTTGACGGGGATACTGGCTTCGTCGATCAGCATGCCCACACCGGATTGCCGCGCCAGTTCGTTTAAGGCGGTAGCCAAACCACCACGGGTAGGATCGCGCAGGCAATGAATCTCGGAGGGTAAGGCGGTTACCAATTCAGCTACC
The DNA here is from genome assembly GCA_002928965.1 of Methylomonas sp. Lineage (GTDB taxonomy): Bacteria > Pseudomonadota > Gammaproteobacteria > Methylococcales > Methylomonadaceae > Methylomonas. Next base: position 8,605 of record PERU01000037.1, read on the forward strand.
AAACCGTGTAAAGCGGCCGAATCGGACAGGATACTGGTTGTAAATTGCAGATTTTCCCGGCTGGCCATAATTGCCACGCCATGATCGCCAATTGAACCGCTGAGAATAATGGCATGACCGGGTTTAGCCCGGTCGCCGGAAATAGTCACGCCATCCGGCACCGAACCAATGCCGGTGGTGGTGATAAACACCCCGTCGCCCTTACCGCGTTCCACCACTTTGGTATCGCCGGTTATGATGGGGGTGCCTGCGGCTTTGGCAGCGGCGGCCATGCTGATGACGATTTTCTCCAGATCAGCCAGCGGCAAGCCTTCTTCCAGGATAAAACCGGCCGCCAAAAATAGCGGCTTGGCACCGGACATCGCCACATCGTTAAGCGTGCCGTGTACCGCCAGCGAACCGATGTCGCCGCCCGGAAAAAACAGCGGCGAAATCACATGGCCGTCTGTGCTGATCACCATACGACCTGCCGGCACGCGAAACAGCGCCTGATCGTTATGTTGGCGCAGCAGGTCGTTATCAAAGTGCTTGATAAATAGCTCATCAATCAATTGTGCCATGGCGCGACCACCACCGCCGTGACTGAGATCGATATGAGCGGATTTTAGATTGAGAGGGAAGGTGTAGGTCACGGCCATTATTCTCGACAGCTATCTAAGCCGCCCATACGACCAATACGCCGCACAAGCGCCTTCCGAAGAGACCATGCAGGAACCCATCGGATTTTCCGGCGTGCAGACCGTGCCCAGCAATTTGCAATCCTGCGGTTTTTTTGCGCCGCGCAGAATGGCCGGACATTCGCAGCCTTTGACGTCACTGGCTTGGATGGCCGGCATTTCAAAGCGTTGTTCGGCATCGAATTCAGCGTATTCAGCGCGGATTTTCAAGGCGCTGTTGGCGATCAAACCTAAACCGCGCCATTCAAAGCTATCGCGCAATGCCAATACTTCAGAGGTCAAGGCCTGGGCTTTTTGATTGCCATCGCGGGTAACGGCACGGCTGTATTCATTTTCAACTTCATGGCGGCCCTGGTTGAGCTGACAGATCAGCATTAAAGCCGATTGCATCACGTCCAGTGGCTCAAAACCGGCGATAACAATAGGTTTGCGGTAGCGATCGGCAAATGCTTCGTAAGGGCGGCTGCCGATGATGGTGCTGACATGCGATGGGCCGAGAAAAGCATCTATCGCGACCGGTTGTGGTGCATCCAGAATCGCCTGCATGGCGGCAGGGGTCAGGACATGATTGCAGAATACAGAAAAGTTTTGCAGACCTTCCGCTTGGGCTTGTTTGATGGCGACGGCCGTGGGTGGAGTGGTGGTTTCAAAACCAATCGCGAAAAACACCACCTGCCGCTGCGGATTGTCGCGGGCGATTTTCAAGGCATCCTGCGTGGAATACAGCATGCGAATATCTGCGCCAGCGGCCTTGGCTTTCAGTAAGTTGTTTCGGCCTGTTGCCGGCACTCGCATCAAATCGGCATAGGTGCACAGGATGACATCGTGTTGTTCGACCAGTTGTATGGCATTGTCGATGCGACCGGTCGGCAACACGCACACCGGACAGCCGGGACCATGGATAAATTCCACGTTGTCGGGCATCAAGTCCTGCACACCGTAACGAAAAATCGCATGGGTATGACCGCCGCAAAATTCCATCAAGCGGTAATGCCGATTGGGATCGACGGTCTTTGCGATAGCTTGGGCTAGGTGTTTGGCCAGATCGTGCTGGCGAAATTCGCTGATGTATTTCATGCGGCGCTGGTCAGGCCGGCTTCGGCGAACAGTGCCAAAGTCTTTAAAGCCTCGTCTTCGTCGATTTTATTCAACGCATAGCCGACATGCACCAGGACATAGTCGGCTACCTCAACATCGTCAACCAGTGCCAGCGAAACTTCAACTTTCACACCATCCACCGAGGCGGTGGCCATGCCGGTGTTGGTGTCAATACTAATGATTTGAGCGGGGAGGGCTAAGCACATGGATTTGCCTTGGTTTATAGCTAAGTTGTCTCGCAGTGAGACGGGTTATTTTAATACCGGTTCCCATTGCAGCGGGAAGTTTTGTTTGCTTGCCCAATCAAATCAAATCAAATCAAATCAATTCAAAGCCTAGCATAGTAAACCTGAAACTCAGGTTTAAGGACTTGGGGTAAAAATGATATTTCCGTTACGCCTTCATTGCGATTTAACAGGAATTCACTATAAACCCCGTGCAGCTGTTTATCAAAACCGGCTGCATATTGGGGGGTGATTGACCTGTCCCTCTAGGAGCCTGTCCAAGAATAGAGAACCTGCTACTGAAAAGCCCTTTTGGCCAGATTTCCCGCTCATTTTCGTTAAATAGCACCACTATTCGCCTCAAATGATCAACAAATCTGACTCAAAATGGCTTTCCCTCGCGACGATTCCTATTCTCGGGCAGGCTCCTAGTGGAGACGCATGTTTAAGACGCTATTTCCAGCCCGATTTATGTACCTTAAAGCTGCGGCCTTTGATTTTGCCTTGGCGTAAACACGTCAAAGCCTGATCAGCGGACGCGCGTTTGATGGCGACGTAAGTTTGTTGATCGAATACATCGATTTTCCCGACTTCACTGCCGGCAATGCCGTTATCGCCGGTCAACGCCCCCAGAATATCGCCGGGACGGATTTTCTGTTTGCGGCCGCCGTCTATCCATAGACTGACCATTTCCGGTTGGAAGCGTTCTTCGTAACTCAGTTTAAACGGGGCGATGTCGTCCCAGTGTGCAGAGATATTTAGATATTCTTCTATGCTTTTTAGCCGGTTCAATTCCGCATCACTGCACAAGCTCAACGCCAGGCCTTTTTTACCGGCTCGACCGGTACGACCAATTCGATGCAGATAGACTTCCGCATCCCATGGCAGTTCGTAATTGATCACTGCCTGCATATCCTGAATATCCAGGCCTCTGGCCGCAACGTCAGTGGCTACCAGTATAGAGCAACTCTTGTTGGCAAATCGCACCAGGATTTGATCGCGGTGTTTTTGTTCCAGGTCGCCATGCAGGGCTTGTACTGAAAAGCCGCAATTATCCAGCGTGTCTGCTACATCCTGGCAATCGCGTTTGGTATTACAAAACACCACGCTGGATTCCGGGCGGTGATAGGCCAGTAAATAACCCAGCGCGTTCAGGCGTTTGGCTTTATCGACTTTGTAAAAGTGTTGTTCGATGCTGGTGTCGTTATGGTGCTGTTCTATGCTGACAGTCAGCGGTTTGAACTGAAACTTTTGGCTCATTTGTCGAATCGGTTCGGCAAACGTCGCGGAGAACAGCAAGGTTTGCCTATGGTTGGGTGCGTAAGAAATTACGTCGCTGACACTGTCAGAAAAGCCCATGTCCAGCATGCGGTCGGCTTCATCCAGAACCAGCACTTTCAAATGATCCAGTCGCAAACTGTGTTTTTGCAGATGTTCTTGTAAGCGGCCCGGTGTGCCTACCACAATGTGCACACCATGCTCTAAGGAATCGCGCTGTGGCGCAAACGGCGTGCCGCCGCATAAGGCCAATACTTTAATGTTTTGGGTAAAGCGGGCAAGTTGCCGAATAGCCTTGCAGACTTGATCTGCCAGTTCGCGCGTGGGACACACCACCATGGCTTGAACGTGAAAGTCGTCGATGTCCAGCCGGGACAACAGACCAATCCCAAACGCCAGGGTTTTGCCGCTGCCGGTTTGGGCTTGAGCGATCACATCGCGGCCTTCCAAAATATGCGGCAGGCTTTCAGCTTGAATGGGGGTTAAGTGGCTGTAACCGAGCGAGCTGATGTTTTCCAGCAAGGCGGGTTTTAAGGGTAAGGCGGAAAATTCAACAGTATTCACAAAGACTCTGGCAGGTGGGAGATGCCAAAAAAATCAGTGACATCGGCAGGCCATCATACCAGAAGGCGGCGATTTTCCTGCCATATGCTTGGGTTTAAGTCATATTTCAATTGGCTTGCGCTTGTCTTTGGCGTTTGTTGGCAATGCCGCGTTTAGTGGTTTGTTCATCCTGGGACTTTAAAAACTCAGGACGCCCTTTTTCGCCGGTGCGGGAGAAATCCTGTTCCAGCAACTGTTTGGCGGTTTCTGCCGGAACCTGCAAATGGGCGGTGATGACGGTAAAGGTTAATTCAAACAAGCGTTTCAAAGCAATTTGCCACGTGCTGCCGGTGATGGTAAACAACGCATCACTGAGTTGTAAAAACCGCTGAAACGGTTGGTCGGCCAAAATGACCGGCATGGTGCTGCTAAAGCGGCCTGAGTTGCCGATTAAATCCCAAAATCGGGCGAAGCGGGTGATGCGTTGCAGGTCTGCAAAACTCATATCCCGGGTGCTGAGTATGGAGTAGGGCGGATTGGGGTCGTAACGTAGTTGATATTCCTCGTTATGGCGGTTGATCGGCGCGCCACGCAGCCGCTTTAAGATGCCGACCTGGATTTCTTGCGGATTCAGCGCGGCGAGTTCATCAAAGCTTCTCCCAAAGCCGGCCAAGGTATCACCCGGCAAGCCAGCGATCAGATCCGCGTGAATGTGGGCCTGCGAGTGTTGGCGTAGCCAAGCCAAATTGGCGCGGGTTTTGTCGTTATCCTGTTTACGGCTGATAAGCTGCTGAATCAGCGGATCGAAGCTTTGCACACCCACTTCAAATTGCAAACTGCCGACCGGGAATTGTTGAATAGCCTGTTTTAAGCGCTCGGGAAGATTATCGGGAATGACTTCAAAATGCAGGTAAATGTCTTCCGCACCTTTTTCGAGGAAAAATTCCAGAATCGCCACGCTGCTATCGACTTTTAAATTAAAGGTGCGGTCGATGAATTTGAAATGCCGGGCACCGCGTTGATACAAGGTTTGCATATCCGCTAAAAACGGCTGCAATTCAAACGGTTTGGCGGTGACATCCAGTGAAGATAAACAAAATTCGCATTTAAACGGACAACCGCGTGAGGCTTCCACATACACAATCCGCTGACTCAGGTCAGTATCTGTGTAGTAAGGGTAGGGCGATGCCAGCGCAGACAGGGCTACGGTTTCACCGCTGATGATTTTTTGGGCTGGTTTTTGATCGGCCAGAATGTGTCGGCACAGTTTAGGAAAACTGATTTCGCCATAACCGGTGATGATGAAATCGGTCAACTCGGCAACCGCGGGTAAATCGGGTGGATGGCTGACTTCCGGGCCGCCTAAAATCACTGTTACCTCTGGCGCGACCTGTTTCAAAATCGCGACTAAGGCACTGATTTCAGCTACATTCCAGATGTACACGCCCAAACCGATAATTCGCGGTTGTTTTTGCAACAATTGTTCGGCTATATCGGCAGGCCGCTGATTGATGCCAAATTCGAGTAATTCGGTAGCTGATTGCAATTCGCCCATGTTGGCATACAGGTAACGCAGGCCAAATGCCGTGTGAATATAACGGGCATTGAGGGTACTGATGATGATGTTAGGCATGAGTGGGTGCGTATGGAATATTCCGGTGCCATGCGGCAGTTTTCTTGAGTGTCAGCGTGCGGTTAGATAGTGGTTTTTATCAATTTAACCTGAAAAAACCCATTTCCTGCATCAAGCCTTGGCTTTGGTCATTCAGTTCTTCCGCTGTCGCAGCTAATTGTTCCGAGGCGGCGGCATTTTGCTGGATGGCGGTGTTCATTTGGGCAATCGCGCCATTGATTTGTTTGACGCCTACCGCTTGCTCCTCGGAAGAGCTGGCGATTTCCTGTATCAGACAGGCGGTTTTCTGAATGTTGGGTAACATCTCTGCCAACATCTCGCCGGCATGTTTGGAAATAGTGACATTGTTGGCGGTGAGTTCATTGATCTCAGTGGCTGTGGTTTGGCTGCGGGTGGCCAGTTTGCGTACCTCGGAAGCAACGACCTGAAATCCTGCGCCATGGGCGCCTGCTCTGGCGGCTTCTATGGACGCGTTTAAAGAAAGTAAATTGGTTTGGTAAGCAATGTCTTCAATCACCGAAACCTTGGCGGCAATTTTGTTCATGGCTGCGATGGTCTCATTGACAGCATCGCAACCGGTTTTAGCGGATTTCGCAGCGGATAAGGCGATGGCTTCCGTCATTTGGGCATTTTCCCGATTATGTTCCACCGAGCCGGTTAATTGTTCCAATGCTGCGCTGGTTTGTTCGATGCTGGCAGCCATTTCGCAGGTGCTTTGGCTCAAGGATTGTGCGGTGCTGTTCACCTCCTGCGAAGCTTGAGCGATTTGTCGGCTGCTCAGTGTGCAGGCACCAATCACATCGGCCAGTCGTTTTTGCATAATCATCATGGCGGCGTAAATGCCGGATGGCTGGGTGCGTTGAGTTTGAGTGTTTCGTCGTTCCAGTCGACCATTGGCAATCCGCTCGGCAATTTCCTGCACAAAAGCCGGTTCTCTACCAATTTGATTGGCAATGTCTTTACGCAATATCCAAAATAAAGTCAGCGACAAGCTGAATATCAGGCTAATCAAGCCACTATGCAGCAATAGCTGAGTAATGGCATCCTGCCTGATGCGTTGGGCTGATCCAATGGCATCCTGGGCGATAAAGTCTTCAACTTGTTTTAGCAAGTTGATTTTGGCTGTCTGCATTTTAAACCAGTAACCTGCATCAATCTCGAAGGGGCCTTTGCCGTTTTCTTTTAAAGAGATTTCCCGCATCTTTTGGGTTTCGACAAACGCCACGTCTGCAGCTTTTTCTTTGAATAGATTGATATATTCAACTGGTGCACGGGCAAAAAACACTTCCAGATACACATCTTGAGCTGACATCAGCGCGATCAGCTTTTCATACATGCCTTGCAAAAAACCATTGTTGGCAAAGGTGCTGCTAAGCACAGCCCGCTCAATTCCGGAGCGTTCCTTGCCTTTTAAGAAATTGGAATATGCCGCCAGTTTGGAGGACATTTCGGCGTTTGAACTGAATTGCGGCAACTGGGCAATGATGTGCAGAAATTCGGCATTCAGGTTGGAGAAATAATCGATAGCAGCTTTCGGCGACAGGCTGAGATTGCTAACCCCGTTACGAATGGTGTCCAGTTTTTCCAGATCAAACATCAGCAGGTTTACGTCGCCGCTTAGCTGTTGTGTCTCTTTTAGTGATGATAAATCGATAAAGGCTTTGAAGGCTTTGAGTTTGCTGTCGGTTGACAGGCGTTGCTGGGTAATTTCCTGGCCGAATTTTGAGCCCTGACTGGTTAAATACAGCGATGACATGCCACGTTCGGATTGTAATTCATGTACCAAAGCGCTGGCATATACGGAAAACTCCGCCAAGCTGATAACCTTGTCCGATGAACGTATTTCGTGCAATTGGGTTCGAATGGAAAATGAGGCCAATAATAATAAGCCACTTAAAGGAATCACGGATAGGGCAGCAATTTTGCGACTGAATTTTATATTATTTAAATTAATCATAGCTTTAACCCTATGTAAATAATGAGGTATGTCTTATCGATTGCTATCTGGCATGACAGCATTCAGTAAGGATATGGTCATAAATAACTTCCCGGAATTCTGCTTATTCCGAATTACACGATTCTTGCTCCCCTCTTTGATAAAGAGGGGTTGGGGGAGATTTTTTAATAAATCCCCCTCGATCCCCCTTTTTCAAAGGGGGACGTTATTTGTAGCGAAATCCTAAGCAAATTAGGCTTGAGTAGCGAGTTGTTTGAATCATAGAATGATTCTGAGGTATCAACATAGCCGAATCTAATGGGTTTGGCCGGCAGTCATCATTTTGAATAAATTTGCGATTGGGATGGCGGCGATGAAATCTCAAGCCAAAATTTCCAAATCAACTTTAATGATGTACGGGCATCAAAATGTTGATGGTCTCCAGAAACAGATCATCTGCTTCCGCCTGGATGGATGGGATGACAGTTTCATCCAGACCGGTGAATTGCCAAGCCCACACATCACTATCCATATCACGTGCACCCAGATCTTGAGCCATACCGACCTGATTGGCAATACAGTTTGCTAAGTGCAACAGGCTTGCATCCAGGGCAAAACTGCCAGCTTGCTGTGGATGGTGGTGCCAAGCTGTCATGGCTTTTAAGGACTCCGGTAATCGCCATAATTCAAGTAATGCCGCACCTACCTCACAATGAGTATATCCATAGACCTGCTTTTCAGCGTCATGGCATGAAGTTTCGCCTGCAGCCATGAGTGTGAGTACTTGCTTGGCTTGGATTGGGCATTTTTGGTGCATCAGCAACAGCCCGATATCGTGAATCAGGCCGGCCGCCAGCAAGCGGTCGGGGTGTAACACATGACAGCGCTTGGCCAGAGAGGTGGCGAGTAAACCGGTGTACACGCTATGTCGCCAAAAACTGGCCAGCTGCTGATTTTGGGAGGCTATTCGACCTAAAGAACCACATAACACACTGGTTAAAACCAGTTGGTTAAGCATTTGAAACCCGGTGAGTTGTACTGCATACGATACCCGGTCAACCCGGCTGCCTTGCTGGTAACCGCTGTAAACCGGACTGTTGGCCAGACGCAAAAGGCGGGCCGTTAAAGCAGGATCGGATTCGATGATGCGGCCAATGAGTTGCGGTGTGCTGTTTGGGTTATCCAGCGCATCCTTGAGTCGGTAATAGACTTCCGGCAAGGTCACCAATTGGCCGGCTTGCTGGACTAATTCTTTAAGGGATAGGGGATTACTGCTGGCCAACGCAAGATTTCCTTGGGCAATTTATTGGAGTCAGAGGGGTGTAAAACTTGAATCCCGCCAGTTTTCGCTGGCGGGATTATGGGGTTACTGTTTTTCTAACAATTGCGCATGCGCGGCAGCCAGACGGGCTACTGGAATGCGTGGTGCCGAACAGGAGACATAGTTCAATCCCAAGCCATGAACGAATTGTATGGATTTGGGGTGACCGCCGTGCTCACCGCAAATGCCTACTTTAAGTTCCGGACGTTTTTGACGGCCATAATCAACGGCCATTTTCATCAGTTTGCCCAAACCTTGAATATCCAGGGTTTCAAACGGATTATCCTGTAACAAACCGGAATCTTCATACAGTGGCAAGAATTTGTTTTCAGCATCTTCACGCGAAAACGAGAAGGTGGCTTGCGTCAAATCGTTGGTGCCAAACGAGAAAAATTCTGCAGTTTCAGCCAGATTGTCCGCGCGCGTACAAGCGCGTACCGTTTCGATCATGGTGCCGAATTTGAACTTCAGGCTGATTTTGTATTGCGCTTCCACTTCGGCTTGAATTTCATCCACATAGCCCTTCACTTTTTTCAGCTCCTGGGCAGTGATGACTTGCGGCACCATGATTTCCGGCTCAACAGTAATGCGTTGTTTGACGCAACGGGCAGCCGCTTCCAGAATCGACCGAATCTGCATTTTGTAGATTTCCGGATAGCTCATGCCCAAACGCACGCCACGGTGACCCAGCATTGGGTTGACTTCGTAGAGTTCCAAAACCTTGGCCAACATCATTTCTTTTTTGGCGATGGCTTCCAGAATCACTTCTTCATTCAACAGGTTGAATGGCGCAGGCAATTCCGGGTGTCCGGCTAGAGTGTCCAGTGTGACGCGTTGACCTTTAACAATGGTCAGGTAATGTTTCAACGAATTGAGTTCATCCAGCAATTGATGCTCATTAGGCAAAAATTCATGCATCGGTGGATCCAGCAAGCGCACCGTCACAGGGTAGGGTGACATAGCTTCAAACAACTGCTCGAAATCGTCGCGTTGAATCGGGAACAACTTGGCTAAAGCCGCCTCGCGCTCATCGGTGTTATGCGCCAGAATCATGTCAATCACCAGCGGCAATCTGTCCACGGCATTAAACATGCGTTCTGTACGGCATAAGCCGATGCCTTTAGCGCCGTATTCAGCGGCCAGTTTCGCCATTGCCGGGGTATCGGCATTGGCATGTACGCGTAAACGGGCGTTTTCATCCGCCCAACTCAACAGGGTTTTCAAATCCTGAGAAAAGGTCGGTTTGATGGTAGGGATGCGGCCTAAAAAGATGTCACCGGTGCTGCCATCGATGGTGATCAAATCGCCTTCTTTGATGTGAATATCACCGACAATCGCCAGCCGTGCCCGCACATCCACTTTAATGTCTTCTGCACCTGCCACACAGGCTTTGCCCATGCCGCGTGCCACCACGGCAGCGTGTGAGGTTTTGCCGCCGCGACTGGTCAAGATACCCTGTGCAGCAAAAAAGCCGTGAATATCTTCCGGTTTGGTTTCTTCGCGCAGCAGAATCAATTCTTCGCCGGTTTTGCCCAAACGCACAGCGGTGTCCGCATCAAATACGCATTTACCGCACGCCGCCCCCGGGGATGCCGACAAGCCTTGCGCCAGCGCTTTTTGACCATGATCCAGCGCCAATTGCGGATGCAACAACTGCTCCAGCAGTTCCGGGTTGATACGTAGCAGGGCGCGTTCTTTGCTGATCAGGCCTTCTTTGACCATGTCAATCGAGGTTTTCACCATGGCCGCCGCATTCATTTTGCCGTTGCGGGTTTGCAGGCAATACAAAACGCCACGTTCTATGGTGTATTCGTAATCCTGTACTTCCTGATAATGCGATTCCAGTTTATTTCGCAATTCCACCAGCTGCCGATATTGCTCCGGCATTTCCTTGGCCATTTCATGCACTGGCTTAGGGGTACGGATGCCGGCCACCACGTCTTCGCCTTGGGCGTTGACCAGATATTCGCCATACATTTCGTTTTCGCCGGTACCGGGATTGCGGGTAAAGCCGACGCCGGTCGCACAATCATCACCCATATTGCCGAACACCATGGTGACAATGTTTACGGCCGTACCGTTGGCCACATCCGGGGTAATATGAAATTCACGGCGATAGTCGATAGCCCGTTTGCCCAGCCAGGAATTGAACACCGCCTTAATGGCGATTTCCAGTTGTTCGTAAACATCTTCCGGGAATGGTCGGCCGGTTTCGTCTTTAACGACTTGCAGGAACAGTTCGCTGATTTCCTGCAGTTGATCAGCACTCAGTGCTACATCGGCTTTGATACCGGCATTGCGTTTGACAGCATGAAAATGCACATCAAATTTTTCGTCATCAATCCCCAGCGCCACTTTGCCGAACAATTGAATAAAGCGACGGTAAGCGTCGTAAGCGAAGCGGGCGTCGTCGGTCATTTCGATCAAGCCGGCCAGCGTGTCCTTGTTTAAACCCAGATTAAGGATGGTATCCATCATGCCCGGCATGGAAATCGCCGAACCGGATCGCACCGATACCAGCAACGGGTTATTGGTGCCGCCAAATTCTTTACCGGTGGTTTGTTCAATATCGGCGATTTGCTGGCGTACTTCCTCCATCAAATCCACCGGTAAAGCTTTGTTCTCCAGATACTGCAAGCAGGTAGCAGTGGTAATGACAAACCCCGGTGGTACGTTCAGCCCCATTTGTGTCATTTCGCACAGATTGGCGCCTTTACCGCCGAGTAATGCCTTGTTTTTGCCATCGCCCTTGTCAAATGAAAAGCTATATTTTGGGTTCATCACGTACCTTATAAAAGTTGGGGAGATTATGGGTTGATTATAGTGCTTACTGATTGTAGGGAGAATATTGTTTTGGCTTTCTTTAAATGATTTGATAAAGAAATTGTTTAATTTCGACTGGTAGGGGTAGCAAGATCAGAAAATCGGTTAATTTTGACGTAAATCTTGCGGGTTGATCGATGAGTATTGAGATTTCAGGATGCTTGGTTTGGGTTAATAATTTGGTCGGCTATCGTTTGTCAGTCGTTTTGTAATACAATTTGTATTATTTCAATTCCATGGAGATAGAGATGACCGCTATCAGTCTGCGTTTACCCGACGACATTGAGGCCAATTTAAAAGCCGAAGCCCAATTGGAAGGCAAAACTCAATCGGAAATCGCCCGGCAAGCGATCATGGAATATTTGGCGCGTCGAGAGAAGGAGCGGTTTATGGCAGAAATGGTCGCCGCCGGGCGAGCATTAGCAGCTGATCCCCAAGCTTGGGCCGAATCACGCGAGATTGCCGAGGACTTGGTCGACGAAGGACTGGACGCCATTATTGCAGCGGAACGTGCTGCCGGTATCGATCCGGATGAAAAGTGGTGGAAATGATGCGGCGTGGGGAAATATGGACGGCCAATCTCAACCCCAATAAAGGCAGCGAAATCGGCAAAGTACGTCCAGTATTGATCCTGCAGGATGATGGCATGATAGCCAGTGGCTTAGCGACTATATTGATTGCACCGTTGACCAGCCAGTTTCGACCGATATTTGCTCCGCTTCGCGTGAAAGTCGCCGCCCATAATCACCTGATCCAGGATTGTTTTGTGATGATCGAACATATCCGCGCACTCGACCGTTCTCGCTTTGGTGAAGGCCCACTGACTGTCTTAACCACAGAAGAAATAGCCGCGGTGGAGAAGAGTTTGCTTGGCGTGATGGGGATGTTGTAAAAATCAACCTGCCTGTACACATTTTTGTAGAGTACTTTCGGTGCTTGGTTTTATCGACGCCGTAAGTTGGGTTTAGCCGATACAGTATGTTTGGTTTTAAACGGCTGCCGTTTAGGTTGTTGTTTGTCCATGGGATTTTCCAGGCCTTTAGGCTGAAAACTGGGAATCAAATGCTGCTTGCCATTGCCGATCAAATCGGCGCGCCCCATGTCTTTTAAAGCTTCGCGCAGTAGCGGCCAGTTTTTCGGGTCGTGGTAGCGCAGAAAAGCCTTATGAATCCGGCGTTGTTTGACGCTGCGGGGAATGGCAATGTCTGGTTCGTTGCGGCCGACTTTGTGCAAAGTGTCCTTGCCAGAGTGATACATGGCGGTGGCGATTGACATGGGCGATGGTAAAAAGGCTTGTACCTGATCGGCGCGGAAACCGTTACGTTTCAGCCATAAAGCCAGATTCAGCATGTCTTCATCACGGGTGCCGGGATGAGCGGCGATGAAGTAGGGGATTAAATACTGTTCCTTGCCGGCTTCTTTGGAATATTTATCAAACATCTGTTTGAAGCGGTCGTAACTGCCCATGCCGGGTTTCATCATTTTCGACAGCGGGCCTTGCTCGGTATGTTCCGGGGCTATCTTCAAATAGCCGCCGACATGATGACTGACCAATTCTTTAACATATTCCGGGGTTTCCACGGCAATGTCGTAGCGTAAACCGGAGGCGATGAAGATTTTTTTGATGCCAGGCAACTTGCGGGCGCGGCGATACAATTTCACTAGCGGGGTTTGATCGGTGTTCAGGTTTTGGCAAATGCCGGGGTACACGCAAGACGGCTTGCGGCAGGAGGCTTCGATAGCCGGGTCCTTGCAGGCCAAGCGCCACATGTTGGCAGTTGGGCCGCCCAAGTCGGAGATATGGCCGGTGAAGTTGGGTGAGGTGTCGCGGATGGCTTCAATTTCGCGGATGATGGAATCTTCCGAACGATTTTGAATGATACGGCCCTCGTGTTCGGTAATCGAGCAAAAACTGCAGCCACCAAAACAGCCGCGCATGATCAACACCGAATGCTGAATCATTTCAAACGCCGGGATATTGGCTTTGCCATAGGCATGATGAGGCAGGCGCGAGTAGGGCAGTTCGAACACGCCATCCATTTCCGGCGTGGTCAACGGCAGCGGTGGCGGATTGATCCACACTTCCCGGTTGCCGTGGCGCTGAATCAGTGCCCGAGCATTGCCGGGATTGGTTTCGCCGTGCATCACCCGTGAAGCGTGAGCATACAGAATTGGATCGTCTTTGACGGCATCGTAATCCGGCAGGCGAATCACGGTTTGAGCGCGTTGTTTGTTGGCGATGGGTTTGAATTGGATAATGTGTTCGTTTGCCGATAGGGCGGTTGAATTTACCTTTGCAGCGGGCTTGTCTTCGCACGCGGGCTGTTCCTGATACGGATTTTGATGCACGATCACGGCACCGGGTTTGTCTATATCCGTAGAATCCTTTTCCATCCAGCCCTGCGGCACCTGTTTGACAAAATGCACGGTGCCGCGAATGCCTTTCAAATCATGGATGCCTTCGCCTTTTGCCAGTCGATGAGCGATTTCCACCACTTGCCGTTCGGCATTGCCATATACCAACAAGTCGGCTTTGGAATCCAGAATGATCGATTTGCGCACCTTATCCGACCAGTAGTCGTAATGGGCGATGCGGCGCAGGCTAGCTTCGATGCCGCCGATGACGATAGGTACGTTTTTGTAAGCTTCCCGGCAGCGGTGAGCGTAGACATTCACCGCCCGATCCGGACGTTTGCCGGCTTCGCCGTTAGCGGTGTAGGCGTCGTTGGAGCGGATTTTTTTATCGGAGGTATAGCGATTCACCATGGAATCCATGTTGCCGCCCGTCACCCCAAAAAATAACGTGGGTTGACCGAGTTTTTTAAAATCGGCCGCGCTGTGCCAGTCAGGCTGAGAAATAATGCCGACCCGAAAGCCTTGGGCTTCCAGGGTGCGGCCAATGACAGCCATACCAAAGCTGGGATGATCGACATACGCATCACCCGTTACCAGGATCACGTCGCAAGCATCCCAGCCTAATTGCTGCATTTCTTCACGGCTCATTGGCAGTTCAGGCGCTGGCCCGAAACGATGGGCCCAGAATTTTTTATAGCTAAAGATGTTGGGCGCGTTGTGATTCACTTGTTGATTATCCGATTGATTGCTGTACTGTTGTTGCGTTTAAAGTCTTGCATAAAGGTGGGGAATTCCAGTTGATACTGTTGCTCCAGCTGGTTGGCTTTTTCCAGCAAAGCTTTCATGCTGGGTTTTGGAAAGGCTTCACCAAAGGCAAAACCGATGATGTTACCGCGTCCGCGCACCGGTAAAAACAACATCCGCCAGCCAAATACGCGGCCGATATTCCAGCAGACCTGTTTGAACAAATCCTTGTCAGTACCCCACAAGTTGATGACCAGCATACCGTCTTTAGCCAGCAAGGTATGGCAGTTATCAAAGAATAATTCGCTACTGACTTCGGTGGCCATGCCGGCGTGATCATAGGCATCGATCATGATCCAGTCATACAAACCATCCTGGCTGCGGCTTTGTTGCAGGACGTGTTGGGCACCGCAACCGATTTTTATTTTCATGCGAGGGTCGAACGGCAAGCCAAAATGACTGCGCGCCACTTTTAAAACACTGCTGCGAAATTCCACGATTTTTAGTTGGCATTCGGCAAACTGGCGCAATAAAAACTTGGCGATGGTGCCGCCACCCAAGCCTATCATCAATACATGATTGGGTTTGTCATGAAATAACAGGCCCGCCATCATCGCCCGGGCGTATAAAGAATGTAAACGATCAGGCGCGCTGATCTGCATGCTGCTTTGGCGCGCGGACGAGCCAAAGTGCAAAGCACGCTCATCCAGTTTGTCAACGACTTCGATGATACCTTCATCGTCATGGCTTTGGTGCACCACCAAGCCGTCATATTTATACATGAGGTGGGTAGACTGTTAAAACGACGCTATTTTCCTGCAAAATCGGGCGCTTGTCTTGCGATTATTGCCATGTTGCCAATGCCATGGTGGGAATGCAGCAGTTTAAATGCCGTTTTGTCCCGCTCATCTGTTGCTGCCGAAATGATCAAAATGTCTGCAGCTGTCGTTATCAACCCGGCTTAATTAATGTCGGGCATTCCGTTCCGGATGAGATTTTCTGCCAGATGTAGCATACCCAAGCACAGGCAGACGGTTTTTGAACATTCTGCCCGAGCCTTTGCGAGGTATCGCTTGGCTAGTCGCTGGTTTGACAGTTAGGGGCTGCGAGTAAAAATAATCACATCTTTACCCAGAATCTCTAATTGGCAGTGAAATGTGTTAGCCAGCCATTCTAAAGTGTCTTTGCAAAAGAAACTCACATGCGTTGGATCGTTTTTGTAATGCCAACGGCTGAAGGCATCCACATCAATGACCAGTTTGGTCATGATGCCCAACATGGCATTGGGTTTTACTAACCCAAAGAGTTTTCGCAACTCGATATTAGGTTGACGGAAATGCTCGATAACTTCCGTACAGGTGACAAAATCGTAGCGGCTTTGTAAAGGTTCCGGGCAAGCGGCGTAAATCGGATCAAAAATCTGCATCTGATGACCGTGTTCTACAAATAACTTGGCCAATAAAGGGCCGGGCCCGCAACCAAAATCCAGTCCGTGTGCTGGCGAATTTAGTCGTGCCAGCATGGGGTTTGCCAAACGTGATAAAAACTGACGATAGCCGGAATCATCCAGCTGATTTTGATGGCGATCATACAGCGCTTTTTCGGCGTGCAGGCTAAGGTGAAAGTGGGTTGGCACGAAAACCAAATGGCAAACTCCGCAGCGATGGTAATCGCGTTGTTTATCTTGATAAAAGTTAAAAGTGTCGCTGCTGAGGCACAGTGGGCAGGAAAAAATTGGCATGAATTTTGGCTGATTCGATTTTTAAGCTTGACGGTACCAGGTTTTACTGTAGAATGCGCGGCTTCCAACTGCGGAGCGGTAGTTCAGTTGGTTAGAATACCGGCCTGTCACGCCGGGGGTCGCGGGTTCGAGCCCCGTCCGCTCCGCCACTTCCTAATTCAATCCGTTTTTTGGATTGATCTTGAAATTCCTGAAGGCACCACCATTATCTCGCTGCGATAAATTTTTTTCAGCTAACGCAGAGGAGAATGCCCATGAGCAGCTTAAGTCCATTTGTCAGTCGCGGCCTTTTTGATGAATTGTTTCGAGACGTCAATCCCGGCTACTTTATCAAACCCTTGCATGGCGATGCCTTGCCGGCGCACATCAAAGTCGATGTGAAAGAAAATTCCAGCGAATTCATCGTTGAAGCTGAAATTCCCGGTGCCGGTAAAGAAAACATTCATGTCAATATCGAAGGCAGCGTGGTAACGATCCGCGCTGCGATCAATCAGGTTGATGCTCAAAACAAAGACGACAAACTGTTACGCAGTGAACGTTATTATGGCGAGGTGTCCCGCAGTTTCCAATTGCCGGTAGATATTGATGAGGCTACCAGTAAAGCCCGTTACGAAAACGGCGTGTTGACCCTGACTTTGTTGAAAAGACAAAAGCAGTGCGGTCAGCGCATGACCATTGAGTAATCTGCTTGAACGGGCGCAATTTGCGCCCGTTTCTGTCTTAGGATGGTTTTACAAATCCCGGTAGCGTCGCCAAATGATTTTAAATGTCTCGGTCAGGGTGACATCATCCTGATTTACCCGTGTTTCAATTTCAGGCACATCAACCCAGCGGATTTCGTCTATTTCCTCAGGACAGGCTGTAAACGGACCATCATGCCGGCAGCGATAGACTTGAATAAATTCCATGCCTAAATCTGCTGTTGGTTCCAGTTTAAACAAGGGGGTTAAGGTAGCTGATATGCCCAATTCTTCTGCCAGTTCACGCGGAGCACAGGTATCGTAATTTTCACCATCATCGACATGGCCAGCAGCTGATGTGTCCCATAAGCCTTTATTCAGGTCTTTTTTCATGGAACGCTTTTGCATGAGCAATTGTTGTTGGGCGTTAAACACCAGAATATGTACCGCACGGTGACGTAATTTCAGGGCGTGGATTTCACTGCGCGGGCAACGATCGATGATCCGATCATGCTCGTCAACGACGGCAAGCAACTCGTTATGCATGGCAACTATCGATTCCAGAGACAAGGTCGTGTATGGTATCGCTTTTTGGCTGCACCTCGTAGGGCAAATATGGCTAGAAGAAGTGAACATACTCAAGAACAAATCCGGGAAATGGTGCTGCATGCTGCAGAAACCATTGTCATTGAAGACGGATTTCACGCCTTAACGGTACGCAAGATTGCCATGGATATTGGCTATACCGTCGGCAGTATTTATATGGTGTTTGCCAATATGGATGACTTGATCATGCATATCAAAGCGCGCACATTGGATGAACTGGCCGAGCGGTTGCTGCATGCCAAGGCCGACTCGGTTGAGCAGCATATCCAGGCCTTGGCCGATGCCTATCTGGCGTTTGCCCATCAACATTTCAATCGCTGGCGGATGATTTTCGATGCCCAGCATGATGCGCCGGTCCCTGAGTGGTATCAGCAAAAAATACAGCAGGTGTTTTTAATCGTGGAGGCAGCGTTTCGTAAATTATGTCCGGGTCAATCCGATGAGCAGGCCCGTTTGGCTGCCACCGCCTTGTGGAGCGGCGTACATGGTGTATGTGTGTTGTCGTTAAACGGCAGCCTGGGCAGAGTGGGTTCTGAAAATGCCCAGGTTACCGTCAACACCCTGGTGAAAAGTTTTATTCAGGGTTGGCGGGCCTAGGCGTTTCCGTCTCCGGCAGACGCAACACCACCCAAAACGTTGCAGCCAACAACAATCCGCCCAGCGCCAGTAATGCGTAAACCGGGCCGACCTGCTGTGATGCGGCAAAGGTATAGGCTCCTACGGACAACAGCATGGCGGCATTCTGAAAGAAATTTTGCATCGCCACCGCGCCGCCACTGCCGATGCTTTGTTGGCCCAGTTCCTGTAAAGCCGCGTTAATGGGTACGATAAACATACCGCCCGCGGTTCCCATCAGAAACAACACCATGCGTGCCGGCCACAAGGCATCTGTAAAACTCAAGCCCATGATCAATAAGGCCATCAGATACGCCGGAATCCTGGCGCGGCGAAGATGTTCCAACGGAATCAAGCGCGGCACCAAAGCTGAACCGGCGATAATTCCCAGTGCTAAAAACAAGGTCAAATTGGCGATGTCGCTGGCATTATGTGACATCAGCACCAACGGCGCCCAGGCAATGATGATGACCCGCACACAGGCTGCGGCTGCCCAGAATAGCGATGCACCCAACACCGCGAACCGCGAGCGTGGTGTGGATAAAAAACTGCGCACTTCCTGAAAAAACACCACAATTTTCGAGCCAGCCACTTCGGCACGGCTGATATTGACAGGTAAAAACAGAGTCATGGCAGCGGAAATCAAAAACAAGCCTACTGTGCCTATCAGTGCCCAGGTGGTGGAATAATCCGCCACTTTGGCACCCACCACCATGCCGGCCAGGATAGCCAGAATGGTTGAACCTTCGATCCAACTATTGGCTTTCACCAAACCTCCGTGGCCAGCCAGTTCCGGCAAAATGCCGTATTTGGCTGGACTGTATAAAGCCGCACCCACACCGACCAAGCAATAGGCAATCAGGGGTTCCACTTTCAACAGTAACAAGCCAGCTCCGGCAGCTTTGATCAAATTGGCAACGATTAAAACCCTGGATTTAGCGTGATTGTCGGCTAAGGCGCCTACCCACGGCGCCAGTACCACAAAGGCCACCAAAAACACACTTTGCAAGGCAGGGATGTACCAACTGGGTGGTTGAGCAGTCTGCATCACCAGGGCAATCACGGTAAACAGTATGGCATTGTCGGCAAAGGCAGACAGGAACTGAGCGATCAGCAGCGGATAGATGTGTTTGCTCATGCTGATTCAACCTCGATATGTGTGAGTTGGGCTGCCAATTCGGTGGCTGAAATGAAGTCCGTCTTGCCGGTGGGTAGCACCGGGATTTTATCGAGTACCAGCACTTTTTTCGGCAAGGTGATAGCAGCTACCCCCGGTGAAGCATCAGCTAATTGTTTTGGGGTTGCTTCGCGCTGGGTGGTCAATAAGATTACTTGTTCGCCTTTTTTAGGATCTGGCAGGCTGACAGCAGCGTGCACAGCAGCCGGCCAAGCATGACTGGCCAATTGTTCTACGGCAGTTAGTGACACCATCTCGCCGCTGATTTTGGCAAAACGTTTGCTACGACCTTGAATGTGAATAAAACCGTCTTCGTCGACTTGCACAATATCGCCGGTGTCATACCAGCCTTCGCCATAAATCGAGCAGGGTGGAACTAGTACGCCGGGGTTGTCAGACAACAAATAGCCTTTCATGATATTGGGACCAGCAACATGCAGTTTGCCTCCGGTTTCGATGCCGGGCACCGGCTCCAGTTTGTGCAGCATGTCGGGCATGAAGCGACCGACCGTGCCGGCTTTATAATCCATCGGCGTGTTGACAGCCGTTACCGGGGCGGTTTCGGTGGCGCCGTAGCCTTCCAAAATACGGATGCCGAATTTGTCCAGCCACATGGATCGAGTGCTTTCCTGGAGTTTCTCCGCCCCGGCCACCACATAACGCAAACTGTAAAAATCATACGGATGGGCTTTTTTGCCGTAGGCGGCCAGGAAGGTGTTGGTGCCGAACATGATGGTGGCGCCGACTTCGTAAGCCATTTCCGGAATCACCGCAAAGTGCAGCGGCGAAGGATAAAAAAACGTGGTCATACCGTTCATCACCGGTAACAGTGTGCCGATGGTAAAACCAAAGGAATGAAACATCGGCAGAAAATTCAGCACCACATCGGTAGGGTTGAAGTCGATACGGGATTTGACCTGCTGGTGATTGGCCAGCACGTTGGCGTGGGATAACACCACGCCTTTGGGCGCGCCTTCCGAGCCGGAAGTAAACAACACCACGGCGGCATCGTCACTGTCATAGCTGTGGCTTTTGTACCAGATGTCGGCGGTTTTAGCCTGAATCAAAGCGCTGATTTTATCGATGGGCGAGAGTGTCGCCGCCAAATCTTCCAGATACACCAGCTTGACATGCTCTGCCAGTTTGGCAGCTTCATCGCCAAGATTAGCCAGTTCGATAAATTTACGCGAGGTCAATACGGTATTGACCGTACCGGTTTTGCAAGCCGAGGCCATCCCCGCCGAACCGATCGAGTAGTTCAACATAGCTGGCACTCGTCCGTAAATCTGCAGCCCCAGAATCGCGCAGAGGGTTTTGGTGGAGTTGGGTAACAGGATGCCGACGTTTTCACTGCGACTGGTCAGCGGGTTGACCAGCTTGCCAAGAATGATGCTGCGAGTGATCAGCGCATCATAACTGAGCGGTTTTCGCTCCAGATCTTCTGCCACCGTGTGACTGCCGCCATGGGTTTTGCGGGCTTGTAATAACGCCGAGAACAAAGTCTGCTGATAATGGCTGGTGGCAAATAGCATTTCGGTCATGATGTCGGCCAGGATATGTCCACTTTGTTTGCGTCTGGCTTTGCCAGTGAACTCACCGTGGGTATCAATGCGGGTCGGCGGCATGATATGGATGGTGATGGCCGGAAACCAGCGAATACGCACGATGTTTTTCAGTTTGGAGAAATGTGAGTATTCAGCGCCTTCGATACGAATCGGCAAAATCGTCGCTCCAGACTTGTCCGCTACCATGCCGGTGCCGTCATAAATCTTCATCATCGAACCGGTTACCGTGATGCGACCTTCCGGAAAAATCACGGTTTTGGTGTCGCTTTGCAGGTGATGGATCAGTGCTTTTAAGGACAATGGATGGGTGGGGTCCATTGGAAACACTTTGGATAAGCGCAGAAAGGGTTTCAACCACCAGCGTTCGGATATCTGGGTGTTAATGGCAAAGGTGATGTCGTCTGGCAAGAACACACCGAGTAGTAACGGGTCCAGAAACGACAGGTGATTAGCGATAATCAACACGCGGTCCCCCGCTTGGTGATAATTTTCCAGGCCATTGACCTTGACCCGATATAGCAGCGTTAATAACCAGTGCAGAAATTTTTTTAACATAGTATGCCTCCTGGAGGGCAATCTTAGCAGAGGGATTGCGATTTGCAGGCGATACTATAAAACCATATTAAACATTGTTCAATTAAAAGTTGTCAGCATTTGTTTGGTAAAACTTGGGAGCAGTCATTTTGGAGTTTCTGGAAACAATAATACAGAGACACACAGCTGTGCTGTCTCTGCAATGATTAGCAAGACGTTATTAATCGGGCTCTTTAGTATCGCCGCTCCCGCAAAGAAGGCGGGAGCTCAGTGGCTATAGTGGATTCCCGACTTCGCGGGAATGACGAATACAGGAAACTAGGAGCCTGGTTAATAGATAACGACTTTGATTTTATGCACTTTTACGGCGTGAAATGCCAGCAAAGCCGATTAATGCGGAACCGAATAGCCAGACTGCACTGGGTACAGGCACTTCAGCGGGAAATACTACCGGACCATTCAGATTGGCGGCCACCATTTGCTGGCCGATCAGTCTGCCTACAAAATGCTCAACATTAGTAGGATCGTCCTGTAAATCGTCTTCGCAAGAACCAACATCCAGACAGGTGGCTTCATGATCAGGGTCATAGGTGCCGGTAAACGCAAAGAATTGATAGGTTCTTAATACCTGCTCGGCATCTGCCCCGGCGGCCTGTTCACCACTGTCCAGTTTGTTGTTGATTGCGTCAGGTTTGTCGGCACGGCGTTGCAGCAGTTTCCATTCCACTTCCACACCGTCTTGTTCAGCGTCAGCAATTTTATCCGGATTGTCGGCCATCAAATCATTTAGGTCAGCCATGTGCTCCAAATTTAATTCGGTTTTCATGACCTTTACCCAGACGGCATCTGAAAATTTATTTCCGCCGTTTACCTCTGGCGCTTCCATCACAAATTGCACTTGAGGCGCTGCTGCCGGCTGGCCTGCGGGAACATCTGGTTGAACGATATTAACGGTCGGCGCCCCCATCAGATTGACCTGTGTTGCGCGGTTTCCGGCCTGATCCAGCCAGTAATAACGAGTAGCTGTGGGATTATTGTTAAGCGCCAAACCGAAATGTTCGCAGCCATCAATAGTGATGCACGAGTGGCCGCCAGTATCTAAAATGGATGTCGTATAAGGCGTGGTTGCATGCGCGCCGCCATCGTAATAACGCACTATAGTATTGGCACCTGATGCTTTTATTTCCCCAGTGCCGTAATGCCAGTTCTGGTAAGTGTAATAGCTGCCGTTGTAGTTTGGGATTGATGACATATCCAACCCTTCCAGCTCAATTTCAAAGCCGTAATAGCTAGTGGTGCTGGAGTCATTGAATACATCGAAATTGGATAGCGAGCCATAAGTGGTGCTGGCGTTGGCTATACTGCCGCCAAAAGCTGCGCAACTTCCTAGTAAAACTGCAAAAAGAGGCTGTTTAATCTGCATAATTGTGTCCTGTTATTCTGTTGTAAATATCCGCAGACTAGAATAAACACCATAGTTAAATTTAATCTGAATTCGATATTAAATTCACATTAAATTTACCCGTTTCCTCAATCAATCGAGTCAAATATCCTCACTGCTAATAATTGATACTGCCATGCGTATATTACTTGTTGAAGATGATGCTGATTTATCCGCTTCGCTAAAGTCGGAGCTGGAGCGTATCGGCTTTGCAGTCGATGTGGCTCTGGACGGTGAGAGAGGCGAATATTTGGGGATGACTGAAACCTATACTCTGGTCATTCTGGATTTGGGGTTACCAGTATTGCCGGGGTTAGCTGTACTGACTACATGGCGCCAGGCAGGTAATAACGTGCCAGTGATTGTGCTGACCGCCCGTGATGCCTGGTATGAAAAAGTTGATGGTTTTAAGGCCGGGGCTGATGATTATCTGGGTAAGCCTTTTCATATTGAGGAACTTGTGGCACGGATTCAGGCTTTGCTGAAACGATTTTATGGCCAGTCCATAACGGAGCTAAGTTATCTGAATTTACGTTTGAGCGAAGAACAACAATGTATGTTTATAGATGATCAGCCGCCGCTGGTTTTGACCGCAGTGGAGTTTCGGTTGTTACGTTATTTGATGTTGCATCCCGGTCAGGTGTTAACTAAAACCCATCTGCTGGAACATATTTATGACATCGATCATGATCCAGACAGTAATGTCATTGAGGTATACATCAATCGGTTACGACAAAAAATCGGTAAACATTTGATCAGTACACGCCGTGGACAGGGGTATGTGTTTGGCGGTCAGGCAGAATGTCCCTGAGACGACGCCTCAATCGAGGTTTGATCATTATCCTGACGGTGGTGTTTACAGCCAATTGGTTGGCGGCTGACTGGGTGATTCGCGGTGTGGCTGAACGGGAGATGCTGACGCGGTTGGTGCACGATGGTGACTCGTTGCTGGATAGTTTGCAGCTTGCCGAGGATGGGCAACTGAAGTTCGATATATCCCATGCCGGTTCGGTGTATGGACAAGCGTTTTCCGGACATTATTTTCTGATTCATCTGGATGGACGGGTACTGTATTCGCCGTCTTTGCAGGAAACCACTTTGCCCTTTCAGGCAGTTGACGGTTTGACCTCGTATCATTTTCATTTCCAGGAGGGCCCAAAACAACAACCCTTATTGATATTGAGTCGGGGGGTGGAGCGATTAGGGCATCACATCAGTATTAGCGTGGCAGAAGAGTTGACTGCGATTGATCATGACATATCCGGCGTGCGACTGGCTTATTCTATATTTTGTTTATTGGTGTTGATGATTGCGATTGTGTTGCAAACCGTGGATGTAAAACGCAGTTTGAGTGGTTTTAAAGTGTTGCGTGAAGAACTGACAGCGATAGCCAGCGGCCAACAGCAACAGGTTGGCAGCACAGCAACAGTGCCCGCAGAAGTCAGGCCACTGGTCAAAGAGTTGAATCGATTGTTATTGCTGGTTGATCGACGTATGCATCAATCCCGCACGGCTTTGGGTAATGTTGCACATGCGCTGAAAACACCGTTGGCAATGCTGTATCGATTGGCTGAAAGTCCGGCGCTAACAGCGAATCCGGAGTTAACAGTCCAAATACAACAGCAAAATCAGATCATTCATCAGCGTATAGAACGAGAATTAAAACGCGCGCGTATTTCCGGGACTTTTCAAGCGGGTGCTAATTTCAATCCCCAACAAGAACTAACGGCCCTGGTGCAATTGTTGCGCAATATCTATAGCGAAAAAACCTTGAATTTTCAGATACAGGCACCGGATCAACTGCTGTCTTGTGATAGGGAAGATATGTTGGAGTTGATGGGTAATTTGCTGGACAACGCCTGTAAATGGGCCGAGCAATGTATCGAAATTAACGTGAATTGTGACAATGGGATTATGCTAAGTGTGGCTGATGATGGGCCGGGTTGTGCGCTGGCAGATATGCAACAACTGCTGAAACGAGGTGTCCGCCTTGACGAAAATATTCAAGGCCACGGATTAGGTTTGGCCATTGTGCAGGATATTGCCGAATTTTACGGGGGTGTTGTCTCGGTGCAGCAGTCCGAGTCTTTAGGAGGCTTGCAGGTTAAGGTTTATTTACCCAAAGTCTGATCAGTAAACATCCAGCCCCGCATATCATTGGTATGTGGGGCTGGATGGCACATGGTTTAAGCGAAAGTGTCGCCCATTAAGGTATCAAACCAGGTCAGCATGTCCTGATAGTTTTCCGAGCTGGCAGTTAATGCGGATAACGCTTTACCCTGATTATGCTGGGCCGGGATTAGCATTTTTTTAGTGGCGGTATCGTATTGATACACGGCAGATAGCCAAGTGGCTGTAGAAGCCGTGATAGGGGTATAACAGGCCGAGTTGGTGACCGGTGCAGGGTCCGGATTTTGGCCTTGTAACATCCGTAAAATGGCATCCGTACAGGTTTTAGCTTGCTGATTGCCAATGTGGCCTGCCTTGGGCATAGTCGTGTGACTGGCGTCACCAATAACGTGGATGTTGTTGGCTACGGTGGATTGGTAGTTCAACACATCGATCATCGCAAACCGCCCATCCGGACTATTGACTAATCCAGCATCAATCAATAACTTTGGCGCTCGTTGTGGCGGGATGGGATTGAATACACCGGCTGTCACGCTTTTGCCAACCGTTAAGCCTTGGTCATAAATAACCGTTCGTGATTGACTGTTCACATCGGTAATTTTGCAGCCTGATTGATAATCCACGTAGCCGGCATGAGTCACTGTAAACGCATGCCAGAAATTGTCCTTTTCAACCACGATGTCTGCATTGGCATCCAACACAATCACTTGGCTGGCGGGCTTATTCTTTTTCAGCCAATCTGCAATCACGCAAGCCCGCTCATACGGTCCGGGTGGGCAACGATAGGGCATCAATGGGATAGTGATGACTACTGGTTGACCGTTTTGCAGATTAAGCAGTTGATTACGCAGCAGGGTAGTTTGCGGGCCGGCTTTCCAGGCGTGAGGAATCAGTGTGTCATATTCTGAAACATTGTTCATGCCAGGTAATAAATCAAAGTCTAGCCCTGGGGCAACTACTAATTTGTCAAAGGACAGACTGCTGTTATCGGCTAAACTAATTGCACTTGCACCAATTTGAACCACTTCTTTATTGACCAATTTGACACCATAGTGTTTTACCAACGTGTCATAGACATACGTTAAATTGGCAAGTGTGCGTTGACCTGTCAGTACCGTATTGCTCATGATATTAGAAGCGTAACTGGGGCTTTTTTCCACCAATGTTACATTGACACCCGTGCCTCCCCAAAGCCGCAGGTATTTTGCCATCGTTGCACCAGCCATACCGCCGCCCAACACCACAATGTTACCTGAGATGCCGGTATTGGTTGGCACCGGAAACTGCACCGGTCCGGTAAAGTCGTCAGCAAAGCTAGGGAATGCAGATAGTGTCAAAAGCCCCAATCCGCTGATGCTCATCGTACTGATAAAATTTCG
>PERU01000038.1 GCA_002928965.1 Methylomonas sp.
AATCCGGGTCATCCGTTTGCTTTCGGGTTCCGCTCCAGCCTAGCCAAAGCTGGAGTGTATGCTTGAAGCTTAGCTTTCGTGGCAGCACATCGGCCATCAATGCCGATTGCGCCATCAGCAGGCGAATCAGGTTGTAAGCCAGTAGATAAACCCACATCTCTTTCTCGCCCATCTGTGGCGTCTTGCAGCTCAGAGTTTCCATGCCCAGCGTGGTTTTGATGTTGCGAATATCCAATTCCACCTGCCAGCGAGATTGGTATAAAGCTTTTAGTGCCTGTTTGGGAATGCTGACGGGACAGGTGAGCGTCGTTATCAATAGCAGCTTGCCGCCGACCTCCAATTCCCGAATCACCAGCGCCTTGGGCGCAGCGGAATACTGCTCTGCGGTCATCCAGTCCGGACGTACTTTCGGCTTAGTCAGTATGATCAAGTGATTCCGGTAGCCTAGTTTATCGCCTTGACTAAAATCGGTCGAGCGCTTGCGTGGGCCATACTGTTCAAACAAGGCATCGACCTTACGAGACTGGAGTTCCGCCAAAAGAAAGTAAGTCCCATAGAAAGCGTCTCCCAACATCATATCGCCCGATTCAAAGGTATCCAGCAGTGTTCTCAGTAGAGTTTGCTCACAGCCGCCTTTGCCTTTAAAGTTTCCCATGGCGGCATTGAGTACCGCGCCTGTCGATAGGCAAGTGACCGCGACAATACGGCAGATAGGGAAGCCCAATCCTGGTTTCTGGCCGCTCTGCTGGGGATAGGTCGCCTGATTGGCTTCCGTGTCGGGCAAGGTGACCGTTGTGCCATCGACCAGACGGACACGGCTGCCATTCCAAAGCCAGGTGGCGTCGGCTTGTGCGCTAATCAGGCTGCCCGTGTGACGAACTAAGGTTGACAACATGCCCAAGGGTAAGCGTTGACGTGCCTTACAGTAAGCGCCGGTATGCGTACTACAGGGCGGCAAGCCACCCTGTAGCCGTTTTACAGCGGCATCATTGACAATGTTTTGACAGGAGCGATCCGGCCTTAGGGCCTGCGCGAGAAACATAGACAGTGTTTCAGTGGGAGGAAATAACCGTTCTCGGTGTTCAGGCAGGGTTAATTCCATCGTTTCGAGTAACTCTGGCGAGGTCAGCTGATTAAAAAAACTAAACGCGTCGCTGGCGGCAACGTAATGTTTTAGGCGTTGTTGTTGAGGCTTGGCAGAACGGGTAATATGCATGGAAGCTGGCACTCAGGTGGTTGCGATAGTTTGGCGACTTAAGTTTACCACCATGCCGGCTTTTTCTTTTTAATTCATGCGCTTATCGCTTAAGTAAGTGCCATTCGGGTTGGGGGGAGATTTTTTAATAAATCCCCCTCGATCCCCCTTTTTCAAAGGGGGAAGTTATTTGTAGCGAAATCCTTAGTTGCAAATAAGGTCCAGAAATTCTGGTCTTAGCAACGCACGGTTTATTCATCCTGTTTGACAAAGAGGGGTTTGGGGGGGGCTTCAAATAAATCACCCTCCTGATTATAAAGATCGATCTGCTTAGGCAAAAATCGTCATCTCGGCAGGGTTGCCGAGATCCAGAAACCATGCATGGCGAGCGGCGAACACATCCTTGTGGACTGGATTCGCTTCGTGGCCTTCGGCTCCGACAATCCCCGGAAAGACGATGTTTCTGGAGCATTTTTATAATCTGGATTCCCTTTATGCCCTGTGGGGACTTTTTTAAAGGGGGACGTTATCTTTGGCGAAATCCTAACGTACTTATTTTGATTTCCAAATCCGAACCATCTCCTTTATATCCTTGTCGGGACCAGCGAGGAGGGGCTTTTAGCAAAGCTTATCAATGGGGTTAAAGATTTTAAGAATATCCGTATTTCTGCAAAAAAGGCTCAAGCTGTTGTTCTATGGCAGCATATTCGCTGGCGTATTGCTTCCAGCGTCCCACAGAGGATGAATACAAAGGCTGGGCAACTTGGCTGAAACTGGGGCTGGCAATAAACTTGCCGGCTGCGTGCTTGTGAAAATCGGCTACGTCCGGATTCCATTCCAGACCAATGAAATCGAACACATTGCGGAACGCGCCTTCAAAATCAAACACAGCATCTTCATAACGGAATTCGATATAAGGCATGGATAGCTTAGGTTTGACCGTTTCCCACCAATTCATGATTTGCGCATAGAACTGTGCTGTACTGTCCCAGGTCAACAAATGCACCGTGGAGGGTGTGGGTATCATGGTTTGCATGAAGCAACTCAAACAGACATCGCGCGGGTCACGCAACAAAAACACCAGTTTGGCATCCGGGAACAGACAATTGATCAGTCCCAAGTCGATGCTGTTCATGGTGGTTTTATCCAGAAACAAGCGTGAATCCAGAGCGTCGCCAAACAAGGCTTTGGCTCGTTGCCAATAAAAGGCCCGCAGATGCAAGACGCCGTTCAGATCGAGTTGACGCAGCATCTGCGGTACGCTGCCCTGATGATTGCACAGGCGTTGCAACTCGCGTACCACCGACACCACCAAATCGGTTTCGTCGGCCACAAACACGCCAGGGTGAGCGCCCAATACTTCCTGAGTCAACGTGGTGCCGGTGCGCATAAAGCCTAGCAAAAACACTGGGGCTGGCTGATTTGCGGGAAATGCCGTATTTTTCCAACGGCCCAGTAACTCATGGTCAAATTCCGCGACATTACTTTTTAGCATATTGGGCACCAGTTGCACGTCCTGTTGCTGTACTTCCGGCAGTCGGGGTGATACTTCGCCTGCAGCGTGCAGATGTTCAAACACTTGATCGTATATGCCTAGCTTATCCAGCACCCGTGCCAGTTCTTTGTGGGCGCGAAACTTCTCTTCCGGCTTGAGGATTGATGTGTTTAGGGTTTTATCCAAACGCTGCCTTGCGCTATCCAATTGGCCATCGGTTATCTCCATTGTTGCTACCAGAATATTCAGCATGGCGCTGTCAGGTGCCAGTCGGAGGGCTTGTTTGGCAGCAGCTAAAGCCGGTTTTTTTTGATTGAGGCGGGAGTGAGATAAGGCTAGTAACTGAAAGCCGCGGGCATAGCCGGGGTTGATTTGTACCGCCAGTTTACAGAGCTCGGCAGCGCCATGATAGTCGTTCCAGTATTGCAACTGGTCAGCCAGATCCACTACCAATTTGACATCGCGGTTCTTACGGGCTTTTTTGGCTAACAACTGGCCGGATTGTTTTAAATGGATCAGGCCTTCCTCGCGATTGCCCTGCCAGCATAAAGCCTGACCCAAACAGGCCAGTACCTGCGCGTCTTTGGGGGTTTCTTTGGCGGCTTGGGTAAACCAGCGTACCGCGTCAGGTAGGTTTTTTTGTTGAATGGCGGCCTGTCCCAGGCGCATGGCTTCACTCATGAGTGTTTATTTTTAGTTAAGGTAAGAATTGACAGCATTTTACTGGCTAAGTCCAGGAAAAGAAAAACCCGCGGCTACGGTAGGAGGTGTAGGGCGGGTTTAGAGTTTGCCGTCATCCTTGACGGCCTTGCAAGGCAATTAAACCGCTTTGGATTTACGGCGAGATACACTAACGAAGCCAGCTAAGGCGCTGCCAAACAGCCAGACTGCGCCAGGGACAGGTACTGTGGTCAAACTGACGGAATAACCAGCATGGGGGTCATAGTTGGTACCACCTGAGTTACCGCCCAACAAGATTGAATAGACTTGTCCAGCTTGAGCAGTAAAGGTAATGCCGTTGATGGCATCTACTGTAGCGTCGTGTATAAGATACTGTAGATTAGGTTGGCCAGCTGTTGAGCCTCCGCCTAGTGGATTGTTGGCATTAAAGGGTTTGCCGGCGCCTGGGTTATTCCATGTGCCATGATGGTTCCAGTTATTTGCAGCCATACCTTTATAGATCGATACACCAAAGTTAGTCCAGGTTTCTGGGCTGCCGGGAAGTTGCAGAGAGGTTACGTTGATTGTTACATCTTGAGTGATTGACGATTTAAACAAGCCTACATCAGTGTTGTGACCCCAGCCTGTGGTGCCGTCCGACCATGCGCCTTTGGCTGTGTCTATGTCCGCCCAGACACCATAGCGGGTATAGGAGTCTTGCGAAGAAATGGTTAAATTAGCGCCGGCACTGGTGATTTCAGCCGCCCAGTTGACGACTTTGGCTACAGTGCCAAAAGGTGTATTAGCAGAAGTCCAGCCGGAAGTGGTTGTCCAAGTTTCAGAGTTTGGAGGAGATCCAGCACCTTTTCGCCAGCCGTCAGTGCTGTCTGGTGCTGTATCTAATGGGTCAGCAAGACTGCTAACGCCGCGAGCTTCGTCAGTAACGATGTTAGAGCCATACGCATTAAAAGTATTGTAATAGGTGGTTGATGCCGATGCGTTTGACATGGCGGCCATAGATAGTGCGCCACCGGCAATTGCCAGGGTGATGGCTTTAGATAATTGTGTTTTAACGATCATTTTAAAAAATGCCTCAGTTATATAGGGTTAAAAAGAGTGCTTGATGGATAGTCGATGGGGGAGGCTATTCATCAATTGCTTTTGCAGAAGAGGCGGTTTGGCGGTCTTGAGGCAAGACTCAAACTTTCCGAACCCGTTTCGCAACGGGGGTGGCTTTGGCTCTTCGGGTGTACCAGCTGTATCTAGTTGATACCCAAATTTTATAGAGCATAAATGATGCCAGTAAAATATTCTTTTTAAATCAGATAAATAGAGATATATTTAAGTAGAAGGTATGGCATATGGCACACATAGGCGGCGATATGCCATAGATTGAAAATCCAGTTGTTTTCAAAACATATAGATCCAGGTGGCGTTCAGCGTTCCATAACGCTCCAACTGGTAGCCGTTGACGTTTTCCATCATTGGTTGTAACCATTCCACACTGAACTGATGACCTGCAAACTTGCCGTCCGGGATAGTGGCATTCAATCCCAAGCCCAGATCCCAAAACTGGCCGCCATAGTTGCCAGGTTGGTCGGCAGTGCTTTGTTTGGGGTTGACATCAGGGGAAACTGTAGGTTGGCCATGTTCAATGTTGCCAGCCAGCGGGTTGAAACGGCCACGGATTGAATTTTGGGTGGTGTAAATACCACGTACCGAAGCGGTCAACCAGTCCAGCATACTGTAACTGCCCCAGGCAGTGGTTTGCAGATTGTCACCCAATGCATAGCCTGAATCATTTTGGCTTTGCATACGCTTAGTGCCGCTGACTTGAGCGCCCCACCCCCAATCGTCTAGTTTGCCGGAGTAAGTCAGGCTGGGTTTGAAGTCCCAAGTACCGCTACCCAATTGCATGCCATAGTGCGTGTAACCACCATCGGCACCATGTACACGGGACATTTCGATTGCGGTATCGCCGGTTGGCGCGCTCACCCCCAAAGTTACGTGCAAGTTTTGACCATACCCCTGAAAAGCTTTGAACATAGCATATATCCCGGTATCGGCAATACCGCCGGTGGAATGCACATCATGCAAATGATCAGCATGTTCAGATGCGTCAATACCTGCCAAGCCTCGGCTATCCATATCCATGTTCATGAACTGCGGCATCAACATCAAGTTAAGCCAATCGGTCGGTGCATACATCAGATCCAGCATGTGCATGTGCATATCCATATACATCGGTGCGGTACGGCAGGTGACGTTGCTATCGTTGCAGCCTTGCGCAATCACTGTTTGATCCGAGACCTCTTGAGAGCCATTCTGTAAATGGCCATGCTCCCGGCTGTACATATAGCGATAACCCACCATGACAGCATCGGCTTCATGCAGCATGTGGCCGAACATGACGCCCGCTGGCAACGGTGCACCATGCTGGGCAGCATGATGGTGATGCGCGTGTTCGCCACCTTCCGTTAAACTTCGCCCTAATTGGGCGATGTTGACATTCAAAGAACCGTTGGCGAGGTAGTAACTAAAATCTGCAAAACTGTCTTCGCCGTCGACGCCCATCGCTAGTGAGCCTTGGTGGGTGTAATATTCGATACCGGCATCCAGTCGAATTCCTTTTGCTAATTGCTTGCTGATGGTTAAACCGCCGCTGAGGGCGCCATAAGCGGACAGGCGTTGATCGCTGGAAAAGTTGCTCGGTAAGAATTGATAGCTATCAAGTTGATTTGGGTTATCAAAAACCAAATAGGGTGTATAAAAATCTGCAGCACTTTGCGAATAATAGCGGATGCGTGGCGTTACGCTCCAGCCGCTGCCCAATGGTTGTACCCAGTCGCCGGAAAAGGTATGCGCATTGATGTCCCAGTCATCGTGGAAGAAGTTGTAATCCAGGTGCAAGGCCGCATCTACCAGGGGTATGTGTTGCACCCAGCCGGCACTGAGATTGACTTGATTGCGGTTGTCGGGTCTTTGTTCGGACCAAGTAACTGCTGCGGAGCAGTACATGATTTCTGATGGATCGCAGGTACTACCCACGACAGGGATCAGGCCAAAAGTTGTGACGTATTTGTACGGGTTTTCAAGGTAACCTGCGCTATGGGTAAAGCCGACCCCTGTATTGAACAGCGACTGAGCGGTTACTACCTGGGTCAGGTTGACATTGCCGCCCCATTCCTCGCGGCTACCAGTGAAGTAGGTGCGTTGGTTTGATGAGCCGACAATGTCCTCGGTGACTTTATGGTTGTCAAAGTTAGATGTTTTGCCGTATTGGCCATTTATGATGTCGGAAGCGATCAATGCCCGGGTATAGGCGTTACTGTAACTGGCACCAATATCCAGCGTGGTACGTTTTTGATTGAAATCCAACTTTAATCCCAGGCCTGTAAAGCGGGACTGAAAATCGGGTTCGCTGGAAATGCCGCCACGGGCGCTTAATGCAGCATCGTCCCATTCGTAACTGAGTTTAAAATTGCCTTCCTGACGGGTTTCGGGGGATGCCATGGCCATGGTGTGTACCGGACTATTGATACCCTCTGCTGCAATCACGTCTAATGTATTCGGATCCCGAATGGTGTTGACCGGTTTGCGATTGGCATCAAAATAGACGGGTTTACCAGTAGCGAAGTAGGGCGAAGCACCGCTGATGGTTTCGCCCAATCTTGTAAAATTATTGCCGCCCCATGATGATGGGGCAGTAGAGATAGGGGTAGCCCCAGACCAGGAGTCTTGTATGAAGTTGACTTCGAATTTGATGCGATCGGTCAAGCGGAGTTTGCTATGGGCCTGTAGGCTGTCGACGGTGATCGGTGGTAGGTTACTTTTGATGTTGGTTGTAACAGGGTTCAATATATCTTGCGATGAATTACCGCTACCGAGGTTGCGGTCGGATTCCTGATAATGGCCATATTGAAAACTGAATTCGTCATCTTCCGCAGCCAGAGCCGGACCACTGTTCAGACCAGGTAGCAATAGCGCGGCAGCAGTCAATGCCTGCAAGGCCACCGGTTTTTTGTCAATAACAGCCACATCCGCCTCCACTGCCGGTGGCTCCGGCACCGCCCGCTTCGCGGCTGCTGTAGGTGTGTCCGCGTAATTCACTTTGCAATGGGTGTGGATCTGGTGCCATATGCGGTTTGGCTAATATGCCGCGTTCCCACGGTTTTACTTCGGCGCAACCGCAGCAAATGCTGGTCAATAAGAATAGAGTAAACAACAGTTTCATAAACAGTATTGAAGTATTGTGCAGCACATTTGGTCGGACTATGGTGCTTCCTTTAGGACAGCTTCCACCGTTTTGCGAAATTCGGCGGCTTCACCGGCACGAAAGCCCAGATGGGTGGCGCGGATGATGCCTTTACGATCGATCAGATAGGTCGAAGGCATAGCCTTCAATGCTAATTGCCGGGCGCATTGTTGATCGGCATCGGCAACGACAGTGAACTTGGGTGGGTGCTGGGCCAAAAACGCTTGACCATCGGCCAAATCTTCGTCCAGATTCACCGCCACCACTTCCAGGCCTTGACTGTGTAAGTCGGTGTGCAGTTGATTCATGAACGGAAAAGACTCCACACAAGGACCACACCAGGACGCCCAAAAGTCTAGGTAAACCACTTTGCCTTGATAGTTATGCAAAGGGGTTGCCGGTTGACTGTCCATTGTGGTGTATACGCAGGCAGGGACCACGTTATTTTCGGCAAGCGCAGGAATGCTCAGGGTCAAAACTGCTATCAGTACTGCAGATGGGGGGGGGGCTGACATACTCATAAAACAGATGGGTGTGGGTAAGCGCATATGCGTAGCTTTACAGGAAAGAGTAATTAACCATCTTGATGGGGGCGGTTAAAAGTAAATATTGGTGAAAGTTGGAGTAGCTGTGATGGATAGTCTCGATTCAAAAACTATTGCCAGTCAAAATGCATGCCTTTCTTTGGCAAAGATGATTGCCATGATTAAATTTAACCGAAAAACCTATCGCTGAAAGCGATACTGGATAACCCCATAGTGCGGCTAGGCTAAAAGGTCACCGAATCGGTGACCTTTTAGCCGCTGCATTATTGGTTGTTAAGCAACGATGCAGGTATTACCAACCCTGGAGCTTGGGTTTCGGTACCGTTGGCATTTTCACAATGAACAGTTATAAAGTATTGTTGAGCAGTTGGGCCGGTTTTAAAAACGGCAAATCGATAAATACCCTCTCCGCCCGGTACTTTTATGGTGGGACTGGGTGCTGTTTGTGCCGGGGTGCCAGTGGCTCCACCAAAAGGGTCAATTGCTGTATAGGCCTTGGTGTTGCCGGCTGCATTGGCGCTGAAGGCTGTAATACCTACTAGATTTGAGTCTGCACCTCTATCCTGGACGTTTAAAGAATATTGAGTGGTTTTCTGGTTTTGGGGTGTGTTGGCCGGAGTTGTGCAGTTAACCTCAAAATAGTCGGTAGCGGATATAGCACTTCCAAGAATGCCTGAATAAGTATGTGCGGATACGGTTTGATTCATACCGAGCAACATCAGGCCGGTAATGCATAAAGAAAGAGTAGATTTGATGTGCATGAAAATTTCCTGATAGATTGTTTTTTTTCCTGATGATCGCACATCAGGGGTGATTGAGTAAGTCCAGCTTGGACTGGGCAAATTCCCGGACTATGATTTCACTGTCATGAATAGCTTGTTGCAGTAGTTCAATTTCGGTGTGGATATTTTCCACGGCGGTTAATCGGACATCCGGATTGTTGTCATGTAAGGCAGTTCGTAGTTGCTCACTGATATCAGCATCGCCTTCCCGTTTGCTCAAGGCTTGCAGAGCCTGAATTCTCACCTGTGGATCATGATCCTGTAGTGAGTTATGCAGGGTTTGACGGATTTGCTTATCATAAGCCGTATCACCGTTTGCCAATTCAGCCAAGGCTTGGGCACGGCTGGCGGCATTTTTAACCGTTGCCTGCTTTAGCCATTTTTCAGTAGTTTGCAGTGTATCCGGGCTGTCTGAGTCAGTCTGTTCTGGTAAAGCTGTACAGGATTGCTTGCCAGTATTAGTAATGCTCAACGATGACCCCATGATCCAGATTTCGCTGTTTTGTCCGTTTTTTGCCTGCTGATAGGCCATATTGGCTGTGCCACCCAACACGCACTGCAGCAATGTCGCCGGGTTACCGACGCAGGTAGCGTCGACTTTGTCGGGCGGTAAACTACTGTAATGGATTTTGCTATGGCTGCGTTTCGCAACTTGCTCTATCAACTGGGGTAAATCAGCTTGTCTGGCCTCCAATAACCATATGCCCTGTTCGGTTTCACGTAATTTGACTGCTTCAATGCCTGCAGCAAAAACGCTGCTGCCAGACCACATCAAACCGAGGCTCAAGGCAAGCAATCGGCATTTGTAGTGGTTAGGGTTGCGCTGGGTCTGCAGAATCATGCTGAATATTAACCTGCCGGTAAAGGTTGCATGCCTGTTGCCGAACAGGGTGAATTGATTCCCTGTTTGACAGCAGAGCATGCAACGCTTATCGAGTCAGCTTATGCGGCCTTGGCTTTTTTACGGCCAAATGCGCCGAAACCAGCCAGCACACTACCCATCAACCAGACTGCACCCGGAACTGGTACTTCGGATACAACTGGGCCGAATTCCGCAGATGAGCCGCTAGCTGCGCGTAAATAAAAATCCACAGGTCTTGGAAGGGTTTCTAGGACATTGGAGGTGTCGAATCCAGCAGATAGTTTGGAGCCAATTTCCCGAAGTGCAACTGATTCAGTGAATCCGTTAACGTAAAATGCCAAGTAGGTGCCAACGTCAAATGAATCAGTAACGCCTGGATCAGCAGAGCCAGTATCCACAGGGCTAACCGGTTCACGACCTGTAATTGGAATATCATACCCGTTAACTGGATGATTACTTCCTGGGTTGACACGAGGACCTTCTTCATTCCAGAAGGTTAATGTCCAATCTGAATCATGCGCAATGGTGTCTCGTTTAAATACGTAGAGTACGCTGCCTGCTTCCGCATCTAGGTCATTACGATCATCAGTAAACAAATCCAGAACGCCAGCAGTGGTTACAGAAAACTTGATGCCGGCAAAGTTATTAAAGTTTGTTGATACATCTAGAGCTTGATAACCACCATTTGGGTTGATTTCGATATCAGAGAGATTTATAGAAAATGGGTTTCCGCCAGTCGGCGTAGGAAAATGTGGTCCTCCGTGCGCGAAGGCTGAGCCGGTCGCCAGTGACATGGCGATGATCAGTGCAGATTTAGTCAACATTGTTATACCTCGTTAGTATTGAAAACAAAAACCGTATTCCATGAATCAGAAACGGTGAAATGTAAAGTCCCCTGAATATTGCAGCAAACCATGTGCCAAAAACTATTAATCAAAATGTTAAGCAGTTTTGATTTTTTGGCCATTAAATAAATAATCATAAAGTTATCAACGCCAGATTACCAGCGTTGATATGTTTTGGGGCGCCAGTAAATTGTTTTTACTGTAGGGAAAGATTTGGCGAGGTGATGCGGATTTATATTGAAGTGAGGCATATGACATATCGTAATGTGTCAAATAACATAGATTAATAATGATTTAACCGCCATGTCTTGAGCTAGATGTTTTTGGGCGGGTGAGCAGTTTTTGGTCAGCTAAATTAAATTGGTTCGTGGTGATCGTCTGTTTTCAGTTTAAATACACCACCTGACTGGCCGTTAGTGTCTATCCATAGATGGGGTAGTTGCATGTCTTGTAGCCATTGCGGCCCTTTTTCTTCCTTCAGCATGGCGATTGTGGCGGCACTACCGGCAACCACGCAAAAGTCGCTAAGGACCGTAACTGCAGCCATGTGTCTTACAGGCCAACCAGTCCGTGGATTAAGAATATGGCCGTAATGCATGTCCTGTATTTTAATGCAGCGTTCGTAATCTCCACTGCCGGCAATGGCGCCGTGATTTATGGCTAGCGTGGTTAAAGTTGCATGGGTTTGCCGCGGATGTTTAATTCCAATCTGCCAAGGTTGCTTGTCTGTTCTTGGGCCGATTATTTTCAAATCGCCGCCAAGATTGATGAGACCATGTTCTGAGCCGGCTTGCCGGCATAGCTCTGCTGCCCTGTCCACAGCATATTCCTTAACAATTCCGCCAAAATCCAGTTCCATTCCTGGTATGGGAAACTCCAAGATTGGTGAATTCCAGTTGAGTTTATGCCAGCCGACTTTTTCAAGTAGCTTGGTAATCAGTTCTTGGCTTGGGAGTTGGCTATTATGGAAATTCCACGCTTTGCGAAGTATGCCGGAACTGATGTCGAACAAGCCGTCGCTTTGCTTGTAACAGGTATCGGCATAATTCAATAAGCCGGCTGTTTCTTCGTCAACGGCAATTGATCCGGATTGCTGAGCTGTTCTGTTAATTGCAGAGAGGAAACTGTCTTGACGGTAACGGGAATACTTGGCTTCCAGTCGTTGTACGTCGTTTATCACGGTAGCGAAAATGTGTCTGGCGTGTTTAGGATTTTTGGCGAAAAGTTGTATTTCGCAGGACGTGCCCATGGCTTTGAAGTGACTGCGAAAAGAACAAAGAGGGCTTTTTTTCAAGTTGATGAACCGTTTTAATAAGGCGCAAATAGTGTAAGCGGCAGGCTTGATTGTAGCCGTAATGCCGATAAGTTAAAGATTAACCGTTCGCGCCCTAAAAGTATAAATCCTTGAGTCTGTCGGAACGTAAGTGTGTAAGTCTACTTTGCCATGAAGGGTAAAAGTTTTTCGACAATACTTACTATAGAGGCTTAACTGGTCAGCATTGGTTGTTGGCTGTGGTCAACGCAAGTGCGGCATTCAAGGGTGGTTTAACGGTTTAGTTCCAGAGGCTTTTCGTCTAGCTGTTTGCAAATATTGATGTGGGAAAGTGGTCATTACAATTCGGATGATGCAGATTGCGTCCATAGTACATATTTAATTTTTTTGGAGCTATTTCACTCAATTTTTTGAAATTGTGTGAAATAGCGCATTTATTAAGGTTGATGCCGGTTGGGATTAGGTTTCAATTATTTATAAGTATCTATTTAAACTGATGATTATTGTAATGGCTTGATATGTGCTTAAATTTCTATTGTTTAAGTTCGATAGCGCTCAGAAGACAGGATTTTGGAATGAATGCTGGTAAGCTGAGGGGGGGTAATGAATGTAAACAAGGAAGCTGATTCTGCTTATTGTGTATCAGGGCTTCTGAAACCCCGATCTAAGCTTCTTAGATCGTTTAACGGATAATAAATTTGCAACGAAACAACAGGAACAACACAATGAGAACAACAAAACTTTCGCAATCAATTTTTCTGGCACTCACAGGTGCAACCATTACGTTGGGCGTGAACGCTTCCGCTTTAGCTTCGCATACCATGTATAACACTTATAATTCCACCAGTACCAATATCAATGAAACAGTCACCGATGGTTGGACTTATAGTGACGGTAGCGCTAAGGGGGCTTCAGAAGGGGCTGTGCTTAACCCTTGGGTTGGAACTGTTGGTGGCGCCTTGCCTTTTGAGTATATCGGCAAGTCGGCTTTGAATTGGGCTGCAGAAATTACCCGAGCTGGTGATACATTAACCATTTCGCGTGCCGATGCGATAGCTAGGTATGGACTGACAGCAGATATCGACACCGGCATGGGTGCATGGCGGGATAAAAGTGGTCCTGGTGGGACTGCAGGGGTTGGTTGGGCGCATAACGTCGACATCGGTTTGTTTAGGTCAACTGTTACTACGGATGTATCGATTAACCTGACAGCCCCAAATAACCCCGATGCTAAGTTTGGTGTGACTTTGTTTACCGGTATGGATACTGGTGAAAATTATAATCATCATGCTAGATGGAACCAGCCACCATTGAACCCCTTCACTAGGAATAATCCATTCGGTACCACCGGTGTAATCTATAAATCTCATGAAGTAAATGTAGATGCAAATAATGCCTTTGAATTTACCGCCGAAGCGGGAAAAATTTATTCTATTTATATAGGGGGGTATTTGGCGTCGGACAGTTGGTTGAGTGGTCGTGATTACTATAATATGACTATTTCTACAGTGCCTGTGCCAGCAGCGGTTTGGCTATTTGGCAGTGCTTTAATCGGCTTGGTAGGTAACAGCAATCGACGCAATAAAACTACGGTTTAATTAAAGCTTGAGCGGTTGTTATAAGTACAATCGCTCATTGCTCACTGTATTTTAATAGTTAAAAATAATAAATGAGGTTAAGTATGCGATTTAGCCATAAAATTTTCCTGGGAAGTTGGTTGCTGATTTCGCAAGCTGCCATCGCTCATGGCCCCGAGACTATGCCGCTGCAAGATTTGCCTATACCGCCTGTGCCTGGGCTTTTAGATGGAAGCAGCCCAATCGTCGTAGATAAAAACATGGCAATAGCCCTTGGTAAAGCCTTGTTTTGGGATATGAATGTCGGTAGTGACGGGCAGGCTTGTGCGTCATGCCATTTTCATGCCGGGGCCGATGCTCGGGTGAAAAATCAGATCAATCCTGGAGAAAAAAACAATCAACCCAGTGGACACACATTTGATATCTTAGGATCTGGTGGTGGTGGTCCAAATCATACTTTGACATTGGCCGATTTTCCGTTACATAAATTTGCCAATCCCCTGGATAATAAAAGTGAAGTGACCAGCACCACGGATGATGTGGTGTCCTCTGCCGGCACCTATGCAGGGAGTTTTCAGGGAGTAAATAGATTTAATGGTATAAATGATGCTTGCGATCGAACAGCCGATCCTGTTTTTCATGTGGGGGGCGTAGGTACTCGCCGTGTTGAACCACGCAACACACCCACTGTCATTAATGCCATTTTCAATTACCGTAATTTTTGGGATGGTCGTGCCAATAATGTTTTTAACGGTAGTTCACCTTGGGGTGAAAGAGATCCCAATGCCGGGATTTGGGTGAGAACTGGCGCTAGAAGTGTGGAAAAACAGAGATTGCATTTAGAGAATTCTTCTCTGGCATCTTTGTCTACTGCGCCGCCTATCGATCCTACTGAAATGAGTTGTGTTGGTCGAAATCTAGCAATGCTAGGTAGAAAGCTATTGTTGCGAAAACCGCTACAGGTCCAGAAAGTGCATTTCCAAGATAGCGTGTTTGGCCCCTTGGGCTTGACAACCAGTACCCCGAGTGAAGATAAGGTGGGTTTGAATACCACTTACAAAGCAATGATCACCAAAGCATTTAATTCTAAATATTGGTCACATACTGCACTTGGACCTTTTGGTGCGCCGGCTCCCGGACAGACGCCTTACAATCAAGTGGAAGCAAATTTTTCAATGTTCTTTGGTATCGCATTGCAGATGTACCAAGCCACCTTGATTTCTGATCAGGCGCCCATTGATTTATCTCCCAGAGATCCAGGGTCTATGAGACCTACCTGGCAAGGTATGGGTAAAACTCCAGACGAGATTGCCAGTTTGCGAAATGGTCAACAACAGTTTGAAGGTAACCATTGTTTGATATGCCATTCAGGCTCGTTAGGCACTTCTGCAGCCATTACTTCCTATGCTGCAGTATTGACGCCAACGCCGGGTAAGTTTTACGGACCTGCTCACTTTAGGATTCCCTATGGGCCCGACGCATTTGGTGCCGGAGATGATGCTAAATTTGCTGGCTTATCTCGATTTGAGAACGTGATAGATAGGGCCAATACCGTTGGTGGATTTAAGTTCACTGATCTTGGTTTTGCCAATACGGGTGTGGCCAATCCTTTGCATGATCCAGGCTTGGGGGCTGATGATATTTTTGGTAATCCATTGTCATTTAGCAAGCAGTATGTACAGTATTTAGTTGGTAATAATCAAGGTGTTTTAGACCATGGATTAGATAAACAACGCGGTTGTGATTTCCAATATCCGCTTGCCTTAGGTGATGACTTCGGGGAGAGTTTTGAAGGCTTTTTTAATGCATTCGATGGTGTACAAGCTGAAGGCAGCAGAGAAGGTGTTTTGCTTCAACAGGAATGTACCGATCCAAGTCACGCGTTTATCCCAACAGTTAGTGCTGCAACGGCATCTTTGACCTCTGATCCAAGCAAGCTTGCAGATTCTACTCAGGCTGCATTCAAGATTCCGACTTTGCGCAATATCGAGTTGACCGGTCCTTATATGCATAATGGCAGTTTGGCGACCTTGGAGCAGGTTGTAGAGTTCTATGCACGTACAGGAAATTTTAATAACCCAAACATGAATGAATTTGTAACTCAAATGGCTTTGGCAAGTTCAGCAAAAGATAGAGCTGATTTGGTTGCGTTTATGAAAACCCTAACCGATGATCGAGTGAAATATGAAAAAGCCCCTTTTGATCATCCAGAAATTGTGATTTCGAATGGTCACGAAGGTGATGAGGCAGAAATTACTTCAGGTAATTCATTGAGTCCTGTTTTAGGCAAAGAACAATATTTGACTATCCCGGCGGTTGGTGCCAATGGCATTTCTGAGCCTATTGCACCGTTCGTTGATTATTTGCAATAAAACTAAAACCCGTTAGATGCTGAGTTGTAAGGAATTCCAGCTCAGCACTTACAAATCTAAATGGGCATTTGGACTTAAATAAGCAGATCATTGGCAAATCAAACAATAGTGAATAACCAATTTTGCAAAAATTTTAAAAACCGGATTTAAATATGAATATTCCTAAGAAAAATTTATCTGCTTGGGCCGCTCTAGTGTTTATAGTGTTGGCGCATTTACTTGCTCCAGCCGTGCACGCTTCGACGGCAATTACCAGCGTTGTCACCGTGAACTACACCATAAACTCCATTACCAACCTTACCAATCCCGGCGATTTGTCTGGTTTGGAGATTGTTGGCAATTTTGATTTGGCTGCTTTAGAGAATAATCCCTACCAATTAATAACAGGAACGGGTAGCGTTACTCCGATAATGAGTATTCCAGGATCAAGCCCTGTAGTCGGTAGCTATTTGCGTACTTTTCAGTTGGATGCTTCTGCGGCGGTTGGATCTACAGTGTCTGCAAATTATTTGGCGTGGTTTAGTCTGGCGTTCAACAATGTTTCCTCAGATGAATACGATGTCAGTTTGTCACTGAATTATGATTTATCAACCAATGCCAGTGGCGAAAACGCATTTACTGATGCTACTTTGAGTTTTTTTAATGAGAGTGGAAGTTTTTCAAATTTGGACGCTCCAGGCTATGCACAGGCAGTAGCGGGTGCTATTGATGAGGCATTAGCTTCAGATAGCCAACTGTTCAATTTTAGATTGGCCGCAGGGGCTTCTGAAACTGTGTATGCTGATGCAACTATTTCAGCTACCCTTGCTCCTGTAACTGTTCCAGTTCCACCTTCATTTTGGTCGTTTACGGTTGGTTTGTTTTCTTTGGTTGGATTAAGGAAATCAACAAAGGTTAAAAATCCAACTATTAGCGCTTAAACCATCGTTATGGTGTTTATACTTTGGGGATTTCTGATTATTCTGACTTGTCAGTCCTGCAATTCAGTTGACCAACATTAGAAGTTCTCAAAGGCTATTCCTGATAATCCCAAGAAGTAGTTTCCACAAATGCTAAAATCGCACAAAAGGTTCAACGCCTTCTTTAGTATTCATTTAAATCATTAATAGCTTGCGGTTTAAGGTGGTTTGGAAATATTAGGCAAATTACCATACCCAACAGCTTGCTGGTTTTTGGTATTCAATATTCAAATGACTCTGTCAGGCAAAGCTTCCCCACTAAAAAACGCCGCCAAATTATTCAACACTTTTTCCCCCATCGCTGTCCGTGTGGCAATCGTAGCGCTGCCTAAGTGCGGCAATAGCGTCACATTATCCAGGGTTAAAAAACCGGGATTAATTTGCGGTTCATTTTCATACACATCCAAGCCAGCGCCGGCAATGCGTTTGTCCTGCAGGGCTTCAATCAAGGCTTGACTGTCCACCACATCGCCACGGGCGGTGTTAAGCAAATGCGCGGTGTCTTTCATTAATTTCAGGTTGTCGGCATTAATCAAATGCCGGGTGTCAGCGCCGCCTGGGCAATGTAAAGACACGTAATCGCAACGCGGCAGCAGCGTTTCGATGGAATCGCAACGCTCTGCGTGACAAGCGGTCACGATGGCTGGGTCGGCCGGATTGGGTTTGACATATAAAATCTTCATGCCAAACCCGTGATGGGCTTTGCGGGCCATGGCTTGGGCTATGCGGCCAAAACCAATCAAACCTAAAGTAGCACCGGTTACATCGCTGCTCATCATGTGCGTCGGGCACCAGCCGCTCCATTGGCCGGCCCGAACCAGTCTGTCGCCTTCTGCGCCACGGCGGGCCGACATTAACAACAAGGTCATGGCAATGTCGGCTGTGCTTTCGGTCAGTACGCCGGGCGTGTTGCTGACAATCAAACCTTGCTGCTTAGCGGCAGCGATGTCGATATGGTTATAACCCACGCCAAAATTACCCAAAATTTTGCAGCGCTTGTTAGGTACATTCAACACCTCGGCAGGCAAACTGTCGCAAACCGTTGGACAGACGGCATCATAGTGTTGCAACGCCTGCTTCATTTCATCGGGGCTGAACGGATGGTCGTCGAGGTTTAAAGTAGCATCGTAGAGTTGTTGTAATTTTTGTTCTACGGATGCCGGCCAGCGGCGGGTAAGCAGTACTTTGGGTTTAGACATGGCGATTTAGGTCTTTGTGAAGGTTGCGCTCAGTATAAATCAGCGTTTGGTTTTGCTGAACTGCTGATGCCGTGACCTTTGTGGACAGGCTTGTTATAGTGGCCCGTTTTTTAATTCTGTCGACCATCGTCTAGCAGGGAGTATTGCATGTCGGGCTTTTTTGCCAAATCACGTATTACCGCACAGCCCGGA
This sequence comes from Methylomonas sp., assembly GCA_002928965.1. Classification (GTDB taxonomy): domain Bacteria; phylum Pseudomonadota; class Gammaproteobacteria; order Methylococcales; family Methylomonadaceae; genus Methylomonas. Next base: position 18,212 of record PERU01000038.1, read on the forward strand.
TATAACCGCTGGTTGGTGCCGCCTGCCGCATTATCGGTGCATTTATGTATTGGTCAGGCCTATGCGTTTAGTGTATTTAACGAGCCGTTGACACGTATCATCGGTGTATCTGTGTCCGCTACTGATGACTGGAAATTAACCACTTTGGGCTGGATTTTCAGTTTAGCGATTGTGTTTTTGGGTTTGTCGGCAGCCGTGGGCGGTAAATGGCTGGAAAAAGTCGGTCCGCGACTGACCATGTTTGTAGCGGCCTGCTGTTTTGGTGGCGGTTTCTGGTTGGCGGCGCTGGGCGTGTATTTGCATGAAATCTGGCTGGTCTATCTGGGCTATGGCGTGATTGGCGGCATCGGTTTGGGATTGGGGTACGTGTCGCCGGTTTCTACCTTAATTAAATGGTTTCCGGATCGTCGTGGCATGGCCACCGGCATGGCTATTATGGGTTTTGGCGGCGGAGCCATGATCGGCGCCCCGTTGTCTGTGTTGTTGATGGATATGTTTAAGTCAGCAACTTCAGTCGGGGTGATAGACGCCTTTTTGGTGATGGGTGGGCTGTATTTTCTGTCGATGATGATCGGTGCATTGACCATCCGCATTCCGCCCGCTGATTGGCAACCCTCCGGTTGGTCGCCGCCGCCAGTAGCAAACAAAATGATCAGCAATGCCCATGTGCATATCGATCAGGCCTTGAAAACCCCGCAGTTTTATTTGCTGTGGCTGGTGTTGTGCCTGAATGTGACAGCGGGAATCGGCGTGCTGGGGCAAGCATCGGTGATGATTCAGGAGATGTTTAAAGGTAGCGTCACACCTGCAGCAGCGGCAGGTTTTGTCGGTTTGTTGAGTTTATTCAATATGGGTGGGCGATTTTTCTGGTCGTCGGCATCGGATTATCTGGGTCGTAAAAATACCTACTTTATTTTTTTTGTGGTCGGCGCCTGTTTGTACACCTTGATTCCCGGCATGGGGCAATTGGGGAATATGGGTTTGTTTGTGTTGCTGTACGCCTTGATCATGAGCATGTACGGCGGCGGGTTTGCCACTATTCCGGCGTATCTGGCTGATATATTCGGCACCTTGTATGTCGGTGGCATTCACGGCAGATTATTAACGGCCTGGTCAACGGCGGGCGTGCTGGGTCCGGTACTGGTGAATTACATTCGCGAATATCAGCTTGCCCAAGGCGTGGCGAAAGCGGATGCCTATAACGTGACGATGTACATCATGGCCGGCATTCTGGTGCTAGGGTTTATCTGTAATGTATTAATCAAGCCGGTGCATGAGAAGCATCATTTGAAGCACGATCAATTTGATGAGTTGGATGGTATTTATCCAGCGGATGAACATTAAACGGAGAGAAGATATGCAACAGCAACAACCCAAATCCACTTCACTCGTCTTGCTGATTACATTCTGGCTGTATGTGGCGATTCCCTTATTGTGGGGGGTGGCATCGACCATCAAGAAAGCGATGGCGCTGTTTGGTTAACGCCTTATTAGTCATAAAGCTTTATGGCTTAACAAGTTTATAACAATCGGGGTCTAAGGGTATCTGGATCAGCTTTGCCGTGAGTACAAGCCAAAACGATTACATTTTCCCCTTCAATCTGATACCAAATTAAAAAAGGGAAACGGTGTAGAACAACACGTCTTATGTTTCGGTAAACGACCGGATAGATTAACGGGGACTCTGTAAGCCTTGCAAAAACAGTGATTAACTCGTGGTGAAATTTGGCTGCCAAACCTATTTGTTGTTCCTCGTACCAAATTTGAGCGTCCGCAATGTCAAGTTCCGCTGAACGGCGGACATGAATGGTATAGTTCAAGGCAACTGGCACTTGAGTCTGGCTTGAACTTCAGACCATGGACTTTGATCTGCAGGGTTCTTTTCTAAGTCAGCCAAACGGGCATCCAGTAAAACCATTTCTTTTGCCGATACCGGGACTTCGTCAGACGAGAGTGTTTCCCAAACCGCACTAATCAATTCAATGCGTTCTGCGGTGGTGAGCGACTTAACTTGCGAAATGAGTGTGTTATTGAGCATGACAGGGTAGCCTATTAACAATTAGGGCAATGTTTCTGTTTATGTTTGCAGACTGGGTGAGTTTTGTAAACTTATTCAATGACTTTCCTGCTATATAGATGCTTGAGCAACAACGTCTTTCCGGAATACCCTGCGGGGCACGAGTGGATTGCCGGAATCCAGTCTACATGGGGGGGTTATGGAATCGCTGATTAAATCGTCATTCCCGCCAATACCCTCCGGGGCACAAGTGCGGGAATCCATGGCTTTGATTTATCTGGACTCCCGCCTTCTCGGGAGCGACGGGGATATTTAATCAGCGCTACGTTATCAGACCCTGTTGAGGGCCTTGGCAAAATTGCGGCGACTGATCCATCCCAAGCCGCCCATCAACATCCAGAACGCGCCGGGAAGGGGTACTGCCGAAATAGGCGAGGGAACGCCTAATTTGATGTTGTCAACCTGGGCATAGGTGGAGCTGAAGATGATTTTGCTCAGATTTTTGAAGGTATCATTGAAGTAAAGTGTCTCCAGAGAATTTGTGGTTGCATCAAGCAGAAACGACTGGCTGACGTAGCCCCCTGCTTGCGGGTAGCCATAAACAGCGAACTGCCGGCCGCTGGCAATCGTCCAAAATGACGCTGCGTCCATGCTCAGCAAGTCAAACGTGCCACCATCCTGTTTTTCCAGTAAAAAGGCGCTACCATGATTTGTGACGACCCCGGAATATAAGCCGACACTACCGGTCCAATAAGGGCTGGAAGGCATGATCGCGTAAATGGTTCCGCCACTTAACTGGAATGACACCCCTGCCAGCGTGGTCAATTTGAAACCGTCTTCCAGATAAGGACTGACTACTGAAATGTAGGGGTTGGTGGGGTGTAGGGCAATACTATTGAAATCCAGTGTTGTGACGGCGGCGTTGCCTGAATTTACAAAACCGGCAAGTAGCATCGCTAAAACACACAAAAGTGACTTGTTCATTCAATTTCCTAATTGATTGGGATGGGGATTTAAAAAGGGTTTCATTTTAACGGAGCTGATGAGTTATCGAAACTGACCTAAAGTGCTATACCCGCATTCAATTGAACAGGCTAATTGCTTAAACGGCGCTGGTCATTTCTAAAGCGCAACACGTTGCAGAAGGTTCATAGAAAAAAGGCGCAAACGCCTAAGCGATTGCGCCTTAATGATGGTCAGCGTTTACCCGCTACTGTTATTTTGCAGTAGAGCGATAATATTCAACCGCAGCACCTACACCGCTGCCGGCTTTGATGTCAAAGCCATGCTCCAGTAGCGCCATTTCAACGCCGGCAATCGCACCCAACAAAGACACGTCATTCATGTCGCCGATATGGCCAATACGGAAAACTTTGCCGGCCAATTCGGTCAGGCCAGCACCCAATGACATGTTGTATTTGCTGTAGGCTGTGCTGATGACGTGACGAGCATCTTTGTCGGCGGGTACTACGACGGCTGTGACGGTGTCGGAAGCCCAGCCTGTTTGAGCGCAAGTTTGTAAACCCCAGGCAGTCACTGCGCGACGGACGCCTTCGCCCAAACGGTGGTGACGGGCATAGATGTTCTCCATGCCTTCTTCCAGAATCAAATCCAGCGCTTTTCGCAGACCATGCAGCATAGGGGTTGAGGGTGTGTAAGGTGTATAGCCGTCTTTGTTGGACGCCGCCATGTCTTTCAGGGAAAAGAAGGAGCGTGGGAAGGTGCTGGTTTCGGTGGCGGTCAGGGCTTTTTGACTAAAGCACAGAATCGCCAGACCGGCTGGCAGCATAAAACCTTTTTGAGAGCCGCTGATGCCAGCGTCGACGCCCCATTCATCCATACGAAAATCAATGCTGGCAATGGAACTGACGCCATCGACAAACAATAGGGCAGGGTGGTTGGCAGTATCCAGCGCTTTACGAACGCCAGGAATACTGCTGGTGACGCCGGTTGACGTTTCGTTATGGGTTGCCAAAACCGCTTTGATTTCGTGACCACTGTCTTCTTTCAGACGAGCTTCCAGATGATCCAACGGAATGCCTTTACCCCACTCGACTTGGTGCATTTCTACCTCAAAACCCAGTTTTCTGGCGGCTTCTGCCCACAAGTGACCAAATTGACCAAAGCGGTAAATCAATACCTTATCGCCCTGATTCAGACAGTTGGTCAACGCCACTTCCCAGCCGGCGGTGCCAGTAGCAGGGAACGTAAAGCATTGGCCGGTTTCGGTGCGGAATACTTTTTTAAGGTCTTCCAGAATCGGAGACAGTAATTTCGGAAAGATAGGCGAGCGGTGGTCTTCCATCGGCACATGCATGGCGCTCAGCACTTCGTGTGGTGAATTGGTTGGACCTGGAACAAATAAGTGATTGCGACCCGCCATCAGGTTTCTCCTTAAATTAAAGTTAAGTCTGCTAAAACCGCGGGATGGTGTCATATTTGCCTGTTTTCGGCAAGCTGTTTGCTGCATCAATGCTGGCTGCCCCGCTGTCTGGCAATTGACATTACCTGCTCTGAAAGTAAAATGGAGCCTTTTTATTTCAGCAAGGCATGGCACTTTTGTTGTCGGCCACCCAACCGTAGGTAAAACACATGAGTCACACCCTTTACGAAGCCAATGCGCAACGCGTGCAACGCTGTGAGTTGGCTGTACCGGGCTCCAGTCCGGAAATGTTTGAAAAAGCCCTGAAAAGTGGTGTGGATTATGTGTTTCTGGATCTGGAAGACGCAGTAGCACCAGACGACAAATTACAAGCCCGTAAAAATATCATTCAAGCCATCAACGATTTGGATTGGGAAGGTCACGGTATCACCCTGTCGGTGCGAATTAATGGTCTGGATACCCAATATATGGTGCGCGATGTGGTTGATTTGGTCGAACAGGCCGGAGCTAAAATCAAAACACTTTTAATTCCCAAAGTCGGTGTTTACGGTGATGTGTATATGGTGGAAGCCATGTTGAATCAACTGGAAATGCAGCAAGGCTTGAAAAACAAAATCGGCATCGAATGCCTGATCGAAACCGCCTTGGGCATGGCGAATGTTGAAGACATCGCCAAGCAAGGTGCTATTGGCGGTCGGGTAGAAGCGCTGCATTTTGGAGTAGCCGATTATGCCGCCAGCAACCGCGCCCGCACTGTCAATATCGGTGGTTTAAACCCTGATTATCCCGGCGATCAATGGCATGCGGCGATCAGCCGGATGACCGTGGCTTGCCGCGCGTATGGCTTGCGCCCTATCGACGGTCCGTTCGGCGACATCAAGGATCCGGAAGGCTACAAAGCCGGTGCCCGTCGTGCTGCTGCTTTGGGTTGCGAAGGCAAATGGGCGATTCACCCCTCCCAAATCGCTTTGGCTAACGAAGTATTCACGCCGCCTGCTGCGGAAGTCGAAAAAGCCAAACGTATTTTGGTGGCGTTACAAGAAGCCGCCGCGCAAGGTAAAGGTGCTGCGGCTTTGGATGGTCGCTTGATCGATGCAGCTTCCGAGCGTATGGCCAATAACATTGTCCGCGCAGCCGAAGCGATTGCTGCAAAAACCCAATAAAAATTATGTAGGTTGGGTTAGGCGCTAGCCGTAACCCAACACGACGGCTTGCAATGTTGGGTTCCGCTTCGCTTTTATGCCCTGCGGGTAAACCCAACCTACATTTTCTAATATCACGAGAGAGTCCATGGACATTCATGAGTACCAAGCCAAGCAATTGTTGGCTGAATATGGCGTGAAAATCGCTGCTGGGGGATTGGCCTATAGCCCGGAAGATGCTGTACAACGCGCCCGCGAAATTGGCGGACATGTCTGGGTGGTAAAAGCCCAGATTCATTCCGGTGCGCGCGGTAAAGCCGGCGGCATCAAGGTGTGTAAAACCCATGACGAAGTCAGCGACGCTGCTGAAGCCTTGCTGGGTAAAAAATTGGTGACTCACCAGACCGGTCCTGCCGGTAAACAATGTCTGCGTCTTTACATTGAGGCAGGTACCGACATTGCCAAAGAAATCTACTTCAGTTTGCTGATCGACCGGGCTCATGAACGGATTGTGATGGTGGGTTCCGCGCAAGGCGGTATGGAAATCGAGGAATTGGCGGAAAACAATCCTGACGCCATCAAAAAAATCTACATCGAACCTGCGGTTGGTTTGCAGGATTTTCAGGCTCGGGAAATGGCTTTTGCTTTGGGCTTACACCCGGATTTGGTCCCACAAGCGGTCAAACTCATTCAAGGTTGCTACCGGGCCATGCGCGAACTGGATGCCAACATGGTGGAAATCAATCCCTTGGTGATCACAGGCCACGATGAACTGATTGCGCTGGATGCCAAAATGGGCTTTGACGACAACGCCTTATTCCGCCGTCAAAAAATCTCCGAGCTACGCGATAAAACCCAGGAAGATCCCCGGGAAATGGCCGCTGCCGACCGAGGATTAAGCTATGTGGGTCTGGATGGCGACATCGGTTGCATGATCAACGGTGCCGGTCTGGCAATGGCAACCATGGACATGATCAAACTGGCCGGTGGTGAACCTGCCAACTTTCTTGACGTGGGCGGCGGAGCCTCTGCTGAACGGACTGAAAAAGCATTTCGTATGGTATTGCAGGATAAAAACGTTAAAGCCATGCTGGTGAATATTTTTGCCGGTATCAATCGCTGCGACTGGATTGCCGAAGGTGTGGTGCAGGCTGTACGCAAAATTGATATGAAAGTGCCTTTGATTGTGCGCTTGTCCGGAACCAATGTTGAAGAAGGTCGCAAAATCATTCATGACAGCGGCTTGCCGATCATTACCGCAGACACCCTGGCGGAAGCCGCGGAAAAAGCAGTGCAAGCCCGTAACGAAGTGGTCGCTAAGGCGCAAGGTTAAGGAATCGACATGGCAATTTTTATTGATAAAGACACTCGCATTATCGTGCAAGGTTTCACCGGTAAAATCGGTACTTTCCACGCCCAGGAAATGATTGATTACGGCTCTAACGTCGTCGGCGGGATTACCCCAGGCAAAGGCGGTCAAATGCATCTCGACAGACCGGTATTCAATACCGTCAAAGAAGCGGTCGAGCAAGCCGGCGCAGAAGCCAGCATCGTGTTCGTGCCGCCTGCTTATGCAGCAGATTCCATCATGGAAGCCGCGGAAGCCGGCATCAAGTATTGTGTATCCATCACTGACGGTATCCCGACTCAGGACATGATGAAAGTCAAAATCTTCCTGAGCAAATTCCCCAAGGAAAAACGCATGGTGCTGACCGGCCCCAACTGCGCCGGTACCATCAGCCCCGGTAAATCGATGTTGGGCATCATGCCAGGGCATATTTACATGCCGGGCAATGTCGGCATCGTCGGCCGTTCCGGCACATTGGGTTATGAAGCAGCTGATCAGATGAAAGCCTTAGGGATAGGCGTTTCGACGTCAGTCGGTATCGGCGGCGACCCAATTAACGGCAGCTCACACCGCGACATTCTGGAAAAATTCGAGCAAGATCCGGAAACCAAGGTTGTGGTGATGATCGGTGAGATCGGCGGCCCGCAAGAAGTGGAAGCCGGTATTTTCGCCAAAGAACACATGACCAAACCGGTGGTGGCCTATATTGCCGGTTTGACTGCCCCGAAAGGTCGTCGTATGGGTCATGCGGGTGCGATTATTTCCTCGGTGGGTGAGTCTGCTGCAGAGAAGGTCGAAATGTTGAAGGAATTGGGTGTCATCATTGCTCCGACACCCGCAGCAATGGGCGAAACCGTGGCTAAAGTGTTAGCCAAGCTGTAATCAGGATTGGGTAGCAAATAACTACCCGAAATTATTTGTCTTACCGAATCTTGGTTAACTTTTCCCAAATTGCAAACGAGGGTTTGGGGGATTCTTTAATACCCCCCACAATCCCTCTTTTTAAAAAGGGGACGTTATTTTTTGGCTATATCGTTAGTTCTACTTTGTCAGATTCCCAAATGTACTCGTCATTCCGGCATACCCTCTGGGGCACAAGGGGATTGCCGGAATCCAGGCTCCATGGACGGATCGAAGCTCGCCATCTATGGCACTGGATGCCCGCTTACCTGCGGGCATGACGGCGGCTTTTTATATGTGACAAAGTAGAATTAGCGGAAAATTAAGGAATATGTGAGAAACAAGTTCGGCAACGGTAGGTGCGAATTCATTCGCATGGTGCGGATAAATCCACACCTACGCCGAACACTTGTATAGGTTATTTCATGATCATTCCTAAGTTCGCCAAAGCCCGCTTGTTGCGGGCTTTTTTATTTTGATTCTATTGTTTGAACCGACGAATTTGCCCTATGAATAGTTCTCAACGCAGCAAAATGTTAAACGCTTACCAAGCATTGCCGGGAGATTTGCAAATTCTGATGAATTTACTGGCAGTTTATTATGGGTATTGCTCGCAGACCAATATCGCTAAAGCTTTGGCCAGTCTGGGTATCATGGAAGGCAGCCGAGTATTGAAAGCCGAAACAGTCCGGGCGCGCTTGAGGCCGTTGATTGCCAGTGGTTTGTTGGAAGAAAACGTCCGACCTGGGGGTACGCGCTGCTGTAGGGCTTTGGTGGAAGTCATAACCCGTCAGTTGATTCAGAACCAGGAGTTTGATGTTTATGCTGCAGTGGTGTTGCAATTAAATCCGAGCGGTAGCGGCTATTACCATTACAACACTGCCGATGACTGCATCCGCGAAGCCCGTATTTATTTTCATCGTGGCGATTATCAAAAAATGCAGGCCTGCCTGGATATGGGTCAACGCTACCCTGGCAATATGCCGAATCATATCGATCTGTATTTATCCTGGTTTTTCAATCCGATCGATATGGTTTGGTTCAATCAGCGGCATGCACTGATAGCATCTGAAGTGGCCGGTTATGCAGCACTTCATCAACTGGTTTATTTGTATCAACTGCCGGAATTGGACAGTTTTTATCAACAGCAATTGGCTAGTGATCATAATTCCGAACGAGTACTGAAACGCGTGTATCTGGAATTACAACTGCTGCGTGGTGAATGGCAGTCTGTAGCTGAGCAGATCGTGGGCAGTGAAGAACCCGAATTGCAGGCCATTGCAGCGATGTTAGTGTTTTTAAAAACCGATTACACGACGGCGGTGAGTCTGTATGAGCAGGCATTGGCGCATTTACGCAAGATCAGAGGGCAGCGTAATTGCTACTTCTTCGGGCTAGCTGGGGTGTTTTATCCTTTGGCCATTTTAAAAACCGAAGACGCCAAACTTCGCAGCAAACTCCCAACATTGTTGAATCAGGCCATCAAAATCAATAGTTATTGGTGCGTGGTGTATGGATTGTTACAGCAGTTTCACCTGTACTTACAAGGCGATATGCACGTGCGCGATGTGTTGCTGGAGTTGCCAAGTCATTATCGGGTCACTAGTGGTTTCAGGGAAAGCGGTTCACCGGATACGGTGTTGCACCTATCCTTGTTGCAGCCGGTCTTTTTAATACTGATCAAATTCTGGATCAAAGCCGATTTTAGCAATAGCATCGAAGCTTTAGATCAGCAGTTGTATAGCCATTTGCTCAATAACGGCTATCAATGGCCTGCGGCGGAGTTGGCAAAGATTTTCAGTGGTTTGCAACCCCAGCGTGCCTCACAATGGGACGCCAGCTTTTTTGAACACGAACGACCTGCACTGGCGGACTTGTTCGTCAGTCGGGCCGATTGGGAGGTGGCACTGGATGCCTTGTTCCACTTACCGGTCAGTGATAAAAAATCCGAGGCTGGCAACCAGTCCGAAAAACCCACTCGGATGGTTTGGTTGTTAAGTTTAGGCGCGCATGGAGGGATCCATGTCGAATCACGTGAGCAAAAACAACAACCCAAAGGCGGCTGGAGCAAAGGCCGTGCAGTTGCGATGAAGCGGCTGGCCCACGAACAAGCCAAGTTTGATTATCTTACTGAGCATGACCGTAAGCTGTGTGCGCATATCAAGGAATACCGTGAAACGGGTTGGTACGGCAATAGTGGTACTGTGTTTGAATTCGACAGCAGCCTGCCGCAGGCATTAATTGGTCATCCCTTGCTATTTTGGGCAGACGCTCAGGATGTCAAGGTTGAAGTAGTGAAAGGTGCGCCTGAATTGCGGGTTAAAAAACTCGATAAAAGCTCTGCCATAAAAATCACCCTGGAACCCGCTCCTTTAAGCGAGCAAAAATTTCTGATCATCAAGGAAACCCCGACCCGCCTGCGTGTGGTGGAGTTTGGTGCCGAGCATCAGAAAGTGTATGCGGTACTGGGGCCCAAAGGCCTGGAAGTGCCGGCTTCGGCACAGGATAAAGTCTTAAAAACATTAACCAGTATTTCCGGCTTGATGACCGTGCATTCGGATATTGGCGGCAATTCCAGTACTGCCGAGCAAGTGTCAGCCGATGCCACGCCCAGGATTCATTTATTACCGCATGGCGAAGGTTTACGTATCGCCCTGTTGGTAAGACCGTTTGCCGAAGGTGGCGCTTATTTTCAACCCGGTCAGGGCGGCGAGAGTGTCCTGGCCGAAATTGACGGCAAACGTCAGCAAACCCAGCGCAATTTAAAACTGGAAAAACAGCAAGCCGCAGACGTGATTGCAGGCTGCGCAGCCTTGCAGGCAGCAGATCGTGATGTGGCAGGAGATTGGTTATTGGAGCATCCTGAAACCTGCCTGGAATTTTTGCTACAGGCGCAAAGTTTGCCTGAAGGCACGGCTCTTTTGGAATGGCCGGAAGGCGTGCGTTTCAAGGTGCTGGGTCAGAGCAATGGCAAAGGTTTGACCGTAAAAATCAAACGCGATAACGATTGGTTTGCCTTACAGGGTGAGCTGAAAATCAACGATAACACCGTATTGGATATGCAGCAATTATTAGGGTTGCTGGATAACCGGGAAGGACGGTTTTTAAAATTAAAGGACGGCCAGTTCATTGCGTTGACCGACGAATTTCGCCGCCGCCTGGAAGATTTGAAAGCCTATGCCGATGTGACCGGCAAAAAAGTCCGCCTGAATCCCTTAGCCGCCTTGACACTGGAAGATTGGCAGGACGAAGCCGGCTTTAGTGCGGATAAACACTGGCAAGCCCATATGCAACGCTTAAAAGCGGCTCAGGAGTATCAGCCTGTTGTACCGTCAACTTTTCAGGCGGAATTGCGCGATTACCAAATCCAAGGTTACAACTGGTTGTCACGACTGGCGCAATGGGGTGTGGGAGCTTGTCTGGCAGATGACATGGGCTTGGGTAAAACCGTGCAAGGTTTGGCGTTGTTGGTAGAACGTGCACCGGGCGGGCCGAGTCTGATCGTGGCGCCGACGTCGGTATGTATGAATTGGGAAAATGAAGCCCGCCGTTTTGCACCCACCCTAAACCCAATTTTGTTGGGTGCGGGCGACCGGCAGCGAGTGCTGGATAGTTTGCGACCTTTTGATGTATTGATTTGCAGTTATGGTTTGTTGCAACAAGAGCACGCCGCGGAGATGCTGGCCAAAATTGCCTTTCAGACTGTCATTCTGGACGAAGCACAATGGATCAAAAACATTGCTACCCGTCGATCGCAAGGGGCGATGAATTTACAGGCCGGCTTTAAAATCATCATGACTGGCACGCCTCTGGAAAATCATTTGGGCGAGTTATGGAATTTGTTCAGATTTATCAACCCCGGTTTGTTGGGTTCGTTGGAGCAATATAACCAACGCTTTGCCGGCCCGATTGAGCGTGACCGCAGCAATCAGGCCAAGCAGCAACTCAAAAAACTGATCCAGCCGTTTATCCTGCGCCGCACCAAAACCCAGGTGTTACAGGAATTGCCATCGCGCACCGAAATACCGATATATGTAGAACTGAGTGCGGAAGAGACCGCGTTTTATGAGGCCTTGCGGCGAGACAGTTTGTTGGAGTTAAGCAGCACCTCCGCACCGCCGGGTGCCAGACATTTAAAAATTCTGGCGGCTATCAGTAAACTGCGCAGGAGTTGTTGCAATACCCAATTGGTCAATCCGGATATCGCTTTGCCAAGCAGTAAACTGGCAGCCTTTGCCGAGATTGTCGATGAGTTGCTCGACAACAAGCACAAGGCATTGGTATTCAGTCAATTTGTCGACCATTTGCATTTGATTCAAACGCATCTTGATCAACGCGGTGTAAGTTATCAATACCTGGATGGCGGTACACCCACCAAAGAGCGACAAAAGCGGGTCGATGCCTTTCAACGCGGCGAAGGTGAATTGTTTTTGATCAGCCTGAAAGCCGGCGGGGTTGGGTTAAATTTAACTGCTGCCGATTATGTGATTCACATGGATCCCTGGTGGAACCCGGCGGTGGAGGATCAAGCCTCCGACCGTGCACATCGCATGGGACAGTTAAGGCCGGTGACCATTTATCGGATGATTGCCAAAAACACCATAGAGGAGAAGATCGTAGCCCTGCACAGTCATAAACGCGATTTGGCCGATAGTCTGCTGGACGGTGCCGACATCAGCGGTAAGGTGTCTGCCGATGAGTTATTGAATTTAATGAAAGCCGATCATTAGGCAAACACGCACTTGCGTTTGCCGATGATTTTTAGCCATTTGCCCCAACAAATCGGCTTCTTTAGCCACCTTGTGCTGCATTCATTGGCATTTTATTGGTTAATGCAAATCTTTCCTGATATTCCGGTTATGACAGGAAACCCTGCAGCGTTCATTTGAGAATTGACACGGACAGAGCCTGATGCACCAACAAGCTTTTCTGTACCCGCTATGATGACATTCAATTCACTCGTGGCACCGGTTTCAGCTAATGATCGGGTATCAAGTATGTCGGTCGTGTACCCTTTACCAATCAATTTGTTAGTAACATCATCGCTGACAACCCATTGGGTAATCACGCTAGCCTGATTGTCCGTACCGGCGAAGCCGAATTCCGGAAGGTTTGGCTGGAATTGATTGGTCCAGATAGAGGCGCTATCAATAATGATTTTTCGGTTACCCATCGTGGCATGGATGCCGCTGGTAATGAAATAAGGATCTTTGCGGTTTGAGATAAAACACAGGGGTGTACCCAATCCGTTCAACAGCAGATTGTTGCCTTGTGGTGTAAAAACATCCGGGAATTTGCCGCTTGATTGCAGTCTGGTTTGCACCAAGGCGCATTCTTCAGGGGTAAATGCGGGCCGCAGTAAATTGGGTTCTTGCGAATTATCCAGGCGTAATTCCGAACACTTTTTAGCCGCATCGGCAGTCGTAAAACTGGCTAAACCGATAATCAAATTGGCTATTAGGGCAAGTTTTTTATTCATACGCTATCTCTATGTTGTTTTATTGATGTCCGGCATTTAATGACGGCAGAGTACAGAGTCTAATGTTTGATTTAATAGTATGTCGGTGCGGGAGCGAACAAACAGATGCTTTAGCAGCAACAAGTTCATTCCGGCATACCCTCGGGCACAACTGGATTGCCGGAGCCGGACACCACAAAGCGAACGCAGATTACCTGGATGGCTTCAGCGTTTCCATCCATGGCTCCTGGAACTCAGCAATCCCCGGATGGCGGTTTTGGCGGTAGCTGAAGCCAAGGAAACCGTTACTCAGGCGGACAGGAGTGAACTGTCGTCTGGTTTAACTGATCGCAGGGTTTTTGATAGCGACGCTGATGAATAAGCTGGACTGTTTTTTTAAATTAAAAATATAAAAGTCATTGCTAAGCCCTTGAACTGTAAAAGCTAACTACATGGCTGGCTTTTAGTAGTAAAAAATCATCTTAACAACACAATATGTTGTGTTAATATTTCCCCATAATCACTATATACAGTATCTTCGCGCTGTTTTAGTGGTTTCTGCCTTAAACCAATTGCACATCAACGCCTTAGACGATTTTTGTCTTTAATGCCTGCAATTGCATCGACTACCAACCAGACAAGGAAACCCACGAATGACCGCTAAACTGCAAGTTGTGACGTCAACCAATGCCGAAATTCCGCTGCAAAGCGCCTCTCTCGATATCTGGGACAGTAAATATCGTTTAAAAACCAAAGACGGCGTGGCCATTGACGCTGCTATCGACGATACCTACAAACGCGTGGCCAAAGCTTTGTCTGACGTGGAAAAAACCAAAGCGTTGCAGGAAAAGCATTACAAAGAATTTTTGTGGGCGTTGCGCAAAGGCGTCATTCCTGCGGGTCGGATTGTCTCCAACGCTGGCGCATTGGAACATAAACCGGCTACCTCCACCATCAACTGCACCGTATCCGGCATCATCGAAGATTCGATGGATGATATTCTGCACAAGGTTCATGAAGCCGGTCTGACTTTGAAAGCC
>PERU01000039.1 GCA_002928965.1 Methylomonas sp.
CATTTTTAAACGATTCAACCGGATTTTGCACAAAACGTCGCGATTAAAAAGCATGAGCCATTCTGATTTCCAACCCTAGAATGCAACTAGCCTTTAAAACCTCACGGTAATAGAACAACAGATTCGTTGATCAGAAACCGGCTGTGTTGATTTGAGCATCGGCGCAGGCAATCCACCGAAGTCCACAAACCAAAGGGCCGGATGACGTTATGGTTGAAGCAACTTTAAATCAGGACTTTTTAAAATCGTTGGTTGCTGCTGACAGCCTTACAGACCTCGGTGCTATGTGCCTGGGCATGGTGTGTTTTAGGCGGTGTTAAAAAATGCATGATTCCCGATGATGCGCCTGTGCAGTTGTTTGGTGTGAACGGCCCAATTTTTGTCGGACGAACTTGGCTTTGTAGTCTATTAATGGGTATTTCAAGCGCGGTGCCTGCTATTGGTTCTCAATAATTTGGTAACCTGAGATAATGCGCTTGGATTTCAACATAATTTTTTAGCCAACGATGACCATTACAAACAACAGGACGTTTTTTTACAAGCGCTGGCTATGGTTGGTTTTTGTATTGCTGCTAGGGCTTGTAGCCGGCCATCAATGGCTAGAGCATGCGGCGCAGACCGATCAAGAAGCTCAGCCAACAATGGAAGTGTTTATAGGTGATATCGAAGAAAATGTCACCGCACAAGGTAAATTGGAACCCAAAGAATATGTCGATGTTGGGGCCCAAGTGACAGGGCAATTGCAAAAGCTGTATGTGGATATTGGTGACAATGTATCTGCTGGCCAGTTGTTAGTGGAAATTGATCCTCGTGTCTACGCAGCCAGAGTGCAAGCGAATGAGGCCAATATCAAAAATCTACAGGCCCAATTGGCCGGACAGATGGCCCAAGAGGTGTTTGCCCGCCAGCAATTTGAGCGTAATCGTGAACTGATGAAGAGTAAAGGCGTCAGTGAACAGGATTTTCAAAATAGCGAATTTAATTTTAAAAAAGCAGTTGCTACCGCCGATTCCATTCGCGCGCAAATTGAGCAAGTGCAATCGACTCTTAGTGGTGATCGCGCCAATTTAGGGTTTACCAAAATTTATGCACCCATGGATGGCACCGTCGTTACTCGAACTGCACGGGTTGGACAAACCCTCAATGCCAATCAAACCACACCGATGATTTTGCAATTGGCCAAGCTGGATGCAATGACAGTCCGCGCCCAGGTGGCGGAAGCCGATGTGATGCGCTTAAAACCCAATCTTCCGGTGTATTTCACTACCTTGGGCGCTGGTGAGCGGCGCTGGTACGGCACGATCAGGCAAATCATGCCTTCACCGGAAGTTGTTAATAACGTGGTGTTGTATAACGTATTGGTCGATGTAGACAACCGCGACCGTCAGTTGATGTCCGGCATGAGTACCCAGATGTTTTTTGTGTTGGGTAGTGCCAAGCAGGTACCACTGCTGTCTATTGCTGCCCTGGGCCCCCGTTTGCCGGAAGCCGATAACGAAAAAGGTCGGGCGTATCGCGTAAAATTATGGAGTGGCGATGGTGTGCAAGAAACCATAGTGCATGTCGGTTTGCTGAACCGGCGTTTTGCTGAAATTCGTGACGGGGTCAGTGTTGGGACCAAGTTACAGCCGCTGCTCAAGTTAGAAGACAAAGCCAGTGGCAAAAAAAAGGATAAAGGCTATCCAACTGCGGGTGTGCCACGCTTATGAGTTCAGAGGCATTGCCAGCAGCAACTACGCCCTTACTCCGGCTTGAGCATATCCAACGGTTTTACCCCAACGGCGACACTGTGGTTAAGGCATTGAACGATGTGTCTTTGACCATTTGGCCGGGTGAGTTTGTGGCTATTGTCGGTCAATCCGGTTCGGGTAAATCCACCTTGATGAACCTGATTGGTTGTCTGGATAAGCCCGATAGTGGACAGTACCGGGTGTTACATCGTGAGGTGGCGGATTTGGATGCCGATCAACTGGCTGGTTTGCGTCGCGAAACCTTCGGGTTTGTGTTTCAACGCTACAACCTGTTGAACACCGCGTCCGCCGCTGAAAACATAGAAATTCCCGCACTGTACGCCGGAATGCCGAAACATGAGCGCGAACGTCGCGCGCTAGAGTTGTTAGGCCAGCTTGGATTGGCTGAGCGTAGTGGTCACCGGCCCATGCAGATGTCCGGTGGGCAGCAGCAACGGGTGGCAATCGCCAGGGCGTTGATGAACAACCCACCCATTATCTTGGCCGATGAGCCCACCGGCGCGCTTGATAGTCAAAGTGGCAAGGACGTCATGAATTTGTTACGTGAATTACATCAGCGTGGCCGCACCATTTTGTTGATTACTCATGACGAGCATGTGGCTGCGCATGCGCAACGGATTATCAATATTTGCGATGGTCGTATTGTCAGTGATACGGGTGAAAATCGCAGTCAGACCCTGGCTCAAGTGCCGGAACATCATGAGATTGATGCAATCGGGCTGATAGCGGAATTGCTGGAAGCCTCCAAAACCGCCTTGCGCTCACTGCGGGTAAATCTGTTTCGCACCGCCCTGACCTTATTAGGGATCATTATCGGTGTTGCTGCAGTGGTGACCATGATGGCGGTAGGTGAGGGCAGCCAAAAGAAAGTGATGGATCAAATGAAAGCGATGGGTACCAATGTATTGTCAGTTCGCCCCGGTGCGCCGGGGTTGCGCGGTAATACCGATGTGGCGACTTTGATTCCGGCTGATGCCGATGCTATTGCCGAACTGGATAATGTTGAATGGGCTTCCGCTGAACGTAACTCGCGATTGACATTGCGATACGGCAATATCGATTATGCCAGTAGCGTACAGGGTGTTGCGCCCAGTATGACTATCGTTAGAGATTGGCCAGTGGCCTCTGGCGATTTTTTTACAGACGAAGATATGCGGCGTTATGCACCGGTAGCTGTGCTGGGACAGACTGTTGCCAAGATTTTATTTCCCGAAGGTGTCGATCCATTGGGGCGCTACGTTCTGTTGCAGAATATTCCATTTGAAGTGATTGGTGTCATGTCCGTTAAAGGTGCGTCAGTGATGGGTTCGGATCAGGATGACACTGTTTTGGTGCCGCTGACTACCGGATTGATTCGATTGTTTGGGCAGAATTACTTGCATGGCATTACGGTGCGGGTTGCGGATGTGAAGAAAATTGAAACCACGCAGCAGGCGATTAATGATTTATTACTGGCGCGGCATCAAACCGAGGATTTTAGAATTCGTAATATGGCCTCCATTCTGGAAACTGCCGAACAGACCCAAACTACATTCACCATGATGTTGGGTATCGTGGCGGCTATTTCGTTGCTGGTGGGCGGCATCGGCGTAATGAACATCATGCTGGTCAGTGTCACTGAGCGAACCCGTGAAATTGGTATCCGGATGGCGACGGGGGCAAGGCGTCGGGATATTTTGTTGCAATTCAATACCGAGGCCGCAGTGGTTTGCACGCTGGGTGGTTTGATGGGGGTGGTGCTGGGTTTATTGCTTGGCTTGTTGTTGCGTTATTTCGAGATGGCGGTGGTATTTTCGCCGTTACCTGCCATATTGGCGTTTTCCTGCGCGTTTGGTACGGGTTTGTTGTTTGGCTATTTGCCAGCGCGAAAAGCCGCATATCTGGACCCGGTTGTGGCATTGGCGGCGGAATGACCAAAAATATTGAAACCGTCGTTTGGATAGTTTCGCTGGTATTGACGGGATGTAATCTGGTGCCGACGTTTCAGTCTCCAAGCGTCGAAATTCCTGAGCAGTGGCGCAGGCAAACTGTTGCTGATAAAGCAAATGACATTGACCCCCAATGGTGGACCACTTTCGGTAGTGCCGCGCTGAATAATCTGATTGAACGGGCACTTGCCTATAACAACGATTTAGCGGCAGCCGGTCAGCGGGTGGAGCAGGCCAGGGCGCAAGCAAAAATTGCCGGCGCTGAACTGTGGCCCGCTATTGGATTGGCAGGCAATTTTAATAGTACCCATAATGATCTGGGCCAAACC
The DNA here is from genome assembly GCA_002928965.1 of Methylomonas sp. Lineage (GTDB taxonomy): Bacteria > Pseudomonadota > Gammaproteobacteria > Methylococcales > Methylomonadaceae > Methylomonas. The sequence goes on from PERU01000039.1 coordinate 4,009, forward strand.
CAAAGAGAGACCGGCCAGCTTTCCGTGGGGTATGAAGTGGACTTGTGGGGCGCAAACCGCGCCAAACGGGATGCAGGTCAGGCCAGATTGCTTAGCGAAGTGTTTGCGCGCGATGCCCTGCAATTGGTTTTGATGGCGGATGTGGCGCAAGCCTATTTTAATCTTTTGGCGATACAGGAACGGAAACGGATTGCCAGTGAGTTTTTGCAAAACGTCGATGACGTTTTGGCTATTGTGGAGGCACGGTTTCAGGCAGGGGCTATTTCCGCAGTCGATGTGGCTCAACAACGAACTGAACGCGCCAGTGCCCGTGCCAGCCTGGATTTGGTGATTCAGCAGCAAATGTTGGCTGAAAATACCTTGGCTATTTTATTGGGAGAGTCGCCGCAGGAGTGGTCAGAAACTGCAGGTTTATTAACTGAACTGCAGATGCCGCTGATCAATCCGCAACAACCGTCCAGTTTGCTGCAGCGTCGTCCAGATGTGCGACAAATTGAAATGCAGTTACAGGCTGCCAATGCTGATGTTGGTATAGCGCTGGCAGGGTTTTATCCAAAATTGCAACTTAATCTGGATACCATTTTGGCTAATCCGCAGCCAGCGGGTCTGGCATTGGCCATGGCGGCTAATCTGGCCCAGCCCTTGTTTCAAGGTGGTCGGCTGGAAGGCGGTTTGGAAAATGCCAGGGCTCGCAATGCCGAGTTGGTCGAAATCTATCAGCAAACCCTGCTAACCGCTTTTAAAGACGTAGAGGATGCCAGTGCCATCAGGCGCCAGGCTAATTTGCGGTTGCAGGCTTTGGCGGAAGCAGTTGGTAAAGCCAATGAAGCCTACCAGCTTGCCCAAGATCAATATCGTGTTGGTGCGATTGACTATCAAACGTTATTGAATACGCAGCGTACCCTGTTGACAGCTAAAAATAATCGAGTCCAAGCGCATTTGGATTTGCTGGTAGCGTTAGCCCAACTTTATAAGGCGTTGGGCGGTGGCTGGATGGCGGCAAGGTGATTGCCGGTCAGGGATGGCATCAAGGTTTAATCTGGGCAATCAGCGCTTCGAACTCATCTATTCTCAAGGCACCACTTTTGGCTGTCCTGTTACCGGTGGCATTATAAAAATAAGTTCTTGGCAATTCGCCATACCAGCTCGGATCAATTTCATAGCGCAATTTCTGCGCGTCAACCGTGCCGAAAATCCAGTTTTCCACATCAATTAAACCATTGCGGGCCAGAATGCCTTTCACCGCCAGCATTGCAGTGGGTTCGTCTGTGGATAGCATGATCAGTTTTAACTCGGGGTGTTTTTGACGTATCTCGTTTATTACCACCATGTCTTTAAGACAAGACGGGCAATCGACAGACCAGATAGCCAACACAAAGGGTTGCGCAGCATTTTCACGCAGAATTTGTTGCAAACTGCCCGGATTGAAGGTTTGAATAAACCCTTCCTGTGCTTGAGTAATGCCAGCGGAGCAAATCAGTAAAGTAGCCACCAAAAAGTTTTTAATTGTCATGTGTTTCTGTTATTCCAAAATAATTTAGGATTAAGCCAGTCCTTCGACTGGCTCAGGAGCAACGGCCATCATGGTAATTTGTCAGCGATTCAGGTTCTGAAGTTACCCACAGTAGAGCGAAGTTGATTGGCCAATTCAAGTAATTCATTGCACGCATCAGCGGTATTTTTTGCACCAATCGAGGTTTCTTCGGATACATGGCTAATGTTGCTGATATTGCGGTTGATTTCTTCAGCAACTGCGGTTTGTTCTTCCGCAGCATTGGCAATCTGATTATTCATGTCGTTAATAGTATCGATTCTTTGACTGATCAAAGTGATTGAACCCCCTGCCGATGCGGCTTGTTCTACACTGGATGCCGCGCGTTTACGGCCATTTTCCATAACCGATACTGCCTGCTTGGCCCGATCTTGCAAGCGTTCTATGGTTTGCTGAATCTCCAGGGTGGAGTTTTGAGTCCGGCTAGCCAAGGTTCTCACTTCATCAGCTACCACAGCAAAGCCACGACCTTGCTCACCGGCTCTGGCCGCTTCGATGGCAGCGTTCAAGGCCAGTAAATTGGTTTGTTCTGCAATGCCCTGAATAACACCTAACACTTCGCCAATACTGTTGCTGTCATTTTCCAGTTCATGGATGACGTTGGCGGCATTTTCGACTTCTGTTGCCAGACTGTTAATGCCATTGACAGCATCGTTAACAATGTTTTTACCACTGGTGGCTTCGTGATCGGCTGTTTCGGCTGCTTCAGATGCTTTAACAGCATTTCGGGCAACTTCCTGGACTGTGGAGGTCATTTGCTTCATGGCATTGGCCACCAGAGTGGTTTCCTGCAATTGACGTTCAACCCCTTTTTGAGTGGTTTGAGTGATGGTGGCCAGTTTGTGCGAGGCTTTGGCCAATTGTTCGAGGGTAACGCTGATTTCATCAACTGTTTTGGCAATTTTCTTCACAAAGGAGTTAAAGCTGCCTGCTACCCAGGCAAACTCGGATTTGCCTTTGGCATTCAACCGCGCTCTCAAGTCGCCACTGCCGCTGCAAATTTGCTGTAAGCTCAGGGCTAATTCAGTCAATGGGGTGATGATGATTGAGTTCATCACAAAGTAACCGGTAAAGCCGATTATAAGCAGGCTGATCAATAAAAAACCTATTGCGTAATAGATCTCTGTTTTATAACTGGTCAGGGCTACATCAAATGGCGTAATAATTTCGAAGGCGCCATGCAGATCGCCGGCACGACGATTTTCCATTGTGTATCCGAGCAAGTCTTTGCCTTGGTCATTATTCCAGATGGCTTGTGATGTCGCTGGGTCACCATGGCAAACTTCGCATTGCTTCACCAGTTTGACCGGTCTGAAGTATCTTATTTGTTTGTTATCTTCATCGACAATGCTGTATTCAGTCAGTGAGGGATTGTTTTGGAAAATTTCCAACACCTTGCCTTCTGTTTCATCCGGTGTATTGCGGCTAGGATTGCGTGGATTAAATGCCGGCGCTTTAAAACGAAATCCGCCTTCCTTGGCTTTGGTTTCAATTACATCCCATGCATTGGCAGTAGGTACTGTTTGGATAACAAATTGACGGGCAAGGGCAGGGGATTTGTTTTGGATGGATTGCAGTAAGCTTTCTGGCGAATAAAGCCCGTCTTCCCATTTTTTTACCACATTGTCGCGGATGGATTCGGATACTATTAATAATTGGCGTGAAGCTTCTATCTTGCGTTCGATCAGGTTCTGTTTTTGCACATTTGTAAATACGATCAAAACCCCGATTCCAACGATAGTCAGCATGGTCATGGTTATGGCAACCACTTTTACACCCACTGAATGCCAATTCATAATAAACATCCCCAACTCCTTAATTGACCTTAAAAGATGTGCCTATACATTTATTTGCACTGAATCCGTACAGTTTCACGTAAGACATGCCGCAAAAATTATAGCTTACAATCTATCGACGACTATTTTTAAAACTTTACAAGATATGCGGAAAATCAAAGTTTAATTGGTTTTTACGAGTAAATTCGGGCATACATTTCATGATTTGCCTATCAACCTGTGATGAGTCGGGTCAAATTAGGCTAATTTTGCCCATCCCCGCTATTACCCAATTCAATAAGGGCTGTTACGTTTGCCGAGTGCACAAGGGGCTATCGGCTACTTTTGAGGCATGGTTGATATAAATGTTTATGTCTTATGGCTGGACAATCTACGCGACATTCCTATTCTCGTACAGGCTCCTAGCTTAACGTTTGCCGCCACAACTGTCGTAAACTATTAAAAATAAAGAATGGTCATAAAACTTCTTGACGCTATCCCATGGCCGAAAAATTTAGTTTGGATTTTGACTTGAAGATTTAGGTTTCCCCGCTATTCAACCAGATTGAATTGCCTTTTATAGTGAGTGTATTCCAATGAATGCCCTCCCAGAACAAGAGTTCCAGCCTGAGCAAGAAGCTGCTAACCGCTGGAATGGCAATTTCAGTCGAAATTACATTTTTGACTACAGTCTTCGATAGTTTAAAACTGTATATGCCATCGCAAAAATTCAACCTTTAGCATTTTCGAAGCTTGTCGCTATTTGTATTTTGATCCGAATCAACATAAGTTAGATAGACCCAACTAGAATTTAAACAGACGCTTTTGCCTGCGTTGTGATCTAAGCTCAATCTAAAACTAAATCATGGAGAATTTCCTATGGCTCTTGTGAAAAAACCAACCAATTCATCTGCAACAGCCCAAGCAGGAGGCAATACATCTGCAGCTGCCGCAGCTCGTGAAGCAGAAGCACAACGCAAAAAAGCTCGTACATTGGGCAAACAGCAACAGGCCGCTGAACGAATTGCCGCTGCGACTGGGCAACTATCTTCCGGCATCAACGAAGCAGCCTCCGCTGCCGAAGAATTAAAACGTGCCGCCGATCAAATTGCTACGGGGGCGGAAGAAGCCTCTGGCGCTGCCCAAGAATCGCTATCGGCATTCAAACTAGTCGGTGACTCCATTACTAGGCAATTGCAAAATGCCGATATCAGTCAAACCAAATCCGAAGCCGTACAAACCTTGGTCGCTAAAACCAGTGGTGACATCGGGTTATTGGTTACCAACGTCGGCATTGCAGCGCAACGTCAGGCCGCTTCCGTGGTGATGGTCGCTGAACTGGAAAAGCAGGCCGCCAGCATTGGCGACATCGTCAAAGCGGTGGCCCGTATCGCCGATCAAACTAATCTATTGGCATTAAACGCTGCGATTGAAGCGGCGCGTGCCGGTCGACACGGCAAAGGGTTTGCTGTGGTCGCTGACGAAGTCAGGACCTTGGCGGAAACCTCGGAAAAAAGTGCCAAGCAGATTCAGGACTTGGTCGGGCAAATTCAAAAAGAAGTCAAAGTGATTGCCGAAGGCATTGGTGATTCTGCCAAAGCCGTGGAAAGTGAAGTAGAAAACGGCAAAACCATTACTCAACAACTCGAACAAATTCGCATCGATACCATCGACATTGTTAAAGGCATCCAGGAAATAGCCACCGGCGCATCTCAATCCGATATCGCTAGCAAACAAGCCCTAAAAGGCTCGGAAGATGTGGCGGCGGCGGCCGAAGAGCAATCTGCAGCCGCAGAAGAAGCCGCAAAAACCGTGGCCGAACAAGCTGAAGCCCTGGCGGAATGCGAACAGACCGCACAAAACCTGTCTGAACTGGCGGAAGATCTTAAAAACTCCACAGATGTAGCCAAAAGCGCCGAAGAAGTCGCCTCAGCCGCTGAAGAACTGTCTTCCGCCGTGCAGGAAATCAATCGATCCGGCGCACAAATCATGGCGGCAATCGAACAAATTCGTAAAGGGGCTGAAGTACAAGCCGCCAGCACCGAAGAATCTTCCGCTGCGGTCACTCAAATCGAAAAAGGCGTCGAATTGGCGCAACTAAGAGCCACCGCTGGCGGTGAAAAACTGTTGGCGATCAAAAACCTGTTAGGGGTCAATAAAGCCGCTGTTGATGGTCTGATTTCCGGTATTTCCGACGCGGCTAATGCTTCACGTGCCAGTATCAAACAGATTAAGGATCTGGAGTTAGTTTCCCGACGCATTGATAAAATCGTCGACGCCATTACCACGGTATCCATACAAACCAATATGCTGGCGGTCAATGGCTCAATCGAGGCGGCTAGAGCGGGTGATTTTGGCAAAGGCTTTGTCGTGGTGGCTACTGATATTCGTAACCTGGCACACGATTCTGCTGAGAATGCCGATCGAATCAAAGACCTGGTGAAAGCGGTGCAAGATCAAATTGGCGTGGTCGGTCGCGATTTGGATGAAATTGTCGCTGCGGCTGCTGCAGAAGTCGAAAAGGCCAAAGTATCCACCAACAACCTGGTTATTATCGAAGCCGATATCCTGGACGTGGAAAAAGGATCTAACGAAATTTTGGCCGCCTCCAATGAAATTGCCGCAGCCATCGGTCAAGTAAAAAAAGGCATCGAACAAATTTCCGCAGCTGCCCAGGAAGCTGACAAAGCTGCGACCGAAGCCGCTTCGGCAGCCAGTCAGCAGGCTCAGGGTGCAGAGGAACTGGCGGCCGCGATCGAGGAAATCGCCTCACTCGCGGACGAACTGCAAAGCGCCTGATAGGGGGGGCATCATGACAACAATTACCGAGGAACCGAAAGCAGCGCAAGCTGATGATGCCTTGCAAATTGAAGATGGTATCCTCGATCAGGATGAGTCAGATACCCGTCAATTTGTTACCTTCATCATTGCCGATGAAGTGTTTGCCGTGGATATGGCGCCGGTACAGGAAATTATTCGCGTGCCAGATGTAGTTCGTGTGCCGCTGGCACCGAGCACTTTGGATGGTTTGGCGAATTTGCGTGGCAAGGTATTGCCTATCATTTCTTTGCGTCGCATTTTTACTTTTGCTGAGCTGGAGCACGATGATGCCACCCGCGCCCTGGTGATCGATATTGGTCAACCCTTGGGCTTTGTGGTGGATCGCGTTGCCAGTGTGGTGGGCGTCGAGCCAGAAAAAATCGAAAGTGTCGATTCGATTCGCAGTACCGTCAACACCGATTTGCTGTCCGGTATGATCAAAGACGTCGGTGGACATGCCATGATCATGGTACTGGATTTTGAAAAACTGATCGCTCAGGAGTTCAGCGAAATCGCCAGTTTGGCCAGAACCGCCAGCATGACCAGCGGCTTGTCTGCCAGCAGCATTAGTGACGATGACGAAGATAACAGCGATGAATTGCAACTGGTCAGTTTTGATGTAGCTGGACAGGAATATGCGATAGCGATTGAAGATGTACAAGAGATTGTGCAGGTTCCCGAGCAGATCATTCATGTGCCACATTCAGAATCGCATGTGCTGGGTGTCATGACGCTGCGCAACCGTTTATTGCCTTTGGTGTCTTTGCGCAGGATGTTTGACCTGCCGCCGCAGGATGCTGACGAACGCAGTCGCATCGTGGTGGTTTCGCTGGGTAGCGCGTCGGTAGGCATCGTCATGGACAATGTCAACGAAGTGTTACGGGTATCTAAATCTGTTGTGGATGCCATGCCAGCTTTGCTGGCTCGGGATGGTGATCTGGCCGATATTGCTGAAATTTGTCGATTGGAAGACGGTAAGCGTTTGGTTTCCATTATTTCCGCTCAGCACTTATTTAATCATTCCAGTGTCAAGGAGGCTTTGACCAACGTGGATAACTTAGAAGACGACAATCCTAACGCTATCGGCGCGGATATTGACGATGAGAATTCCGATGACGACGAACAAGTCGTAGTCTTTCGCCTGGATCGTGAAGAATACGGCGTACCCATTGAAAGCGTCCAGGAAATTGTTCGAGTACCTGATGAACTGACGCATGTACCCAAAGCACCGGTATTTGTCGAGGGGGTTATTAATTTACGCGGTGCGGTATTGCCGGTCATTGATTTGCGTCGTCGTTTGGGGTTGGCGTCGGTTGAACGCTCAGAAGGGCAGCGGGTGATGGTATTTCTGATTCAGGGAGCTCGAACCGGTTTTATTGTGGATTCAGTTGCCGAAGTGTTGAAAATTCACAAGTCAGCTATCGAGCCAGCGCCAAAATTATCCAGTGAACAATCCACTTTGTTGTCGAGGATGGCCAATCTGGAAAAACAAAAACGCATGGTGCAGTTGATCGAACCGGCTCATCTGCTGGAAGGCGCTGATATTGCCGCCTTAGCAGGTATAACCGAATAATCGGTTACAGATATGATTAAACTGTTGATTGTGGATGATTCGGCGCTGATGCGGCGTCAATTGACCAGTATGTTTCAGGAGGAAGGCGGTTTTGAAATACGGCAAGCCCGTAATGGCAAAGAAGCCGTCGATGAAAATCGTGACTTCCAGCCTGATGTCATCAGTCTGGACATTAACATGCCGGAAATGGACGGCATCACTGCCTTGTCTTTAATTATGGCCGAACGCCCGGTGCCAGTGGTGATGGTGTCATCGCTGACTGAAAAGGGTGCATTAGCTACTTTTGAAGCACTCAATTTGGGTGCCGTAGATTATATCGCCAAGCCCGATGGTACTATCTCCTTGAGCATAGGTCAGATCAAGGATGAACTGATAGCTAAAGTTCGTGCCGCGGCTAAAGCTCGCATCAAACCCAAGGGGTCTGGGGTGAAGGGGCTTGCGCAACGATTAAGAGAGGAACGCGAGAAACCCATCGCCCGCCCCGTTGCTGTCAGGCGGGGTGTAGCCGGTGAAGGCTTGGTAATCATTGGCGTTTCTACCGGTGGCCCTCGCACCTTGGAGGAAATTTTGCCACTGTTGCCAGCTGATTTTCCCTGGCCGGTCTTAGTCGCCCAACACATGCCAGCGGCATTTACCCGCTCTTTTGCGGATAGACTTAACGCAATGTGCTCATTACAGGTCGTTGAAGCCGCTTCGCCAACGCCGATTACACCGGGGACTATTTATATCGGCAAAGGCGGAGCAGACATGGTGCTTGGACAACGTGGCGGCAAATTGACCATCATTCCAAAACCGGAAAGTCGCGAGTACCTATGGCATCCTTCAGTGGAGTTGTTGGGACGTTCTGTGCTGGAGCATTGTGATCCATCAAGAGTGGTGGCTGTGATGTTGACCGGCATGGGGTATGACGGTGCGGATGCCTTTACCGAAATCAAGAAACGCGGTGGCCGCACAATTGCCGAGTCCAAAGCAACGGCCGTAGTGTTTGGCATGCCTGCCGAATTAATCGACAGGGGCGGCGCTACTTTAGTGTTGCCAGCCGAAAAAGTGGCGGCCCAGATGAATGTTTGGGCCGGCAGATAATCAGGAGTATTTATGGCCTTTATCAAGAAACAGACCAGTGAGTCGATTAACGAAGACGAACGAACCCAGCCCAGGGATTGCGAAAATCTGGTGATTCAGCTGGATAGCCCTGATCCGGTAGCTAGACGCTGGGCGGCTCGAGATTTGGCTGATTGTCCGGAAGCGTCATCAGCTCTGGTATCAAGGTTAAATCGCGAGAGCGACATATCTGTTCGCGAATTGATTCTCAGCTCACTCACCAGTCTGGGTGATGAGGTGGCTGTGGCTGGTCTGATTGAATGCCTGCGCAGTGAAGATGTCGGTTTGCGAAATGAATCAATTGAAGTGATGAAACACCTGCCTGACGAGGTGTCACCCATCATGCAAAATTTGTTGGTTGATGACAATGTCGATGTGCGCATCTTTGCGGTCAATATACTAGAATCATTGCGACACCCCGATGTCGAGTCTTGGTTGATCGAGGTCATTGAACATGACCAAAACGTCAATGTTTGCGCGACAGCCCTGGATTTGTTGGTGGAGGTGGGCTCTAAAGATGCCGAGCAACCCATCACTCGATTGAAAGCCCGTTTTACTGAAGAACCCTTCATCCAGTTTGCCGCTGATCTGGCCCTGAAACGTATCACTGAGGCCTAACCACTCAATGACCGACATCACCATTAGCGATGAGGATTTCCAAAAATTTCGGGAATTCTTTTATCGCAAAACCGGAATTCAGTTCGAGTCAACCAAGCGTTATTTTGTCGACAAACGGTTAGTCGAGCGTATTGTCGAGACGGGTAACGAAAACTTTCGCGGTTATTTCACCTTATTACGTTTTCAGGCATCCGGCGAAGAGTTGCAGCAGTTGACCAATTTGATGACGGTTAACGAAACCTATTTTTTCCGCGAGGAATATCAATTCAAGTGCCTTGTGGAATCGATATTGCCGGAAATCACCACACGCAAAACCGACCACAGTCCTTTAAGGGTTTGGATCATGCCGTCATCATCCGGCGAAGAGGCGTATTCGGTGGCCATTTACCTGCTGGAATACTGGGCGGGCATCAATGATTGGGATATCGAGATTATTTCCTCGGATATTGACACACGTATTCTGACCCATGCCCGCAAAGGGCTGTATTCTGCTCGTTCGGTGCAGGAATTGCCCGCTAAATTCCTATTACGCTACTTCAAGCGCACGGAAGAAGGCTATCAGATCAACGAAGACTTACGCCAGTCCGTGGAGTTTACCCGAGTTAACTTGGTAGAACGGGCCGATACTCGCGCCTACCGTAATTTTGATGTTATTTTTTGCCGAAATTTACTGATATATTTTGACGATATTTCCCGCAAAGCCGCTGCGGAAACCTTCTACGATGCACTGAAACCCGGGGGGTACATTTGTCTTGGTCACTCGGAATCTATGAGTCGTATTTCTTCTTTGTACAAAGTACGTAAATTTCCAGAAGCTATCGTTTATCAAAAACCCATGGAGAATCGATGAAACGTATACTCATAGTCGATGATGCCGCCACGGTTAGAATGTTCCACCGTACCATCTTGGAAAAGGCCGGTTATGCCGTTGAAGAAGCAGTTAACGGTATCGAGGCACTGGAAAAGTGTCTACAAACACCCTTTGATCTTTATCTGGTTGACGTCAATATGCCCAAGCTGGACGGTTATGGCTTTTTACAGGAGCTTCGAGGCCTGGATATTCCACAAGCACCCGCCGTGATGATTTCGACTGAAGCGGAAGACAGTGATAGAAACCGGGCTTATGCCGCCGGTGCAAACGCTTACTTGATCAAACCTTCCAAGCCCGATCAACTGCTATTGCAAGTACGTCTGATGCTAGGGGAATCTTTGTCATGAATCCCTTACTGCAACAGTTTTTGTCGGAAGCCAGAGATTTCCTACAAGGCATCGGCGAAAAGCTGATGCAATTGGAAAAAGCGCCAACCGATGCGAGCTTGATGACCGAATTGTTCCGCTATGTCCATACCCTGAAAGGCAATAGCGGTCTGTTCGAATTTCCAGAGATGACCCGGGTATTACACGCCGGTGAAGACCTATTGGACGCCGTCCGGAATGGTCGAGTACGTTATTCTCAGGAGTTGGCGGATCGACTACTGGATGCCATGGATTTTGTCGGCATGTTATGCGATGAAATTGAACAAAATGGTGCTATCGGTGCTGTTTACGCCAACGATTCGGCTCGGTTGGGTGAGAGTTTAAGAAAATTGAATGTCAGCGCTCATCATCCGGTTGAGGATAAAGCCAATCACAGTGATAACCCCGTTGAAACAACTGAAAATCTGACCTCTGCACCCGCACGGCCCGAAACCGCGATTCCCGTAGAGCCACCGCCTGCTGCCTTGGCCGATATTCCGGAAGCCTTGCGCATGAAGGCCTATGCCATTGCTCAAGCCGGTACGCCGTTGTGTTGGTTGGTCTATACACCTGACGAGCAATGTTTTTTTCAAGGCCAAGATCCGTTTTTCCTAGCACGACAAACTCCCGAATTTTTGTGGGGTGGTATCGTGTCTCGAGAAGACTGGCCCAAACTGGCCGAGATGGATGCCTATCGTTGTCTACTGGATTTTCATCTGCTGACTTCAGCTCCTCATACCACGCTGGATGAGCATTTTCGGTATGTAGCTGATCAAATCAAGATACAACCGTTATCGCCACTATCTTTCATCATCCCCGTTGGCGATACCAATGGCGGGCCAGTTTATGAAGACTTTGTTGGCGATGCGCTAGAATTTCTGGAAACCGGTAATTTTGGTGGACTTGAGCGCGCGGCACTAACCATGCTGGAGCTTTCCAGTCCAGATTTGTGGTTTTCTTCGGCTTTACGTTGGCTGTTGCTGGTACTGGAACACGATCCCGATAATCGGCCGGTATTAAGTGGTATTGTCGAGTCCCTGCGGAATCTAGATCAGCCCGAATGGCTTGATTTGCAAAGTCAATGGCAGGATCAAACAGTACTAACACCCACTATACCAGCGGCGGTATCCATCGAAAGCACCGAAACAGCTTTACCCTCAGGTATTGTTTCATTATCTTCGATCGATGATTTTGTTTTGTCGCTACTAGCGATCCAAAGACAGATTCTGTTGTTGCCCATTACAGAATCCTGGCAGCTTGGGCGCATAAAATCCGTAGCGGCCACGTTGCAGGGTTGCTTGAAAGCAATCGGTGAATTTGATCAGTTAGCGAGCTTGGCATTCGCTGCCGAACAATCCTTAGTCCAATCTGCCGCAGTTCCTTTATTAAGCTGGCTTGATGAGCAGTTTCATATGCCCGGCAAAATGGCTGTACAACCCCTTGGATCCCAATCGATTGAACCATCCAAGCCAGCAGAAACCGTTGAAACCCAACCGGCCAAAACAGCCGTAGCCCATGAAATATCAACCACGGCTGATATTGATGGTGAGATTAAATTTGGTCGAAGGGCTGAAGATGTTACCGCCGTGGGTGCTAAAAGTCTCAAGGTTGATCAGGCCAAGATCGATCGATTGATGAATCTGATCGGTGAAATGGTGGTTTCCAAAAATGCCTTGCCCTATCTGGCGGGTCGCGCCGAAGCGGTATTTGGCGTCAGGGATCTTTCCCGAGAGATTAAGGCTCAATATGCGGTGATCAATCGCATCGCTGAAGAAATGCAGGATGCGATCATGCAAGTTCGGATGATGCCGGTGTCATTTGTATTTCAGCGTTTTCCGCGCCTGGTACGCGATACCGCACGCAAGTTGGGCAAGGACATCAATCTGATCATGGAAGGTGAAGATACCGAAGCCGACAAAAACATCATCGAATCGTTAGGCGACCCGCTGATTCACATCGTCAGAAACAGCCTTGATCATGGGTTTGAATTGCCGGAAATTCGCCGCGCCATTGGCAAACCAATGGTCGGCACGTTAATCATCCGTGCTACCCAGGAATCGGATCGAGTGATCATTGAAATTATCGATGACGGTAAGGGCATCGATCCAGAAGTGATTAAACGAAAGGCCTATGAAAAAGGCATACTCGATGAAATGGCGTTAGAGCGTATCAGCGATCAAGAGGCTGTTAATCTGGTGTTTGCCCCCGGATTTTCCACCGCCGACGTGATTTCGGATTTATCCGGTCGCGGCGTGGGTATGGATGTGGTGAAAACCGCTATTGAGAAGGTCAATGGGGCTATTTCGCTGGTCAGCGAAAAAGGCAAGGGCACCAAGATCCAATTGTCGTTGCCATTGTCGATGGCTGTCACCAATGTGATGATTATCGAATCCGATGGACAATTGTTTGGCATACCCATGGATAGTGTGGTGGAAACCGTGCGGGTACCACGGGCTGATATTCGCATGATCAAACATAGTTTGGCTACCGTGTTACGCGGTCGCATCGTACCATTAAAACCGATCAACACCTTGCTCGAGATTTCTGCCCCTCCGCTAGCCAATGACGATGACGAACTGGCCGTATTGGTGGTACGTCTGGGCGAAGAGTCAGTGGGATTACTGGTGGATGATTTTCGGGAAACCGTTGATATTATCCTTAAGCCGATGTCTGGGGTTCTGGCCCAAATATCGGCTTATGCCGGTTCTGCATTATTGGGAGATGGTTCGGTATTAATGGTGCTGAATATTAAGGAGATGTTCTAATGACTATTGAGTTTAAAAAAAATCAGGTGTTTTTCAAAAATGAAGTGGGTGTAGAAGAGGCTGAGTTGTTACTGGAATGGTTACAGAAAAAAACTGCGCCCAAAGCCGATTTTTCGGCTTGTACTCATTTGCACGCGGCCAATTTACAGGTATTAATGGCGACCACGCTAACAATTACTGCTTGGCCTGTCGACGAAACACTCACCGTTTGGTTACAGTCGGCACTAGGTGTATCTTAGAATTTAGGTAAAATGACTTTTCAAGGCCATGTGGCGGTAATTTGAATCATCCGGCACGACCTGCCCAAATTGGCAAGACTCCTTTAACACTATTTTTATTTTCGATTCATCGAGAACGACCATGGCCAAAACAATTCTGATTGTAGATGACTCCGCAACCATGCTAATGAGCGTTAAATCCAACCTTGAAATGAATGGTTTCAAAGTGGAAACCGCAAGTGATGGTGTACAGGCTTTAAACAAACTTAAGTCTGGCACCAAGCCAGATTTAATTATTACTGATATTAATATGCCCAACATGGGCGGACTGGAGTTGATCCAAAACGTGCGCGCGTTGCCAGGTTTTCGATTCGTGCCAATTCTGACCCTTACAACTGAAAGTCAGGCTGCTAAGCGCGATGAAGGCAAGAAACTGGGTGCTACCGGCTGGCTGGTGAAGCCGATTGATGGCGCAGACCTTATTAAAGTGATTAAGCAAGTAGTGCCTGGAGCATAGGAGGGATTTATGAACTCCGATTCAGAGGCTATGGCTAAAGCCTGTTTAGCCTGTCCGAAATACCGTGATCCTGAAGAAGCTGACCTTATTTTAACCCCCAATCATAAACTTCGTGTTTTGGGTGGTATTTTGGTGTCAATTATGGTGAATTTGATATTTGCCTACACCTTTGTGCCATGGTGGCAAGATACCTTTGTACACCCTTATAAATTAGAGCCACACTTTGAAGTATTAGTGGAAACTTTGTGGACCACCACCTTGTTTGTGCCACTATTGCTGCTTTGTATATGGCCTTTTTTTCGAGAAGAACTCAACGCCCTCCGCGGCATGATTAAGTCAAGAAACTGCCGAATTACTGCCAAAAAAGCCAAACAAAGAGCTGTTGCCGAGGAAATTCAGCACGCATCACCTTACCTTAATCTGATGTGCCAGCAGTTGGAAGGCGCTTTGAAGGATACAGAGTCTGGCGTACTCGCCGTAATAGAATGCCTTAATAAAGTGCATAATGTTTCCAGCAGTCAGGTGGAACGTATCACTGAATCCATGAATAACGGCATGATGCTGACAGAAATCATTCGTGAGCAATCTAGTCACAACAAGGATGTGGTAAATATTTTAGGCGGTCATGTCGAAGACCAGATGGATGAACTGAGTCGCAATCTTGACCGGGTGCAGAGCCTGGCTGAACAGGTTGTGGAATTGTCACCCTTGGTGGGGGTGATTTCCGAAATTGCCAAACAAACCAATTTATTGGCACTTAATGCTGCAATCGAAGCCGCCAGAGCGGGTGAAGCAGGTCGAGGTTTTGCCGTGGTCGCTGACGAAGTCCGCAAGCTATCCACCCAAACAGCCAGTGCGGCCGCCAACATTGAACTCAAAATCCGAATGGCCACCCAGGGCGCTGAAGCGGAACTCGCTGCAGCCAAGGAAGCTCTGAATAACCACACGTCCAATTCCAACTTAATAAAAATCATTGATGACCTGGAGACCGTTGAGAGTCGTTTTAATCAAGGCAGTACGATGTTGCTGGATATGATTTTTGCAGTGGATGCAGGCAACAAAGAAGTCATTAACCGTTTGTCTGAAGCACTGGGCTTTCTGCAGTTTCAGGATGTATTAAGACAACGTGTTGAGCAAGTTGAAACAGCCATCAAAGAGCTGGATGAACACTTTCTGGCGGTTGCTAACCGCCTCCCGGATCCCGAGTGGGATGGTAATGTAACTCCTACGTTGAAGCAGCGTATGGAAGGCCACCTGGATCGTTATGTGATGACCAGTCAACGCGATACCCATAGAGCAGTAACCGGCTCAGTTACTTCCAACGATGATAATAGGCCTCAAATTGAGTTGTTTTAAGTCGCCATGTCTGCCATTACATTAGTTGTTACGAATCGTAAGGGTGGTTCCGGAAAAACTTCGACTGCTGTCAATGTTGCAGCTGAACTCGCGTTTCTCGGACAACGGGTATTACTAATCGATTTGGATACCCAGAGTCATTGTGCATTGGGATTGGGTGTAAAACTAACCAAAAGCACACCAACCATTCATGGTTTCTTTGCCGGAAAGCATGCCCTAACTCCTGCTATACAGTCTACTCAATGGGAGAATCTAAACTTAATTCCTGCCGATCCATTGTTCGAGCATGGATCTGGAATTAAGGACGACTTTTTATTACGTACCGCTCTGACATCTGAAGGTATATTGGAACAATACGATATTTTGATTCTCGATACCCCTCCCTCATTAGATACCTTGTTACTGAATGCGCTCTATTCTGCAGACCGAGTCCTAGTACCGTTTTTACCGCATTTTCTAGCGGGAGAAGGCGTCCGTCAGCTGGCCAGAGTATTGTTTCGGGTGGGCAGCAATCGCGCCAATGAGGGCGTACGCATGCTGGTTGGCTATGTGCCGATCATGATAGACAAGCGTATTGGGCAACATAAACAAGTCTCTGGCAATGTATCCAGTCAGTTTGGCGCGACACGGATGTTACCTGGCGTTCGCAATGATATTCGAGTAGCAGAATCCTTCGCCGTTGGTATGCCAGTACGTTACTACGCACCCAAAACCCGTGCGACCTTAGATTACCGAAGCTTGACTCTGTCCCTTCGACATTTACTGGATGGCACGGACAAATAGAGAATAGCTTTAAACAACCCGCTTCGTATGATTCTATTACTGCTTTGCCAAGACCGATAACCCGTATTGCGGATCAAAACACCGTCGTTGTCACCGAGAATGTTTACAACGCGCAAGATAGACCGGCCTTACTTGGTTCGTCCTGAGTTTATAGTGGGTGCCCATGGGTTATCCATGCGCTGGTTGCGATCTCATCAAGTCCAGTTCAAGCAACTTAAAGCAATCGGGCTGCCAGTCAACTTAGAAACCCAGGCGCAATTACTCCAGTTGTAAAACGCAGCCAGTGGTTTGGATATCCATCCAATGGCCGGCGACGCTATTGCGCAACATTAGCACTGACGTGAAGCATTCATGGCATGAACAGACAGAAATCGCCTAAAATTTTATTTTTATATTTCAATTATAGTTGTATAGTAATAACATGAATAAAGAACTTGCCACATCCCTCTTTGAATCTCTGTCTTCCGGCATTCGCCTGGATGTGTTCCGATTATTGGTCAAACACGCGCCGACCGGTCTGGTTGCTGGTGAAATTGCCAGCGAATTGACTTTGCCGCCGACCAATTTGTCCTTTCATCTGAAGGCGATGACACATGCCGGCCTAGTCAACGTCACTCAAGAAGGACGCTATTTACGTTACCGAGCCAATTTAACCGTCATGCAATCGTTGATCGATTATCTGACGGCGGAGTGCTGCACGGGTCATCCCGAACTTTGTCTCGATGCCGGTGAGGTTTCGGCGTGTTGCAACAGCGACTAATTTTTTCCATCCACAACTCAGCACTATTTACTATGAATGTTTTATTTCTTTGTACCGGTAACTCTTGCCGTTCTTTGATGGGCGAGGCCACGTTCAACCATCTGGCGCCCGAAGGCTGGCACGCCATCAGTGCCGGCAGCAAGCCCATTGGTCGGTTAAACAGCGGGGCCGTGGCTTTGCTGCAAGAAAAAGGGATCTCCATCGAAGGCTATTACAGCAAATCCTGGAACGATTTACCGGTGACGCCGGACATCGTCATCAGCGTTTGCGGCAACGCCGCCAACGAAACCTGTCCAGCCTATCTCGGTCCGGTCATGCGCGCTCATTGGGGCGTCGAAGACCCTGCGCACGCGGAAGGCACGGAAGCTGAAATCAAAGCGGCTTTCGAAACTGCGTTCAGCATTTTGCGTCACCGCATCGAAACCTTTCTGGCCTTGCCGCTGGACGAATTAAAGAACGATTCAACGCGCCTGAAAGCTGAACTGGATCGTATCGGCACGTTAATGCCTTAATTATTGGGAGTATGTCATGAGCACTATTCAAATTTTCGATCCCGCCTTGTGCTGTAGCACCGGTGTCTGCGTCGTGGATGTTGACCAACAATTGGTGGATTTTTCTGCTGACGTGGATTGGGCCAAGCAAAATGGTGCACAAATCGAGCGTTTCAACTTGGCGCAAGAGCCGATGGTGTTTGCGGAAAACCCGGTCGTCAAAGGCTTTTTGGAACGTTCCGGCGCGGAAGCCTTACCGTTGATTCTGGTCGATGGCGAAGTGGCTCTGGCCGGTCGCTATCCCAATCGCAATGAACTGACACGCTGGGCTGCTATCAATGTAATCGAAGAGAAGGACGCGTCCAGCTGTTGCAGCGGCAGTAAATGCTGCTAAGGAATACAAATAATATAACTTGTGCAAGCGCTCAGTGTAGGTGCGGATTTATCCGCACAATGCGAATGAATTCGCACCTACATCTGACGAACTTGTTTCACGCGTGTTCCTAAAGGACTCAGCTCATGAAATTCCTCGATCAGCCACCACGCTTTTTGTTCTTTACCGGCAAAGGCGGTGTCGGCAAGACTTCGATCGCCTGCGCCACAGCCATTCGCTTGGCCGATGCCGGTCGCAAAGTGCTATTGGTCAGCACCGACCCGGCCTCCAACGTCGGCCAGGTGTTCGGCATCAGCATCGGCAACCGGATCACTGAAATAGCTACGGTACTGGGTTTGGCCGCTTTGGAGATCGACCCGCAAGCTGCCGCTCAGGCCTATCGCGATCGCATCGTCGGCCCGGTGCGCGGCTTGTTGCCGGAAACGGTCGTCAAAGGTATCGAAGAACAGCTTTCCGGCGCTTGCACAACCGAAATAGCGGCCTTCGACGAATTTACCGCACTGTTAACCGATAGCGCGCTGACGGCGGACTACGATCATATCGTATTCGATACCGCGCCGACTGGCCACACCATTCGCTTGCTGCAGCTGCCCGGTGCCTGGAGCGGTTTTCTTGAAGCCGGCAAGGGCGATGCGTCCTGCCTGGGGCCTTTAGCAGGCCTTGAAAAACAGCGTGAACACTACAAAGCCGCTGTCGACGCTTTGGCTGACCCTCAACGCACCCGGTTAATTTTAGTCGCCCGCGCCCAGCAAGCTACCTTACGCGAAGTAGCCCGCACCCATGAAGAACTGGCGACGATTGGTTTAACGCAACAATATCTGGTCATCAACGGCATCCTGCCAGACAGTGAAACCGAGACCGATCCTTTGGCCTTAGCCATTCATAAGCGCGAACAAGCCGCACTGCAGGCTATTCCTGCCGTTTTACAAACATTGCCGCGTGATCTGGTCATGCTCAAGCCTTTCAATATGGTCGGCCTTACCGCACTGCAGCATTTATTCGACGACACAGCCCCGACCAATACAGTTGCCGTCGATTCGCCACTGGAACTCAATGAACCCAACCTATCCGACTTGGTCGACGAGATTGCCAAAGACGAACAGGGTTTGATTATGCTGATGGGTAAAGGTGGCGTCGGTAAAACCACCCTGGCCGCGGCTATCGCTGTGGAACTGGCTCACAGAGGCCTGCCGGTTCATCTCACCACATCGGACCCGGCCGCTCATTTGAGCGAAACCTTGAATGGCGCCCTGGACAATTTGACCGTCAGCCGCATTGATCCGCACCAGGAAACCGAACGATATCGCCAACAGGTGCTAGAGACAAAAGGTGCCAAGCTGGATGACAAAGGCCGTGCCTTATTGGAAGAAGACTTGCGTTCCCCTTGCACCGAAGAAATAGCGGTATTCCAGGCCTTTTCCGCCATCATCCGTGAAGCAGGCAGCAAGTTCGTGGTGATGGACACCGCACCCACCGGTCATACCCTGCTGCTACTGGATGCCACTGGTGCCTATCACCGGGAAATCAGCAGGCAGATGGATACGACCGGCCTGCACTACAGCACCCCGTTGATGCAGCTGCAAGACCCGAAACACACCAAAGTGCTGATCGTGACCCTGGCAGAAACCACGCCGGTACTGGAAGCTGCAAACCTCCAAGCCGATCTTAAACGCGCTGGCATCGAAGCCTGGGCTTGGATCGTCAATTCCAGCGTGGCGGCAAGTCGAACCCGTTCGCCCTTGTTGCGGCAGCGGGCCGCCAATGAACTGCGGGAAATCAAAGCTGTCGCCCGTCAGCATGCCCAGCGTTATGCCGTAGCACCCTTGCTACAACTAGAGCCGATAGGCGTTGAGCGCTTGCGGGCTCTGGTCAGTCATCAGTAGATTAAATTCGAGCAGTGAGATGATGAACAAAACCTATCCGGTTTTATTTATCTGCAGCGGTAATTCGGCGCGCAGTATCATGGCTGAAGCGATACTGAACCAAATCGGCAACGACCGCTTTGTCGCCTACAGCGCCGGCAGTCATCCCGCCGGAAAAGTGCACCCCATGGCACTCCAGCTATTGCAAGGCCTCTATCACGATACAACGTCACTGAGAAGTAAGTCGTGGGATGAATTCACCGGCACGGATGCGCCGCGTTTCGATTTTGTATTTACCGTCTGCGACAAAGCGGCAGGCGAACCCTGCCCAGTCTGGCCCGGCCAGCCGATGCGCGCGCATTGGGGTGTGGCAGATCCTGCACTGCTGTATGCCGACCAAGAGCGGGTCCAAAAACTGTTTTTTGATACCTATTTGTCGCTGAAACGGCGTATCGAGCTGTTCTGCAACCTGCCGGTGGATAAACTGGATGCCATCACCCTGAAACACCGACTAGACACTATCGGTCAGACTCAAATGAGGCCGATGCCTTATCACTATAATTTCGACTCCGAGGAAGCCACATCGTGAAACGCCTGCATATTCACATTGCTGTCGACGATCTTGAAAAAAACATTCATTTTTACAGCGCCTTGTTTAAAAGCCAACCTACGGTGTTGGAATACGATTACGCTAAATGGCAACTTGACGACCCGCGCATGAATTTCGCCATTTCCAATCGTGGGCGCACGCCTGGATTGGATCATCTGGGGATTCAAGTAGACTCCGCTGCAGAGTTGGATGCTGTGCAACAAGGTTTGGCCGATGCTGCTTTACCCATTGCCGCGCAAAAGCAGGCTGCCTGCTGTTATGCCCAGTCCGACAAATACTGGAGCGTCGACCCGCAGGGTATTCCTTGGGAGGCTTTCCATTCCCTGAGCTCGATACCGATGTTCGGCGATGATCAGGTGATGGAACTGGAGCAGGTTTCGGCTTGCTGCAAACCGTCGGCTACCGGCAATGCACGCTAAGCGAGTGCAGCGACCCGAAACATAAAACACAATCGTTTGGGAGCGACGCCGCCGTCGGAATGATTACCCCTAAGGGCAAAAAGGCGAGGCTCCCATCTTAATTTTAAGAATAAATAAAGCAATGAGGCCAACAGCATGACAGCCAAACAACACGACATGGGCATTTTCGAACGCTACCTGACCCTCTGGGTAGGCTTGTGTATCGCCGGCGGCATTCTGCTGGGGGCTTATGCGCCGGATTTTGCCAAGACGCTGGATAGCATGAGTATCAATGTCAACGGTGCGCCGGTCGTCTCCATCCCAATCGCCATCTGCTTGTTTTTAATGATGTATCCCATCATGGTCAAGATCGATTTTGCCGAAGTGGTCAAGGCCGGCAAAAGCATCAAACCGGTCAGCCTGACATTGATCGTTAATTGGGCCATCAAACCGTTCACGATGTACGGCATCGCCTATTTATTCTTGGGCGTGTTGTTTCAATCGTTGCTGGGCGCCGACGCAGTAGACTTGGTGAAGATGCCCTTCGGTCTGGACTTGCCGGTCGGCAGTGAATACGGGGCTGGTACGGTTATTTTTCAAGACGGCGTCAAAATGCTGCAAGTACCGTTATGGCGCAGTTATCTGGCCGGCTGTATTTTACTAGGGGTTGCCCCGTGTACCGCGATGGTGCTGGTGTGGGGGTATCTGGCCAAGGGCAATGCCGGCCATACTCTGGTAATGGTGGCGATCAATTCATTGGCGATGCTGTTTTTGTATGGCCTGATCGGCGGCTTTTTGTTGGGTGTAGGCCAGTTGCCGGTGCCCTGGGAAGCCTTGCTGTTGTCCATCGGCATCTACGTCGCTTTGCCATTGGTCGCTGGATTTTATTCGCGGCAATGGATTATTGCTCATAAAGGCCTGGATTGGTTCGAGCAAAAATTCCTGCATGTATTGACCCCGATCACCATCATCGCCTTACTGTTGACGCTGGTGCTGCTGTTCTCCTTTAAAGGCGAAGTCATCACCGCCAATCCGCTGACGATAGTGTGGATTGCTATTCCCTTGGCGATACAAACCATCCTGATTTTCGCCATCACCTATTTGGCTGCCAAACTGTGGGGCTTTTCTTACGAAAACGCTGCGCCATCCGCCATGATAGGTGCATCCAATCATTTCGAAGTCGCCATCGCCACGGCCGTGATGTTGTTCGGCCTGTCGTCCGGCGCTGCGCTGGCTACCGTGGTTGGGGTACTGATCGAAGTGCCGTTGATGCTGGCGCTGGTCGGTTTTTGCAAACGCACGCAACACTGGTTTAGTGAAGAGCGTTGATGACTTTACATCAGCCGGCCAATATAGCCGCAATCACTTTTTAGGTCCCTGTCGATCATTTTGCCTATCGTCAGTCGTTCAGTAAAACATCGAATGTCACTATTTAAACAACCACTTTTGTTTTCAATGCAGCCGTATCGGGTTTTGACCGGGTTCTGAACCTAAGAGGATTAATAATTCATTGGCCAAGGGCTCAGGATTCGAAAGCGTGATCAACACCAGACGGCTACGCCTATCCTGATTCGGGCGTTCCGGCAATGACACGGGCGGATACAAATGACCGGCGACCGCATGTACCGCAAAGGGAGCCGTGGACTCGGAAAAATAAACCACCCCTTTGATACGAATCACGTCATCGGTATGGTTTTCCAACAAGGTTTGCAAAGTAGCTTGCAACTGCGGCCAACGTGGCGTGTGTTCCAGATAAAGCGACACACTGCGAAAGCCATGTTCAGGCAAGGCTTGGCCGGAAGGAACTCGCCGGAAAGGCGGTGGTGTCTTGCTTTGCAAACTGCAGGAATCAAACAAATCACGCGTAGCCATCAGCCTTGGTGTAGCCGGTGCCTGACGCTTAAAGTAGTCGATCAGTTCCGCGTGTTGTGCGGCGTCGACCAAATCGGCGTGAGTCAATAGCAATAGGTCGGCCCAAGCCATTTGCGCACGGGCTTCGGCGTGGCGTTCCAGTTGGGCAATGGCGGACGGTATCGCCAGGGTGGTGATGATTTGTTGCAACCGATAGCGTTTGGACAACCAGGGTTCGCGCAGTAGTGTGTCTAAAATGGGTTCCGGACTGGCAACGCCGCTGGTTTCGATAATGATGCGTTCGAACGGTTTGGTTTCTGTCTTATTCCAGGCCATCCACAAGTTCTTCAAAGTCGGTGCCAACACGCCTTTGATCTGACAACACAAGCAGCCGCCCGATAATACGGTCATCGGGATATCCTGATTCAGCAGCAAATCCTGATCAATGGGTGTGGCCCCGAACTCGTTGATCACCACTGCCGTTTTCACCCCGTCCGCCAACAAACGGTTTAACAGGGTGGTTTTGCCACTACCTAGAAAGCCGGTGATCACGATAACGGGGATTTTGGTGAATTCCATCATAAGTTGCTGCAGAAAAGGTTCATGAACGCGGTTTAGCAGTTCTCTATAACGTCGGGCTAAGCTCGCAGGGTTAAATGTATCAGAAATCGAGGCTAGGATAAACGCTCTTGGCGCTTCTCCTTGGTCAAAGCATCTTGAATCAGTAAAGCCAAAGGTGGCCGCCTGCGGTCATCAGATTGGCTTTAAACACTATTACACCGTTGGTAAGGTTCGGCTTACCTCTGCAAATTTCTGTAAAAATCACCTTCTCTGCCCATTGTGCGCCATTAGGCGTGGTTCTAAGACCCTTGAAGCGTACTTGAAGCGCTACGAGGTCATACATTCCGAGAATCCCGGCCTTCGGTTCTCAATGCTCAATTTGACGGTTAAAAACGGCCCTGATTTGGCCGAACGTTTCCAGCATCTAAAAAAATCGTTAAGCCTTATGCTTGAATGGAGGCGTAAAACCCTATCCGGCAAAGCCGGTTATCATTCTGAGTTTTCCAAAATTGCCGCTCTTGTTGGTTCTATCGAGATTACCAAAGATGGCGCCCTTGATGGCTCCGCCTCTGGGTGGCACCCTCACGCCCATATTATCGTTTTGCACTCTGAACGCTTTGACTTCAAGGATCTTCAAGCCGAATGGCTCAAGATTACCGGCGATAGTCACGTTTTGAAGGTTCTGGACGCTCAACACCCAGATGACCCGGCGCAAGATTTTCTTGAGGTTTTCAAGTACGCCTTGAAATTCTCCGAGCTTTCACCCTCTGATAATCTCGAAGCTTACGAGGTCATGAGGGGTAAACACCTGCTTTTTCAAGCTGGGCTTTTTCGTGGTGTTGATGTTCCGGAAGACCTTACAGACACCCCACTTGACCAGCTCCCCTATATCGAGTTGTTTTATAAATACATAGACGGCTCAGGCTACAACCTGACAGAAACCCGCGATTCCGAAGAGTTGGAGGCGGCCCCCGAATACCTTAGCTGTAGCGGCTTGCAATCGAAAACCTACAAACCAGCAATCAGCGCAATTTTCGACCGGAATTAATTGCAACTGACGGTCTCTCAAACCGAGATTATCTGCAACTGAACCTGCAATCATTCGTACCAACCTGCAATCATCCAACGCAAACCGACATTATTTGCAACTGAAACCATAGCGGATTCAGATCGGTAATCCAGCCAGGCGCATACGATCCCGTAGCTCGCTGGCACGGATTGGATCAAGCTGGTTGGCGAACAGCGCTCTGATTTCTGCCGGTTTTGCATCGAAGTTCTGCACCAATTCCCGCAGACCATAGCCTTGCCGGGTGATGGTGGCCTCCATATCGTCCAAATGCTTGGATAGAACCGTTTCGACCAATTCAGCATCTACCGGTAATTCGCCTGATTGATAACCGGCTTCAAACGCCTGAGTGAGATGCCATTCGATCTGTAAAGCTGTCCGTAATCGGCTGGCTAAGAGATCGATGGCATCGGCGGTCATCAATGCCTCTATGCCTTCCTGGCGTCCGGTACAGGTAGTGAGCAACCATCGAATGTATTCACGCTGGCTGCCAGTGATACCATCCAGTGAGAACATATCGGTACGTAAGCCGATTTCTTCCAATTTGGGGCGGCGCAAATCATTACGCAGCTTGGGCCAACCGGCAAGGACTACTGACAAACATCCGCCATCGCTTTCAATCACTTCCATAAGCCGTTTGATGCCGGTTAGGGCCTCATCTTTTAGGGCATGGGCATCGTCGATAAATAAAGCCACCGGGCGTTTGCCCTTTTTGACCAACTCCTGTAATTCCCGTTCGCGGTCCTCTGATCGGGAAGGTACCCTGACTTTCTTTCCGGTGGAAAGATCGTAGAACAGCGCCGCCATCAGTGTGTTCAGTTTAACGTTGTGCTTTTCCACCGCTTGCGAGCGGGAGACGGTGACTTTATTTTCATCTTTCAATTGTTGCTGCAATCGGCGTAATGTGACGGTTTTGCCGCTACCGATGACGCCGTAGAGAACGATAATCCGGCCTTCATGGATAGCGCTGCGAATATTCTTGAACAATTGGCTGTGATGTTCGGTTTCGTAATAACCGGCTCGATTCAGTGGCTTGGTCAGCCCAAAATAGTCCATCACTTCAACCCGCATGTTGACCCCCCTTGGGTTTCTTGGCATCTAAAATATTCTCGAATGCGTGCCAGCACAACGCTGCGTTCGAGAGTTTCGGCAAGTACGCTGTCGATAAAAGCACGATCATTGGGCGTGAGCTTGGCTAACGGCTTCGCAATGTCATCGGCGATAGCCAGCCCGAGTTGATCGGCCAGTTGCCGGATGCGATCAGCCTTTTCGTCTATCGCCGTTTTCTTGAACGCCCGATACCGATTAAGGGGAATGGGGCCTGAAATAGGAGCATATGGCCCGGAGCGTTCGCCATCGTATTCGACATAGAGTTCGGTGTCGAATAACCCCCATAGCAGCAATACGGTTTCGCCGGCCAGTTCCGGTGCGACCTCATAGGCGGTGCCATCCACTGAAACTCGTGCATCGGGTCCGACCTTGTGCCGCTTTGGCTCCCGAGCAAACCGGCAGAACTGTTCCCAGGAACACATTTCGCGAAAACCCTTTGCCGGCAAGTTGGTGAGCCAATCTTCCAGCCGTGTGTGAGGTTCGCTCCGGTGCGGCTTCCGGTTGTAGTCCAACAAATAATTTTGCAACCACAAGTTGGCTTCGGCCTCATTCTGCGGCTGATGGAAATGATACAGGGTTTCATGTACCTCTTTCACGGTACGAAACGGCCGTTCTACTTTGCCGGTAGCGCGAGCAGTCACCCGCCGACCATCTTTCCCGGCTGGCATGTGTGTCTGCCAAATAATACCCAAGGCATCCATCACATTCTGGAATACCCGGCTCTTGGATACCGGGCCACAATCCATGTAGATCATGTCCGGAATGCCTTGAAACGGAAAATCCGGCATGTAGGGTTTGGGCGCCATGGCATTGAACAAAAACCGCAAGGCCGATTCAGCATCTTCACCGTAGACACAGCGATATTCCTCATACCCTGTGCCACTGCGGTCATCGACGATGCTGTATAGCATCAGGGTTGGCGCACCTCGGGTGGGTTCTATCCACAATGGCGCTTTAACATGTTTAAGCTCGGAAGGCGACATATCGAATTGCCAGCAAGCGTTGCTCAATTCGGCCTGGAAGCGCACCGCCGGCGGTTGTCTGGTCAATCGCGGTTGATCGAGTTTCCAGTAGCTCAGGTAATAATTTACTGTACTGGCACTTAATAAACCTTTGGGAACACGGATCAATCCTTGTGGGGTTTCCAGGCCATATTTTTCCATTAGTTCGATGGCCCGGCGAGTGGAAACATGGCGACCTTTCTTGTTAGTCGTCCGCAGTTTCAATGCCGCGATCAGCTCGCAGTAGTGCTCCAGTTCTGCTTTCGGCAGCACACGCGGTTTGCCACGGTCGCCGCGCTGGGCGGCCTTGGGTTTGTGTAAATCCCGGAGTGCGCGATAAACCGTGTCGGTGGAAACGGCGTAGAGTTCGGCGATGGATTTGACCTGGGTAGCTCGTTCCGGACTTTTTGGGGGCAATCGATCCAGCCGTTGGCGTAAGGCCAACAGCGAGTCAGTTGGAATGGGGCTATGCCGCGTCGCGGGCATTGACACCCTGCTCCGCGAGATAGTTATACAGAGTGCTTTTGGAAATCCCCATGATTTGGCAGATTTCCACGATGCTGTGTTGGCGTTCCTTATAAAGGCGTAACGCAAGCTCGCGTTTTTTCGGATCAAGTAGCTTTGGCCGACCGCCTTGCCGTCCTCGCGCACGCGCTGCCGACAATCCTGCCTGGGTGCGTTCGCGAATGAGGTTGCGTTCGAACTCTGCTAAAGCGCCGAATAGATGAAACACCAACCGGCCACCACTGGTGGTGGTATCAATATTCTCTTGCAGGCTTCGGAGTCCGATACCTTGCTGTTCCAGTTTTTCAACCAGGTGGATCAGATGTTTCAAGGAGCGGCCCAGTCGATCCAGTCGCCAAACCACCAACGTGTCACCTGAGCGGGCTATTTCCAGAACACCGGCCAGACCAAGTCGATCAGTGCTCGCGCCGCTTTGTTGATCGGTGTAAATCTTTTCGCAACCCTCCTTTTCAAGCGCATCCCGTTGCAAGTCCAGATTCTGATCATCAGTGGATACCCTGGCATAACCAATCAACATTTTTTGTTTGTCCTTTAGTCCAATAAGTCTCAAGGGCAGAGTATATCTGGAATTTGTTTTGTGGAATAGATTTATGGACTCTGGAAGCCTTATAAAACGGCGTCAGAAATTGAAAGGTTAACAAGTACAGAAAACGTCCGTTTTTTGGACGCTGTATTTTATTTTATGTGGTGCAAAATTGGTGCTATATTGGTGTATAACATATTTTTGAAAGGTCAGACAATGGTAAGACAAAGCATATCCGTATCGGAACCCAACGACGAATGGTTGAAGGCTCAAGTCGCCAGTGCAGAGTACAGCAGTAAAAGCGAAGCGATTAACGACTTAATTAGACAAGCGCGGCGGCGGCAGCTTGAAATAGAGCACATTCGCTCTGAACTGATTAAAGCGGAACAGAGTGGTTTTATCGACGAGCAGCCGGAAGATTTATTGGCTAACTTCAAGGAAGAAGCACGGCAAGATGGGCTCTTATAAACTTTCGAAAAAAGCCCGCACCGATTTGAAGAGAATCTGGTTATACGGCGTTAAAACGCACGGAAATCAGAGAGCCGATCAATATCATCAAGGGATGCTTGATCGTTTTGCACTAATTGCAGAACAGCCTTATTTATATCAGGCCGTTGACTATATCCGTGCAGGGTATAGGCGAAGTGTGTATGGCACCGACAGCATTTATTACCAGATCAATGGCGGTATAGTCGAAATCATGACTATCTTAGGCCATCAGGATACTGAAGACTGGCTATAACAAGCAGTCGTGTTACCAGCCGCCATTTTAATCTGTGGAAAGTCCGGTGCTATGCCTTTACGGACACTGGACTTTTCTGAAAGCCGACGTTCCGAAATGACTGTTTTCATGCTCCGCGAATCACTGCTGA
>PERU01000040.1 GCA_002928965.1 Methylomonas sp.
GCCGTTGGCGGATGAAGTGCGGGGGTTTTTGACCCAGTCGGTGAGTATTTCCGGCGGCCATTTCTCGGCAGGTTTGGGCACGGTGGAACTGACGGTCGCACTGCATTATGTTTTCAATACGCCGGTCGATCAGTTGGTGTGGGATGTGGGCCATCAGGCCTATCCGCATAAGATTTTGACCGGTCGTAAGGACAGAATGCCAACCATTCGTACTTTAGGCGGTGTGTCGGCGTTTCCGTCTCGGGATGAGAGTGAGTACGATGCTTTTGGCGTGGGCCATTCGTCGACGTCGATCAGTGCGGCTTTGGGGATGGCGATTGCTTCGCAATTGCGCGGTGAAGACAAGAAGATGGTGGCCATCATCGGTGACGGTTCAATCACCGGCGGCATGGCCTATGAGGCGATGAATCATGCCGGCGATGTGAATGCGAATTTGCTGGTGATTTTGAACGATAACGATATGTCGATTTCGCCGCCGGTCGGCGCGATGAATAATTACCTGACCAAGGTGTTGTCGAGCAAGTTGTATTCGTCGGTTAGAGAAGAAAGCAAAAAAGCTTTGGCCAGCATGCCCTCGGTCTGGGAGTTGGCGCGTAAGACCGAAGAGCATGTGAAGGGCATGATTGTGCCGGGCACTTTGTTCGAGGAGTTGGGCTTTAATTATTTCGGGCCGATCGATGGGCATGATGTGGATATGCTGGTGTCGACATTGGAAAATCTGAAGGATATTTCCGGTCCGGTGTTTTTGCATGTGGTGACCAAGAAGGGTAAAGGCTATGCGCCGGCGGAGAAGGATCCGTTGGCCTATCACGGGGTGCCGGCGTTTGATCCTACCAAGGATTCGTTGCCTAAATCGGCACCGTCGCCGCATCCGACCTATACCGAGGTGTTCGGCAACTGGTTATGCGATATGGCGACACAGGATGAGCGACTGTTGGGGATTACCCCAGCGATGCGCGAGGGTTCGGGGTTGGTGAAGTTTTCCCAGCACTTTCCGAAACGCTATTTCGATGTGGCGATTGCCGAGCAGCATGCGGTGACGTTGGCAGCCGGCCAGGCCTGTCAGGGCGCCAAGCCGGTGGTGGCGATTTATTCGACGTTTTTGCAACGCGCCTATGATCAGTTGATTCATGATGTGGCCTTACAGAATCTGGATGTGTTGTTTGCACTGGATAGAGCGGGTTTGGTAGGTCCGGACGGTCCGACCCATGCCGGTAGTTATGATTTCAGTTATATGCGCTGCATTCCGAATATGTTGGTGATGGCGCCGGCGGATGAGAATGAGTGTCGGCAGATGTTGACCACGGGTTATCATCACACGGGACCGGCTTCGGTGCGCTATCCGCGCGGCAAAGGGCCCGGGGTGACGGTCGATGGCGAATTGAAAACACTGGACATCGGCAAGGCGGAAGTGCGTCATCAAGGCAGCAGAATTGCGATTCTGGCCTGGGGCAGCATGGTGGCGCCCGCGTTGGATGTAGGTAAGCAGTTGGCCGCCACGGTAGTGAACATGCGCTTTGTGAAGCCGTTTGATGAGGCGTTGGTGTTGGAACTGGCGAAAAGCCATGATGTGTTCATCACCGTGGAAGAAAACGTCATCGCCGGTGGCGCGGGCAGTGCCATCAACGAGTTTTTGCAAAAACAGCGGATTTTGATGCCGGTGTTGAATATCGGCCTGCCGGATCGCTTTATCGAACAAGGCAGCCGCGAGGAGTTGTTGAGTCTGGTCGGACTGGATGCTAAAGGCATCTTAAACAGCATTGAAGCGTTTTGTGCGTAAACCATGCTGGATATTCTGCTGTTACCGGTTCTAACAGATAATTACATTTATCTGCTGCATGAACCGGTTTCAGGCGCAACGGCAGTCGTTGATCCTGCTATTGCTGAACCGGTATTGGCAGTCTTGCAGGAAAACGGTTGGCAGTTGGATTATATTTTCAACACCCACCACCATCACGATCATGTAGGCGCAAATTTGCAGCTCAGACAAGCCACTGGCTGCAAAATTGCAGGCGCCGCTAACGATTCAACACGCATCCCCGGTATTGACATTGCTCTAAGCGATGGCGATTGCATCACACTCGGCGATCAGACGTTTCAAGTGATCTGCACGCCAGGACACACATCCGGTCATATCGTTTATTACTGCGCGGACAGCCAAGCGCTGTTTTGCGGGGACACCTTGTTTTCGCTGGGCTGCGGACGTTTGTTTGAAGGCACTGCCGAACAAATGTGGCATTCGTTGCAAAAGCTGAAAAATCTGCCAAGTGATACCCGCATATATTGCGCGCATGAATATACGCAAGCCAATGGCCGATTTGCCTTAAGCCTGGAAGCCCACAATTTGGATTTACAGCATCGCTTGATGGAAGTTGCAGCCTTGCGTGCTAACAATCAACCTACCCTACCCTCCACGATAGCTTTGGAAATGGCGACCAATCCTTTTTTACGTGAAAACAGTACCAGCCTGCGAGCAGCTATTTCAGCCAGCCCTGATGATAGTCCGGTTACTGTATTCGCTAAAATTCGAAAACTAAAGGATCAGTTTTAGCACTCAGCGTTTGTAAGCTTTAACTATTACAAATTTGGCATTACTGGCTACAGCGTCCCAATTGCCGAACAGTTTTTTCAGGTGTTGGTGATAGTTCAAATGCCGGTTGCCGATCACGCGTAGCTCACCACCCTTTCGTAAAACCCGATGCGCCTGCTGAAACATCTGCCAGGCAATGTGATCGCCAATCGCATGCTGCTGATGAAAGGGCGGATTACAGACGATGCAATCTGCCATTTCCCCAGCAAAGCCTTCTAAACAATCCCCCACCCTGAATTCTGCCAATCGCTGCTCGCCAAAGGCGTGTTGAAAGTTCTGTCTGGCGGAAGCAACCGCCATGTATGATTCGTCGACAAAATGCAGCTGTGCGTCCTTTAACTGACTGGCTATCATCAACCCAACCACGCCGTTGCCGCAGCCTAGATCGACGATGTGCCGATATGACATATCCTCCGGCAAATGCTGAAGTAGCAGTCGGGTGCCAATATCCAGACTGTCGCGGGAAAATACATTGGCATGATTGCTGATCATAAAATCGGTATGTTCCAGCCGATATTGCAGCGGATAAGGATTTGTAGGAAGGATCAGATTGGTGTCTAGCGTAGCGAAAATCAAACGGGCTTTTTTGACTGCCAATGAGGTCCTGGTCGGCCCAATCAAACGCTCCAGTAATTTCCAGACATTAGTCGACAAGGCCTTGACCATGCCGGCTATTATGATTTTACTATCTGCTTTAAGTAAAGGTCTTAAAGTTAAGAGCTGATACTCCAGCAATGCCAGAGTTTTGGGGGCTTTGATCAGTAAATAGTCAATCGGCTTGTCAGGCACCGCCAAGCTATCCAGCAACGCAATATTGGCAGGATTAAGGTTGTTGAGCTGGGCATTAATCCGCGTAGCCTGCTGGGACAGATAGGAATCGGAAATAGCCGCAGGTTGATAAGCTTGCAAGCCCAACGCCAGCGCGCCAAAACTATCATTGACAATAGTAATCTGCGAACCGACAGGCGGAACCTCCTGCTGAGCCAGATGATGCAATAAATAACTATCCGCAGCATCCCAGGCTTGTAAGGTGTCATCTTTGCGATACGGCAATCGCTGCAACTTTAGACGAGCTTGTGGGGTTTCCAATTGAGTGTGCATGACCGGTTTAAAACAGCAGCGACAATTTGCCACGCGGCTTTATGTCACATTTTCAGAAATAACAATATTGACTAGACTACCTAGCAACTCTTGTATGCGTCCCTTACGGGATAAGAGTTACTTCCCTCTTGAACGGTCAGTATCCTTCTCGGTCTGGCCGTTTTTTTTGCCTGCGAACATTTCCTTATTGCATTGCAAACAAACGATAAAAATTATCCCTGGATAACTGCGCAATATCTTCAAAGCTGGTACCGCGCAGTTCGGCAATATGTTCCGCCACATATTTGACATAGACCGGATAATTGGGCTTACCACGAAAGGGTGCCGGCGCCAGATAGGGTGAATCGGTTTCGATCAAAAACCGGTCAGCCGGGACTTTTTGCGCAACGTCCTTGATGGCTTGGGCATTTTTAAACGTCACAATCCCGGAAAAGGAAATATAAAAATTCAAATCCAGGGCTTTTTTGGCATACGCCCAGTCTTCGGTAAAACAGTGAATAATCCCACCCACTGTCTCGGCGCTTTCGGCTTTTAATACATCCAATGAATCATGCCCTGCTTCGCGGGTGTGAATGATCAACGGTTTTTTTAAAGTTTTAGCGACACTGATATGGTTTCTGAACCGCTGATGCTGCCATTCCAAATCACCTTTACTGTGAAAATAATCCAGTCCGGTTTCGCCGATGGCAATGACCTTGTCATGCTGGGCCAGCTGCAACAATTCATCAATACTGGGTTCCCGACCCTCGGTGACATTAGGATGCACGCCGACAGACAAGGAAATCTGCGGATAAGGCTCAACCAGCGCCAACATATCGGCATACGATTCCATATCGATAGCGATACACAGCATATGCTCGATCTGCTGGGCTGTTGCATCGTCTACAAACGCATTAAAGCTGTCGTGATACGGTTTTAGATCAATACGATCCAGGTGGCAGTGGGAGTCAATAAGCATGGAGATTTAGATTGGCAGTCGAGGCACCAAGTGTGCCTTGATAGTTAATTACATAGTATGAGTGGAACGATCGGATTCCAGCGCACCAGCCAGATAAGTTTCTATTTTATTCCGGGCCATACCGCCATCCTGATCGCTGAACTGTACGCCAATACCTGGTGAACGATAACCTTCGGCACCGTTTGGCGTTTTCCAGATGATTTTGCCGGCAATCGGCAGACGCTCGGTTTCTTCCATCAAATTCAGCAACATAAACACTTCCTCACCCATTTCATACTCACGCTTGGTGGGGATGAACAGTCCGCCATTTTTAATAAACGGCATATAGGCCGCGTACAAGGCGTTTTTGTCTTTGATGGATAAGGACAAGATACCTTGCCGGGGAGCTGCTTCTGCCATAAGGTTATCGAGTGTTGAGTTGCGACCAACGAATTAATAGCTGCTCTAGCAGCAGTTGTTTATTGATGGGCGTACTTAATTGCGAACGGGCAATCAGCAGGCTGTCATAAAACGCATAAAGTGGTTTTAATTCTAGCCGCTTGACAAGGGCTTGCAAGGTTTTTTTCATATCAGGGTTATGCAATTGCTGATCGTTGGCCTGATACGCCAATTTAATCATATCCATCACCCAACCCTGCAGCCATGCCAACAGTACGTTCAAATCCAAAGCATCCGGCTTTTGCCATTGTTCCGCCAACTGCAGCAGATTTTTTTTGGCCTCGGCAACTTGCAGCCAAGCCTCGAAATAGTTTTGCCTGATCGCCAGCATATCCTGATCTGCATAGGCTTTGGCAATCAAAGGGGCACCTTGGGCAAGACTCAGCTGAACCTCGCTGTGCTGCTGGACACCTTGCTGTTCCAACCATTGCTTTGCAAGGTTAGTTTCCGGCGCGGAGCACATCAGCGTCTGACAACGACTTCTAATCGTGGCCGGCAACCGTGAGGGTTTATCAGTGACCAATATTAAACAAGTGCGCGTGGTAGGCTCTTCCAGACATTTTAAAAAAGCATTGGCAGAAGCATTATTCAACTGCTCCGCCGGACTGATCAGTACCACCCGATAACTTTCAAACTGCGGTTTTAAGGCCAGTTTGACAATTAACTGCCGAATTTTATCGATGCCGATCGCTTTGCCAGGTTCTTCGGGTTCGACAACCAACCAATCCGGATGAGTTTGCGCGGCTAATAATGTGCAACTCTGACAGGTACCGCAAGCCGAAAAATCGCTTAACGGCGTATGACACATCACAGCGCTAGCAAACGCCTCGGCCAAATACCGCTTACCGATACCGGCAACGCCGGTTATCAATAAGGCTTGCGGAATACGCTGCTGGGCAAGATAAGCAATCAAATGCTGCCATATCGCTTGCTGCCAAGGATAAATAGTAGATAAATTCATACGACAGACAAGCCATCCAACGCTTGCTTGATCTGCTGCTGCACCTGGTTTAACGGTAGACTAGCATCAATGATTTTATAGCGCTGCTGATCCTGACCGGCACGATTGAGATACGCCTGACGCACCCGTTCGAAAAAATCCCGCTGTTCGCTTTCAAATCGATCCAGTTTGCCTCGCTGCTGGGCACGTGACATACCAACATCCAATGGAGCATCAAGCAGTAGGGTAAGATCAGGCCTTAAGTCACCCTGAACGGTATTTTCCAACCAGCCAATCACGTTTTCGTCCATATTCCGCCCACCGCCCTGATAGGCATAGGTAGCGTCGGTAAAACGATCGCACAGCACCCAACGGCCTTGTTGCAAAGCCGGCAAAATCACTCGCTGTATATGCTGAGCACGGGCAGCGAACACCAGTAATAATTCGGCATTCTCAGTGATTGTTTCTGCGTGTTTTTCCAACAACAATTGACGAATTTTTTCTGCCAGCTCGGTACCCCCAGGCTCTCGGGTCACAACAACCTCAAGCTGCCGTTGCTGCAATAACTGCTGAATGTATTGCAGGTTTGTCGACTTACCGACCCCCTCGCCGCCTTCCAACGTGATGAATCTCCCTGGATTCATTTTT
Source organism: Methylomonas sp. (assembly GCA_002928965.1). Lineage (GTDB taxonomy): Bacteria > Pseudomonadota > Gammaproteobacteria > Methylococcales > Methylomonadaceae > Methylomonas. Next base: position 6,676 of record PERU01000040.1, read on the forward strand.
GAAACAGCGAAACGAATTTTTCATGCTCATCATAGGTCGCCGAAAAAGCATGTCGACCATTGCCCCTCGCCACAAAAAACAGGGCATTCCCGTCTGCTGGATGCAGCGCCGCATGGATGGCAGCTTCACCCGGCATGGCTATTGGCGTGGGTGGCAGGCCTTTATTGACATAAGTATTGTAGGGGGTAGGTTCCCGTAAATCGCTGCGGCGGATATTACCCTGATAATCATCGCCCATCCCGTAAATCACAGTGGGATCGGTTTGCAGCAACATACCCATTTTTAAGCGACGGGTGAACACACCGGCAATTTTTTTGCGCTCTTCGGCTGCTGCGGTTTCTTTTTCGATAATGGACGCCAAAATCAGCGCCTGATAGGGGGTCTGCAGCGGCACATCCTGATCACGTTTTTGCCATTCTGTAGCGACCAAACGCTGCATTTTGTCGTGGGCGCGCTTCAGTAAATCAACATCCGAACTGTTTTTCTCAAAAAAATAAGTATCCGGAAAGAACAGGCCTTCCGGATTGGTTTTATCAGAACCCAATTTTGTCATCAGCCCGGGAAACTCATCGTCCGACAAGGTATGTTGAAGATTGTGATTATCCTTGATGGCTTTAAAGACTTGTTTAAAACTCCAGCCTTCTGGAAACGTAATGGAATACTGGCGAGTCTTGCCATCTTTCAATAAGGCTAAAATATCAGCTGCAGTGGCACCGGGATTTAACACGTATTCTCCCACTTTCAGCGCTCGATCTAACTGGGTTTTATACGCAAATAGCTTAAACCAGAATGGATTGATGGCTATATGCTTAGCACGTAAATTTTTGATGACACTATCCAGGGTATCGCCTTTATTAATTTCCAGCGTGCTACTGGTGGTTACGACTACTTTTTTGAACAAAATATGGTAGTGCATGCCGCCCCAGATTAACAACAAACCGAGCACCATCAAAGTCGTAAACGCCACTATGCTTCTGATCATACTGTTAACTCCCGAACGCGGGCTTCGGCATAGCCTTGCTGAACCATGCGGGTAATGCTACCCAAGCTAAAGTGTTGTTGATCTAATTGTTTAACCGGCCATATTCCGATCACCGAGTTGGTCAGAAATAACTCATCCGCCTGTAGCACGCTTTGTTGGTCAGCCTGAATTTCGGCAAATTCTATGCCCTTCAAAATGGCAATCTCTGTAACAAGCTGCCGTACAATGCCGGTGATGCCGCAATTCGTCAACGATGGTGTATATAGCACAGCGTTTTTGACAAAGAACAGATTACTCATGGTGCCTTCAATGACTTGGCCTTGGTAATCCAGCATTAACCCTTCTTGAACCGAATCATCCTGCCACTCGGCCCTGGCCAATACCTGTTCCAAACGATTCAGATGCTTAATCCCGGCAAGACCCGGATTAATCGCTAAGCATTGATTGCAAAAACGGGCGACGATGCCTTCGGTATCAAAGTGACCTGGATATTGGGGGAATGGATGCAGGCTTAACACCCGGGTGGGCAGAATCGGGTCAGGTTGTCGATAACCACGGCCACCACTTCCACGAGTAATCATCAGCTTTAAAACTGCTCGGTCGGCACCCACACTAATGTCGCTGGCTTCCGCTTGCAACAAAGCACTATCAGGACACGGGATGCGTAAGGTTTGACAGCCTTTCTGCAAGCGGTCTATATGCCTTTGCCAAAATAGCGGTTTGCCCTGGAAGACTTCGATGGTTTCGAACACACCATCGCCGTATTGAAAGCCTCGATCAGAGACATCGATACAGTGCCTGCGTTCGCCATTCAATAAAAACATCGGCAGACACTGTGATAAAACGCAGTTTTACGCGTATCGCTTGAACACCAACGAACCATTGGTACCACCAAAGCCGAAGGAATTGGAGATAGCAACTTCAATCTTCATATTCCGAGCGGTATTGGGTACATAATCCAGATCACATTCTGGATCCGGGTTTTCCAGGTTAATGGTCGGTGGAGCAATTTGATTCTGTATCGCCAAAGCAGTCAATACGGCTTCTATTCCGCCTGCAGCACCCAGCAAATGTCCAATCATGGATTTGGTAGAGCTAATAGCGACTTTGTAGGCAGAATCGCCCAGTGCGGTTTTCATGGCGTGGGTTTCACCCACATCACCCGCAGGCGTGGACGTGCCATGTGCGTTGATATAATCAACGTCAGCAGGATTCAAGCCCGCGTCACGCAGTGCGTTACGCATACAACGGGCAGCACCTTCGCCCCCCATGGATGGCGAGGTAATGTGATAAGCGTCGCCGCTCATACCATAACCGACTAATTCGGCATAAATTTTTGCACCGCGTGCTTTAGCATGCTCAAGTTCTTCCAGAACGATCACGCCGGCACCATCACTCAATACAAAACCATCTCGATCCCTATCCCAAGGACGGCTGGCACGTTGCGGATCGTCATTACGGCGGGACAGGGCTTTTGCAGACGCAAAACCACCCATTGCGGTCGGAGAAGTTGTGCAACGCTCAGCACCGCCCGCCAGCATCACATCAGCATCACCGTATTTAATCAACCGCGCTGCATCACCGATGTTGTGCGTTCCGGTTGTACAGGCAGTCACAATGGCAAAATTGGGGCCCTTTAAGCCATATTTGATGGACAGGTTGCCGGAAATCATATTGATGATGTTTCCAGGGACAAAAAAAGGTGAAATTTTCCTTGCGCCACCCGCCACATAAGTCGCGTAGCATTCTTCAATACCGGTAATACCCCCGATACCCGCACCAATAGCTACACCAATACGTTCGGCATTTGCTTCGGTAACTTCAATCCCGGCATCCTCAAAGGCTTGGCAACCGGCAGCAATCCCGTAGTGCACAAAGCCGTCCATGCGCTTGGCATCTTTTTCAGGAATGTAATCGGCAATATTAAAATTCCGTATTACCCCGCCAAATGTAGTTGCAAAGCTGGAAATATCAAACGAATCAATAGGGCCAATACCACTTCTGCCGTTAATAATTCCGTCCCAGGTATCTGCAACATTATTCGCTAAAGGCGTAACCGCGCCTAAGCCCGTTATAACAACTCGACGTGTGCTCACAGTGAACTACCGTTAAATAAAAGAAGGCAATCGGAGGGGAAAGAGGTGAGGCTAGCGAAAAACCACTAGCCTCTGGAACAACTTATTGCAGATTGGCGTTGATGTAATCAATTGCCAATTGTACGGTGGTGATTTTCTCAGCTTCTTCGTCTGGAATTTCGCACTCGAATTCTTCTTCCAGAGCCATGACGAGTTCAACTGTGTCTAAAGAATCCGCACCAAGATCATCAACAAAAGACGCATCGTTTGCGATTTCTTCTTTCACGCCTAATTGTTCTGCGACAATCTTTTTTACTCGTTCTTCGATATTACTCATATTTTTTTCCTCGAACAATGCGAACGCTTATTAGACAGCATCCACCTTATCTTTAGTGTTTATTGTTAATTTGAAATCTCGTCACAGGCTAAACCCAACGACTTGAGGGATTATACTTGATGTACAAAAAAATTCACAACATTAGCAACCACAATCCTAAATAACTGATTGCTATTGCGTTTTTGAACTCAAATTTTTAATGATTTCTTCCAAAGGCACCAGATTCAGCTTGATTCTGAACAAAACCGCCTGATTTTCCAACAAACCAAAGCATTCATAGGTACGTAACAGGATACTGGTGTGATTGAGAGTATTGTTTTTGGACTCAGGCAACTGCCTGACCAAAATGTGCAATTTGTCGTTATTTTTGACTTGGGCAAGATGCTCCCGATCGACAGAAAAATCGTGCGAGGTATACACCATAGGATTCCGTTTGAAATCATGCTGTTCCAATTGCGCTTTCTCCAACAATGCACCGGAGGTCAGACTGACTGGAAACACTTCCGGAAAATGTGCCACATGCGCCAACTCATCAAAATAATCTGACTGCTCAGCCAGAGAACCGGATAAAAAGTTTTTCACGTTACCATTAGTCATCCATTTCCGCTTCAAAAAAAACTCCGTGCCCGGCACTACTGTTTTATCTGCAATGCCATTTAAATCCGGCAACCCACTAAAATCTGTATCCGCTAAAAATAACGGGGTTTTGGTTTCCTTTTTATGCCCCAATAAAATGGTTTTGCCTTGAGCCTTGATCGCCACCCGATTGCTTAAACTCAGCTCGGGAATTGTAGTGATCAAGGTCTTCTTGATCTCCAGCGACGCCTCCAGACGGGGGCGTAACGCATTTACAAAGATAATCTGATAATTACTGAATCGCAGCTGATTTTCCTCGACTATGTCATCCTCGTGACGAGTTTCTCGGTAAAGTCGCATCTGGTATTCGATCAGCGTATTCAGCTGAAAACCCAGCACAATCGGCCCCTTGAAGGGATTATGAGTAACCTGCAGCCATTTGTGCTTGTCGTGAAACAGATTAAAGTCATCAGATGCAGCACGGGCAACTTCAATATGAATTTGTTCGAAGGTAAACAGATTGTCTTTCATGGCTTATGGTCGGTGCATGTGTAGTTGAGTCCTGTATGCATTTTGAAATCAAGCGGAGTTGGTTGGATGGAAAGAATTTTTCAGAATTATTGGCAGATTAATTAAAATATCCGCCTTGAGTTCATATCGACTTTGCCTGATTATTTTGTCCACTGCTTTACAACCTGAGCAGTACTATCTGCCAGTGAATCCGCAATCCGCCGACCTATTAGCATGCTTGGTATTTCCAACCAGTGATAGAACAGCAACGAAATCCCCTGCACCAACACAATGGTGATTAGCCAGCCGCCAAACCACAGCGACAGACTATCACTCGTCCAAACTTCCAGGATTTTTAATATAAAGGGTGTCAAACAAATCAGAATGGCCATATGGGTTAAATACGCGCTGTAGGACACCTTGCCAATTTGACGCAGAAACGGATGCGCCAAACCGGTTTGTGACTGTTTAGAACCCAATAAAAACATCAAAATCATGCCGGCTCCCAAGCCGGTTAACAGCCAAATTGCGCTGTCATTAAAATGCGTTTTAGGCAAATAATTACCGGACGAATAAAACAATAGACCTGCCAGCAACATCAACCGACGTTGCCAGTGTTTATCAGATAAATAGTGACTGATGGGCGAGTAATAACGGGCAATCATTAGCCCCATCAGAAAGTGCAATAAAAATAGCGAAACGTTCAGCAGACTAATGGCCAGCAAACTGAAAAACACCAACCAAACCGTGCCGCGGTCAGCCAACAATAAACCGATCGGTAATAATAAGGATAGCACCAGTTCGATGCTCAAGGTCCAGGATTGCGGCAGTAACACAATTAAAGCCGGCATATCCAGCAATAGACCTTCCCTCAACATATCAGTAAGCGTTAACGGGTATTTGTGCCACATATTGACGATCCAGTCGGTCGGTGGCAAACGGGTATTCAGCACATCACTACCGAATGTCTGCATAAATAAGCCTGCGCTTATGATTAACACCAGCAGATAAGGCAACCAGATGCGGAACATGCGACCAATCAGGAAATGACTCAAATGGAATTGACTCATATCAGGCTTGTGACTGACACGAAAATATTTAATGGATAACACCATACCACTGAGCACAAAAAACATCGACACAGCTGCCGTACCATCCCACCATATATGTAATGGCGAAAAATCCAGAATTTGCTGACAGAGCTCCGTCTCACAGGGCAAACCATAAGCAATCACATAATGCTCATTGATGACGGTCAATGCCGCCAAACCTCTTATCGTATCAAGATAGCTGATATGGATTTTCTGATGCATACTCAAGTTTGCCAAGCGTTATGGATTGCCGACACTGAACAGTGATGGCAAGGCGTTACATAAAAAAGGCTTACCCAAAAGCAAGCCTTTGATTCGAAGTTTAGCCTGCTTCTTTTTTAATCAACCGGCCCGCCTGAGTCTGAGGACTCCACAGGCAAGCCAATGGGCTTTGCTTTGAAAAGCTCGGCAACCAAATCCATTTGCGCTGCAAACTGCGGCAAGGCTGGAATTTTCCAGGCCTTGCCGATGACGCGTGATAACAGATTATTTAACCAAGGCCGATCTGATCGAGCATGATGAATGATAAAGCGATAAGAATCGCCATCATTGAACACGGCAAAATCCTCCAACACCACCTCAATGCTATCGATTTCACCATACAATCTGGTCTGCACATAAAGCGTTCGGGCATCGACATCAAAATTGAATGCCAGTAATTCCGCAATGCCTTTCAGAATAAAATTTGCCACCCAGACAATCAACATATTCGGAGTCAATTTTATAACGATTTTGATCAGATTGGACTTGATGCTCATGGTCGGAGTTATGCTTAAGTTTGAGAAAATGAATGTTTCGCTTCGATATGAATTTTCTTTTAGCACTCCACGCCTAAAGAATCAATCTTGCATATCATCATTCCGTTGAATATCTTGGTGAACATATTGTGACCCACTCAGATATTCAAGCCTGCCGGGCTTAAAACCTCTGCGAAATTAACCATTAAATCCAATCTGAATCGTTGCCATCCTGAAAGGTGTCGTCATCCTCTACTTGAAAATCAGCATTGTGAATTGATGCGGACTCCGAGTTGTCACTATTAAAATCGTCAGTGCTTGCCGCTGTGCCTGTTGCAGGTTCACGACTGTTTGCAGCTTGATGTCCCCAGGGAGAGCTGTGATGGCCTATCAAATTCCCTAGCCCTTGCATTAAAAAAGAACCAGCGACAACACCTGCGGCTGTGGTGGCTACATTACCCAAAAAACTGGAAGCCCCACCCCCAAATGCCGAAATCGGTGGCTGTTGATTCGACTGAGGAATGGCATAACCATCAGCACCGGGTACTGGCGAAGATTTTGTCTTAACTTGTCCCCAGGGATCGTTATCTAAAAAATTGCTCATTGCCGCTGGTTGCCGATTTTGTAATTGATTTTGCAAGTCGGTTATTTGTGTCTTGGCAGCTTGTAAAGCTTGCTCCAGCAATAACGTCCGTTGCACCAGAAGGTACCCGGCATCCGGCTGATTAGCTGTGGCGGTATGTATCAGTTGTTCGGCGTCTAAATCTTTATCCTGGGTAGAGAGTTTGATTTCGCCAAGCTGATTTAAAAGGCGAGTGAGTTGTTCACGTTCCTGGTTGTTCATAGGTTTTACTCCAAAGTGATCGATTTGATGTGCTGATTGAACAGTTGAGGCCGTAAGAGGATTTTTCAATGGCGCGCTGACCAATAATGGCCCGAATTACGTTATCTGAGTCTATGTTACGGATGTTTGTCAGCACGCAAAAACTTGACGAAATCGACCAGTATCAGTAAAAACACAGTGTTTAAAATAAGAGTTTTTCGAACCACATGAATCACGAATCCATTGCCAACCGCGTTGAAAGTATCTCTATGGGGACAGGTATTCTAGCCGGCCTATCTGCAGCAGGCGCCGTACTTGCCGAACCAACCGGACTGGATGCGTTAGGTGTCTGGTTGGGCATAAGCGATGAACCATTAATTATCACCGCAGCGCCCATTTTGGGTTCTTTAGCCACAGCCAGTGGAACAATTTCCGGATTTACGTACTTTTTCGCACAATGGAAAAAACGCCAACCGAAAGTCCGATCCAACCAGGATAATTCTGTGCTGCCTAAATAATTGAATCACCACCTTATCTATGGCTCTTACTTGGATATTCACTAAAACGCCTGATTATAAATAATGCCTCAGCAATAACGTCATTCCGACGAGTTTTGAACGTGCAGATGCAACTTTATACTCAAGGAAAATTTCAATTTTTTATTAATTCAGACCTTTAAGGTTTATTACTTATGCACGTCACCTTAGTTCACGTTCAGGTAAAACCCGATCACATTAACGATTTTATTTTAGCCACCAGACTCAATCACGAGGCATCCGTTCAAGAATCGGGCAACCGGCGTTTTGATGTATTGCAATCGCCCGAAAACCCAGGCCAGTTTATTCTTTATGAAGCCTATGCCTGCGCTGAAGATGCTGCTGCTCATAAACAAACAGAGCACTATCTTGCCTGGCGCGATATGGTGGCGGATTGGATGGCTGCACCACGGAGCGGTATAAGGTACGACGGTTTATTTCCAAAAGGTTAACAACAGATGCAATTCGCCCCTTTTTCAATTTCACGCTTACCCCGCATTATTTTTGGCCGCGGCAAGATTAACGATGTGCCAAGTCTCGCCGCCAATTATGGGCTGAACGCGTTAATAGTGACCGGTAAAGAATCATTTTGCGCTTCGCCACGCTGGTTGGCATTCACACAAGCATTAGAAGCAAAATCCCTAAACTGGCTGCAGTTTACTGTTTCGGGCGAACCATCACCTGCACTGGTCGATCAGGCGGTGAGTCAATTTAGAAACGAAGCCATCGATGTAGTCATCGCTATTGGTGGTGGCAGCGTGCTGGATGCCGCCAAAGCCATAGCCGGACTCTTACCCCACGGTAATTCGGTCATGGATCACCTTGAAGGGGTAGGCAAAAACATTGCTTATACTGGCCCTAGCACGCCATTTATTGCAATTCCCACCACAGCCGGAACCGGCAGCGAAGCGACCAAAAATGCTGTACTAAGCGTTCAGGGATTTGATGGTTTCAAAAAATCCTTTCGTGATGAATGTTTAGTACCCGAATACGCTGTAATCGATCCCGACCTGTTAGCGAGTTGTCCTGCAGAGTTAATGGCTGCCGACGGCATGGATGCTTTTACGCAATTATTGGAATCCTATGTCTCCATCAAGGCCAATCCCTTTACCGATGCGCTGGCCTGGAGCGGCATGAACGCCGTTAAGGAAGGTTTTTTTGCTGCCTGGGAAGGCAAGGAACCTGAAGCCAGCCAAGGTCGCGCCAGCATGGCTTATGCCGCGTTGCTGTCTGGCATCACCCTGGCCCAAGTCGGGCTGGGTTCCGTGCATGGTTTGGCATCACCTTTGGGTGCTTACTTCCCCATCCCGCACGGCGTAGTCTGCGGCACCTTGGTCGCGGCAGCTACCGAAATCAATATCCAGGCGATGCAAACGCGCGAACCTAATAACCCTGCCCAGGCTAAGTATGCACAAGTCGGCAGGTTGCTTTGCGGTGTTCAAGATCTGGATGATGCAGCGGCTCGATCATTGTTAATTGGCTTATTAAACCACTGGAGCGAACGTTTAGATTTGCCGCGTCTAAAAGCGTATGCCATTACCCAAGCGGATTTTCCAAGAATCATTGCTGATAGTCGCGGCAGCAGCATGCAAACCAATCCAATTAAGCTGACTGACGCAGAAATCAACGCCATTCTCGTCAAACGCCTGTGAGTTTTAACCCCCCAAAAAACCGCCACTAATCCCAAGGTGGCGCATCGCCACTGTAAGGCACAAAGTCAGCGATACTCGGACGGGTAAATACGCCAGGTGCCGCTTGGCGAACTCCTAAAGCTTTTGCGGTAATAGTCTTGGCAGTTGATTGACTGGTGGACATTGCCAAAGTCGCTGCGGGAACCTCAGTAACCGTTTGCCATTGGGCAAAAAGAGCTAAGTCTTTACCGGCAGGTACATACCATTTTTTATGGGTCGCATCCCAACGTGCTCCCAATGCTTTGGCTGCATCTTTTTGCGCGTAAGGAACATTCAAATACGTTTTAGGCGTTACCATTTTGATATACAAATTTCAGAAAATGTCCGTGTTTTACTGACGATCATAAGCTGCAACCTACTGCAAGACTAATGGCTACACCATACCTCACGCGGTCACGTTTGCGGATTTAGGGATAAAGGGAAGAATTTATCTGCTTGTTAAAAGCAGAATCCACTTTATCAAGACAATGGTCGATGGCCGCCTTGAATTGACAAAAGGATTCGTAATAATGATTGTAAAGACATTGCTTTTTTGTGAATTTTCATAAGCAAATTGGCGTCATCACTGCCCCACCCCGGCCACAAAGAGTGAAGCGCAAGCCTCACGCTAAGGGCCGGTGAAATTCTGAAATTAGTGATTCTTTACACAAAAGCAGCTTACAAGGTCGTTCAAGCTTGCGGTGGGCCGTAGTAACCTTTTTTCTCCGTATCCGTTTCTATCAAGGCCTTGGCGCCAGCAACCACATAATCATGCAAGCTTTTGCCGCCTTCCTCATGGATGTAATCCAATAGGGCTTTGCGCATCCTTGGGTCCCAGTAGGTGCGGAGATGATTGCGAACCCCTTCTATACGCCGAACAGGCGGGTAAGGCGCGAAAAAATCGCCAATCTGATTGGCCATGGCTATTAGCCTATCCATGTCCATTACAGTGTCATCAGCCGCGCCGGTATGTGGGTGAACAATTGAACTCATGCGGTGGTCTCCTCGAGAGCTTCAATCTTGCGGGACGATACCGTTTGAGTGTCAGCGGCGGCCTTGACCACTTCGACCGCGGTAACTTTGTATTCCGGGCAGTTGGTGGCCCAGTCGGATAAGTCGGACGTCAAAACGTTGGCCTTGGACTTGGCATGATGGAAGGTGGTGTACACAATGCCGGGATTGACGCGTTTCGACAGCTTGGCTTTTAGCTGGGTGACTCCAAAGCGGCTGCTGATACTTAGCCAATCGCCGTCTTTAATACCGCGCACATGGGCGTCTTCCGCATTGATTTCCAAGACATCTTCAGGATGCCACATGGAGTTCGCGGTGCGCCGGGTTTGTGTGCCCACATTGTATTGGCTTAGGATGCGGCCTGTGGTCAGTAACAACGGATACCGGTCATTGGTACGCTCGATCGTGGGCACGTATTCCGTCAACATAAAGGTGCCACGCCCATTAGCGCGCGGAAATTTAACGGTGTGCAAGACTTCGGTGCCTTCCGGCGCATTTTCATCACAAGGCCATTGCGCGGAGCCGATACGCTCCAGCAAGTCAAAACTCATGCCCTTGTAAGCCGGAGACAAACGGGCAATCTCATCCAGAATTTCCCCGGCATGGTCGTAATGCACCGGATAGCCCATCGCATTCATCAGCTTGACGACAATTTCCCAATCTTGGTAACCGGCCAACGGCTCGACCACTTTGCGGACCCGGTTGACACGCCGTTCCGCGCTGGTGAAGCTACCTTCTTTTTCCAAGGAAGACGAACCCGGCAATAAAACATGCGCGTATTTTGCGGTTTCGTTCAAGAATATATCCTGTAGAACGACACATTCCATACTCTTCATGGCTGCTATCACGTGGTGTTGGTTCGGATCGCTTTGCACCGGATCTTCACCCATGATAAACATGCCGCGGAAATGTCCACTCAGCGCCGCATCAAACATATTGGGCAAGCGCAGGCCAGGCTCGTCGTCCAATGGCACGCCCCAGTCGCCCTCAAAAGATGAGCGTACCTCTGGGTCGGTCACGAAGCGGTAACCGCTGAAGACGTGCGGCCAACTGCCAAGGCAACTTCCACCCTGCACGTTGCCTTGTCCACGCAGTGGGTTAACGCCAACGCCTTCACGGCCTAACATGCCGCACGCCAGCGCCAGGTTGCCGAGACACATCACACCGGTTGAACCTTGTGAATGTTCGGTGACGCCAAGACCATAATAAATGGCGCTGTTCGGGCCACCGGCATACATACGGGCGACTTGCCGAATCGCTTCAGGATCAATACCGGCTTGCGGACCGATCACTTCAGGCGCGTACCGGTCACTGCCGACCAGGCCCATCCAAACTTCAAACTCTTCCCATTCGCAGCGCGCCCTTATGAATTGTTCGTTGTACAATTTTTCGCGGACGATGACATGCGAAATACTGTCCAATACCGCGACGTTAGTGCCGGGACGCAAGGCCAAATGCAGCGTGGCTTTGCAGTGAGCCGAATCCACGGTCTCGGTGCGACGCGGATCAATGACGATCAGCTTTGCGCCTTCGCGGATGCGGCGCTTCATCAAGGAACCGAAAACCGGATGGCCTTCGGTCGGGTTGGCGCCAACCACCATAATGACATTGGCTTGCAGGATGGAATCGAAATGCTGGCTTGCCGCACCCCAACCGACGGTAGCAGACATACCAAATTGGGTCGGTGAATGACAGATACGCGCGCAATTGTCGATATTGTTGTTGCCCATAACCGCACGCACCAACTTTTGCACCAAAAAGATTTCTTCATTGGTACAACGTGAACTGGATACTGCGCCGATGGATTTTTTGCCGTGTTTATCTTGTATGCGCTTGAATTCGCTGGCTGCATAGTCGATGGCTTCATCCCAGCTGACTTCCTGCCAGGGATCCTCGATGGATTTGCGGATAAGCGGAGTACGGATGCGATCAGGATGATTGTAATAATCATAGGCAAAACGGCCTTTCACACAACTATGCCCGTGATTGGCTTTGCCTTCTTTCCAGGGAATCATCCGGACGATCTTACCTTGATACGTTTCGGCCTTAAAGCTGCAGCCTACGCCACAATAGGCACAGGTAGTGACTACACTGCGATCGGGTTTGATTGGATTAGCCACGTTGGTAACCTCCTTCAAATAGGCTTTTTTCGACGAGGGCCTGCGTTGGGCAAGTTTGCACACAGGCTCCACAACTGACACATTCGGATTCAAAAAAGGAATGGTTTGGCCCGGCCGCCACTTCGGATTCAAAGCCCCTCGCCGAAATCGTCAAGGCAAATGTACCTTGGATTTCCTCGCATGCGCGAACGCAACGGCTGCAAACGATACACTTGGCCGGATCGAACAGGAAATACGGGTTGGATTCATCAACCGGAGCATCCTGATGATGATCGCCTTTCTCGTAAGGGTGGCTACTAACGCCGCATTGTTGTAAGGTGTTGTGAAATTCACTCCATCCGCCTTCAATGTCCTGTTCCGGAAAGTCGGAAAGGTAAAGTTCCAGCACCCCTTTACGCAATGCCTGGAGTTTATCGGACTGGGTTGTCACCGCCATTCCTTCTTCGACAAGGGTGGTGCAACTGGCCGGATAGCCACGCCGTCCTTCGATTTCAACCAAACATACCCGGCAACTGCCAAAAGGCTCCAAGGTGTCGGTTGCGCACAATTTGGGTACATTCTTGCCAGCCTTCGCGGCAGCCAGCATGACCGAACTTCCCGAAGGCACTTTAACCGCCACGCCATCTACTGTTATCGTGACCTCAGTCCCGCTTCTCGGCGGGGTACCGAAATCAATATTTTCGCGTAGGTCGCGTAATTCAGCCCACATATCGACTACTCCGTACTTATAAACTTTAAAGGAATTTCAAAACCCACTAAGCCCGCAAACGCGAGCGGAACGAGTGGCTGTAACTGCCAAAAAATAAAAATGGGCCTGTTCAACAGTGATGAAATCGAATCATCAAAAACCCTAAGAATCATCAGTAAATTAACAGGTTAGACGAGACTTTAGCACAAGCGTGGCTGAACATCCAAAGTTCGTTATTTCCCTGGTTCGCGTAAGCGTTGGGCCCACTGAAGGCCGAACATCAGGAACTGATGACCTCCTTGGAATTGCTGCGCACTAAAGAATTAGTTGATTCCACTCGGGGTTTTTCCCGGTCAAACGGCGCAAGATCTCATCGCCATTGCCCAAGTTTTTATTGCCAATATAGTCTCAACCTCACCTCCGAAGCCGGGGCTGGATCGGTTAGCGATGGCTAAGCTCTTACCACGGATTTGCGGCCCGAAACAGCAAACTGGGTTCCGTATGCATGGACGGTTCCGGTTCGAGGGAGAGGATCGACTTTTAAAAATTGGGTGAGCCCAATCGTGTGCATGAACCGTTGATTCAAAAAACTGTCAGGGCGAAATAGAGATGGGCATTTTCACGGCAGTCCAGTGCGGTCGAAGGAGGCGAAGAGCGGATTTGGCCCGCAGGCAATGCGCATCAAAAACAAGCTGGTGCAGCCTGCCACTTCCCGGCATCGTCGACTAGCTGTCGAAACCGTTCCGATAGCCATGATTGAGTTAACAGTATTATTTAAAACGATGGGTACTTGCTGGATTATTGATTGCTCGGGCTAATTTACTGAGCAAGCACGATTAAAAAGCTTTTTTAGGTTTTTCGTAGGGCAATAATAGCCAAATGCATTGGAAAAAGCCGGTAACCCCACCCATGCGGCGTGACCGGCTTAGTGTATCCAGATGCGATTTTGCAGGTTTAATAAGCCCAACACACATCACAACAGATTGGTAACGATGAAATAAATAGCTGTGATTTCCAATACGATGGGCAGGAAAATAAAGTAGGGGCTTTGATGTTTCATCATAGCCAGCGACTCTGTCACCCGACCATGTCTGGATTCGAATCTGCCACCTTTATCATAAGCAGCATAACTGCTTTGTGTTGAGGATAATGAAGACGAGGTGCTATTGATAAAATAATTGTCATCATCAAATATTGAATCAAACAACTCATCAAGTTTTTTTTGGTTATCGAACAAGCCGTTCAAGGCATGTCCATCAATGGCTGCTGTATACATGACAAGTACCTCCAATAAGTTCGCGTTGGAATAAAGCGTACCGATTTTTCGATCAATAATCCGTGAAGACTGTCATGAACTGGAGCAATTGACTTGATGGCGACGAATGCGGTTTCAGCGTTGTTGAATTCGCTGCGTTTGCTTCCAAACTAAGGCCGACAGCTTTCTACCCCTCCAGCGACGCGTAATTAACCGCTTCTCGTAAGATGGCAAGAGCGCTCTCATACTCAAAAGTATCGATTGCGTGAGCAAAAGCAGTATGGCTGTTACCTAACAACCAACATAGCATATCCGCGTTATCCTGAACCAAACGGCTGGCACGAGCATTATTCTCAAGCAAGACTGTCGTTAATTCTTCGACAAGCTGTTTTACCTGCGCCGGGTTGATTTTACCTCTGGCACCAACCTCGGCCTTCTCAGGCAGAGTGCGGATAGCCTCAACCAAACGTCTGATTGCCAAGTCACATAACTCGGCCAAGTGGATCAGTGTCTCAGATGGGCTGGCTTGCCTGAGTGCGCCATCCAGCAATTTCAAGCTGTCCAACACGTGTCGTGCCCCCAGCACCCCGGCAACACCTTTCAAACCATGCGTCAAACGTTGGGCTTGCGTTATTTCGTTAGCAACGATTAATTTCAACACCCGCTGCATGTCCTCAGCATGCGTATCTGCAAACAACTTCAGCAGATGCCGGTATATCCCAACATCACCCTTGAGCAGCTGCAAGGCCTGGGTCGAATCAAGCCCGTCGATAACATCGAATTGAAGATCATCCTTACAAAAATCGGCTGTTGGCGTTGGCAGAGGCAACACTGCATTGTTTGCAATGGCTGCAGAAGTTTTGGATAACCAATTCAACAATTTGCCATACAACAACTCGGGTACTACCGGCTTGGGCACGAAATCATTCATGCCGGCTTCCAGACAAGCGTTGCGATCATCGTCAAAGGCATTGGCGGTCATAGCCAGAATAGGCAAGTCAACTAACGTTGATTGCTGACGCAAAGCGCGGGTAGCGGCCAACCCATCCATTTCCGGCATTTGCACATCCATTAACACCAAGTCATACGATTGGTTGGCGAACTTGTCCAAGACTACTCGCCCATTTTCAGCGACATCAACTGCCAACCCGACATCCCGTAATAACTCCAAAGCCACTTCGCGATTGATTTGGTTGTCTTCGGCCAAAAGTACTCGTGCCCCGCCATACTGTTGACGTAACAAGGTTTCGGCATGAGCCAAGCTGCTGTTAACATGCATAGACTGATGCACGTGGCCACGTTTTAAGCGGGCGGTTAACCAGAATATACTCCCCAACCCAATGCTACTTTCCACGCCGGCATCTCCGCCCATCATCACGGCCAATCGCTTGGTAATGGCCAAGCCCAAGCCTGTGCCACCGTATTTTCGAGTCGTGGAAATGTCGGCCTGACTAAACGCTTCAAACAAACTTGCCTGTTGCTGTTTTGAAATACCGATCCCGGTATCCTGCACTTCAAACCGTATCAAAAATTCGTCAGAATATTCCTCCAATACTTTACTGCTCAAGCGGATGCAGCCCTGCTCGCTAAACTTGACGGCATTGCTGGCATAATTGAGGATCGCCTGCCGTAAGCGGGTCTCATCGCCTCGAAGCCATCGTGGCACATCGCCTAAATCCAGCTGGATCTGTAAGCCCTTACTGCTTGCTTGCTCATTCACCATGGAACGAATGTGATCCAGCAAGGCAGCCAAGGAAAAATCGCCTATTTCCAGCTCCATTCGGCCCGCTTCAATTTTGGAGAGATCCAAAATGTCGTTAATAATGGTCAACAAATGCTGGGCAGCAGCGTCGATTTTAAGCAGGCGGCTGGTTTGTTCCGCATTTTTAGCATCCTGGCGCAACAAATAGGTCAAGCCGATTATTGCGTTCATCGGCGTGCGAATCTCGTGACTCATATTAGCCAGGAACACGCTTTTGGCGCGGGTAGCTATCTCTGCAGCTTCCGCGCGGCGCGCCAATTCGGCTTGCATTTCGCGTTGCGGTTTAATATCGCGGGAAAAACCTACCGTACCCAGCACGCTGCCATCAGCATCGACAATCGGCGCCTTGAAGGTTTCATATAAACTGCCAGGAAGCATCGCTATGGGTTCTTCGACAGTAATCTGCTGACGGCTTTCAATCACCCGCGCATCATCTGATTGGTACTGTGCAGCCAGTTCCTGTGGCCACAAGTCGGCGTCGGTTTTACCGATTAACTCATCAGGCTGCATGCCGTTCAATTCGGCCATGGGTCGATTAGCGGCAATAAAACGCCCCTCGCTGTCTTTTAACCAAGCCATGTGCGGCAAATTATCGATTAAGGCTTGCAGGGCATGACTTTGTCTGCGCAATTCGGCTGTGCGCGTTTCCACCAATTCTTCCAAATGATGACGATGTCTATTCAGCTCGTTGGCTACCCGAATTTTCTCGGTAATGTCTTCCTGTACCGACACATAATGACTGATACACCCATTGGGCTGGCGTATCGGGGTAATAATCGCAAAATCCACATATTCACTGCCGTCTTTGCGCCGGTTGATCAACTCACCCTTCCAGGCCTCACCCTGTTGCAACGTCGACCAAAGTTTCGCAATAGTATCCGGTGGGGTTTTGCCAGACATTAAAAAGCGCGGATTACGCCCAATAACCTCTTCTTTCTGATAACCCGAATTTTGCAAAAAAGCCGCATTTACATACTCAATCGTGCCATTGGTGGCGGTGATGATAATACTGCCGGTACTTTGTTCAACCGCTTGTGCCAATTGGCATAATTGTTCGTCCCGTTGTTTACGTTCAGTAATATCAATATTGATACCGGAGAGACGAATCACTTGGCCGGCATCATCGCGTTGTGCGCTGCCTTTGCTGAGCATCCAGCGCATTTGACCATCCTGGCGTCGAATCCTAAATTCCACTTCAAACAACTGACCTTGTCGGATACGCTCCCATTGGGCATCGATCAAGCCTAAATCCTCGGGAAACACGAAAGCTCGCCAGTCATCATAGGAACTGAACACGCCAGACTCAACCCCATAAAGCCGCTGATATTCGGCCGACCAATAAGTCCGGTTGCTGGCTAAATCCCACTCCCAAATCCCAACATGCGCAGCTTCCTGTGCCATCAGCAAGCGCTGCTCGCTCTCGCGCAAGGCCATATTGGCTGTTTCAGTTAAAGCCCGGGCTGCCAGAGCATCTTCCATCAAATTCAAGGCAGCCAAACGTGCCTGACGCTGCGCCTCCAATGCATTTCCCTGATCGACTATCATGCTTGCTTCCACATGATGCAACCCACGACGCTCTCTGGCCTGATCGATTTCGCGCCGAACAACCGATACCAAACGCAGAAAATTATCCTTGAGCACGAAATCATTCATTCCCAAGCGCAATAATTCAACGACGGTTTCCTCGCCCACACTGCCGGACACCAACACCACCGGCAGCAGCGGACATTGGCGATGAATGCGTTGCAAAGTCTGACGAAAATCCATGCCCGACACACTAAACTCCGACAGCACCATATCCCATTGGCCCTGCATGGCTGCACTCAATTCAGCATCACTGCCCACACGCCAGCAAGTGACCGGAAGCTGGTGCTGCTGCATGTGTCGCTCCAGCAATAAAAAATCAGCCAGTCCCTCTACAATCATCAGAATGTTAAATTGCGCTGACATCGACATTACTCGTTCGGTGGCGGCTGGTTACCAGCCATTGAGACGGTTTGTAGGGTTTGCTTTCGGTTTGCAACATTTCATTGAGTTGTTGTAATTGATTTGAGAGCTCTTGGGGGCTGTCGTAAAAGTAGAAACAGTTCCTTCTCCCACCGGGAGAAGGTTAGGATGAGGGCATATAAATCAGCTGTTTGCATTATATATCCCCCTCACCCCAGCCCTCTCCTGCGAAGAGAGGGGACTTTTACGACAGCCTTCTCTTGGGGGCCGGTCGGCGCATTACTCTTGGAATCAGCAGCATAGCAAGACCTCACAACACTGGAAAAATAACGGATTGCATTGTTTGGATACGATGGCAGCATCCTGCTGTGACTCAATCCAGTTCATCGGCAAAGCCCAAATTGAAAGGGGGTTCTTGCCCAAGCTGGCTGGACAATTCGTTGATTGTGCGTTTGAGTTTGATCATGTCCAGCTCACGCCCAACCATGGCCCGATTAAAACGCTCCAACTCCTGATTTTGATTCTGCAAAGTTACACTTTGTTTTTTTAATGTCTTAGCGACAGACACACGGGTGGTAATGTCGCGGGAAATACCGAAAACCCCAAAAACTTGTCCCTGAGCATCGTGTAATGGCCCTTTGGTGGACAGAAACACCCGCTCGCCGTCCTGGGTATCGAGAACCTCTTCTAGCGTTAAGACGCGGTTCTCCTTGACGACCCGCTGTCCGAAAGCCATTAACATTTCAGCTTGGTCTTTCGGGAACAACGCTCTATCATCCTGCCCTAACACCTCATCTGCAGTTTTTCCAACATACACACCAGCCGCTCGATTAAACAAAATATAACGACCCTGCAAATCCTTGGCAAAAATCGCATCGTCGGAACTGTCCGCAATTTCCGCCAGCAAATTCAAGGCACGCAAGCGTTCTGCCTGAATTTCTTGGGTGAGCTGGGCGGTATCCAATTGTTGCATTTGCCGCAACAGGTAGTAGCCGGCAGCTACCGCAAATAAGGCCAATACGCCGACCAAGCCAACCCAGACCATATCATTCATGGCTTTAGCATTGACTTCCGTGCGATCTATTTTAGCCACCAGATACCAATCGGTGCCTGTTACGGTGCTTGCCACCCCCAGCGAAGGTATTCCCCGATAATCGATACCAACCATTTTGCCACCGGGCTGAGCATCGCCACGTATTACTTGCGCAGCCAACAAACCCGTCCGATGCAATGAAACCCGCAATTTCGCAGCCGCACCCGGCTGATGTCTGAGCTCATTCAGATACAACACTTGATCGCCGTCACGACGCACCAGTAATGTCTCGCCACTGGCGCTAAGTAACGGCCAGCTTTCCAGGATCGGAAACAACCACTGCACCAAGTCGATATGCATGACCACAACCGGAACCGGTTTGGTTTTATCCGAGCCGGTGACAGGCACCACGTAATCCAGCAAAACACGATCGGCGGCATCCGGATACGGATCAATCCTCAGTATCTTGCCGGTTTGTCTAGCCATATCGGCGGTTTCCAGCACGGTAGCTGACAGGGTTGCAGGTGCTTTCTCAGAGCCCCAAATCTTCGCATTATCGACACCGAGCAAACTTATCCCGTTCGGTCCCTGACGTTTACAGAGTTGTTTGAGTCTGGTCAGCAACTGGTCACCACTGGCTTGATCTCCCATGGCCTGCCATTGCTGATAATGTTCTGCAACCAACACACTGGTTTGCAGATATTCTGCATCACTTTGTCTTTCTGCCAGCCAATCGGCAACCTGTCGGGCGCTTTGTTCGGCAACCGCATGCAAGCGATCCGTTTCGTCTTCCTGATAGCGCTTGAAACTCATGGCAATACCAATCATTACAAAAATGGTGATGGTGGTCACCAATATAGACACTGACAGAATAAGCTTACGCGAAGCAACCGGAACGGGCGGTTGCTCGGTGTCTGTGACCGCAAACCAGCGATTTAAAAGCCCGTAAAGCAAAAGTGAGGTGATCAGAATAAAAAACCAGCCCTTGAACATGCTGATTTGGATGACTTGTTCTGGATTACTAAACAGCAATTGCAGTAATCGGTCTGACAATAAAATCCAGACAGCGGCAAACATGGCATAAATCAGTACCACTGCCAGTATCCGGCCTTGACTAACTCTGGATATTTGTGAACCTGTAGATTCAGATGTCATGTCGGCTGACCTGTTTTAGGTTGTGACAACAAACCGGCGCCATGCTTCGACAATCTGAGGGCGAACGGTATTGTAAGGACCTGGATAACAGAACTAATCCTGTTCACGATAGCGATCAGCAATTTTACAGAAGGTCGTATAGTGGGCGAGAAAACAATCCGTCATCTGCGGATCGAAATGCGAACCACGTCCGGCGGCAATGATGTCATAGGCCGCCTGAAAGGACATCGGTGCTTTATAAATTCGCGGGGAAATCAAGGCATCGAATACATCTGCCAGCGCCATGATACGCGCGGAAATGGGAATCGCCTCGCCCGCCAGTCCATCAGGATAACCACTACCATCCCAATTTTCATGATGCCAATGGGCAATTTCTTTGGCCAAAGAAAGAAACTCGACAGAATCGGCCGCATCCCGTTCCGCCTGCTCAATGGCGTCACTTCCCAACGCGGCATGGGTTTTCATGATTTGCCATTCCTGGTCAGTCAACGGTCCGGGCTTTTGCAAAATGGCATCGGGTATGCCGACTTTACCAATATCGTGTAGCGGGGCGGATTGGCTAAGCAGTTTGATATAGCGTTCCGTCAGTACTTCAGCGAAACAGGCCTCACGCTGCAAATTTAACGCTAATTGTTGGACATAGCCCTGGGTGCGCAAAATATGAAATCCGGTTTCCGGATCGCGAATCTCTGCCAGATGTGCCAGCGCGCGAATACTGACTTCCTGAGTCAATTCATTTTCCGCCATACGTCGACTCACTTCCGCTTCCAGCCAAGTGTTTTGGTCGGATAATCGATCACGAGCCTGCTTCAATTCCAATTGGGTGCGCACTCTCGCCAGTACTATCGGCGGCACAATCGGTTTGGTGATGTAATCCACCGCACCGGCATCCAGCGCCTGCAATTCCGAATCAACGCTATCCATCGCTGTGACAAATATCACCGGAATATCCCTTGTAGCAGAGTCTGCACGCAGTTGTGCAAACACCTGATACCCGTCCATATCCGGCATCATCACATCCAGTAAAATCAGATCGGGATAATTCGGCTGACCGATAATACGCAAGGCTTTTGTGCCGGATGTAGCAACTCGCACCTGGAAATTTGGCTGCAACAACTCGCTGAGCACCGTCAGATTCTCGGGCATGTCGTCGACGATCAAAATGGTTTGGGTAGGCGCTGCTGCCGGCATTTAATGTCCAGAGTTGGGTATTTTCTCGGTCACGAACACATATCAGTCCGAACAAAAACCATAAAATACATGGTTTATTTGCAAAACTTTAGCACGATTTCATATTGCCGGACCTAGCCAATATCGCTCCCTCAATCAACCAACCGAGTGGCAACAAAGATCCTGATTATAAAGACGCTTCAGGAAAACAATTGGGCAGAATAAATTTCGATTAACCCTGAAAAAAAAACTATTCAGCGAGTTACATAACTCTAAAAATCACCTATAGCCTGATGGCGGTTGTCGTAAAAGCCCCTTCTCCTTTATGCCCTGCGGATACCAAGGGAGAAGGAATGGTTTTCCTTTTACGATAGACTCGATTGTATAGGGGGGTATAGATACACAAAAATCAGATAGTGAGAAAGTTGCTGCTACATTCCAGGCTATTATTGACCTGGATGATGTGATGACTGAATGAACGTTAGGTAAATCCAGAAAAACCAATCCACCACAAAAACACCCAGAAACCCAAAACAATCAGCAGTTGAAATTTATGTCTAAGGAATAATCATGAAATAACCTATACCAGTGTTCGGCGTAGGTGCGGATTTATCCGCACAATCCGAATGCATTCGCACCGTTACCGAACTTGTTTCTCACATATTCCTAAGGACTTTATAACGCCTACCGGATAAGCCAGCGATTATATGTAACACATTGAAAAAATTCGTGTCTTTCTTGCATTTCGCGGGGTAACTGCCGCAGTTTTAATACCAAACTCTAATTCCCACCACACCACGCACACTATGCTGATGCTCCAGCAGCGACGCCTCTTCGACATAATCCACACCGACATAGGGCGCAAATTCGCGTTCAATTTCATAACGCAGCCGCAGCCCGGCTTCGAATTCCGTGATACCGGCTTGGACTGAACGGTTTTGAATATCCTTGGCGGCCACATTCAGCTCAATGCGTGGCGCCAGAATCAAACGCTGGGTCAGCAGCATGTCGTAGCCAAGCGTCAAGCGACCTAACACGTTGCCGTTTTCGGTGACGAACAAAGCACTATCGACTTCGATGAAGTAGGGCGCCAACCCCTGAAAGCCAATCACCGCATCGTAGGTGCGTTCAGGCTCGAAAGCGCGACGGGCGCCGATTTGAAAATCCCAAAAGGTATCGATATTGCGGCTGTAGAGCATTTGCAGATCGGCACGACCGAAAATACCTTGATCCCCGGCATAATCGCCCTCGGTTTTAAGCCAAAGCTTGTGATCGTCGTTACCAATCCAATGCTGCACATCCCATTTGAATACTTGCAAGGCACCGTTGGTTTCGTATTCCAGTCGCTCGGCTTTGAAGTGGCTGAAGATCATGTTGTCATCCGCAGCCTGAATTTCTCCAGCCAGTAGCATCAAACACACAATTGGCAACATCTTATTCATGCTTATGTCCGCCAGGATGATGCGTGTCCTCAACAATCAACTTCCGGAACATACCGGTATCCATGTGATATAGCAAATGGCAGTGAAAAGCCCACTCGCCTGGAGCATTGGCCGGCACCTCCACGCTGACCGTCTGACCGGGTTTGACGTTGATGACATGTTTCTTCGGGTTATACATGCCGTTACCGTTATCCAAATATTGCCAAAGGCCGTGAATATGGATTGGATGATTCATCATGGTGTCATTGACGTAGGTAAAGCGGATGCGTTCGCCCAATTTGACCCGAATCGGTTCGGCATCAGAATATTTCACCTCATCAAAAGACCAGATATAGCGATTCATATTACCGGTCAGCCGCAGGGTGATCTCCCTGTCCGGTGGGCCCATCAGGCCATGTTCGGGGGTTGGCGATTTTAAATATTGGTAATTCAAAACAGCATAATTTGCCTGATTTCCATGCATGGCGGCATGCTGGGCATGATCGGTCTGTGCGGCATTGTTGACAGTAGGAACCCCAGTATCATGGTCCGCATGAGGATTGGCTGGTTGGCTTGCGGCCAATTGATTAAATCCTTCGTGAGTCTCAGCATTATCAGTAAATGCTTGATTCCGTTCGTGGTGAGCTTGTGGAACCACTTGAGCATTTGGGGATAAGTGCGGAATGGATTTATTCAGTGATTCCCTCGGCGACTGCTTCGCAGTCGCATGATCAGCATGTCCGGCATGTGCCCCGCCCATGTCTGCCGGTGTCAACAAGGTCATCGGTCGCACGGCTGGAACGTCGGCGATCACATCCTGCCGAGGCGTCAGCGAAGCGTGCGCATATCCGCTCCTGTCCATGGCTTCGGCAAAGATGCTATAGACCTGTTCGGTTTGCGGTTCGATCAGTACGTCGTAGGTTTCCGCCACGGCAATCCGAAATTCCTCGACATTGACCGGCGCTACCGGCTGGCCGTCGGCGGCTATCACTTGCATTTTCAAGCCGGGAATCCGCACATCAAAATGCGTCATCGCCGAAGCATTGATAAAGCGCAGCTTTAGCGTTTCACCAGGATGGAATAGATAGGTTTTATGTTGGCTCGGGGTTTGGCCGTTGATCAAAAAATGATAGGTGGCGCCGGTGACATCGGCGATGTCCGTCGGCTCCATGCGCATCTGGCCCCAAGTCAATCGGTCGGCAACCGCCGCTCCAAAACCCAGCCGCTGTATATCCGTAAAAAAATCGCCAACGGTACGTTTTTGAAAATTGTAATAGTCGTTCTGCTTTTTCAGGCGGGCCAGTGTGCGGTGCGGATCGGCTTCCGGCCAGTCGGACAGCATCACCACATAATCTCTATCGATCGGCTGATGCTCGCGAATGGGGTCAATGATGATGGCGCCAAACAATCCCTGCTGTTCCTGCATGCCGGAATGGCCGTGATACCAATAGGTGCCGTTTTGCTTAATGGGGAATTGATAGGTAAATGTTTGGCCAGGAGCAATGCCGTCAAAACTGATACCCGGCACGCCGTCCATTGTGTATGGCAACACGATGCCATGCCAATGAATCGAAGTCTGCTGTTGCATGTGATTGGTGACCTGCAACGTTACTTGCTCGCCTTCCCGCCAATGCAGGGTTGGGGCCGGCAAACTGTCATTTGCCAATATCGCCTGTTGCGGCTGACCGATCAAATCGATGGTTTTTTCATTGATCACCAATTGATAGGTGTCGGCATAACCCGTGTGCGATTCAATAACAAAATCTATTAAACTCAATGGCAAAACGAATAAAAGTTTTAATTTGTTCATTGAATCTGCCAATGGCGGATGAGCTAAAATTAGGCACTTAAATACCGTGCGCTTCCGCAGAGGCCCGGCTATTGATCCGGGCTTTCCATTTTCCTGGGAATAACGAATACAGTGTATTTGAAAGTCGGGTTAAGCTAATTTGTCAGATGTTTTCATGGCCATCATGCCCGCCGGGAAGCGAGCACCCAGCTATGCAGGGTAAGCATGTAGCAGTCCGGATTTCGGCAATCCAATGGTGCTGCCGGGGTATGCTGAAAGACTAGGAGCCTGTCCGAAAATAGGAATCGTCGCGAGGGAAAGCTATTTTGAGTCAGATTTGTTGATCATTTGAGGCGAATAGTGGTGCTATTTAACGAAAATGAGCGGGAAATCTGGCCAAAAGGG
>PERU01000041.1 GCA_002928965.1 Methylomonas sp.
TTTGATAAAGAGGGGTTGGGGGGAGATTTTTTAATAAATCCCCCTCGATCCCCCTTTTTCAAAGGGGGAAGTTATTTGTAGCGAAATCCTTAATGGGCGATGGACACCGCAGTTGAAATCATCAATTGCTTTTCAAACTGCTCAGGAATACGCATGAAACAAGTTCGTCAGATCTAGGTGCGGATAAAACCGCATTTACACCGAGCTTTTGCATTTTATAAGGTTTTGGGGATGTTACTGCAACGCACTGCCAGACAGGAAATGTCGTCTTGTGCCTCACTGCCCTGCATATAGACATCCAATACCTGCCGAACCGCCGCTACCCGCTCACCACAAGCTACACTCGTCAGCACCTCAAGCAATCGCTGACTACCGAAAGGCTGTTGCTGCATATCCTTCGCTTCGCTGACACCGTCCGAATAAATGAACAATTCGCAATTAGACTGCCAATGCCAGGTTTCACAACTATCATCAAAATCTTTATCGTTAAGAATGCCGGCACACGTGTGACTGGAGTAAAAAGTATGTAAGGTGTTTCCGGCATCATCCAGAACCAAGGCCTCCGGCAAGCCGCCATTCCATATTTCCAACGTTTGTTGCTGGCTGTCCAGCATCCCCAACAACAACGCCACAAATCGACCGGGCGGCAATTGACTGTGTAACTGCTCATTGATTTCTCGGGCAATCATGGGAACAGGCAAGCCTTTTTTACTCATGATCTGAAAAACCTGATTGACGATGATAGTAGGTAACGCTGCAGCCAAGCCATGGCCGGTGGAGTCGGCCAGCATGAAACACAGCCGATTGTCATCAATCCGATGCGCGTAGACTAAATCGCCACTGAAACGATGCGCGGGGGTTAACCAAAACTGCAGATTGATATCTTTCAGATCATTTAACTTGATCAATCGCTCGAAAATCGCCAATAAAAACTCATGTTCCCGTTCATTCTCCTCCCGGTACACTTTTAATTGCTGGCTGTCTTTGATAATCCTTTGCTGTAAAACCAGCGAACGCAGGGTTGAAGCGATTTTGGCTCGCAAGATAGTGTGACTGATTGGCTTGGGTAAATAATCATCGGCACCGGCTTCCAACCCATCAATAATATCCTTGACGTCATCCAGAGCGCTGACAACAAAAATCGGCACCCATTTTTCGGTGGGCAAGGCCCGAATGACTTTAATGGCTTCCAACCCATTCATTCCCGGCATCATGATGTCCATTAAAATCAAATCCGGCTGCTCGCTGAGAAACCGATCAACAGCTTGCTGTCCGTTTTCTGCCAGTACAACCTGATGCTGCATACGACTTAACAATTTGTCGAACAAAAACCTATTTTCGTGGACATCATCAACAACCAATATTTTCATCGCGAATTGTTATTTACATAAATCATTGATGGTAATGATAAATTCATACAACTCCCCTGGTTACAAACATGTCTTAGCAACCCCCTGAATCCGACATGACCTCCGGACCGCTCAATTAGGCTCACGGATTCAAGTTTACAAGGGTGTGATAACGCCTACTCTCCATGGCTTCTGGATTTCGACAATCCACCCTGTAGCCAAGAGCGCAGGTCCAGATGACGCTTTTGAACTTAGCTGAAGAATCTTTAGAATTGCTTGAAAATTATTTTAAAGCGCAGCCATTGTTTGATTAAGCAAATAACGAACTCCACATGGCATCGACTTTTTTAATGACATCGTCCCTCATCACAATTGGCCTGCCCCACTCGCGAGTGGTTTCGCCCGGCCATTTGTTAGTGGCATCAAAGCCCACTTTAGAGCCCAGCCCGGATACCGGTGAAGCAAAATCCAGATAATCGATCGGAGTGTTCTCAAGTATAGTCAAATCTCGCGCAGGGTCCATACGGGTGGTGATTGCCCAGATTACATCCTGCCAATTGCGCACATCCACATCATCATCCACCACAATAACGAATTTGGTGTACATGAACTGTCGTAAATACGACCACGTGCCCAGCATAACTCGCTTGGCGTGACCGGCATATTGCTTCTTCATGCTGATGACTGCCATGCGATATGAACAGCCTTCCGGCGGCAAATAAAAATCCACAATTTCCGGAAACTGTTTTTGCAGAATCGGAACAAACACCTCATTCAAGGCCACACCCAAAATCGCTGGTTCATCGGGTGGCCGCCCGGTGTAGGTACTGTGATAAATCGGCACCTGCCGTTGGGTAATGCGTTCCACGGTAAACACCGGAAACTCATCGACTTCATTGTAATAGCCGGTGTGATCCCCATACGGACCTTCCGGTGCGGTTTCGCCGGGATAAATAAATCCCTCCAGCACAATTTCGGCGCTGGCGGGCACCTGCAGATCGTTGCTCAAACATTTGGCAACCTCGGTTTTGCTACCGCGCAGCAAACCGGCAAAGGCATATTCCGACAAAGCATCCGGCACCGGCGTTACGGCGGCCAAAATTGTTGCCGGGTCAGCCCCCAACGCCACCGCCACTGGGAACGGCTTATCGGGATATTTTCCCTGCCATTCCTTGAAATCCAGGGCTCCGCCACGATGCGCCAGCCAGCGCATGATCAACTTGTTTTTGCCTATCACCTGCTGCCGATAAATCCCCAGATTTTGTCTGTCTTTATGGGGGCCTTTGGTAATCACCAACGGCCAAGTAATCAGTGGTGCGGCATCTTCCGGCCAGCAATGCTGAATCGGATAATCACCCAAATCCACTTCATCACCTATCCGAATCACTTCCTGACAGGGTGGCGAACTGACCATTTTGGGTGCCATGTTTAACACCTGTTTGAAGGTTGGCAATTTATCCATGGCGTCTTTAAAGCCTTTGGGGGGTTCGGGCTCTTTTAAATACGCCAATAACTCGCCGATACCCCGCAGTTCAGACACATCCTTGGCACCCATACCCATCGCCACCCGTTTGGGCGTGCCAAACAAGTTGCCCAAAACCGCAATATTGGAGCCTTTCGGATTTTCAAACAGCACAGCCGGCCCCCCCTGCTTTAACAGCCTGTCACAAATCACCGTCATTTCCAGATAGGGGTCAACCTCCGCTTTGATGCGCTTGAGTTCCCCTTGTTTTTCCAGTTGCTGTATGAAGTCTCTTAAATCTTTATATTTCATGAGGCGAAGGGTTTGAGATGAGCGGCGCTGGGCAACTAAAACAATGGGTTTTAGCTTTGAAACCAACAAGTATGCTTTAGGAATCGCTGATTAAATCCTTGGACAAGCTTATGATTTATGCCCTTAAGGGTTAAATGGTAAGGTTTTCGAACCGCTCATTACCTTGAGGGTATGAACGGAATCAAACACTTACCGTTCTTTCTGAGCCTGTCGAAGGATTTATGCAGCGATGCCCTAACGAATATACCTGCTTTAATCGTCAAAGCCGTCCTGAAATGTCAATTTTCGGGACGGCCCGTCTAAAAACTTACTCTTCGCTAGCCAGCAATTCGTCCAGGCTGGGCAAAGTTTGATCATTACGGGCACGGGCTTTGTAAACTTCAACAAACTCCATAAAAGCCTGTTCAAGATCTTCCAGCACTTCCTGTTCATTCTCAACTTCTTCCTCAGGAATTTCACCGGATTCCAGATAGTCGTTCTGAATGGCAATTTCGCCGTTCAATGACAGCAAGGCAAGAATTAACGCGTTATTAGAAATATTTTCTGGCATGGGGAAAGTCTCTTAGGTTGGAATTGAGGAGGGGATTGATTACGAACTAAACCGGTGCGATTGTATCGCATTGCAGCTTGCAGATACCATGTATCTATCAAGCTGCCACGGATTTAACCTGTTTAAAAAATCAGCTAATCAAGCGAATATATTTTTCATACAGCCCGGCTTGATCTTCCACATGGTCGGGATCCTTACTGATGCAATCCACCGGACAGACTTCGATGCATTGGGGCTTATCGTGATGTCCAACGCACTCGGTGCACAGCGACGGCTTGATAACGTAAATATCTTCGCCTTGGGAAATAGCGCCGTTGGGGCATTCCGGTTCACATACATCGCAGTTGATGCATTCATCACTAATAATCAGTGCCATAACTTACTCCACTTTAAACTTGCTGATTAATTGATACTTAACCGAATCCGGCACGAAACTGGAGACATCGCCGTTCAAACGGGCGATTTCTCTGATCATGCTGGAGGAAATAAATTCATATTGCTCGGCTGGGGTCAAAAACACGGTTTCGATATCCGGTGCCAGTCTGCGGTTCATGCCGGCCATTTGAAATTCGTATTCAAAATCCGATACCGCGCGCAACCCTCGCAGAATCACACTGGCCTGATGTTGTTTGGCGCATTCCACCAACAGGTTGTTAAAGCCGATCACCTCGACATTGGCAAACTCGCCAACCACACCTTCAATCAAACTTACCCGTTCGTTCAGGGTAAATAAGGGTTGTTTGCCACGGCTTTCGGCAACTGCCACGATGACTTTTTCATACAAACGCGAGGCGCGGTGTATCAGATCAAGATGACCATTGGTGATGGGGTCAAATGTCCCCGGATAGATTGCGGTTATTTGCATGGGCTTTGTAGTATTTTTGGAGGGCGGATTCTATAGCATCCGGCCGATAAAAGCAGTCAAAAAACCCAAATAGCACTGATTAACACTCATTTCCGGTTTTGATAAAGACTATAGCGGACTTCACCCGCCACTTTATCTTTCAGTTGCAGCCAGTTGTCCGGCAAACCCTGCAGACTCAATTTACGCTCGGTTTCCAGATAGATTTTACCGTAAGTCGCCACTAACCCTGCCGACTGCAATTGCTGGCAAATCGGTTCAACCAAACCTTGCCCGAATGGCGGGTCGAGGAAAATCACGTCAAACTTTTCTTGGCATTGCTGGATAAACAGGGCAACATCCATTTGCACCACGGCAATCTGTGTGGCCCTTAATACCGTACTGTTTTCTCGCAACATTTGACAGCTCTTGGGATTATTTTCAACCTGCAGCACCTGTCTTGCGCCACGAGAAGCGGCCTCAAAGCCCAGTGCGCCACTGCCTGCAAACAAATCCAGACAGCAACTATTGGCAATGTCCGCCTGCAGCCAGTTGAACAGCGTCTCCCGAACCCTCGCAGGCGTAGGCCGCAAGCCCGGCGCATCTTCAAACACGATCTGCCGGCTGCGCCATTCGCCACCGATAATGCGCAGCTTACTGATCATAGGTTATTGGTTAGCAGGGGGCCGTGAACCTGGGCCGCCGACCGAGACAGTTTGCAACCATTCCGGACGCACCCGTCGCTGGAAGGCATCTTTGATGTCAGCTGCCGTGATCTTCTCGACTTTGGCCGGGAATTGCTGCAGATAATCCAGCGGTTGCTGATAAAAGCCAATCATGGTGACGTACTCCGTCAGCTTGCTGTTGTTATCGGTGCGTAAAGCAAAGCCGCCGGTGATGTTTTTCTTGGCTGCTATCAATTCGGCCTCGCTTGGGCCGTTTTGGATAAATTCGGCCAGTGTTTGATGCATCACTTGGGTGGCTTGCTGGGTTTGATCGTTACGGGTTTGCAGGCTCATCACAAATGGTCCCTCCCGAAACAACGGCATGAACTGGCTGGAAGCGCTGTAGGCCAAACCACGTTTCTCGCGCACTTCATCAAACAAGCGCGACACCAGACTGCCACCACCCAAAATATGGTTACCCACGTACAACGCAAAGTAATCGGGATCTTTACGGTGAGTACCGGGTAATCCAGACAGTACATGAGTTTGGGTGGAAGGGAATTCGATATGTTGGTTAGTCGCTTGCGTCGGCATGATCACCGCAGGAATTTCTGCGGGCTTTTCACCGACCGGCAAACCGGCAATCAATTTTTCCGCAATCTCTGTCGCTTGCGTTTTTTGCAAATCCCCCACAATCACTACCATGGCATTAGCCGATACATAGTATTTTTTATAAAACTGCTTCAGGTCTTCAGCTTCAAAACCGGCGACGGTTTCCACCATGCCTTCTTCAGGGTGAGCATAAGGATGATCGTGATAGAGCGCTTTGCTGAAGGTGATGTTGGCCAGTGCGCCGGGGGATTCTTCCCGATGCTTCAAGCCAGCCAATGTACGATTTTTTTCGCGCTGAAAATCCTCTTCGTTAAAACGCGGCTGGGTCAGAATGGTTTGGAACGTGCTCAAGGCTTTATCGAACAGCGCTTTTTCGGTGAGGCTGCGTAAAGACAGCCAAGCCAAATCTTCGGATACACCTGCAGAAAAGGCTGCACCTATCGAATCAAAACGGTTGGCAATCTCATCGGCGTTCCAATCGCCCGCACCGGTATCCAGCAGCGCTGAAGTCAAAGCCGCCAGACCAAACTGTGCGTCATCACGCGCACTACCCGCATCAAACGCCACCCGAATATCCACCATCGGCAAACTGGGGGTTTGCACGAAATACACCCTCGCTCCCTGGCTGGTTTGCCAGTGCTGAATATCCACTCCGGCCCAAGCCAGTTGTGCCAGCAAAAACAAACAAAGTCCAATCAAATTAAAACGCATGGCGACCTCCTATCGATTTGCCGGTTTTGGGTGCTTCGGTAATGGGTTGTGGGTCCAGATAAGCCACCGTCAAGGTGTCCTCGATCAGGTATTTACGGGCGACCTCTCGCACCTGCTCGGCAGTGACCTTATTGATGTTTTCCACATAAGCATCGGCTTTTTGCCAACCAATACCCACGGTTTCCAGCAAACCTAACTGCATGGCCTGATAAAAATTGGAATCTTTTTGATATATGTCGTTGGCCAACACCTGGGCTTTGATACGTTGTAACTCATCCTTACTGACCAGTTCGTTTTGGAGTTGATACACCTCATCCTTTAAAGCATATTCCAGGTCAAATACGCTTTTGCCTTCTGCGGGCGTAGCTTCCAGCAAAAACATGTCTGGCAAACGTGAGGTCATGTCATAACCCGCGCCAGCCGATACAGCGATTTCCTTGCCGCGCACCAGACGGGTGGATAAGCGGGCGCCATTGCCACCATCCAGAATCCCAGCCAACACTTCCAGCGCATAGGCTTCCCATTCCGGCTTGGCGGTTTTCAGCACCGGCACTTTATAACCCATCATCAGATACGGCAGCTTGGCCGGTGCTTTGACAGTGAGTTTGCGTGTGCCTTTTTGATCGATTTCGGCTTGCGGCTTGAGTGGTTTGATCTCGCTGGGTTTCAATCCTGCAAAATAGTGTTCCGCCAGCTTCACCACCTGTTCCGCATCCACGTCCCCCACCACCACCAGCGTGGCATTATTGGGCGCGTACCATTGCTGATACCAAGCTTGTAAATCCTCGACTTTGTAATTGGCAATATCGGACGGCCAGCCAATCACGGGATTTTTATAGGGACTATTGGCAAACGCCACC
The DNA here is from genome assembly GCA_002928965.1 of Methylomonas sp. Lineage (GTDB taxonomy): Bacteria > Pseudomonadota > Gammaproteobacteria > Methylococcales > Methylomonadaceae > Methylomonas. Next base: position 7,363 of record PERU01000041.1, read on the forward strand.
GAATTGAACTGCTCCTGCATTTTGGCACGTGGCTTGTCATCGGTACGCATACGCCGTTCCTCGGTAACCACTTGCAATTCCTTTTCCAACTCTTCGGCTTTTAAATCCAGATTGCGCATCCGGTCGGCTTCCAGTTTAAAGCTGATTTCCAGCCGCGATTTTTCCAGGGTTTGGAAATAAGCCGTGTAATCGCTACCGGTAAAGGCATTTTCCTGCCCGCCCTGTTCGGCGATGATGCGGGAAAACTCACCGGCGGGGTATTGCTGGGTGCCTTTAAACATCATGTGCTCCAGCATATGCGAGATACCGGTGATGCCACCCGGCTCATAACTGCTGCCCACTTTGTACCAGACTTGCGACACCACCACCGGTGCGCGATGGTCTTCTTTGACCAGAATTTTCATGCCATTAGCCAATATCTGCTCATATACCCTGGTTTCTGCGGCATACGTGACGACAGGACACAGCAACGCTAGCGCCAGCATGCCCGGTTTATTAAATTCCAGTTTCATAAATCCCTCGTGGATAAGAATAATCAGCGCCTGTGACGATTTTAATAATCAAAGGTTCACTGTTATTCTATAGCTTTAATGGCCTCTAAACTATTCGGAAACGATGACAGACAAAAGCACCGTTCTATCTTGGCGACATTATCTGGAACTCTGCAAACCCAGAGTGGTGGCATTGATCGTGTTTACAGCCGTTGTCGGGATGTTACTAGCCGTACCCGGCTGGCCACCATTCGACCATTTTTTTTATGGCACCCTTGGTATAGGCTTGGCCGCATCCTCTGCGGCGGCAATCAACCATTTCATCGACCAAAAGGCCGACGCGGAAATGAACCGCACCAAAAACCGGCCGTTGCCGACCGGCGAATTGCGTTCGCATAACGTGTTGATTTTTGCCGGCATCCTTGGTGCGATTGCCATGGCCATGCTGGTGATTAAAATTAATGTGCTTACGGCGTTTTTGACGTTTATGGCATTAATCGGCTATGCGGTAATTTACACCGTGTATTTGAAAAAAATGACGCCGCAAAACATCGTCATAGGCGGCATTGCCGGCGCGGCCCCGCCTTTACTGGGCTGGACAGCCATTACCGGGGAAATCCATCCACATGCCTTGCTGTTGGTGCTGATCATTTATGTCTGGACCCCTCCGCATTTCTGGGCATTAGCCATTGCCCGCCGCGAGGAATACGCCAAAGTCTCCATCCCGATGCTGCCGGTGACCCATGGTGTGGAATTCACCCGCCTGCAAATCCTGCTGTATACCATTTTGCTGCTGATCACCGCACTGCTGCCCTATCTAACCGGCATGAGCGGCCTGATTTATCTGGTTTCGGCGATTTCACTGGGGCTGGGCTTTTTATATTACGCTGTGCAAATGATGCGTAAAAAAGACAACAAAACCGCCATGCGTACCTTCGGCTATTCGATCATTTATCTGATGCTGATTTTCGCTGCCCTACTCATCGACCACTACTTTCCGCTATCCATTTCATGAGCTTAACCGAACAAGAACATCCGTTTGCCGAATTCATCAAGATTTTGGGCAAAGGCAAAAAAGGCTCGCGGCCATTAACCCAAGATGAAGCTTATCGAGCCATGAAAATGATTCTGGCCGATGAGGTGATGCCAATCCAGTTAGGTGCATTTCTGATGCTGATGCGCATCAAGGAAGAAACCTGTGAAGAATTGGCAGGTTTTGTATTGGCAGCACGGGAAAGCTTTCAATTTCAACCCGGCATCAAGGTAGACCTCGACTGGTCATCATATGCCGGCAAGCGCCGTCATCTGCCGTGGTTTTTGTTATCCACGCTGTTGCTGGCCGAAAACGGTATCAAAGTATTTATGCACGGTGCTGGCGGCCATACTCAGGGTCGGGTGTATACCGAAAAGGTTTTGCAAGTGCTGGGCATTGCGCCTGCCGCGTCATTGGCAGAGGCCGAACAGCAACTGACCAACACCAACTTTAGCTATCTGTCGCTACTACATATCTGCCAACCGCTGTACGACATGATCAATTTAAGGCCGGTGATGGGCTTGCGTTCGCCGGTACATACTTTGGTCAGACTACTCAATCCATTGCAGGCCAGCCACAGTATTCAAGGGATTTTTCATCCCAGCTACCGGCAAGTTCATCAAAAAGCGGCGTTATTACTCGGTGAACGCAATATGGCGGTATTAAAAGGCGAGGGCGGCGAAACCGAGCGTAATCCTGACGTTGAATGTCTGGTGCAAAGCGTCAATCATGGCGAATTGGTGGATGAACTCTGGCCGGAATTATTCGCCCGTCGACACATGAAAGATGACGACCTGAATCCAGAAAAATTAGCTAGCTTATGGCAAGGACAACTGGAAGACGAATTTGCAGAAACCACTGTAATTGCTACTGCCGCTGTAGCCTTGAAATTATTGGGTAAAGCCGATTCTCAGGAAGCCGCTCATACGTTGGCGCAGACTTATTGGAAAGCGCGCAATCGGGAACGGCTGCTGCCGGGCTGAAAAGTATCATCTTTAACAAAGCGCGGCACACCAGGAATAAAATCCCGCTCAAGATACACATATTTCAAACCCAGCCAGGTTGATTGCTCGTCATGGTCGACCCAGACCACGTCGGCCTCGCCCTGAATATCAGGATCTTTAAAGCTGAAGGCCAGACGGCGCCCCGGCTCCAGCCTGACAATCCTGGCAATACGCGCCATCAATCCATCGACGGAAACGTTTTGCGTTGTGAACACGCATTCAACATCATCAACCTGGATTTCACCCAGCGTGTTCATGCGTTTACGATAAGCGCGACGGTTATACAGCAAATTATCGATGTCATAGGATAATTTACGGAACTCAATTCCTATCAACAATCCTGAGTCTAATGATTCAACCCGGACTACTTCCGCCTCGCCGGCAACCCGCATGTCAGGCAAGAAGATATCTATGCGCGGTGCAACTTGCAGTCGTTGAAACAGGTCTGCACCTGTATCACGTAATTCGGCCAAAAACCCACTCAATGATAAATTCACCATTTTAATCGGCAGTTCTTCAAAACCCAGATAAATCAATCCATGACTGCTAAGATTTTTACGATAAGCGCGATGTTCTGCGTTCGGCATTGCCTTGATCATGTCGTTTACTTAAATTTGATTTGAACCAGGGGCTTAAAAGGCATGAAACGTCGTTTAATAGTAACTGTAAGCTTAGCTGCTTTATCGGCTTGCGCAACGCTACCCCCCAAAAATGCCAACAACATTTGCCAAATTTTTCGGGAAAAAGATGACTGGTTTCAGGCCAGTCTGGCGGCATCCCGCCGTTGGGGCGTCCCCATTGCAGTTCAAATGTCCATCATTTTTCAGGAATCCAGTTTCGTTGCCGACGCCGAACCGCCCAGACCGACCATTCTGGGCTTTATCCCCTGGTTTCGCAGCAGCAGTGCCTATGGTTATCCGCAAGCCCAGGATGGCACTTGGGCTGATTATCAAAAGCAAACAGGCAACAGTTGGGCCAGCCGTGAGGATTTTGCCGATAGCTGTGACTTTATTGGCTGGTACAGTGCTCTCAGCAACAAAAAACTGGGCATCCCGTTCAACGACGCCCAAAACCTGTATCTGGCTTATCACGAAGGACATGGCGGTTACCAACGACAACTTTACAAAAACAAACCGTGGTTAATGCGTATTGCCAATAAAGTCAATCAACGCGCTTGGCACTATGATGAACAACTGGCCAACTGCAGACGAGAGCTGGAAAGCGAAAACTGATACACTTTATCAGTAACTTTTTACCCAACGATCATGATGGCACGGCAATCACTCCGGCCATTGAAAGCCGGGTTTGCAGGCGCGACGCATAGTCGCGACAGGGTTTAAATCGCGACTATGCGTCGCGCCTGCACTGACTTTCAGCGTAACTGACGGTAAACATGGTTATGTATAAAACAAGCTAACTGATGACCTTTTTAACCAGGAGCAAACCTTGAACAAAACTCGAAATCGCATCATTGCTACTTTAATTGCTTTTATTACAGGATTTATTATGTTCTCTATGGCCAACGCCACCACGCCCGCCGAAAACAAAGCCGCCGGGGAAAAATTTTTAGCTGAAAACAGCCAGGTAGCGGGCGTAGTCACCACTGCCAGCGGCTTGCAATATCAAGTTTTTACCGAAGGCAGCGGCGCGACACCCAAAGCCACCGACAACGTCACCGTTCATTACAAAGGCACCACCATCGATGGTAAAGAGTTCGACAGTTCTTACAGCCGTGGCGAGCCTGCAACCTTCCCATTAAACAGAGTCATTGCCGGCTGGACCGAAGGTGTGCAATTGATGAAAGAAGGCGCCAAATATCGCTTCTTCATCCCCTCCAATCTGGCCTATGGCGAACGCGGTGCCGGGCGTGACATCGGCCCTAATGCGGCTTTGATTTTTGATGTGGAATTGATCAAGATCAACTGATACCGGTCCGTAGCCGATCAGTTTTTAGCGGCTATCTTGCTTGTAGAGCGGCATACCCTCCGTCTCTACAAGCCATTGAACTTACCTGACCATCACCTCGACCCGACGATTTTTGGGTTCGTCGGTATCATCCGGCGTAGCGATCAACAGATTTTTTTCGCCATGCGAATCAATAGTGACCTTTTCGGTATCGGGTAAAGCATCTTTAAACAATTGTGCTACCGATTTTGCCCGCTCCAGACTCAATCGAGCATTATTCTGTTCGTCCCCGACTGTATCGGTATGGCCTATGATGGAAATATCCACGCCAGGACGTTTGTTGATCTCGACAATAATTTTCGGCACCTCTGCCTGAGATTCGGCTGTCAAGCTAGAACTGCCGCCTTCGAAATACAGATAAAACGACAAGGGTTTTTGCGGGCTGGCCGCTAAGGCACCGGCAAAATCTTGTTTGATTTGCTTGTCGCTGACAGCAAAGGTTTTGCCCGCTTCAGCATGTAAATCCATCCCATCACGGTTATTTTCCAGTACGGTCGTACCTTTGGAGGTAGTGACCTGTACCTTGCCCAAACTGCCGTCCTCTTCTTCCAGCAAGACGACATAAGACTGTGAGCACGCAGTCAGCGCCAAAATACAGCATGCGTAAACACCTTTCAATATCCGGTGGACTGAATTGTTCATGGATTTAATTATCATTATTCTGCCTCCGCTTTAGCCAGGAAACGCGTACCCCGGACACCGATAATACCCGCCGGAGTTTTCACCGACACGGCCTCAGGCTTTAATTTGGCGATAACACCCGAAATATAATGCAGAGTGCCTTTAAGCATATTGACCGATAGTTTGAAACCGCCGTCAGCCGGAGCAAATAAATACTCATCAATAATAACTTCGGTATCGGGCCCAAATGACATCAGGGTATTATCTTTAAAAGTAGCCCCTAACTGCCCATTGCTTCCGGTTTTAATGATGCTGCCCAAGTGCAGCGGCATGCCCACTTTTGCCTGCAGTGTGGTTTGACCCTCCATAACACTGGCTTCGCCTTCGGCAATTTTCACAAATCCCACCACCGTATCGTCCGCCACTACATTACCTGCCAATAAACTGGAGGCCATTAATAAGCCGAATATAATTTGTCTAGTCACTTACATTCTCCCGAGATTGTTCTATTTTTAATATCTAAATCTTTTGGCAATCGCAACGCCATTATTCATTAATTAAAAAAATGCTGCATAGCATATTGCTTTTAATTCCCAAATTATAAAATTCAAGCATTTATTTATTATAAAAATCTAATCTGCGATGTCTACTCAGCCAAATTCAAGCCTGATTGCGCTATTTAGCAGCACACTTTCCGGCCCAATATTGCGAGACAATTTGCTGGCTTTGATACCCCACAGCGATATATTTTTAGTCACTCAAACATCGCAACTTATGCCGGAGATACTGACGTGCAACATAGACATGCTCCTGATAGATATTGAGCATAGCCCAGAAAATGTCGCAGAGTTGCTTATCCTGGACACTAAATCGCAACTGTTACCCAATCAACTGCCAATCCTGGTGCTTTGCACCTCTGCGGCCATACACATCCGTAACTTGATGCTGAGTTTAGGTGCCAACGATTACATAAATCTGCCATTGGATGCTGGCGAAGTGGCCGTACGCATCAAAAATGCGCAGGCTTGTCGACAGTTATTCAAAGCCCACCAGGCCGTTCGAGACAATCTGGCTCAAGAAGTAAAAAATCGTACGGCAAAACTTAACCTACTCATCGACAGCGGTCTAATGATGGCCGTCGAAAAAAACCGAGAACACTTGTTAGCCTATATTTTGCAGGAAGGCCAAAAATTGCTGCACTGCGATGGCGCTACCTTGTATTTGGTTACCAAACACGACACCTTGCGCTTCGCTGTTAGAACCCGCCAGGACATTCTGCCTTTTGACGAACTCCATCTGCTGGATCCGCTCTCGCATCAAGCCAATACCAAGTATGTGTCCTGTTTTGCCGCGCATTATAAAAAGACCATATTAATCGACGACGTCTATCAAGAACGGCGCTTTGACTTCAGCGGTACGCGAAGTTTCGACACCCAATCTGGCTATAAAACCGTATCGCTGCTGACCGTACCCATGACGCCGCGCAATGGCAAAACCATAGGCGTTCTACAATTCATCAATGCACTGGATCCTGCAACCGGAACCCCCATTCCCTTTCCAGTTGATGTGCTGCCGCTGATCGAAGCACTAGCCGCCCAAGCCGCTGTAGCGCTGGATAACCTGCAATTAATCGATGGTCAAAAATCCAGCACTGAAAGCATCATCCGTGCTTTGGCGGCCGCTATCGACACCAAAAGCCCGCACACCGGCCACCATTGCGTCAGGGTGCCCGACTTAGCCGTGATGTTGGCAGAGGCCGCCTGTAAAGAAACGCAAGGACCGCTGGCCGAGTTTAACTTTGACTCCGAGGATCAATGGCTGGAATTTCGAGTCGGTGCCTGGCTGCACGATTGCGGCAAAATCACCACGCCGGAGTATGTAATTGAAAAAGCCACCAAACTGGACATGTTTTACAACCGCATCCACGAAATCCGCATGCGTTTTGAAGTGCTGCTGCGCGATGCGGAAATCATGCGCCTGGAAAGTCAGTTAAACGGCGCAGACCCGGCAGCAGCCAACCGCCATTTCGAACAGCAAAAAAACCAGCTGTTTGACGATTTCGCCTTCATTGCCGAATGCAACATGGGCAGAGAAAGCATGGACAACGCTGATCGGGAGCGCATCAAACAACTGGCTGAAAAAATCTGGCTACGTCATTTTGACGATGAACTGGGCCTCTCACAACAGGACAGCATGCGACTGGCATCGCATCCAAAACCGATCTTGCCGGTCAAAGAGACCCTGTTGGCCGACAAACTCAAACACATCATTCCCCGCACCAACCCACAAATACCTGATCCCACGCTGGGCATCAAGATGGACATGCCGGAACATTTGTATAACCATGGGGAGATTTATAACCTGTGCATCCGAAAGGGCACGCTCAGCCGCGAGGATCGCTACAAAATCAATGAACACATCATTGAAACCATCAATCTACTGGAAAAAGTCCCTTTTCCGGACTTCTTAAAGCGGGTACCTGAATACGCCACTACCCACCATGAAACACTGGATGACCGGGGTTATCCAAGACAATTGACCGAAAAGGACCTGTCTATTCCCGCCCGCATCATGGCGGTTGCCGATATTTTTGAAGCTATCACCGCCTCAGACAGGCCCTACAAAAAACCGTATACCTTATCTAAATCCATCAAAATCCTCTACAACATGAAAAATAACCGCCATATCGATGCCGCTGTGTTCGAACTGTTTTTAACGTCAGGCGTGTATCTGACCTTCGCTCATAAATACCTGTTGCCAGAACAAATCGATGATGTGAATATTCTTGAATTTCTAACCCCCAATTTATTTTAGGCTACGGGCTGTTCTGCAGCTCTCTGGACCTGTGGATCAATACAATCGTGGCTCTAACTTCGCACCATCCCCGGCTCATCTATGGCATTGCTCTATTGTTATTTTGCGTGCTGAGCTGTTGCAGCCTGTATCTCTGGAATCCCATTCCGCTACAAATCCTCCGTAACGCCACCTTTGACCAGTTTCAACGTATAAAACCCCGTAGTTATCAGGACACGCCGGTCAGAATTATCACTATTGATGATGAAAGCCTCGACAGACTGGGCCAATGGCCATGGCCGCGGACCCGCGTCGCTGAGTTGTTGACTATTTTGCATGCAGCACAGCCTAAAGCAATTGCCATAGATATTATCTTTGCCGAAAATGACCGCACCTCACCAACCGCCATGCTGGATGTGTGGACGCTGAGCGCTGAAAACCGACAAATCCTCAGCGCGTTACCCGATCACGACCGAATCTTGGCAAAGGCTATTCAACAAAGCAATACAGCATTGGGCTTCGCCCTGACCCAAAAAGAATCACGCCAACCGCCCCCCAACCTTCCTGCCCGCTATGTGCAGCTTGGCGCATCACCGTTGCCGCATCTATTACCCTTTGCCGGCGCGGTCTGTTCACTGCCCATGCTGCAGGTAGAGGCAGCCGGTCATGGTGCCTTGTCGCTGCTGTCCGATGTCGATGGGATAATCCGAAAAATGCCGTTGTTATTACGCCATGCCGATTCATTGGTGCCATCGCTGGTCGCCGAAACCCTACGTCTGGCGGAAAACACCCCTAATTACACGCTCAAAAGCCGAGCGGATGGTTCAGGACTGGCTGAAATGGCTATAGGCCAATTGCGCTTGTCCACTTCATCAGGCGGGGAAATCTGGATTCATTACAGCCATGCAGACAGTCGCCGTTATATTCCTGCCTGGCAAGTAATGGCCGGCCAGATCGATCCAGACAGTTTGCGCGATAAAATCCTGTTAATCGGCACCTCTGCCCAGGGTTTGATGGACATCCGTTACAGCCCGCTGGGCGGGGTCATTCCCGGCATTGAAGTCCATGCACAGGCACTGGAGCAAATCCTCAGTGGTGAACAATTACTGCAACCGCACTGGACAAGTGCTGCGGAAATTCTGGTGATTGTGTTTGGCGGCCTGCTGATCGGCGGCATTGCCTTAAGCAGCGAGGCATTGCTGGCTTTTGGCGGATTCATCCTCCTCCTCGGCCTGCTATGGTCTGCAAGCTGGTATGCCTATGCCCAATCGCATGTACTCATCGACCCTATGTTGCCATCGCTGATGCTATCGCTGATTTTTTTGTTTACCAGCCTATTCGGCCATATCTATAGCGAACGCAGTCAACGTTGGATCAAACAAGCCTTCTCGCGCTATTTATCACCCAATTTAGTAGAACACCTGCTTAAACATCCAGAGCAACTGGCGCTTAGTGGCCAACGCCAGATTTGCAGCTTTGTCTTTACCGATCTTGTCGATTTCACCCATTTAATGGAAAGTCTCGACCCTGCAGAAGCCGTCAGCTTATTGAATAACTACCTGGAAAATATGATTGCAATAGCCTTTACCCACCAAGGCACGCTAGACCGGATTGTAGGTGATGCGTTAGCCATCATGTTTTCCGCGCCGGTCAAACAGATTGATCACCAACAACGCGCTCTGCAATGCGCGCTGGACATGCATCAGTTCGCCAGTCGCTTCACAGCGAATCTCAAACACAAAGGTATTGAATTTGGTCAAACCCGAATCGGCGTGCACACTGGTGAGGTAATCGTCGGAAATTTCGGTGGTAAAACCATTTTTGATTACCGCGCACTCGGCGATGCAGTCAACATCGCCTCGCGACTGGAAAGCGCCAATAAATACCTGGGCACGCTGATATGTGTATCAGAAGCCACTTTGGCTGGTTGTGTAAACACCTCTGTCAGACCGATTGGCCGGCTATTGGTGAAAGGCAAATCCATTCCCTTAAACGTGTTCGAACCGCTATCTGCCACCCAGCTCGATAGCCAGTCAAAGGCTGATTATCTTGCCGCGCATGCGTTAATGCACGAAGGGAACATTCCAGAGGCCATCGCAGCCTTTCAAAAATTCGTCATCACCTACCCGGACGACAAACTGGCAGCCTTTCATTTGCAGCGTTTGCTGGCCGGGCTCAACGATGATTTGATCGAATTAACGCATAAATAACTTAGCCTTAATGTTTCTGGCTACACTTGCCAATGACACTTCAAACTGGAGCAGCCTTATGCCACGCTTTCGCAGCTTTTTAATCACTCTGCTACTGGCTTGCCAGACTTTTTCAGTCATGGCAATCGACTCGCAAACCATCCCCGAGACGTTAAAAGCTTGGGAGCCATGGGTGTTAGCCGACCAACCGAAGTTTAACTGCCCGTTTTTTTATCAGGATTTTGCCAAAAAACACTGTAGCTGGGCTGGGCCGTTAAACTTAGACTTACATGAGCGCCAAGGCAAATTCACCGGCGAATGGACTCTGTATCAAGCCGATTGGATAGTACTGCCCGGCGATAATCAGCACTGGCCGCAACAGGTTGTTATCAACCAGAAACAGGCCGTCGTATTGGAGTATCAAGGTAAACCGGCAATATGGATGCCTGCCGGCCATTACCAGCTTACGGGACAATTCAATTGGGACAAACAACCCGAAAGTTTGGCCATCGCTGCCGACTCCGGCCTGATTCAAGTCACGCTTAACGATCAACGCATCAACTACCCGCGATTCGATCAGGGGGCGCTGTGGCTTAATGTGCCTGCCGCTATCAAAACCGACAGTCAACAGGATAGCCTGGATGTGCAAGTATACCGGCAAGTCATTGATGACAATCCATTACAAGTCATCACCCGTCTGGAACTAAATGTCTCCGGCGCCGCGCGGGAATTGAATCTACCGCATGCCCTGCTAGCCAACTTTATACCTGTACGCTTGGATAGCCCACTGCCAGTCAGAATCGAAAGCGACGGCCAATTACGGGTGCAAGTCCGGCCCGGTCATTGGCTGATCGATCTGCAGGCTCGTCATCCACAAGCCTTAACTCAGCTGGAGTTTGCCATCAAAGATGCAAATTGGCCGGAATCAGAATTGTGGGCATTTCAGGCCATGCCGGCGCTACGGCTGGTTGAAATAGATGCCTTGCCGGGCGTAGACCCCAGCCAGACCAATTTACCGCCGGAATGGCGGCATCTGCCGACTTATCAAATCAAACAGGGGCAAAGCATGCAGTTTAAAGTATTGCGTCAAGGCGACCCGGAACCGGAACCCAATCAGCTGAGCCTGCAGCGCACGCTTTGGCTGGATTTTGATGGCAAGGGTTATACGGTCAGCGATCAAATCAACGGCAAAATGAGCCGCGATTGGCGCTTGAACGCCTTGCCGGAAACAGAACTCGGCCAAGTGCTGCTAAACAGCCAAAATCAATTGATTACCCAGTTAAATGAGCAACAACACGGCATTGAAGTGCGTCGTGGCGCAATTCAGTTACAAGCCGATAGCCGTATCCAAAATAGCATCGGCACACTGAATGCCGTGGGCTGGCAACAATCTTTTCAAAATGTACAGGCAGAATTGAACATCCCACCCGGTTGGCGGCTACTGGCAGTCAGCGGCGTAGACAACGATCCCGACAGCTGGTTGACCCGCTGGACATTGCTGGATTTGTTTTTAGTGTTGATCATTGCCATGGCCATGTCACGGCTATGGTGCTGGCAGTGGGGCTTGTTGGCCTTGTGTAGTCTGGCTCTGTTCTGGCACGAAGCCGAAGCGCCTCGCTGGATTTGGTTGAATACCCTGGCGGCTCTGGCTCTATATAAAGTACTACCCGACAATCGCTTCTCGCTATGGGTGAAGTGGTATCGTAATTTTTGCTGGCTGGGCTTAGTGTTGATTGTGATTCCGTTCATGATCGAGCAAATCCGCATCGGCCTCTATCCCCAACTGGAAAGACCCTGGCAAGCCATCGAAGCGCCTATGCCTTATGCAGCCAGCATAGCCGGCAACGATGAAATGGCTGCCGGTATGGCAATGGAAGCGCCGGCACCGGTCGCACCGAAAATGCTCCGTCAAATGAGCAAAGCTTATGCATCAGCAGCCGACTACGCGCACTCTGCTACTAATTTTGATCGTATCGACCCGGACGCCAACCTGCAAACCGGTCCGGGCCTGCCGCAATGGCAATGGCAAACGGTGCAGTTATCATGGAATGGCGCAGTGGACAGCCTGCAGTCGATTGAATTATGGTATTTGTCGCCCGCCTGGAGTTTGCTGCTACATATCCTGCAAGCTCTATTAGCGGCAGTCATGTCGCTCAAATTATTGGGTTTATTGAGCCACTGGCGCCCCCAACTGCCATCTCTGAGTGTTTGGCTGTTACTGCCGTTTTTGCTATCGCCTGCCGACGAGAGTTTTGCCGATATGCCTGATCAGGCCATGCTGGAACAATTAAAGGCCCGACTGCTGGAACCGCCGAAATGCCTGCCGTCCTGTGCACAAATCCCCAGCATGACCGTCAATATCAAACCGGACAGCATGCAGATTCAGTTGGCCATTCACGCACAGGAAGCAGTTGCCGTACCGCTCCCGGCTCAGCTGCAGCAATGGTTCCCGGAACAGATCAGTGTCGACGGTCAAGTGGCTCAAACACTGATTCGCCAAGACGACGGATCTTTATGGCTGAGTCTGCATCCCGGTGTGCATCAGGTTTTGCTGCAAGGCAGACATTCGCCGCAATATAAATTCACCCTGCCGTTGCCGCTGCAACCTCAGCAAACCCAGGTCACTAGCGATGGCTGGCGCGTGGATGGGGTTTACGAAAATGGCAAGGTTGGCCCGCAACTGGAATTCAGCCGTCTCAACGCTGCCCCCAGCGAGTCATCAAATCACTTGCCGCAAGCCAATCTACCGGCTTTTGTGCGCGTCGAAAGAACCCTGCAACTGGGTCTGGACTGGCGACTGCATACCCGTGTGGTCAAACTGGCCGGTAACGATAGCCCGGTGATTCTGGAGTTGCCATTACTCGCCGGAGAAGCCGTTACCAGTGCCCACATGCGAATTAAAGACGGCAAGCTACTGATCAATGTCCCCGCCGGCCAAACCACGCTGGAATGGCAATCTTTACTGGAAAAAAGTCAACAATTGGAATTAAAGGCGGCCAATGACCCAGCCTGGAGCGAATTATGGCGAGCCGATGTCAGCCCAATCTGGCATTTGCAAACCAGCGGCATTGCGGTAGTGCATCATCAGGATCAACAAGGCGCGTGGCTACCGGAATGGCGACCCTGGCCGGGTGAAAGCGTAACCTTGCATATCAGCCGACCGCAAGCCGTGCCGGGAGTGACTCTGACGATCGATAAAAGTGAGTTGCATATCCAACCGGGGAAACGCAGCCAGATCGTGAATTTAACACTGACTCTGCGCAGTTCCAAAGGCGGCCAGCACAACATGAGTCTGCCACCCCAAGCAATACTGCAAAACGTCAGTATTGACGGCGTCAGTCAACCGATTCGACAAAAGGATCAAACCGTCACATTGCCAATTCGACCCGGCGCTCAAACCATTATTTTGAGCTGGCAATCTCAGGTCGAACAATCGACGCTGCTGACGACACCTACCGTCGATCTTGGTACTGGTAGCGTTAATAGCCACATTCGGGTGATGTCAGGAGATGACCGCTGGGTGTTACTGACTTTTGGCCCTCGCTTTGGTCCTGCCGCCCTGATTTGGGGTTTGTTGGCAGTCTTGCTGTTACTGGCCTTAGGTCTCGGGAAAACCACTTTAACGCCATTAAAATCCTGGCATTGGTTTCTGTTGATGCTAGGTTTGAGCCAGATTCATCTTGCTGCGGGATTGTTAGTGGTTATTTGGTTATTTGGACTGGGACTGCGCGGCAAAAATAACCCGGACACCCAATCCTACTTCAACCTGAATCAAGTATTGCTGGGCATGTTGACAATCTCAGCCATTCTGTTGCTGTTTGCCGCAGTTCAGCAAGGCCTACTGGGTACGCCGGACATGCAGATTACCGGCAATCAATCCACCGCACAGAATTTAAACTGGTATCAAGACAAAAGCGATGCAAGCTTACCGACCGCAACCGTGATCTCAGCGCCCATGATGACTTATCGGATATTGATGCTGGGCTGGTCGCTATGGATGGCGCTGGCGTTATTGGACTGGCTACGTTGGGGCTGGGGCTGTTTTGTCAACGGTGGGATATGGAAACAATCACCAAAGCCCCTTAAAACCGAGCCAAAACCCAAGGATAACCCTGGAAATTTTTAATAACCCTAACGATCCTGAAAACTCGAAATCACCCCGACCAATGAAAGTTGGGGAGCGTTGCCAGTCGCGATTCCATGACCTTCGGTTCGCGACTGGCATCGCTCCGATGACTTTCAGAGTAAAGTAAGGAATACGCATGATACAAGTGCGTCAAATGTGAGTGCGAATGAATTCGTTATTTTGCTTGTACTCCTAAGCTTCAATCCATCCATGACACTGGATATTGGTAATCCTCGTCTGCCCCACAGTATATGCTTCGAAAAATCCAGCCGGAACGAAATGCCTTGATAAATCAGGCTGGGTTAGACATCAGAGAAACTTAATCCACAAGCCTTTTTTCTTCCACCATCTGGTCGATGTAATTCATCACCAAGCCACTGGCTTCTTCGGCTTCGTTCATGTGTTTGATAATCTCATCCAGCTTGCCCGAATCTAACTCCCAGTTTTCCCGGGATATTTTATAAGCCCACTGGGTGGTTCTGTGCACATCATGATGCGGTTGATCTAACTTGCCGTAGGCTGTGGTAGTCCGAAACTTTTCATATCCCATACCTTCGTAATACCATTTTCCGAGTCGGCAATTATGGTTGTCGACTTTAATGGCCGTAGCTTGCGGACAATCTTGATGGTTTTCGATGGCAATATAGCCATTTTGCTTGTAAATGATGTGATCCAATTTGGTCAACAAACCAAAGGATTTATCGCTGGCATAGGTGATAAAACCCACCGAGGCCTTGGCAGAATCAGACAGCTCGGAAAACTGATGCCTGAAAGAACTGACCTGCACCATGACTTCCTGCGATAACGCTGCCGAGTTTTCAGCTTCCTGATGCATCTTTTCGACCCGCCGGTTAAAGGATTTGAGGGTTTTAGATACCTCCAACGCGGCATTTTTAGTGTGCTCGGACAGATTTTTCACCTCATCGGCCACCACAGCAAAACCCCGGCCATGCTCACCAGCTCTGGCAGCCTCGATGGACGCGTTCAGAGCAAGCAAATTGGTTTGATCGGCAATTCCGGTAATCATCGATAACGACTCAGTAATTTTCTTGCTGTCGTTGATCAGATCAGTAATCACTTCCGATACCGAATGCACGGTGGAATTGATATTGTGCAAGGAAGCGCTAATCTGCTCCACAGTCCCCAGACTGGCATCGGCATTGCGGCCTGTGACCATGGTAATGGCCTCAACTTTTTGCAATTGCTCGGTAATGCCGCTTAGGTCATTTTGACTGGATTTCAGATTTTTGGAGAGATTTGCGGTATTTAAAGCATGCAAGCCGGCTGACAAGCGCCTTTTGGTCATCAGTTTTTCGTTTTCATTCATGTGTACCAGAGCAATATTGATATTCTTTGCTGACTGTTTCAGCAAGCCCGGCAAACCATCACTCAAAGCATATCGGTCATGATTTCCTTTGGCCGCCTCGTTGAAACAGGTATTGATTTCCTTGAAATACGATTCGACGATGTCTAAGGTTTCGTTTAACTCCCAGGCCACTT
Organism: Methylomonas sp.; assembly: GCA_002928965.1. Lineage (GTDB taxonomy): Bacteria > Pseudomonadota > Gammaproteobacteria > Methylococcales > Methylomonadaceae > Methylomonas. The sequence continues at coordinate 23,085 of PERU01000041.1, forward strand.
TTCCCACTTCGCCCAAGCCACGTGTCCCGGTAATGCGATGATAAAGTTCGCCCTGATTGGTCCTTTCCAACACCTTTTCAATCCGTTGTAATGCTTCTAAATTTTGTTCTGCCGTTTTCCAGATATACCAGGCAATAAGCGGATGCGGAATGCTCAATACTATCGCCACCCACGAAAAACCGTTGGTTATCAGGCAGTAAACCAGCAACGCCAACGCTGATAATAAAATCCCTAAAACCGCATAATTGACTTTGGTTTTCAAAAACGGAATGTTCGCGCTTACTCCGCTCATTTTGTCACCTCGGATTTATATAACTGCAACACCAGACTGTTGTATGTTTTTGCGCCTGTCTGCTGAACCACATCAAACAGATAACTTAGCGATTTATCCGGCGCGTCCTTAACAGCGCTTTGCTTTTCTATCGCCAGCATTTGGTTATAAACAGGTGTGATGACGTCCAGCGCTGAACGCGGCGGATTGCGCCTTACGGAATAGTAGCCTTGCAAGTTACCATCCTTGTCATAGTCGGGTGTGATGTTGGCGAATACCCAGTAAAACCCACCATCGGCACACAGGTTCTTGGCAAAGCCAAAAAATTCTTCTCCCGACTTCAGGGTATTCCACATAAACCTAAACACCCCACGCGGCATGTCCGGATGACGAATCACGTTGTGTTGCACACCTAACAGTTCATGCTCCGGATAACCGGCAATTTCCATAAATATCCGATTAGCATAGGTTATCCGACCAGATGCGTCGGTTTTCGACACGATGAAGTCCTCGTCTGCTAATTTTTTTTCCGTGTTATTCGGGGTAATCTCGGGTTTCATGAGCCACACCATGCTTAGGGTCTGAGAGAATTTTAGGCTGTTTCTGCATAAATGCTGCTTATGCAGAGAATTTCGGATGTCTTGAGTAAACAGCAAACTCTACTGACACACAAAAACAATGCAGTTGGTCGGTCGCATTATCTTTTAAGGAAAAGCTATTTGGCAATAAACCTTAAAATAAAAAAGCCAATTTCCTGCAGATTGATTAAACAAGGGTAGATTTGACCTGGAGGCTTGTTTCCACTTTTTCAAATTCGTGCAGGTACGCGTCATTCACGCATACCCTCTGGGACCACAAATTGATACTCTCCATGGCAATGACTGCCTGCTTCCCAGCGGGCATGACGGCAGTTTTTAAATATGAAAATGTTGACCGATAAATTCAGGTGGTCGGCATCAGCGTGACCACCTGAAGATGTGTGCTACTTGTAATAACAATCAATTCAAAACCGTATGGCCACGTTGCCTCAGACAGCTGCGGTAAGCATTTTTATAGCGGTCATCGGATTGCAGACCTTGTTGTCCCGCTCCGCCAATACCGCCAGCCGCAGCACCGATGGCCGCACCTTTACCGGCATTCCCTGTAATAGCGCCAATTGCGGCACCACCCGCAGCGCCAATCAAGCCGCCGACCGCTGCACCGGTTGCAGTGTCTTTTACGCCACTAGAGGCATTAGACGCAAGGGCTCGACAATCTTCCATGTCTTGGTTTAGCCGATAGGCATTCGGGTTGTTGTAGGTATCGACGGTTGGCGTCCATCCGCGCTGGGCAGCGCAGCTGGCCAACACAAGAGTACTGAGAAGCATGCCGCTGAAAACAATTTTATTCATGATAAGAACTCCATACATTGGGTTGAAAAAGTCAGCCAATAACTTACATTACTCCAACTTGCACCAATTTGGAAATACCAAGTCAAATTGACAGTAAGCAGGGTCTTCACGTATCATCCGCAGACTTTTTTATCTGTTTATTTAATAAGGCAAACTCTCATGAAAAGAACTTACCAACCAAGCAAACTCAAACGCGCCAGAACTCACGGCTTCCGCGCCAGAATGGCAACTGTAGGCGGCCGCAGAGTGATCAATGCGCGCAGAGCAAAAGGCCGCGCTTCCTTGACAGTTTAATTGTCTGCGGAAGAATACTGCTTCCCGGACCACTATCGGCTCAGGACGCCCGCCGACTACAAAAATGTCTTTGCAGATCCCGTAAAATCCACAGACAAGTATTTTACGGTATTAGCGACCAACAATCCCTTGCAGCATCCGCGACTGGGATTGGCTATCGCCAAAAAAGCCATCAAAAAAGCAGTTGCACGGAATCGCATTAAAAGAACTGTTCGGGAAAGTTTTAGATTGCAACGACAACTGATTATCAACATCGATATTGTTGTATTGGCGCGCGGCGATGCAGCTCATGCAGACGCGCAGATTTTGAGGAAGTCACTGGAAAGGCATTGGCTTAAATTGGTAGATCGATGCGAGTCCTGCTCATAACCCTGATCAAGATATATAAATACTTCATAAGCCCTCTACTGGGACCGAGATGTCGTTTTTATCCCAGTTGTTCGAGTTATGGCTTGGAGGCCATCCAGTTGCATGGCGCCGCCAAAGGCTCGTACCTCACCCTACGACGATTATTAAAATGCCACCCCTTCCACGAAGGCGGCATTGATCCTGTTCCAGATAAATTGAGTAAATAAACAATGGATAACATTAGATTTGTACTTGTCATGGCGATGTTGATGATCTCCTACATGCTGTGGGAATCATGGCAGATAGATTATGGCCCGAAACCGCAAGCCATCATCTCCGACAAGCCCCTGGTAGCTGGTAGCAACCAAACGGCCACCTCTGCAAATCCAAGCCAGACAGACGGCAGCCAACAAAACCCTGCGGTCACCGTCGCTCAAACCGGTAAAGTCATCACCATCAAAACAGACGTTTATGCGCTGGAAATTGACACCGAAGGCGGCACGCTACGCAATCTTGATTTGCTGCAATACCCGCATGAAATAGAAAACACCTACGTCAACAAAGCCTATGCACTGATCGGCATGCAAGCGCCCGAACGCAACTTGTCGCCAGTCCGTTTGTTCGACAGCAACCCGGAACATTTATTTCTGGCCCAAAGTGGCTTGGTTGCCAGCGGCGATTCAGCCAGTGCACCGGATCACCACGCCCAATTCAACAGCGACAAAACCAGCTATGAATTGCAAGCCGGCCAGGACGAACTAAGCGTACCCTTGACCTGGACCAACGAGCAAGGTTTAAGCATTACCAAAACCTTTACCTTCAAACGTGGCAGCTATGTTATTGACGTGGCACAAAAAGTTAGCAATCAGACCGACAAACCTTGGTCTGGCCGTCAATACAACCAGTTATTACGCATTGAACACAGCGATAAAAACAACAACAATTTCATCAGAACCTTCTCCGGTGGCGTGATTTACACCGAAAAAGAGAAATTTCAGAAAGTGAAATACGAAGAAATGGCCGATGGCAACCTGGAAACCACCACCCAAGGTGGCTGGACCGGCTTTATCCAACATTATTTTGCCAGCGCCTGGATTCCACCGGCAGATCAGGAAAATCACTTTTACACCAAAGCTTTAAACGACGCTCGCTTTGTCATCGGCTCGTACTCGCAGGATGCCAACATCCAGCCTAACAGCGAAGGCCTGTTCAAAGCCCAAATGTTCGTCGGCCCTAAAATTCAACCGATCATGGAAGCAGTAACACCCGGCCTGGAACTGACGGTTGACTACAGCTGGCTGACCATCATCGCCAAGCCGATTTACTGGCTATTGAACAAAATCTACAGCTTTGTCGGCAACTGGGGTCTGGCGATTTTGGGCGTCACCTTCACCATCAAGGCACTGTTCTTCAAGCTATCCAAAGCCAGCTTTCAGTCCATGGCCAAAATGCGCAAAATTCAGCCCCGCCTGAAAGAATTGCAAGAACGCTATGCCGACGACAGACAAAAATTCAACACCGAAATGATGGCCATGTACAAACGGGAGAAGGTCAACCCGCTGGGTGGCTGTTTACCCATGTTGGTGCAGATTCCGGTGTTCATTTCCTTGTATTGGGTACTGATCGAAACCGTGGAAATCCGTCAGGCTGATTTTGCGCTGTGGATTCAAGACTTGTCAGCGCAAGACCCGTTCTACCTGCTGCCCATTCTGTATGGCATCACCATGAAGATTCAGCAAAGCTTAAACCCTGCGCCGATCGATCCACTGCAAGCGCAAATGATGAAAATGTTCCCTATCGTATTTACCGTATTCTTCTTGTTCTTCCCTTCGGGCTTGGTAGTGTACTGGATTTGTAACAACAGCTTGTCGATCATTCAGCAGTGGTACATCACCAAACACGTGCTGGAAGGCGATTCTCACGCCCATTAACCAAAGATGGTGAGCAACAGCGACACCATCGCAGCAATAGCCACACCGCCGGGTAACGGCGGTGTCGGCATCATCCGCATCTCCGGGCCTGCCGCTCTCGACATCGCCCAACACATCAGCCATAAAAATCCCAAACCTCGTTATGCGCAGCTGTGCCAGTTTCGCGATGCGGACGACAGCGTCATTGACTCAGGATTAGCACTGTATTTCCCCGGCCCTGCGTCCTTTACCGGCGAAGATACGTTGGAATTACAAGGCCATGGCGGCAGCGTAGTCCTGGATATGTTACTGAGACGGGTATTGTCGCTGGGCGCGCGCTTGGCCAACCCCGGCGAATTCAGCCAGCGCGCCTTTTTAAATAACAAAATCGATTTAGCCCAAGCCGAAGCCATCGCCGACCTGATCAGCAGCGGCACCGAACAAGCCGTGCGCTCGGCGCAGCAATCCATGCAGGGCGTATTTTCCGAACAAATCAACGAGCTAATCGATGAACTGATCGAACTGCGGGTGTATATCGAAGCCGCCATCGATTTCGTCGACGAAGAAATCGACTTTCTCAGTGACGGCATAGTCGCCAACAAAATCGAACAACTGCATAGCCGCATTCAAAAAATCCACGCTACCGCTCAGCAAGGCCGCCTGCTGCATGACGGCATGACCGTGGTGCTGGCCGGCAAACCTAATGCCGGCAAATCCAGCTTGCTGAACGCCTTGGCCGGCCATGAAGCCGCGATCGTTACCGACATCGCCGGCACTACCCGCGACGTACTGCGCGAACGCATCCAAATCGACGGCATGCCGCTACACATCATCGACACCGCCGGCCTGCACGACAGCGACTGCGCAGTGGAACAGGAAGGCATTCGCCGCGCCCAGCGGGAAATTGCCAACGCCGATAAAGTGCTGTTATTGATGGACAGCACCGACAGCGACAACCAAACCCTATTGGAAACGCTACCAAACAACATCGACGTGACCCGTGTCTTCAACAAAATAGACTTGTCCGGTCAGACCGCGCAAATCCTAGAAGACGCGGAGCACGTCGAAATTTACCTGTCCGCCAAGACAGGTGCCGGCCTGAATTTACTGAAAGAGCATTTAAAACGCAGTGTCGGTTTTGGCGAAACCAGCGACAACGTCTTCATCGCCCGCCGCCGACATTTACAAGCCCTGACGCTAGCACAACACGCCGTCGCCAACGCCGGCCAGCAACTGAAAAATCACGCCCCCGAACTGGTCGCCGAAGACCTCAGACAAGCCCAAACCAGCCTCTCTGAAATCACCGGCGAATTTACTTCCGATGATCTGTTAGGCGAGATTTTTGGGAGCTTTTGTATCGGTAAATAACCGCAGGCTTCGAGCTTGGGTTGCCAGACAGAATAACTAGTTAATAGGCAGCCACTGGCCGAGGCTGCCGGATGGAACAGAGGCACCAATGACAAATGTCCAGCCAAAAGCAGTCGTAGGGTGCGGTGAGTTTACGAACCGCACCAATCGCGATCGATGCGGTGCACGCTGTTTACCGCATCCTTGTAGCCAATAAGGCTGATCATGCTGGCGTCTACTAGGGGTCGCTAACGGGCATTGACAGCCTAGTAGGGTGGGCACACGCTTTTTGTGCCCACGCTGATTTAAAACTGTTGCCTTTGAAAGGTGGGCAGAAAAGCGTTGCCCACCCTACAATATATTTT
>PERU01000042.1 GCA_002928965.1 Methylomonas sp.
CAAAACTAATAAGCGCACAGAAGAAGCAAAAAGAAAGCGAGCTGCGATTTTCTTCCTTGTTTTCCACCATGCTGGAGGGGGTAGCTTTACATCAAATTATTTATGACATCAACGGAAAGCCCAAAGATTATCTGATACTTGACATTAATCTTGCCTATGAAAAGCATACTGGCCTGAACAAGTGTGACGTCCTTAATCGATTAGCTTCAGATGTTTACGCATTGGGAGAGCCGCCGTTTCTTGATGTTTATGCGCAGGTTGAACGTACCAAAGTGGGTACTTCATTTGAACAGTATTTTGAGCCTTTGCAGAAATATTTTCTGACTCATGTTTCCACGCCTGGCCCTGGGCAGTTTGTAACGATATTCGAGGACATTACTGCGCGCAAGCGGGATGAAAGCATGCTGCGCTTCCATAGCCAAATTTTAAACAATCTGGCGGATGGGATTTACTTGATTCGAACGTCTGACCAAACCATTGTGTTTACCAATCCCAGGATTGAACAGATGTTTGGTTACCAGCCAGACGAACTGCTTGGAAAACATGTCAGCATTGTGAATGCCCCGGCTAATGAGGACCAGCTACTAACACATGATGCAATAGTCTCGGAACTTGAACGGACTGGCGTGTGGAGTGGCGAAGTGCTTAATATCAAAAAGGACGGTAGCACTTTTTGGTGTTATGCCAGTGTTACTACCTTTGATCATCCTGAATTTGGGCGGGTGTGGGTGTCGGAGTATCAAGACATTACGGAGCGCAAACAATCGGAACATCAATTGAGAATAGCCGCCACCGCTTTCGAAGCGCATGAGGGCATGGTGATCACCGATGCCGACACGGTTATCTTGCAAGTCAATCAAGCTTTCACACAAACCACGGGTTATCTGCCAGAAGAGGCCATTGGTCAAACACCGCGAATCCTAAAATCTGGACTTCACGACGCGGGGTTTTACAGCGGAATGTGGAGCATTATTGTTAAAACCGGTAGTTGGCAAGGGGAAATCTGGAATCGGCGAAAGAATGGTGAAATCTACCCGGAATTATTAACCATCACATCCGTTAAAAATGCGCACGGCGAAGTTACCAACTATATTGCCAATATCAATGACATTACGGAACGTAAATATAGCGAAGACAAAATCAAATACCTCGCCTATTACGATCAGCTGACAGAGCTCCCCAATCGGACTCTACTATACGATCGATTAAAAAAAGCCTTTGCCGTCAGTGCGCGCAGCGATTTGTATGGTGCGTTGCTTTTCATCGATCTGGATAATTTCAAGACACTCAATGATACGTTGGGACACCATGTTGGCGACTTGTTGCTGCAGCAAGTCGCACAACGCCTGTCAATGAGTATTCGTGAAGGTGACACCGTTGCCCGGCTTGGTGGCGATGAGTTTGTCATCATCCTGGAAAATTTAAGTGTCTCGTCTGGCGAGGCAACAACACAAAGCGCATCGATCGGTAAAAAAATCCTAACGACCCTGACTATGCCTTACACACTGGATAGTCACACATATTTAAGTACGCCCAGTATTGGTTTTGCTTTGTTTAATGGCCACTGCGTCCCTATAGACAGTCTCATGCAACAAGCCGACATAGCAATGTATCAGGCAAAGGCGGCGGGTCGAAACACCTTGCGTTTCTTCGATCAACACATGCAGGACATGTTGAATCAGAGAATCGCGTTAGAAAACGATTTGCGCCAAGCTATTCAGAATCGGCAATTCTTGCTTAATTATCAAGCACAAGTTGATGGTAGTAAGCACACGATTGGCGCCGAAGCACTGATTCGCTGGTTGCATCCCGAACGAGGCATGATCCCTTCGTCCGAATTTATCCCTTTAGCCGAAGAAACCGGACTAATTCTGCCAATTGGCCTATGGGTCTTGGAAACGGCGTGTCTACAATTGGTAACTTGGGCAAGAGAGCCCGCTACCCGGCATTTAGGAATTGCCGTCAATGTAAGTGTTCATCAATTTCGCCAGGAAGATTTTGTCAAACAGGTAAGGGAGTTGCTCGATCAAACTGGCGCGGACCCCAGCAAACTCAAACTGGAGTTGACTGAAAGTCTTTTGGTGGACAACGTTGAAGATGTGATTGGCAAGATGAATCTGTTGAGAGATCTAGGGGTAGGCTTTTCGCTGGATGATTTCGGGACAGGTTACTCCTCGCTGTCTTATCTAAAAAGATTACCGTTGGAGCAATTAAAAATTGACCAGGGGTTTGTGCGTGACTTATTGACCGATCCCAACGATGCTGCAATCGCCCTTACTATCATAGCCTTGGCGCAAAGCATGGGACTCGATGTGATTGCAGAAGGTGTGGAAACGATCGAACAGCGTGACTTTTTGGCTATTCATGGCTGTCACCATTTTCAAGGTTATCTATTTGGCAAGCCTGTTTCAATTGAGAAATTTGAAAATTTGCTCAGGTAAAGCAGAATTCCGGGAAGTTAATTATGACCATATCCTAAGTTAGGCCGTCATACCGGCATACCCTCTGGGGCACAAGGGGATTGACGGTATCCCGTTCACAGGGATGAGAAAGACCTTCGCCATCCTTGGCTTCTGGGTTCCGGCAATCCCTACCGGAACGACGTGTCCGGTGTTGCGGGAAATTATTTTCAACCAAATCCTTAGGATTTCGCTACAAATAATTTCCCCCTTTGAAAAAGGGGGGATTGAGGGGGATTTATTAAAAAATCTCCCCCCAACCCATCTTTATCAAAGAGAGGAGCAAGAATCGTGTGATTCGGAATAAGTTGAATTCCGGGAAGTTATTTATGACCATATCCTTAGTGGCTGACGTGTACCCGAACTGTTTGCGTGAAAATGCAAACATATATTCATGCAGTGTGGCGAAGTTTTTTTAATGTTTCGGCTTACAAGGCATTACGCTGGACGTTATCTCGGTTTCCATACCATTGCGCATCAATCCTTCGGTGATTTTTCAACGAGTCTCCGAAAAGTAGGTATTAGGGAGCGTCTGGAAATTCCTCAGGAAAGTTACAAATCAATCCGCTCCGGCGCGACTCGCATCACTTCTTCGATAGTGGTCAGGCCGGCGGCGACTTTCTCGGCTCCGCTCAGACGCAGAGGGCGCATGCCCTCCCTGATGGCGTGTCTTTGCAATTGATTAATATCACAGCCTTCCACAATGATTTTCTGCAGGTTAGCACTGTTTTCGAAGATTTCATAAATGCCGATACGACCAGCAAAGCCGGTATTGCGGCATTCTTTACAGCCAACCGCTTGGTAGATTTTTTTGGGCGTGGCGACTTTAAAGGGTGTCACCAAGGCTTGCCAGCGTTGCTCATCGGTATCGACGGCGGCTTTGCAATGGCACAGCACCCGGATCAAGCGCTGCGCCATGATACCTAATACGGTTTGCTGAATCAGGTAGGAGGGGACACCAATATTTAATAGGCGGGTGACTGCAGCAGGGGCGTTGTTGGTGTGTAGCGTAGAAAAAACCAAATGACCCGTCAGAGAGGCTTGTACGGCCATTTCGGCGGTTTCCATGTCGCGTATCTCCCCGACCATGATGATGTCCGGATCTTGTCGCATCAAGGTGCGTATGCCGGCTGCGAAGTCCAGGCCAATATTGGCTTGCACCTGCATTTGATTGAACGCCGGTTCAATTTGTTCGATGGGGTCTTCCACCGTGCATAAATTGATTTCCGGGGTGGCCAGTCGTTTTAGGGTGGAATAGAGGGTAGTGGTTTTACCGGAGCCAGTGGGGCCTGTGACCAGAATGATGCCGTGGCTTTGGCTGGTCATGTGGTTCCAGATTTTCAGTTCCTGCTTGTTAAAGCCCAACTGTTCGTAGTCGCGCAGCAATACTTCCGGGTCGAAAATCCGCATCACCAGTTTTTCGCCAAAAGCCGTGGGCATGGTGGACAATCGTAGCTCGATTTCCTTGCCGGCCGAATTCTGGGTTTTGATACGACCGTCCTGCGGTAAACGCTTTTCGGCGATATTCATGCGACCGAGGATTTTCAGACGGCTCAGTACGGCATTCATGATGTTTTTAGGCAGTTGATAGACCTGATGCAACACACCATCAATCCGAAAGCGCACATTGCTTTGAATGCGGCGTGGTTCGATGTGAATATCGCTGGCGCGTTGATCGAAGGCATATTGCAGCAGCCAGTTGACCAGATTGACCACATGCTGATTATTCACATCCAGATCGCTGTTATTGCTGACCTCGATGATTTGTTCAAAGTTCTGTATGGTATTGCTGTCCGGTTGGCCGGTCTGGTGACTGGCACCTTTTAAGGAACGGGAAAAATTATAAAACTCATCCAGGTAACGTTTGATTTCATCCGGATTGGCAAATACGCAGCGAATTGCACCGTTGTGCATTTTGGCCAAATCCCGTTGCCAGGATTTGACGAAGGGTTCTGCAGTGGCGACCACCACTTCATCGTCACTGATTTTGATAGGCAAAATGTTGTAATTGCCGGCGTAGGCTTTGCTGAATATGGTGGTGACATTGGCTACATCAATGCGCAAAGGATCGAAGTAGTAATAAGGTATGTCCAGTTTTTTGGCCAGCCATTGGGTTAAATCTTCCTGAGTCAGCAATTTACCTAACAGGGTTTTGTCAGACAGTTCGCATTCGGCCAGGATTTTTAACGGGTGTTTGTTTTTATTGACACCTGCTTGGGCGTATTGACGGGATTTGGTTAAATCGGCAGACGACAGCATGTCATCGGCTTCCAGCCAACTGATGATCTGTTGAATATCCAGTTTTCGGTCTTCGGAGTCGCTATCGTCGTGCATGGGTTAGACGCTTTAAGGGTTCGGGTGTCTGCTTTAAACAGGCAGATTCAGGTTGAAGTTAAGGATGTTCGGGGTGGGACAGTGACAGAACGGTTTCATTTTTCATATGGAGTTTATAGTCATCGCACTTCAAATTTCGGTTTTTGAGTCCCTGCAAAGGGCAAGGGAATAGTTACACAACACTTTAACTGCGAAAGGTATATTTCGACCGGTTTAATGATCCAGAACGCATTTACTGTGCCAATCTCACGCTGATTGTGTGCATGTCCGTCTCTATTTGGCTGAAGGATCTTTATAATCAGGAAGAATAATGTTTCAATCGCCATGATTGGACATAAATTATGCTAGGCTCATTGTCGACAAATAGACTATGGTCGGTTGCAGGGCTTCTGTCTCCGATGCGTTTTTTTCTTAATTTATAGCATAAATAAAAATTATGGCTTTGGAAGTGTCTGACGACTCTCAATGGGTGTTTTTATACAAACTGGCGTTTGCTGATGGAAATTCGCTGGAGTTTCCTATTAGGATTGACAAGGCTTCGAACAGTTTTATTCCAAATACGCCAGCTCCTCCGCCTGCCTGGGCGCAACTGGATTACCAACAATGCAGCAACTGCCCGTTACATAAATCGGATGTTCCCATTTGTCCGGTGGCGGCAAATTTAGTGCCTTTAATGGAACTGTGTGGTGCCATATCCTCCTACCAAACAGTGCATATGCAAGCTGTCACCCCAGAGCGAACTATTAGCGGAGAGACTACCGCCCAGCGGGTATTGAGTTCGATATTGGGTTTGATCATTGCCACCAGTCCTTGCCCGCATACCGAATATTTAAAACCAATGGCGCGGTTTCATTTGCCGTTGGCCAGCGATGATGAAACCATTTATCGCGTTTCATCCATGTATTTGTTGGCGCAATATTTTTTATATAAGAGTGGCAAGCCCTATTCTTTGGAGTTGGACAATCTGTCCAATATTTACAGAAATCTGCAGGTAGTTAACAGAGCCCTGGCATCCAGACTTAAAGCTGCCATCAGCGATGATGCGGCTGTGAATGGTATCATCCTGCTTGATTTACTGGGGCAATCTGTATCCTGGTCCATTGAAGACGGTCTTGAGCATATGCGTTATTTGTTCGATCATTACGGCGTTGTGTAGGGGTGTTTTCTCACGTATAAGTTTCTGAATGCCTACTCTTTTGGAGTACAAATCATGAAAATCGGCTTGGTAAAAGAAATTAAACCAGAAGAGCATCGGGTCGGTTTAACGCCGAACGGAGTGTCCGTCTTGATTGCTCGTGGACATCAGGTTTTTGTTGAACAAGCGGCTGGCGTAGGTTCCGGCTTTTCTGACCAGCTTTACAGACAGGCTGGCGCAACGATTGTAGATGCTGAACAGGCATGGGCCAACGATTTGGTGGTCAAGGTTAAAGAGCCGATCGAACCTGAATATAGCCGACTTAAACAGCAAATCATCTTCACCTACTTTCATTTGGCGGGTGTCCCGAGAGCCTTGACCGAAAGCCTGCTTGGCGAGGGAACCACTGCCGTAGCGTATGAAACCCTGGAAGATGCTTCAGGCCGCCTGCCTTTACTGGCACCAATGAGTGCGATTGCAGGCAATATGTCGGCGCAAATGGGTTGCCATTATCTGGCCAAATGCAATGGTGGCAAAGGTGTGATGCTCGGGTCTGTGTTGGGTAAACGCCATGGTAAGGTGCTGGTCATTGGCGATGGCGTGGTCGGCAGCCATGCCGCGCGCACAGCTTTTGGCCTGGGAGCCAATGTGGTGGTGGCAGGGATATTTCCGGAGAATGCCATTCGTTTGCAGCGGGAAATTTCGCCTGAGATCGATTTTATTATTTCCGAGCCCATCGCAATTGCTGAACAGGTCAGTACTGCAGATTTGGTGATAGGCGCAGTGCTGACCCCCGGCGCGCGTGCTGCACATGTGGTGACAGCAGATATGGTTCGCTCCATGCAGCCAGGGTCAGTGATTGTGGATGTCAGTATCGATCAGGGCGGCTGTGTTGAAACCGCTCATGCCACAACGCATACCCACCCTGTTTTTGAGAAGTATGGGGTGTTGCACTACTGTGTCAGCAATATGCCGGGTGCCTATCCACGAACTGCAACCTTGGCATTGACCGACGCAACTTTGCCCTATCTGCTTGAATTGGCAGATCAAGGACTGTCTGCACTCTCAAACGACCAAGGATTTGCCAAAGCCTTGAATACGCATCAAGGCTATATTACCTGTAAGCCAGTGGCGGCGGCGCTTTCAATGTTAGAGAGTTACAGGTCATATCCAAATCAGTTTTAGCCTGTTAGGTTATGGGCGACAATAATTCCCCTGTTTCGGCTGATAAGGGTTTTCCCGTTCGTCCTGAGCCTGTCGCAGGATGGACGCGGAAATGCGGGCTCTCGTCGCGCCAAACCCTGCATACTTTGACTTTGTTCAGCACGAACGGCTTGGCGGGAACAAAGGGGACGGTATTTTTGGCGAAATCCTAAGCGTCATACCCATAGCGTTTAAGCCCGAATCATTGATGAAGCCACGATTTCGCCAGCCCTTCTTTGGCACAAGGGGATTGCAGGAATCAAGGTCTTATAGATGGTTGAATCTTACCCTCCAAGCCGCTGGATGCCCGCTTCCCGGTGGGCATGAGGGCAGTTTTTAAATGTGACAAAGAACTATGCAGGTTTGTCGGTTTTGCCGGACGCATGATGTCTAATCAGGTAATCATCCAGGTGATTTAAACTGTCGATTACCCAGAATTAATTCACTCCTGCAAGCCGGTTCAAATATTCAGAAATATCTTGCTTTTTGGTTTTCTTATCGATAGTACAGATATGCTTTAATCCGATTTTATATATATGTTTCTTTTAGTGGGGAAATTGCATGTCTGACGGAGCTTTCTGTATTTTTGTAGTAGATGATGATAGTTTGCAGCGCATGATTGTCTGCGATCACTTGCAAGGCAATGCATTTCAGATACATGAGTTTAGCAATGGCGCCGATTGTATGGCTGCCATGGATTTAGCGCCCAATCTGATCTTGCTGGATATTGAAATGCCAGGGCTAAATGGGCTTGAAGTTTGTAAGAATCTCCGCGATGAGGGTTACGATGATACCCAAGTCGTGTTTGTATCGGCGCATGACGATATAGAAACCTTAATGGCCGCCTTCAAAGCCGGCGGTAATGACTTCATTCCAAAAAATGCCTCAAAAGATTTATTGCTGCGTAAGGTTGAAATAGCCATCGAGGCCGAAGCTCAGAAACGCCAACTACAGCAACAATTATCCTATGCCCAAAAGACCGCCTTCACCGCCATGTCCAGTTTGGGTGAAACCGGAATCGTACTGCAGTTTTTACGCTCATCATTCCATTGCATGAGCATACAAACCCTGGGCGAACTGATTATTGAAACCATGGGTCAGTTTGGATTGCATAGTTTGGTAAGATTGACGGATGGTGCCGACAACTATTTTTTTCGCTCCAACGCGATCTGCACCGAGTTGGAAAAATCCATCCTGGCATTTTCAGCAAAATTAGGCCGTATTAGCCAAACCGGAGAACGGCTGGCCATCAATTATCCTCATATCAATCTACTCATAACCGGGCTGGATGCGGATGACCCGGATTTGGTGGGTCGACTGCGTGACCATTTAGCGATTGTTGCCGAGGGTACAGGTGTCAGAATTGACGCCATGAAGGCCGAACAAGAACGCTTGAAGCAAGCGGTAGAACGCATCGACAGCGTCAAAGAACTTGTGAACTTGCTGGAGGAAATTGAAGCCCATCAAACAGCAAACCATAGCCAGTTAGAGAAGTTGGTTGAAGATCATAAAATTGATATGGAAGAAGCTTTTGTGTTCTTGTCTCTGACCGATGCTCAAGAATTGAAGCTACATGGAATTGTCGACCAACTGGTCAATCAACTTGAGGCGCTTTTTGTCAAAGACAACGTTTTGGCTTTGCATCTGAATAGCATTGTCGAAAAACAAAAACGCCTGCTGAATGCTTGATAACCAAAGGCGCATGCCGATGACTCAGACTAACGATCATGATAGCTCGGCACCACCCCGGCGAATGAAGGTTGGGGTAGGGGCGATGCCATTTGCGATGCCACGGCCTTCGGTCCGCGACTGGCATAGTGCGCACTCTGACTGTCAGAGTAACCCTGGGTGGAATCGATTTATTCAGCTATTCCCTGGAATTCGTGCTTTATCTGATAAAGGAGTTCACTGATGCGAGTCTTGCTTTATCCCGCTATTGCGCTGATGAACCGTTTTAGCTACGGCAAGAAAAACCTGCTGCTGTTCATACTGTCGCTGTTGGCAGCCTTAATGGTTGTATCGAGTTTTCATCGTAATTTTAAACCGGTCATCGAAAAAACCCATTTGGAATTGGCCGGATTGGAGCAATTGAAACAATCTGCAAAACTGGTTAATAAACTTCAACAGCTGCGCGCTATTTCTTTGGCGGTAAGAGGCGGTGTAGACCCTTTGAAATCACGGCAAGCGCAATTAACCCAAGAGATTGATCAGATCCTGCTCGAATTGCCGCGAACTGTCCCAGAAACCCTGCTCGAGCCTTTAGGGTATGCCGCGATTGTTAAACAATGGTCGAATATCAAGCCGACTCAAGCCCCAGTAAATCAGGATACCGATCTTGCCGAATACACGGTCTTGATTACTGACACATTAAGATTTCATGAAAAACTGGGCACCGAATCCTTATTAATGATGTCCAGTGAGCAGGACACTTTTTTAGTGAGTCAGCTGTTGATTCAGGAATTGCCGCAAAGTCTTGAAAATATCGCCAAAATGCGTGGTATCAGCCTGGACGTCTTGAATCAAAAAAGCCTCAACGATCAGCAGCGTTTTGAATTGGTATCTCTAAAAGATGATATCGAGAGCCGTACCAGTCGTATCGCTTATATCTTGGAGCGCACCAGTCAGCTTAATCCGGATTTAAAGGAGCCACTGCTTCATATTCAGTCGAGTCTGCTCAGTACCTCACGCATGGTTAGTCAGACAGTACTGCCCGATTTTATCCAGGGTAAATTCAACAACGATGCTGACTATTTTGTCTCCAGTCTGCTGTTATTGGTGGATGCAAACTATCAAATTGTGTTTGAAACCCTGTTTCCAAAACTGCATAGTCAAATCGAAGTGCGCTTGGCCAAAGCAGAAAAACTGTTATTGATCAATATCAGTGTGCCATTGATGCTGTTTGGTTTAGTGGCTTATTTAGCGTTGGGTATGACGTGGTCAATTTCCAGCAGTATGAAATCGCTTGTCAGGGTCATGCAAGAGTTTACAAGTGGCCAACATCAGCAGCGTCTGTTTATCGACAGCCATGATGAATTGGGGCTTATCGGCGCCTGCTTTAACAACATGGCCGATAGTTTTCTGGCGCTGCTCAAAAAACACCAACTGGATGAAAAGCGGTTAGCCAACATTCTGGATACCGCTATGGACGCGGTGGTGCAAATAAATGCCGAGGGTGTTTTGTGTGGATGGAATCGCCAGGCTGAAGCCATTTTTGGCTGGAAAGCTGAGGATGTCATCGGTCGACAAATGCACGAGGTTATTATCCCGGAACAATTTCGCAAATCGTATCAAAATGGATTGCAACACTACATGCTGAGTGGCGATGCCCAGTTATTAAACCGTCGCATTGAAGTTGTGGGTTTGCACCGGGATGGTCACGAAATTCCCATCGAGTTGGCCATTACGCCAAATGAGTTAATCGGAAACATGGAATTTAGCGCCTTCATCCGCGATATTACCAACGAAAAACGTTCGATCAGAATTTTGCAAGAGAATGAACGTCGTTATCGGCTACTGTTTGAGTCATCCCGTGACGCCATTTTTATAATCAATGCAGACAACAGGATTGTGTCTTGCAATTCAGCGGCCATTAAATTGTTTGGTTGTCAAAGTGAAACGGAGTTGCTCAATCACAATCCGGTCAGTTTATCGCCAGCGTTTCAACCTAACGGCTTTTTGTCGAGTGACGAATGCCAGATCAAATTGCAGCAAGCCTATGAAAATGGTTTTTTTGAATTTGAGTGGCTGCATGAACGCCTGGATGGCAAAACCTTTACGGCTGATGTCGTACTGACGCGCATCGATTTGGAGCACGAAGCATTATTGCAGGCCAATGTTCGTGATATTAGTGATCTCAAACGCGATAAGGCCGAGTTGGTGGCCAGCGAAGCTCGTTTCCGGGGTATTTTGAGATCCATGACCGATGCTGTGCTGCAAATAGACGCCTATGGCAGTATTTTATTGGTGAATGATGCGGCATTGGAATTGTTTGGTTATGAAGAGGAAGAGTTGTTGGGGAGAAATATCAATGTGTTGATGCCGGAGCCGCATCATTCCCAGCACGACGGTTATCTGGCAAATCATCGTGAACATCATGCCCGTGTCATTCTGGGGCGGCGGGTGGAGGTCGATGGGAAATGTAAAGATGGGAGCTTGATACCGATTGAATTATCCGTGAATGAATTGATGGCTGATTCAGGCTATAGCTATATTGGCGTCATCCGGGATATTGGTGCGCGTAAACAAACCGAGCAAGCATTGGAAAATGCCCGGCTGGAGGCGATGAAATTGGTGCAGGTTAAAACGGAGTTTTTGGCCAATATGAGTCATGAGATTCGCACCCCGCTCAATGCGATTATCGGTTTGGCCAAGATCAGTCTGCGCGATCAGTCGGGTAAAAAAGACCCCATGCCACATTTACAGCGCATCTTTGATGCAGGCAAGCATTTGCTGAATGTGGTCAACGATATTTTGGATTTTTCCAAAATTGAAGCGGGTAAGTTATTGCTTGAAAAAAGTCCGTTTCGGTTATCGGCATTAATCAACGATGCAATCAGTTTGAATGAGTTGCGCATCAGGGAAAAAAACTTGCAGTGGATGGTGGATAAGTCCAAAGACTTGCCCGAATGGGTGATGGGCGACTCGCTACGGATTCGGCAAATTTTAGTTAACTTGCTGTCCAATGCCGTAAAATTTACCGAACACGGTTATGTCAGTCTGACTATCCGCAAGGAACAGGACACTATTTTATTCATCGTCAGCGATACCGGTATTGGCATTTCCCCTGAACAGTTGAGTCGTTTGTTCAATGCCTTTGAGCAGGCAGATGGCTCGACCACTCGCCGATTTGGTGGCAGTGGCCTGGGATTGGTCATCAGTCGTGATATGGCCCAGTTAATGGGTGGCGATATTACCGTGAGAAGTCAATTGAGGGTTGGAAGCCAGTTTTGCCTGAACATTCCATTACCTGAAACGGCTCCAATGCAGGAACCGTCCGAGCAGTTTGATAACAGCGGCCCACGTCTCAGCGGTGTGAAAGTCTTGGCAGCCGATGATGTGGAGTTGAACCGTCTGGTATTGGATGACATGCTGATACAGGAAGGCGCTGAGGTTGTCTTTGCCGAAAATGGTCAGCAGGTCCTGGAGCGTTTGCAAGAAATCGGTGTGTCGGGCATTGATGTGGTGTTGATGGATATCCAGATGCCGCTGATGGACGGTTATCAGGCCGCTAAAAAAGTACTTGAGATAGCGCCGGACTTGCCAGTCATCGGTTTAACGGCGCATGCCATGCCGGAAGAACGCTTGCGCTGTCTGGAGGCCGGAATGCGCGAGCGTGTCACCAAACCTGTCGATGTTGACCAATTGGTTTCAATCATTCTGAAAAACTTACCCCATAAACCCCTTATTCAACCCATTTCTCAGCACGATGCCGAGCCGGTTGCTGCAGTGGATACGCAAATTCAACCGGAGTCTGCAGAAGAACCTGTTGCCAAATCCAAACCAATGGATTTAATCGATTGGGCAAACGTCCATCAGCGTTTTGAAGGACGGCAGGCGTTTGTGGATCGTTTAATCGATAGTGCGCTGGATGGCACCCAGCACAGCAATGCAGACAAACTGCGTCAGGCAGCCCAGGACCAGGATCTTGCAACGATTAAATTTGTGGCGCACAGCGTAAAAGGCTTTGCCGGCGTGTTTCAGGTACATGTTTTATTTGATCAGGCGCAAGCCATCGAACAGGCAGTGAAAAATCAGGATGCCAATGTACTCGATAAGGTGGATTCGCTGGCGGATTGTCTGCTGGGTGTATTACAGGAATTGCAACAGTATAAGAACGTTAATAATCACCATGAATCTTAATCAGTTTGAATTATTACGGGTTCTGCAGGAGACAGACTTTAATCTCAGCAAGGCGGCAGAGAAAATGCACGTGGTGCAATCCGCTGTAAGTCGTCAATTGCAGTTATTGGAATCTGAACTGGGTACGCCGGTTTTTGAAAGGCATGGTAAGCGTCTGTTGGGTTTGACGCCTTTGGGTGAGCGCGTGATGCAGCAGGTGGAGCAGATTCATCAGGCCAAAAAAAACATCATCAGCATGGCGGATGATTTCCGTGATAATCGCAACGGTACCTTGCATATCGCCACCACCCATACCCAGGCTAAATATCTGTTACCCGTGCCCGTCCAACAATTTCGCCAGCAATATCCTGATATCAAAATTTATATGGTGCAGTCCTCGCCGGGCAACCTGATTGATTTATTGCACCAACATCAGGCCGATATCGCCATCTGTACCGAAAAGTTGGCTGAAGATGATAGGTTGATACTCCGTCCTTGTTACCAATGGCATCATCTTGCCATCGTACCTAAGCAGCATCCACTGGCAACCGCCGAATTAAGTTTAAAACGTTTGGCGGTCGAACCTATTCTCACCTACAGTCCGGGGTATACCGGACGTACAGCAATAGAAAAAGCCTTTAATGATCAAGACTTGCATCCGGATATTATCCTGGCGGCGGCCGATTCCGATGTCATTAAAACCTATGTCAGATTGGGTTTGGGCGTGGGCATCATTGCTGAAACGGCCTACGAGCCGGAAAAAGACAGCGATCTGGTGGCGTTGGATTTAAGTCGTTTGATACCGGCATCGGTGACTAAAATTGCCTATTTAAAACAACTGTATTTACCTTCCTATTGCCGCTATTTTATTGATGCGTTATTAAAAGAGGCACAAATTAAAAGTGGGTTGGCTGGTTTAACTTAGGATTTCGCCAAAAATAACGTCTCTCTTTGGAAAAGTACCCACAGGGCATAAAAAGGATCCTGATTAGCAAGCTCCTTCAGCTAACTCAAAGTTAAGACCCGCACATCGTCATTTCGGCATACCCTCTGGGGCACAAGTGGATTGCCGACATCCAGATTGCATGGATAGCTCGAAGACACCATCAATGGCACTGGATGCCCGCATCCCTGCGAGCATGACTGAGTTTTTGATTTTGCTGAAGCATCTTGCTAATCAGGAAAGGGATTGAGGAGGATTTTTGAAGAATCTCCCCACAGGGCTTTAGGCTGGGTTAAACAACCTTAAACCAGCCCAAATCGAACTCTGGATTGCTATGGGATTTCGCCACTTTGATGCGTGAAGCTTGGCAAAATGAGGCGATCTTGCAAAGTAAGGCTTTTGCGCAGGGAAGGATATTCGCCCTACCAAACTATGAGTATTCAGTGAACTAAATCCCGGCTATGTGCTTGAATGAAAAAAATATATCCGACGGCTTTCATTCCATTCTCATTTTGCAAATAGACCTAAATTTAATGGCATGAGCCAATTGGGAAAGGTCATGGCGTGGGAATTAAAATCCCAGACTGGATTTCAGATACAAAGCAGCCAGCACTAAATACGCCAGAAAACTTAAGCCTAGCAACCAGGGGTGGCCTTTCGGTCTGGCCCATTCGGGTAAATGCGGTGGCAGCAATTTGTGATTCAATTGATAAAGCGCCACAGGAAAGATTATGGTGCCGATGAAACCAATCAGGGCACTGGTCAAAATCAACGGTCCCGGCGCATCCAGTTGCATGGTGAATGAGGTGATGACCGTTAATAGGGCCAGAAAAATGTAATACCATTGCCGTGCCGCTAGGCGACGCGATTTGGGGAACAAAGTCATCACTATGTCGGCTTGTATGCGGCTGACAGCGTCGGCGGTGGCCAGCCAGGTGTCGGTTAAAAATGCTGCGGCCACCACCAAAAACAGTAGCCGGCCAATCTCTCCCCAACTCACCGCAAAAAACTGGCTTTGCACCACAGCCAATTCGTATTCCTGTGGCAGCAAGCCTTTCGGAAACAACAGCGCATAAGCCAGCAGACACATCATCAAGGTGGTCAGTAAATTACCGATAATGCCTATCATGATGTCGGCGCTCAAAAAACGTCGCCAAGTTGACCAGTTTGCCTGACTTTCTGGTTTATCTGCGGGCAAAAAACCATCGCTATGCACGGTTTCTTCGGTGCCGCCTAAACCCGTTATGCGGCCCATCAGGCCGGCCATGCCGGCGCCTTTGTCACGAAGCCAATAGGAATAAAACAAAATCCAGAAACCGCCCAAACCGGCAAAGGTGATGGCAGTCAGTAATTTACTGGCATCATTGGCATCCCAGGGGCGGGGCATGGTATCTGTTGGTCCTAGCAAGCCATGTAAAAAGGCGGGTAAGGTGGCCAGAACATCCTGTTGCATGCAGGCGGATAACAAGCCAATTACGGTTACCAGTGCCACCAGTTTCATAAAGCGTTCGATGAAGATATAGACCACGCCGCTGGCCAGAATGGCTGTCACGAACACTGCAATCGATGCATAGCCCCAAAACAGACTTTGCCCGCGTTGGGTCCAGCCAACCGGCCAGTGGGTGAGTTCGGCCATGGCTGTACCGCCTGCGGAGGCAAACGCGCCAAACCACAAAAAAGACACACTCATCAGCAACCATAAAAAAATCCCGAAACCCCGATGCAAACGGATAAAGCCGTGAAAAATGCTTTCACCCGTTAACAGGGTATAGCGGCCAATTTCCAGATTTAGCGGGTATTGCAGCAAACAGGCCGGTGCCAGCAGCCATAAAAAGGTTAAGCCGTATTTAGCCACCATGTAAGGCCACCAAATCAATTCGCCACTGCCTTGGGCCAGTGCCATCCACACCACGCCTGGGCCCAATGCCACCCACCAGCCGGGGAATGCCGGTACTTCGCGACGAGGGAGTTGCTGTAAATCGGTGATGTTCATGGCGATGTGCGTGTTGAAGCGTTGGAAAATGAATGACTGATCAAGCTTGGTTGGCTTCTTTGGCTTTTTGCAATTTTTTCAAAATGCTTTTGCTGATGGCGGCAACAAATTCGTCGGGATTCTCATAGTCTTGCGCCTGAATAAAGGCAATGGCCGATTGCACAATCTGTTTAGTGCCGGCAATTTCTTCATGTGAGCGGCCACAGCCTTGGCAATGTGTGCCGTCTTTGGTGCATAAATCGATACAGGGATTGAATTTCATGGGTTTGCCTTCTGATAACGGATAAAACGGCGCTATTTTAACCGCTCCAGCCACGCCGGCGGTTATACAATTACAAACCTATCTATTCAGCGTGAAGCAACAATGACCCTCACCAGCGGGATAGGGCAGGGTGAGGGGCGGCAAACATGCTGAAAAGCATAGTTTTAGCCCGTTATCCAGGCCTTATGGGGCTGTCGTAAAAGTCGAAACAGTTCCTTCTCCCACCGGGAGAAGGTTAGGAGGGCATATAAATCAGCTGTTTGCATTATAGATTCCCCTCACCCCAGCCCTCTCCCGCAAGGAGGGGGGGGGCTTTTACGACATCCTCCTTATCACGGAGGAAGAAGGGATAATTCATCAATGCTGAATAGTTACTGAAAATCGTTGCGTATTAACCCATTAAACAGAGTGAACCTGATGAAAAGTATTTGTGTGTATTGCGGATCCAGCCCCGGTCGACAGCCGATATATGCCGATGCTGCGGATTTTCTGGCTGAGTCATTGGTGAAACGCAATCTGCGATTGGTCTATGGCGGCGCCGGGATTGGCATCATGGGCCGGTTGGCGGATCAGGTTTTGCAACTCGGTGGCGAAGTCATCGGTGTTATCCCAAAAGCCTTGGCTCATAAGGAAATCGCTCATGCAAACCTTACCGAATTGCATGTCACTGAATCGATGCATGAACGAAAAATGCGGATGGCCGAATTCTCCGATGGATTTATTGCTCTGCCCGGTGGCATTGGTACGTTGGAAGAATTATTCGAGATATGGACCTGGGCGCAGTTGGGGTTTCATCAAAAACCTTGCGGTTTGCTGAATGTAGCAAACTATTACGATGCTTTGATCCAATTCTTAGCCACTATGCAGCGAGAGCAATTCGTCAAATCCCAGCAACACGACCTGTTAATGATCGACACCGATGCGGAACGCTTGTTGGAGCGATTTGGCGGCTATCAATCGCCGGTGACGAGGCAATGGCTGGGTCAGCAAGACATTTAATACAAACGGCAAAAAGTTTTTGAACTATCAGATTATTTTATATGTTAGATATTTTTTAAAATATTGCTATAGTTATTCGCATAATTGAGTATCCAGTGACTGGGGGAAGTTCTGGAGTCTATTTATTCTAGTAATCAGGATGAAGAGATTATGCGAACTTCTTACCCCAAGCTGCAATTGGCAATCACGGTGATCGAGTTGTTGATCACGCTATCCATCTTCATGATCCTGTTGTCGATCGCCATCCCAAATTTTTCGGCAGGTATTGTCCGCAACCGTCTGACCAGCATCGCCAATGAACTGGTTGCTTCCTTGAACTATGCCCGCAGTGAAGCCATAAGGCGTGGTCAGCATGTGGCAGTCAGAAAAACCGGCGCAAACTGGGAAAATGGCTGGCAGATATTTGTTGATATTGATAGAGCCACCAATGCCTCCAAAAATGTCTTTAATGCTGGTACGGATGTGCAAATCACGGAGGTTTCAGCGCTGCCTGAAACCTACACACTGAGAGGCAACAATAATTTTGAGAACTTTATCCGCTATCAGCCTGACGGTACCAGTAACAACATTGGCAGTTTTGCCGTGTGTCAAAACGACAGTATTCAAGGGGCCAAACTTATTATTGTCAATACCTCAGGAAGAGTACGCATGGCACCCGATACCGATCAGGATGGTATTCCGGAAAAAGACAATGGTGCCGAAATAACGGGTTGTACCTCGGGCTTTTAAAAGGCCCGTCTTTAAGGGTGTCCTGTTTATCAAGTCGCATCAGCAACAACCTCACACCAGCTTCCCGTCGGGCATGCCGGCAGTTTTAAAATATGACCGGACAGAATCAATTACCCGTTGCGCTTTGTAGGGTTTACGACAATCTGCCTTGATCTAAAGCGCTTGTTCTGTAGGCAACCTGCCAACAGTTCCTTCAATCCCTTATTTATCAACCTATTGCCAGTTGGCAAGTGTTTTGCTTAATCAGTCTTAAGGGTGCTGACACCACCCAAATAACCAACACTGCACTGCAATCACTGAGGTTGAAGTATGCCGCAAACGCCGCGCTCCATCATCATCGACGATACCACGCTTCGCGACGGCGAGCAGTCGGTCGGGGTAGTGTTTGCGCTGGAAGAAAAACTCAGTATTGCCAAACATCTGGTGGATTTGGGTGTGCCTGAGCTGGAGATTGGTATCCCGGCGATGGGTGCGCAGGAGCGGGATGAAATCAAAGCCATTGCAGCACTCAAATTGCCCTGTAATTTACTGGTGTGGTCGAGGATGCATGATGAGGATTTGCAACATTGTCTGGGGCTAGGCGTCAGCATGGTGGATTTGTCCATTTCAGCATCCGATCAACACATTCAACACAAACTCAAACAAAGCCGAGCCTGGGTGTTGGCGACTATCGAGCGTTGCGTAAAAACCGCTATCGATGCCGGTATGCGGGTTTGTGTGGGAGCCGAAGATGCCTCGCGTGCTGACAGTGATTTTCTGGCGCAGATGGCAGAAGTTGCGCAAACAGCCGGTGCCTGTCGAATCCGTTTTGCCGATACGGTTGGGGTGATGGAGCCGTTTGGCGTGTTTGCAGCGATTCGGCAATTACGCACTGTGACCGACATGGATATAGAAATGCATGCGCACGACGATTTGGGTTTGGCCACCGCCAATACCTTGGCCGCGGCGTTGGCCGGTGCTACGCACGTCAACACCACTGTGAATGGCCTGGGAGAACGGGCAGGCAATGCAGCGCTTGAAGAAGTCGTGGTCGGTTTGAAACAGTTATATGGCATAGACACCGGCGTCAACCTGCAGAATTTTCCTGGCTTGTCGCATCAGGTGGCTACCGCATCCGGCGATACCATCGGCAGCCGCAAAAGTTTGATTGGTCGGGATGTTTTCAGCCACGAAGCCGGGATTCATGTCGATGGCTTGCTGAAAGACCCGAATAATTATCAAGGCATCGATCCGGCGCTGGTCGGTCGCAGTCATCAGTTGGTGCTGGGCAAACACTCCGGCAGCCAGGGTGTGATGCATGCTTACCGGCAACTGGGTATTCAAATAAATCGCTGGCAGGCCGGTCGCTTGCTGCCCATGGTTCGGCAATTTGTCAGCGCCCACAAACGCGCGCCACAGTCGGCTGATCTAAATCATTTTTTACTCAATCTTTAGTGAGGTGTGCGATGAGCAATAAACGTCAAAAGTCCGTTCAAGCCAGTCAAGCCAAACTGGAAACGCAGCAACACAGTTTGCCGCAACAGGACATGCCGGACGATCGTTATCCGGGGAGTTTATTCCGTATTCCCGGTGTACCAACCCCTGGCAAAACCACCTGGAGCCTGGCGAAATGATGTATTTCTCGCCGCCTCGTCCACAAGGCCTATCCGGACTCTGGCGGGACTGGCGGGAAGATGTCTGTTGCGTGTTCGCTCGCGACCCGGCAGCTCGTAACTTACTCGAAGTGTTGCTGGCGTATCCGGGCGTACATGCGGTGCTGTTGTATCGCGCCAGTCATCGGCTTTGGCTAGTTGATTGGAAACTTTCGGCGCGCTTGCTGTCGGCCTTTGCCCGCTGGTTGACCAATGTGGACATCCATCCGGGTGCCACCATAGGCAAACGCTTTTTCATCGATCATGGCGCCTGTGTGGTGATCGGCGAAACCGCCGAGATTGGTAATGATGTCACGCTGTATCACGGCGTTACTCTGGGCGGGACAACCTGGCACAAAACCAAACGGCATCCGACTTTAGGCAATAACGTGCTAATCGGGGCCGGGGCCAAAATCTTGGGAGCCATCAGCTTGGGCGATAACGTGCGGGTGGGTGCTAATTCGGTAGTCATCAAAGACGTACCGCCATGCTGCACGGTGATTGGGATTCCCGGTCGCATCATTCAGCAAAAAGGCGTGAAGATTCAAAATCCACGCGGTATTGATCTGGATCATCATTTGGTGCCGGATCCGGTTGGTAAAGCCATCCATTGTTTGGTGGAACGCCTGGACAAACTGGAAGCGCAACAGGAACGACTGGTGGTGTTGCACGAAGATGAATGCGGTAACTGCGAGGCGGAGGGTGTTTGTCAGGGTGAAAATACGGTTATTTTAAAACAGGCAGCAGGTGGTCGCTGATGGATTTACTGCAATTTGATGCGCAGGATTTGTACTTTGAACAAGAAGACAGTGCTGAGGTGCAAGCCTTGATTAAAGTGGCTGCCGAGCTATACGGCAACGGCAATCCTGAATTACCGCTCTTGCAAGCCTATTTGCGAGCGCCGGAATCCTTGAATGTGTTGGTGGCGTTGAACCGGTTTTATTACTACCAGCATCGGCTGGAAGAAGCGTTGTTGATTTCGGAGAAAGCACTGGACTTGATTCTTGCCGGAATCGATTTTCCGGAAGATTGGCAGCAATTGCAAATGAGTCATATCAGCGCAGCGCCCAAGCAAAATATGACACGCATCCGTTTGTATTTGTTTACCTTGAAATCGATTGGTTTTTTGAATATGCGCTTGGAGCGCTTGGAATTGAGCCGGAGTATTTTCGAGAAACTGGTGGCGTTGGACGACAGAGATCGGATAGGTGCAAAAGGCTTATTGGAACTAGTGGAAAGACGTTTGGAAGCGGTAACTACCTAATCGCTAAGACGCCATCCATTGGTACCCGTTCGGACTGAGCCTGTCGAAGCCTTAGTTATTTAATCAACCCAAGTAAACAACATGCTTAAACAAAAATTAGATTTCAATTTATTCCCAGCCTTGTTATTCGCTGTATTTGTGATTTATCTGCTGGTAAGTGATTCAAGCGTAATCGGACCATTTTAGTGGCTCGGTGCCTACCGTAGCCATTGTTATCCCGCGAGCTTAGCTTGCCTTTATCTGGAGAGTGCCATGATCAGAAAACAAAACTCCGATCCCTTTTTGGCTCAAGTCACTGTGATGTTGGTGATCCTGTTGGTCGTGTTCTTTGTGGGTGATGAACCCAACAATCTTAATCATCTATTAGTTGCAGCGAGGTAAATCATGAGCTTTGAAGACGACATAGAAGAACTTGAGGCGGCTGAGGATTTTTTGCAGTATTTCGAACTGGAATACGACCCCAGCGTGGTTCATGTCAACCGTCTGCATATCTTGCAACGCTTTCACGATTACATCAGTAAGGGTGCCAGCCACATGCCGGAAGACGAAGACAGTAGAAAGCAGGTTTACCGGCAATTACTGGCCCGAGCCTATCAGGATTTTGTCGATTCTGATGCGCAGACCGAAAAGGTGTTCAAGGTCTTCAAAATGGGCGAACCGCAAACCGTGTTTGTTTCATTGGGTGATATTCAAACATGATCGAAGAGCGATACGACGAGGAACGTTTCGATTTCGGCGAGGCCGTGCGGGTTACGCGAAACGTCCGTAATGACGGCACGTATCCAGGTAAACCGGTCGGCGAACTACTGGTGCGTCGTGGCAGTGTCGGGCACGTCATCGAAATGGGTACGTTTTTGCAAGATCAGGTGATTTACACCGTGCATTTTCTTGAGCAGGGACGCATGGTCGGTTGTCGGGCGGAGGAGTTGATTCCGGCGGATGCCCCCTGGAATCCCAGTCGATTTGAATTTCATGACAAAGTGGTTTGCCGTATCGATCTGGGGATACAAGGTCGGGTGATCGTCGATAGCGGCACGGAAGGCGAAATTCTCAAGGTATTGCGAGAAAGCCTGCCATTGCACTATCACGTGCGCTTTCCTGGACGAACGCTGCAAGTGCCGGAAAGTGTGCTGGAACCGGCTGATCCAGACAATTTTAGAGAACCGGAGGAGTAATATGAACCAGACTTCCGAGGTCGTTATCGAGCCTTACACCTTATTACGCGCCGCTTTGAGTCTGTTCCAGAAACCGCCCTCCGAGCTGGAACATCCGCAACTACGGCAGGCGCAAACCCAAGCTAGAAATGAATATGATATTGAAAATCGGGTATTGAATTCTGCCGAAGCGGTCAACGTCATGATTTCCGAACAAGAGCTGGAGATGGCGTTTGCGGAAGTGCGAGATCGTTTCGAAGACGAAGAGACTTTCTTAACTGCGCTGGAATCCAATAATCTTTGCGAAGACAGTTTAAAAGCCGCGCTGGCCCGTCAATGTAAAGTCGACAGCATTATGGAACGCGTAGCGGCCCGCGCCCCCAAAGTCAATGAAGTGGAAGTGGGGATTTTTTATCACTCACATCCCGAAAAGTTTCGCGTCCCCGAGCAACGTTCCGCCAGACACATTTTGATCAGTATCAATCCCGATTACCCGGAAAACACCTGCGAAAATGCCCGCAAACGTTTGGAGGAAATCGCCGAAACCTTAAAACGTAAGCCGCACAAATTTGCCGCATTGGCTTTGAAAAATTCTGAATGTCCTACTGCCTTTGAAGGTGGTGAGCTTGGAACGCTGGTGAAAGGCAAGCTTTATCCGGAACTCGATAGCACCTTGTTTACTTTAAAAGAACAGGAAATTAGTGCTGTGGTGGAAACTGAAATTGGCTTTCATTTGATTCAATGCTTGAAAATCATGCCAGCCGAAACGCTTTCGTTAAAAAAAGCTACACCGAAAATCAAGCAACTGATGCAGGAACGTTATCGACGTAATTGCCAGCGCACCTGGCTTGCAAGTTTGCCAATACTCAAACAGTGAGCTTTTTGAGCCGGCGCTGAAATGTTTTTAACGGTTCGTGCTGAGCCTGTCGAAGCACAAGTTGCCTTTCGACAGGCTCAATACCCTCAAGGGCATAAAGGCGAACGCATATTCATACATCACAGGCCGGATCAATAGTCATTGAATTTTAAAATTATAGGAGTTGTCGCCATGCCAAGACCAGAAAAACACGTTTTTGTTTGCACTCAAAATCGTCCGCAAGGTCATCCACGTGGTTCCTGCGCTGCCAGCGGTTGTGCGGAAGTGATGAATGAGTTCATGAACGAAATCCAGGGCCGTAATCTGTTCGAGAAAATTGCACTGACCAATACCGGCTGCATGGGACCTTGCATGATGGGCCCCAGTGTATTGGTGTATCCGGAAGGTGTGATGTATGGCAAGGTAGGTAAGGATGATGTCAAAACCATCATCGAACAACATTTGCTGGGTGGTACGCCGGTGGAGTCATTAAAAGCACCGGCAGAGGTTTGGTAAGTCATGAATCCTGCTGCAGTATTTGAAGAACGGGTATTGTTTAGCCCCAACTTGCCTGACGCGGTTAATCAGTTGTTACAAGCCGCTGTGGCCGCCAGTCATACTGATAAACCGCTTGCAGAAAGATTGTTTAAACAGGCACAGCAACTAGATAGCCGTTGCCTGCAGACGCATTTTGCGCTGTACAAATTTTACTTTTATCAAGGCCGATTACATGAAGCTGAACGTGAGGTGATCGCTGGACTGGAAGAAGCTGCACAACAAGGTAATTTTCCTGGCGATTACCGCCGACTGGCGCGTGGTCAATGGAATATGTACGCCAACGAAACCAGCTTGTTTTATCTCTACACCTTAAAAGCATTGGCGTTCATTAAATTGCGTTTGCAACAGGATGCAGAAGCGCGGGTAATCTTAGCCTTGATGCAAGAACTCGACCCGGAAGACCGTTGTGGTGGCTCCGTGATCATGAGTCTGGCCGCCGCACTGGACGAGGAGGCCACTTGAGTCAATCCATTAATGAACACATTGCAGCCAAACGCGATTTTGGTAAGGCTGTTTGCCAACGTATCAGTGAAAACATTGCCCGCTTGGGTTTTAGCGTGCAAACCGAGCTTGCCCTGCCGGAGTACGATGCCGCTGAATTTAGCGTGGTGATAGACCCATTTACCCAAAGCCAGGATCTTGTGGGCTACTGGTACAAAGCGGGTAAACAACGCATAGGCCAGATCCAATTTCATGGCGATGGCAGTTTTTATGCTGAATACGACGTGGTGCAACCTCATCCGGCCAAACAGCATGTTTTTGTCGAAGCCATTAATGCCTGGGGCCGGCAGGACAACATCAAAACCGAAGCTAAATTGCTGGACCTACCACGAGATTAGTCATGGCAAACCCTAAACACCTATATGAATTGTTACTGGATCACTGCTGCAGCGACGCCAAAGTTGAGAACTTGATGATAGGGCTGGTATGGACACTCTGCCAGACCACCGCAAAAACCAACACTGGTCTGGCGATGAGTCCGGGTTTTCCGACGCGGACATTGGCATGGTCCGGTAGTCTGACCGGCAAGTCGATTAATGAATTGGCCGGGTGGATTTTTAAATGGAACCCGTACCAGGCTTCTGTAGCCATGGCAGCGATCAATAGTTGCATCAATAGCCGTCCCTTGCCGGATTCTGTGGTGGTTGAAAACTCAGGCGAACATGCCAATCTGGCCGTGTTTGAACATTTTTTGCCGCAACTACGCAATAAAAAAGTGGTGGTTATCGGTCATTATCCAGGCATCGAATGTTACCAAAACCAGATGCAGCTTAGTGTGCTGGAAAGGCAACCCGCGGCTGAAGATTTGCCGGATTCGGCCTGCGAGTTTCTGTTGCCGAATGCGGACTGGGTGTTTCTGACCGCCAGTTCGATACCCAATAAAACCTTTCCGCGTCTGGCAGAACTGGCCAGCAATGCCAAAACGGTTTTGATGGGGCCGACCGTGCCTTGGTTATCGCAATTACATGAGTTTGGCATTGATTATCTGGCTGGGGTGGAAATCACCGATGCTGATGCGTTGTATCACACTGCTGCGCAAGGTGGCGGCGTGAGAATCTTTGAACGTGGCCTGCGTTATCGGATTGCTGAACTGACGCCATCGCTGAGTATGGGCTGGTTAAAGCGGCAGATCGCTGATT
Organism: Methylomonas sp.; assembly: GCA_002928965.1. Taxonomy (GTDB): domain Bacteria; phylum Pseudomonadota; class Gammaproteobacteria; order Methylococcales; family Methylomonadaceae; genus Methylomonas. Next base: position 24,999 of record PERU01000042.1, read on the forward strand.
GTGTCGCCGAAAAATATCAACTCAGTCAGGATATGGATAGCTGGTACGCCGCCGGTAACAGTAGCCGATACCCAAAATATGCATTATTGGAGCAGGTGAATACGCGATTGTCGCGGCTTGATAGCAGCTACAAACCTTTATGGGACAAGCATGGCAGCGCAGCCGCGCTGTTGAATTGATATGGACAGCCCTTTGGATCGTCACCGGCTGTTGTTGTATTACAAAGGCGATATTAGCGCCTTGGTGTTGTTTGCTCAACAAAGCCATGGGAGCGTTTGTTTCCCTGAGCCTTTGCCTGATTTGTCCAGTCCACTGGAAGCCAAAGATGTGCCAGATGACAAGATCAGCTTGCACCCGGCCATGTTGGTTAATCAGCTCAACCAGTTATTAGGACTGGAGGCTGATTTATTGAAAGTCGAGTCTGGCTTTTGCGAATCCATCGATAGTCCTGTCGGAGTCATTACCGTGCATATGGCGCGTTTCATGTTACTCGATCCCCCCCATCACATCATGCAAAGCCGCGATTGCCGAATGCGCACCCTGCCTGAGCTGCGCGGCCGACCACCGGCAGAAATGGAATTGTTGCGGCGGGCTTATGTGAAAGTCATGGAGGGCTGATATGTTCGAAAGTATGGATATTGAGTTTGGCCAGTTTGATTTAAACGAGCAAACCGTCTCGGACGGTCTGTATATTCCAGACGCCGGCGAATGTATGCGTTGCGGTCGATGTGTTTCTGTTTGCCCGACCTTTCGGATATTTGAAACTGACGAAGAAACCCCTCGCCGACGCATACGCACCATCAGCAAGCTGATTGTCGAAAAACAGCCCATCAGTAGCGATGAACAACTGCATCTTGATCATTGTCTGCAATGCCGAGCCTGTGAAACGGCGTGTCCCAGTCGTATGGCTTATGGGGTGTTATTTGACAAAGCCCAGGCTGCACTGCAGCCGGGTCGAACCCAGTCCTGGCAGGTTGAACTAGGTTTTTGGCTGATTGCGCATAAGCATGCCCGAAACATGCTGTTGCCATTAATTTCAGTGTATTTGAAGTCTGGTTTGCAGCAACTGGTTAATCGCAGCGGCTTGCTTCACAGACTCAAACTGGCTAACGCTGCCAGCTTACTCAAGCAACCCTCATTAAGCTATTTATCATCCATCCATCCGGTAAAGAAGCGCAAAACCAGAGGCAGGGTAGCTTTGTTCACCGGTTGTCTGGCAGAACAATTCGATCAGCCCACGCAACTGGCGGCCATCAAACTACTGAATGCATTCGGTTACGAGGTGGTGGTGCCGGAAAATCAAAGCTGCTGCGGGGCGATACATAGCCATCATGGTAGGTCTGCACAATCCCTGATTGATAACAATATCGCCACCTTTTATGCATTGGAAGTGGATGCCATTATTTTTACAGCCACGGGCTGCGCTGCCACGCTGATTGATTATCGTAGCGATGATGAGGAAAAGTCGGGCTGGTTCCGGCGGTATGTGTTTGACATTAACGATTTTCTAATGGCGCACTGGCCGGCAGGTTTACAGCTTGCCGCATCGAATCTGAATGTGGCGGTACACGAACCTTGCAGTCAGCGTAACACTTTAAAAAACAGTCAGGCAGTGTATGCATTGCTGCAGAAAATTCCCGGACTAAACATCGTGCCTTTGCCGGAAAATAACCTGTGTTGCGGTGCAGGCGGCAGTTACATGCTGACCCACCCGGACATTGCTCAACAGTTAAAACAACGCAAACTGCAAGCCATGGCAACATCGGCAGCCGATTTGATCGTCAGCAGCAATTTTGCTTGTGGGTATTTTTTGAATGCCCAACAACCCAAAACCGCGTTGTCTGTGATGCATCCCATTCAATTACTGGCCGATCGGATTTAAAGCCCATTTGCCGATGTTTTTCCCGGTAGGCGGGTTTGCGACTCATCAGCCGCAAACCCTGCATGAGTCTTAGCCAGCTAATCGATTTTCCAATTCCATGGCAACAAAGGCATCGTAATGGCGTTGCAGAACCGAGTCCGTAGTGCGGGGATAAATGGCCGCTTCGATTTCGCTTTGCAATTGGGTAAGAAAGTGCCGTCTTAACATGGGGTCTTCCGGCAGCATTACCTTGCTTGCAGTAACCAGCGATGAAGTATTCTAGCTAGCTAACAAAGACAGATCGGGAAAACATCGCAGTTTTTCCGGCACTGCGTTAAAGATTTCCCAGATTGCAATCGCTGATCGGAACTAGTTGACGAACTCGACCGTTGAATGTCCAAACTTGATTTGACTCTGACAAAATTGCCGTGATAATTGAGGTTATTTACCTAGCGAAATACGGGAGCATCAGATGGAGTGCATGTCAGAGCACGACGCCAATGAAGAATACGAAAAACTGCAAATTCGCGAATTTTTTGCCAATAAAAACCAGGGCGTTTGCATAGAGGTTGGGGCGAATGAACCGATTTCTGTCTGCTCACAATCCCTGCATCTGGAACAAAAACTAAATTGGCTTTGCATTTTGATCGAGCCCAATCCAGTGCTGGCCGAAAAAGCCCGCCAACTGCGGCCTAATGCAATCGTATACCAAGCGGCCTGCACTTCTCCGGAACACGTCGGTGTGATGCAACTTAACATTCCGATCGATGAAAATAATCAGGAAGTAACGGGGCATGCTTCGCTTGAGCAAAATGCTGACGAACACAACTACACCCAGCACAAGATTGTCAATGTCAAAGCCGATACGCTTAGTCATATCATCAAAGAAACTAGCGTCAGCTCGCTGGACTTTCTGTCGATCGACGTAGAAGGCGCGGAACTCGAAGTGTTGTTGGGCTTTGATTTTCAACAGTACCGGCCGCGGCTAATATTGCTGGAAGACAAGCATCTGTATCTACAAAAACATCTGTTGTTGAAGCGAAACGGTTATAAACTGGTGAGGCGCTTGAACCGGAACTGCTGGTATATCCCTTACGAAGTAGCTGAGCCAAATGTAGCGATGATTGATACATTGAAACTGATGAAGCGCATGTACATTAGTATCTGGCTAAAGAAGCTGCAATATGCTTGGCGGCATAAAACCATGAAACCCTTCAAGACTCTTTAGACGATCACATAAATACCCAATTTTCAGGTCTGTAGGTCCGTAGGGCGGATAAGCGGAGCGTCATCCGCCGTCTTGGGTAAGCTATTAATGCATGACGCAATCGCTTATGCATCCTACGCTTGCGAACGATCATATGGCGGCAAACAAATATCACGGATGCGGTAAACAACGAGCACCGCATCGGTCGTGAT
>PERU01000043.1 GCA_002928965.1 Methylomonas sp.
CAAGTCGGGTAAATATTCTCGGCAGCCCCATTGGTACCAGCGAATTGTCAAGATCAGAAAACCCTAAATGTTAATCATGCATGACATCCTTATGATCGCCTGCCGAGATGCCTGTGTTGCTGAAGCCTGTTTTTAATCAGGTAAAATCATGATTTGTATGTGTGTAGCGAGCAGAATCAGTTTTCCATGAAGATGCAACAGTTGCTTTTATATTTGTTGATGCTTAGCCGGCTTCAGCCGCTCTTTTTTATAATTTGAACTGATTGTCAGTTTGCCATTCACATCCGCTTGTCAACCGACCAGAAAAACAGTAGGTCATTGATTTATAATGCACTGACCTAAATATCAAAACATTAAAACGAATTAAATTTTCATGCCAAATTGTTTTTTTACTAGAGCCAATGCAGTTTCGATTGCCAGCTTTTTGATCTTAATACTGTCAGGTTGTAGCAGTATAAGCAAAGGCATTGCTGAAGCTTTGCTCGAAAAAACAGAAAACATTGATAATCGAGTATGTCAAGTATGGGGCTCCAGCTTTGAAGGCATGGCTCCTAAATTGAACCAGTCCGTTGGTCGAAATAAACTGTTGATGGTCCACGGTGTCGGCGATCACATCCCAGGGTACAGCACACAGTTTCTGGAGAAATTGGCGCGCGAGCTTAAATTAACCAGTCGCTTGGGGCATCCTAAAGATATAACCTTAATTAATCCACGCGCACCCGATAAAGTCCTGGGTAACCTTCGCGCGACTCATCTGCTGAATGAAACCACCGGGCAAAGACTGACGTTTTATGAACTAACGTGGTCTGTAATCACCCGCCAGGAAAAATCACTTTTGGATTTTGATAACTCCGGCGAATACGCTTTCCGCAGAGCAAAAGTGAACGACATGCTTAAAAAATTCAGTAACGATACCGGTCCTGATCCCATTATTTATCTGGGCAAAAGCCGGGAACTGATTTTGTCCGCGTTTACCCAGTCTTTTTGCTGGATGTCGGCCTATGACTGGGAAGAGCTTCCGGACAACACCAGGCAACCCTGCATAGGTCTTAACGATAATGAAGCACATGTCATCAATGACAATTACGCCTTTGTTTCACACAGCTTAGGCAGTCGTATAGTGATTGATGGCTTGCAACGCATCGCGACTATTCTGCCCAAGCTGGAAAGTTATCTCCCCGAAGATAAAAAAGGCGTGCCCTTTACCAAGCGTATCGAATCATTCAAAAGCAAGCGCATACCGATTTTCATGTTGTCTAATCAATTACCGATGTTGCAGATGGGCCTGGACCTGCCTGAGGTCGCTGGACACAAAGAGGATTATTGCCTGAATACCAGCCCCCGTTACTCGGAGCGAATGATTAGCGAAACAGCGATATTTGCCTTTAGCGACCCCAACGACCTGCTCAGCTACGCCATTCCCAACGACTTTAGCGAACGCTTTCTGGATTCGCGCCTGTGTCCCACTATCACCAACATCAATATTAATGTTACAAAAGTGATTGACGCATTTGGCATCAGCGATCTTGCCAACCCATTGGAAGCACATGTCGCCTATGACCAGGATGACCGAGTTATTGCATTAATTGCCCGAGGAATTGGCACCGAACTTAGTTCGCCATTGGTTCAGGAACGATGCGAGTTCACCAAAATCATTCAGTAAACTGCGGTTTGGATATCTTTTGCACGTCTAATGTCGATGGATTTGTTCCCTTGCCCTCCGGGAAAGGGAATCAAAAAACCGAAATTTTAAATGCGCTGACTATATGTCCCGGATATTAACCTGCCAACAAGTACACTATTTCCAACCCACCAACCAACTGAATTGGTGTGATGTTTATTTTAAGGTTGGCCGGGACGCACTATTAGCCAACCAAAAGACATCTTCATTTTTTGCCACGGCCTGATAAGCGGCGTCACAAAAGCTATCGCGCTCCAACATACCATCCGCAGTCAGCAAACCAACATAGACCCCAAAGTACATCGAGACCTTCTGCCCAAATGCCGCCAACTCCGCTGCCGGCATTGTCGATTGGTTTTTCTCGGCGAAACCACCATCAAACGCCTTTTGAAATTTAATTTTATCCAGTTTTAAATCCTGACATAAATCGCTGGCAACCGCCGCATAGGCCAAATTGGCCAACAGCTTTTGTTTGTCTTCGCCGACGAAATCGACAATTTTGTCGCTAACACCAGTCCAGGCAGGATCGAGTTGCTGCCAAGTCGGAGAATTGGATTCTTCGACTTCGCCATGTGCTTCAACCGAAATCAAAGCTGAAATCAGAATCAGCGGCATCAGCAAGTTGACCCCAACAGTATGTAGTTTCATGGTAACTCCCGCGAGATAAGAACTACCGCTAACAGCGGCTTCATTGAATACAATGGGTTGATGGCTAATCATCAATAACAATGATTAACGATTCCGCAGTCGCCTATGGTGTCGATACGGTCTATAAGGCGGGCGGTAGCCCGGTCTGAGATGCGGACGGCGATCAATAATCACGGTATCGCGTCGATCGTCATCTTTGTCTGCCGCTACGGCCAGTGCAGCCGCCCCCAAGGCTAAACCGGCCACTCCGGCCGTCGCGCCATAATCCATTCGCTGCTGTCCTGTGTAGGGATCCACCGTAGTACAGCCTAAAATGCCCGACAGCAAAGCAGTTCCCAATAAAAATTTTCCAGCTGATTGTTTAATGTTTTTCACCAGAATACCTCGGATAGAGTGATCATAAAATCAAACGGGCGATTGTTATGTGTCATTTCCGCCCCCACAGTATGACTTCTGCTTTCCCTGCATCTTTGAGCTTTTTGTGGACAAACACTACCTTGCGAATCAAACGAGCATTACCTGGCAAGTCAATCACACGGGTACGTTCGCCGGCTTTGATAATGCTGCGAATCGGTAAATCGACGACCTCACCATCACCGAGATGCACAGCCACCGATTCGAAGTAAACCGCGGCACCAACGACTTCGATCACAATCTGTTTGACAAACCCCTTGCTGGCTGCGCGGATCTGATCCCGCTCCAGGCGCGCACTAACTCTTTCCCTACCCAACTGCTCCCAACCATCTGAAATGCCCGCAAACACAGGGTTGGCAATACCGACCATCAGCAGTAAAACCAAGCTCTTGATCATTATTTTCATGATTACCTCTCGTATACACGCGATTGACATACCGAAAAACGGTGGCTTTCCAGTGGGGTGGGGGCGATTCTGGCACGAAAAACGGTGTGTAAAAACATCAACATACCCAAAATGGGCAGTTTAAGAATTATAAGAAAAGAAAAAACCCAGGTGAAACTGACCAATCTTTCAACAAACCTGCATAAACGGTAATGTGTCAATTCCGCCGTGTCGGGCTTGTTAAATGCTAAGCAAAATCAATTTGTTCAGCGCTTCTCGAACGTATTACCATGCTTACATATACCTTTCGCACGTCAAATTTCGGCGCATCTGTTCCCGCCCCCTTCCGGAAGAAGGCAAGGGTGATGGAACCAAAAACTGAAATGTGAAGTGCAATGACTATAACGTCCAAGAGTTAAAACTGATGCCAAGCGATCGTCAATTGCAGCCTGAAAAAACCCGCCAACTGTATTTCCTTATCAACGAATTCATTCTTTGGCATTTGAACCGGGTGCGAGGGCGTTTTGACGGTGACCTGGATAGTGCGTTGATTTTGGGTGAAATTGCCCATTTCAACATGCAGAAAATCATTTCTCGACATCACAAGCCCGATGCAATAATGAGCGAAGCTTTGGCGCACGCCAAGACAGCGAAGCATTATTCAGAAGTCCCGGACATTGGCCAATTAATAAGACATTGCAACGCTTTTTCCATCAGCGCCAGCACCGGAATCCCCCGAGAGACCGTTCGCAGGAAAATTCAATGGTTGCAGGAACAAGGCTGGATCGAAAAAAATGCCAAGGGGCATTTGGCCATTACACCTTTGCCTGCAGAAACGTTCAAAGAATTTAATCAGGAAATGCTGGCTGAATTTTTCAATATCTACGAACACATACAGACCGTTTTACAGCAAGATTAACTACACACTTTTCCGGAAATAATTATTGTCTTGCATGAATACTCAATTCGCCATCCTGCTATGTGCCCTGTCGGCTGTTGCTAATTCCGTTGCTTCACCCAAGGTCGACTCACCAAACCTGATTGTCAAACAGTTCCTTGAATGGGAGGCACGAGAACAACCCAGTGGCGTGTATCGAGGCATTCGAACGCCGGAACTCGACGCTCTGCTATCAACCGAATTACAGTGCCTTTTAGATGCTGCGATAGCAGCGAATGAGGCGTCAAAGCGACTCTCACCGGACGAAAAACCGCCGTTCATTGAAGGCAACATTTTCTTACCGGTTGCTTGGGAACGACCTTTAAACACAGAGATCAGCGCCAGCCGATCAGATGGAGATCACTCGTCTGTCGAGGTTAGTTTTCAATACCAGCCCAACGGATTGAAATTCACCTCCAGATTCTGGCTCTCCAGGCAAGCCGGAGTTTGGAAAATTATTGACATAACACTGGGTGGCGAATGTGATTTTTGCCAAAAAGGCAAACTGCGGGATGCGCTGTATGGCACGCTTCGACACTATTCAGATGTAAACGCAAACAGTTGCAAAAAAATCGGCAGCTGACCCAACACCTTATTAAGTCGTTAATGGTATAGCTGAGGGCACATGATCTTTCATTGGAAAATGCATTGATCATGTATAAAGATCAATCAACTCATTAAAACCGTGATCTGGGCAGGGATTGCCCCGATCCGCAGGCCATGGTTGGCGATCGCCGAACACATCCTTGTTGTCTGGATTTGCTTCGCGGCCTTCGGCTCCGGCAATCACCTGTGCACCAGGGGTTATGCCGGAACGACGTCGTTGCCAAAACAGCTTTATAATCCGGTGTTACTTTTTACTGCCCGCAGATTCAGTGAAACGGCGGGCACATTTGCCCTACGCTTGATAGTGAGTTGCTCCGATTTTATTGTGCAGGGCAGTATTCGACGAAACTTCTGCTACCCCAGACACGCTTTGATGGTCATATGAGCTGCCTTGCGAGCCGGCCAATAGGCGGCTAACACTGCCAACAGCAACACGATGATCAGCCAAAACCCTATAGCCATGACATCAAAGCTAAAATCCAGTTTAAGCCCCAGCATGGTTTGCCCCAATTGATCGGCGACCGGTTGGGCGGCAAGGTAGGCCAAGGGCAGACTAAGTAGCCATGCGACTATGCCGTGCAACATGCCTTCCATTAAAAACAAGCGAAAGATTGCCCTGCCCGGCGCCCCAATCGCCCGCAAAACACCAATCTCCCGTGTGCGTTGCAATACGCTGATCGCCAGGGTACCGGACAAACCAATGCCACCGACCACAGCTATCATGCAGGCCAATCCAAACAACATGCCTATCACTGGCTTGAACTGGTTGCCGGCAAACTGGCGCTGCTGCAGTTTGGCCAGTGTGGTGTAGACATCCAGCCTGATGCCGCTGTCCTGAAACCGCTGTTTTAAAGTCTCCAAATAGTCAGCTTCTTCGCTCAGCGTAACTTTATTGGCATCCAGCAAGGCAAAAGATACCGCATCCTTACGCCGGGTAATCCCCTGCAAGGTTTCCAGCGGCGCATATACCGGTTCGACAGCATAATCGCTGCCCGCCAGCCAGCGATAAATTCCGATAACTTGCCAGCCTTGCTGCAATGGCCCGATGCTGACCTCAACAGTGCTACCCACCTGCAGCCCATTCATCGCGGCAGTATCGGCGCTGATCAGCATTACTCGCTGACCGGCATCTTCTGTTGTCAACCAGCGACCCGACTCGATCAAAGGCATGTATAGATTGCCCTCAACCGGTAGCGCCAGCAGTTGCAGGCCCAAGCTGCCTTTTTGTTGCAAGGCTTTACCCTGATGGCTGATTTCCAGCGGATAACGTTGCCAGAATTCAATTTTTTGGGTGCCGGCCACTGCATTGGCAATGGCTGTGACTTTGGCTTGAGATTGCTCGCCACTAAACCCCAAACGCACCGCATAGCGACTGCGGGCCATTTCGTTATCCAGGGTCAGATGTAAGGACGCAATCAAACTCATCAGTACTAAAAACATCACGCCGGCAATGATCAATACGCTTTGCGTCAACAACAAACGACCTTTTCGGCGAAACAGATTACCCAGTGCCGCTGCATTCAAAGTAGACAGAAAGCGGACACCGATATGCTCCAACCAGACATCGAAACGGCTGTAGCCAAAATCCGCGCCCAAGCCGTAACTGGCCAGTGCTTCACGCACATTCATACCGGCACCGCGCAGAATCGGGCCTAACGCGGCCAGTATCGGCATCAACAAACCGCCGATCAACATCAGCAGCAATGCCTTGCCTGAGTATAAAAATCCGCCGCACTCGATGTTGAACAAGCCCAGTATCTGACAGGAACTCACATAAGCCGCAACCAAACTGCCAGGCAGCGCCAGGGTAATAGCAAACGCCGCCAGCAACACGGTTTCCAGCAAATACAGCTTGGCTATGCTCTGCCGTTTAGCACCCAGCGCTTTCATCACCCCAATCTGATCAGTTTGCTGGGTGATATGCGCTGCTACCGTGTTCAAAATCAACACGCTGGCCAGCACCAGCGACACCAGCGCCATGATTTGCAATACCCCATTAACCCCGGCCATGAAAGGCCTTCCCCAATGTTTGTCCGGGTCCTGTAACAGCGTGGCATTGACGGCAATGTTCTGTTTAGCCAGCAGTTGCCGAATCTCTAAAGCCACTGCCCGCGCTTGCTCTAAGCTATAAGGCGGTTTAATTTGTACCAGTAACTGCCGAAAGCTGTGTTCAGGCACGCCAAACCATTTGGCACTGGCCGCATCGGCAAAAAAATGCAGCTGCCCGCCAAACTTGGGTGGTTTGATGAAGGGATGACGAACAATGCCTTGCACCGATAGCTGATGATTGCCGGTGATGGTTTCAAACTCGATGTGAGCATCTAAGCCGATGCCACTGACTTGGGCGGATAAGTTTTCGATAGCCACACCGGTCGCTGTCGGCCACTTGCCCGCTTGCAGCAAGGTTTTATCAAACCGCTGGACTGCATAGTCCGGTCTGATCATCAGCGTTGCCGTCTGCCATTCAGCCTCACCAACCGCTCGAAAGCGCACCGTCACCGGCGACATTACATCCACCGCCGATACGCCCGGCAATTCAGCAATCTGGGTAAGCATCGAATTATCGGCGTCACCGCGCAAGATTAGATTGATATGCGACGGTTGCGACAACCGATGTGCCGTGTCCATTTGGCTGAGTTGCAAATCAATCATGCCAAACAGCGTGCCCACGCAAAACACCCCGGCCGCAATGCTGATAATCGCCAGACTGCTGCGGGATTTAGCAAGCCACAGGTCAGCCCAGACTTTATACCAAAGTGTATGCATTTAAACTGCCTGCGCCGGGGTATCAGTGTGAATACGCCCGCAGCGAATTTCCAGCTTGCGGCTGGCAGCATTGGCCAGCACTTCGTTGTGAGTGACCATCACCAGGGTTTTGCCTTGATCACGCAAATGCGCGAATAAATCAAACACATCATCGGATGTGGCCGCATCCAGATTTCCGGTGGGTTCATCGGCCACAATCAAAGGCGGATCGTTAGCCAGCGCTCGGGCAATGGCCGCCCGTTGTTGTTGACCGCCCGACACTTGACTGGGCAATCTATCAAATGCATCTGCCAAGCCGACCCGATCCAATAATTGCATGGCCCGCTGCTGTCGCTGAGGTTTGGGCAGTTTGCCGTGAAAATCCATCGGCAACACCACGTTTTGCAACAGGCTTAAGGTCGGTAGCAATTGAAAAAACTGAAACACAATGCCAAGATTGGCACCCCGCCATTGGGTGAGTTTTTCGTTGCTTAAGTTCTGCAAAGCCATACCATTGACAATCACCTGCCCGCTACTGGGATGATCAATACCGGTCAGCAGGTTTAACAGAGTGGATTTGCCATTGCCGGACGGACCAACGATGGCTACAAATTCGCCGGGAAAAATCTGCAGATTGATGTCGTGCAACACGGTTTGCAAGCTGCCGGCCTGCGGATACGCCTTGTAAACCTGCTTTAATTCGATGATCTTTTTCATAACGGCCGGCAAATTGCGGTATGTTACACGACAGGCGGCCCTGACCGCATATTCCATAATCCATCAACTACAGGAGCCTGCATGACCTCTGTGCGTATCGTCTGGTTTATTGTTTGCTTGTTGTGGATCAGCGCAGAAATCCGCCTGGCCCGCAAAACACCTAATCAACCGCTGCAGATTCTGGATAGCGAACGACACTCGCAACGCTGGTTATGGCTGGGCATAGTGACCAGCATCGGGTTTGCATTGGGCTTTAAACAATTGGCTTGGCTGCCGATTCCGCTGGATTATTTGCCCAGACAATTAGTGGCAATGCCGCTATTTTTGGCTGGACTGGGCTTGAGGGGTTGGGCCGTCAAGCATTTGGGGCATTTTTTCACCACGGACGTTACCATTCATGAGCAACACCAATTGATTCAATGCGGACCCTATCGCTGGCTGCGCCATCCCGCCTATACCGGTTTATGGCTGGCCTTGCTGGCCGCCGGTTTGGCCATGGGCGATTTTTTGGCTTGGGCATGTTTAACCGTACCCAGTTTTTGGGTATTGTCTGCACGCATCCGTATCGAAGAGTGCATGCTGCAACAACAATTTCTGCATGACTATCAAGACTATTGCAAAACCCGTTGGCGGTTGTTGCCAGGGCTGTATTGACTGTTTATTCTAAAAAGAGAGCAGTTTGGCTATGAAAAATCCCGTTCGTACCCTCTAGGAGCCTGTCCGAGAATAGGACTCGTCGCGGGGGCACACCATTTTGGGTCAGATTTTTTGATCATTTGAGGTAAATAGTGTCTGTTTAACGAACATGAGCGGGACATCTGCCCAACAGGGCTTTGGCGTAGCAGGTTCTCTATTCTCGGACAGGCCCCTTGGGCATAAATCCTGAGTTGGCCCAAGGGCGAGCGAGACTTTTCTTCACCCAGCGGGTGCTTGGGTGGTGAGCCGTCCATGCTTCGACATTCCTCAGCACGAATGGCCCACAATAAACGCCAACTGCCTTTTCAGGTTAATACCTTTCGCACGTCAAATCCACGTGCTGCTGTTCCGACACACTTGTGTCTCGCCCCATTTTGAAAAAGAAGCGTGTTATTTTTGGCGAAACCCTTAGCCGGATTGCAACATCACTCGTCTATCACAACCTGTTTAGGCATTTGCCTGTTAATCAAGAAAAACACCAGCGGAATCACCACCAAAGAAAACAGTGTGGAGGCGATGATGCCGAAGATAAAGCTCCAGGCCAGACCGGAAAAGATCGGGTCCAGCACGATCATCACCGAACCCAGCACGGCCGAGGCGGCGGTCAGGAAGATCGGATTTAGTCGGGTGGCACCGGCTTCGATAATGGCATCAGCCAGACTGATGTCGGGATTACCCCGGTAAATCTTCTCGATGAAGTCGATCAGGATGATGGAGTTTCTGACCACGATACCGGCTAGCGCGATCATGCCTATCATGGCAGTGGCGGTGAAATACACCGGATTGGCATATTGCCCGACATCGCCTGCAAACAGATTTATAAACCAGAAGCCGGGCATGATGCCGATTACCGTCAACGGGATGGCGATCATCATGATCAGCGGCACACCCAAGGAACCGGTCTGACCGACCAGCAAGATGTAAATCATCACCATGGCAGCGGCGAAGGCCAAGCCCAAGTCACGGAACACATCGACAGTGATTTTCCACTCCCCTTCCCCGGCCATTTCGGCTCGATAGCCGGGCGGCAGCGGTTGCTCTTCCAGCTTGTCGCCCATATCCCAGACTGCTTCCACGGGGCTGCGACCTGCCATTTCACCGAGCACGTAGGACAACCGTTGCAGATTTTTATGATAAATGGTCTGGTCGCCCTGTTCGTGCTCAAAGTGACCGAGCTCGCTAAGCCGTATCAAGTCGCCCTTGGTGGATTTCACCGACAAGTTCAGTAAGTCGGCTGCACTGGAGCGAGCGGCTCGGGGCAGTTGCAGTTCAATCAACAGCGGTTGTCGCTCGCTGGCGATGTGCAAGGTGCCGGCCAAGCCACCATCGACGGCCAGCTTCAGACTGTTAGCGACCTGCTGAGTGCTGATGCCCAGCAGCGCGGCTTTGTCCTGATTGAGGATGAAATGCAGCCGATCTTGCGGGGCTTCAACAAAATCATCGACATCCACTACGCCTTCAGTATGTTCCAGGTCTGTTCTAACCCGCTGGGAAACACGGATAATGTCCTGATAACTGGCTTCCGGTGGCCCGTAGACTTCTGCGACCACACTGGATAATACCGGCGGCCCCGGCGGCATTTCGACGATTTTGATATTGGCGCCGTACTGTTGCTCGATGGCATCGATGTCCGAACGCATTCTCAACGCAATGGCGTGCGACTGCTGTTCGCGGCGGGTTTTATCGATCAACACCACCCGAATGTCACCGACATGGGCACCCTGACGCAAATAGTAATGTCGCACCAGACCGTTAAAATCCATTGGCGAGGCCAGACCGACATAACTTTGGTAGCTGCTGACCTCGTTGACCGTGGACAGATACCGCCCGACAGCAGCAGCCACTTCATCGGTGGCTTCCAGTGATGAGCCGCGCGGCATGTCGATTACCAGTTGCAGTTCATTTTTGTTGTCGAACGGCAGCAGCTTCAACGGTACTACCCGGGTCACTGCCATGAGTGTCGACAAGATGAAGGCGATCAACACCGCCAGCAAGAACCACAAAGCCTTGGCTTTATTATTCAAAAGCGGCGCCATGATGGCTTGGTAGAGTTTGAAGCCTCGGCTGTCCTGCAACACAAACTCCGGACCATGATCCTTGCCATAGTCGCCTTTTAGCAATTTATAACTAGCCCATGGGGTGACGGTGAAGGCGATCAACAACGACATCAGCATGGCAATCGGCACGTTAAAGGCCATCGGTGCCATATAAGGCCCCATCATGCCGGTGATGAAAAACATCGGCACAAATGACAGGATCACCGCAAAGGTAGCCAGAATGGTCGGCGGCCTGATTTCATCGACCGCCGTCAATAACGCTTGTAACGGCGGTTCTTTACGCATCTTATAGTGGCGATGGATGTTTTCCACGTCAACGATGGGATCGTCAACCAATAAACCCAGCGACAGAATCAACGCAAACAGCGTTACTCGATTGATGGTGTAACCAAAGATCAAATCCAGCATCAAAGTCACCGCGAAGGTCATTGGCACCGCCAGCGAAACGATCAATGATTCCTTGAAACCCAGCGACAAGGCCAGCAGCACGATGATGGTCAAAATGGCAATGGATAAATGCATCACCAGTTCGTTGACCTTGTGATTGGCGGTTTCACCGTAGTTGCGGGTGATGCTGACCAATACCTCATCGGGAATCAGCGTGCCATGGAGTTGTTCGGTCAACGCCAATACCTGTTCGGCAACGCCTACCGCATTGCTACCTTTGCGTTTGGCAATGGCGATAGTGGCCATTTGGCGTTCTTCGCCTACCACGAATGATGAGCGTGCGGCGGCTTGGCCAATGGTTTCAGCCTCAGCTGCAGCGGGACCAAAACCAATACGGGTGTAATACGCAGTATCCTGGGGACCGTCGAGGATCTCGGCGACATCGCGCAAGTACAGCAAACGGCCATTGCGGTTTTTCAGTACCGTGCCACCGATCTGTTCCAGTGATTGGTAATCCGGTCCGGCTTCCAGCAGGATCTCTTGATTTCGTTGGTTAAGATGACCGGCCTGCAGGTTGACGTTGCTTTGCGCAAGCGCCTGTTGCACCTCCAGAATACTGATGCCGGCGGCCTGTAATTTTGCCGGATCAGGATGGACCGAAATCCGTCTAGGGGCAGCACCGATTACCCAACTTTTGCCTACATCATCGATAGCACGCAAGCGTTCGATCAGTTCCTCGGCAATACGCCGTACCGCCATAATGTCTTCTTGGGCTTTGGGCAGCGACAGACTCAACAGCAGAATCGGCACATCGTCGATCTCCACCGGCTTGACCACCCAGTTACTGACACCGGGCGGGATAATGTCGAGATTGGCATCCAGCTTATCGCGGGTTTTGATCAAACTGTCTTCGATGCTTTGACCGACTTCATAGCGCACGGTGACCAAGGCCTGACCGGGGCTGGAAGCGGAATAGACGTATTCGACACCCTGAATTTGCTTGAGCAACACCTCCAGCGGCGTGGTAACGCGTTTTTCGACTTCCTCGGCGGTAGCGCCCGGATAATTCACGAACACATCCATTACCGGCACAATGATTTGCGGGTCCTCTTCGCGTGGGGTCAAGGTCAACGCGGCCGCACCGGCCAGCAACGAGATCAACAAAAATAACAGCGATAAATGCGAAGTAGTAAATAAGCGGACGATAGCAACGGTGAGGCTATCTTTTTTAGCCTCCTGAGAGTTCATAACCTGTTTCATGGTTGCAAACCCGAACGGCTGAGGATGGTGTCGCCTTCATGCAAGCCGGACAATACTTCGACGAATTCGCCCTGTTGTTTGCCAGTGCGGATATGCCGGGTGTGTAATTGTTGGTCTTCGACGACGTTGACAGCTTGCAACTGACCATATTGAACGATGGCTGTGGCCGGTATCATCAATACCTGTTGCGCCGCATCGCAGCCCAGTGCCAGCCAGCCGAATTGACCTTGCTGTATACCGGCCATGACCGGCAATTTAACTTTAACCGTCTGAGTACGGGTTTGAGGCTCGATTTCCGGGGCGATTTCATCGACAGTGGCACTGATGGTTTGCTGCAGGCTGTCGAAACGAACGTTAACGGTCATGCCTATGGTAATCGATACTGCACAATGACTGGCAATCGCCGCTTCCAAACGCAAGTCATCAGGCTTATAGAGTGTAACGATGGGCTGATTGGGCAAGCCCATGTCGCCAGGTTCTTGCAGACGTTCGCCAACGACTGCATCGAAGGGCGCAGTGAGCACATTCTCGCCGAGCATGACTTTGCTTTGTTGCGCGGCGCTGGCGGCCTGATGAGCCATGGCACGCGCAGCCTGGGCTTGCGCGACCACCGCATCGTAGTTTTGGCGGGTGGCCGCCTGCTTTTGGTAAAGGTCGATGATGCGTTTTTCGTCGGCGCTGGCTTGGGCGGCCTGGGCTTGGGCGGCAGTCTGTGCAGCGCTGGCGGCGTTGTAGGCAGCACGCAAGTCACGATCATCCAGGCGGGCGATAATGTCACCCTTTTTGACCTTGTCACCGGGATTTACCAAAATTTCAAGGATGCGGGCGTTTAATTTAGGGGCAATTTTTGCCGCCAGTCGCGATTGCACCACCCCTTGCCAGGACAGTACATTATCGGTGGTTTGGCGACCTACCACCAAAGTTTGCGCACCGGCGGGCACGGGACGGGCTTGTGTTGCGGACGTGCCGGGTTCGACTTGTTCCGGACCGCCCAGAATGCCAAGTGCAAACAAAATCACCAGCAATAAGAAGGTGATGGCTGCCATGGGTATGACCCATTTAGGCATGGTAGACAACGGGGGTTGTGCTGACATAAGGGTTTATCCTGTCTTGACTTAGTTCCAAAAGCCTGTGGCCTGTTTTAATTCCGCCTCGGCCCGGAAGGCGTCGTAACGAGCGGTAATGAGTCGGGTGTGCGCTTTGTCACGGGCTACTTCCGCCTCGATATAGCGAGTGACAGTGACCACGCCTGCTTGACGTTGTTCTTTGACCAGTCGCAAAGCCTCTTCGGCAGACCGCACGCCGACGTGACTGACCTGTACCCGGTTCAAAGCTTCCTGCAATTTCAGTTGGGCGGATTTGAGTTGATTTTCGATGCGTAAGCGAGTCTGTCTGGCGGTTTCCTGCGCGGCTGTCAATTCATGTTCAGCTTTTTTGATTTTTTCCTGGGTGGCAAAACCGGAAAACACATCGACTTCCACCATCACGCCGGCGCTGACGTTGTCGCGGTTGCTGCTGAAAGCCAAATCCTTGCTATCGGATCCGTAACTGACAAAAGCATCCGCCCTGGGCAAATGCGCTGCCTGCGCCACGTTGACTTGTTGTTCGGCAATTGCGACACGCTTTTCGGCGGCTTGCAGTTCGGGATGACGACCAAGGGCTTGCTCAAGTAATACCTCATACGCCACAGGCGCGTCTGGCAACCCCGCCGGCTGAACGGTATTAATGGCAAACGGCTCGTTGACAGACAGGCCCAATAAGGTTTTGAGCATGCTATGCGCCAGTTCGATAGTGTTGGCGGTCTGTATTTCAGCGTCTTTGGCTTCGGCTAGTTGCACTTCCAGCGACAACACATCGGATTTTAATAACACGCCGGCGTCAAAGCGGATTTTTGACTGATTGAGTTCGCTTTGCACGGCTTCGATGGAACGCAGACTGATGTCATGCGCTTCCATCGCGGCCAATTCGCCATAAAACGCCGCCGTAACGTTGTTCAATAACTGGTTACGGGTCGCGGATTTTTCCAGTTCCGAGGTTTCCACACCCAGCTCTGCCGCCTGCTTGCGGTAATAGTCCTGACCGCCGCGAAACAGCGAATAGGTAGCCGTAACTTGCGGCCGGTAATTATCCACGCCACCCGGATGATTAAAATCACCGCCGCCAAAATTCAAGCGCCGCTGAGCAATGATCATCGCAAAAGCCTGCGCCGGATTATCGCTGTGCTGGTAGGACAAACTAGCCTTGATCTGTGGATAAAAACTGGCCAAAGATTCTCCCAGTTGCGCATTCGCCTGCTCGATTCGCGATTGCATGATGCTCAGCTCAGGATTCTGGGTTAAGGCTATTTCCAGGACTTGATCAAGTGTATATCTGGGTGGCTCTGCATCAGCAAACACGGGGTTAAATCCCAGCATTAACACGGGCACCATCAGCCAAAAATGTCGTTGTTTCATGAATCTGTTTGGGTTCAATTGGATCGGATTAAGCATAGAAGCATTGATACAGCGGCGCATAGTTTGGGATAGCACCGCTGTATCAGTCTGGGTTAGCCTTTCAAGCGCATGATACCGAACATTTTCAATGTTAGGCGTTCATAATATGGTTCGCTGATACCTTTACGGACTTTGCGCATGAAATATTTCTCGTAACCGATTTTGGCTAAATGCACCCATTTTCCACTGGAAGCCCATTGCACGTTACGCGGTGGAATTTGCGGCATGGCCAGGAACGCCACCCCGCTGTCGCCAAAGTCAGCCAGACATAGTGCATTCCAGGTACCTTTTTCCTTCGGTTGCTTGCCATCCAGCTCATCACGAATGTTGTGCGCAGTTGCAGTGACCATGGACTCGATCATATAGCCGGTTTTTGGTGTACCGGTGGGCACCGGGGTTTGCTCCATCGGTGGAATGGCAATACAAACGCCGACCGAATAAATGTTTTTATAGGTGGGATTGCGTTGATTATCATCCACGATCACAAAACCACGTGGATTCACCAGTTTGTCGATACCGCTCAAAGCATCCACACCTTTAAAGGCCGGCAGTATCATGCTGTGCTTGAACGGCAATTCGTGTTTCTTTTTCTCCTGACCGTTCTCGTCGACTTCGGTGACATACATCATGCCGGCTTCGATTTTGTCTATTTTGGCATTGCAAATCCAGTTGATGCTCTTATTACGCATCTCGCTTTCCAGCATGCCTTTGGTGTCGCCTACACCGCCCAAGCCCAAATGACCGACATAAGGTTCGGACGTAACGTAAGTCATTTTGACTTTGTCGCGAATTTTGCGCTGACGCAGATCGGTTTCGGCGATAAACATGTATTCATAGGCAGGACCAAAGCAAGACGCACCTTGAGCGGCACCGACGATAATCGGACCGGGATCTTCGACAAACTTGTTCCAGTTTTCCCCGGCTTCACCGGCGTGATCAACATGACACACCGATTGGGTATGACCATCCGGCCCCAAACCTGGAATTTCATCGAATGCCAGCTTTGGACCGGTGGCAATGATCAGAAAATCATAATCAACCACTTCGCCATCGGCCAATTCGACCTGATTGTTTTCCGGATGAAAGCGGGTGACTTTTTTCTGAATAAAGCCGATTTTCTTTTTCTTGAACATCGGCGCCAATTCCACTTTCAAGTCTTCCGGTTTGCGCCAGTTAACGGCGACCCAAGGGTTTGACGGTACAAAATGAAAGGTTGGGGTATCGGCGATCACCACCACTTCATCTTGCTTGCGCGCGTTTTCTTTCATTTCCAAAGCCATCGGAATGCCGCCGATGCCTGCGCCTACGATTACGATTTTTGCCATGAGACTACTCCTGGTTGATAGATAGATTATGTCTGCCGGTTTTTACTGGCAAGTTTGTTGTATGCCCAATTTTTTCAGGATCATTTCCAGCGGGCAGAATCGGGTAAAACCGCTTTGAAACAAATTGACCCCGACAAAAGCGGTAAACCAAAGCCAATTGCCGGACATGAAAAACGGACTGTTTTCCACGCCAAGACTCAAGGACAACAGCACGAAAAAACCGGCGACGATTCTGACGATGCGTTCCGCGCTCATGACAATCTCTCTTTGCTGCGTTGCGCCAAAGCTTCACAGGATTGATCGATACCGTGATGATCGATGTCGCAGACCGATTCCAGCCACATGGCGTTAATGATGGCGAAGGATGCCGCAAAACCGACGCCGAGTATCCAAGCGAAATACCACATGAGAGTTCTCCTTAATAAAGTGTGTGAGTGTTTTTCAAAACCGTATCTTCAGTAACGCTGCCCCAAATCACTCGATACACAAAGCGGGTGTACAGCAGCACGATGGGCAGGAATACGATGGTGATCCAGAATCCCAGCAATAACGTGGAGTGACTGGAGGTGCCGTCCCACAAGGTTAAACTGGAGCCGGGATCAGAAGACGAGATCAATAAAAAGGGGAACAGCCCAAATCCAACCGTCAAGGCAACCCCAACAACGCCTAAGCTACTGGCGATAAATGCACCCATGCGCGATTCACCTTTGCCCAGCAACCATGCCAAGGCGATGCCTGCAAAGGCAGAAATCGGCGCCAACCACATCCAGGGATAGGTCATGAAATGCTGCATCCAGCTTGCGCCGTTGGCGATGACGGTTTTATGCAAGGGATTGGACGGTGCATCGGTGGCTGCCATGTGAGTAATCTCCGGACGGTCAATGCCCACGAATACCCACAGGGTGGTTGCCGCCAGTGCTATCAACAGCATCGGACCCAGTCCTACAACCGCAGCGACTGCTCGCTGATGAATCACCCCTTCGCTACGCCATTTCAAAAACAATGCGCCATGAAAGGTGGTCAGCAATAACCCAGTAACACCGCACAGCAGGGCAAACGGACTTAACAAGGCCCAGAACGAACCGTCATAGAATGAGCGCAAATCACGATCAAAATGAAAAGGCAGTCCCAAAATCAAATTACCGACCAGCACCCCCAGCAGGATCGGCGGGAGGGTGCTACCAATAAACAGACTCCAGTCCCAACTGTTGCGCCAGCGCGGATCTTCGATCTTGCTGCGGTAATCAAACGCGGCAGGCCGAAAAAACAGCGAGAACAATACCAGCAACATGGCAATGTACAGCCCGGAAAACAGCGTGGCATAGACGGCGGGCCAAATCGCAAAAATTGCCCCACCCAACAGTATCAGCCAGGTCTGATTGCCTTCCCAGGTCGCGCCGACGGTATTGATAATGACGCGGCGCTCGACATCGCTTTTGCCAATGAATGGCAACAACGTACCTACGCCAAAATCAAAGCCTTCGGTTAACGCAAAGGCAATACCGACGACACCGATAAATACCCACCAGATCAGGCGGATGGTTTCATAATCAAACATGTTTAAACTCCACAAAAGTAGGTTGGGTTAGGCTGAGCAGCCGTAACCCAACAAAAAATACTGTTGGGTTACGCTACGCTAACCCAACCTACATATTCATTAATGCTGATGCTTGCGGTGTCCGTGAGGCATGTGCTCGCATTTCATCGGCTGTCCATCGCTGGCATGATGGGCGTGATCACTCAGCTGGGCGTTAAAAAAACGATGAATTGCATCGACCAGTGCGCTGTCTTCTGCGGCATATTCAATTTCCGCACCATTGGGCAAAGGCCGATAGTCAAAGCGGACATTGCGGTAGTTGGCAGACAAGTCCTGTAATCCAGGCATGTTGTCGCCATGGATGGTTTGCTGCCTGGAAAAATCACCTTGTTTAAACCGCTCGCTAATCTCTAACAAATGCTGGCGGATCAAGCCGATTTGTTCGCTATCGGTGGCCTGTTTGGCAATCACTTGCTGAACGCCGCCGTGCTGGGTTTTATTGAAAATATGCTGGGTTTTGTCCAGATGAAACGGCATGACATGACGACCACGTTCAGCCACCTCATCCAGCCTCGCAGAACTGGCTGACTGTTGTGCATAAGCCGCAGTGGATAACACCGCTGTCATCATCACGGCCAAAAGGATTTGATTCATACTATTCAAGACGGTCTCCCTGTCATTAATGCGCAACTTGCAGTGGCTGTTCAAAACAATAGCGACCGGTATGCAGACTGCTTGGCCCGAGGCGGACGTACTTCAGCATCAGATACATTTCGATCACCAGCAGCACCGTGTAGAACAGGGCAAAGCCGCCGATACTGAGCCACAGCTGATCGGCACTCAGACTGGACACGCTCATATGGGTCGGCAAGACGCCGGAGATAGTCCAGGGTTGACGACCAAATTCAGCGACAAACCAGCCGGTTTCAGCGGCAATCCACGGCAACGGAATTCCCCATACCGCCATGCGCATCAGCCAGCGCTTTTGGTCGGCAACCCGTGTAGCACAGTAGTAAAACGACATGCCAAAGATGAACAGCATGGTAAAGCCACAAGCCACCATGATGCGGAAGGTCCAGAATAAGGGTGCGACCTTGGGAATGGTGTCGTTGGCGGCTTTAGCGATAGTCTGCGTGTCGGCATCCACGACGTTTTCGGTATATTTTTTCAGCAATAAGCCATACCCCAGATCGGCTTTGTGCGCGTCGAACGCCTGTTTGGTGGCATCGCTGACATCGCCTCCACGTAGTTTTTCCAACTCGGCATAGGCCAGCATCCCCCGCTTGATCCGCTGGGTGCTATCTTCACGCAAATCCTTCAAGCCTTTCACTTCTTCATCAATCGAACGGGTGGCGATCAGACCTAAGACATACGGAATTTTAATTGCATAATCTGTTTTTTCATTGGCTTGGTCCGGTATCCCCAGCACGGTAAAACTGGCCGGTGCCGGGTGAGTTTCCCATTCCGATTCAATGGCGGCTAATTTGACTTTTTGGGTCTCGCCAGAGGTGTAGCCGCTTTCATCACCCAGGACGATGACGGATAGAATCGAAGCTAAGCCAAACGCCGAGGCAATAGAGAAAGATCGACGAGCGAAACCAATATCGCGCTTATTAAGCAAATACCAGGAACTGATGCCCAACACGAACATGGAACCCGTGACATAACCGGCCGCGACGGTATGCACGAACTTGACTTGCGCCACCGGATTGAAAAACACGTCGGCAAAACTGGTCATTTCCATACGCAGCGTTTCGTAATTAAATTCCGCCCCGACCGGATGCTGCATCCAGCCATTGGCGATCAGAATCCAGAGTGCCGACAAACTGGTGCCGACCGCTAATAGCCAAGTCACCGTCAAATGCTGCACTTTGCTGAGTTTGTCCCAACCAAAGAAAAACAAACCCACGAAGGTGGATTCCAGAAAGAACGCCATCCAGCCTTCGGCGGCCAACAACGGCCCGAAAATATCGCCGACGTAATGCGAGTAATAGGCCCAGTTGGTGCCGAACTGAAACTCTAACGTCAAAACGGTGGTGACCCCCATCGCAAAGTTAATCCCAAACAGCTTGCCCCAGAATTTGACCATGTCCTTGTACACCTCTTTCCCAGTCATCACGTAGACCGATTCCATGATGCCGAGAATGAAGGTCATGCCCAAGGTTAGCGGCACGAATAAAAAGTGATACAGCGCGGTCAGACCGAACTGCATGCGCTAGAGCATGACTATATCGTCACCGAACATGGCGAGACTCCTGGTTTGGTTGAGTGGAAAAATCGGGGTTACTGGGCTGTACTGCAGGCAATGCAAAATGATCGGCAATATCCGGTTTACTGACCGGCCTGTCCTGCCAGCGAAAAATCAAAAACCATAAGCCGGTCAGCAACAGAATCTTGATCAAAAGCGCTGCGCCGATTTCCCAGCGCAACAAACCCGGCTTCGGTAAAGCCGGTTCTACAGGAGGTAGATGCATGCTTGAATCTCATAATTAAAACAAAAGTGGACTAACGCGGAGACTGGGTTTGGGGAGTCATTGCAGGCATGTGAGTGCCTTTCAGCAGCATCATGCCGCGTTGCGCCATCATGATGCCCATCGCAATCACCAGAATGCCGGATACATTAACCATTTGTCGCATGGCGGCAGGGGATAACAAACTGGCGAACATCCCAAAACCCAACAACGGCACTAAAGTACCCAAGCCGAACATCAACAAAATCATGCCGCCCTGAAAAGGATCGCCGCTACCAGCCGCCATTACATACATGGCTTGCAAAGGGCCACATCCCAGCAATAATCCAGTCAGCAAACCTGTCCGTAAGGCGCTGCGGGGTGGCTTGCGCAATTCGTCGGCAACCGCACGATTGACCGACTTGGGCATGCGTAAGGTAAATCGGCGCAGCACTACAAACACATTCAGCATTTTCAAGCCGTACATCAGCAGAAACACACTCGCCGCCAACGCCACGCCGCCGCGAATTTGCGGGGTAATGGCGATAGTCGCACCTAGCAAACCAAAGCCGGCTCCCAATACGGTGTAGGACAGGGTTTTACCGAAGGCATAACTTAAATGCGCCCATAGCTGTCGTGCTTTCGATTTAGTGGCATCGGTATAGGCCACCACGAAGCCGCCGCACATGCCGATGCAATGAAAACCGGTCAAAAAACCAATCCCCAACAACACCGCATAACTCATTTGCGGTTTGATTTGTTGCATCACTGCCGGCATCAGGCTTTTGCCCCAGAATGCCACGCCACCGATCAACAATAGTAACGCCAGAAAAACCAGTCCGCGTTTAACGTGGCTGGCGTTGCCAGTGGGCGCTGCCAGGACGGCATAACCTTTTGCTGCTAAGCATGCACTGATAGTCGCTTCACCCAGTATTGCCGTGTCATAGGCAACCTCGACCAGCGCATCTTTGTAATTGGCATTAACCCTTTGCACACCCGGCAAGGCGCTTACTGCCTCGCAAATGATGTCCTCGCAGCCGGTGCAATGCATGCCATCAATGTTTAACTGTTTGTGAGTAATCGACATAGTCTGCTCCCTGATAATGTGTCTGCTATTGGGGCTTTTATTCCACCAAAAAATCCCGCATCATGCCCATGTCCTCATGTTCGAGGTTGTGGCAGTGATACATGAACAGGCCTTTAAAGTCCTGGAATGGTTTGATGATTTTGACCGATTCACCGGGCATCACCAGTACCGTATCCTTCCAGCCTCCGTCGATGAAACCATCTTTAACCGTGGCATAATCGTCGCCTGCGCCGCTATCGACGGTGCGACTGAAAATCTGAAAGTATTGACCATGAAGGTGAATCGGATGGGCCATCGACATCATCATGCCCATACCGCCACCGCCCATTCCGCCCATGCCCCCCATCCGACGACCAGCTTCGCCGTCCGCACTATTGCCATGCCGCATGCCCATGCCGCCCATGCGATGACCGCCCTCGCCTTGCGCTTGGTTATCTGCGTGTTTCATGCCGCCCATTTTGTGGTCGCCGGCTGCTGTGGATTTGTCACTGGTATGACCACCGCGCCCGCCATGTGCATGAAAAATCTCCATCAGCTGCACGGTGTTAAATGGGATACGTTCACTCGGTAGAATGTCATTAAAGGCATAGGGCCGGCCATTCAACAGCATTTTCATTGGCCCCTCGGAAATCGCTATGGGCACCGGTTTGTTGGGGTTGGCGGTATCGCCGAGGGTATAGCGTTTAATGGTAGACAGTGTTTTGGGCAACGCCGGACTGTCACTAACACTTTTGGTCACGCGCACGGTGAAAATCGGGTAATCGCTGCCCACCGGCAAGGCACTACCATGCATGCCGCCCATACCCATCCGATGGCCGCCGCCACCGTGTTGCTGATCGTCGCCACCATGTTTACCGGTCATCATCCGTTCTGCCATGCCCGGCAACACACCGGAAAAAGAACGGCTACGCAATACAAGCTGTGAGCCGACTTTTCGCCCGCTGAAATCCGCCCACACATCCAGACGTTCGCCGGGGGCCAGCATCACGTAAGGTTTGTTGACAGGCGTTTCAAGCAAGCCACCATCGGTACCAATCACGGTAACGGGTGAGTTGTCGTCCCAAGCCAGCTTGTAAATGCGCGCCGTTGAGCCGTTGAGGACGCGGAATCGATACGCTCGGCTGGCTACGTCGAGCTGAAAATTGGGGTGGCCGTTGACCAGAATCCGGTCACCGTAAAAGCCCATCATGCGGTCGTGCATGTTGCGGACGTATTGCAATTGGTTATTGGCGTCGAACAAGCGATCCTGAATCACGATTGGCACTTCGTATTCGCCGTTCGGTAAGTCCAGGCGATGTTCTTCGTCGTCATTTACCAAGATGGCTCCGGCCAGACCGTGATAAACCTGTTTGGCGGTGGTGTTGTGCGGATGCGGGTGATAAATGTTCATACTGGCACGATTGAGCATCTCAAACTCATAGACAAAGGTCTGACCTTTATCAATCGAATACAGCGGATGCCCATCCACATCAGCCGGCACATGCAGCCCATGCCAATGCGTGATAGTCGGTTCGTCCAGCTCATTGCGAAAGTTAATCCGAATTTTCTGGCCTTTTTGAAAGCGCATGATCGGCCCCAGGTACGAGCCGGGAATCTCGGTCAGACTATTGGCTGGCCCCTTCACCCGTTTGGCAAAATACTGCAGGACACGTGTTGCTTGACCAGGCAGTATAGAGACAGTCGATGGCTTGCAAACCAAATCGATTTCAACATCCGGATGAAAGTTGGCCGAGGCTTTTTTAGGCGCCATTTTCGGCATGTCGCCCATCCCTTCCATAGCGTGTAGCCAGCCCGGCAATCCTGCATAGGCTAATAATCCAGCACCGGTTTGTGCAAAAAAACGACGGCGTGAAGGGTTGATTGAATGTGTCATAACTGCTCCTCGACCTTGGTAGGTTCTTTTTGTAATCGTTTTTGAAAATCCCGTCTGTGCGGTATTCTCGGCCCCCAACTGTACTGCTTCCTGAGTGGTTGACTGGCTTGCTAGTCCAGCCCGAATCGTCTGTTTCCCTGCGACGATTTAAAGGGTTGAATCAGCTCAGTGATACTCCGATTCCGTGGGTGCTTTGCGAATGACCCTTGTGGCAATCGCCAACAACAAAATAGCCACCGATACCCATAACATGCCCATGCCAGCCTCATGATGGGCTTGCACATCGGCAATCACCAATCGCGCCAGGGCAGTGATGGCGATGTAGATCAAACAACGCACCGGCATGGCGCTGGTCTTGAAATAAATGCCCACCATCGCGCCCAACTCCAGATAAATGAACAACAACAAAATGTCGCCGATGGTGGCGTGGCCTTGCAACATCATGCCACCGTAGGCAATCACACTTGACCAGACCACGCTGGCGCCAATCACAAACAGAGCCAGATAATGAAAGACTTCGATCAGCAGATTGCCGATCAAATCGATGCGGTTTTTCCAGGTTTGATGCAAGTATTCGATACGTTCGGCGTCCATGTCATTCTCCGTCTGTCATTTAATAGGGTGAGATATGAACAACACCGCATCGGCTTTGTGTATCCAGCGACCAATCAGTATGACCAATAATGTCAGCAATAGACCGACCATCACCATGCCTGGGCCTTTGGCATCTGCGAGCCACAACAAGGCTGAATCCAGTAATTGCTCACTGAGCGCTTGGCTCAAAACATAGCCTGCAACCAGGATCACCATGATCCCAAAGGCTTTCCGCAGTGCTGCAGGTTTAATGTAGGCCGACACCCACCCACCCAGAGCGCTGCCGAAAAGTGCGCCTGCGGTAATCAAGCCAGTTAACTGCCAATCCAGAGCCACCTGTTGGCTGTAACCACTCAAGCCCGCTAAGGCGTTCATGGCGATAATCAATAATGAGGTACCCACCGCGCCTTGCATGGGTAGACCAACCAACAGCGTCAATGCCGGTACGATCAAAAAACCGCCGCCTACGCCTACCATGCCGGTCAAACCGCCCACAAAAAAGCCATCGAACAACACTCGAGAAAACGGCACTTGTATCGGGCAAACCGACGTTGACTGGACGACTGCGTCTGCCTTTGCTTTTCCGCGTTTACCGCGCAGCATCAACAACCCTGTAAATAAACTGATCAAGCCAAACAGCGACATTAATACATCACTGGAAAACTGCACCGCCATCCGGCCGCCGCCGAACGCACCAACCATGCCGGCCAAACCAAAAAACAAACCGCTTTTCCAGCACACCGAACCGCGGCGGGCATGCGGAATTAAGGCCATCAAACTGGACACACCCACCACCACGAACGAGGTGACGATAGCCAGTTTTGGCTCGACATGCAGCAGGTACACCAGCATCGGCACAGTCAAAATAGACCCCCCGCCACCGAGTAGACCCAGCAACAGCCCGGTGATGATCGCCAAGCTCAAAGTCAGTAACATGACTGAAACCTCGTTTATTCCGCAGCCAGTCCACAAGACTGGTTGGCAGGCAAAGCCTTGTCGATAAAACGTGGATAAGCCAGTTTTAGATCCTGCATGATGGCAATGAATTCGTCGCGAGACTTGCCACCACCCAACCGGGTATTTTTGGCTATTTCCTGTTTGATGGTTGACACGGTATTGCCCTGATAATCATGACCGGGATACACCAAAGTATCCGGTGGCAGGCTGAACAGCTTGCCGGTAATGCTGTCGTATAATTGACCCGCGTCGCCTTGCTGAAAATCGGTACGACCACTGCCGCCAATCAGCAATGCATCGCCAGTAAATACCCGATCAGTCATCACATAACTGACACAGCCGTTGGTATGTCCAGGTGTGTGGCGTACCCATAATTCAATATCACCCACCTGCAGCAATACACCATCGGTAACCAATAAATCCGCACACATTGCACCGGCATCGCGATGCACTACGCTTTTGCTGCCGAGTTTTTCGCGTAACAAACCGGAACCGGTAATGTGATCAGCATGTACGTGGGTTTCCAAGGTATATATCAAATTGAGATTCAAAGCGGACAATAGCGCAAGATAGGCATTCATTTCAGAAGCAACCGGATCGATCAACACTGCGCGTCGGCTGCGTTCGCAACCCAGCAAGTAGCTGTAGGTTGAGGTTTCGCTCTCAAACAATTGTCTAAAAATCATGATAAAGCTCCAGAAAGTAAATAATTCAGCATTAACTAATAATCTTATATCAAGTATCGTGCCAACCTGCTGACTTATTGCAAACCACTAAATTCAAGCCTTGCCGCGTCAACATGATGGTGTCAAACTGTTTCAACATGAAACATTGAAACACTTACGTTTCAATTGAAACAACTTTTGAAACAAACATAAAACCAGCATGAGCCAATCCTCTCCTTTTTTTAATCGCTGGCTTAGCCAGATTGGTCCTGATCAAGTCATCGCCATACTCACCGATTTAATAGGGAGCGGTGCTGTGTTTGCCGTTGACGCCGAAGGTAAAGTTCTTTTTTGGAGTAAAGGCGCTGAAAAACTCTTCGGCATTGCTGCGGACGCCGTTTTGGGTAAAGCTTGCGTTGAAATACTGGGGTGTGAAGACGGACAAGACCCCTGCGGGTTAGCGGAACTCGGCACCATCAAGGCACAAATCGTGCAACCCAAGCATACCAATGGTGAACGAGTAAGTTGTTACCGCACGGCACGTGCCTTTTTCGATGCTCAAGGTCGCTTTGTGGGTGCGCTGGAATTTCTGCAACCACAACGATCCACTGAATCAAGCCTTGAAAAACATGGCAACACCGAACGGTTCCATGACATTTTGACCCGCGACCCGGTAATGCTGGAAGCCATCAGAATTATTCGCAACGTGGCAGAAACCGAAGCCACAGTGCTGATCCGTGGCGAATCAGGCACAGGAAAAGAGTTGGTCGCCAAAGCCTTGCATCAGGAAAGTGCGCGGCATCAACAGCCGTTTCTGGCAATCAACTGTGCCGCACTTAGCCCCAGCCTGTTGGAAAGCGAGCTATTCGGCCATGTCAAAGGCGCATTTACCGGCGCGGTGCGTCAGCATGCCGGCCTGTTTCAACGTGCAAACGGCGGCACATTGTTTCTTGATGAAGTTGCAGAGTTACCGTTGGAATTACAGGCAAAGCTATTGCGGGTGTTGCAGGAACAAAGCTTTATCCCCGTCGGCGGTGACAATGCTATCAACGTCGATGTCCGCATTATCGCCGCCACACATCGTTCGTTACGTGAAGAAGTCAAGGCAGGACGGTTTCGAGAAGACTTGATGTACCGACTGCGCGTAGTACCGGTATTTCTGCCGCCTTTAAGAGAACGCCGGTTGGATGTGAATTTATTACTCTGGCACCAGATCAATCTGCATAATTTGCATGGTAATCGCAAAGTAGACAGCATCGCACCGGAGGCCATGCGGCGTTTGCTGGATTATCAATGGCCGGGAAATGTCAGAGAATTGATTAATGTCATTGAGTACGCATTTGCCGTAGGTCGAGGAAATGAATTGAGACTGGATGATTTACCGCCAGAATTTCGTGAATCCAGACCCGTTGCAGTTCCCACTAATGCGTTAAAAACAAAACACGCCAACCATCAAAATGAAGCGGATATGATCCGTGAAGCATTAAATCTAGCCGGCGGCAATTTGGAGGCCGCCGCCAATCATGCCGGCATGAGCCGCGCGACATTCTGGCGGAAGCGAAAAAAATATAAGATTGAATAGACTGTTTGCCTATCAATTATCCGCTCATTCGATGGCGTCCCGTTCGGATGTCATACCTGTTTATTGAGCAAAGAAAATACCTGGGGCAGCCCTGGAATGCACTCACGGTCGGTAGTTATACCGAAAAGGTATGGTTGGTCATTCATACACCAAGCAAGGCAGCGAAATTTAAACCCGTGACGGTCGGTAAACGCAGGATGGTGTGCAGATTACATTTGTGCATCTGGTCGCGGCGGATGTCGCTGCCGACACCGGCTTCGAACAGTACGTTAGCCGCCCTGTACACCGCGTCTTTATTGAGCTTGATAGCCATAATGGAGTACTCCCGGTTGAATTCTGGAGCACTGGGAAAGCCGATTCAGCCCAGCTCTCCGCTCAATACACCATATTTATTAACCCTATGCTTTCGAAGTTTGAACGTCATCGACCAAAGGTTTTACAAGCTCTTCATCTAGGAGCCTGTCCAAGAATAGAGAACCTGCTACGGAAAAGCCCTTTTGGCCAGATTTCCCGCTCATTTTCGTTAAATAGCACCACTATTCGCCTCAAATGATCAACAAATC
>PERU01000044.1 GCA_002928965.1 Methylomonas sp.
CTGCAATTTCAACTGCCCCACTGACAAATGCCATGTCTGCTCAGGGTTTGTTTGATGATACTGAAACATTTCAAACCAGCTCTTGGTCGTATTCAACTTCAGTCGCATTGAATGCTGTTGAGTCCGCGACAGCAAAAGTGCAAAACATCTTGAAAGCCGGTGTTAATTTAAATGGTACTCCATTGGATCAGGCATTCATCGAGAAAAAATTGATGATGATCAGCGCTCAGTCTTTTGAAGTGGCTGCACCTGTGCCCGTTCCTGGAGCTGTCTGGTTGTTTGGTACTGCATTGGCTGGATTTTTTGTATCCCGTCGTAACAATCAACAAGCATAAAAAGCCTTATTACTCGATATTGGCGTGATCTCTGCCCAGTTTGCCAATTAATTTGGCGAACTTGGGCTTTCTTACCAAGCACAATCCTAAATCCTTCTTTTGATAGCGCTGTTTTCGGAACTCATTTAGATTGAGTTAAACAAGTATCATAATATTGAGCTTCAATTTCTAACGTATTTGGGAACGCTCATGAGTCAGTTTGTAAATCGCTACGAAAAAAGTGCCAGTGTTGCAGCGTTGTGTTTGCTGTTGTTTGCGTGTTACCAAGTTTTGCAGCCATTCATCTTTGATTTATTATGGGCTGCCATTCTGAGTTATGTCACTTGGCCACTTTATACAGCGTTACGGAATTGGCGCTTATCCAGCAATTGGGCGGCTGCCTGTATGGTGTTGCCTATCGGCATATTAATTTTGACTCCTTTCGTGGCTGCATCGTTATCGATTCCGAATGATGTTAATCGAATTTTGCAATGGCTAACAAACAGTTCGCATAATTGGCCGCAGCCCCCGGTTTGGTTGAAAGACATTCCTTGGATAGGCGATAACATAGTTGCCAGTTGGCAGAGTTTTGGTGAAGATTCCGGACGTTTGCTGGACTTGGCGCGTAAGTATGCCTTGAGCACCAGTGGCTGGGTGTTAACCCAAGGTCTTAAATTGGCGGGCGAGTTAGTGCATATGGGTTTTAGCTTGCTTGTGTTGTTTTTTTTCTATAGGGATGGCGAAGTGGTTGCGCATCATTTTGTGAATGCAATGCAGCGTCTTGCGGGCGAGCAAACTCAGCGGATTTTGCATATTGTGCGGACCAGTTTGCGAGCGGTTGTTTACGGCATCCTCGGCACCGCGTTAGCGCAAGCGCTGGCTGCAATATTGGGTTTCATGATTGCTGATGTGCCCTATGCTTTCGCGTTAGGGTTTGCTGCTTTCTTTTTAATGATTATCCCGGCAGCAGGCACCATAGTGTGGTTGCCGATTTCCATTTGGTTGCTCATTGAAGGTGAGGTGGGTTGGGCGATTTTCATTGCATTATGGTTTTTGCTGTTTGTAGGTACCATCGATAACTGGTTGCGACCTCTGCTGATCAGTCGAGAAGTGGAGTTACCTTTCGTGTTGATTTTGTTTGGCATTCTGGGCGGCTTGCTGGCTTTTGGCTTTATTGGCGTCTTTATTGGCCCCACTTTGCTGGCTACCAGCTATGCGATTTTGCTGGATTGGTTGATAAGAAAAGAGCAAGAGCCGCTTGCCAAATCCACAGATATGAATTTTTGATTGATCTATTCAACCTAATTGGCTGGTATTTTCCGTGCAAGCTAATTCGCCGTCGAATGAATATCGGCGCTTGAATTGCCGTAATGCTTCTTTTAGACGTTGCCAGCCGGCTTCGTCTTTAGGTAGGCCAAATCGCAAGCTGTCCGGTTCGTGAAATAATCGCGTGTAGATGCCTTGTTGTGCCAGATGATCGTGTAATTGCCCGGCAGCATCGGTTTTTAGCCATTGAAATAAGCTGCAGCCACCATCTGGTGGCAAGCCGGACTCGGTTAGTAGTTGTTGCAGTCTCTGGCTGTTCTGCGTTAAATTCAGGGCTGTCTGGTGTTGCCAAGCCTTATCCAGTAAAGCCTTGGCGGCTACGTAACGACCTGGATTGCTGATCGTCCAGGGGCCGAGAAATTCGTTCAAAATCCGCAGAATAGAGTGTTCGGCGATCACAAAGCCGCAGCGGATCCCGGCTAAACCGAAAAACTTGCCGATTGAACGCAGCACAATTAAGCCGGGACGAACGGGTTGTGCGGACAGGCTATATTCTGGCATGCCGTCCATAAACGCTTCGTCAACTATCAGCCAGCCACCGCGATGGCTCAGTCTGGCATGCCATTCCAGCAATTGTGCCGGTTGCCAAAGTTTGCCGGTGGGGTTGTTAGGGTTGATGAGGATCAGAACATCCAGTTTGTCCAGTTCGTTAGAAATCTTTTCCGCATTGAGTAGCTGTAACTGATGGCCGATTTTTTGCCAGCTTGCTGCGTGCTCGGCATAGGCCGGGTGTAAGAAGCCTACCCGGCAGGCGGGGCGTAATAAGGGCAGACTTTGAATGGCTGCCTGTGAGCCTGCTACCGGCAACAAGCTGTTGTTTTGGTAATAGGTATGGGCGGCGGCCATTAATTCATCGTCATCTTCCGGCAGACGCTGCCAACATTGGGCTGGAATAGACGGTATCGGCCAGCCATTGGGATTGATGCCTGTAGATAAATCCACCCAGTCTATCAGTGGAATGGCGTATCGCTTGGCTGCTTGACGTAAGCGGCCCCCGTGCTCAAGCAAGACATTCTCCCAGCATGATCAGCAGTAACCACAAGCCTAAAACACGATAAATCAAACCGGTAGCACGATGAATGTCCAGATTGGTTGGGAGGTTTGTACCGCCAAACCATGGCTTGTGTTTCAATTGGCCGTGATACCAAGCCGGGCCGCCCAACTGTAAGTTCAGGCTGCCTGCACCTGCAGCCATTACCGGTCCTGCGTTGGGGCTGTCAAGTAAATGCGCCTGATGTTGCCAGGCATGCCACGCTTGGTGACGATTGCCCAATAACAGATAACTGATCGTGGTTAAGCGGGCAGGTAGCCAATTAAACAGGTCGTCCATGCGGGCAGCCGTCCAGCCAAAAGCGAGGAAGCGTGGATTTTTATAACCCCACATAGCGTCAAGGGTATTGCTGAGTCGGTAAAGCAGTGCGCCAAACGGTCCCAGCAACACGAACCAGAATAGCGGTGCAAATACCGCATCAGCGCCGTTTTCCAGCACGGATTCAATCGCGGCGCGGCGCACGTCGTCTTCGGTCATTGATGCTGTTTGCCGACTGACGATTTTGCCAACCTGTTGTTGAGCCAGTGGCAAATCAGCATTGATTAGTGCCTGATAAACCGCAGTTGCATGTTGCTGCAGACTGCGAGCGCCCATGCTGGCATACAGGATGACAACGCTGAGGATGTCATTTAATGAGGCGGAGCAAGATAGGCTCAATACTAAAACGAATAAGGCGGGCGCTAACGCCAATAGCCATGCCAACATACCGCAGATTTTTTGCTGCAGCATTGAATGGTGCGATTTGCGGAAAATGGTTTCCAGCAGATTTGCCCAGCGGCCGAATGCGACCAGAGGATGATAGGCGTTGGGCGGTTCGCCAAAGCAATAATCCAAAGCGGCAGCAGAAAGTAGCGTTGTTGTGAGTGTCATGCGGGATGGGCGAGGAGGGCTGAAAAGCCCTCCCGATGCTTTAAACGGTTTGTTGAGAGGTTTTGTGAGCCGACAATGACTTGAAAATGTTAACAGCAGCAAAAATCACCACAACGTACAGTAAGGTGTTACCCATGTAAGCGGGGTAGTAATTGGCAAAACGTTCAAGGTATTGTGTCCAGTTTGGGTCTGGATAACGGCCTGAAAGCCAATAAAAGCTGCCATTGGACATCAAGAACGCTGACGATGTGGCAACGACTAATGCGGCAAATCGTTTTGCCAGCGTGCTCAGTTTCAGGTTTTCGAATTGACGGCACCATGTGCCGCCTAACCACATGGCGGCATAGGTGGGAATCAAAAAGCCGTAAGCGTTTGAAACACAGAAGTCACTGACACCTAGCTTGGTAATCGCTAAATAATCAATCAAACCGGCTTCCAATAACAAAACAGCAAACAAATAACCGCCACCCAAGTACAGGCCGGCCAAAAAGAAAATCGCTAGAGATGCGTCCGGCAACGCGAAGGACGTGCCGAAATGATGAAAACGCGTAGCAGCCATCAACGCCATCAAGGCGACTGCTCCGGGTTTGACGGTTAATGCGGGTAAACTCATAAATGTCTCCAGAGATTAATTGTTGTAATGAATGGTAAAAAAGAAGTTTCGATCGAAATTGTTGTAAGTATCAACGGTTTGGTAGTCTTTATCCAGCAGATTATTCAGCTTGGCGCTAAGCAGCCAGTGTTTGTTGAGGTGATAGGCGGTGCGTAAATCGACAGTGACGAATCCATCGATTTCGGTGCGATTGGCGCGATCATCGAACCGGCTGCCTTGGGCCAGAATATGGCCGCCCACATCCCAGTCGCCAAAAGAACGGGATACGTCATAAGATAAGGTTTGTGCTGCCCGCCGAGGTAGCCTTAAGTTGGTGGCTCTGTCCCTGGGGCTGAGCATTGCCATATTTAAGCTATTGTTCCAGCCCCAAATCTGGGTGGATACTTCGGCTTCCATGCCATCGATTTGGGCTTTTTCGATATTCTCGACCGGAAATATCGCAATTAAATTATCAATATTGGTGTGATAGGCGCGCAGTTCCCAGGTTGCCCAGTCGTGGTTGCCGGCAATACCGGCTTCAAAGCTGGTGGATTCTTCCGCCTTGAGGTTGGCATTGCCGTAATTGGGAAAATATAATTCGTTAAACGTGGGGGCTTTAAAGGCATTGCCAAAACTTGCAAAAGCACTTAGCCCATATTGCCAGTTATATCGCCAACCGAAATTACCGGTCACGCTTTCGCCAAACGCTTCATTTTCATCCCAACGTAACGAGGCGTTAAGAAAATGTTTTTCGAAAATCCGACTGTGCAATTGTCCAAAAACGCCTACATCATAGCGGGACTTTTCATTGTAATTGGTTGAACTTTTTACTTCATCGACACGATAATCCGTGCCCAGAGTTATTTTGTGGTGTTTAGCTAAAGTAATGTCATTCAACCAACTCGCGTTCCAGCGTGTCGAATCGAATTTACTGAAGAAAAAGCCGTCGGTTCTAAACTGGTCGGCAAAATCTTCTGTTTGCCCGAAGCGCAAACTGGCGCGCCAGTTGTCAAGTACATCAAATCCACCATTAATGCCGACCACTTGATTTATAAAATTGGTTTTATTGGATGATATGGCGGTAATTGCCCGCGTGCTACGGTCGAACTCGGTTTTGCCCTCAGAGCGCATAAAAAAGGCTTCAATATCAGCATTGTTGTCAAAATGATGGCCGGCGCGGGCATTGATACCGGTGTTGTTGTAGCCATCTCGATCGGGTTCGAAAGCGTCTCTCGCATTGATGCCTTGGCTGTTTAAATGTGAGGCGCCCAAGCTGTACCAATTATTTTGCCATTTGCCACTGATATTGCCAGAAGTGGTAAAGGTATCGAACGAGCCTGCGCCTGCGTCCAAATTGATGCTGGGTGTGTCGGTTTGGGCGCCTTTACGAGTGAAAATCTGAATAACGCCACCAATCGCTTCTGAGCCATATAAGCTGGATTGCGGGCCGCGGATGATTTCTACCCGTTCGACCTGTTCAATCGGAATAAATTGAAAGGCGGCGCTGCCGGAGGTGACTGATCCGGCCTTGATGCCGTCGATCAGCACCAATATGTGATCGGATTCTGTGCCTCTCATGTACAGACTGGTATTTTTGCCATAACCGCCATTTTCGACAATATCAATACCTGGAGCGGTTTTAAGTAAGTCCGGCAGGGTTCTGACTTGCAGTTTTTCGATGTCGTTGCGAGTGAAAACGGTTGTGGCTGCCGCCAATTCATTGCGATCAGTCTCGGTGCGGGTTGCTGTAACCACGGTTTCGGGTAAGTCGGTTGTGTCGTTATTGCTGATTGCATGTGTTGAAAAAGGCACGCCAATACTGGTCAGCAGCAATGAGCTGAATAAAATTTTTTGCATGTTGTCCTCTGCGCCCACCGCGCATTCGGGGAAATAAATGACAGAGGAAAAATGGGCACGAAAAAGGCGTAGACAGCAACGACCATTCCGTCAACAGCCCTCCGCTGTCTCGAATGATCTTTCTGGCCAGTCTCCGGACTTATAAGTGGCTTTGGGCCTGAGCTGCGGCCTTCCCATGCATTGGCACAGTGGCGTTTTCGCAGTTCTTTTACTTATCTACCGTTGCGGGGGCAGTGTCGGCATGGTGCTTTTGAAGTAAAGCATGGCACCGACTTCCTGTTTAAGCCAAGTCTTGTTGTCAGACTTGAGCACCTGAAAGAAGGATGGCAATTCTAGGCAGTTGTGATGAAATTAACAAGTCAAATCTGTCAATGGGATTTCGCAAAGGCTAAGCACGTCATTGAAAATAACCGGTTCCGTGCTATAAATGACCAAGCAAAAACGGGTTATTTTTTAAATCACAAGTACGAGCGTCATTATGGAAATACAATCTAAGCTATTAGGTAATCTACACGTTAATCCAGATACCATTATTACGTTTCCGCGTGGATTGCCTGGTTTCGAGGATCAAACCCGGTTTAATTTGTTTCACCAGGAAGGTAGTGAGATTGTGTTTTGGTTGCAATCTGTCGATAACGACGAATTAACGTTCTCGGTGGCGCATCCTGCGCACTTCAATATTAACTATAACTTCGTTTTAACCGATGAAGAAGAACAGTTGTTGCAACTGCAAAATAGTGACGATTTGTTGATTTTGATTTTGCTGCATAAAGATGATGACGGAGATTCAGGTAAGCCCACTATTAAAGGTTCAATCAAGTCACCGTTGGTTATCAACACTGAAAAACGGATTGGCTTTCAAAAACTATTGATCACCATCGAGCAAAGCATCACGCTGACAGAAAAAAATAGTCAGATTGATGTGTCAGAAGCTTAATAATCAAGAATGGACGCCGCCGTGTTAAACACGGCGGTTAGTTCATTAGGCCGCCTGTACAGCGATTGAATGGCTTGAGTGGCTGATTTTGTTGTTGGTATCAAAATAAACCAGAGTGGGTTTGTAATCTTTCAATTCCTTCTCATCAAGACTGGCAAAGGCAGCAATAATGATCAGATCACCGGGACAGGCTAGCCGTGCGGCTGCACCGTTAATCGAAAACACCCCTGAGCCATCTTCCGCTCTAATCGCATAGGTGGTAAAACGTTGGCCGTTATTGATGTTGTAAATGTGAATTTGCTCGTATTCCCGAATTCCTGAAAAATCGAGTATTTTGCCGTCAATGGCACACGAACCCTCATAATCTAGCTCGGAATGCGTTACACGCGCCCGGTGTAACTTGGCTTTAAGCATGTTTATGTGCATAGTAAACAATGTCAAAAACTAGGGGACTGTGAATTATGCCCGAAATGAATCAGGCTATCAAATTTCTACGCATACCTAAGCAAGCCCATGACTGTTTTAACTAGATACAGGCCGGATAAAGTAAACGTTGTCGATCAAGCGGGTTTTGCCCAGTTTTGCCGCGATCAAAATGACTAACTCCTGATCGATTTCTGTTGGAGGAAGTAGGTCTGTACTACGGCAAATCTGGACATAATCTATTAAAAATCCCGCGTCCTTAAGCTTTTGGGTTTGTTCGGCAATGATGACAGGAAAATCCCCTCGGCCTTTCAGTATGGCGTCTCGTATATTACAAAGCGTCAGATACAGCAGCGGCGCAACTTGCCGTTCAGAAAGGCTCAAATAACTGTTGCGTGAACTCATCGCCAGGCCATCTGCTTCTCTTACTGTAGGCAGGCCCTGGACTGCTACCGGTAGATTCAGGTCGTTAACCATGGTTTTAATCACAGTCAATTGCTGAAAGTCTTTTTCGCCCAGTAATAAAATGTCCGGTTGTACCATGTTCAATAATTTACAGACCACGATAGCCACGCCGTCAAAATGTCCTGGTCGACTGGCGCCGCAATGCATACTGGATAATTCATTTACCGAAACTCTTGTCTGTATCGGGTTCGGATACATCTCAACAGCACTGGGCAGAAATAGTAGATCTGTGCCGCTGTTAATCAACTGGGTTTGATCTTGCTGTTCGGTGCGTGGATAGCTGGCAAAATCTTCATGCGGACCAAACTGAGCAGGGTTGACAAAAATGCTCACGACTACTCGGTCTGCCTGCTGCCGGGCGGTTTGCACCAAGCTGATATGGCCTGCATGTAAATTGCCCATGGTCGGTACAAAAGCTATGGATTGCCCCTCTTGTCGCCATGCTTTGATGCAGCACCTTAATGCGTCAATGGTGGTGAGAGTTTGCATTGTTAGTACGCCTGTTCGGCAGCAGGAAATTGACGGTTTTTAACGGCATTGAGATAGCTTAGTATGGCGTCCTCAATGCTATTGGCTTCGGCCATAAAGTTTTTGGAAAATCGTGGGCGTTTGCCCATGCTGATGTTTAACATGTCGTACAGCACCAGCACTTGACCATCACAATCCACGCCAGCGCCGATGCCTATTACCGGGATAGTCAGTGCCTGACTGATTTGAGCTGCCAGCAATGCCGGGACGCATTCTAAAAGCAACAGTCTCGCCCCGGCCTGTTCAATGGCGAGCGCATCATTGAGGATTTGTCCGGCTTGTTCAGGTTCTCTGCCTTGTACTCTATAGCCGCCAAGCTGATTTACCGATTGCGGTAACAGGCCGAGATGGCCGCATACCGGTATGCCCTGTTCGACCAGAAAGCGAATGACATCGAATTTGGCGCCTTCCAGCTTAACCATCTGTGCGCCGGCCAATTGCATCAGCTGGGCAGCATTCAGCAATGCTTGCTCGGGCGAGGCATAGCTGGCGAAAGGAAGGTCAGCTATCACATAAGCTCGTTTTCGGGCGGCAGTGACGTTGCGAGTGTGATACACCATGTCTTGGATAGTGACGGGCAGGGTGCTGGAATGGCCTTGTATGACCATGCCCAGTGAATCGCCCACCAGTAAGACGTCAATACCAGCTTGGTCCAACAGGCTGGCGAAGCTGGCGTCGTAGGCGGTCAGGCAACTGATCTTCTCGCCGGCCTGTTTCATGCTGGCCAAATCGTTAATCGACAGCGATTTGGGGGGCTCAGCATACAAACTCATGTTGCCAGCCTCTGCAATCCATCGGCGGGACAGGCGGCCAATAGACTGCTCAAACTAGCTGTGCCAGGAATCAACAGGCCCTCGGGGGCAATATCGGCGAGCGGGTACAAAACAAAGCTGCGATTTTTGAGCTCGGGATGCGGTACGGTTAATTCGGGTAGATTCAAAATCAAGTCGTCGTATAGCAACAGATCAAGATCCAGAGTTCTGGCACCCCAGCGGATTGAGCGAACCCGACCATGCTGGTTCTCAATGGCTTG
The DNA here is from genome assembly GCA_002928965.1 of Methylomonas sp. Classification (GTDB taxonomy): domain Bacteria; phylum Pseudomonadota; class Gammaproteobacteria; order Methylococcales; family Methylomonadaceae; genus Methylomonas. The sequence continues at coordinate 9,397 of PERU01000044.1, forward strand.
TAATTGCTTGAGCAATTGCAACGGCGATAGGCGGGTTTTAAGCCGTATCACGGCATTAATGTAATCGGGTTGATCTTGAGGGCCAACCGGTTGGCTGGTGTACAGCGGCGAAAGACGGCATTCATCAATGTCGTCTAAACCACTGATTACTTTTGCGGCGGAGCGTATTTGTAATAACGGGTTGTCCAGATTGCTGCCGAGGCCGATATAGGCCTCATGCCAATCTATAGTTTCTGTCATTGTGGCTTGCTCGATTTGGTTTTGGCACGATAACGGCGAGGCTTGCCTTTGGGTTTTGTTGATCCAGATTTGGGTGGGGCAGTCATCTGTCTACGTTGATCTTCATCAGCCACCTGGAAGTGCGTCCACCATTCAACCAATTCGGCATCGGCTCCGCCTGTTTCCGCCCGCAATTGCAGAAAATCAAAAGCCGCGCGGAATTTCGGTTGTTCCAGCAAGCGGTATGGCCTTGATCCAACTGTTCTGGAAAACTTGTTCTGCATAAACCACACGTCACGCATCGATTGGGTGATATGGCGGGGAAGGGCGGTGATTTTGATTTGTCGGCTTAACACTTCATTGGCGGCAGTTTGATAGGCAATGGTTTCATTCTCTCCATTAATCATCAATTTGGCGGCCATTAATTGTAAGGGTTCCCAGAGCAAAGCAGATAACAGGAAGTACGGCGTCAAGCTTTTGCCGTCCGCAAAACGCAGGTCGGAGTTTTCCAGGGCTCGACTTAGAAACAGCCTGGGAAAGTCGTGATCCTCCGTTTCCAGGCATTTGTCCGTGGCTGGAAATAGTATGGCAAATAAGCCGTAATGCCTCAGCATTTCAAAAGTTTGTACGCCATAGCCTGTCAAGAACAGTTTAAGAACTTCGTCGTAAAGACGGGCAGCAGGTATGCTTTTGAGTAATTCAGCCTGTGTATAAATGGGCTGCTCGGTGTCCGGATGGAGGGTAAAGCCCAGCTTGACTGCAAATCGTATCGCGCGCAGCATGCGCACAGGGTCTTCGCGGTAACGAATATTGGGATCGCCAATCAGCCTGAGTACCGCATTGGCATGATCCTGCATGCCACCGGTGTAATCCACTACTGAAAAATCGCGAATGTTGTAATACAGCGCATTGACCGTAAAGTCACGCCGCCAGACATCTTCTTCAAGGGTGCCGAAGACGTTGTCTCGCAGTAGGCGGCCATCTTCATGAATGACCTGCTGGTCAGATTCTTCAAGTTCGGAGCCACGGAAAGTGGCAACTTCGATGATTTCCCTGCCAAAAAAAACATGCGCCAAGCGAAAGCGTCGGCCGATGATTCGGCAATTGCGAAACACCTGTTTGACTTGTTCGGGGCTGGCGTTGGTGGCGACATCAAAATCTTTGGGCTCGCGGCCCAGCAATAAATCCCTGACACATCCACCGACCAAATAGGCCTCGTAATCAGCTTTTTTTAAACGCTGCAAAACCTTTAAGGCGTTTTCGCTGATTTGAGCACGTGATATGCAATGTTCCGCGCGGGGGTAGATTCTAGCCTGGCTTTCCGGGCTCGTGGCTATTGATGCGCTAGCGGACGATTCATTTACCGAAAAAATTTTTTTGAAGAATTTAAAAATGGCTATATCCCTGTATTTAATTTTTAGTGCCTGATTATTGCTCGCAGATACCATAGGCTCAGGCTGTTTAGGGCTTTATCATAACACCGGCTAAGATGACAGCTCAATCGAGTATCATCTTTTACATTAAGTGACAATATAGTAAAATCCAACGGTTGGTTGTGCCATGGTCTGAGAGTGGCGCTAAAAAATTAAGTGGGTCCATCGTTATTGGTGCGATCGGCAACTATATTTAGGAGCGAGGGGAATATGTTTAAGAAAATTTTGAGCGGCTTTATCGACCAGCCATTATTTACCAGTTTGTTCATAGCTGATTTTGCGTTGTTGTTGTTTCATAGACCACCATTTGTTTTTTCTGTGGTGATGGTGGGTGCGTTGGTAGCAATGAGTATGTACATGGGTCAAAAGCTCGAATTGTTCCGCAAGTAATTGCAGCCTGTCAGCAAGAAAGCCCCCCCAAAACCCGCAGCCAATGCTGATTTGGCTGCGGGTTTTTTGCGGATAATGGGTGCTGTAATATATGACTCACTGCTATTGCTGGCGGTGTTGTTTTTAGCAACAGCTATCGTGTTACCTTTCAATGCCGGTGAAGCTTTTTCCACCGATCAATATGTTTTCCCGGCATATTTGCTAGCCGTCAGCTTGGTTTTTTATGGCTGGTTTTGGACGCATGGTGGCCAGACCCTGGGCTTGAAGTCCTGGAAAATCAAGTTGTGTAACCAAGATGGCGGCAGTGTCAGTTGGCAGCAAGTGTCTATCCGCTTTTTTGCGGCCATCCTATCCTGGACCTGCTTTGGTTTGGGTTTTCTGTGGGTGTTATTCGATAAGAACCGTTTGAGCTGGCACGATCGACTGTCTAAAACCCGGCTGGTTTTGCTAGCCGCAGAAAATAACGGACAGCAAAATTGAATATGCTATATTCCAGGCTCGATTTATCTTTTCGCTCAGTCGGGAGTCATTAATGAAAACAATAACAACACTTTTATCCCTGTGTTTAGCACTTGTGGCAGCATCGGCCCAAGCGGAAATCAAACTAGAAGATAATTCCAAAATTCTCGGCAAATGGCAGGTTACCCACGAATCCTTGGCATTAGACAGAGAAAAGAAGCCCTTGCATGTGACTTGGGACTTTCAAAAAGACGGTACTTTGATGACCACCGGCGAAGACGCGCGGAGTGGTATTGGTGAAATGAGCATCCCGATCAAATATAGCGTGGCGGATGGCGTCATCAAAAAACAAGCGACTCCCGGTCGAGAAAAGTACGAAGATTGCGCTGTGGTTGAAATGGAAGGCAAAAGTATGGTTTTGAAATGTAAATTTTTATATTTCTTTATGACGCGGATGTGATTTTGTGTGGCGGGTTGTGTTAACCCGCCACTTTCAATCGGGACGTTTGCCCGAAACGTCTTGAAAAGCAAATGGTTTCGCCAGCGGTTCGCCCACGAAAATACCCTGCCCAGGCTGGGCCACACTCTTCCAATACGCTTCGATTAAAGAACTACCGCGGAGGTAGTGATAGATCAAAATCCCTGGATTAGGGAACTTCGCTGGAAAATTACAAGGTTCTACAACTGCACCGTAACTTCCGGTCGCGCCGGCTTTCAGCCATTCCATTACATTCATCTGGCTGCTCCCCGACATCACACCACCCGCCGAGGTCAAATGGTCCGCCACTGCACCCGGTAAAAAACGATTATTGGTGATGTGCGGTACGTGCGTCAGCCCGGTAAAGTAAAACATCACATCGTCATGGCCGGCGATATAGTCTTGTTCCAGATAGTGTAGCTCCCAGAAGGGTTTGAATTTTGCCACGATACCGGGAAACAGCGCAGCCCTTGAGCTACGGGCGCTGTCAGAGGTTTTTAACAGATACCCTGCACCTTGGGGGCGGCTAAAGTCTGCGGCCACTCCGCGGTCTATCAAGGCTTTCGCATCGTTAAAGTTTTCTGCTGCCAATACCATAGTCGGACGCCAGCTATGTTTAGCGTAAGGTTTGGTTTCTTCCGATGCAAAATAAGGGCTGGGACGCGTTTGCTTGCAACCTTCTGCACAAAACGCCGGATCGAAACCTGCTGCAAACGCGGTGGTGATCGACATGCATTCGACCCGGAAGGGTTGCAACCAAGTGAGCGCAAAGGCTTGCACATGCTTGGGCGTTAAACTATCGACGTGTTCTTTGAGTTTTTTGAATTCGCTTTGGCTCAAAAAGGCGTGATGAGGCGCAAAGCGGACATGGATGATTTGATCGGCTGGAATCTGACGTTTTTGCTGATAATACGCTGCAATTTTCCGGCTCAGTGGGTCGCTATCATTGACAATTACCGCCAGATCAACAGCGCTGAATGCCGGCGCTGGTTTGTAAAGGGGCGATGCTTGAGCTTGTGCGATGCTTGTCACTAAGGCCGATATTAATAAACCTGCAACTAATCTAAGCATGGGGCTTGAAAAAATCATGTCGTAACTCTTGAGACAATCATTCTATTCAGTATCCAACAAGGGGCGGATTTTGACGAGCAATTGATGTTCATTTTTCACTAACGGCATCGCTATTTTTGCGGTTTCACATGTACCAGAAATAGGCGGCCAGTTTACTTGACGAGTGTATTGGACAAACAGGGAGGCGCACACGAGTGATTTGGATAAATAGGGCTTTAAAAAATCGGCACTACCAACACAAATACAAAGGCAATTACCGTCCAGATGACGATTTTGGTTTTCAGGGGGATATTACGCCAAAGGGTTTTTAGTTCGGTTTTAAACGCTTCCGATTTGTTCTCAGTCGCACGAATGCGCTTCAAAGCGCCTTTCAAGGTATTTTGTTCCCGCTTTTGTTGGTCTTCATACAATATTTCATCCAATTGTGAATAAAACACATCGCAGGTCGGACATTTGAACTCTTCGCCTTGTCTGGGCTTACCGCATTTGGGGCAGTTTTTCATGCTGACTCCTTTGGGTTGACTGTTGCCGGTTTGAAACAGCGTTCAAACCGGCTGATTGGCTGTTGTTTAGGCGGCAATGCCGTTGTGTCTCAGCAAGGCATCAATATTCGGTTCGCGGCCACGGAAGTTTTTGAATAACTCCATAGCGCTGCTGCTGCCGCCTTTTTCGAGAATATTATGTAAGAAGGATTCGCCGGTGGCACGATCGAAAATACCTTTTTCCTCAAACAATGAAAACGCATCAGCCGACAGCACTTCCGCCCATTTATAACTGTAATACCCAGCTGCATAACCGCCGGCAAAAATGTGTGAAAAGCTGTGGGCAAAACGGTTAAAGACTGGCACCTTCACCACGGCAACTTGATCACGCACCTGCTGCAGGGTTTGATAGATTTGGCCGCCTTTGGCTGGGTTGTAGTCGCGGTGGATTTTGAAATCGAACAAGCTGAATTCCAATTGCCGCACCATCATCATGCCGGCCTGGAAATTTTTCGCTGCCAGCATTTTTTCGAACAGTGTATCGGACAGTGACTCGCCGGTTTGATAGTGCCCGGAAATCAAGTTTAGCGCCTCTTTATCCCAACACCAGTTTTCCATGAACTGGCTGGGCAGTTCTACTGCATCCCATTCCACACCATTGATACCGGATACGCCAAGATGATCGATCTGGGTCAGCATATGATGCAAACCATGGCCGAATTCGTGAAACAGGGTTTCCACTTCGTCATGAGTCAGCAAAGCCGGTGTGTCGCCGGTCGGAGCGGAAAAATTACAGGTCAGATAAGCGACCGGTGTTTGCAGGCCGGCGTTGGTTTTTTTGCGGCAGACACAATCATCCATCCAGGCACCGCCGCGTTTTTTGGCGCGGGCGAATAAATCTAGATAAAACCGGCCCCGTAATTGTCCTTCCTTATCAAGAATTTGATAAAAACGCACGTCGGGATGCCAAGTATCAAAATCCTGAATTTCGCTGATTTGTAGGCCGTAAAGTTTTTCCACAATAGCAAACAGGCCGGGTACGACTTTAGTGTCCGGGAAATAGGCTTTGACTTCCTCCTGCGACAGTTGATAGTAATGCTGGCGCATTTTCTCCGAGTAATAGCCAATGTCCCAGGCTTGCAGGTCATGCAGACCATGTTCTTTGGCGGCGAATTCCTGCAATTCACTTAAATCGCGACGAGCTTGGCGCCAGGATTTATCTGCCAGATCTTCCAGAAACTTCACGACGTCATCGGTGGATTGAGCCATTTTGGTGGCCAGCGAATATTCAGCGTAATTGCCAAAACCCAGTAACTGGGCCTTTTCATGGCGTAAAGCCAGAATTTGCTCCATGATCGCGGTGTTATCCCATTTGCCAGCATGCGGGCCTTGATCGGAGGCACGTGTGCAAAAGGCTTGGTAATGCTCGTGGCGTAATTCCCGATTGTCGGCATAGGTCATGATGGCCAGATAAGACGGAAACTGCAGATTGATTAGCCAGCCGTCCTTGCCATCTGCTGCCGCAGCCTGCTTGGCTTGAGCCAAAGCCGATTCAGGCAAGCCGGCCAAGTCATCAGAATTAGTGATGTGTTTATGCCAAGCATTTGTTGCGTCCAGCAGGTTTTCTTCGTACTGGCTGGCCAGTTTGGATAGCTGTTGACTGATGTCTTTGTAGCGCGCCTGTTCATCGGCTGGTAAGTCGACGCCGGACAAGTGAAAGTCGCGCAAGGCATTGTTGATGATTTTTTGTTGAGCCGGGTCAAGTTGATTGAAATCGGCGCTGTTATGAATGGCTTGATAGGCCTGATACAGTCCCTGATTTTGGCCAACTTCGGTGGCGTATTCGCTGAGCTTGCCCAGGCAGGCGTTGTAGGCTTCGCGCATGGCATCACTGTTGACCACCGAGTTCATGTGACTGACCGGAGACCATGCCTTATTAAGACGATCTTCGGCTGCTTCGATGGGTTCAATCAGATTGTGCCAGCTATAAGGTCCGCCAGATTGCAGTTGCGTGGCGATGGTTTGACGGGCATCAGCCAGTAGATGATCGATTGCCGTTTCTACGTGATCGGGGTGGATTTGGGAAAATAGTGGCAGTTCGGAATTTGCAAGCAACGGATTAGTCATGGAAGTCTTTGTATAAGTCAAATACGGGTTTTAAGATAATAGCTGCATGGCGGCATAGATACGATTTTTGGCTTTATGCAGCACTTGCAGCGAAAAATCCGGGTCCAGCTTACCTTGGTTGATTTTGGCGTAAGCTGGAACCGAATTAATATAAGGCAGCTGGTTAGTGCTTTTAGTGCCGACGTAACTATGCAGCTTGGCAAGAATGACAATATCCGCCAGCGTGAGTTCATTGCTGCTGTCGTACAGCCAGTTTTCGGCATGATTGGGAATATTGGTCAATTCGCTTGGAAAACCCAGTGTGTGCAGCACCAGTGAGCCAACCGGACCGCGCAGAAAGGTCAGAGATTCTTCCAGTTCAGTTAGGCTTGGGTACTGCTCTGGAAATTGTTCTGCAAAATGCAGCAACGGAATCGCGCCAATATCACAGATCAAGCCAGCCAATAAAGCATCTTCCGGGTTTATCGTGCTGCATTCCTGGGCCAGTACAAAGCTTAAGCTGGAAACATACAGACTGTTTTGCCAGAGTTTACGCATGCCCTGCACAAGGGTTTTGTCTTTGGCGTTGAACAGTTGTTTCAAACTGATACCCAAAACCAGATTTCGGGTGGCCGTTAAGCCAATACGAATAACGGCATCGTGACAGTTTTTGATGGGGGTGGTGGATGTATATAAAGGGCTGTTTGCTACCTGTATTAATTTGGCGACAATGGCTGTGTCCATATGCAGGATGTCAACGGCTTCGTCGATGCCGATATCGCGTTGCATGGCATCTTTGAGTCGGAAAGCCACATTCGGTAGCGAGGGCAGCTTGAGTTTGTTTTCCCGATAAGCCTGCGCAAAACTGTTAAAGAAATGTTGATTGGCAATTTCGGTGGGAAGCTCAAAATCCAGCACTTCCACACAGGAAAACTGCTCTTCTGAATATTGTGTCCACAGCCGATTGATGTCTTCAGGGGTTTTCAGAAGTGTGACATCGGTCAGCGAGGTGCAGGTGGCACCGAAAGTTTGGCCGCTGTTTAAGGGCAGGGCTGCAAGTGATGAGCCGGCTTTGACATCGTAGTGACTGTCGCTGTCCGGTTGCATGGATACTTCGCCTTCCAAGAGATAATACACGCAGTCAGAGGCTTGGCCGTACTCAAAGATGATGATGTCTTTTGGATATATCAACGTGGAATGAATCAGGCTGGACAGTGTGTTGTCGTCGAGGCTACGTAAAGGCACAAACTGCTTGAGTTGTTCAGGGCTCAGGTTTTGTGCGCATTCAGCCAAGGCAGGGATGATTTTGCTGGTAGCGTTCTGATTGCTGGCGGTAGCAGTCTGGTTGGCTTTATAAAGGACTTTTCGGGTGGATGAGGGCGATTTTTTGTTGAGCCAGTTTAAAAACCAATTCATAACCTAAGTCCTGAAAAAGCTCAATGCTTCAGCAATTTGTTGTTTGGCTTCATGCAGTGTCTGCAGAGACATATCGGGCGTCAAAGCCCGTTCACCCAGTTTGGTGAACGCTGGCAAGGTATTCAATGGTGGCAATTTTTGTGCGTTTGGGGTGCCTAACTGGGCGTGGAAACGGGCCAGCAGGACAATGTCGTTGAGTTGTAAGTCTGGACTGTCATCCTGATACCAGTTGCCCGAGTGACTGGGGATTTGCAATACATTTGCCGGAAAATGCCACTTCTTTAAAATGAATGCCCCCACTAACCCTTGTAGTGTCAAGATGGTTTGTTCAAATTCCGCTTCGGTATAGGCTGTTTCTTTTAGGCTGTCGGCATAGGTGATAATCGGCAGCACGCCAATATTATGAGTCAATCCAGCCAGTAAGGCCTCGTCAGGATTGATTGAGCGGGTCAAACCGGCCAGGGTGTAGCTCAAGCTGGCGATTTGTATGCTTTGTCGCCAAAGCTGTTGTATGCGGTTGTTAAGGGTTTTGTTATTGCTGCGAAACAGGTTATGCAGACTAATGCTGGTTACCAGATTTTGTGTGGCTTTCAGGCCCAGACGGTTCACTGCATCATGGCTGTTGGCGATAGGGTTTATCGAACGAAAAATCGGGCTGTTGGAGACTTGTATCAGTTTGGATGCAATCACCGGGTCCAGGTTGATGATTTTGACGGCATCGGCAATGCTAATGTCTTTTTGCAAGGCACTACGCAACCTGAAGGCGACATCCGGTAAACTGGGTAAATTCAGTTCATCTCGCCGAAATGCCGCGCAAAAACCATTGAAAAACCTGCTATTGACCAATGCGGGCGGAATGGCCGCGGTATCGATTAATGGATTGTTGTTAAGTGAAGCGCTGGCACTACGCTGCAAAATCGAAAGCGGTAAACATAAAATTTCAGTGGGCGACTTGGCGATAGCGCTGAAATAGTGCTCGGTGTGCGTCGATAAAGGGTAATACGCTTTAAAGGTTTCCTGGTCGACGTTATAGCCGCCACCGTTAGGTGCTTCCATGAAAACATTGCCTGAGTAAAGGTACATCAGGGCATTGGCGCTTTCCCCACGGGTAAAGATGATTTGACCGGGAGAAAAGCTGTTTTGCGATATTTTCAGTGCTTGCAGTTCTTCGATGGCTAAATCGCCAATGGGGATCAGCTTTTGCAAGAACTCCAGCGGTACCGCTTTAGTGATGGGGGCGGTCGCTTGCGGGCTGGGCTTGGGCTGTTCGGCTGATTTTTTCAGGAATTTCCAAAACATACGTTCTAATTGGTAAATATAGCTAAAGCTTCATGAATTTTGTGTTTGGCATCATGCAGGATGGCCAAGGTATTTTCCGGTGACAAACCCATCACGGTCAGTTTGCTGGCGGCGGGAATGGCGGCAATAGAGGGTAGATCGGCAGTGGACTTTTTGCCAATCAGCGCGTGCAGCCTGGACAGGACTACAATGTCAGTTAAAGAGAGTTCGGTTGTACTGTTTTCATACCAGTTATGCGAATTTAAGGCGGCGTCGATGAATTCATCGGCAAACTGCCATTCTTTAAGAATGGTCGCGCTGACAGCGCTAACTACAGTCGGCATGGCCTGTTTGATTTCCTGTTCGTTGATAAACTCTTCAGGCAGGTTGGCGACAAAGCTTAAAAATGGAATCATGCCAATATCACACACAAGACCGGCCAGCAATGCTTCTTCCGGATTGGCTTGTTGGCTGGTTGCCGCCAATACATGACACAACGCAGACAGGTAAAGGCTTTGCTTCCAGAGTTTTTCCAGGCGTTCTTTTATGACCAAGGAATTACTCTTGAATATTTGCTTGAGACTGAGAGAAATAACCAGATTGCGAGTAGCGGTTAGGCCAATCCGATTTACGGCTTCCAGGCAGTTTTTGGCAGGAACCAGCGTCAGATAGAGTGGGCAGTTGGCGACTTCGATTAACTTGGCGGATATCACCGGATCAAGTTGAATGATTTTGACAGCATCGGCAATACCGATGTCCTTCTGAATGGCTTGCCGGAGTTTAATGGCGACTTCAGGTAGAGAGGGGATTTCCAGCTCATGGCTTTGGTAGTGGTCGGCAAATAAGACCAGCAACTGGTTGCTACGCAGTTCCTCGGGAATGTTCAGTGCTTTATGCTGAAAGCGATTGCCAGTAGACATGATTTTTAAAGACACCCGCAAGATGCTGATGTCGGTTTGAGCAACTGCGCTGGTGGTATGTTTGGTGCCGCTGCAAATCGGAAATTTGGCTTGGGCGCTGCCGGCTTCGATCAGATAACTGCGGCCATTCTGATCAGTAAATTTGATGCTACCCGTGATCAGATAAATAGCAGATTCCGCTGGGCTGTTAATTGTGAATAAGGTGGTGCCTGCTGCAATTAACTCGACTTGATTCTCAGTGGCGAAGCTTTGACGGATTTCTTCACTCAGATTCCGAATGGGAAATAATTGCTCCAGGATTTCCGGTGTAATTTTTTTGCCATAACGAGGTCCTGCGGATGATGAACTCAGTTTGTCAAAAAAACTTTTTATCGAAGCCATATCTTTCCGGAAATGCAGTGTTGATTGTTCGTTAAAGCATACGCGATTTTCTGTTTAGCGCCAGTTTGGACACTATTTATGTTGGCAATCTGGAGGTTTGGCGTGCTTGTTCGAGCAGAGTAATTATTGGTAATGTGTCAGGGCGAATACCCCGCCAGATGTTAAAAGCTTCTGCCGCCTGTTCAACCAGCATTCCTAGGCCATCCAAACTTTTCGCAGCATGCTGGGTTTGTCCCCAAACAACAAAAGCTGTTGGTTGGTTGCTGTAAGCCAGATCATAACAGCAACCTGATTTTGCCAGCAGCGTGTCGGGCAAGGCAGGTAATTGATTGCTAAGACTGGCTGAGGTTGCGTTAATGATCAAATCGAATTGTTGTCCGGGTAAGTCGGCGTAATTGCAGCTGCTCAAATTGTTGGAACCAGTAAATTCCGACACTATGGTTTCGGCTTTGCTGACGGTGCGGTTGGCAATCATGATTTGGCTGGGCTGGCAAGCCAAAAGCGGAGCCATGATGCCACGGGTGGCGCCGCCCGCGCCTAGAATCAAGAGGCGCTTGCCAAACAATTCCAGTTGGTGATTACGTGTCAAATCATTAACCAATCCAACGCCATCGGTATTATCGCCCAGTATGCCGCCATCAGCCTGTAATGTCAGGGTGTTGACAGCTTTGCTGATGCGTGCGCGGTCGCTGAGATGATCTGCGTACTCCCAGGCCAGTTCTTTTAGTGGCACGGTGCAATTTAAACCTTTGCCGCCTCGCTTGAAAAACTCATCTGTCTGGGCTTTAAATACCTCTGCAGGGACATCATGAGCGCTATAACTCAGTTGCTGCCCGGTTTGTTCAGCAAACAAGTGATGAATAAGTGGAGACTTGCTATGGCTGATCGGATGACCAAAAACAGCATAATTATCGATTGTTGGCATGATCACTTTATTCAATCATCCATTTATTCCAGAGAAAGGTACCGATGACCACAGTTAGCCCAAGTCCGCCGCAGGCCCATAGAAATGCGTCGACATAGGCGATGATGATAGCGCTGGCGGCCAGATATAAACCAATCAGTATAAATTGCCAACCAATCCGGCGGCCATCCAGCATGGTTGCCATGGCCAAAAGTAACAAAATCACCAAACTGGCACTGGTTTCCGAGAGCTGACCCGATTTTTGGACAAGATAAGCGCAAACAACCACCAACAGCGTCAGCAACCAATGCGATGCCTGTTCTCTGACAATGTCGTTAAAGTCAATTTCGCCCTGTTTGGATTGCAGCCAGGATACGAAGATTGACAGCATGCCAAACACCATTACCATAAACAACCAATAACCGTAGCCATCATGTCGGGAAAAGTCAGTCACTACTATGCCTAGTAATGACAACAGCAGCATGATTATGAATACAGTTTGTTCTACCCCGAAATGCCGGCGTAGGGGGAAAAGTGTTTCACTTTGTTCAAATTCTTCTTCTGTCATGGTGAGTTGCTCCTGGATTAATTATTGTTTTAACCACTTTGCTGCGTTTTTTGCGTAGTAAGTCAGAATGGCATCACTGCCGGCGCGCTTGAATGCCAGTAATGATTCCAGAACGACTTGCTTTTCATCAAGCCAGCCATTTTGGACGGCGGCTTTGAGCATTGCATATTCGCCGCTGACTTGATAGGCAAAAGTTGGTACGCCAAATTGATCTTTGGCGCGACGTATAATATCCAGATAGGGCATGCCGGGTTTGACCATGATCATGTCTGCACCTTCTTGTAAGTCCAGGGCTATTTCCCGCATTGCTTCATCGGAATTGGCAGGGTCCATCTGATAGCTGTATTTGTTGCCGCCACCCAAATTACCCGCTGAGCCTACCGCATCTCTGAATGGTCCATAAAAACTGGATGCGTACTTGGCGGAATAGGCCAGAATACGAGTGTTGATATGGTCGTTAGCTTCCAGCGTTTGTCTGATAGCACCAATTCTGCCATCCATCATATCCGATGGTGCAACGATATCGGCGCCGGCTTCGGCATGGGACAAGGCTTGTTTGCAAAGCACCGCCACGGTTTCGTCGTTCAGCACATAGCCGGCGGCGTTGATCAACCCATCTTGTCCGTGCGTAGTGAAAGGATCTAAAGCGATATCGGTAATTACGCCTAACTCAGGAAAGTTGGTTTTTAACGCTCGGATGCTGCGTTGTGCCAATCCCTCGGGGTTGAAAGCCTCGCGGGCATCTAATGATTTTTGCTGTAAATCGATTACAGGAAACAAGGCAATAGCCGGTACCCCAGCCGAAAGTAAAGCTTCGGCTTCCTTGAGTAATAGGTCTAAAGAGAAACGGTTCACCTCTGGCATGGATGAGACGGATTCTTGTCGGTTGTGACCTTCGATGACAAACAACGGGCAAATCAAATCATCCGTTGTCAGGTGGTTCTCTCTCATCAAACGGCGGGAAAAATCTTGATAGCGCATCCTGCGCATGCGTGTGGCGGGGAAAAACTCTTTAGGGTATGGCATCTTTTCCATAGTAAAATATTGAACTGTGTGCTGGCCCGACATAGTTGGCCGATCACATGGGATTGGCGAATATAAATTTATTGTAACAGTGTATCGATACTTGAGCGTTTGAATTTGGCCAACGATACGACATATAAGGTGGTTATAACAATCATGAAACACTATTTAAAAGTTTTATTAATTTTGCTTGCCGGCTTTTTTGCAAATGCGGTGTCTGCGGAGTTGATTGAGCCGCAAAGAGTCATTGAAGATACTTCCAGTCAGTTGAAGATGCGGATGCAGGATCCTGGTTTTACCAAGGATTTTCGTAAGATCAATGAATTTGTGCATTCCGTCATTTATCCGCACGCTGATTTTGATCTGATCTCGTCATTGGTTTTAGGCAAGCTTTGGAAAGAAGCGGCTGAAGCTGAAAAAGATGCTTTTAAAAAGGAGTTTCAAACCTTGCTGATCAGAACCTATTCCCGAGCGTTTGTGGAGTTTAAGGAATGGTCGGTCAGATTCTTGCCAATTACGCCGGACGAAGATGAGCGTAAAGTCATGGTGAAAACTGAAATTTTGCAGCCAGGTTTGCAGCCGATTGCTGTGAATTACAGAATGCTGCACACCAAAGGCGAATGGAAGGTGTATGACATTTTAATCGAAGGCGTCAGTCTGGTGACAAACTATCGGACTAGTTTTAAGAATGAAGTCGAGCGAACGGGTTCTTTGCAAGAGGTGATCAATCAATTAGCCAAACGTAATACAGAGGCTCTGTCCGCTCAAAACCATTCCTGATTTTTTGCTCCTCAAGTTTCTCTTGGGGAGCGTTTTTCTATGCATTCCAGAAAAGATTCTCTTTATGCCAATCCGCTTGGCGAAATCACTGCCTTCAAATTTGATGACTCGGTAGTCACTGTCTTCCCTGACATGATTCAGCGATCAGTGCCAGGTTACAGTGCGATTATTTCCGCGATCGGCATGCTTGCAGGTCGTTTTAGTCAGGACAATAGCGTTTGTTACGACTTGGGTTGTTCACTAGGGGCTGCGACCTTGGCCATGCGGCAGCAAATATCCGCCAAGCATTGTCGCATCGTGGCGGTGGATAATTCCGAATCCATGGTTAAGCGATTCATGCAGAGTTTGACTGCTGATGCAGATAAGCCCGATGTTGAAATTCAATGTGCGGATATTAGGCATATTGATATTGAGCGGGCTTCTGTGGTGGTGCTTAATTTCACCTTGCAGTTCGTGCCTGTTGAGGACAGGCATGCGCTCTTGAAAAAAATCTATGCCGGAATGTTGCCGGGCGCTGTTTTGATTTTGTCTGAAAAACTGGCATTTGATGATGAGCGTCAGCAGGCTTTGCAGATAGATATGCATCATCATTTTAAAAAGATGCAAGGTTACAGTGATTTAGAAATAAGCCAAAAACGGTCGGCTTTAGAAAATGTGTTGTTGGCGGAATCGTTTGCGGTTCATCAGCAACGTTTATTGATGGCTGGGTTTAATAGTGTGGAGCTCTGGTTTCAGTATTTTAACTTTGCGTCTATGATTGCCCTTAAATGAACGAATACTCAGCGTTATATGAGGTCTTGCAGTCTTTAGGCTGCAACAGTTGGGTTGAATTGCTTAAGGAGCAGTTAGCTGCTGCCTTGGATGTTAAGGCACATGGTGATCTGGAAAGATGGCAACGGGCGATCGATGTTTTGCCGGAGACAGGTCCAAGTAGTGTTGATCTATCTGAGTTGGTTCGAATTGGTAATGCGGTCGATATTTCAGTAATAGATAGGCAAAAATTAGTTGAAGGTTTGCAGCAATTGCATCCCTGGCGCAAGGGGCCCTATCAGCTGTTTGGGGTTGATATCGACACTGAATGGCGGTCTGACTGGAAATGGGACAGATTAAAGTCACACATTGCACCCTTGCATAACCGTTTGGTTCTGGACATTGGTTGCGGAAATGGTTACCACTGTTGGCGTATGCTGGGTGCGGGCGCTAGATTGGTGATTGGTATCGATCCGACCATTCTGAGTGTTATGCAGTTTCAAGCAATCCGTCGGCTTTATGCAAAAGAAGCTGCAATTCATGTGTTGCCTTTGGGGGTTGAACAAATGCCTGCAGACTTGCGTTTGTTTGATACGGTTTTTTCGATGGGGGTTTTATATCATCGACGTTCGCCTATTGATCATCTGTTGGAATTGAAAGGATGTTTAAGGCCGCGTGGTGAGTTGGTACTCGAAACCCTGGTAATTGAAGGTGATAAGGATGCGGTATTGGTTCCTGAGCAGCGTTATGGGCAGATGCGCAATGTGTGGTTTTTGCCAAGTTGCAAGGCGTTGATGCTATGGATGTCCCGCTGCGGCTTCAAAAATATCAAGTTATGTGATGTCAGCAAGACAAGTACTCAGGAGCAGCGAAGTACTGAGTGGATGAGGTTCAATTCGCTGGCGGATTTTTTGGATCCGGACAATGATGCGTTGACTTGTGAAGGTCTGCCGGCTCCGACTCGTGCAATTATTGTTGCGAATGCTTGACTGAGTCTGGACGTTGTAAAAAAATTAAACTCATCTAAGCTAGTAATCAGGTTCGGCGGATTTTTTTAAGGGGGAAAGGATTTTCCTGAGCCTATCTGATTCTATAATTTATGGAGAATAACTATGAAGATGATATTTACAATACTGGCTTTGATTTCCGCAAATGTTTTAGCAGCCCCTGTTAATATTAATCAGGCGGACGCTGAAACCATTTCTGAAGCTTTAAACGGGATTGGGCCTAAAAAAGCCGAAGCAATTGTGCAATACCGCATGAAGAACGGGCCTTTCACCGCGTTGAGTGAGTTGGAAAAAGTGCCGGGAATTGGTGAAAAAACCATCCAAATCAATGAAAAAGACATTATTCTGACGGATAGTCCTGCTGAGGCAGCAAAGGAAAACCCCAAAGACGGGGCGTCCGTGAAAAAAAGCAAATAATGTTCCCTAGTTAAAATCTGATGGTGTCGTCAATTTTTGGCGGCACCCGCTTACAATTTGTGTTTGTGTTGATTGGATGCCTGCCGAGATAAAAATGCTTGTTTCGGCAGGTGCCGTCGATTTCTAACATGTCTCAGGCATTGACATATATCCCATTTGTATCTTACAGTTATGGACGCATCACGAGTATGTGACAAGCCTAGCAGATTGCGGCAGTTGGCTAATCAGCTATTACTAATAATAAAACTTTCGGAGCACATCACATGGCAAGACCATTAATTCAAATGGCGTTAG
>PERU01000045.1 GCA_002928965.1 Methylomonas sp.
CAGGATCAAAGCGGCATGGGGTGGATTTTTCTTTGGATACTTTCTTTTGGCCAAACAAAAGAAAGTATCTCGGCTGTCGGGCCGAGACCCGACATTAAAAACAACCGTCGCGTTAGCGACACAAATCAAGAAGCGCCGCCATGCAATTAACTCCCAGAGAAAAAGACAAACTCCTCCTCTTCACTGCCGCCCTCCTCGCTGAGCGCCGCAAAGCCAGAGGCTTGAAACTCAACTACCCGGAAGCGGTGGCGTATATCTCCGCCGCGATCATGGAAGGTGCCCGCGATGGCCAGACCGTCGCCGAATTGATGGCTTATGGCCGAACGCTATTGAGCATCGACGACGTGATGGACGGCATCGCCGAGATGTTGACTGAGGTGCAGGTGGAAGCGACGTTTCCGGATGGGACCAAGCTGGTCACGGTACACGAACCTATCGTTTAATGTAGGTTGGGTTAGCGCAGCGTAACCCAACATTTGAGGCTTACGTGTTGGGTTACGCCTAGCGGCTTTTATGCCCTTTAGGGTAAACCCAACCTACAATCCAAGGAGCATGTATGATTCCCGGAGAAATCTTCCCCGCCGCTGGCGATATCGAACTTAACGCGGGCCGCGCCACGGTCAAGGTCTTGGTGGCCAATGGCGGCGACCGGCCGATTCAGGTCGGCTCGCATTATCATTTTTATGAAACCAACCCGGCTTTGCATTTCGACCGCAGCGTGGCATTGGGCTTTCGACTGGATATTCCGGCGGGCACTGCCGTGCGTTTCGAGCCGGGTCAGCAGCGCGAGGTGCAATTGGTGGCTTTTGCTGGCGAACGCAAAGTCTATGGCTTTAGAGGTGAAGTAATGGGCGCATTGGAGAAAACCGCATGAGCAAGATTTCGAGAGCGGCTTATGCCGACATGTTCGGCCCTACCACCGGCGACCGCCTGCGGCTGGCCGACACTGATTTAATTCTGGAAGTGGAAGCCGATTACACCGTCTACGGCGACGAAGTAAAATTCGGCGGCGGCAAGGTAATCCGCGACGGCATGGGCCAAAGCCAATTGGGTAACGATCAGGCCGTGGATTTGGTGATTACCAACGCCTTGATCATCGATTACTGGGGCATCGTTAAAGCCGATGTGGGTATTAAGCAGGGGCGGATTTTCAAGATCGGCAAGGCCGGCAATCCCGACATTCAACCCGGCGTGGATATCATCGTCGGCCCCGGCACCGAAGTCATCGCCGGCGAAGGCCAGATTCTGACCGCGGGCGGCATCGACGCCCACATCCATTTCATCTGCCCGCAACAAATCGAAGAAGCGCTGTGCTCCGGTGTCACCACCATGATCGGCGGCGGCACCGGCCCGGCCACCGGCACCAATGCCACCACCTGCACACCAGGACCGTGGCATCTGCAGCAAATGCTGACCGCACTAGATGGATTACCGATGAACTTCGGCTTGCTGGGCAAGGGCAACGCCAGTTTGCCCGGAGCCTTAGAGGAGCAAATCCTGGCCGGGGCGATGGGGATGAAATTACACGAAGACTGGGGCACCACGCCGGCAGCGATAGACTGTTGCCTAAGCGTTGCCGAAGACTACGACGTGCAGGTGGCGATTCACACCGACACTTTGAACGAATCGGGCTTTGTCGAAGACACGTTCGCCGCCTTCAAGGGCCGCACCATCCACACTTACCACACCGAAGGTGCCGGTGGCGGCCATGCGCCGGACATCATTAGAGCCTGCGGTTTGAGCAACGTATTACCGTCATCGACTAACCCGACCCGGCCTTACACCATCAATACCGTCGATGAGCATTTGGATATGTTGATGGTCTGCCATCATCTTGATCCGAGCATCCCGGAAGACGTGGCGTTTGCCGAATCCCGCATCCGCCGCGAAACCATCGCCGCCGAGGACATCCTGCACGACCTGGGGGCGTTTTCGATGATTTCCTCGGATTCGCAAGCCATGGGCCGAGTCGGCGAAGTGATCATCCGTACCTGGCAGACTGCGCATAAGATGAAGACGCAGCGCGGCCACCTTTCTTCCCCCTCGCCCTCAGGGAGAGGGGCTAGGGGTGAGGGTGCACAAAGCGACAACTTTCGGATCAAGCGTTACATTGCCAAATACACCATCAACCCGGCCATCAGCCACGGTATCAGTCACGAAGTGGGCTCCATCGAAGCCGGCAAACTGGCGGATCTGGTGTTATGGCAACCGGCCTTTTTCGGCGTCAAACCCAGCCTGATCATCAAAGGCGGCCTGATCGCCGCCGCGCCGATGGGCGACGCCAACGCCTCCATCCCCACCCCGCAACCGGTGCATTACCGGCCCATGTTCGGCAGTTTTGGCCGTACCGCCGCCAGCACCTCAATGATCTTTTTACCGCAGGCCGCAGTGAACTCTGGCTTGGCTGAGCGAATTGGTCTGCAAAAACGGGTGGGCACCACCAAAAACAACCGCACTATCGGCAAACCGGACATGAAACTGAATAACTACCAACCCATGATGGAAGTGTGTCCGCAAACTTATCAAGTAAGGGCAGATGGGGAATTGTTGGTGTGCGAACCGGCGGTGGTGTTGCCGATGGCGCAGCGGTATTTTTTATTCTGATTGTTTGAACTGCGGTTTGGGGTGCAAGTAAAGCGGCGATATCCGATATATTTACGCTGTATTTTTAACAGTAAACCAGGGCTAGGCGAATTTATCTGCAATGCAAACTGACCTAGCCTGCAATGAACCATGCATAAAAAAGCCCACAGGATGTGGGCTTCGTCCGCTGTTATTTTTATGTTTTGTGGACGCCTACTATCAGTGACAGCAGGTTAATGGCTTGTGCTCTTATTATTGTTGTACCGCATACACGGTCGCTTTCCTCCCCCTTAAATCACGAAACTTTACGTTCGTATTGACTTGCGTCAAGGTGGGCGCATTCTATGGCAATAAAAATTATCTGTCCAGTATGGTTGTGACAATTTGTCGCATGCGCTGATTCTTATGAAAATTTATATCTTCAAAGCGAGAGATTCCATGTATTCAGCTCCCGTAATAACCTAACTAAATCAGTCGTTAATGTTGTTCAGGGCTATGCCAAGCCTCGCTGGCGATATTAATCATTTCTTGTATAACGACTTTTAATAGTTGGAAAGCTGAAATAACTATCAGCGTACCTATAGTCATTCCTGCAAGTGTGACAAGTGCTATTTTCATAGTGCCTCCTCTTTCTTTTAAATCATTCAAATCAGCTGCGGACGACATGGAAATGCCGATAAGCGTATGATTTTCCTCTGTTAAATACAGATTTCAAGTGGTTTTTAAACCACATCTGTCGCGTCTTTTTTTAATGTTAAACAGCATCAATGACTTAAAATTGGTCGTTAATGTTGTTTGCTAAAAAATTATTTTATTCGACGCTGTGTTTTCGTCAGAAAGGTGTGATTTTGATCACGGAAATTTAAAAGCAGATTAGGATTTTTTTCCCGAAAGCGGCAGGCTCGCAGTAAATCAAAACATTCGCAAGGAGCAGAGTTTGGTGGCCTGAAATTTAAGCAAGTCGTAAATGTGCTTCACAGTGTTGATCATTGCAAAAGCAAAGGGTCTATAAATCCGCGGCTCAGCATAAAAATCGATAACACTGATTCATCTGCTTTGCCGGCTGTAATCTCAAAAAGAGGGCATAAGATAGCGAGCTGTTTTAGTCTTCTTCCGGCTTGGTTTTATCACGATTGATGATTTTTTCATTGATGGTTTTATGCAGCAAACGGATCAACTCGGCAGAACCGTCGTCACCAAATTCCAACTCATCGGGTTTAGATAGGGCGGTGAGGACTGCGATACCCAATACATCTTCCTTGAGGGTGATGGTGTAATCGGCTTCGTCATAATCATTATTAAAAATCATATCCAGCGGTCGGGCTTCTTTACCTTTCCGGTCGGGATCATAACGAACCTGTATCCGGTTATCCTCGCGGTTTTTATCCAGTACGTCCAGATTGCAGAGCTTAATCGCCACTATCAGCATTTCCCAGGCACGATCGGGGCGGGTTTTGATGATGAGCGAGGGTTTTTGTTCGTCGTCGGTGAACGCCAACAAATCGGTTAATGCCGATGTTTTGGGCTTCAAGTCATCCGCTGCGACAGCGGTTTGTGTGTGGGTGTGTTCGATTGGCAATACCGGTGGCATCTCCAGTTCATGCAGGTCGCGATAGCGGTCGGAGGTGTCAGCGCAGCCAATAAATAATAACGCGGGTAAACCAAGCAGCAGATATTTTGACATAATCCTCACTCGCAAAAATAGCGGCGGTGTTCCAAAGCAGGGAAAGCTGCGCGCATTTTATCCAGGCGCACTTTATCAATATCCGCGGATACAAATCCCGGTCCGGTTTTAAAACAATCCAGCACCACACCCCAGGGATCGATCACCATGCTGTGACCATAGGTTTGTCTGCCATTAATGTGAAAGCCGCCTTGATTGGGGGCAATCACGTAACACAGATTTTCGATGGCGCGGGCGCGCAATAAGACTTCCCAGTGTGCGGCACCGGTTTTGGCGGTAAATGCCGACGGAATCACAATCATGTCCAGGCCTTTGCTAGCCATGGGACGGAAGAACTCCGGAAAGCGCAAGTCATAACAGACGGCAATGCCGATACGGCCAAAAGGTGTGTCGATGACGCAACTGTTATCGCCCGCTTCCACAGAGTCCGATTCGCGGTATTCTTCGGCAGTATCGGGGACGCTGACGTCAAACAAGTGTACCTTGTCATAACGTGCCACACGCTGGCCTTGATCATCATAAACCAGACAGCTGGCCCGGACTTTATTGTCGGCACTGGCTGCCATCGGCATGGTGCCGCCGATGATCCAAACCCCGTATTTTTTGGCGGTCGAGGCCAAAAAGTCTTGAATGGGGCCTTGACCATCGGCTTCGCGAACCTGGACTTTGTCGTATTCGTTCATGCCCATGATCGCGAAATTTTCCGGTAGAGCTACCAGTTTGGCGCCCGCTATGGCGGCGTCGGCGATTTGTTTTTCAGCTTCCAGCAGATTGGCGTTGACTTGCGGCCCTGACGCCATTTGAATCGCTGCGCAGATTGTCATAGTTTGTCCTTACGATAGTGTGTTCTTTAATGTCTGGTTACAGTGGGTTATTTCAGCCAGCCAAAGTCAGTCAGGCCTCGCCAGGTTTTGTTCAGCAGGCCATCCTGATCGTGCAGCGGCGTTACCTCGACGTTACCCCAGTTGCCCGCCAATTTGTACTGCGAACCCAAAAAATAACCTTCTCTGTAATCATCGGTTACAACCTGGGTAATCATGGCGGCGATACCGCCCACGATTGTACCAGCAATGGGTACGGCGTCGGAACTCTTGGGCACTACCGCAACCCGTTGATCGATGGTTTTGTTGGCCAGATTGACATAGCCGGCCATATAAAAATTGGCAGCTACCGCATTCACGGTCAAATCATCGGTAAAAGCCAGACCGTCTTTGATTGTGAAATTGCCTTTGATTTCATCGAAAGCCAGCCCCTGGCTGTAAATGTCGCTGAAATCCAGACTGAGACGTTTGACCCATTGTTCCATTGCGATCAATCCCAATAAACGGCCAAAGCCCGGTTCTATGCTGGAAATTCGCCCATCTTTCAGGTCAAGGGATAATTGACCATTGAGTCTGTCCAGCGAAAACTGATGCGGTCCCCCTCGCCAGCCACCGTTAAAACTGATGTCTGCGGCGGTTTCCTTGATGTCGTCGGTAAAGCCGAAACCGGATAAAAACTGGCCGAATTTTTCAGACTTTAGATTGCCTTTGATTTGGGTGGTGGTACCGGTCGGCTGTTTCAGCCAGTCCGCAGTCAGGTCGATGGTCTCGTTGGCATGCTGTAGCTGGATTTTTTTGAAATGAATACCGTTTATCAAGCGTTCGGTTTGTAGTTTCAAGGCTCCCAAATCCTTTGTGCGCCACACTAACTGCCTGCTTTGAATATCAATCAACGGTAATTCAGTCACCACTTGATCAGCCGCCTCAAAATTCAGATCCTGCATGGCGGACAGATTCAGATAATCCATGACCAGATGGATAGGATTATTGCCGTTACGCTGGTCAGGAATACTGAAATGACCCTTGGCCATGCCGCTATCGATTTGGCCTTGCCAAAGTTGATTAACGTGCTCGGCCTGGCAATTGATGGCGCCCAGCAACTGGCCTTGCCAGCTTAACTGACCCGTGTCGATGGAGAATTCTTTTAATGGCGGGCGTTGGCTATTGTCATCAGTGCCGAGAGCACCAACTGCTTGCGAAAGGTTGAAGGCAGGTTGTCGGATATCTAATTTCAGGCCTGCTGAGTTATAACGACTGGCTTGGCCCTGGCCTAGGACGATGTGTCCGGAATACAGGCTTTCACTGGGTTTATCCACCAGAAAAAACGCCTGCAACTGCTCGCCATAACTGAGCTGCAGTGGCAATTTCGGCTGGTCTTCAAATTGAAAATTTAAAGTTAAGGCTTTGTCCTCATCAGCGGTTTTGCTGAGATTCGGTTGGTTATCAATGCTTACTCCTTTTAATGAGCTGGCAATGTTTAACGTGCCGGGTAGATTGACTTGATAGGGCAAGGTCAGGCGGGTGCTGTAGCTGAACTTGCCATTGGCAAATTCGTTTTGTAAAAAGGGGAATTGCTTTTCGAGTTTGTCTATGGTGGTGGCACCCGTTATATCCAGATAGGTCGCCTGAGTATCGCTGCTCAAGCGGCCCTGAATTGGGAATCCTAGTGTCTGGGCGGCGAGCGGCGAGCTGCTGATGCGATCTTCGGTGAAATTCAATAGACCGGTAATTTTGTCCACTTTCAAGGCGACCGGTAATACGGTCAGCTGCGCCTCGTTCAACTGGGCATTGACATTGACTTTAACCGGCAGGGTTTCGTAGTAAGGGATTTTTAAATCCAGTCCGACTTTGGTTTCGCCTTCTGCGCTGATGATTGTTGCAATCGGGGCAATTTTGCTACGCAGCGGCGATTTTTGTAAAAAATCCAGGCTGTGCATAATCTTCGAACGCACCTGCCCCCAGACATAGACATGTTCGCTATTAGCCAGTGCCGGGATGGTGACCAAAGCCTGATCGATATTGACCTGCTCGCTATGGCCTTCGGCTATGCCTACTTGTAGATCGGCTCCCAAAAATTGTACGTCGGCATAAACAGATTGCAAATGTGGCCAGTCTTCATTGAACTGAATTTCGCCGTTTTCAATCACAAACACGGTTTCAAACAGACCTTGCCCGTTTTCAAAAGGGAACTGATCCAATCCGCCCCTGACAACCAATTCGCCCCGGTTGATCTGTCCGCTGACGAAGGCATGATCCAGCCATTGCACGGCGCCTTCATCCATGATTTTGGCCGGCAAATAATTAGGCACCTGACTGATGTCCTGAAAGTGCCCGAAGCTTGTGGTCAAATCCAGCACCGGCGTGGCATCAGATTTGGGTATCAGCAGGTTTAACTGGCTGTTGGTGGCAAAGTCCGCGCTGTCAGCCTGCAGGTTTTTCCCGAACAACTGCCAGTGCTCGGCAGTTTGCCACCAGTGCAAAGTGCCTTGCAGCTGTTTGATGCGCAGGGGATTTCTGAACCAGTCGCTCGCCAGAATGTCGGCATTGTGCGTGTCGAGTTCTATTTGACCATAATCATTGGTGACGCTGAGAGTGCCGCTGATATGCTGGATTTTGGGAATGCCATTCCATTGATCCACCCCCAGATTGTCAAAATTGCCATGGGCGGCGTACTGCTGAAAATCGCTGCTGGCATACAGGCTGACATCATGCAGGCGACCACTGGGATTTAACGCCAGCAACTGACTGTTATCCTGCTCAGCGGATATAAATAATGGCGCCAGATACATGGCCGCAGGCAGATCCAACTGCTTGATGAGGGCAGACAGATTGCCTTTGGTATCTTGCTGCAGATAAAAAGCCCCGTCTGCCCAGTGCTGAGAGTCGGTGAAAATGTTTACATCGTAACCGGCCAGCCGCCAGCGGCCATCCTTGTCGCTCCAGCTAAAACTGCCCTGAAAGGTATCCACGCTCAGTGGCTTGCTTTGATTTTTGCTGATTTTGATTTGCTGTGCCTGAATATAGCCGTCGACCTGATAAGGGCTGGAATTTCGCCATAGGCTCCAAATCCGCAGATCGCCGGCCCCCGATTGCAAATTCAGCCCCAGCGGCAAATCACCGGTGATCAGGGCGCCGGCCTGTAAATCGGTACTTTCAATATAGAGTTGGCCTGTTATGTTGTTGGCGGCAAAAATATTACCTGCCAGGCGGGCGGAAATACGCAAACTATCGCCATACTGATGAGGCAATTTGCTAAGCAAATGCACTTCATGGCTTTGATCGAAATAATGGTTGATTAACACCAGATCAATGTTGTCGAAATACACGGCTTCGCCTTGGCGCTTTAAATCCTGCCAAGTGATTTGGCTATCCAGAATTTCATATTTACCGCCTTTTAGCAGCCATACGGGTTTTTCGTCACTTGCCTGCAAACCCTTGATGCTGAAGCTGCCGTCCTGGTTGCGCAGCACACTGATGTTGGCGCCGACCAAGGTCACCCGGCTGGCTGATAAAACGTTTTGAGTGAGTAACAAATCCAGAAAATCCAAGCCAAGCCGAATTTCCCTGAGTTGTATCTGCGGCTTGCTGCCAGGGGGGCTGGATTCAACGCGAATACCTTGCAGGATGACTTCTGGATTGAAGCCACGCATGCCGGCTTCCAAGCTGGCGATATGAATGGGTATGTCGGTGGCCTCCTGGATTTTTTGTTCCAGCAAGCCTCGATAGTCATCAATGTCGGCTAAAAAGAGGCGGGTGCCGCTTAAAACGATTGCGGCGACAATCAAAAACCAGAACAGTAGATGGCGCGATGCCCGGGTTATAAGGGCAATCACAATATCAGTATCAGCAAGCTAGAGTAACCAGCACGAAAGCTCGGCATCACTCCGGTCAATGAAAATTGGAGCGATGCCTGCCGCGATGCCATGACCTTCGATTCACGACTCGCGCCGCGCCCATGATGATTTTCAGAGTAATACGACGTCATAATGTTCTTGATTGTATTCAGCTTCGGCGCGAATCTTGATGGCAACCTTCAAGAACACTTCCAGTTCGGCCAGCATATCGGCCTCTTCATCGAGTAGCATTTCCACAACCTGTTCGGAGGCCAGTACCAGAATTTGTTGTACATTGTATTGCCTTACCATGCGAATGATTTCCCGGAAAATCTCCAGACAAATCGATTCTGCAGTTTTCAATACTCCGCGTCCTCCACAGGTACAGCAAGGCTCGCACAAGATGTGCTCCAGACTTTCACGGGTTCGCTTGCGGGTCATTTCTACCAAACCCAATGCCGAAACTTCGGTGATTTTGGTTTTGGCGTGATCCTTATCCAGATTACGCTGCAAAGCGGTCAGCACCTGTTTTTTGTGATCCTCGCTTTGCATGTCAATGAAATCGATGATGATGATGCCGCCCAGATTCCGCAGGCGCAGCTGTCGGGAAATAGTCTGTGCCGCTTCCAGGTTGGTCTTGAAGATGGTTTCTTCCAGATTACGGCCACCCACATAGCCGCCGGTATTGACGTCGACTGTGGTCATCGATTCGGTTTGATCGAACACCAGATGGCCACCGGATTTGAGCTTGACTTTGCGATCCAGGGCTTTGCTGATCTCGTCCTCGACATTGTAAATGTCGAACACGGGCCGCTCACCTGAATAATGCTCGATGACCGGCACCACTTCCGGTACAAAGGTTTCGGCGAACTCCACCAAACGTAAAAACGTTTCCCGAGAATCCACCCGGACTTTTTCGATGCCTTCCTTATACAGGTCGCGCAAGGTACGGACACTGAGCGGTAAGTCCTCGTGAATCAGGGTTTTGACGTTAGCCTTCTGACTTTTTTCCAGAATCGATTCCCACAGCATGTGCAAAAACGTCATGTCGGAATACAAGATCACGTCTTCGACGCATTCAGCGGCAGTTCTGGCTATAAAGCCGCCCGGTACCGTATGTTTTTGTAGATAACTTTCGATACAGGCCCGCAGTCGTACCCGTTCTTCCTCGCATTCTATGCGTTGCGAAACGCCCGAGTTGGCGGCATACGGCATGTAAACCTGATAGCGGGACGGGATGGAAATATCGGTGGTCAGGCGGGCGCCTTTGTTACCCAAGGGATCCTTGGTCACTTGCACCACGATTTTTTGGCCTTCTTTCAAATAATGCTCGATATTATCCGAGCCGCCCGCCAATTCCTGGCTGTTGAAATCCGATAAATGCAAAAATGCCGCTTTATCCAGACCGATGTCGACAAATGCCGCCTGCATGCCCGGTAACACCCGGCAAACCTCGCCACGATAAATGTTGCCGACCAAGCCCTTTTGCCGAACCCGTTCAATGATCAATTCCTGCAGAACGCCGTTTTCGATCACCGCTACTCGGGTCTCCGGCGGGGTGACGTTAATTAAGATTTCTTCACTCATGCGATGACTTTAATCCCTTGTTTAGCTAGTAGTTGAGCGGTTTCAAACAGCGGTAAGCCCATCACGCCTGAGAAACTGCCTGTAATCGATGTAATAAACACGCTGGCCAGTCCCTGAATGGCGTAGGCACCGGCCTTGTCCTCAGGTTCGCCAGTTTGCCAGTAGGCCATTATTTCCGCCTGGCTCAGGGGTTTAAATGTCACTTCGCTGACGCTCAACGCCTGCCAATGCTGATGGCCGCGCAGTGACACAGCGCTATATACCTGATGGCTACGACCAGACAGCAGGCTCAACATTTCAAAGGCATGTTGCTGGTTGTCAGGTTTGCCTAAAATTTTGCCATCACAAATCACACTGGTGTCGGCTGCCAAAACCGGTAAATCATCACTCAGCAAAGCGCGGCAGGCTGCGGACTTTTCATTGGCTACCCGTTCCACGTAAACCATTGGCGATTCATGCGGCAAAGGGGTTTCGTCGATATCCACCGCTTTGATGACATGCGTAATGCCGATTTGTTTCAAAAGCTCACTGCGGCGCGGCGAAGCAGAGGCGAGTACAAGCTGTGGATTCATGATCAGCGATGATAAGGGTGATTATTGATCAGGCTCCAGGCCCGATACAGTTGTTCAGCTAAAATAATTCGTACCAGCGGATGCGGAAAGGTCAAGGGCGATAGGCTCCAGGATTCCTGAGCTAGTTCTTTGACCTGTTGCGACAAGCCTTCCGGTCCGCCCACCATCAACGCTATTGGCTGGCCATTACCCAGCCAACGCTGCATGGCTTTGGCCAGATCAGGCGTGCTCCAGGGTTTGCCGGGAATATCCAGTGTTACCACATGGGCGCGATTTGGCAGAGCAGCGATCATCCGCTCACCTTCATCTTTGGTAATTCGGGCAATATCACCACTGCGGCGTTTATCGGGGGTAATTTCTTTCAGCAACAGTTCACACTCGCGCGGTAGGCGTTTGGCGTATTCATTATAGCCGTGCATTACCCAGTCGGGCATTTTGTTGCCGACTGCAATCAGGTGAATTTGCATGCTGGTCCGGGACAGGATTGCGTAGCCATCGTTAACCGTTCCTGATTATAAAGATCAATCAGCTAAGTCAAAAAGCGTCACCTCGGCAACTCCGACGGAATGACGTTGTCGCTGAAGCATCGTTATGAGCAGGAATTTGTTTCAAAGGCTGAAATTAACAGGAGACTGACAAGACTAAGCGCCCAATAAGTCGATTTTTGGCTAGCTAGGAGCCTGTCCGAGAATAGGAATCGTCGCGAGGGAAAGCCATTTTGAGTCAGATTTGTTGATCATTTGAGGCGAATAGTGGTGCTATTTAACGAAAATGAGCGGGAAATCTGGCCAACAGGGCTTTTCCGTAGCAGGTTCCCTATTCTCGGACAAGTTCCTAGAGTACACGAAGCCTTGGCGTTTACGAAATCAAACTATCAAAAAACAGCCCAAAAGCGCCGCGAGCGAGACTTGTAAAATGGTTGATATGGACTGGTTTAAATAAACCAAATCCCAGGTGTTTGGCCTATTTCAACCAAATGCCGTTAGAATAACCCCAACATCAAACTTAAAACTCATTTCATTCATGCCGATTTTAAGCGCGCTACTCTGGACTCCAGCGCTGGGAGTACTGTTGTTAGCGGCAGTATCCGGACATCAAACTGGCTTAATCAGACTGATCAGTAACCTTATGGCATTGAGTGCTTTTTTGCTCGCCTGCGGCATTCTGGTGGGTTTTGATTCTGCTGACAGCCGCATGCAATTCAGCGAGTTTTATCCGCTCAATCCCAAATTGGGCAGTGCTTATGCCTTGGGCGTGGATGGGCTGTCCATGCCCATGTTGGTGCTGGCGACGCTATTAAGCTCGATTGCCTTGCTGGCCTCGTTTTCAATTACCGAAGCTGTCAAGGGTTATCACATCTGCGTGCTGCTATTGGAATTCGGCATGCTGGGTGTGTTTATGGCACAGGACTGGGCTTTATTTTATATCTTCTGGGAAGTCACGCTGATTCCGCTGTATTTTCTGATCGACCGTTGGGGCGGTAAGCGTCGCCATGCCGCCAGTCTGAATTTTGTGTTGTATACCATGGGCGGTTCGGTATTCATGCTGCTGAGTTTGCTGGCCATCAGCCAGTATGATCTGGAGCACCAAGGTTCATTAATGGCCTCGATGGGGCAGGCGGCGCAGAGCATGCCGGAGTTTGAGCAAGTATTGGTATTGCTGGGTTTTTTTCTGGGTTTCGGCGTAAAAATGCCGATTTTTCCGTTGCATGGCTGGCTGCCGCTGGCGCATGTGGAAGCCCCCAGTCCCATCAGTATTTTATTGTCGGGTATTTTATTGAAAATGGGTGCTTACGGCTTGTTGCGTAGTGTGGTGATGCTGCCGGTCGCGGCTAAAGTGCTGCAGCCTGTGCTGGTATTTTTGGCTTTGTTCGGCATGGTTTACGGTGGCTTGCTGGCTTGGCGGCAGCGGGATTTAAAAGCCATGGTGGCTTATTCTTCTTTAAGTCACATGGGCGTGGTGTTGTTGGGGATTGCCACTTTAAACCACAGCGGATTCAGTGGCGCGATTTTACAAATGCTGGCGCATGGTCTGCTGGCCGGTACATTGTTTTTGCTGATTGGTTTGCTATACGAACGTACTCATACCCGAAACCTTCAGGACTACAGTTCCCTGGTCAACACCATGCCGCGCTTTGCAGCGTTTATGACCTTAACCCTGTTGGCAGCAATGGGCTTGCCCGGTTCGGTGGGCTTTATTGCCGAATTGCACACCTTAATCGGTGGTTTTCAGCAATGGGGCGGTTTGATGGTGTTTTTTAGCCTGAGCATTTTGATTAGTGCTGCCTACGCCATGCGCACCATCGGTATGCTATTTACCGGTCCGGTTAAACCTCGCATGCAATCCATTGCGGATTTAAAGCCCATCGAACTGCTGATGTCCGGGGTATTGGTCAGCAGTATTGTGTTGTTGGGCCTGCTGCCTGCGCCATTGATACAACTGTCCGCCGAAACGGTTAACCGCATGCTGCGAGTGATTGCGGAGCGCTTGCCTTGATTATCAAACTGGCTCCGACAGCAGAAGCCAAAAGCCGGGAGATCATCTTGGCGGCAATTCAGCATCTGGACCATGTCTTGCCGGCACAGGCGCCAATTCATGATTTCGTGCATCACAATACTTTGCACGGTTTTCAGCACGTACCTTTCGAGCAAGCATTAACAGACTTCACAGCCTTGACCGGCATTGATTGTTATTTGCCGGAAACTCAGTTCAGAGCGTTATTTAAACAAGGCCGCATTAACGACGTAGACCTTGAGTATGCTCTGCAACAGCGATTTGGAGTGGAGGCACAGCGCGAAGCGGTTACGGTGAAAGGCCGTGGCATTACAAGGCAGCAACTGTATCGGCAAGCGTTATTGACCGATTTGTCGGCAATCACGCCGGCACAGTTTGAATGGCAGGTTCAGGAATGCGGCTTACTGGACGGGCCTGAAAATGCCTTGTGGCAGGCTGTCATGGGACAGCTGGATGTGCGCATGGCCGACCTGCATCCTGAACAATTACCGGACGTTGGCTCTGAGCAGGCTGAGGATGGGTTGGCGTTGTCCGAACAGCAACAACAGGGTAACCACACCCAATACCTACAGCAACAGACGAAAGATCAGCTGGACGCGCTGTTTCTGAAAGTAGGTGACACGCTGAGTCTGCGCGGCTTGGTGCTGGCTTTGAGCGGCATCGATGTATTGGAGAGCGTAAGGCCGCAATTAATTCGTTGGTGCGCCTCATTGCTGGATGAAGGTTTGGCTGCCTGGCATATTCCACATCGACAACGTCTAGGGTTGTATCCAGCCTGGCGGCAGACTGTCGAACACGATTTAGGACCGCTATTTCAAGAATGGGCCGATTGGCAGAGCATCCAATCTTCATTGCCGGACGATGCCGTAGATGCCATTGCCCAGCAACTCGAGGCAATGGCTATTCCCGTAGACCGTTGGCATGGCTATTTGCAACGACTCGCTCTGGAGCTGCCGGGTTGGTCGGGTTTGATCAACTGGCGACAAACCCATCCTAGTTACCATGCAGACGCCAAGACGCAGTCAGTGTTGGCGGATTATCTGGCGATACGGCTGGTTCTGGATCGGTTGCATTTGAACGTGCTATGCCGCGAGCAATGGCAGTGTCCTGCTCGTTTTGACAAACTGCAGGGCTATTTTCATAAACACAGCGCCGAAGCCAGCGTCAGGCTGGCCATGTTTAGTGGACAACTGCCGGAGTATTTACTGCAAGCCGGGCAAGTGCTGTTGCACGATAGTTTCCGCAGCAGTCAGGATTGGCAAACCTTGGCAGAACGCATCCGGATTTGGCGCCTTAGTCCGTTGGCAGATCATGTTGAGTCGGTCACTGTGTATAACCAGGGTTGGCGATTGTTTTGCTTATGCCGAGGCTTGTCACTGACAGCGGCTGAGGTGGGTCAAATAGACCAAGCCACATTGCTGACCTGTTTGACCCGCATAGACAGTTTTAATGAGACTGAACGGCGTAACGTCTGGCTAAATGCTTACGAGCACCACTATCGGCAGGATTTGCTGCAGGCCTTGCATGCCAATCATGGGCGTGGCCGATGGCAGCAGCGTCAGACTAGGCCGCAGGCGCAGATTTATTTTTGTATGGACGAACGCGAGGAAAGTTTTCGCCGTCATCTGGAAGAGTTGAATCCCGCCATCGAAACCTTGGGCGTTGCCGGCTTTTTTGGGATTGCCATGAATTTCAAAGCGCTGGATGCGCACCATGCCATACCGCTGTGCCCTGTGGTGGTAACGCCGGTGCATCAAGTCGACGAAATCATTCAGGCTGGACAGGAATCTAAGCTGGCGGCGCACCGTAAAGGCTTGCAACTGGCTGATGGCTTGGCCTATCAGCTGTATCAAAACCTGCGGCGCGGGATTTGGGCTTACCCATTGCTGTTCGCACTGGCGCCGTTGCAATTGCTGCGGTTGCTGGGTAAAGCCTTTTGGCCGACCGGGCAGCGGTTTTTGGAGCAATCCT
This sequence comes from Methylomonas sp., assembly GCA_002928965.1. Classification (GTDB taxonomy): domain Bacteria; phylum Pseudomonadota; class Gammaproteobacteria; order Methylococcales; family Methylomonadaceae; genus Methylomonas. Next base: position 15,566 of record PERU01000045.1, read on the forward strand.
GGCAGCGCTGGTTGGTGCCAAAGGTAGCCACGCAATTGCAGATTGTTGCCGAAGAACACACTTCACTCACTTCGGAATTACCGCGCCTGGGTTTTACCGATCAGGAACAAGCCGATCGGGTGGCGCAGTTTTTTAAAACCACCGGCCTGACCAAGGGTTTTGCGCGGATTGTGGCTCTGATGGGGCATGGTTCCACCAGCCAGAACAATCCCCACGAAGCGGCGCATGATTGCGGGGCTTGCGGTGGTCGTCAGGGTGGGCCGAATGCGCGGGCATTTGCCGCGATGGCGAATCGGCCTGTCGTGCGGCAACTGCTGGTCGCGAAAGGTATCGAGATTCCGGCAGACACCTGGTTTGTGGGTGCGCAACACGATACCTGCAGCGATAACATCACTTGGTATGACCTGGAGCAGCTTCCCGGTGAGCGGCTAGTGGACTTTGCTGCTTTCAAAGGCTGTGTCGATCAGGCCGATGCCTTAGCAGCCAGCGAACGTTGCCGGCGATTTGCTTCGTCCGGCAAACCGGCATCGCCCAAAGCAGCCATGCGACACATGCATAACCGGGCCATGGATTTAAGTCAGGTCAGGCCGGAATTTGGTCATGCCACCAATGCTGCAGCATTTATCGGTCGACGGGCGGCTACTCAGGGTGTGTTTTTTGATAGACGGCTGTTTTTGATTTCCTATGATCCCAGTCAAGACGCGGAGGGTTCGATTCTGGAAAGCATTTTGTTGACTGCCGGCCCGGTAGGCGCCGGTATCAGCCTGGAATATTACTTTTCCAGCGTCAATAATGAACGGTTGGGGTGCGGCACCAAAATCCCGCATAACGTCACCGGTCTGTTTGGGGTGATGGAAGGCGCCAGTAGCGATTTACGCACCGGTTTACCATTGCAAATGGTGGAAATCCACGAAGCCATGCGTTTGCAAATCGTGGTGGAAGCCAAAACCGGCGTGCTGGAACAGATTTATGCTCGACAACCGGCGCTACAGGAATTGATAGGCGGTGGCTGGGTGCATTTGAGCGCCAAAGATCCGGGTAATGGTGAGATTTTTGTGTTTCAGCGTGGCGCTGGATTTGTGCGCTGGCAACCACAGGATATTAGTTTACCGCTGCGCAGCAATTCAGCCGATTGCTATCGCGACGTAACAGTGGCCGTGCCGCCAATGTTGATTGAGCAACCCGGATTTTCGGGAGTCGCTAGCTGATGGCCGCTTACTGGATAGTATGGGTACCGTTGTTGCCGTTTCTGACTGGGTTACTGATTGGCGTGTTGCATTTTGGTCAGTGGCTGGATGGCGAGCGTCACGAAAAAATCACGGCCAGAATGTCTGTTTGGTCAATGGCTGTGTCAACACTATTGGTATTGAGTTATTTGATAGCGGATCTAAGCGGTATGCAAGTGGATGCACAGGTCTACGGCAGTTGGCTTAGCAACAGTCGCTTCAGCATCGATTTTTCGTTGCAAAGTTCGGGTTTTAATCTGGCTGTGGCGAGTGTGTTTGCACTTTTGCTGTTGATCGTGATGCGCTTTTCTGTGAATTATTTACATCGCGAAGCCGGTTTTCATCGTTTCTTTTTTATGTTGAATGGATTTGCGGCGGCGATGTTGTTGTTGGTTTTATCCGGCAATGCCCTGTTTACCTTTGTGGGCTGGGAAGTGGCAGGTGTCTGTTCTTACGGGTTGATTGCCTATGCCTACGACAGACCGGTGGCGGCGCATAACGCCACTCGAGTGTTTGTCACCAACCGAATTGGCGACGGCGGTTTTATAGTGGGTATCGCTTTGGCGTTGTTGTGGCTGGATAGTGCGGACTGGCATGTCATCAATACCAGTGTTACCGAGCTGGATCGTGGCGATGCTACGTTGTTGGCGTTGTGTTTTTCGCTGGCGGCATTTGCTAAATCGGCTCAAATCCCTTTTACGCCTTGGTTGGCGCGTGCCATGGAAGGGCCAACGCCATCCAGTGCCATTTTTTACGGTGGCGTGATGACCCATGCCGGGGTATTTTTGGTGATTCAACTGCAACCGTTGTTTACCCAGACCCCGGTTGTGATGTTGTTGCTGGCATTGGTGGGTGCGATCACCGCTATTTACAGTTATTGGATAGGCTTGAGCCAAACCGATATTAAAAGTTCGCAGATTTTTGCGGCCTCCACGCAGTTGGGAGTGATGTTCTTAGAATGTGGCTTAGGTTTCTGGACTTTGGCATTCTGGCATTTGTGCGCCCATGTAGTGATGCGCTGCTATTTACTGCTGACTGCGCCATCGATTTTGCATGTCACCCATACTCAACCCATCAAGCCTGTACCTGAACGTTGGGCGCGCTGTCACAGCGCTTTTGTCGTGTCTTTGCAACGCGGCTGGCTGGAGCAAGCCCTGGATTGGCTGGTGGTAAAGCCGGTGCAGCGTTTGTCCAAAGATATGTGCACTATCGATCAACGTATCATCGATCCTTTGTTGGGTTCGCCTGCTCCGGCCATTAAAGCCGTGGCCTCTCTGGCACAAAGGGAAGAGCAAAAAATGGGTGCCAATCTGCATAGCGACGAAGACAGTTTCGCTCAGGGTAGCGGCTTGGCCGGCAAACTGGCGCAGTGGAGTGCGGCACTGATGAGCTGGTTTGAATATCATTTTATATTGCGTGGTCTGGGTAAAAACTCCATACAATTGGGACGGCAACTTGGTCATGCTGCCAATCGTTTTGAACAGTTACTGCTTAGCCCGCGTTATTTGGTGTTGTTTGTGATCATCACCCTCATGGTTGCCCTGGGGTATGCGGCATGACCGATATTGTGTATTGGCAGGCGGCCACATCCTTTCCGCTTTTGACTGTCATGACGCTAGTGCCGTTGCTGACAATGGCATTGGTGCTGGCAAACAAGCAGGCACAAAGCATCAGCATCAGTATGACCGGTGCAGTTGTGAATGTAGTGCTCAGTATGTATTTACTAAGCGTCTTTGATTCAGACGCTCCAGGGATTCATTTGGCGGAAAGCCTGGATTTTTTAGGCATGGGCTATCGGGTTGGGGTTGATGGCACCAATATTCTGTTTGTGCCGTTAACGACCATTCTGGGGTTGCTGGCACTGGTCTACACCTCCATCACCCGTCATCGCAGCGATCGCAGCTTCATTGCTTGTTTGTTGGCTTACCAATCCATATTGATCGGTGCATTCGTGGCCTTAAATGCCCTGCAATTCTGGTTCTGGTGTTTGCTGGAATTGTTGCCGGTGGTGTTATTGACCGTATCGGCTGGCACCGGCGAGCGTCGCAGTCAAGTGGTGAAGGTTGTTTTGCAATACTGGTTGTCAGGTTTGGCGATGAGTTTGGCTGGTTTCTTACTGTTGAGTCTGGGCTTGATGCAAAGCGGTCTGGCGTTCAGCTTCGATTGGTTGACGCTCAAACATCACAATCTGGCGATTCCCAATGAAACACTGATATTCATTCTGCTGTTTTTTGGCTTTGCCATTCGCATGCCGTTATTTCCGTTTCATGCTTGGTTACCTTTGTTGGCGGAGCACGGCACAGCCGCCAGTGTGGCGATCTTCATCACCGGTTTAAAACTGGGCATTTATGCCTTGATACGTTTCATTTTACCGCTGGTGCCTGGGGCTGCTGAGCAATGGGCGGGTTTTGTAGTGTGGCTGGGCTTGATCGGCATTTTCTACGGGGCTTTGCTGGCGCTGATGCAGATCAATATGCGTCGCTTGCTAGCGTTTGCGGTGATCAGCCATACCGGCATGCTGGCGATTGGGGTGTTTTCGTTTAATGACTTTGCCCTGGAAGGCAGTATTTTGTTGTCGGTGGCTTATGGCTTGGCTACCGCCGGCATGCTGTTCAGCACCGGTTTGATATACGAACGCACCCGCACATTGTTTTTACCGCGCCTGGGCGGTTTGTTTGAAGGTAACGCCACGATAGGGTTGCTGTTCCTGATTTCCTCTCTCAGCACTATGGTCATGCCCGGTACACCGGGTTTTGACGCAGCGCATCTGTTGATTGAAGGTGCTATCGAAGAACACGGCTGGTGGGTGGCCATTGCCATTTCGCTGGGTAACGTGTTGGCGGCGGGTTTTTTGCTGTGGGCATTTCAGCGTGTATTTATTGCGCACTCCAAACGCTCCATACAACCCTACAGCACGTTTCATCATCCTGTTATCCAGGAGCGCATCATTGCCCTGGTAATTTGCGGATTGTTGATGGCAACCGGTTTTTACACCACACCCTGGTTGAAATACATCGATCAGGAAGCCAGCGAAATCCGCCAGCATTACCCCATGCATCACCATCCAGTTAAAGACGGTTCGGCACATGAGTGAACATTTTCCCTTGCTTTCCTGGTGCCTCGGCTGGCCGCTGCTTGGCAGCTTGTTGCTGGTTTTGGTGAAAAGCCCTGTATGGGCCAAGCGGCTGGTTTTACTCGTCGCCGGTATTGAGTTGTTGCTGTGCTTGCTGATTTTGCAAGGATTTAATCCTGACTATGCCGGTTTCCAGTGGCAGGAAGATTATCCGTGGATACCTGGACTGAATATTCATTATCAGCTGGGCGTAGATGGAATTTCGATTTTATTTTTACCCCTGACGGCCTGGGTAACTTTGATGGCTTTATTGAGCGGTTGGAACAGTGTCCGCTATTTGAATCGGTTTCATCTGGCGTTGTTATTGATTTTAGAGAGCGCCACCCTCGGGGTGTTTACCGCGCTGGATTTGACATTGTTTTTCCTGTTCTGGGAACTAACCTTGCCGCCGATTTTCTTTTTGATCGGCTTGTGGGGCAGCGGACCCGATCGGCGTTATGCCGCCATGAAATACACCTTATATATGTTATTCGGTGGCGTGCCTTTGTTGTTTGCCATCGTTTTATTGGCCATCAATCATGCTGCCATGACCGGTGGCACGGTTCCGCAAGATTTAAGCTTCAGTTTGCCGGTGCTGCTTAACACACCTATTCCGACTGATTTGCAAACGCTGATTTTTGGTCTGTTGTTTTTGGGGTTTGCCGTTAAGGCACCGTTGATACCGTTTCATACCTGGCTGCCCACTGTGGCAATGGCTGCGCCGGCGCAATTGACCGCTGTGCTGGTGGGGTTAAAGCTGGGACTTTATGGAATTATTCGTTTTGCCATTCCGCTGGTGCCGGTGGTTGCCATGCAGCATCGCTGGTTATTGGCGATTATTGGGGTCGTCACTTTAGTGTATGCCGCATTGATTGCCTTGCAACAAACCAATCTGCGCAGTCTGCTGGCCTATGCCAGTATCAGTCATGTGGGCTTGGTGCTGGTGAGTATCGTCTCCTTTAATTTGCCGGGTATTCAGGGTGCCGTCATGCAGCTGGTGAATTTTGGTCTGGTTGCCAGCAGCCTGATGTTGATCGCCGGCATGATACAGCAGCGCCTGGGTAGCACGGATCTGCTGCATCTGGGCGGGCTTGCCAAGCCCATGCCACGCCTGACCACCTTATTTTTTCTGTTTGCCTTATCCAGCATCGGCGTACCGTTGACCAATGGTTTTCCGGCTGAAATTCTGATGTTCATCGGTATTTTGCAAAGTTTTCCGGCTTTAGCGCTGGGGGTTTTGTTCGCTGCTGTTATTGCGGCGGCTTATGTACTGGGTTTTGTCAGGCGGGGGTTGTTTGGGCCGGTTATTCATCAAACGGTAGCTGTCGTGCAGGATTTGCGACCGCGCGAGCTTGGCTTGTTGATTGTACCGGCGTTATTAGTGTTGGCTGTGGGCTTTTATCCCGCTGGGTTGCTATCCAGCCAGGAAGCAAGCTTGAATAAGTGGGTACAGGGTCTTCGCCAGCCATTAATGTCGGATACGCAAGCAAAAATCCCTGTAGACACGGCAAAGTCTGATCTTGCGGTGAGTCGGTATGACGGTGTAGCCAACAAAAAGTAGCTTGTTCTTTTAAAAAGTAGCGATTCGGAATTAATGGTTGAGGAGTATTTTTGTTTGCTGTATAGTTTTGAATCGATACTATATTGCCGAAATTGTACTGCCTCTTGGATGCAGTCAACAATCAGGATTAGGAATACAAACAAAATAACTCATGTAAGAGCTGGGTGTAGGTGCGGATTTATCCGCACAGTGCGAATGAATTCGCAGCTACGTCTGACGAACTTGTTTTATGCGTATGCCTGACTCAATTTTTAAATAGTTGTAAATGAACTTGTAACGGACGCGTTTTATGCAAACCCCGCAAAAATTACTGTTGGAAAACAGGGCTTGGTCAGAAGAAATCAGCAAAAAGAATCCAGAGTTTTTCAAGCTGCTGGCCAAAGAACAAAAGCCCAGTTTTTTATGGATTGGTTGTGCCGATAGCCGGGTTCCTGCAGATACCATCGTCAATGCGCAGCCGGGAGAAATTTTCGTACATCGCAATATAGCCAATCAGGTCATTAATACCGACTTCAATTGTTTGAGTGTTTTGCAGTACGCAGTGGATGTTTTAAAAGTAAAACATGTGATTGTTTGTGGTCACTATGGCTGCGGCGGAGTCAAAGCCGCCTTGATGCCGCAAAGTTCCAAATTGGTCATCACGAACAAATGGCTGATGCATATCAAGGATGTATACAGACTGCATCAAGACGAGCTCGATATAATTCCTGATGATAGACGCCTTGATCGTTTGATTGAATTGAATATTCTCGAGCAGTTGTATCGCTTGACTCACACTTCAATTATTCAGGCGTCTTGGAAGCATGGACATAAACCGACACTGCACGGTTGGGTTTTTGGTTTACATGACGGTTTGATCAAAGAATTGATCATGCTGGACCATAATACTCAAATCAACCCAATTTACCGCTATCATGATTAATAAAGGGGGGCTTAAGGATGCAATCACACATTCATTATCATCTTAAATATTTAAAACAGGACATTCCTGCTGGATTGGTAGTGTTTTTGATCGCATTACCACTATGCTTGGGTGTAGCCTTGGCGTCTGGAGCACCACTTTTTTCGGGAATTATTGCCGGTATTGTTGGCGGTCTTGTTGTTGCTTGGGCAAGCGGTTCTCATCTCAGTGTCTCAGGACCCGCTGCGGGTTTAACTGTGATCGTATTCAATGCGATTGATGGTTTGGGTAGTTTCGGGGCATTTTCGTTGAGCGTTTTTATTGCCGGGATTTTTCAACTGATACTAGGTCTTCTTAAGGCGGGATTGATTGGTGCCTTTTTTCCTGTTTCTGTGATTAAGGGTATGTTGGCTGCGATTGGTTTGATTTTGATCATTAAACAAGTACCTCATGCCACGGGTTATGATGCCAGTTTTGAAGGAGATGAAAGCTATATGCAGGAAACTGCTAACACTAGCTTGGTTGAGATTTTAGATTCTCTGCATTTTCTTTCGCCAGGTGCGAGTTTGATTAGTGTCGTTGCTTTGTTGATTCTAATTCTTTGGGAAATTGACATATTTAAACGCTTGACTCTGGTAAAAATGGTGCCTGCGCCGCTAATTGCGGTTCTTTGGGGGACGTTATTTAATCTGTGGGCGGGTGTTAATGCACCTGACTTGGCGGTTAGTACCAAGCATCTAGTCTCGCTTCCTGAACTGGGTACGCTTGGGAACTTTGCTGCCCAATTGCGTTTGCCGGATTTCAGTTATTGGACTAACCCGGCGATATATAAAGTGGCTGGCACCATAGCTATTATTGCTAGCATCGAAACCTTGTTGAGCTTGGAAGCAGTAGACAAGTTGGACCCGCACAAACGGGTGGCACCAGCTAATCGAGAGCTTAAAGCACAAGGTTTGGGCAATATGATCAGTGGATTGGCAGGTGGTCTGCCAATAACTGCGGTAATTGTAAGAAGTGCAGCGAATGTCAACGCAGGGGGGCAGACGCGAGTGTCTGCTTTTGTACATGGTGTATTCTTGTTATTCAGCGTGGTATTCATAGCACCATACCTGAATATGATCCCGTTAGCTTGCTTGGCGGCAATCTTGTTGCAAACCGGTTATAAACTTGCAAAACCTTCGTTGTTCAAAGAGCTTTATCGTAAAGGTTGGAACCAGTTTTTACCGTTTCTGATAACCATTGTGGCGATTTTGACAACCGATTTGTTGTTGGGCATCGCTATTGGTATGGTGGTGGGTATCGTGTTTGTTTTGCGTTCAAACTTCCATCAGGCGCTGACGCTGACCAAAAACGGCAATCACTTTTTGCTGCGGTTGCACAAAGACGTGTCGTTTTTGAACAAGGCGGTATTGCGTGGCCATTTAGCTAAAATCGAGCCTAGTAGTGAATTGGTTATTGATGGAACTCGAGCTTTGTTTATCGATCAGGATATTCTGGAAACTATCGCTGATTTTTTAGCTGCTGCACAAGATAGAAATATTAACGTGGATATTCAAGGCTTTAGTATCGATAACATCAGTGCTAGCAGTGGGCATTAGTGGCAGTAAGCTGCTAAGCGATTTTTTTCATAAACGATGTCGTTCCAACTAGGACTCTGTCCTCACGATGGGCTATATCCTTCAGGGTATAGCCCTTTTTTCTGCCAAATAGGTTGATCAGCTG
>PERU01000046.1 GCA_002928965.1 Methylomonas sp.
ATACTATTGCGGCACTGTATGTGCGTTTGATACTCGGCCACGGCTGGCAACAGCAAGCTCTATTACCCGCAGATATTCTGGTTGTGACCTTTACCGATGCCGCCACCAAGGAATTGCGTGAACGCATCCGCGCCCGCCTGACCCAAGCCGCGGCTTACTTCCGCGAAAAGCTCGACGTCAACGACGCTTTCCTGCTCAGACTGCGCGCCGACTATCCAGCCGAGCAATGGCCCGCTTGTGCCTATCGATTGGAATTAGCCGCTAACTGGATGGATGAGGCGGCGATCTACACTATTCACGGCTGGAGTAATCGCATGCTGCAGCAGCATGCCTTTGATAGCGGCAGCCTGTTCAAGCAGGAAGTCGATACCGACGATCAGGAATTGCTGAATCAAGTAGTACGGGATTACTGGCGACAATTTTTTTATCCGTTATCCGCAACCGCCTGTCTGGCGGTTTATCAACTGGCCAGTTCACCGGAGCAACTGACCAAAATCATCAAACCCTTGCTGTTTGAAACCGAAGCGCAGGGATTGGCCTTTACCGAAAATAATCTGGCACAAGCCTTTGGCGATTGGGAACACTGGCAAACTCAACGTATGGCTCTGGAAAATCAGGCCCGGCAACGTTGGACAGACAATCTGACCAGCCTGCACGACTTGCTGACCGAGGCTTCGGAAAAAGGCTGGCTGAATGGCAATCAGTACCGTAAAGCCAGCTTTAGTCTAAAACTGCAGGAACTGGCTGCTTGGGCAAGCGGCGACTCGCTTGAACTGGATGCACTGGCAAAATTTGGCCAGCAAAAATTACAAGCTGGACTGACCAAAACCCATCAGGACAAAGCTGCGCAGTTTGCAACTGCAGCATTTCAGGCGATAGATGCCCTGGTCGAGCATGGCAGTACCGAAATCAATATCGCCGATATTATCACCCGCCACGCCATTCAATGGATGCGTCAGGGCTACGACAACGAAAAGCAACGCATCGCCCGCATGACGTTCGATGACATGCTGAATCGACTGGATCAGGCCTTACAAGGAAAAAATGCCGATCAGTTAGCCGCCACTATCGTCAAACAATACCCGATAGCCTTGATCGACGAATTCCAGGATACCGACCCGGTGCAATACCGGATTTTCGCCCGCCTGTATCCGGCAAATGAAGAACACAATCCGGCCTGTTTCATGATCGGCGACCCCAAACAGGCGATTTATTCGTTTCGCGGCGGCGATATTTTTACTTATTTAAAAGCCCACCAAGCCACGCAAGGCCGCCACTACACCTTAAACACCAACTTTCGTTCCACTCAGGCATTGGTGCAAGCGGTCAATCAGGTCTTCAAGCAGGCAGAAACTCAGCAAGCTGCAGGCGCATTTTGTTTTAAAAATGCCCATGACAACCCGCTGCCGTTTCATGCGGTTGACGCCAAAGGGCGCAATGAAATCTGGTTGGATACTCTGCAACCTGCAGCTGCTTTGACAATTTGGCAGATGTCATCTGACAGCCCCATCGGCATGCCGGATTATCGTCGACAAATGGCCGACGCCACCGCCAGTGAAATCGTGCGTTTGCTGCAGTCTGCCGACCAAAAACATACAGGTTTTCAAAATCCATCAGGTGACATTCGCCCGTTGCAACCTGCCGACATCGCTATCTTGGTACGCAGCAGCAACGAGGCCAAAGCCATGCGGGCGGCACTGGCCAGCCGAAATCTGCGCAGCGTGTATTTATCCGAACGCGAATCGATTTTTGCCAGCCCGGAAGCCGCTGACTTATTAATCTGGCTGAACGCCCTGGCCGCGCCGCGCGATGAGCGTAAAGTCCGCGCGGCCTTGAGTACTAGCACATTGGGTTGGTCGCACGCGCAATTACGCCAACTGACCTGGGATGAACCTGCCTGGGAACAACAACTGGAACGCTTCATCAGTTACCAGCAACGCTGGCAGCGGGACGGCATTTTGCCCACCTTGCGCCAGTTAATGAGCGACTATGCCCTGCCCGCCCGTTTGAAATTGGCTTTGGATGGCGAGCGCCGGCTGACCAATCTGTTGCATCTGGCGGAATTGCTGCAAAAAGCCAGCAGCCATCTGGAAGGCGAACCCGCCCTGATCCGCTATCTGGCGGAAACCATCGCATCCGATCAAAACGCGGAAGAAAGCGTGATTCGGCTGGAAAGCGACGCCAATCTGATCAAAATCGTTACTATTCATAAATCCAAAGGCCTGGAATACCCATTGGTATTTTTACCGTTTATCTGCAGCTTCCGGGAAGTCGGTGGCCGCAATAATCCGTATTACCGTTATCACGACACCGACTTCAATCTCAGCATCGATCTGAGCAAAAGCGACCAGATCAAAGCCATCAGCGACAAGGAACGGCTGCAGGAAGATTTGCGGTTGTTATATGTTGCTCTGACCCGCGCCCAGTTCGCCTGCTGGTTAGGCATTGCACCGATCAAAATCGGCAACAGCAAACAGAGCCAACTTGAGAAAAGCGCCATCGGTTACATCTTGGGCTGGCAAGCAGGTACGGCCAGCAGCGAATTGACTAACCAGCTCAACCAGTTAACCCGGCCCTTAAATACCGTTCGCCTTTATGCCCTTCAGGGTGCTGAGCCTGTCGAAGGGCATGCAGCAGGCTTCGACAAGCTCAGCCCGAACGGAATACCAAAGACAAATAGGACCGGGTTAATAAAAGCTGATTGTGCCGCGATTGTCATTACTAATTTCCCCGAAATCAGCGAAAGCTTGTATCAGCCAGCCCAGCTTGCATTGTCGCTGGACGCCGCCCGCGTATCCACAGCCCGTATCAGCGATAACTGGTGGATAGCCAGTTATTCAGCCTTATCAACCGATGAATCGACCCGCAGTAGTATTCCAGAGCCAGCCACAGAAGCGGAAAACTTTAGCGAAGATAAACACGGCGATGAAACCGACTTGAAACCCTTGCCCGCCACCCCGGTCGCCACCGGCATCCATGCCCTGCCACGTGGTGCAGACCCTGGCGTTTTGGTGCATGAACTATTCGAGCAATGCGCCCAGCACGGTTTTCAAATCATTGCAACTCAACCGGACACCGTCCAGACCTTGATAGCCAAACTCTTTAAACACCCGCGTTGGGATACTCATCGAGACACCCTGCAAGACTACTTGCAGCACTGGTTGGGCATGCCATTATTGCAAAACAGCCCAATCAGTCTGGCCCGTTTGTCGACAGGCCAGTATCAAGCCGAGATGGAATTTTTGCTGGGCGCGGATAAAGTCGATGTGCAGCTGATCGATGAACTGGTTTGCCAGCATACCTTTGGCGGCCATGCCAGACCTCGCTTGCAGCCCAAGCAAATCAACGGCTTGCTGAAAGGCTTCATCGATTTGGTGTTCATGCACGAGGGTCAATATTTTGTAGTGGATTACAAATTCAATGCGCTGGGCAACCATGATGACAGCTATCAGCCCGACCACTTGCGTCGCGCCATGCTGGACAAACGCTATGATCTGCAAGCGGTGTTGTACTTGCTGGCATTGCATCGCTTGCTGAAAAGTCGTTTGGGCGATAACTACGATTACGATCAGCATATCGGTGGCTTTGTGTATCTGTTTTTGCGCGGTGCCAAAACAGCCACGGCCGGACGGGTGAGTAATAAACCACCTCTTATTTTAATTGAAAGCCTGGATGCGCTGTTTAACGGCCAAAGCCTGCAAAGTATCGCCGCATGAAAGAGTCAACGGTAATGGCGCACATTGAAGATTGGGTCAATCAGGGCTGGTTGAGTCGACTAGATCAGGCCTTTGCCAAATTTTTACAAGATCTGGACCCGCAAGCGGAGGACATAATACTGTGGGCGGGGGCTTTGGTCAGTCATCAATTAGGCCGTGGGGAAGTGTTTCTGGATTTGGAAAAATTAGCCGCCAATCCCGGCCTGACTTTAGCCATTCCTAGTGACGAAGTCTGGCAACAAGCGCCGGATGAGCAAATCGCCCAAGCCTTTTCGATACCGACTGGCTTAGAGCTTATTACGTTCGGACTGAGCGGGTCGAAGTCCGATTCAGCATCCCCTTCGACAGACTCAGGGCGAACGGTATTTAAGGATTGGATCAATAACAACTGGCTACACACCTTAAACCAATCGCCGCTGGTCGCAACCGGAGCCGGCAATAGCCCGTTAGTGTTGGATAATCAGCGTTTATATTTACGCCGCTATTGGCAGTATCAGCAAGTCTTGAACAAGCACATACACTTAAGACTGCAACCGGTCAGGGATCAGTTACCGGCATCTTTGCAGCAGACATTGCAAACCTTGTTTAAAGACAATACAGAGCAGCCCGATTGGCAAAAAATCGCTTGTGTACTGGCATTGCGCGCGCGGTTTGCCATCATCACCGGCGGTCCCGGCACCGGCAAGACCACCACTCTGACCAAATTATTGAGCCTGCTGATCGAACTGGCCGAGCAGGAACAACAGCGCAAACTGACGATTTTACTGGCTGCCCCCACCGGCAAAGCCGCAGCGCGAGTTAGCGAATCGATTGCCAATGCCCTGCAGGATTTACCGGTGGCGGCGCGCATCAAACAGCAAATCCCCAAACAGGCCAGCACCCTGCATCGCTTATTGGGCAGTCGCCCCGATAGCCGGCGCTTTAAACATGACCACCATCAGCCGTTATTGGCAGACATCGTGATTGTCGATGAAGCCTCGATGATCGATCTGGAAATGATGGCCTCGTTGCTGGACGCGCTGCCGGATACCGCCCAGCTGATTTTATTGGGCGACAAGGATCAATTAGCCTCTGTGGAAGCCGGATCAGTGATGGGGGATTTATGCCAAGGTGCAGAATCCGCGGCTTACGACACGAATACGCTCGACTGGATTGCCAAGCATGCTCAGCAACAGTTACCGGTTACGCAAAATCCGGGTTCGGCGATCAACCAACAAACCATCATGCTGCGCTATAGCCATCGCTTTGGTTCCGATAGTGGTATTGGTGAACTGGCGCGAGCCGTCAATGCGGGCGATGTAGTCAATGCCGAACGCATTTTATTAGCCAGCCAAAGCTATGCTGATCTGCAACGTATCGGCTTGTCATCGCCTAGCGATAGTCACTTAAAACAACTTATGATTGCCAATGGCGATAAACCCGGCTATGGCGATTATGTGCAATTGCTACAACAACCACCGATTGAGCCCAATGCTTATGAGCAGTGGGCGCTGGCGGTATTACTGGCATTTGATCGTTTCCAGGTCTTAACTGCCTTGCGTGGCGGCGATTGGGGCGTAGCAGGATTGAACCAGCGAATCGAACACTGGCTGTTTCCAGATAAAAAACCGGGGCTTTGGTACGCCGGCCGGCCGGTGATGATCACCCGCAATGATTACAATTTGGGCTTGATGAATGGCGACATCGGCATGACCTTGACCGATGCCGACCAAAAACTGCGGGTGGCTTTTCCGAGTGAAGCCGGCAGCATACGCTGGGTGTCGCCGCTGCGGCTGCCGGATGTGGAAACCGCGCTCGCCATGACCGTACATAAATCGCAAGGCTCAGAGTTTCAGCATGTGGCCTTAGTATTACCGGAAGTGCGCAGCCCGGTGTTGACGCGGGAATTGATTTATACCGGCATCACCCGCGCCCGGAAATACTTTAGTTTGCTGGAAACAAGGCCGACGGTGTTGGCACAGGCCATCGAAAACCGTCGCAAATAAACCAACCGCAGTAACCCACTCTTTCACTCAAAATCAGGAGACAACATGAGCAATCGAATCATCATGCGTACCGGCGAAGCATTGGTCGCAGGCGGCCCCGCCGGCACAGCCGCAGAACCGGAAGTCATCATCGGCGAACTGGACGGACCGGTCGGCACCGCGCTGGCCACCTTGACCGGCGACCAAGTACAAGGCCACACCCGGGTGTTTGCAATTTTAAATACCGACATACAGGTCAAGCCGGTGACCTTAATGGTCAGCAAAGTCACCGTCAAAAACAGCCGCTATACCAATATTTTGATGGGCACCGTGCAGGCCGCCATCGCCAACGGTGTGCTGGATGCGGTGCGTGCCGGGGATATTCCCAAGGAAAAAGCCAACGATCTGGGCATCATTTGCTCGGTGTGGCTAAATCCCAGCGTCATCAAGGATGACAATCTGGATCACCGGATATTGTTTGATATTCACAGAAAAGCCATGGCACTGGCTATCCACAAAGCCATGACCAACACCCCGGATATTGACTGGTTATTGGAAAATCAAGACAAAATCACCCATAAGTATTTCCAGATGGGACTGGATGGAAAAATCTGAACAGTCAACCATCAAGCAGATTTATTAAGGCTCTCGCTACCAATATTATCCCCCTTTGGAGGCTGTCGTAAAAGTCGAAACAGTTCCTTCTCCCACCGGGAGAAGGTTAGGATGAGTGCATATAAATCAGCTGTTTGCATTATATATTCCCCTCACCCCAGCCCTCTCCCGCGAAGAGAGGGGGCTTTTACGACAGCCTGCTTTTGCAAAGGGGGATCAGGGGGATTCATTAAAAAATCTCCCCTACCCCTTTTTATCAAGAGGCTGACGTAAAAACCAAATGCAGGTTAGGTTGAGCAAAGCGAAGACCAACTAAATCAATCAGTTGGGCTTCATTACATTCAGCCCAACCTACCATTTGCGACGGCCTCATTAAAGAAGGGGAAAATTGGATATTTCCGAACAAGCAGAATTCAGGGAGGTTAATTTTGGCGAAATCCATATCTTCCCTTATCCGCTGAAAGTCAACATGTGTGCATCCCAGCTGTTGACGTTTAATCCAGGAAACGCACTATCAAACGCGCGACATCAATCGACCACGGGTGGCGGCTGCATCACCGGAATAAGGTCATTCTCCGGGGTATTTTTGAACAACCACTCGCCAAATGCGTTGCGCTGCTCGTTGGTCCAGACGGAACGGTTGCCGGTTTCGCGGAAATCGTTGTAATGGTTGATCACGCAGTATTCGACCTGAGCCAAACGTTGATCCAATCCCGTCAACTGCTCGGCCAGCGCCGTTTGCTGTTGCGTCAAAGCCCCGATGTCGCGTTGGATTTGCAACAGCAAATCGAATAATTCTTTGGTTTGTGTGTCATTCATTGGCTATTAGGCGATTCGTTAACAATCTAAAACCCGCATAGGGTGGGCAAAATTGCCCATCCTGTCAATCCGCCTGAACACAAATAGATCCTTGATTAGCAAGATGCTTCAGCAAAACCAATAACTCGGTCATGCATCGCAGGGATGCGGGCATCCACTGCCTCAGAAATTTCCCGTCCCTTGCTGGTCTGCGTTAATTTTATCTTGATACTCTTGCACTATATTCTGGATTTCAACGCTCTGAAACTGTAGCAAAGGTTCATCCTGTAACAACCCGACCCATGTGCCTTTGGATTGATACCGTTCGAGCAATTCCTGGGCGGACTGCGACAATTTGGCATTATGCGTGCCGCAAGTCTGCAACTGTTGTTCGGTAGCTTGCTGCTTGGCTTTCAAAGCTGTCAACTCGGTATCCAAGTCAGATTTGGCTTGGCTGGTTTGGCTTAATTGGCTGGAGACTTCCTGTAGCCGCGATTCGGTTTTACCCAAGCGGCTGCGAAACTCACCCACGCTGTTTTTTTGCACAGCCAATTCACTGCTCAAACTATCCTTAGCGGCCAATGTAGCCTGTTTGTCCTTTTTCAGCTCCTCCAATTCCGTCAGCATAGCCGCCGATTCAGCTTTAGCCGCATCACGTTCTGCGGTCAGGCTTTTGACCATCGCTTGCAGCTTTAGCATGGCACCATCATTCTTACCGGCTTCCCGTGGCACTGCTTCAGTTGTAAGCGGGTACAAAAACACACCTGCCGAAAACAATAATACCCGGGCAAACGCCCCGCTGTGATGAGTTATTGAGCGCATACATTCACCCTTAAAACTTGGTGTTGATATCAACCTGCAACACATCGACGCCAAACGGGGGTCCGGTGATGACATCCGCAGTCAACCAACGGCCAGTCAGCCAGACGTTTTTCAGCAAGCCATAGTTGCCGCCGATAAACCAGCCTTTGTTATTGGTGCCGCCAAGATGGAAATCGGAGTCATTGAAAGCATCCAGCACCGCATCGCGTTCCACGTATTTGTAGGCAGCAAACACATTCCAATGGCCGGGTCGTTCGGCCACTTGCCAACCGTAATCGACACGAATTTGCCACGCTACGTTTTGATTCTGTTTAATCACGTGACTGCTACCGGCTTCAATCCCACCGTGAGGCAGAATCGAGTTACCGTAGGTACGGATGATTTCATCCCGGTTGTATCCAAAGTTTTGCGCGAAATCGCCACTGAACCTTAAGTGATAAGGCGCCATGATAGCCAAGTCGTAGGAGGCATTAATGTTCAAAATATTAAAATCAGAAGCATAGCCCAAAGCACCGACAGGCTGAGTCAAACTTTCCCTACAAATATTCGCCAAGGTATTACCGCCCTGGGTGAACTGCGGTCTGGATGCGTTATTGGCATGATTGTTCAAATTACAGGTAAATGGATCAACCGTGTTGGGCTTGGCCTGAACATTGACATAGTCGTAATAGCCTACCCCAAATCTCAGAGCATCCTGATTGTCGAAGGTCCAATCCAGGCCGGTCTGGCCGCCAAACAGCCATTTATCGCTGCTCCGCGCCGACTCTTGCAACGGGAAAGCGCCCGCCGTAAAGAACAACATTTTTGACGGATCACCGGCATTGGACAAACCGGAGTCCGCCAAGTTGTAACGATATGTCGTTGCTACACCCTCGAAGGATAAATCCACGTCCCATACCAGCTCACTACCCGCCGTAAACTCGCCACCACCGGTGTACCAAGGGTTCTTGATCCGACCACCGGTCACCGTCAGCCATTTGAAATTATTTTCATCGACAGCATTGTATTCCAGATAGGCACGGTCAACTGCCCACTCGTATTTCTGGCCAGTGAAGCCCATGGTCTGGTTGGTCGACACCGAATCGCGTTGGTTACCGGTGGCCAAACGGATACCGGCCTTCAGGCCATCGGTAATTTGCGCGTCCACGCCCAAACGCAAACGTTGCCGAAACTGTTGCCTGTCATCGTTGGTGTTCAAGGCTGCATTGATACCGGCAGCATCGAAGCCACCCGCATCATTAATCGCCAATACATCGGGATAAAACAATCCTGTGTTAGGCCCGGAAATATTTTCTTCCGGATAAATGTTATGTTCCGAACGTAAACGCAAGTCTCCGGTTAATTTGAACTTACGGGTCCAATCCGGCAAGGCATTCGGCAAGCCCCATTGCTCGTTCTTGGCTTTTTGCATCACGTCGCCGACCACTTCTTCGCGTAATTCCTGCCTGACTTTCTGCCGAATTTCATCTTTGACGAAATCAGGCACATAGGCCACCCGGATTTCATCATCCGGCACAGCTACTTTTGCAGCGTCCTGGGATTTGGCGATGGCGGCTTGTTCTTCTGCATCGGCTTCCGCCTGCTTGATCATCTCGTCCGCCATTTTGTCGGTGATGACGCCCTGCTTGACCAATTGTTTTATCAAATTGGTGGTGGTATTACGCAATTTGAGCAATTCTTCCTTTTCGCCGGCGTGAGCAACACCGACCAACCCTGAAATAGTCAGGGCTAGCAGCCATTTTTGGTGGTTCATGGGTTTACCTAAAGTTTATTAAACGCGTGATGTAATTTTTAATTTAATGGGGAGTTTCATACCGGGTGGCGGTGCTTCATTAACCCGCTTGTATTTATTCATGGCTGTTTCCAATAGCTGATCTATTTCAGGATCGTTACTACCGCGCGCCAGTTCAAACCGCTCCACAGAACCATCTGTCCTCAACCAGATCTTTACAATCGCCGTATAGCCCTTACTCCGCAATTTTTCATAGTTGTTCAACAAACTGACAATATCGTTTTTAATGATGCTTCCATACCAAGCATAAGGATTACCGCTTCCACCGCCAAACAAGCCATTACCGCCCTTGCGTGCTGCCAATCCGAAGCCGTCCGATCCTGCCGCACCGTCAGCATCCAGCCCCAAATCACGCGGTGGAGCCTCGTCTGGCTTGCTTTCCGGTTCGGGTTCATCCTGCGGTTCCGGTTTTTCCATCTTTTCCTTGATTTCAGGTTCGGGCGTCTTTTCCACTTTGGGTGGCGGTGGCGGAGGGGGCGGCGGTTTCAGCAGGGTAATGGGCTGAATTTTCTTTTCCGCCTTGACCGGCTTTTGGTCGATAAATTCCATGATGACTTTTATCACATAGCCACCGAGCGCCAGGGCCAGTATCACACCAATGATAGTAGGCAGATAGGCGCGCCAGGTTTTCTTTGCGCTCATGACTGTCTACTTAACTAGGTTTTGGGTAACCAAACCGACTTGGGTGATTTCCAACCGGCCCAATAGCGCCAAAATATCGACCACACTTTGGTATTGAACGGTAGCATCGCCTTTCACCACTACTGGCAATTCCGGATTCGCCGCTTTGTATTGCAACAAGGTCGATTCCAATTGCTCCATGGTCACCGGAAAGGTATCCAGGAAAATGGTGCCATCAGCCGTCACGGTAATGGCTTTAGTTTGCGGTTTGGCCAGACTCGGCGTATTACTGGCTTTCGGTAAATTGACCTGCACACCCTGCACGGCTGCGGTAGTCATTAAAATGAATACCACCAGCAGCACATAAGCCAAATCCAGCATAGGCGTGACATTGATTTCGTCGTATGCCGCGTTTTCTTCTTGAACTTTCATAATTGGGTACCCGATTGGTTAGCTGTGCTGTTCGGCCAATTTGGCGACGAATTCATCGACAAACACGTGCATATCAGCCGTTACCATCTTGATCTGGCTCCCAAGATAGTTGTAGCCAAACAACGCAGGAATTGCCACAGCCAGACCTGCTACTGTTGCAGCCAGTGCCGCCGCAATTCCTGGTGCAATGGCGTTGACATTGACTTCCCCACTGGCCGCGATGGCCGCAAAGGTAATCATTACACCAACTACCGTACCCAAAAGCCCAAGGAAGGGACCACCGGAAATAGCGATGGTCAACAGCACCATTTGCGAATTCAGCTTTTGCAACTCCCGCACCAGTACCCCATCCATGGATGCTTTGACCGCGCTCAATGCTTGGGCGGACAAACCTTGATCACCGGCATTAGCACCGACGCTTTTAACCAGACGCTTATTCATTTCCTGAACACCGACATGGTAAATCCGGTAAATAGATGAACCTGCAAACTCTGCATGATTGCCGGTCAATGAAAGTAAAAGCGGAGATTCGTCGAAATCACTTTGCCCGTCTTCATCCTGATGATCCAGATTGGCAATATTGCTGGTGCCCAAATTGCTGAAAGCGGCTTCAAACTTTTTGTTTTCACTAACGGTTCGGCTTAATACAATGGCTTTGCTCATCATGACCAGTGCACTGATCACAAACATCACCACCAAAATGCCGATAATCACCCAGCCGTCGACCGTGACGTTATTGAGCGTGGAGATCAGATACGATTCTTCGCCCTCTTCGCTATCTGGGGAAGCATCTTCTCCATAGGTCAATAGTGTGGAGTTCTGGCCCTGCATCAAAGCCATGAAATTTAAGCCATTGGCATCGCGAGCCACTTTGGCAATTCCGATTTCATCCACCATACCGATCAAACCGCGGCTGCCATCAACAGCAGCACCGATGCTGATAGAGCCTTGAAAGCCCGGTTGACTGAGCGGCAATACCCCTACTGCCTTACCATCGACGTAATAAGTAAATCCGTCAGCATTGCCGGTCACGGCCAAGTGATGCCAAGCTGATAAATTCAGATCGGCAGGACTGTTCAGTTCCTTGCCATTGATGTTTAAAACTGGTGTTTGCCCTCTAACGGATAAAATCAGCCCATCTCTTTGAAACAACACGCCATTGGTCTGAGCTTGTTCAATTTTGACCCAAGCCGATACGGTCCAACCTACGGTGTTTGCCATTTCAATCACCGGCGTGGCCGCAATTGAAATCGTTTGACTGCCATTAAAAGCCGCCGCATCACCAATTGCCCCACCTTCGACACGCGTATTGCTGGCAGCAGAAGGCTGATTGGCGTATGCCGTTGCATCCAGAACGGTATCGGCATCAAAGTGATAATTCACTGCCTGAGCAACATCGAAAATCCCTTTGGCTTCGCTGGCTTCTACTGCTTTGGGATTACCGTAGTACATCCATAACGAAGGCTCGGCTTCGTTGGCCATATCAGCGGGCAGTTTTACCCAAATAATCGCGATTTCATTGGTCGTATCAATTTTTTCGATGTAGAACTTCAAGGGCGTTTTGTCATCGGCAGCAATGAAACGCAAATCATTGCCGCGTTCTGCCAAATCCATGAAAAAACCAAAGTTCCCGGTATGTAATCGCACCACAGCCAAACCATTAGCAGCTGGCTTTACACCTTGCTGCTGTAGCTGTTGCGTATCTATAGAAATTTTCTTTCGATAACCCCAATCATCGTTCCACCATGCCTGCGCCAGATTAGGCATCAAAAGCAAAATGTAAGCCAACAAAACCAATCGTTTCATGTTTACCTCATATCAGTATATTCACTGAATTATGAAGGCGCAATTTGACATTATTATGACAAAAAACGACTTTTAGCCTAAATTTCAAAGTCTAACTATCCTCTCCAAATCCAATCACTTCCACGCTAAGCATACCCGCACCGGTGCTGGCTTTGGCCAGGGATTTGGCAACGTCCTTGTTATTCACATCATTACCAGCTTCTACCCCCTTGCTGACAGCGGCAGCAACGTTACCCACCCCGGCCAAACCGGCGGCAATACCACCAGTCGGTGCAGCAGGCACACCAGTGGCGCTTTGTCCGAAGGAAATATTGTTGGCGCCGATGATGGCGGTAGCCGCCAGGATCACGTTATTACCGGCAATCCCCGCCTCGCCGGCATCAATGATGCCGCGCGGCGCAAACAAGGTAATATCACCGCGTCCAGTAGCCCGCGCGCCGCCACCCGCCAACAGCGGCGCCACTTCCAGCACAACCTGACCGATGGCGTCATAACTGACTTGCAGTGGTGGCGCGGCCAATGACGTTTGCGGCGCACGACCGGCATCGAAGTCGTTTTCGGTTGAGCCACCCAAAATACTGCCACCGCCCAGCGTCACCACCCTGGAGACGTTGACATCGACGTCATCTCGAGCAACCAGATTGGCATCACCCCATTTTTTAACGATAACACCGAGTTGATCATCTTCTTTATTCAAACCAATATCGGATACCGCCAGACCCACTACAATGTTACCGGTTGGTGCAAACACATCCACGTTACCGCCGTCGGCAGTCTGAATGGTGCTCAGGAACATGGCAATATCGCCCTCACTGGGACGAGCGCCGGCATTGGCATAGCCTGCATCGAGTATGGAGGAGGCACTGGCACCGCCTACCAGCTGTATACCCTGCTGCGGATCCAGGCTGTATTGTTGGTTACCGTGCAATACGGTGCTGGTGGGAAACAAAGCCTCGACTGCCGCCAACAATTTTAATTCGTTGGCATCCTGATCCTGCTTGACAGAGGCCTTGGCCAGATCGATGGCGGTGCGTTTCAATACTTGAGTGTACATGGGCTGCACCAAACCAAACAACCGGCCAGATACCTGCAATTTCTCGGCATCGGTTAACCCAGCGTAGGCAGCGGCAACAGTCTCTTCGGTTAAACCGTCATCACCCGTCAATCGAATCATATCCGCCAAAAACTGCTGACGGAAACGCTGCTCGCCATCAACCACACCCTCCAATTTCAGGTTATCTGCAACCGCATTCTGCTGGGCATTGGACAAGGCCGCATAAGCCGCCAACGCCTGTTCGTCAGTCAGATCCGGATTGCCGGTAACCGTCGCCATCTCATCCCGGAAGCGTCGTTGCAAGCCAGCGTCACCCGCGATACGTTGCTGCATGCTGGCAAACTGCGGATTACCGTACACAAACCCGGCGACAAAACCGGGCGCATCGATGCCGCCCTTGGCCAAACCGGCAATCACGCTGATATTGGCGCCATCGTCTGCCAGTGCCGGATTACCCTGATTACCGGTGGAGAGTATGCCTTGCGACGCGCCAAGATTCACATCGCGGCCGGCGAGAACAACCAACTGACCTGGACCGGCCACTTCCAGACCTTGTTCAGTCAAATCGATTACCCCATTCAAACGGTTGAACGTCACCGGAAAATTGATGTCGCGATTGGCATGTATCACACTGACAGCGTTATCCTGGTTATGCTGAATTTTAAACAGGGTTCTGATGATATCTTTACCGGCGGATACTTCAGTCGGCTTGTTGATAATGAATCCTAGGTTCAGATCGCGGCTACCGATATTACCGCTACCGGTACTAATCAACACGGAATTCGGATCGTCGGCATGCAATGGTCGGGCAGCATGAGAATCAGAATTATTCTGTAGCGGATCTAGCAACACCATAATCCGCTCCAATTCAGAACCCAAATTATTCAATGGCAAGGCTGCATTCGGCATCAATACCGGATCGGCATCACTCAAATGAATTAATGCATTACCTGTCAGCTGCCCACCCGCATAGAGCGTCATATCGCCGGTAGTGGATGGAAACAAGGTCAAGCCTTTGTTGAATTGGATATCACCCTGCAATGCCGCGGCATGCAAACTGGCCGGATAGACGACAAAGCTGGCATTGCCTTGCAACACTGCATTCGTACCGTCATTTAAACGCGCTGAATCGTTCTCCAGACTGATGTCACCGGACAACGCCAGTAAATCAACCCTGCTGTCGGCGCTATAACGGAAAAAGCGGTTGGTGAAGCCTTCTACATCCGATACTACACTGGGTAAGGTGGCAAAAAACGGATCGATCACGGCCTCCAAAGCCAACGACTTGCCGGCAGTTACCTTAAAATCGGTGTCGCCCAGCGCCAGAATCGGCTTCAGGCCTTGCTGATTGGACAAGGTATTATTGCCTGCTTTGAAGGAACCGGCCGTCGTCAAGTCGGCAGTACCGCCATCCACATAAAACACCCCGCCGGCAATGTCGCCGCCTGCAACCAATTGCAAAGAACCGCCGCCATTGATTTGGGTGACATTAGTGTTAAAGCTCAAACTGGACGGATTGTCCGGCTCGGATTTTTCGCCGATCTGCTTGCCACTGGTCGGAATCAGCACCGACAAATCATTGACATTACCCGCCACTTTAATGTTCACATTGCCGCCACCGAACGAGGCCACGCTTTGCTGATGATTCGCGCTAAAACCACTACCCTCGTTGACCCCCAAGGCCACACCCCAGGCCGTAGGCCGCTCACTGCTGTGATCCAGATTCCGCGTCCAGTTACCAGTTCTGACCACCGCCTCGCTCAATAGCTGCTGACTCGGTTTGGCTTCAAAGTTTCGACCGGCCTGCAACTCAATATCGCCGCCTTGCAACGGGTATTCGGCATAGAAAAACAGACCAAAGGTTTCGCCACCACTGCCCCAACGATTGGCATCATCCGGTCTACCGGCGGTATAAATCACCGAATTGGCATTGGCCAATACGATATCCCGGGCCGAACGCGCCACGATGTCACCGGTACCGGTGCGTAAGTTGACATTTTCCGCCAGTTTGAGATCACCCTTCAGAGCCGGAGCAGTCAGAGCCGCTGGCGTTTGTACAGCCAGACTATTGGCAGCGCCAGTATCCGCCCCTGCCATCAGCTTGAAACTCCAGGAAGTACCCGATTGTAAGAAATCAGTAACACCAATTGGCCCGAACTCAACCGTGTTGATAAAGCCATTGATAAACCCATCGCTTAGCGATTGATCAAGCCGCAAATCGCCTGCCGCTCTCAGAGTCAACACCCCCGGCGCAGCATCCGCAGCATAACGCCAGCCGGATAAATCCCATTGCGAACTGACTACCATATCGCTGTTGCTGCGCACTTCCACACCCGGTAACAACCGGTAGCCATTACCAAAACGGGCATTAACCAGTGGATAAGCGGCAGCCATGTATTGCTGATTATCGGCATGTATCGTGTCCTGTGCCGTTTGATCGAGCGTGGCATAGTTATAAACTCTCACGGCCTCCAGTTGCACTGCGTCCGCTCCGACGATGACGCCATCGGCAATAGTGCTAACAGCCACATCGTTTGCGGTTCTATCCGCCCGCAAAAGCACTTCACCGACTTTGCCGCTACCCTTGGCCGTCACATCCAGCAAAGCACCGTCCTGAATAACGATACCTGCACCGTCAGGACTTTGCTGACGATCAATCGCCGACAAGCCTATCTTGCCGCCGGCGCCGTTATCAGCCTGTGCTTTCGCCAGCAGTGTGCCGGTATTGGCTATCGTAATCGCATCTTCTGCAGCCAGCGAAATACTGCCGCCCTGTTGGCCATTCGCATCCAAAGTGCCTGCTATGCTGATGGCCCCGGTATCGGCAGCCAATTGAATAGATTGAGCATTAATCGTCTCATCTACGCCGACCGTCAAATCACCGCTGCGTAACCGGAAATCAATACCGCCGCTAAAGCCGGCATTGTCAAAGCGACTGATCCAGTCGCCAAAACTATGGGTTCCCAAGGTTTGGGTGTCCACCGCCAATGTACCGCCCAACGCTTTTTCAGCAGCTTGCGCCTGCACTGCACCCGCAAGTTCAACACTACCCTGTTGGGCCGATAACGACAGTTCGCCGGCCTTGGCCTTGGCATGCCCGGCATTCAGCAGCAATTGACTACCGGCTGCGGAGACGATATTTCCTGCATGGGCAATGATGTCCATGCGACCGGCATTCAAAGCTTTCTGGCCGTTCAAGCCGGCATTGACAACCTTACCGGATACATCAATGACGGCGTTTTGTAACAGGTTAATATCGCCGGTCAAGGCATGTAAGGTAACCTGACCGGTACGATACGCCAGCGCAGTATTCAGATCGATACGATCAGCTTCCAGCCACAATTGCGCCGCAATGCCGCGGGTATCGGCGGTTGATGCCGACAAGCCGGGGCCAAACGCCAGCACCTTACCCGGCAAATCGATGGTGGTGCTGGCGCCATTTTCGGCGGTCATGACCGGTGTATTAAAAGTCAGATTGCTCAAACCGGTTAAATGTCCGGTACCTGAACCGATCATACGTTCAGCGATATTAAAGCTAATATCGCTATAACCGGACAGACTGTAATCGCCCTCTGCCAGCACAACCTGCTTGGCATTGATCTGTAAGGTGCCGTTGCCATCCCCGTTTAAGGTACTGCCATTTTTATGGGTATTGGTCAGCGTCAACCGATCGGCATTCAATACCACGCTTTTGCCGGCATTTTGTTTGCCTGCCAAACCGAAAGCATCGATCACCAGTTCACCAAATCCAAACGCTTCTCCATCACCGCCGGTTTGCGGCAACTCACCGTAGATAGTTACCATGCCTCGGCTGGACAGCACGGTTTGCTTTGCGGTCAGTTCGCTCAGAATGGTGTTATCCAGCGACAAACCGCTTAAATTGCTGTTGGTTTCGCCCAGATTGATGGACTCCGCTACCAACTTCAGCGCCCCGCCGTCCAGTTCCAGGTCGCCGTCCATTTTGGTCGTCCGCGAAGATTCCATAATCACCGAACCCTCGCCGGCGGCGATACTGGATCCGTCGCGCATCAACAAATCCCCTTTCGCGCCGGTATTGCCGGTACGCACGACATCAGCCTGTTGACCGGCAGAAACCCGTAATAACGCACCGTCGCCGTTGACTTCCAATGTGGTTGTATCAGCCTGATCGGCAATTCTGCTGCCGGTGGTATCGATCCTGGAACCGCTGCGCAATTCAACGCTATCGGTGGCAGCCAGCGTCAGTTCAGGAATGGTGACTTCGGTGTCCTCGGCGATGGTGACCGTCTTGGACTGCACATTCAGCAGGGTGCGTCCGGTTACCGCAACAAATGAGCGTACCGCGCCCAGCAACAGACTTTCCACATTGAAACCGGCAATGTCTTCCGCCAATAATTCAATATCGCCCTCTTCAACAGTCCGGCCCACCGCCAGTTTTTCGGCCACTACATCCACCAGACCGCCTCGACCATTTGATCCGACATTGGATATGACATTCACCAGTTCGAGCGCGGTTTTGGCGTTCAAAACCAATTGACCAGCATCCTGCGGCAACCGCGGTATGGCCAATTCCTTGTTCTGAGCCTGACTGGCAAAAAACTCGCTGGCAACACTGAGATTGTATTCACTGCGGGTTTTGGCAATGCTGCCGGCTTCGATGACAAATTCGGACCAGCGCTGGTCGCGGTAGCCGGTATCGGCCAAGCCGCGATAACCTGAAACAATCGGTGCACCATCGATACGGGTGCGGCTGGCGCCTTCAGCCACGTTGCCGCCCGCTAGCGGCGTCACCAGAAACGCGCCATCCAGCAAGGCGTAACGGGCCGGCAATAGCGTGTAAAAGCCAGCCGCCAGTCTGGAACCGCCGGCCAGATACACCTGGTCGCCGGTTTGTAAACCGGAAGCCGGTAAGGTTTTAGGATCGTAGGGGGCATAACCGCTCAAACCTGGCAGAATCGCAAACACCTGATTTGAATCCAATACATCCAGCGAGCCACCATCACCCGGAATAAATTCATAAGCCAATAAGTCCCCGCCACCGGACAAATCCATTTTGGCGCCTTCGTCACGCAGAATCCGGTCTGCCGCCACGCTGATTTTCTTCTGCGGCGCATCAAAAATAAATTTTCTATCCGTGTCAGATGCCGCGATATCCGGATTGACGACATTCATGTTCGAACCGGTACCTGCCAACGGCAACATCCATTCCAGACCACCTTGGGTCACGCCCAAGGGGATCATTTTGCCGGCAGCCGACACCGAGGTCAGGCTTTGTGCGCCAAAACTGACTGTTTTAGTGGCCTGTAAATCAATTTCACCCAAGGGTGCCAGGACTGTACCCATTTGCTGGATGTTGGGGGCAGCTATTGTCAGCTTACCCATCGCAGAATAGACCGTGCCTTCTGCCGCAGCGGAACGGGCAATGCTGACCGTACCGTCAGGATCACCCACTACCTCCAATGTAAAGTTGGTTAACGAGGTGGGATAAAGCCGGGCAGCTGTCAGATTCAGCTGCGAAAACGTCCTAAACTGACCCACGAAATCCAGCTCGGCATTGTCGACACGTATGCCTTTCAGGCGGATGTCGCCGGCGCTGTTCAAATCTACTCGATTAAAGCCTTGGGTGACCGTGCCGCCAACCAAATCAATCAATTTGGCATTGACCTGCAAATGTCCATCACCAGCCGTAGGCTGCCAGACAGGCCGCCGCTGCAGATCGGAACCGATGCTGGCGGTCGCCGCAGTTAACGACACCCTGCCGGTATCGGCAACGGATTGTCTTTCCCAACCCAGTTTTACGGTATCCAGGGCAATGCGGTTGACCAGCGTCATAGCAATGTCGCCGACAAACCGTATTTCGCCATTATCACCAATCACCGGCACACCGTTCACGGTGGTTTCGCCATTGACACCCTGGGTTGCCAGTTCCAGCGTGCCGAAACCGCCACTTTCAATCTGGCTGACCGATAAATAGCCTTTGCCGTTCAGTGAGCCTGGCAAGGCATCGCCTGGATTGACGAAGCTACCGCTCAGTGGCAGCTGTTTCTGCTGTGACACCAGGATGGTTCTGGGGGCGGCAGGAAAACTGGAGCTGGCGGGATCCGGGTCGCTACGGCTATCCGTGTTTAAAAACAGCGATAAAGTACCGCCGGCCGTACCGCTAGCCGCACCCGGTTGTGCGGACATATCACCGGAGACAAACGCACCTTCGGCAGCGGTAATATCAATCCTGCCGGCGTGCGAGCCAACGGCTTTGGCGACATAATTCACGGCCACACCGTTACTGACAGGCACATCCAGAATGGCTTGAGTACCTGACACATTGATATGCGAACCGGCCTGCGACACAAAGAACCCGCGATCGGCATTGATGCTGACCTTACCGCCATCAAATACCTGCCCGTCACGACGACCCAAGGCATCGCTGATAACTTGCGAGCTACCGGACACATTCACCCGCGCCTGTTCGCCCAGCCAGATACCTTGGGTAGGCCGGTATTGTGAATCAATCGGTGATCGGTCTGCGACAATGCGGAACGAAACCTCGCCAGCATGGGCGGTGACGCTGCCGTTAAACACCAGTGAGGAATCGGATTCAAAACTGATTTTGCTCAATGGGTCGGCCACAATACTCGCACCCTGCGCCACTGTCAGCTGACTGGCGGCATTGTTTCCGGCCACATGGTCACTGGTCAATTTCAGCGAACTGGCAGACCGTAATTGTGGCGCCAGGGTGCCGACACTACTAAATCCGGCAATGCCTTGCGCATTGCCTTGGTTGTTGTAGGTGTTATTCAGAATACGGTTTTGCTGACTCAGATTGATGGCCGTGCCGGCTTCGACACTGAGACCGTTCATGTTGGCGCCGATTTCAAAATCGGCAAAACCGCCCCGGTTGAAAAAGTCCATGCCAATTTGCAATGGTTTGACACCGACGGTCGCATCAGCTTCTTCCTGTCTGCGTATCCTGACCGCATTGGTTATCAACGCAAACCGACCGCCTTGACCAAGCCCGTAACCGTTAAATACCCCGGACAATTCAACGTTGGCACCGATGTTTTCAATGGCTGGCGCGGCAGTCAGGCTAATGGAACCGGCTTTGCCTGCCTTGAGCACCTGCCCGTCACTCAGGTGCGCGCCACCGCTGACATCAATGACGCTGCCTCGCTCGATCAACAAACGACCGCCGCCGGCACCGCCCATGATGGCACTAAACTCGCCACCGCCGCTGGCGATGGATTTGCCGTCGATATTGGCCGGCGTCATGAAGTCATTGACCCAATTACCCTGTAAATCAATACGGGCGCCGTTGGCCACCACAATATTGCCGGTGGCATTGGCTGTGATATCTACCAGTACGGTTTGCAGATTTACGCGCGCGCCAGAGCCGGCGATTTGGCCTTTGATATCAATATCGCCAGCCACCAGATTCAAGCGGCCACCCACGTGCACCTGCGAGCCGTTTGCTGCCGTATAGGAGCCGCCATCCGCCAATTGCAGTTTGGCATCGCTATTGACGGTGATCTTGCCGTTGCTGCGGACGTTAGCTACGCTAAAACCGCTGTCGAATAATTTGCTGGCCTGAAACGCCAATGCAGCGCCCGCCCCGCTCGGCAACACATCGTCTATACCCAGATTAAGCGGCGTATCCGCATTGGCTGTGAAATTCACCGACTGCACATTGGCCAACGAGAAACTATTATCTATCGACAATACACCGCCGCGGGCTTGATTCAAGACGTCGCGCTGATAACGACCGTTGACCGCATGCGCCAACATCTGTCCTTGCAGCAGAATCTGATTGGCCCGGATGGTCAGCGACCCGGCATCACTGCCTTGAACATAGCCGGGTTCGAAGCGGCCTGACGAAGTGGGACCGCCCGCTGTCCAGGTCCGTGTGGCGCTTTCGCCCCATTTTTCGCTGGCCTGAGTGTATTGACCCAAAACGCCGCCATACGGCGCCAATGGATCGGCCTGACTGATGCCGACCAACTGTCCGTCCTTCAGCACCAGCGTCGAGGTATTGATGAAACCGCTCAAGTAGGTAATCATGCCACCCGATATATCCAGCACCGAGCCGTTTTTGACTATTACGTCGCCTTCGGAACGCAAGGTAATATCGCCGCCTTTGGTCAACCGTTCGGCGATGGTCCGTTTAATGCCCGCCAGGGTTGGTTGAATATCGGTTAAAGGCGAGCCTTCGCGAATATCGATAAACACTTTTTTGTTCTTCAATTCGCCATTTTTTTGCAACGGCGCATCTTTGAGTTCGAAATTACGCAGTTCTACTTCAATGACGTTGCTTTCCATGGTACGGGTGACGGTATCGATGCCCGATACGTCGATTTTGGCACCGGAATCGATCAAAACCCGACTGTCATTCACCGGCGAATTATCCGCGACCGGATTGACCGGTGCCCTGGTGGCGGTCAGTTCCACCTTGCCGCTGGGTGCAATGATTTCAGCGCCGGATTTGACATGCACTTTATGCCCCATGGCTTCGACCCTGGACTGCGGCTGAGCCTGGGCATCGATGGCGGTTTTCTCCACTACCACTTCTATCGGCGCGCCACCTTGCACTGTGCGGGTTTCCACGCCGAATTCAACTTCCGGTTTGATATCGGTCTGGCTGCCTTCCCCAAACGTCACCCGCGCAGAAGTGCCCAGACCATCGCCATTATCGTTGCCACGGGTGGTGCTGCCCGGTAACAATTCGGTCCTGTTGGCAATGACCTGCGCTCTTCCCCCTTCACGGGCCAGTAACCGAATGGTACCGTTGACGTTGGTGGCGGTCGTGGCCGATACCCGGCCATTTTGATTGACGGCAAACCCCACCAGGGTCACGTTGCCGCGATCGGCAGCGATTTTCCCCAGATTCTCCACCTTGCCGCCGGTGTTGACTTCCACCAATAAGCCGCGCACATCGCTATTGGCCAAATTCTGATCAGTAGGTGCTTCCTGCAAATACACCTTGTCGGTGGCCGCCGCCATCACCACCTGACCGCCCGGCGAAGTCACCTCGCCATGGTTCTCGATGGTCGGGGCGATAATCAAAATCCGCCCACCCTCCGTTGAAGAAATCTTGGAACCGGCCTCGGCCAGAATTTTGATCGGAATCTTGTTGCCATCGGCATCCAGTGTGAAGTTACCACTGCCGTCTTTCTGATAAAAATCGCCATTGCCTTCCAAAGCCGCCTGCTGGTCTATGCCGGCCCGTTTGGTGATACCGGCTTGCAGAGTTTCTTCGCTGATGTCGAGAGTGGAAGCCACCAGACCGCGCGCATTGACTTGCGAGTCTTTACCGAACACAAAACCGTTTTTATTGACCAGATACAACTGGCCATTGGCGCTGACCGTACCTAAAATTTTACTGGGATCGGCCTGATGAATTTTATTCAGGGCAATGGAACTGCTGCTGGGTTGCTGGAATTTGACGCTGTTACCTGCGCTGACATTAAACTTGTCCCAGTTCAAGATCACCCGATCGGTCTGCTGTTCGATATGCATCGCCGTGTTATCCGGATTGACCGTGGCGATAGCACCACCCATGCTGGCCCACACCGCGCTGGGCACCGGCAACTCAGCCAGCACCGGCCCGGCAAACGACATCATCATGCCGCCGGTGATAGCGGTTCTGACGCAGGCGGATAAAATGTTCAAGCGGAACACCGTCTGCGCTTCGACGTGTTTGAATCGGTTTTGCTGTCTGTTTGCCATGTTGTTGCCTCTGTTTAGTCGATAACAGCCGCGTTTCTGGCGTGGCTGGCAACCCGGCTGTCTTGTTTGGCAAGACCCGCAGCTTTCCGACCCCGCTTCACAACGGGTTTGGCATGAATTCTTAACTGTGTCATCACTATTCAACGCGACGGTCTGATCCGTCTGCCACCTTGGGAGATGGCCAGAATACGTAGGTAAATGCAGCATTTAGGATATGCTCATAAATAACTTCCCAGAATTCTGCTTATTCCAAATCACACGATTCTTGCTCCCCTCTTTGATAAAGAGGGGTTGGGGGAGATTTTAATAAATCCCCCTCGATCCCCATTTTTTCAAAGGGAGACGTTATTTGTAGCGAAATCCTTACCTTGTTTTCATTTCCCCTCACCCTACCCTCTATTCA
Source organism: Methylomonas sp. (assembly GCA_002928965.1). GTDB lineage: Bacteria > Pseudomonadota > Gammaproteobacteria > Methylococcales > Methylomonadaceae > Methylomonas. The sequence goes on from PERU01000046.1 coordinate 23,720, forward strand.
GGAGGCTGTCGTAAAAGCCCCCTCTCCTCGCGGGAGAGGGCTGGGGTGAGGGGGATATATAATGCAAACAGCTGATTTATATGCCCTCATCCTAACCTTCTCCCGG
>PERU01000047.1 GCA_002928965.1 Methylomonas sp.
AAGCTGGCAGTGCCGCTATCGATGCTAAAACCCATCAGACCTGCCGCCAATGAGGTGTAAGTGCCGGTAAATTGCGATACTACCGTCAACTCAAAACCACTGCCGGAACCCGAGGTATTCAACTGCGGTACGGTTATGCCGGCACCGTTCAACAAATGGCTGCCGACCCAAGTTTGGAACCAGCCGGTAAAAGTTTCACCCACCGCCATTTGACCGTCTGGCTTGATCAAACCCACGCCAACCCCAAAGTCATAACTGTCAAATGGTCCAACGATAACTTCATCAGCTTGGGCATTAGGAGCCGCCAGATAATTGGCCGAACCCACCCAAGTGACATCTGCATAGGCATTGGCAGTGGATGCCAGTGAAATTGCGGAGACTAACAAAACCTGCGAATAAAATTGTTTCATGGGTATTCACCTTATTCATCTCATCAAGCCATTCGGCTTGAAACCCTGCGTTGATTGTTGTAGTCATCAATCCGCCAACCCGCCTAAGCTGGCTGGCAGACTAAAACCACATCCCTGTGCGGCATCCTTGCCGCTTACTCATCCTGCAAACCTGAATTACAATGGTTTGTTGGTGTTGGTTGACGATCTGATAACCGGTACTTGGCAGTTGCTCAGGCTACCCGCTACTGCGTGCGAGTAAGGGTTAACCGGTGCATTCAAGTCCAGAGTTTGGGTAAATGGGAACACGTTACCGTTAGCCAAGTAACCGGAAGCACCGAAAGGGTGTACGAAAGTAGGGTTCAACACGCTAGCGATAATGCTAGGTGCGCCGGCATCTTTAGCAATTTTTTCGATCAGGGTTTTCTTGTCTTGGCTGATGGCTTTACGGTATTGATATGTTAATTCCACCCAGTCAAAGTAAGCGCCGGTGAAGACGTTTTGCAGGGTTGGCGCTACACCGTCGATTTTGATGAAACGGTAAGGACGGGCGTGAGTGGCATTGTTTTCCAAACTTTGGTTACCGATGGCCCATGCTCTAACTAAACCAGGGTTATTGGCGGTGTTAAACACGTCTGGGTTGGTGCTGGTGACGGTCAACGCAGTGTTGGTGCCGCGGTCAAAGTCAGTCAAGCACAATTCCATATCGCCGGAACCTGAAACTTCGTGTTTAACCGGACCGGCCACATTACTGCCTGGCCAATCAGGGTTCAAACCGGCGGAGCTGCAAGGGTTGTTCAGGAATTTAGCGTATTGTTGCGCGCCGGTACCGGAACCGTCGATACGTTTACACATACGTACTTTGGTGTCGGTTGGCGTGACGTTTCGTACCGCAGCTGGAGTGACCGTGTTATCAGTGTAGGTCATGCCGGCGACCAAGTCAGTCAGAGAAGCATTACCGACTTTGAACTCGGTCCAACGTTTGATTTGACCGGACAGTAATGTAGCCACTTCCGATTTGGTCAAGCTCGGCATACAGGCGTCGGTATAGTCACCCGGTTGGCAGTTGCCAGTACCATTCGGCGCTGCCAACAAGTTTTGGGCTTTTTGCAGGGCAATGTACAGCGCATCCGTCACCGGCACACCAAACACCAAGCCGGCGGCTGGAATGACTTGCAACACGGCGTCAGCTTGAGCTGGATTTACCGCAGAGGCATTGGACGGTTTGTTTGGACCAACAAATAATTTTGGCTCGACGTCGGATACACCGGCATCAGAGACCACGTTGACCAAGTTGGCACCTGTTGCTGCGCAGTTCCAAGTGGGCGGATTGGTAGCAGGCGCCACCGCGGTGCAGTTACCGTTGTCAATACGCATGTGCGCAATCGCCACGCCATCGATCAAGGGGTTTACACCTTGTGCTGAACCGCCTTGTGAGCGTTTGTGGAATAAAATTTTCGCAGACGCAACCGGTGTACCATTGACGGTCAGGTTAGGCACGTTGGTGGAATTGACGGTACAAAAATACGCATTGTGGTTACGGCCTTTGGTGGCAGTAGCCGATGGATCATCGCGGAATACATCCAGCGTGCCGGCATCGCATAAACTCACGAACAGCGCAGCCAGGGCTTTATCAGGTGCGGTGGCACCGGACATGAACACTTGCAGATCTGGGGTAACGTTGGGGGCATGCGCGAAAGCGCCTTGCGAAACACCCGCCAAAGAAGCCACTGCGATGGCAGCGGATAATAATTGCTTTTTCATCGATATTACCTTTAAAAATTTTCATTGACCGGCGTGCCTTCCTGGCAGATTCGTCCTCCCTGACGCACCGGGGGTTTAAAATGATTTAACAGCCTTAAGCCGCTTTACGACGGTTCATACCCAACAGACCCAGCAGACCGGTACCGAACATCCATACTGCCGCTGGAACTGGGATTGGAGCCACTTCTGGTGCAGCATAGCCCAAGCTGGCAGCACCATTGACTATGTTGAATTGAAATGAGCCTTTCTGAAAAACTTCAGCTGGATCGTTTGCACCTTCAGAAGCTATAAAGGCTGCTTCATTCAGACCGACAAGAATAAACGCCAACTTTTCACCAACCGAACCTTGGGTCTGGAATGGCACCGCAGTTTGAAAGTCATTACCGTAAATGCCGGTATAACCTTGCTCACCAACTGCTTTAAAAGTACTACGATTATCGGCAACGCTATCCTGAGTTTGGACGTCTTTGACCATATCGTCCCATTTGCCAAAGGTATTGCCGATATCACCCCAGCTTGTGTGGATCATCGCTGGCGGATTGCTTACTGATGTGGTGTAAAAACCAGCGTTCGGTAAATCAGTGTACTCATTCAACACTTGGTTACCACCGAAAACACCCCATGTCACATTGTGACCAGCACTGTAGCTGGACAAAAAGGCTTGAAAGTTGCTGTCAGCATTCATGATCGCAGTCCAGTGACTCATTGGTTGCAATGCGTTGCTTATTTGCGAGGTTGTAATACCCAAATCCAGGGTATAGGATTTTTCTGCAGTAGCGTTCCACAAGTTGAAAATCAACTCGCTACCGTCAGGTGTATTGTCACCAATAGATTGAATACGCGCTTCCGCAGCGGTTGAAACAGCCAATGCCATCGCGGCAACAGCAAACGATTTACCTAATAATTTCATGTTAAAGACCTCATGTTTGGTTAATTAATTAAATGACATAAGGTGACGATCCAGCCATCTTGGTTTCCCTGTCATTGCCGCCTTTGCAGGCGGCAAGCCTATACGCGGCTACTTCTTATGAAGTACGACGACTCATCAAGATCCGAGACTTTCCGTCCCTGCCTCACGACAGGTTTGGCTTTTTCACGCTTTACCAACTTTCACTCAAAGAGTGGTGCTTCCCCGCTACCATTTTTTGAATTCCCCCAACTCCTACTCCCTAACCCTCTCCCTTGCCGCTCCCTCTGCGTTTCATCCTTGTTCCTTGGTTATTCCAGATACTGCATACTTTGTGAGATTGCCAAAACACATCCGTTGTCCCTGCCAACCTTGAGAACATTTTTTCAAAGCAATTAGGTGATTTCAGTTACATCAAAGTTAAAGTTTGAAGAAACGTAATACATTGGTATGACAAACCGGCCGCAATGCGGCCTGTAGCGGGTATGAAATGGCGGGGGGATACTTGTTTTTTTGCAAAATGGCCCTAGGGTGAGGCCACATCGACTCTAAAATGGCGTCAAAATATTGCGGCGGACATGTCAGCGGGTATGGCAACACACTGCAAATTTCGGTTTTTGATGACCTTTTACCCTCCCGAAAGCGGCGGTCGTAAAAGCCCCCCTCTCCTCGCGGGAGAGGGCTGGGGTGAGGGGAATAATTTATAGGCCCTCATCCTAACCTTCTCCCAGTGGGAGAAGGAACTGTTTGGACTTTTACGACAGACTCCTAGGAGCCTGGCAAAGCCCCGCCCAGCGTCAATCGACCATTGACAAGACCCGTTTCAGCGCCGGTTTGTTGAATATCGATGGCTATCAGACTTATGGCATGTTGCTGTTGCAATACTGCCAGCCAGTACACCAGTTCATTAAACGGCATGTTTTGCACAGCAATGTCGACTTGTCCGTCTGCTGCCTGCTGCATCTGCACATAGGCTTGCAGGTCCAGTTGTCGACTACTGTCCGCGATGACTTGCCCCGGCTCGCCGCCGGCCAGCGGTGCCTCATTATTTGACGCACGCAACGCTGATACCCGCTCCGAGACGTACTGCAGATGCTGCCGAATCTGCTCTTGGGCCTGTAATTGCTGGCGAAGCCGGTGGTTTTCCACCTGCAGGGGCGCATATATCATGGCGTAACCAATACCTAACAACAGCACGGCCAATCCCAGTACCAGCAGGTAACGTTCACGCATGGACAAAGCGGTCCAACGCTTGACTAATTCAGCGGTGTTGAATGACAAAATCGGCCTCCTCGCCTTTGGGACCGGGCTTCGTCCCGGTTAACTCCACTTGCAGACCATCGGCCTGATGCCATTGGGCTTGCAGCTGCTCGATGGCTGCCGGATCGGTGGCCACCACGCGCAACTGCAAACGTTCATTGACAAATTGCAAGCGCTGCAGGCTAAGTTGCGGCTGCTGTTTTAATTGCAATCCGGTTTGATACAGCAAGGCTAAAAAGCCGGTCTGCTGTATTTGGTTGTGTTGTTGCAAGTCGGTTAATTGCTGATCGGCCTGGGCTTTTAAATTGACCAGTCGTTTGATGTCCGGGAAGGTTTGTTTGAACAAGGCTTCATTACTGGCTTGTAAAACCTGTAACTGCTGTTGCTGTTGTTGGGCCAGATGCCACTGCCCGACGCATTGCATTGTCAATGCCAATAGCCCAATGGCGGCAGCTGGCCACCAGGCGGTCACTGATGGCGTATGCCGGGCTTTAGGCGCATACAGACCGCTGAACAGATTCATCGATTTAGCAGCTTGCCATTGACCGGCATACAGCATTAACGGTTCATCCAGAACATGCTGGCGATGGTTGGTCCAAGACTCGCCAACCCACTCTAATGCCTCGGCCTGCTCCGGTGCGCTCCAGACGTGCCATTCGCTGGCGGTTTGCGTGGTGTGCGGCAGCTTTTGCAGGAGCATTTGGCATAAGGTCGCTTCACCGCCACCGCCCAAGCCGTGGGCGTAGCGAAACACGCCCTGTCCGTTATGCACTAACCAGCTGAGCTGCTCTGCCTGCCAGGGCAGTAATAACGGTTCCGGCAGTGCCATACTGATCTGAATGCCCGCCACCTCGAAACGTTGCCGGTAGGCGCTCATCATCGCCTGTCCAACCACCGCAACCGCCAGTTTTGATGATCCTGGCAGCCGCTGCCAGACCCAATGGTACTGTTCGACATCCTCAGCCAACCATTCTTCCAGCACAAATGGCAGGGCTTTGTTGATTTGCGCGGCTTGCCGCAGCGGCAATTCGATTTCCAGCAACAGTACCGAGTCTGCCGGCCACAACAGAATCAATGATCGATTGTCGGCAATGGCCGCCAAAGTATCCAAATCCCCGGTTTGCACAGCTGATCCGCTTGCCGCCAAATCCAGCCATTGGCAGGTGGTGGGACCCAGCGCCCGGATTAATATCGGTTCAGCCATGCGACCATCCTGTGCGTTGACGACGGATAACCGTCACCAGCCCTTCATTTTGTTTGGACAACTGGGTGAGAAAACCCAGCTTCAAGCGGCCCTGTTCCACCGTTCCGGTCAGCTGATAAAACTGACTGGTCACCGTCAAGCCGTGTTTGCCGATACCGCTATCGTTGACAGCCTCGTCCTGCAAAAACTCGGTTAACTTGCGAAAGGGTTTACCGGCTGCACGGTAGATGGATTCTGCACGGTCTTTGCTGATGTCATCCGCCAGACAACGCAATATCTCCGGTTTGGCCGTATTGACATTGATCGGTGCATAGCCCTCGACCGCATAAACATAAGGCCGCAAGGTTTCATACATGGGTCGGCTGAAGCCTTGTACCAGCATTAACTCGCTGACATCACTGAACCAGCGGTTACTGGTGCGATAAGGCGGGTTTTTGCGTGAATACACTTCATCCTCGGCGCCAAACGGGTAGCGGATGTCACTGTCAGCATCCAGCCAATCCAGGATGGCATCGGTCAGTTCGACGGGCAACTTCAATTGCTTGAGCAAGCGCTGCAACCGTTTGACATCGTTCGGACTATCACGACCTTCCACTATCAAGTTATTCAAATTCAGTTTGCTCTGCAGATCATCCAGTTCGGCATGCATTGCCACGCCACCATTTTCCTCGATAGACACCTGTGGCTGGCTGAAGCCTTGCTGATCCTGCAAACGCTGCATGGCCCATTGCTCAAGGCTGTGCGCATATTCCCAGGCTTGATTGTTGCGCAGCATGTTTTCGCTGCGGCGAATATCCAGTTGCCGTTCGCTGGACATGGAGACAACGGCCACCGTCGCCAGCGCCAAGACCAGCAGCACCGTGATCAGAGCTACACCGGTTTGAGCGTCTGTTATTGATCCGGCCTTGTGTGTGCATGTCAACGGCTTAGGCTTTCGCCCAAAATAACCGCCCCCTTTAGAGGCTGTCGTAAAAGCCCCCTCTTCTCGCGTGAGAGGGCTGGGGTGAGGGGAATATATAATGCAACCAGCTGATTTATATGCCCTCATCCTAACCTTCTCCCGGTGGGAGAAGGGACTGTTTCGACTTTTATGACAGCCTCCTTTAATAAAGTGGGAAAGCGAAGCGAGGGGCCGAGGGGAATTTATTTGAAGAATCTCCCCCAGCCCCGCTTTATCAAAGCGGGGTGAGCAAACCGTGCGTGGGTAAAACGAGAATTTCTGAACGTTATTTACAACCCAATCCTTACTCTGAAACTCATCGTAGGCGCGCTGCGAGTCGCGAACCGAAGCTCCTGGCGTCGCGCCTACACTGACGGTGATTGGCCGGGGTGATGCGGGGCTGTCATGGTCGCTGGACAGGGGATGGATGGCGTTAAAATGTCTCATTGCAACCAGAATCCACGGCGGATTTCGCCTAAAGAACTTAGCTTAAAAACGATTTCCACTGCGGTTGGCAATGGTGCGCCGCTGACCGGCCAACTGCTGGTCCACTCCGCCCCCCAAAAGCGAACATCCATGTTTTCTGCATTCAGCAAAAGTTTACGGGTGGCTTGGGTTTGTTGGGTTCTATCCAGGGTGTTCCATACCAGTCGATAGAGTTTGCCGTTTTCAAACCGATAACTGATCCGCTGTAACCGACTGCCTTGCGAAGTCGGTGACAGTTCCGGCGTAGCACGCGTCAAGGTCAGCAATAGCTCACTGCGGCCGCCGATAAATGCCTGTTCGGGATCGCCCAGTTCATCGCGTATCGGCCTGGGCAAGGCTTGCAGCAAATCTTCATTTAATAGTTGCAGGGCTTGTTGCAATTGCCTGAGTTCGGCGGCGCGATCCGCGGTGGCGTGCTGAGTATCCAGCACGGTTTTTAAACCGCCGTAGGCCATGGCAGCCATGATGGCGAATATTGCCATGGCAATCAGCAATTCCAACAAGGTAAAACCGGCCTGTCTCATGAGGCTATGGCGATGTGCGTGACCAGTTCGGCATACGCGGCTGAATCACCCTCCAGAAACACTTGCACCCGGTAACGCCAGATCTGTTTATCCAGTGCATGCTCCACCGAACGCAGCAACTGCCAATGCCAGCGCCTGCCAGCCAGGGTTTCCCAACCTTCATCACGTTCCGGTTTGTCAGCAGTCAGCCGCAATTGCAGCAAGCGGTTATGCGCAATTTGTTCGGCCAGGGTGGTGTTTTCCAGTACCAGCAGATTACGGGTGTTATTGGCGGCAATTTTGATCAGACCGCTCATCAAGATCGCCAAAATGGCTAAGGCGATCAATACTTCCAGCAAGGTAAAACCTGCAGTGAGCTTATAAAAAGTGCGCCGATTCAAGGTGCCAACTCCACATCCGCCACCTGCCAGCCCTGTTCGACGCTATTGCTGATATGCATGGCATGCCGACTGTCGCTGATGATCAATTCGATGGCATCACTGATGCCGTCCGGCGTCAGCAGAATATGCGGTACGGGCGGGTTAACGGCTGCAGGCTTGATTTTTAATGCCTGCGGGGCTTGATTGACCATCAGGGAAATCTTCGTGCCAATCGCCAACTCACGAGCGCGAAACAACCCATCAGGCGTGTCAGTTTGCCAACCGGATTCGTTCATGATCAAAAACCGATAACTGTGTTCAAACACTTCCAAAGCCATCACCTCGCCACGCAACACCACCTCCTGTTCCGCCAGTGTCAACAGGCTGGACAAGCGCCGCGCTTCACTGAGCTGCTGACGATCTTTACCATCGTTGCCGATGGCCAGCATGGCCATACCTGTCATGACGCTGATCAGCACCAACACAATCAATAACTCAATCAGCGTAAAGCCCTGGCTGCGCATGGAATGGATAGCGGCAAGATGAAAATTATTTGACAGCCCAATTGCCGATGTCGGCATTAGCCTCCTCACCGCCTTCCACACCATCTGCGCCAAAGGAATACAAATCGTATTCGCCATGCAGACCGGGTTTTAAATACAGATACGGTTTCCCCCAGGCATCCGCAGGCAATTGATCCAGATAGCCGCCTTGCTTCCAACGGGCGCCGGCGGGCAAATTGGCCGGTTTTTTTACCAAGGCTTCCAGTCCCTGTTCCGTGCTGGGATAGTTAAAGTTATCCAGCCGGTATAAATCCAGTGCTGCACCAATGGCGCGGATGTCCTGCAAGGTACGGGTCGCTCTGGCTTCATCAGGGCGCCCCATGATTTTCGGCACCACGATGGAGGCTAAAATCCCCAAAATGACCACGACGATCATGACTTCGATTAAGGTAAAACCGCGTTGTTGTTTACTGTTCATATCACTGTTAAAAGTTGTCGGTATGACGGAAAGATTAAAAAACCAACGTGACAAATGTATGACAACGCCGGCAAGCATTTTTAATCCGCGCCTGAATTGCCGGTTTCATGGTTTTGTCATATAGCCATTTTAAGATGCCAATTAGTGTGATGCAGCTCACAACCACTGACCGGGTCAGTCCTGGCTGACATCACCCATTCAACAACTTAATTCAGGGGATTTGTCATGAAACATACACGTATGGCCATCGCTGTTGCGGCGGTTTTAGCCGCTGGCAGCGCCAATGCCGCCAATATCTTCCAGTGGGAACACCAATGGACTTTCAACCACACCGCTGGCAATGGCTCCAATGCCTTGGGCGCGGAAATCGTCAGTTTTGATGCCGCTAACGAACGCTTATGGGTTATCGGCACCAACGGCAATCTGGGCGGCGTCGACGTACTGGATCTGTCCGGCAATCTGACTCACAGCTTCGACACCAGCAGCATGGGTGGCATCAACAGCGTAGCCATTGCCAACGGCAAAGCTGCGATTGCTCTTACCGCCCCAGTTAAAACCGATGCCGGTCAGGTTCGGTTTTACGATGCCGGCAACTACGGATTTTTGCAAAGCGTCGCTGTCGGTGCCAACCCCGATTCAGTGACCTTTACACCCAACGGACAAAAGTTGCTGGTGGCCAACGAAGGCGAACCCAGCAGTTATTTAGTTGGCCCCAGCGGCGACCCGGTCGGTTCGGTCAGCATCATCGATGCCAACAGCTATAACGTACAAACCGCCGGTTTCGATGCCTTCAACAGCCAAGCGGCGGCACTGAAAGCAGCCGGTGTGCGTCTGACCGGCCCGAACGCCAGCGTGGCGCAGGATTTGGAACCTGAGTACATCGCGGTAAGCGCCGATGGCACCAAAGCCATGGCAACCCTGCAAGAAGCCAACTCAGTGGCCATTATTGACATCGCCACTGCCACCGTTACCGACATCAAAGCCATGGGTTTTAAAGACCACAGCTTGCCGGGCAATGGCCTGGATGCCTCGGATCGCGACGGCCCGGGCACAGCCGCGTTAAATGGCAATATCCAGAACTGGAACGTCAAAGGCATGTACATGCCGGACGGACTCGGTAGTTTCAATCAAAACGGTAACCAATATTTCGTGACCGCCAACGAAGGCGATTCTCGCGAAGATTGGCCCGGCGGCGAAGAGGAAGTGCGGATTGGCAATGCGGTCATCGACTCGGCTTTAGACGCAGCCATGACCTTGGCGCATGGCAGCGATTGGAGAACCAATAACGACAAATTGAGCCGTTTACTGGTTTCCAAAAGCGGCGATATTGATAACGATGGTGCTTTAGAAGAATTGCATGTGTACGGCGCGCGCTCTTTCTCCATTTTGGATATGGCGGGCAACATCGTGTTCGATTCCGGCGACCAATTGGAGCAAATCATTAAGGCTCAGTACCCCGGCTTGTGGGTTGATGATCGCAGCGACAACAAAGGCCCTGAGCCCGAAAGCGCCGTGGTCGGCAATGTGAATGGTCGCGACATTCTGTTTTTGGCTTTAGAGCGTTCCAGTGCGGTGATGGTTTGGGATCTGACCGATCTGAACGACATCAAATTCCTGGATATGCTGGTGGCAGCAGGCGATATCAGCCCCGAAGGTTTGAGCTTCTTCAACACAACACAAGGCAGCTTCCTGGCTGTGGCCAACGAAGTCAGCGGTACAACCTCGTTATTTAAAGTTGCTGCTGTGCCGGTTCCAGGTGCTGTTTGGTTGTTTGGTTCTGCGTTAATCGGCATGCTGGGTTTACGCCGCAAAGCGTAAGCCGGTCAGTTCAATACCTTAACGATCCTGAAAGCTCGACATCACCCCAGCCAATGAATGTTGGGGTAGGAGCGATACCCGTCGCGATTCCATGACCGTCGGTCCGCGACTGGCATCACTCCGACGACGACTTTCACAGACAAAGCGGTTTGTATGCCCGCAAGGATTGCGAGCAACTGCCGGAAAATAATGGGTTTTCAGGTGTCGACCTGGAAACCTTTGTAATTATTCAGCATTGATGAATTATGCCTTCTGCCTCAATGCCCTGCGGGTATGGAGGAGAAGACTGGGATGATGGGGGTAAGATCAGGCCTTGTGCCTTTTTGACGCCCTCACCCTACCCTCTCCTGCTGGAGAGGGATAGTGGTGGTGCTTCGCGCTGAATAGATACAACCCTTTATTGCGAAACTATTTAACAATATCACGAGGTAAACACAATGGGCTTAGGTGTAACAGAACTACTTTTGATCCTGACGATCATCATCGTTATTTTCGGGACTAAAAAACTGCGTGGCATCGGCGGCGATTTGGGCGGTGCGATTCGCAGCTTTAAACAAGCGATGAACGAATCCGAGCAGGATGAGCCTGCGCCGCAATCATCAGCGGCCAAAAAACCCGTTGCCGATAACATCGAAAATCCATCCTGAATGCCATGTTTGACGTCGGCTTTTCAGAAATGTTGATGGTCGGTTTGGTAGGCCTGCTGGTATTGGGGCCGGAACGCTTACCTAAAGTCGCCAGGGAAGCGGCGCTTTGGATACGCAAAGCCCGCTCAGTGTTAAACGATGCCAAAGCGGACATCAAGCGTGAGCTGGACTTGGAAGAATTGCAGGAATTACGTGCCATGAAAGAGTCAATACAAGTGCCACGCATCGATCCGCTGGCGGTTTTGCAAGAGACGGCAGTTAAACCCGCTCCGGCTGACCAAAAACAGCCTTCCACGCCTGCATCAACAGAAAACTAAAAAACTAAACATCTCACATGTAGGTTGGATGGGCTTGCGCCCTGAAGGTCAGTACAGCTCAACCTTAATAATCTAAAAGAAGCAGTTGGCGTTTGTGATGGGCCATGCGTGCAGAGCCCTGTCGAAGCATGGATGGCCCAGCACACAAGCACCCGCTGGGTGAATGAAAAAATCCCGCTCGCGCCCTGAGCGTAGTCGAAGGGCTCAGAGCGCGAGCGGAATTTTTCATAGCCCAACTGCCCTTTTTCGATTCAAATCCTGGGCTTGTCTGCGTTCGCCCGCAAGCCCAACCTGCCTTCTATAACACCCTTAACAGGAGAAGGTTATGTCTAACTACCATTTACCCCAGCAATCCGAGCCTATGAGCTGGCTGCATCACTTGTTGGAACTGCGTAATCGAATCATCAAATCGGTAGTGTTCGTGCTGAGCCTATTCGCCGGACTGGCTTTTTACGCCAACGAGATTTACGCCTATCTGGCCGATCCGCTGCTGCGCTATTTGCCGACTGGTTCGCAGATGATTGCCATCGAGGTGGCATCGCCGTTTTTGATCCCCTTCAAACTGGCCTTCCTGACTGCGGTGCTACTGTCTGTGCCGTTCCTGCTGTATCAAGCCTGGGCATTTGTCGCTCCCGGTTTGCATCGCCATGAGAAACATCAATTTTTTCCTCTGCTGCTGGTCAGTACGCTGTTGTTTTATGTCGGCCTGACTTTTGCTTATTTTGCGGTGTTTCCGGTGATATTCGGTTTCATGGCCACTGCCGCGCCCCAGGGGGTGGCCATAATGACCGACATTGGTCATTATCTAGATTTTGTGATGTCCATGCTGGTGGCCTTCGGTGCAGTATTTGAGGTGCCCATCTTCACCTTGCTGCTGGTCAAAAGCGGCATCGTCGAATATCACAGCTTAAAAGACAAACGCGGCTATGTCATTGTGGCAGCCTTTATCATCGGCGCGATTCTTTCTCCACCCGACGTCATTTCACAAACCTTGATGGCTGTGCCTATCTGGTTGTTATTTGAAATCGGTGTGCTGTGGGCCTATTTCTCCACCCCCAAGCCCCGCCCCACTGATGCACTGTCGACAACCACCGACAGTTAAGGCCTCTGCGCTGAGTTCATCCTTCGGCTAATGCCCCTTAGGATTTCGCTACAAATAACTTCCCCCTTTGAAAAAGGGGGATCGAGGGGGATTTATTAAAAAATCTCCCCCCAACCCCTCTTTATCAAAGAGGGGAGCAAGAAGCGTGTGATTCGGAATAAGCAGAATTCCGGGAAGTTATTTATGACCATATCCTTAAGGCCTCTGCGCTGAGCTCATCCTTCGGCTAATGCCCCTTGGCGCCATTTAAGTGATCATTAAAACTCGGCATCACTCCGACCTATGAACGCGTTGGGGTGATTTCAAGTTTTCATGATCGATAGGCTATTTCTCATACACAAATGTTTTGATGGCTCGGGCGGGAATTGATGTTTTAGCCTGTAATCCTTGCTGCTTGATGACAAATTCGACCGCCTGTTCAGAACGATTCAAAACCACCACAGCCACCCGTCCATCTGTATTCAAAAAGGCGGTTGCCTCCAGACTATCCAGGGTTTTGGCACATGCCACTCGCCGTGCCCCAGGCCGAATGAATCGAGAAAAATGACCCATGTAGTAATACGAACTTTGATACAGAATTTCAGTCGCTTGCGTGTCGGCAATGACAGGCGCACTGCAGAGATTGTTCACATGATTAGGGCCGCCTGTTTCGTCCAGAACCAGGTTCCAATCCACCCACGCTTCCGTCCAGCGATTTAAATCATTGATGATGGAACGCGCGTAGCGCTCGCCGGTATCCCAAGATCCCAGATGCGGCCCATTCTCCTGACAACCCTCAGTGAAAATCAGATGTTTATCGGGATAGGCATCGTGGGTTAATTGCACATTGTCAAAATGATCACCGCAATACCAATGAAAACCCACCCCCCATACATAGTGAGCGGCCTGCGGGTCATCCAGAACCACTTTGGCACGCTCGAACATGCGGTCACGGTTATGATCCCAGATGATGATTTTGACATTACCCAGGCCCGCATTGTCCAAAGCAGGGCCTAGATAGTGCTTCACGAAATCCCGCTCTTCTTCGCCGGTATACAAACAGGAATCCCAGGTTTGTGTGGCTTCCGGCTCGTTTTGTACCGTCAAGCCCCAAATAGCGATGCCTTCGCGGGCATATTCCTGAATATAGCGAACATAGTAATCAGCCCAGGCTTGGCGATATTCCGGTTTCAGTTTGCCACCACTATTCATCATGCCATTGGTTTTCATCCAGGGCGGTGGACTCCAGGGCGATGCAAACAGGATTAATCGATTGCCTGATAACTCTATGGCCTCACGAATCAGGGGGATCAATAATTGCCGATCATGCTCGATACTGAAATGTTCAAGCGCAGTATCATCCTCTACTTCGGTGTAGGCATAATTCCCCAAGGAAAAATCGCAGCTATTGATATGTGTTCTGCATAAACTATAGGCGTTGCCGGTGTCCGGCGAGAAATAAGCTGCCATGATTTCCTGACGTAAATGATCGGGCATTTTGTCCAAAGTCACTGCGGCAGCCTCGGTAAACGCACCACCGAATCCCAAAAACGTTTGAAACATGACGCTGGTATCTATAAACACGGCGGGTAGCTCAGCATGCTGTTCTGATTCAAATGCAATAGGATTCAGTTCCGCCAGTCGCTGAGCTGTGTCTCGGGCGGTACAAAATTGCTGTATCAATTGATGTTCCGTCATGTTGATGACTCCGGTAATTGAGTGGTGAGCGCCCGCAGGCCCATAAACGTGCGGATGCAGACGATCCGATTGTAGTGCGCAATTATTAATCCAACCCTAAAATAGCCTTTGCCCTGTCGACAGGCATGCCCCGCAGTAGGCATGAACAGCATTAACTCAGCCGCACACCCGCGTTAAATTAAGCAGGATTACTAATTGGAATATGATGGCTTAGGCTGGACGAAGCTGCAAGAGAGCTTGTTGAATTTTACTGATGCTACCAACGCAACAAAGACGATTGCTTTTCGCATTATTTGGCTAACCGGGCGGGAACCCTACACGTTATAAGGGCTGGCAATCCAATCACGCAATATGGCTTCATCGCGTTCAGGCAAATAGGCAAAGTCACCGGAAATATCCTTATAAACCGATTCGGCACTGTAGGTGGGTACCAGTTTTCCTTTCAACATATAGAAAAACCAGGCAAACGGATAACCGGCCTGCCGATCAAATCGGTTCAATACATTGCTGATGGCATTGCCTTTTTTGCCGGCAAAACCCTCCAGATGCGGCAAATTGTTGGTATGGGTGTTGACGATTTCAACGTTGACGATTTGTTCACCAAACCGGCCGGTATGCCGATAGGGACGAATGATCCAATCCTCGCACATCCGATGTTCCGGACCGGCGCTACTGCGATTCCAGTCATCCATAAAGCGTTGCACCGGATGTTCGCCGACCTGACGTTCGTTAATCACTTCCATGAACAGTTTGACGTCGGTTTTGCGTCGATAGGTGTAACGCGAATGACCAAAACCATAACTCTCGATGCAGAAGGGTTGTAAAGGATCGATAAACTCTTCCAGATCTTCTGGTAGATGGGCTTCGTCTACCAGCATACGATCAGAAACTTCGCTGGTTTTATCGATTTCAATCAAGGTAAAGTCTTCGGCACGGTCGCCGGTTTGCACGACAAAATACAAGGTTTTGCCGGTTTGTCGGGTGGCGATCAGCTTTTGTTCCAGCGCATGGTCGATCAAGGTTTGTAGGTTTTGTCCGCATTCCAAATAGCTGCGTTCCACCCATTCGATCAAATCATTGGCAATGCGTTTGCCGGACATATCAACCACGCCGCCCAGTCGATACCACTCATCACCGATCATCGCCAGATGCAAAGGATACTCAGGAACCAAGCTCTGCAACTTATTGAGCAGTTGATCATCGGTTTGGCCGGGAATGATTTTTTTACAGCATTCAGTAATAGTTTGTCCGGCTAGTACTAAGCGAGATTCAGTCATGGTCGGATTCCGGGCAAGGTTTGGATTGAAAACGCTGTTGGGCAATGGCGGATACATCGGGCTCGGGGTCTTCAAGTAGATCGATCAATTTATCGGGAGCGACTTTCAAAGCGACGGTATAACGCACCACCCAATCACTATCCTGTAGCAAGATTTCCGCATCTTCCGCCGACATGCGTTCAGCCACAATCCGGCGCACATCCGGCGAAGTATCATGGGCCATCAAGCCCAGACTGACTTCCGGCAAGCGTTCCGCCACCTGCTTGCGCACCTGCAAATCCTCATCTTTGATAAACCGAAATAAGCGTCCGGGCGGCAGGCGTTTGGCGACACTTAAGCGCACGATGTAATCATGATCGGTGGCCAACGCTTCCAGATGCTCCGGATCAATACGCTCGGCCACTGTCATGCGCACTTCCCTGTCAGGGTCGTTGACCCATGTTAATAATTGATGCGCCGGCAAGCGATAGGCGACGACTCGGCGCACGACTTCATCCTCGTCATCGATCAAGGCTTGCAAGGCTTTTTCCGGTGCATAGCGGGCGGCAATGGCACGGCGTTCCCAGAAGGGATCTTGTAAATAGTGCACCGCGTAAGCCGAATTCACCCGAAAGAAGCGGTCAATTTGTCGACCACTTTCCACGGCAATACAGGTATCGCCCGGCATGCAACGTCCAGCAAGCAGGGTTTTGCCTCGGAAAGGGCACATCAGGCAATTGCCGACCGGTAGACTGACATTGTCTGCGGACTCCAGCATCGCGGACTTCAATCCAATACTTCGGCAATCACAATGCCTGAGGCATATTCATGATTACGCGTCAGGCATAGACAATGATCACGGCCATCGACCAGATACAGATTAAATCCTTCCGCCTCCAGCATGGGTTCATGATTCGGAATATCGTCTTCCATGCAATAAGTAAAATGAATGTCGGGGTATTCTGTTCGCAAATCGCTCACCATGGCTTCATTGAGGTCGCGGGCACGAACGGTGGCGGCAATACGTTGCAGTTGTTCGGAACTGATCATGGATTTACCTCTTTGATGTAAGGCATATATGCGACAGCATCATGCACCGCTGGCATGTTGATATGAATGCAATACACGATTGCCATTGCACTCCACAATGTCATCAAGCCTGCAAAATGCAGTTGTCTATCGGGCAGACTTTGACGCATTGCGGAACGTCATAATCACCATTGCATTCGGTACAGGTTTTTTTGTTGATTTCAAACACGATCGCCCCTTCCTTAATGGAATCCGTGGGGCAGACAGGCAGGCAATCGCCACAGGAAATGCATTCTTCAGGGACAATATACAAGGACATGATGACTACCCCTCTGATACGCGTTTGGCCTGCAGGGTACTGGGAATCTTGGGTGGTGTATCCAACACTTCAAAAAAATACTTTGAACCATCGCCTAACACCACCTCGCCGCCCCACTTGTCGGGGCTGTCAAATTCCAGAGATTCTATGGTTTCTTCCAAATCTTTTTTGGCGACGTAAAACAGCAATTTGCCATCTTCACGTTTTCTGAGCATGACGCTGGGCATGTAGAACTCCAAATCAAAATAGCGTAGGTCGGGTTAGCGAAACGTAACCCGACGTTTAGGCCGACGGGTCGGGTTACGGCTAACCCGACCTAAACAATTTACCTAACCAAATCGTAGTTATAGTCGGTGGTACCCATGCCTTTGGTTTCCTTATCCAATTGCTCCAGCACCGAGTTGACCAGGGTTGTCAGAATGTACATCGCGCCTTCATAACCCAGGGTGGTCATGCGATGTAAATGATGACGGTCGAAGATGGGGAAGCCGATACGGATCAATGGCACCTCATCCGCTTCACCTTTGTAGAAGGTATCGCGTTGAATGAATTTGCCGTAGCTGTTACCAATCATGAAATCAGGCTTGTTAGTGAACATCAGCGAGCGGAAATGCCACAAGTCCTTACCGATATGCACGGTGGCGTTTTGACCGCATGGCGATGCCGCCAATACTTCTTCACAGGCTTTTCTCCACCGTTTATTTGCGTGGTTCACCAAGACATCGGTCACTTCCGCGCCTAATTCCAGCAGGAATTTGGTCATGCCCATGGCAAAATCGGCGTCACCGTATAAGGCAAACTTTTTGCCATGCAGCCACGCATGCGAGTCTGTCATCATATCCACCAGTCGGCCACGCTCGGTTTCCAAGGATTTTGGAATCGGCTTGCCGCTCAGTTCGGCGACTTTCATCAACAGTTGATCTGTCCATTCCAAACCCATCGGAATATTCAACTTGGGCACATCGTGTTTCCAGGTGGTATTGACGTACTTCTTGGTTTTTTCCAACTGCCAGGGTTGTAACAAGATGGTATCGATGCCATTCGGCGCATCTTTGATTTCATCCATGGTAGTGCCGCCAGCATACATACGAAATTGACCATCGGCCGGCGTATCCAGCACTTCCGTCGGGTCGCTCAACAAGCTGTAGTCAACGCCCATTTCCTTCATCATCCGATGAATCACCCGGAAATTACCCAGGTAGGTTTCAAAGCCCGGTACAAAATTGATCTTGCCGTTGGCACCGACTTCTTTACCTTCCATGAAATTCAGCGTGAAGTAACGGGCAATGCCTTCGAACATATTGTCCCAGCCGGTGGTATGACTACCGACAAAACTTGGCGTATGTGCAAATGGCGTCGGGAACTCCTGCTCGATATGACCTTCTTTCTTGGCGTTGTTGATAAACGCATTCAAGTCATCGCCAATAACCTCCGCCATACACGTGGTTGACACCGCAATCATGTCAGGTTTGTACAAGGCTTTGGCGTTTTCCAAACCGGCAAACATGTTTTTCTGACCACCGAAAACCGCCGCATCTTCCGTCATTGAATCGGAAACGCACGCGATAGGCTCTTTAAAATGACGATTGAAGTAGGTACGGAAGTACGCCACGCAACCTTGCGAACCGTGCACATAAGGCATGGTTTTTTCAAAACCCAGTGCACAAAGTACCGCCCCCAATGGTTGGCAGGCTTTGGCTGGGTTGACAGTCAATGCTTCGCGGTTGAAGTTAAGCTCTTTGTATTCAGCGGTAGTAGTCCACTGGAATACTTCGTCAATTTTTTCCTGCGGATGACGTTCTTCGTACTGTTCACGTTTGTTGGCTAGGTTGTCCTTGTATTCGTCTGTACGAAACAAGGGATAGCTAGGTTGGATGTTGTCGACTTGTTGACTCATGATAATCTCCTAACGCGCCACCAATTTGTGGACTGGCGTTGATTGGATTTTGTTGGATTCGTTAAAGCGTAGGTTGGGCTGTCTTGCACCCTGCGGGTGAATGCCTTGAAGCCCAACGTTCCGATTTGTTGGGCTTCGCTTTGCTCAGCCCAACTTACGATCATCTTACGGTTTAAGCTACGGCTTTCACCGGTTCGCTGGCAGCCTCGGTTTTCCAGGGCGCTTTAAAGCTTTTCCAGCAAGGGTTGTTGATGGTCATGTCCATATCGCGGGCGAAAATGGCAAAACCGTCATAACCGTGATACGGGCCGGAGTAATCCCAGGAGTGCATTTGGC
>PERU01000048.1 GCA_002928965.1 Methylomonas sp.
GGCCAGATTTCCCGCTCATTTTCGTTAAATAGCACCACTATTCGCCTCAAATGATCAACAAATCTGACTCAAAATAGCTTTCCCTCGCGACGCTTCCTATTCTCGGACAGGCTCCTAGCGTAAAAGGAAATTGCCGAACTGCCGATGTATGACATGACTGAAACGACTTTAATATCTGCAGCAATAATCACTGATCAACAGGAGACGGCTTTGCCAACCAACATCGATAGCAGCATGATAATGAGAGGTGTCGCCTATCAGCGCGGGCTCAAGCTGGCAGATGTGGACATTGATGACATTAGTGAAGCGATTGCTCAGCCGGAGAGTTTTGTCTGGTTAGGCCTACGCGAACCTGACCCTGAGCTACTAAGTAAAATCCAAAACCAATTTGGCCTGCATGAACTGGCCGTTGAGGATGCCCGCTCGGCTCATCAACGACCCAAAATAGAAGAATATGGCGATTCTCTGTTTATAGTCTTGCATACCGCATTGCTGGTAAACGATGGTATCGAATTCGGCGAAACCCATTTTTTCGTGGGCAACCATTTTCTGGTAACGGTAAGACATGGCGCCTCAATAAGCCACAGCAAAGTGCGGGCACGCTGCGAAGCCTTACCGCATCAGCTAGCCAAAGGCTCCGGCTTTGCGCTGTATGCGGTGATGGATTTTATCGTCGATAACTACATATTGGTGTTGGACGGCTTGCAAGCCCGTTTTGATGCACTTGAATCCGCAATCTTTATCAGCAATCCCAGTCGTGAAACCATGGGAGGGCTGTATGAATTAAAACGCGAATTGATTCAAATGCAGGGCGTGATCATGCCAGTTATTGATATTTGCAACGTGCTAATGCACCTGGATGACATCAATATTCCCAAAGACGTAAGACTGTATTTTCGGGATATTGCCGACCATATAACCCGCATCGATCGGGCTATCGACGGCATGCGAGAAATGCTGATTGCCGCGATGCAAGTTCATCTGACCTTTGAAACCGTCCGCCAAAACGAAGTGGTCAAACGCTTGGCCGGCTGGGGCGCCATACTGGCTATCCCCACCATGTTGTTCAGCTGGTACGGCATGAATTTCAAACACATGCCCGAACTGGAGTGGGAATATAGTTACCCGATTGTAGTGGGTGGCGTGCTGATCGGTAGCTTGTTGCTGTATTGGCGACTGCGCAGAGCAGGTTGGTTATAACTTCGTTTTACCTGATCGTAAAGCTGCTTCACAACAACGTCATGCCGGCATAACCTCTGGGCAATTGGTGGCTTGCCAGTGCCGAGCAACACGAAGCAAATCCAGATCCCGGATTCACAGGGACGCGTTCTACGCTTGCCATCTTTGGCTCCTATACGGGCAATAGCAGGGCCGTATTTTTGCCCCCTTCCGAAGCGAGTGCCGCTCTCCCATCGCAAATTTCATATTGGGGTGATAGCGCGAATCCTCATTTGCGAGTATAAAGATTAAGCCTTGTGATCCACTCGGATGTCTTGTTGCAGCGCCAGCCTTTAACACCTATTGACACACCCAAAAAGCTCAGAACTCAGTGAGAGTTGTTTCAGATCTTAACAGTAAACAGCATGATAGCTAGGGATTCGCTTAAAGATAAAATCATCATCGTTGCCGAACACAACGAGGCTTCCTGCCTGTTAATCGTTTCTACGTTAAAAAATCAAGGCTATTCGAACATTCGCCATGCCAATACGGGCCAGTCAATTTATGAAATTTTAAGAACATTTTACAATCAACCGGAAAAAATCGGCTTGATTGTCATCAACGAACATCTGCCACATAGCCAGCCAGAACAAATACTGCAAAGCCTTTGCTCGTCAACGGACGCAGCAGCTATTCCTTTCATCAGTCTTTACGATGCGGAAGCTGCTGAACTGACCAGCAGGGCCAATTCAGCTCAACCTATCAATGACACTGACTTATCGCTCAGACTTTCCGTTCCAATTAACCCTAAAGAATTACTGCTGGCGGTAAATTTATTATTGAAGCTACGCCAGGAACGCTTGTATCACCACGCCAAACAAGAACAACTGCTGCTCGAACTATCTGCAAAAAACATCAGTGACGCCAAGCTTAAATATCTGGTTACCCATGATGAACTAACCGGACTGCTTAATCGAAGCAATTTTGAACGTCGACTCAAGCTGGCTTTAAACCGTAGCCATAAACTCCATAAAAACGCCACGTTGCTGTTTATTGAAGTTGATCGCTTTTGCCTGATCAACGAAATGAAAGGCTTCGATGTCGGAGACCGCTTACTGGTGGAACTGGCCGGCTTAATGCGCACACTGGCACCCACAAATAGCCTGTTTGCCCGTGTTGGCAATAATGAATTCTGCTTGTTTATCGACGATATGACGAATACACAGGCACAACACTATGCAGAAAACTTTAAAAACCAAATTGAGAATCACAGGTTTTGCTTCGCTGAAGCCAGACATAGTGTCACCTTATCAATAGGCCTATCGACGCTGAATGATGCCGCATCGACAGAACACCCTGGCAAAATCATTTTGCATGCCCGCCAAGCCTGTGTTTTTGGCAAGCGATGCGGCGAGGATAAAATCGGTGTTTATAACGACCAGTCCAAGGCTATCGCGGAACGCCAGAACGATATTTTCTGGGCACCCATCATTGAAGAGGCTTTGCGGGAAAATCAATTATTTCTGGTGTTTCAACCCGTTGTCGAACTGCATAATGGCACGATCTCGCATTACGAAGTGCTAGTCAGGTTGCGTTATGCCGGCAAAATCATCTTACCCAATGTATTTATCCCGGTAGCTGAACGCATGGGCCTGATTCATGCCATTGATCTGTGGGTAATTGAAAACTCAATCGAGTTATTGGCGGGATTGCCATCGACTAGGGCTTATGTATCAGTTGCTATTAAATTATCAGCCAGTGCCTTTCAATATGCTGACTTGATACCGATTATTCAGGATAAATTGGCATTAACCTGGATTGATGCCGGACGTTTAATGTTTGAAATCGCTGAATCCGCAGTACTGAAAAACTTTGAAAGAACCTTGCTCATGGTGAATAAACTTCGCGGTTTAGGCTGTAAAACCGCGATGAAAATGAGTAGCACAGGCACCTACTCCTCCAACTACTTCAAAAACTTTCCGGTGGACTATATCAAGGTCGACGGACAATTTATTCAACATTTGATCGGCGAAGAAAACGACCACATGTTACTGAAATCGTTGGTGGACATGGTCGACAAACTCGGCAAGAAAACCATCTTCGTTTATGTCGAATCATCGATCACAGTTCTGAAATTGAGAGAAATCGGCGTAAAACTGGCGCAAGGTTACACACTTGGAAAACCGGAATGCGATTTACTGGAAGGCCCATCCATACCGTTTGCCCAATACATAGCCGAACGAAAGCAAATCGAAAAAGCCTTAAGCGAGAAAGAAAGCTATCTGCGGGTCTTGATCGATAATTTGCCTTTCCTGGTTTGGCTTAAGGATACTCAAAGCCGGTTTTTGGCGGTCAATCAGTTATTTTTAGATCAAATGGACTTGAGCACTCCCCAAGCGGTAGCAGGTAAAACTGATTTTGACTTTTACCCGCCAGAAAAAGCCAGACAATATCAACAAGAAGATCAACAGGTGCTGGCTACTGGACAAGGCAAAACCATCGAAGCAGCCTCTAGTGACTCGTTTGGTTCACCACGATGGACAGAAATTTTTGTAACGCCCGTGATTGATAAAAGCGGCGAACCGCTTGGTACCCTGGGTTTCGCCCGCGACATTACCGAACGCAAACGAGTTGAGACCGATCTTCGTATTGCAGCGACAGCCTTTGAATCGCAAGAAGGCATGATCGTCACCGATGCGGATACCAATATCCTGAAAATAAATCATGTATTTTCCCGCATGACCGGCTACACAGCTGTGGAAGTGATCGGTCGCAAAATGAACATTTTAGAATCTGAACGCCAGAACCCAGCCTTCTACAGTGCTATCTGGGAGAGCATCAATATCACCGGCAGTTGGCAAGGCGAGAACTGGAATTGCCGCAAGAATGGCGATATCTATCCGATATGGCAAAGCATCACAGCGGTCAAAGCGGAAGATGGCAAAGTAACGCATTACGTGACCACCATGATAGACATTACAGCACGTAAAGCCGCAGAGGAACAAATGCGCCACATCGCGCAACATGATGTTCTGACGGACCTGCCCAACCGAATTTTACTGGCTGACCGATTGCAACAAGCATTGGCTCAAGCCAAACGCATCACTACAAAATTGGCATTGATGTATATCGATTTGGATAAATTCAAGCCAGTGAATGATAACTTTGGCCATGCGGTAGGGGATCTGTTATTAAAGGAAGTAGCATCTCGAATATTGACATGCATAAAGCGCGAGTCCGACACCGTTGCCCGGTTGGGCGGCGATGAATTCGTGGTGCTACTCTCAAATTATGAGCATGAAACAGATTTGGTCATCTTGGCCGAAAATATCCTGAATGCCCTTTCCGAACCCTTCTGGATTGAAAAAAACCTGATTAATATCTCATCCAGTATCGGTATCGCAACCTACCCCGCTCATGGCAGTGACACCATTTCATTAATGAAAAACGCCGATAAGGCCATGTATCAGGCCAAACATGCCGGTCGCAGTTGCTATATGTTTTACGGCTACCCAAGACCCAGGAGCCTTCAGAAATAACCCCAAAATCTTAGGTGCTTAGGGTTTGGCCAACACTAACGTCCCTTTGAAAACAGGGATTGAGGAAACCATGCTTCGTTACTGTGAAAATCATTGTGGGGCGATTTCAGTCGCGAACTGGAGGCCATGGAGTCGCGACATGATATTAATAAAAGAAAACTGCCACACTTGAATAAACGACGACATAAAATCCCGAAACGAATCTGTTCAAATTAACCTTCCGCATCAAAGGTGATCTTGATTCCACATCGCTTTGGCCCACGCGTTGATTTGGTTGCCCATACGAAACCGCAGCAGCCCCCATTACCCAGGGATTTTCTCCACAAACCCCATCGCCAAGCTCGACATCAATTTCACCGAATTGAGGCAATTCAGCATGTCGTTTACCATAGGCAACAAATTGCTGATCCCCATAACTGAATTTTTTTAAATATGTCACTCCGAAGATCCCGTCATGCTTGGCTATTTGGCTTACCGTTGCTCTTATTCTTCTTCAATTTCAGTGCCCTGGCTCATGGCATTGATGCCAATACCGAACATTTTTTACAGATAAACCAGGGCATAGCTATCGGACCGTTTTTGTATATTGGTGCCAAACATATGCTAACTGGCTATGATCATTTGCTGTTTTTAGTCGGTGTGATTTTCTTTTTATTTCGCACCAGAGACGTGTTGGTCTATGTCAGCCTTTTCACACTAGGCCATAGCCTGACGCTATTTTTCGGGGTGCTAAGCAACCTAACGGTTAATTCATTTCTGATTGATGCGATTATTGGATTGTCGATTGTCTATAAAGGCTTTGATAACTTGGGCGGCTTTCAGCGCTTGTTGGGCTTTCAGCCCAATACCAAATTAGCGGTGATGATTTTTGGCTTGTTTCATGGTTTTGGCTTGGCCACCAAACTGCAGGACTTTTCCTTGCCTCAGGAAAATCTATGGAAAAACTTATTGGCGTTTAATGTCGGCGTTGAGATAGGCCAATTTGTGGCCCTGTTATTTATCTTGATCGCTCTCGACTTTTGGCGCCGACATCGCAGTTACTTTGCCTTTTCCATTGCCACCAACACCCTTTTAATGACCGGAGGACTGATTCTGTTCGGTTACCAAATGACCGGCTACATTATTAACGGATAACACCATGAATGACACCAACCCTCCCGTTCAATCATTAAAATCACTAACCATCGCGTCCGTTTTAGCAGCGCTGCTGGCGGGTCTTATTCTCATTACCGCCATACTGCCCGCTGAATATGGCATTGACCCGACCGGTTTCGGGCGCATGACAGGTTTAACGGCTTTATCGACACCCATAAAATCCACGGCGCAACCACTGACGATTGCCTGTCCTGAGCAGAATACCACTGACAACTTAGCGCAAAACAGTCCACCACCCGCAACCCAGTGGCAGGATACCGTCAAAATCGTGGTGCCTGCCGGCGAAGGCTTGGAATATAAATTCCACCTAGCAAAAGGCGCCGAACTGGAATATTCATGGTCTACTGACGGAGCAAGGCTTTATTTTGATTTTCATGGCGAACCACAAGGCGATAAGACGGGTTATTTCAAGAGCTATAAAGAAAGTACGGACAACCAGGCGAGTGGTTCATTATCAGCACCATTCGAAGGCTCCCACGGTTGGTTTTGGGAAAACAAATCCAGTTCGCCCGTGACAGTTGTTCTGAAAACCAAGGGTTCTTACCGAATTTTGGGTCTCATGTAATTAAGGAATGAAAATAGCCTGCAAATCAAGATTGTAAATTTGCTGATTGCAATAACCGCTCACCACGCCACACCCTGATAATCTAATTCGATCCACCCTTAAATGTATGACATCGTCAGAACAATACTGCCTACCCGATATGTTAGATCCGTGTTGCTTGCCAGATGGTGACAACGAATAACACTTAAATTGCTTGCCCGATGCTGTCCAGCAAGCGCAACAAACGGGGTGATTTCACCCCAAGGTGAACTACGAATTGCCAAAGACGATAAAACTGATCAAGCAGACACCGACAAGAAATCCGGCGGACAACCCGGTCGCGTTGGCACGACGCTGAAGAAGACCGACCGTCCGGACGATATCAAATATCTGTCGGTAGATCGCAGCACGTTACCGCCCGGTGATTATGCGCATCTGACACCGGAGCATCTAGCCGAGTATGCCGGCAAGATTTCCAATTCTGCACATTTTGCGCACATAAAAACGAAAGACATAAAAAAAACCAGCCGCCACGGCAAGCTAACCAGTTGATTTATATATCGTTTGATGGTGGATCGTGCGCGATTCGAGCGCATAACCATAGCATAAAAAAGTGCAATTGCAATTTTATAGGCTATTGTTTTAATTTATGTTTTAACTTTGTCTGGCCTGTCTACGCGACACGACAAATCACAACTGAGCATAACTAAGTCGCGTAAGGTAATTGACTCATGACCACTGCCAAGATACTGCTAAATTCGTGGGAAATATGTAAAATACATAATCATTAATACTTATTTTTGTCGATTATGCAACTTACAGCATCACAACTTCAGTCAAAACATAAGGCTCTAATAGACGCCCTTAAACGGGGAGAAACCGTTGAAATCACGTATCACGGTCAAACGCTTGGGGTCGTTCACCCTGCTACGCCAACTGTCAATTCACAAGAGCAAGAATCCGCAATGAATGAGTTTTTCGGCATGCACAGTGATTTAGGTGTTGGCAATGTAGAATCCGATTTGCGTGATATTCGTAAAGGTCGGCGGAGATTGCTGAGTGATCTTTGATACCAACATATTGATCTATGCTGACCGCGGTGTAGCTTCGGCTAAAGAATTGATCATGAACACGCAACAAAGGTCGATTTCCGCCGTTACTTATATGGAGTACGTTCCGTTTTGCCGGAATAAAAAGGAATTAGCAACCTTTGAAAAAATGCTTCAGGTTTTACAGTTCACTATCCATGAGATTGATCATGGAATTTCATATCATGCCCGGCAGTTAGTTCGTCAATTTGCGCTAAGCCATAGTATGGAAATGGGTGATGCTTTAATTGCTGCTACCGCCACGGCACAGAATGAATTGTTATGTAGCAGCAATATCAAGCACTTTTCCCAAATCAATGGCCTGATGCTTGACCATTACCAACCTGATGAAAACTGATTAGCACTTGTTCGACTCTTATGTTGCTGACGCTTGGAGAATGTCAGAACGCACTTTTTCTATCCATGCGTTCATGCAATATGCGTGAAACATAAATTGCATACTGATCAGCTGGATAAAAAATGACATGTTGTCTGGATGGAAACGACCGATGGCTTTTTGAAATCTCTGGTCGCCGGTGTCTGATTTCAGGTGTTGGAAAAATACACCGTTGACGGGCAAGGGCTGAAAGCCTTCATCATCAGGCTGCAAAACGAAAAGGATACTGACCAAGGCTGGTTGGAATCAGTTGCCGCGTTTTTAGGTAGCGCACCGCCGGATAAATGGAAGCTAAACGGCTTTTGTGTTGCGGTTTGTTGCGAGGATTTATATTGAAGTGCCCCGTCAGTGTCCCAAAAAATCGATGGGCATAAAAAAAGCCGTTGGGCTTTTGGCCTAACAGCTTTTTTTTACTACTTAATTGATGGTGGGTCGTGTGCGATTCGAACGCACGACCATCGCATTAAAAGTGCGGTGCTCTACCGGCTGAGCTAACGACCCTTGAGTTAAGCAGCCATTATAATAGATTAAATAAAAAAAACAAGCACAATATTAATATTTACATCTCAAGCATCTTCGCTAGGTTCCAAATCAATCTGATGGATGATGCTTCTATCGATGAAAAATGGATGAATCAATGCCCCTACCACGAAACCACCCAAGTGAGCCCACCAAGCCGAGTTGCCGCCCATGCCAGGAAACAGTGCAGCGGTACTGAGTTCTTGCAATTGCAAAATCACCCAAACACCCAGAAAGGCAATCGCCGGGATTTCAAAAAACAACGGGAAAAATAAAATCGGTACCAGTATCACCACCCTGGCGTAAGGAAACTTGAAAAAATAAGCCCCCAACACCCCGGCAATCGCCCCGGATGCCCCCACCACCGGCACCACCAGATTTTGTGAGAAATACCATTGCGCGTAAGTCGCCAACAATCCACAAATCAGATAAAACACGATAAACCGGCGATGGCCCATCAAATCTTCGATGTTATCGGCAAATATCCACATAAACATCATGTTGACCGCCAAATGCGCCCAACCGCCATGCAAAAACAAACTGCTTAAAAACGAAAAATAATAATCTGGCGGCAAGCCAAAATGTTGAGCCCAAGTCGGATTGGTATAACGAATCGGCACCATGCCGAAGCGATACAAAAAATGCTGGGCAATGGAATCGGGCAACAACAACATTAAGAAAAAAACGCTGATGCAAATGCCCATGATGACCCACGTGACATAAGGTGTGGCATTACACGGTATCGAATCTCTAATGGGTATCATCGTTTGCGTCCTTAGAATTTAAACTCTCTGTAAGAGTTTTTTTAAAACATTTCGTTCCACTGTTTTTCCAGGCGTTGCACCGATACTGGATAGGGAGTCTTGAGTTGTTGCGCAAACAGCGACACCCGCAATTCTTCCATCGCCCAGCGAAAAGCCTGCCGCTCCGGTTGCGGCTGGGTGGTTTTCAGTTGCTTTTCGACATACTGCCAATATCTTTGCCACAACCTGTTTAAACCTTGCACATCCGCCGAATCTGGTTTTTGCTTGTCGAGACGACACTCAATGGCTTTCAGATAACGCGGTATCGCCTGCAAATAGGCAAACGGGGTATGCCGCATAAACCCGCTGAAAAGCATCAACGCCAGTTGGCTTTCCACATCCAGTCGCACTGCCGGCACAAGACCGGGTTGTTTTATACGCTGCCTTATACTTTGATAGCTTGCCATGATTTCTGACATCTGCTTGCCAACCTGATTGCTGATGGATACCAAACTGGATTTTTTCTCTGCCAATCGAGCATCAAAAACTTGCTGACTGCGAATCTCGGCCCCATCCACAAACACAGTGCTAAAAACCAAATACAACAAGTCGGCTTTAAAATCCCCGTCGGCCCGCTCACTTAACAACGGATGCTGGGTTAACTGGTTATACGCCAACTGCAAGGCCGGCGATACGCCATTGTTCTTGAGAATGTATTGCGCGTCCTTTTTGCACAAAATCTGATACAGCTTGGTCAGTCCGTCGAAATGCGCCAACTCGGACTTTAACTGGGTTTCCAGAATTTTCACCCCCACCGTCTCGCCCTCATCGACGACAGCCGGAAAACCGATAAAGCTCTGCCCCTTTTGCATGAATTGCATGGTAGGCGGCAGGTCGTCAAAGATCCAGGCGATACAGCCGGTATGATTTAATTCCTCTTGCGCCAGCTTGTCGAAACTATCGCCGGCCTTGGTGGCGTATTGCGCCTGTAATTTGGCCAGATTGCGGCCATAGCCCAGCGCCTTACCGCTATCATCGACAACCCGAAAATTCATCTGCAAATGTTCAGGCAAGGTATCCGGCTGCCATTCATTAAGAGGAATTGCCTCGCCGGTCAATTTGCGCAACCGGTTGCTCAGCCATTCGTACACCGAGCCTTTAAAATCCGGCTCGATTTCCAGACACGCCTTGGCGGTATTTGGCACTGGCACAAAATGCTTACGCAAATGCTTCGGTAGCGATTTGATCAACGCCACCACCTTTTCCTCCAGCATGCCCGGCACCAGCCAGTCGAACGGCATTTGCCGAATCTGGTTGAGCTGGTGCACCTGGATGATTGCCGTCACCCCATCCTCATCATGCCCAGGCTCAAAGCGATAATGTAATTCAATAGTCAAATCGCCGACTTTCTTACTGTCCGGAAAATCCCAGTCGTTGATGTGATTCTCATCGGTGCGGGTCAAATCTTCCTTAGTCAGAAACAGAATCTTTGGATTATCCCGTTCAACCTTCTTGCGCCATTGATCCAGAGCGATGCCGCTGACGATCTCGGCCGGCAGCTTCTTGTCATAGAACTGATACAGCCATTCCTCGTCTTCGATCAAATCGACGCGGCGACCTTTGTGCTGAATGTAACCCACTTCCTCCAGCAGTTTTTCGTTGGCCTTGAAAAACGGCGCATTGGAATGATAATCCTGATTCACCAGCGCGTGACGGATGAACATATCCCGCGAGGCTTTCGGATCGACGTTTTCGTAAGGCACTTTACGCTTGGCCTGCAGGGTCAAACCGTACAACAAGGTACGTTCATAAACGCCGCAGCGACCGGCGTTTTTTTCCCAATGCGGGTCGTAGTAATTGCGTTTGACCAGATGTTGGGCGCAGGCTTCGATCCATTCCGGTTCGATTTTGGCGACGGTACGAGCATAAACCTTGCTGGTCTCCACTTGCTCGGCGGCCATGATCCATTTTGGCCGCGCCTTGTGCTGACCGGAACCGGGGAAGATAAAAAACTTCAGCCCGCGTGCGCCGAGATATTCGTATTGCTCGTGCCTGAAGCCGATGTTGGACAACAAGCCCGGCAGCAACGCCATGTGAATCTGTTCGTAATTGCCCGGATTGCCGCTGGTCTTCAGACCCAAATCGCCGCGCGCCACCTGCATGATCTGGGTATGAATGTCATGCCATTCGCGCATGCGGATATACGACAAAAAATTGTCCTGACAGTATTTGCGTAGTTTGCTGTTGGTCAGATGTTTCTTTTGTGCATCGAAGGCGTTCCACAGATTCAACAGGGTCAGAAAGTCCGAATCCTCAGCTTTGAACTGCGCATGTTTAGCTTCGGCTTGTGGCAGTTTGTCGGCCGGCTTGTCGCGCGGGTCTTGAATACTCAACGCCGAAACGATGATCGCCACCTCGTGCAGCGAACCCAGATCAGCCGCCGCCAATAGCATTCTGGCCAGTTTGGGATCCGTCGGAATCTTCGCCAACCGCCGCCCGGTGTCGGTCAGATTACCTTGTTTATCCAAGGCATCCACTTCAAATAACGAAGTTTTGCCATCCCGAATCATCTTTTCTTCGGGCGGCTCGACGAACGGAAACTCTTCGATATCGCCCAGTTTCAAGGACGCCATCTGCAAAATGACTGACGATAAATTGGTACGCAGAATTTCCGGTTCGGTAAACTCCGGGCGAGCCAGATAATCTTCTTTGGAATACAGCCGAATGCAGATACCCTCGGCCACCCGTCCGCAGCGTCCAGCGCGTTGATTGGCACTGGCCTGCGAAATGCGCTCAATCGGCAGACGTTGAATCTTGCTTTTGTGGCTATAACGACTGATGCGGGCATGGCCGGAATCAATCACACAGCGTATGCCCGGCACTGTCAGAGACGTTTCGGCCACGTTGGTGGCCAGCACGATTCTGGGTTTATTGCCCGAAGGCTTGAACACTCGCTCCTGCTCGGCGACGCTGAGTTTGGAATACAGCGGCAACACATCGTAACGGGCATTGTGCACCGATTTACGCAAGGACTCGGTGGTTTCCCGAATCTCATGCTCACCACTGAGGAAAATCAGAATATCCCCGCGTAAATCCCTATATAACTCGTCCACCGCATCCAGAATCGCCTGCTGCAAATCCGCATCAGTTTCGTCGTCTTCCTCGATCAGTTCAATAGGCCGATAACGCACATCCACCGGATAAGTCCGACCGGACACATTCACAATCGGCGCATTATCAAAATGCTTGGCAAACCGCTCCGGGTCGATGGTGGCGGAGGTGATGATCACTTTCAAATCCGGCCGTTTCGGCAACAGCCAGCGCAGATAGCCCATCAAAAAATCGATATTCAGACTGCGTTCATGCGCCTCATCGATGATGATGGTGTCGTATTGATTGAGATACTGATCATTCTGCGACTCGGCCAGCAGGATGCCGTCGGTCATCAGTTTGACCAGCGAATTCTGATGGGTTTGATCATGAAAACGCACCTTGTAACCCACTGCATGGCCGATAGCCTGCCCCAACTCCTCCGCAATCCGGTCAGCCACGGTGCGTGCCGCGATTCTTCGGGGCTGGGTATGACCAATCAAACCTTTAACACCTCGACCAATCTCCAGACAAATCTTCGGCAACTGGGTGGTTTTGCCGGAACCGGTTTCGCCGCAAACAATGGTGACCTGATTATTTTTGATTAATTCAGCAATCTCGTCTTTCTTGCCGCTGACCGGTAAGTCGGGATAATTAATCACCGGCACCGCAGCCCGACGCTGATGGCAACGACTCACCGAACGCTCAATCTTGTCGGACAATTGCTGCAAAGCCGACGCAACATCCTTGCCTTTGCCGGCTTCGCTGCGCAAGCGATCCAGTTGCCGCTTGAACCCATGCCGATCGATGCTCATGCAGTCGTGGAGATTTTTGGCGAGTTGTTTCAGCGTGTCGTGAACAGACATGGGGCGGCGAATATTGTAAAAAAAGCTGGCATTATAAGGTGTGGGAGAACAGTTTTATATTTGACTTGCGATAGTTTGGGTAGCGTCGATTCACCCAAGAGCAGAGGTGTTGCCATTACGTAAAGCAAACAGCCCGCCGACAGCGAGTTGCACCTTGCCAAGGTATATGGGATTTTTGATGAGCGAACCGAAATCAAACACCTGCAACCGTCTTTCCGAGGTGATGTAAATGGTTGACTTTTGAAATAAACCCCTCTATCCGCAACCGTTATATTGGCTGCTTGGCACTGGTCATATCTGAGCAGTGCCTGTCTCATGCGATGCCCGTTATGGATATGCCGTCAGGCGCAAACGCCCAAGTAGCGTCATTTGCCAAAAGTATTGGTGCACCGATCCACTCGGATGAGGCGGAATTCGAAATGGCCTACAGTGCTGACGGCAAAACCGTCTTGTTCGTGTCCACTTGACGGGGCAGCATCTAGGATGCTTGTCCGAGAATAAAGAACCTGCTACGGAAAAGCCCTTTTGCCCAGATTTCCCGCAAACGATCAAAAAATCTGAGTCAAAATGGCTTTCCCTCGCGACGATTCCCTTTCTCGGACAGACTGCTAGTCCAAAGACAACCCGAACAGCTTTGATACGTGGATGGCTAACAAGGCGGAATACAAAAAAATCCGGCTAAGCAGCCGGATTATGAGGATGGAAAAATGAAAGTGCTAAAAAGCACGACTCATAGAGTGATCAGCATGAAAAAAGTTCATTAAACGAATTATTTTTTAAGGGTCAACAATACAAAAAAAGCCTCTACCGTGAGCAGCGGTAGAGGCTATGGAGTGCGCAGTACCAGGAGTTACTGCTTTACCAACGAGGGAGGTCACACAAAATCTTAGGCGCGAACGGGTTTAGCAATATTCAGGTTACTGGTGAGTGATGCAGTGCCAAACAATAAAGTTGAAAACACAAAATCGCCTGAAATAAAACTCAATATACCAGCCATAAACAATAATCCGGTCATAACATCTCTATACATGCTTTTTGAATTTTTCATGATTTCCGCCTGATTTGAATTCAGTTAATTTTCTCTACGGCTTAACTATAAACCTATGATAGTTATTTACAATAAGGCGAATTTGTTATTATTTATTTCTTCAAAGGAAATTATTTGGCGTGTGATTTTCCGATACACTTATCGGAATAATCCGAACTAACGATCATGAAGGTACACGGCAATCACTTGGGTCAATGAAACCGGAAAGCTATGACTTTAGTAGTGGGCTGATCTTGGTTATTTACTCTTCCTCAGTACGATCAAAAAATTACAGAGGTTTTACTATCGTTAAGTTAATGGCTGATAGTGCTCTATAGCTGGGATACCTATCTGCCGACAGCGATCAAAGGCCAGTTCTACTACCTCTATGCGTGCAAAATCGGTGAACCTGTTGCGCAATACTTCATGAATTGACGATCAACGATCGTTATCGCCCTCATCAAATCCCTAGTGATTGTTTCGTTTTTATGATAGCGTGCAAGCACTGCGACAAAGACTAATAGGCCAAAACCAATTTATCACGGGTACATCAATTTCTTGAGCAAACCCGGTCACGGCACGACATTTCGCATACGCTTCCGGTCAAACACACTGAGACGGCGTCTACATCCCTTAAAGATGATCGCAAAACTTCCAGTGGCGGGGTCGAGACGGCATGAGTTCGCATTTTTCCATTTGACAAAAGTAGATTGGCCTGTCGATGCCCATGCAAGATAACTTCAACATTACAATGGATCAGCTGCGGATCGGGTTGTATATACACCTCGATCTCAAATGGTTTGATCATCCTTTCTCGTTCAGCCATTTCAAGATAAAGAACGAGGCACAAATCAAGACCATCCAAAGTCTCGGGCTCAAGTCGATTCGTTACGATCCGGTGCTCAGCGATTTCAATCCGCTACCTCAAAAGACTCAGCAGACCGAGCAAATACAACAGACAAAGGATGAAGCCAAGCCGGATATTTCGCCGGTGTTGGCGGCCAAGGTCGCGCTAGTCGAGCGAATCCAGCTGCAGCGAGAGGCGGCAGCGCGGATTGAAAATGCCTTTGTCCATACGGCTAAATCGATTCAGGGCATCGAGAAAAACCTGTTTACCATGCCGGCAGAAACCGTGCGTAAGGCGGGACAATTAGTAGATCAAATCATCGACTCGCTGCTTTCTGCGCCGGAACTCGCTATACACGTCATGATAGGCAAAGCGGGTGCTGAAGAAATGTACTACCACTCCTTGAATGTCACCATGCTTTCCCTGATGATGGCGCGCGACATCCAGTTGCCCCAACAGGTAGTCAGCACCTTGGGAATAGGTGCACTATTCCACGATATTGGTCATAAGGAGATTCCCGCAAAGATCCTGTTGAAAAAGGACCCGCTCAATCAGGCTGAGCGCCATTTATTCGAAATGCATTGCCAGTACGGCGTGGGTATCGGCCAGCGACTGGGGCTTGCACCCGCCGTCTTGACCATCATCAGCGAACATCACGAATTGTTCGATGGAACCGGCTACCCTGGCAAACTTAAAGGCGAAGCGATCGGTTTGCTTTCCCGCATTGTGGTCATTGCCAACCATTACGATGAACTTTGCAACCCGGTGAATATTAACGATGCGCTGACGCCCCACGAGGCTTTGTCGACGATGTTCGCCAAGTTGCGCAACAAATTCGATCAGAAACTGCTCCAGGTCTTCATCCGTTGTCTTGGTGTGTATCCGCCGGGCACAATCGTGCAGTTTTCTAATGGCGTGATCGGCATGGTCGTCACGGTCAATACGGCCAAGCCGATGAAACCGCTGGTTCTCATTTACGACGCGGATATCCCCAGGGATGAAGCCATTCTGGTGGATATGGCGTGCGAAGCGGATGCGAATATTGCGAAGGCAATCAGACCGGCCCAAGTTCCGCGGGAAATATACAACTATCTCAGTCCCCGCAAACGGGTCAATTATTATTTCGACCCCAGCAAACCCGGGCAGGAGCAAGCCAGATGAGCTGCCTCGAACATCTGATGATTGATTACAGCCAGAATATGATGCTACTGGTTGAACTCAGTGAGTTGCGGATCATCATCGCCAACAAGGTTGTCGAGAAAATGCTCGGCTATTCGGAAGAGGAATTGCTGGCCATGGCGATCACCAATATCGAAAGTTCATTACAAGACGTCTTTTATTGGGAAGATGTCCGTAACGGCCAATATCTCGATATCGAGACCCAGGATGGGCTTTATCAGTGCGCCGATGGTTCGATGCTGATGGTGACTAAATCCGTCAAGGTCATTCACCATGAAGGCAGCCCCCTGATTCTGATACAGGCCAGGGATATACAGAACGAACACAAGGCCGAGGATGCCCTGGCCCAGACCTTGTCCCAATTGAGGGCTACGCTGGAATCGACAGGTAACGGCATACTGGTGATCGATTGGCATGGCAAGATCGCCAACATGAACCGTCAGTTCAGTAGTATGTGGGGCATTTCGGATGAATTGCTGCTTGAGAGGGAGGAAGCGGATATTCTCGAGTTCATTACCGGGCTGGTCGTCAAACCGGAAGCATTGCGTGTTCGCCTACAGGAGCTGGTCGGCAACACAGAAACCGAAGATATCCTGACGCTCAAGGATGGCCGAGTTTTCGAATGCAGATCGCGGCCGCAATATCTGGGTGAGCACATCATCGGCCGCGTCTTCGGCTTCAACGATATCACCGAGCGCAAACGGGCGGAGGAAGCTTTGCGCGATTCTCGAGACAAACTCGAAGAGCAGGTGCAGAAGCGCACGGCTTCCCTACAATTGGCGAATACCCAATTGCTGGCCGAGAAGGCGCGTCAAGAGGATCTCATCAGGCAACTTGAAGAAACCCAGATGCAACTGCTGCAATCCGAAAAAATGGCTTCGATTGGTCAGCTTGCTGCCGGTGTGGCTCACGAGATCAACAATCCCATTGGCTTCGTCAACTCCAACTTAAGTACGTTGCAAGAGTATGTCGATGGGATGCTCAGATTGCTAGCGGCTTACGAACAGATCGAAGGGTCGTTGGTGAATGAGGCGTTGCAAGATATCACGCATCTGAAGCAGGAAGTCAATATTGGCTATCTGCGCGAAGATATCAGCGATCTTTTGGCTGAATCCCTCGACGGCCTGCAGCGAGTGCGGCGCATTGTTAAGGATCTGAAGGACTTCTCTCACGTCGGCGAAGTGGAAAAACAATCGGCGAATCTTGAGTCGGGTCTCGACAGCACGCTTAACGTGGTATGGAACGAAATCAAGTACAAAGCCGAAGTCGTCAAGGAATATGGCGGAATCCCTGAGGTCACCTGTATCGCATCCCAACTCAACCAAGTGTTCATGAACCTTCTGATCAATGCGGTGCAAGCGATCGAGGATCACGGCCAAATTACGATTCGCACCGGTTATGACGAGAAAAATGTCTGGGTTGAGGTCGAGGATACCGGCAAGGGCATCAAACCCGAACAGCTCGGAAAAATCTTCGATCCGTTCTTCACCACTAAATCGGTCGGCATGGGCACGGGCCTAGGTCTATCGTTATCCTATGGGATTGTTAATAAGCACAATGGGCGGATAGACGTGAAGAGCGAACTCGGTAAGGGCACTTGCTTTCGTGTATTGTTGCCGCAGACTAGCTGACAGGCTTTTTGAGTACTATTGATTTGCATTACAAGAGATAAACGGCAGTTATTTGGCACCTATCCTCTATTACTTGAACAGGATCGATAGACTGCATTTAGTAGTACTTCGTCGGATAATAAAAACCCGCGAAGCCAATAAACTTGCGGGTTTTTGG
>PERU01000049.1 GCA_002928965.1 Methylomonas sp.
CCCTATGACTCTATTTTCGCCTTCCGTCTGATCTTATTCCCACTCAATCGTAGCCGGCGGCTTACCCGAAATATCGTAAGTCACCCTGGAAATCCCAGCCACTTCATTGATAATCCTTCTTGAAATCAAATCCAGAAACTCATACGGCAGATGTGCCCAACGTGCGGTCATGA
Organism: Methylomonas sp.; assembly: GCA_002928965.1. GTDB lineage: Bacteria > Pseudomonadota > Gammaproteobacteria > Methylococcales > Methylomonadaceae > Methylomonas. The sequence continues at coordinate 174 of PERU01000049.1, forward strand.
AGTCTATGGTTTCCACTGCGCGGATGGCGATGACGTAATCGTATTTACGACCATCGCCCATCACGCCTACCGATTTGACCGGCAGGAACACGGCAAACGCTTGGCTGACTTTGTTGTAAAGGTCATGGCGATACAGTTCTTCTATAAAAATCGCATCAGCCTGACGCAATAAATCGGCGTATGGCTTTTTGACTTCGCCGAGAATACGCACGCCCAGGCCGGGGCCGGGGAAAGGGTGGCGGTGGATCATGTCGGCGGGTAAACCTAGCTCCAGCCCCAATTTGCGCACTTCATCTTTGAACAGTTCGCGCAACGGTTCGACCAGTTTCAGTTTCATGTTTTCAGGCAGGCCGCCGACGTTATGATGCGATTTAATCAAATGCGCTTTGCCGCTTTTGGCGCCAGCCGATTCAATTACGTCCGGGTAAATGGTGCCTTGTGCCAGCCATTTAGCATCTGTGAGTTTGCCAGCTTCTTCGTCGAAAATTTCGATGAACAAGCGGCCGATGATTTTGCGTTTTTGCTCTGGATCATTGATGCCTGCCAGTTCCGCCATGTAGCGGGCTTCGGCATTGACGCGGATAACTTTGATGCCCATGTGCTCGGCAAACATCGCCATCACTTGATCGCCTTCGTGCAAGCGTAGCAAGCCGGTATCAACAAACACGCAGGTCAGTTGCTCGCCTATGGCTTTGTGCAATAACGCCGCCACCACGGATGAGTCCACGCCACCGGACAAACCTAAAATTACTTGGTCAGTGCCGACTTTCTCGCGTACCGACTGGATGCTGTCTTCGATGATATTGCTGGGGTTCCACAAGGCTTGGCAACCAGCAATTTCCAAGACAAACCGGCTTAAGATGCGGCCTCCTTGTTTGGTGTGGGTGACTTCCGGGTGGAATTGCAGGGCATAAAAGCCTTGTTCTTCGTTAGCAATACCTGCAATCGGCGCGCCGTCGGAGCTGGCGATTAATTTAAAGCCGGTTGGTAAATCCACCACGCGGTCGCCGTGGCTCATCCATACGTCCAGTAAACCGTAACCTTCTGGTGATAAATGATCTTCGATGCCGTTTAATACCGCCGAATGGCCGCGAGCGCGGATTTGCGCGTAACCAAATTCGCGATGATCGGACGATTCCACCTTGCCTCCCAATTGCTCGGCCATGGTTTGCATGCCGTAGCAAATACCCAGCACCGGAATGCCCAGTTCAAACACAATTTGCGGTGCGCGGGGGGTATCGCTGCTGGTCACGGTTTCCGGACCGCCGGATAGAATGATGCCTTTGGGCGCAAATTGTTTAACTTCGTCGGCGCTGCAGTCGCAGGCATAAATTTCGCAATACACGCCGATTTCGCGAATGCGGCGAGCTATTAGTTGGGTGTATTGGGAGCCGAAATCGAGAATCAGGATTTTATCGGAATGGATATTTGCTTGTTGAGTCACAGGTGGGGCCTACAAAAAACGTAGGGTGGGTTAGCGAAGCGTAACCCACCGTTAATGGCATGGTGGGTTACGCTTCGCTTTCTGCCCGAAGGGTAAACCCACCCTAAATGGATTGATCAATTCATATGGTAATTGGGTGCTTCTTTGGTAATGGTCACATCATGAACATGACTTTCACGCATGCCTGCGCTGGTGACTCTGACAAACTGGGCGTTATCGTGCATTTTTTCGATGGTGGCATTTCCGGTATACCCCATACTGGAACGAATGCCGCCAAGCAATTGATGGATTATGGCCAATACACTGCCTTTGTACGGTACGCGGCCTTCGATACCTTCCGGCACCAGTTTTTCCACATTTTCGGTGGCTTCCTGAAAGTAACGGTCGCTGGAGCCTTGTTGTTGTGCCATTGCACCTAAAGAGCCCATGCCGCGATAGGATTTGTAAGAACGACCTTGGAACAGTTCAACTTCGCCGGGCGCTTCTTCGGTGCCGGCGAACAGGCCGCCTAACATTACCGCGTGTGCGCCGGCCGCCAAGGCTTTGGCAACATCGCCGGAATAACGAATTCCACCATCGGCAATCAAGGGGACTCCTGTGCCTTTCAGCGCGGCAGCCACATTGCTGACAGCCGTGATTTGCGGCACACCGACACCTGCCACGATGCGCGTGGTGCAAATGGAGCCGGGTCCGATACCCACTTTCACACCATCTGCGCCGGCTTCCAGTAAAGCTTTGGCCGCTTCGGCGGTGGCAATGTTGCCGCCAATGACCTGTACTTGCGGGAAGTTTTGTTTTACCCAGCGCACTTTATCCAGTACGCCTTGGGAGTGACCATGGGCGGTGTCGACGATAATCACATCCACGCCGGCATTTACTAAAGCTTCCACGCGTTCTTCGGTACCTGCACCGGTGCCAACAGCCGCACCTACCCGCAAACGCTCTTGCTCGTCTTTGCAGGCAAAGGGATTGTCTTTGGCCTTTTGGATGTCTTTAACTGTAATCAAGCCACGCAAATGAAAGGCATCGTTGACCACCAACACTTTTTCAATACGGTGTTTATGCAGTAATTCGATGGCTTCTTTGTGGCTTGCGGATTCATTGACCGTTACCAATCGCTCTTTTGGAGTCATGATCGAACGGATGGATTCATCAAGGCGCGTTTCAAACCGTAGATCGCGACTGGTGACAATACCGACCAATTCTTCGCCATCCACGACCGGCACGCCGGAGATGTTTTTGGCGCGGGTCAATTCCATCACTTCACGGACTGTCACATCCGGCGATACCGTGATCGGGTCTTTAATGACGCCGCTTTCATATTTTTTAACGCGACTGACTTCAGCAGCCTGCTGCTCGGTGGTCATGTTTTTGTGAATGATGCCAATACCGCCTTCCTGGGCGATTGCGATGGCCAGACGAGCCTCAGTGACGGTATCCATGGCGGCGGATACTAATGGTATATTCAGGGTGATTTTGCGGGTCAGCTGAGTTTTAAGTTCTACTTCGCGAGGTAACACCACCGAATGTGCCGGCACCAATAAAACGTCGTCAAACGTGAGCGCTTCCTGAATGATTTTCATGAGTATACCTAGCTAAAAATTCTAAATAGCAGCGCATTGTACAGCCTAACCACTTCTCGGACAAAAGGCTAAACGTATGTGGCTCGGATTGTCAATCAGTCGGCTTTACGACTTAATGCGGATACGATGGTTTGAAATTCGGCAGGCTTGGGTTTATGCAGAAAAATACCCAAAAGACCTAGAGTGCTGAAAATATACAAGGTGTTGAAGTCATCGCCCAATAAAAACATGACCAAACCAAATACGCTGACTATTTCCAGCAGTGATTGCGTGACGATGATGGTAATCAGGTAGCGCTGTTCGGCTGAAGTTTGGCCGGGCATGGTCTGATTTAGGCGCAGCAGAACATGACGGAGCACATTTGTTAGCGGGAAAAGCATAATGGCAATGACGTAAAAAACAGTTCTAAGCGCCACACGTTCCGATTCTTCCAGGGTATGCCTGAATTGCTCACCCCAGAGGTGGCAAATCAGGTTATAAGTTACCAACAATATCAACATGGCGGCGCAAACCAGCCAATGGTGTAGTAAGGGATTAGTGGTTTTTGCTGTGGGCATAGGTTGACTCATTAAAGGGATTTTCGATAATTGCGCAAGATAACGATGAAAGCAATAAAGTCGTAAAGGCTGTGAATCACTATCGGCGTCAACAGGTTGCGTTCTGTGTCGTAATCCAGACTCATCCCCAAATACAAACCCATCAACATCGCCAGCAGCGCATATAAAGGTGTCACGGCATGAACCAGCGCGAAAATCAGGTTGCTGATCAACAGGCCATTGGTTATGCCGGTGACATTTTCCAGCCAGGGCTGTAAGGCGCCGCGAAACAATACTTCTTCTGAAAACCCGGCAATCACTGCCAGGATTAACAAATCAGTCCAATGGCATTGATACAAACGCGCACCCAAGGTTTCCAATAATAACTGTCTGATTTTTGCCAGCGCCTGAATAGGTAATTCCTGCATGCTAAAAAATAGCAGTAACAATGGAAGCGTCAGCAGTACGCCATTGACAAAGGCCCGTTCGTTAAATATTAAATCTTCAAAAGGATCAATACCCGTCAACCAACCTACCCCAATTGCCAGTAAAGTCAGTGCAGCCTCAAAATAACACGCCACGCGGAAAAAAGTATTAGTGACAGGGGGGGAGTTTTGCATGGGAATATTTGAACGAAGTAATTGTCAGCTGAAAATTTTATCCAAAAACCGTTAGAATTGGCAGCAGCGGTCTATTGGAGCTATTGAAATGCAGTGTTTTATCTACAAAAGTTTAAAAAAGGATCAGCTTTACATTTATCTGGGCAAGAAAGATGATTTTTCCTCATTGCCAGACGATTTATTCAAAAGCCTCGGACGGCTGCAGTTTGTAATGGAGTTGCAACTATCACCAGAGCGTAAGCTAGCTAAAGAGGATGTCAATAAGGTAATGAGCCTCATTGAAACCAAGGGATTTTACATACAATTGCCACCAATCATTACGCCAGCTCCACTCAGAGTGGCTAACAGCCAGCTACATTGAAACAGATGTCATCCGCTTAAACCGTGCTACCATACCCGCAAAAAAGACATACTTATTTTTAGTCATATCAGGATACGCAACACATGTCGGATAGTCCACAAGCTTACGAAGAAGCAAAGTCGAAAGGCATACTCTGGGGTTTTGGTTCGCTGATATTGATTGTTGCTGTGCTCATGTTGGTGCTTGGCGAATGGTGGAGTCGCGAACCGGGCCAATTTAATGTTCAGGACGAAGCCATTGAGCGAATGAACGTAACGCATACCGATCAAATGCCGATAGGCTATGTTTACGCCAATACCTTGGCTCATATTGCCGATGTGATACTTTTCAAGCCCGGTGGCTACCTGACCAATGACGTGGCACCGCCAGGATTGTTTTGCGATAACATCCAGAATTGGGAATACGGCGCGTTGGTGATGCTGCGTGACGCTACCACTGCGTTGCGTAACCATTTTGCCCGCGACCAGTCCCAATCGGCGGAAGATCCTGATTTGGCGATGGCTGAGCCTTACTTTTACTACGAACACAATTCATGGGCCTTGCCCTCTACCGAGGCGGAGTACGTCAAAGGTATCGAGGCTTTGCACAAATACATGATCCGGTTGCAAAATCCCACTTCTACATCCAGGGCTGCGCAATTCCATTCCCGTGCCGACAATCTATGGCAATACACCGAGGTGGTCATTAAACGTCTGGGCGGTTTATCTACCCGTTTGGCGGCCAGTACCGACAAGTTTGCTGGCGCCACACATGGCGACCCGTCAAATCTGGTTGACATCAATATGCCTACCATCGGCCAGACCCCTTGGATGGAAATCGATAACGTATTTTATGAAGCGCGCGGTGCCTGCTGGGCATTGCTGCATATCTTAAGAGCCATCAAACATGACTTTTCCGATATTCTGCTGGATAAACGGGCGATGAATACCTTGGATAACATGATTCAAGCCTTGGAAAATGCTTTGACGCCAACCCTGAGCCCTGTCGTTTTGAATGGTGATGGCTTCGGAATGTTCGCCAACTATTCATTGGCGATGGCCAACTACATTGCTCGCGCCAATGCGGCTGCCCTTGACTTGCGGGACGTCATGAACAGAGGTTAATCAGGTGTCTGAACAAATTAACGAAAATCTGAAAAAAATCAGCACCTGGAAGCGTATCATTTTCATGCTGATTTATGCCGTGATCGACAGCATGGTCAAACTGTTGATTTGGCTGATCGTGTTGTTGCAAACTGGTTCGATGCTGTTTACCGGCGACATAAATCCCAATGTGCTGGGGTTTGGACGTAGCTTGTCCACCTATCACTACCATATTCTGTTGTTTCTGACCTTCAATACCGAGCAGCTGCCCTTTCCATTTTCAGACTGGAATTTGACTGCTCAATTGGAGCCGCCCAGTAAATAGCGGTCTATGCAAGAGTCACTGCGCAAGATCATCCATATCGATATGGATGCCTTTTATGCTGCGGTGGAGCAACGCGACAATCTTCAATACCGTAATAAACCCATCATCGTTGGCGGCAAACCCGATTCGCGCGGGGTAGTTGCAACCTGTAGCTATGAAGCAAGAATGTTTGGTATACATTCTGCCATGCCTTCCGCGCAAGCCATCAAACTGTGCCCGCAGGCAATATTCGTAAAGCCGCGTTTCGATGCTTATCGGGAATGCTCTGAAATCATCCGGCATATTTTCGATGTTTACAGTGATCAGGTGGAAGCATTATCCCTGGATGAAGCGTATCTAGACGTGAGCTCAAGCTTGCTACACAAAGGCTCAGCTACCTTGCTGGCAAGGCAGATCAAACAGGATATTCAACGAGAAACTCAACTGATCGCTTCTGCCGGCATTTCTTACAATAAATTTCTGGCAAAAATTGCATCGGATATGGGTAAACCCAATGGGCTGTATCTGATCAGGCCAGATCAGGCATTGGCATTTATAGAGAAACTCCCGATTGCGAAGTTTCATGGGATTGGCCCTGCGACCGAAAACAAAATGCGCGGCTTGGGCATAAACAATGGCCATGATTTAAAACAGGTATCGCTGTTAGAATTACAACGGCATTTTGGTAAAGCGGCTGGCCGTTATTACGATATTGCTCGTGGTGTAGACAATAGACCGGTGAATGCTCATAGAGACCGAAAATCTATAGGTGTTGAAACCACCTTTGATCAAGATATTAATCAGCCGGAGTTGGTTTTATATCATTTGCAGCAATTGTTGCAACAGGCAGTCAGCAAACTCCAGGCCAAACAGCTAATGGCCTATACCCTGACCATCAAAATCAAATACCAGAATTTCGTGCAAATTACCCGTGGCCGTACTCTGCAGAACGCTGTCATGGATAGTCATGACTGTAGGTTGGTGCTTGCTGACTTATTGAAAAATACCTCAGTGGGTGAGAAGAAAGTGCGGTTACTGGGCGTAACCTTGTCGAATTTGCGACCTCACAATGATATGCAGCAATATCAGCAATTGGATATTTTTAATTTCAACTATTAATTCTTTGTCGTGCGCACGGGTACTCGACATTCCGGCATACCCTCTGGGGCAAAGGGATTTCTGCTTGGCACCGGTCATAATGGCAGCTTCTAATATGCCAAATAATTAAGCCGATCAGTAAATACCGTTCGCTCTGCGTCTATTGATACACTTGGGGATATTAGACTGCGACACCCCCAGTCCGAACGGAATGCCGATGATAATTTGGGCCGGGCTAATAAAAATATAATGCTCTTATCGGAGTGCGGCGCCTAAAATCGCTCGAAAGCACACCGATAGAATCGAACTATAATTAAAGTCGTTAGAATTTTTAGCCTGACTATCATGACGCAACCATTTCGATTTTCACCCCTATTGCCGCTGGTTTTACTGGTGGCATTATTATCGGGTTGTGCCAGCACGGAAAAGCCGCCAATTGCTTTCGATAAAACGTCGCAGCAAGGAAATTCCCGTGCAGCCAGGGATGCGCTGCAGTTACAAGGCCATCCCTATGTTTATGGCGGGATGTCGCCGCAAGAGGGCTTTGATTGCAGTGGTTTGGTCGTCTATGTGTATAACAAGCAAGGTTTGAAATTGCCACGCACAGCGCAGTCACTGGCACAACAACTGCCGGGTGTAAATCCTGAACAGCGTCAACCAGGGGACTTACTGTTTTTTAATACCGACAAACCTTTTTCACATGTTGGCATTTATGTCGGCAATGATAATTTTGTGCATGCGCCCAGTGCACGCACCGGACGGGTGATGTTGTCCAACCTGAAACAGCCTTACTGGCGAGAGCGCTTCATCGCTGTGCGCAGACCTCAACGGAGCCAACCCTTGTCATTAAACGAATCGACAGTGGAAAGCTGCGGGTTGAATTGATTATTCAAACCATTGCACGACATCGGTTATCTCTTGCCGGGTTTTAGGTCGAGCAGGCGGCCCGCTCCTATAACCAAACGCCAGCAGATACACCACGCTCCATGCGTTCAAATCCACATTCATATGTTCGGCAAGCAGTTGCTGTAAGGCATCCTGTTCAAAACCTTCGATGGGACAGCTATCGATGCCTATCATGGCAGCACTCGTCATCATGTTGGCCAAGGCAATATAGCTCTGTTTGCCAGCCCAATCGGTCATAGCTCTTTCCGATTCAAACAAAGAAAAATCCTGTTCCTGAAACTTTTTCAGGATCGCCGTTCTTGCTTGGGCTGCGTCTTCCGGGAATTTCTGAATGCTGCGCATAAAATCCTGCACATAGTCGCTGTCATAGCGCATGAAGCAGGATTTACGAATCAAACCAATCAGCACGTGGCTTGCAGTCGGCAGCTGTTTTTGGCCGCCCCACACATACGGCAACATGCTTTGCCGTAGCTGTGGGTTTTGTACGACCAAAAACCTCCAGGGTTCCACGCCAAACGAACAGGGCGACAAACGTGCGGTTTCCAGAATGAAGTCAAAGTCTTCAGTGCTGATTACCCGGCTGGCGTCAAACGCCTTGCAGGCGTGACGAAACCAAAAGGCATCCAGAATGGCTTGTTTGCTGATCGTCATAACACTTATAGGCTATCGCCCACTTCGCGTTGATAAAACGGCCATTTTTTGACATGCAAATGTTTTCTGATCGGGGTTTTGATTACCGACACGCATAAGGCAATCGAGAACAGGCACCAGACGGCGCAGTATTCGTTTGGGTCGTCGGTGGTGACATCTGAAATCCAAGGGCCGATCAAATAATGAAAGGCTACGAAACGCCATGAACCATACATTATAGGTAAGTAAAACGCCGCCAGGATGTAAGAAAAAGCATGCAAACCCCAGTTAAAGCCAAACAGCCATTGCACCGGTTGGGACATTAAGCCGTTCAACGGCATTTGCCACGCAATATGCCACGCACCGGAAACCGAACAGGTTTGCGCACCGCAAAAGCCTTCCACGCCGGGAACGCATTCGCCGGCCCAGGCAAACGGATACATTTTGATCAGCATGGCGATCGAACTGATGGTACAGAGGGTATAAACCGTGGTGCGGATTTTCAGCTTGACACTTTCCGGGATGAAATACATCGCCACCATATTCACAAAAAACGGCTGGAAAGCAATATGCAGATAGCCCAGCAAGGTCAGCACCTGATTATTCGGGTTATCGCAAAGATTGATATAGACATACGTCGCTGCCTGTAACAACTCCATCAAGGCAAAGTAAGTCAACGGAATCCATAGCTCTTTGGATTCACCTTTATACGCCACATACACGGCAGTTGTTAAACCCGCGGCGGCTAAAACACCGGACGCTTCTCCACTCCAACACATTGCAATACCCTCGGTTATTTTTATGATTATCAGTACGAGACGAGCCCGCAAAACCGGCGGATTATCCCATAAAAACCCAGCGCTTTGCCTGTGTTTTCCGTGGCTTAATACAAATCGACCGGATCGACATCCACTGACCAGCGCACCTGATTGGCCAGTTTAAGTTGTGCCAGTTGCGGTAGCAGGGTGTCCAGCAAATGATGCAATTCTTTGCGCTGGGTACTTTGCAGTAATAATTGAAACCTGAATTGTCCGGCACGTCTGGCCATCGGCGCTGGAACCGGACCCAAAACCTGTGTTTTGCCAGAGTTAAGGCTCTGAATCGTCTGCAGTACATTTTGTAAAAACTGTTGCGGCGTGTGCGCGTCTTTGGCATGCACCCGTAACAGGGCTTGATGGCTGTAGGGCGGTAAGCCGGCTTGTTTGCGTTCCTGCAACGCCATGCTGGCAAAAGCCTGATAGCCTTGATTGAGCAAACAGGACAGCAGCGGATGTTGCGGCTGGCGGGTTTGTAAAATTACTCGGCCAGGCTTATCTGCTCTGCCTGCCCGGCCAGCCACTTGCACAATCATTTGCGCCAGTTTTTCGGCAGCATGAAAGTCGACGCTAAATAAGCCGCTGTCGATGTCCAACAGAGCCACTAGCGTCACATCCGGAAAATGGTGACCCTTGGCCAACATTTGTGTGCCTAAAATAATATCAGCCTGACCAGCGTGGATTTGCTCCAGGTAACCTTCCAAAGAACCTTTGCGCTGGGTGGTATCTTTATCCAGCCGAATAATGGATTTATCCGGAAATATTTCCGACAGCGTGTGTTCGATACGCTCGGTGCCCAAGCCTAAAGGTTGTAATTCTGCATTTTTACAGGCAGGGCAGCGTTTGGGTAGCGGCTGCTCACTACCGCAATGATGACAACGCAACCGCTGTTCGGTAGCGTGAATTACCATATTGGCGTCGCAATGACCGCAACGCGACACCCAGCCGCAGCCATGGCAAATCTGCACTGGAGCAAAGCCCCGGCGATTAAGAAACAATAACACCTGCTGATTATCTGCCAGGATGTCATGCATGACGGCAAGAAGCGGCTCCGACAACCCGGACTGCATGGGCTTGTTGCGAATATCCAATAATTGAAACGCTGGATCCGTGGCATTGCCGGCCCGATTCGTCAGGGTCAGTAACTGATAACGCTGACGGGCGACGTTAAACAGACTTTCAAAAGAAGGGGTTGCCGAGCCCAATAAAACCGGGATATTCAACATTTTGGATCGGCTGATAGCCACATCCCTTGCCGAAAACCGAAATCCTTCCTGCTGTTTGAACGAGCTGTCGTGCTCTTCGTCCAGAATAATCAAGCCGGGTTTTTTTAACGGGGTAAACAGGGCCGAGCGAGTGCCCAGCATGATCGCGGCTTGGCCTTGCTGCATCTTAAGCCAGGCGTGTAATCGCTGGGTTTCGTTGAGTTTGGAATGAAAACAGACAATGGGTACATTAAACCGTTGGCGAAAACGCGCTTCCAGTTGCGGCGTCAGGGTGATTTCCGGCAATAACACCAGCACTTGTAATTGACGTTGCAAGGCTTGAGCTATGACTTGCATGTAGACTTCAGTTTTGCCGCTACCGGTGACGCCTTGCAAGAGGGATACCGAAAAACGCCCCAGTGTATCGATAACCGCGTCAATGGCCTGCCGCTGTTCGGGATTGGCGCTCAAGGGTTTGCCGCTGTTTATAGGATTGTATGCGCCAGTTTGGATGACACTTTCCCGAATCAAGCCTTTTTCCAGTAAGCTTTTTAAAGCAGACTTATGTTCCGGGAGCGCTGTTTGCGGCATCCCTCGCGGATGGTCTTGCATCAGGCTGAGCAATGCTTGCTGTTTTGGCGCCCGCTTTAACTCAGCGGCTTGGGCTAGCTGACCTTGTTCGGTCAGCATATAGCTTATTTCAACAGGCAATATGGCCGGCTTGCCTTGTCTTAAATTTATTGGAAAGGCAGTCAACAATACTTCGCCCAGCGGGTGATGGTAATAGCGACTGGCCCATTGCAGTAATTGCAAATCTTTACCTGATAGCAATGGCTCTGTATCGAGTATTTGTTCAGCCCATTTCAGTCGTTTCAAATCAATTCTGCAGTCGTCGGTATTGATGAGTCGCAGCACAACCCCGATTTTGCTGTATTTTCCAAACGGTACTTTTACGCGCATACCGGGCTTTATGGTTTGTGGGGCATGCTGTTCGGGCGGCCAATAATCAAATAACCGATCCAGGGGTACCGGAAGGGCAATTTGTAAAATCAACTTGGGATGTGCGTCACATTTAGCCATGCTTGGTGAAGTTGTTTTGATATTAGCAGCCTAAGTGATTATCAGCATTGAGGAATTCAAGTTACCCACAAAAGCTGTGGATAACTCTGTGGATTGCGGAGAATTTGCAGTGCTTAGTGTCGGTTTTTATTACAGATTTGTTAAATTGCCCAAGCTTGAAACAACTAAACTCATTCTATATAAATCAATAACTTATGCGATTATTCAAGGTAACTCAAGGGTGTTTTACGAAAAAATACGGCTGGCCGTTTGGGTAAACAAGGTTTTGTGAATAACAAACTCTGTAAGCCAGCGAATCGATAGTTTCTAAGATTGATTTGTCTGGGTTTTTTGAATTTTTAAAGCGGCCAGACTAAACACGCTTATCAGCAAAAAGGCAACCAGCGTCCAACCGGGTATGGTCAGCCCCAGAAAATAACCGTCAATTTCGGCGCACTCACCGGTACCGGACAGCATCAACTTAATGGTATCGGCCAACGGAAAGTTTTGAAACACATATTCCAGACCAGGGCTGCATTCAGGCACTTGTTCGGGCGGCAGGTTTTGCAGCCAGACATGCCGAGCAGAAATGCTGGCGCCGATTAATGCAGAGACGGCACCTGCCACACTATAAAACGGGGCTGCCTTGTTATGAATCGCAGCGAGCAAAAATACAATGCCGGTAGTTAAAATTGCCAAGCGCTGGGAAATGCAAAGTGGGCATGGTTCCAGTTCCAGCACAAATTGCATAAATGCCCCGGCCGCTAATAATCCAAAGCAGCCTATAAAACCGAGCAAAAACCAAAGACGTGTAGTTAAGTGTTTTAGATTCATCTTGAGTAAAAGAAATTGATTTGAAAACGCTGCCATTCGGCAAAGCCACATTTAACCACGCACATCAAAAATCTGCAGCAAGCATAGAGTGACATTAAAGGTAACTTGGCTTTTATGACGGAGGTTTTTTAAATTCAATCACTTTGTTATTGGGGCTGAGATTGATTTCGTCCACTCCGCAATAGGCGCCAGCCTGCAAGATATACCTGACAGTATTTGCAATGTCGTCAGCTGATAAGGCCTGACCCGGTTGTGTACCAGGGGCGAAATTTAAATTCTCGAAAAAAGCGGTATCGACCATGCCAGGGTTGATTATCGAAACCCGCAAGCCGGTTTTGCCGCATTCGTCGCGCAGGGCTTGTACAAAACCACGTAACGCAAATTTGCTGGCGCAATAAATACTGCCGTTGCGACTGCCTTTCAAAGCGGCTTCCGAGCCGATATAAATCAAATTAGCTGTTTGTTTTTGTTTCAAATGAGGCAATAAGGTGCGGGTCAAGCAGGCTTGTGCAGTAAAGTTAACCGTCATCAGCCGCTCAATTTGTGGGTAGGAAAATTGTTCCAACCCCCCAAATTGGCCGTAGCCCGCAGCAAAGATGACGGTATCGAGTTGCGGAAACTGTTTCGGCAAGGCCTTACCAAAGGCTTCCAGACTGGTTAATTGCGCCAAGTCCAAAGTCATACCGATAAATTCAGCATGAGGCTGGCTAAATCTCAGAGGATCTCGGCTGGTGCCAATCACGCAATGTCCATCAAACAGTAACTGCCGGGCAATAGCGCGACCTATGCCGGAACTGGCTCCGGTCACTAATATTGTGCGCTTTATGGCGTGCATGGATAAAAACACGGTTTGGGGATGTATTGCAGCAGCATCTCTTTGCAATCGGCCATCATGGCCTGTTCCAATTCGGATTTGTAAGACACCATACCTGCTGTGTTTTGCAATGGACTGGCGAACAAACGTTCATCCGGATAGAGCTTGTGCATTTTTTTGAAGAAATGCTCCGGCAATCTGAATACGCCCAAACTCACGGAATGCAAGGCATTTGCATCGATGCTGGCAAATACTTGTTCAAAAAACTGCTGATACTGCTGCCGATAATCGTGCTGATAAATCAATGGGTCAAAACGCAAACCAATCGGCCAGCCTTGTTGTTGTAATTTGGCCGCAGCTTCGATGCGTTTGGCCAATGCTGGCGCTTTGGCTTCAACTTTTTCGGCTACTGATTCGGGCGACAGGCTAAACGCCACCACGCATTGCGGTAACACTTCCCGATTTAACAGGCCTCGGATTTGGGTACTTTTGGTGCGTAATTCTAGCCAGGCGTTGGGTAACTCGGCAAACACCGGTAGAAAGGCTTCGGCAAAACCGGTCACAGGTTCAAACGCCAGGCTGTCGCAATCATAACCCGAGAAAAAATACACCGGCTGATCGGGTGTTTCCAGGCTGATGTCGCGGATTTGCTGCTGAAAATCCTGGTAATTTACAAACAGCACGTAATTGGCCGACTGATACATGCCTTGTAAAAAACAATACCGGCAGTCATACAGGCAATTCAGCATGTGCGAGAAATAATAATTTCGTTCGCCGCCAATACCATAGCCAGCTGGCGCAGGTAGCACAAACTTTTGATGTTTCTGCGCCAGAATCAAGGCCGGATGCTGTTTTTGCAGCCGAAAATTTTGCGCTTTGGGATTAAAAATCTCCCCATAGCGTTCGCAGTCGATGACACGAGCTGCCGGAAATCGACGACGAATAGCCTCCACGCGGGGATGCCGGGCTACTGCGGACTCGATATAAAGCGTGTCGATCATGGTGCTTGGGCGATTTGTAAATGATCATTATAAATGACGATAGGCCAGTATCGACCGATGCTGATAAAATCGAGTTTTTGAGTCTTGCAGGCTTATGCGTTTAATACGGGGTTTACATCATTTGGAGCCATTGCGAAATGGCTGTGTGCTGACCATTGGTAATTTCGATGGTTTGCACCTGGGGCATAGGCGTGTCATCGAACGGGTCGCCGAGCATGGCAGGCGCATGGGGTTGCCAACCGTCGCCATGATATTTGAGCCGCAACCGCTGGAGTTTTTTCTGGGTGATCATGCGCCGTCACGACTGACCCGTTTGCGGGAAAAGGTCATTCAGTTTGCCAAGCTACCAATAGATGAACTGTTGGTGTTGCCGTTCAATCGCACATTGGCCGATTACGACGCCGAACAATTTATTGAGAATATTCTGGTCAGCAAACTGAATATTCGGCATTTGGTGATCGGCGATGATTTTCATTTTGGCAAGGCGCGGCGCGGAAATTTTGCGTTGCTGCAACATCGCGGCCATGAGTTTGGCTTTACGGTTGAATCTACTGATTCATTTGAATTAGAGGGTTTTCGTGTCAGTAGCACACTGATTCGTGATGCGCTCGGCGAAGGCGATTTGACGCAGGCAAAAACTTTGTTGGGCCGGGATTATTCGGTATGCGGCCGAGTAGCACATGGCGATAAACGTGGCCGACAGTTGGGCTTTCCTACCGCCAATCTGGAAATGTTTCGCAAAAACACTCCGCTCATTGGCGTGTTCGCTGTGATCATGACCGGCCTGGATGGCCGGAAATTAAAGGGGGTGGCCAATCTGGGCAATCGTCCGACCTTCTATGGAGGCGCAAAAGCGGTATTGGAAACGCATTTGTTCGACTTTGATCAGGATATCTACGGACGATATGTCGAGGTGCATTTCAAAGCCAAGTTGCGTGATGAAATGCGGTTCGATTCCATAAATGCTTTGCGAGCACAAATTGTCGATGACGTTGCTTCCGCACAGGCTTTTTTTGCGGATATGCAATATGTCTAAATCCCAAGATGCCGTTCCTTCACCTTGTGTGCGTAATTGCTGTTTGAATGAACAGGATATATGCTTGGGTTGTTTTCGTTCGCTGGAGGAAATTTGCGGCTGGTCGCAAGCAGATGATCAAAAGCGCAAACAGATTTTAGCCAACACCACGCAGCGACGAATGAATTCATCCCGAAAAAAATCTCGATGAATACTAGAAGCCTGTCCTAGAGGTTTTAGCAACTCTGCTGATCGGCTGCATTGGTTAATGCGCAGCGGGAGATTACAAAAACGTCCAACAAAATGCTACGAGATTGCATCGTGTGTTCTTTATACAGTGCTAATCGTCCCAGGCGACCGGCTTGCTAACCTCGTTAGGTTTTTATCGGGCTTTATCGCTTGGGTATGTATTGGGGCATGCACTATCAGATAGTGACATGGGGTAACTCCGACTGGGGTAACTCAGTTACCCCAGTCGGAGTTACCCCCAGTTGCCCCCCGGATTTCAATGAATACCGTTGCACGCTATTGAACAATAAAAAACCCGCTAAGCCTTGTAGCTTGCGGGTTTATGATCTTTATTGAACTGTGTTGAATCTAGTAATGGAGGCTGCGACCGGAATCGAACCGGTGTACGCGGCTTTGCAGGCCGATGCATAACCACTTTGCTACGCAGCCATTGATCGAAATAAAAAAGCCGCGAGTACGCGGCTTTTTTGAATTTGGAGCGGGAAACGAGACTCGAACTCGCGACCCCAACCTTGGCAAGGTTGTGCTCTACCAACTGAGCTATTCCCGCTTTGCAATTTATTCTGCGCATTATACGCAGCGGGTTTTTCTTGTCAATAATTTATTGCAAATTAATTCCAGATGTCCAAGCTCTTTTGCCTTGGCACTCGCCGGCATCAGTGACTTCGACTTCCACCCAAACCACGTTTTTGTCGCTAGGATCTTGTTGGGATTGGGTTAATTTCACAGATGTATTTTGAGGCAAATGTTTGCAAGAGCCATCACGATCATTTTCTTCGGTATCGTCGTATGCAGCCATGGAACCAGGTACAGCAACCATTCTGATAGTTGCACTCGGATCATAAGTGTTGGGGCTTTTCAGCACATAGCTTTGACCAACTGAAATGGGCTTTGATTGATGCACTGGTAATTTGGGGTCTGAGCCGCCTGACATCATCAAAACCATCAACACTAAAACAATTGCACCTACCCCACCAAAAAAAACCTTAGGGTTTGATTCTTTAAGTGCAAGTATTGAAGAAAGTGCGTTGCCTGCAGCATTTTGAGCCGCTTCTACGGTTTGATTGACCGGAGTTGCTTCTTCAGCCTGGGTTTGGTTTTCTGACTCATTGTTGTTGTCATCAATGCTCATGCGATTTGTCCTCTCAAGATAGTTATTATTATGGCAAGAGTCGTAAAGTTACCATGCTGATAGAACATTTCAAGCTTTCATTTACGAGTTTCGCGAAAAACCCACCTTTTTAATGGGTTGAAATGGTTTCAGGTTAGAAAATTGCTGTAATGGCGTGGGTGTGCGCTAGAATATTAGTTAATCATTAAAGGCTAATTGCCTGCATGACTGCGCCATCAACCTTTTAACTGGCCCACTATGAATTGAACACAGCGCCTGTTAATACCCAACACATCTGAAAGTAGGTTATTGTTTATCAACAATCAAACGATTTAAGCTTCTGGAGACGAAAATGAAATACATCATTCATATGCCCTTGCTAATTTCCGCATTAGCACCTTTACTGTTCATTATTTCCAATGTCAACGCCGATGAGTCGTCAGCAAAGTTTTCGCGCGAATCATTAATGAAAAAACACGTATCCCTGCCTGCTAAGGAAATCGACACCAAGGTGATTCGCGTGACTTTCCCTAAAGGCTACAAGACACCATTACATACTCACGAAGGCCCCGGTCCTCGTTATGTAGTCAGGGGCAAGCTAAAAGTTGAAGATAGCGGTCAAGTCGGTATCTACGGACAAGGGGACGTGTTTTGGGAAACCGGCGCGGTAATGACGGTAGAAAATGTCGGCAAAGGTGAGGCCGAAATCATTATTTTCGAAATGGCCCCCGCCAAGTCAGGCTCCTAGGAGCCTGTCCGAGAATAGGAATCGTCGCGAGGGAAAGCTATTTTGAGTCAGATTT
>PERU01000050.1 GCA_002928965.1 Methylomonas sp.
CTCTGTTGGAAGCATTATTTTGGGTAATCTTGGCTTGCAATTGGGGAGGAGTCCATATATGTGCTGAAAGCAGTGAAGCGCGTCTTCGTGACAGATGCGCATCCTACGTCGGCCCATCCTTAACCAAACAATCCGCTGCCATCGGCAGCATTTTTTAACGCCGGAAAATTAGACGACCGGTCATTTATTAGGAGATCATCATGCCCAAGTACATTATCGAACGCGATATTCCCGGTGCCGGCCAGCTGACACAAGCCGAGCTGCAAAGCATTTCGCAAAACTCCTGCGGCGTGTTACGCGATATGGGGCCGCGCATCCAATGGCTGCAAAGCTACGTGACCGGCGATAAAGTGTATTGCATCTATATCGCCGACAACGAACAAGCGATTCGCGAACACGCCGAGCAAGGCGGTTTTCCGGCCAATCGCATTGAACAAATTACCACCATCATCGACCCGACCACGGGCGATTAATACACCACCATAAAAATACTCGGGGGAAAACTCATGACATTTAAACTAAGCACCTTTACCGCCGCGCTGATGCTCGGCACCGCCAGTCTGTCCGCCAATGCCGACGAAACCTGCGCCTCGCCGTATATGGCGAAAATTACCGGCCAGGAAGATTTTGTGTACATCTGGACTTTGGGCTCGGAAGGCGTCGGCGACGAACAGGACAAACTGGTCACCGTCGACGTCAATCCCAAATCCAAACAATACGGCAAGGTGATCGGCAGTCTGTCTGTAGGTGGTCGCAACGAAGCCCACCATTCCGACTTTACCGACGACCGTAAATTTCTGTGGGCGGGCGGCTTGGATACCAACAAGATTTTCATCTTTGACGTGTCCACCGATCCCGCTAAACCCACACTCAGCAAAACCATCACAGATTTCGTGGCCAAAAGCGGCGGCGTGGTCGGTCCGCACAGTTTGTACGCCTTGCCGGGGCGGATGATCATCACCGGCTTGTCCAATAACAAAGACCACGGCGGCCGCACCGCGATTGTGGAATACAGCAACGCCGGTGATTACATCGCCACCTACTGGCTGCCGACCGACAGCAACTTAGAAGGCGCGATTAAATCCGGCAAATACGCCGACGGCTACAACTACGACGTGCGGGTATTGCCGCGCAAAAACCTGATGCTGACCTCGTCGTTCACCGGTTGGTCGAATTACATGATGGATTTCGGCAAAATGTTGGCCGACCCGGAAGCGATGAAACGTTTCGGCAATACCGTGGTGCAATGGGATTTACACAGCCGCCAGCCGAAAAAAGTCTTCGACGTCCCCGGCGCGCCCCTGGAAATCCGTTGCGCCTGGGACGAAGCGCATAACTACTGCTTCACCAGCACTGCGCTGACCTCCAAAATCTGGTTAATCCATCAGGATGACAAAGGCGAATGGCAAGCCAAAGATGTTGCGGACATCGGCGAACCGGCCAAAATCCCCCTGCCGGTGGATATTTCCATCTCCAGTGATGACAAAACCTTGTGGGTCAACACCTTCATGGACGGCATGACTCGTCGTTTCGACATCAGCGATCCGTTCCACCCTAAACAAGTGTTTGAGCAAAAAATCGGCGCGCAAGTGAATATGGTGTCATCGAGCTGGGACGGCAAACGCCTGTATTACACCTCGTCGCTGTTAGCCAACTGGGACAAAAAAGGCGTGGATAACGAGCAATTCTTTAAAGCCTACAGCTGGGATGGTCAGATGTTGACTGAGCAGTTTTCAATCGACTTTACCAAAGAAAAATTAGGCAGGGCGCATCAGATGCGGTTTGGCGCATATTCGCTATACGGAAAAAAAGCTGCGCTGTAACACCCCAGTAACCCGGCTTGAACGGCACGACCCCTTTGATTTATCTGGGTGGTCGTGCCTACTGATTTGGTAATGGTTATAAACCAACCCTCAAAATAATCTCATCTTCCAGCAGCAAGCGCTGCTTTGAAAATCGGCTTATACAGAGTAGGCTAACCCTCTCAGGTTATCTTATTCACTGATTATCCCTAATGAAAATTAAAACCCTGGTTATCGTCGCAGCATTGGCACTACTGATTGCCGTGTTTTTTTACAGTCGACGCACTCAACCTGTGGAAGTCGAGGCGCATAGTCTGTCTCGCGGCGAGGTACTGGCCAGCGTAGCCAACACACGCGTAGGTACCATCAAAGCGTGTCGACGTGCCTATCTGGCACCGGCTACCGGCGGGCAGGTGGCAGCATTGCATGTCAAAGAAGGTGCCAAGGTCAAACAAGGACAATTGTTGCTGGAAGTCTGGAATCAGGATTTAAAAGCCCAGGTCGAGTTACAAAAAGCCCAAATCAAAGCCAATCGTGCCAGCGCCGAGCAAGCTTGCCAGCTAGCCGGTGGTGCGGAACGTGAAGCAGATCGCTTGTCACGCTTGCAAGGCAGCAAACAGATTGTCTCCATTGATCAGGTGGATAAATCCGTTACCAGTAGCAAATCACAACGTGCCGGTTGCCGTGCTGCCCAACAGGCCATTGAAGTTGCCGAAGCCCAACTGGCCGTTGCCGAAGCCGCTGTGCGTCGTACCTTGGTATTAGCGCCTTTCGACGGCACGGTAGCCGAAGTGAATGCCGAACTGGGTGAGTTCGTTACCCCGTCACCGCCGGGCATCCCTACTTTGCCGCCCATCGATTTACTGGATCTGAGCTGCCTGACTGTCTCGGCGCCGATCGATGAAGTCGATGCGGCCTCCATCAAAACCGGCATGTCTGCGTGTGTATCGCTGGATGCTTTTCCGGATAAACGCTGTTCAGGCGTGGTCACTCGGGTTGCGCCGTATGTGCTGGAAAAGGAAAAACAGGCACGCACCGTGGAAGTGGAAGTCACTTTGAACAATCCAAAAGACTTGGCGGAACTACTGCCGGGCTATAGTGCCGACATTGAAGTGCAACTATCACAAAAATCTGATGTGTTAAGAGTGCCGGCCGAGGCCATTCTGGAAAACAATCGGGTGTTGTTAATCGGTGATGACAATGTGCTGCACGAACAAAGCTTCCAAGCCGGTTTGTCGAACTGGACCTTTACCGAAGTCGTATCGGGCTTGAAAGAAGGCGACCGGGTCGTGCTATCCATCGGCAAGGACGGCGTAGTCGACGGCGCGCTAATCAGTATCAAACATGATTGAACTGAGCCATATTTACCGGCAGTTTCAGGTCGGCGAGCAAACCGTGCATGCCTTGAATGGCGTCAACCTGTCTGTACAACGCGGCGAGTATATTTCTGTCATGGGACCCTCCGGCTCGGGTAAATCCACCCTGCTGAATATTGTGGCTCTGCTGGATAAACCCACTGCGGGTCGTTATATTCTGAACGGCTATGATGTGATTCGACAAAGCGATGACGAACTGGCCAGAATCCGCCGCGAAAATATCGGCTTTGTGTTTCAGTTTTTTCATCTGATCCCACGTTTAACGGCTGCGGAAAATATCGAAATGCCCATGATTTTGGCGGGCATCAATAGCAAACAACGCAAGCAAAAAGTACAGCAGGCCTTGGCCGAGGTGAATTTACTGGATAGGGCCGAACATAAACCCAATCAATTATCCGGCGGCCAATTACAGCGCATCGCCATTGCCCGGGCCATGATCATGCAACCGTCCCTCCTGCTGGCGGATGAACCAACCGGCAATCTGGATAGCAAAGCCGGAATGGAAATTATCAATTTGTTGGAAAAGCTAAATAGGGAAGGTGTAACGCTGATGATTATTACCCATGATCACACTATCGGCGAGCGTGCCGCGCGCCGAATCAGAATTGTAGATGGGGTTATTGAGGCCTGATGATAGCCAGATGCAGCAAGGGCAATCCGGCAGGTGCGGCATGCCGTTTTTCCTGATGAATTTGTGCCGCTTCCAGTTGCATATTGCAGCATAAGGCGCAGGTGGTCGAGGGTAATGAGGTTAATTCATCCGCTGCAATTTCTTCACCACAGCGCGAACAGTAACGGGGTTTGCGTACTTTTTTCATTTGCCGCCTCCTTGTTTAAAGGGACCACAGGATAAGAATAAGCCGCTAAGATTTCTGCATAACCGCCGGCATTTTTTGAATCTGCGGTTAGGGCGTTGTAAAAACCAAATCGTTTGGTGAGCAACAGTTTTCAGGACAAAGCGTACCGGTTAAGAATACGCTTTGCAGACAAGGCATGCCAGCTTTAAAACTTATTTTTTGATGGATTTATAGCCTTCCTCGCTTTCCCGCATGATTTTTTGGCCTTCTTCCACCAGTGCCCGGCCTTGATCGATTTTTAACTGGCCATCGCGTTGTAACGCCTGGCCATTTTCAACCATTTGCTTGCCTTCCTGCCAACGGCTGCCCAACTGGGCAATGCCCTGACTATCCCGCAACATTTGATCGCCGGATAATATTTTCTCCTGTGAGATTGGTGCAACCGGTTCGCTGGCGCAACCGCTGATCAAGATGGCTAAAATCAAGCCAGACAAATTGATAACTAAACGGTCATTTTTTTGCATTTTGATTCCTCTAGGTTCAACAATAAAAAGTCCTGATTAGCAAGCTGCTTCAGCTAACTCAAAGTTAAGTCCCGCACATCGTCATTTCGGCATACCCTCTGGGGCACAAGTGGATTGCCGAAATCCAGATTGCATGGATAGCTCGAACACACCATCCATAGCACTGGATGCCCGCATCCCTGCGAGCATGACTGAGTTTTTGGTTTTGCTGAAGCAGCTTGCTAATCAGGTAAAAACTTGTCTAAGGAAGCGCTGAACAAATCGATTCCGGCAGGGGTTCGACAGACTCACCCTTTATGCCCTGGGTACGAACGGAATCAAACGCTTACCGTTCATCCTGAGCTTGTCGAAGGATTTAATCAGCGCTTCCCTAACTGACCCGCCATACTGCAAACAGAGCCAGACTAAACACAATGCTGCTGGGCAAGATGGCCATCAATACCGGGTTCATCTCATAGACCAAGCCGACATGCCCGGCTATCCTGTCCAGAATATTAAAACTCATCCCAATCAATACGCCTATCAGAATACGGCCGCCGGTATTGATGCCGCGACCGATGCTAATGACAAACGGCGCAGACACCATCAGCATCACAAAAGTCACCAAAGGGTTGATCAGCCGGCTCCAAAAAGCCTGCTCGTAACTTTGTGATTTCTGACTGTTGGTTTTCAGAAAATTGATGTAGTTGTACAAATCCACCAGCGACATATTATCGGAATTAACTACCGCCACTTTCAACAAGTCGGAATCAATAGTCGATTGCCAGTTCATTTCCGGTTTGCTGTCAGCGTCGATTTGCTTGGGTAAAATGAACGACTGATTTACTGCAGTCAGTTGCCATTGCTGATCGCCGAGAAACTTACCGTGCCCTGCCTGGGTGACTTGGGCTAGTTTGTGTTGCTGATTAATTTCATAAATTCGCACGTCGCCCAAGGAGCCATCATCAAGAATCTGCCGTACATTGATAAATCGATTACCTTCCCGCAGCCACATACCGTATTGCGAGCGCATTACGACACCATTGTTTTGGGCTGTGGTTTTTAAAATCTGCGCAGCGCGTTCGCTGGCGGGGGCCACAAACTCGCCAATACCCGTAGCCACTACCACCATCACCAAGCCAGCCAGCATAATACTGCGAATAATCCAGCCGACCGACAAACCCGCCGCCCGCATCGCCACGACTTCTCGATTGTTAGCCATGGCACCGACTACAAACAAACTACCCAGCAAAGCGGCAGAAGGCACCAATTCAAAAAATACCCGAGGGGTCGTCAAGGCCAGATACATCAGAATTTGCTTCAGTCCATAATTGCCATGGCCCAAATCCTTGAGTTCGTCACTAAAGGTAAACAGATTGAATAAGGTCAATAACAATAACAACGCCAACAAAGTGCCTTTGTTAACTTCTTTGACGATATACCAGGTTAAAACATTCACACGCTCACCTTGCCGGTTAATTTAAGTGCGATCCATTTCCAGCTATACAAACGCACCAGCATGATCGATCCCACAAGCAATAATAAAACTTCCACCCAAAAATAACCGAGCCAGGCCGGCACAGTTTGACTAAGTACCCAGCTGTGATTGACGCGTTGCAAATTGGCATACGCGAAATAAATTCCAAACGCGATAAATACACTGCCATAGACGCCACCCCTTGGAGATGATTTGGCCAAAGGCACTGCCAAAAAAGCCAGCAACAACACGCCAAACGGTGCATTCAGCCTGTCCTGAATATGGGCCACATCGGCCAATTCCGAGGATAGCCAGAGTTTTTCGGTAGGCATCGATTCAAGATGCGGCACAAAAGCAATGGCTTTCTTCTCCACCAGCACCGCATATTCCTGAAAAGTTTCGATAACGTATTGCTTTTGCCCAGGAATTCCTTGTACCCGCTCACCGCTCTCCAAAATCAGATACAAGCCTCCGGGCAAATATTCCAGTCGGCCATATTCGGCATTCACAACCCCCAGTTTGTCACCCTGTTTGTTTTGCACAAACACATGATGCATTTTGCCATTGGCATCCACCGACTCAGTGTAAAAAATCAGTTCGCCGCTGCTGTATTCACTAAAACGTCCGGCAGAGATACCACGAATATCGGCATTTTCCCTGTCCTGATGCATCAACAATTCGGTTTGCGCCTCAGCCCATGGCGAGGCATACATGGATAGCCCTGCCGCGCAGATACATAACGGTAACACTACCCAGAATACAGCCCGATAAATAGTGAACACTCCGCCACCTGCCGAAGCTATCGCTGCCATTTCCTGTTCGCGATGCATGCGGCCCAGCACCATTAGCACCGCCATAAACAATGCTGCCGGCAAAAAGGCGGTAGCCGCAATCACAATTTTCAGACCCAGCAAAGCCATCACGGTTTCAGTGGCAATGTTGCCTTCGATAGCCTGCGCCAACACCTTGATGAATTTGCGGCTGACGATAATCACCACCAACACGGTCAGTACCGCAATCACTGTTTTAAACAGATCTTTGATGATCATCTTGTCCAATACCGTCAACAACCGAAATGGTTTGCCGGCGGTGGGTAGGTTTCGATCAATGTCCAACAAATTCTCCCGCTATTTAAACTGTTATTACCGGCTGAGCACGGTTACCAAACCCGTCCACGCATCAGTCCAGCCTTATGTTTAGGGCGCTGTGATGTATAATTTAGGCGACTGCCCCGCAAGGGATGCCCTTTACTTTACGACTCATACAGACACTGCCATGGACTATTCTATAGAAAGCCTCTCCTTAGACAAACTGCAAAGCGACTGTCTGCTGGTCGGGATTTACGAAAATCAACAACTCAGCCCAGCCGCAACCGCAATAGATGGTCTTTGCGACGGCCTGATCAGCAAGCTGATCGCCCGAGGTGACATCAAAGGCAAAACCGCGGAAACCTTGTTAATCAATAATCTGCCGATCGACAACATCCAGCGACTAATAGTGGTTGGCTTTGGCGAACATGGCAAGCTGACCCGGAAACAATTTCGTAAAGCTATGGCCGCAACGGGCAAAGTCCTGAAGGACAGCAAGGTCAAATCTGCCACTGCCGCATTGCTGGACATCGATCTGGCCCATGCAGACGCACAATGGCTGGCGAGGCAGATTGTGGAGGTAGTGGGTGACGGTCTGTATCAATACACCAGCACCAAGCAATGCGACGACACAGTGGCGCTGCAAGCGTTGAGCATTCATTGTACAGAAGCCAACAAAGCACTGGCGGAAGCCGGCTTGCAACAAGGTATCGCCATCGCTCACGGTATGGCACTGACCAAACAACTGGCTGACCTGCCCGGCAACATCTGTACCCCAACCTATTTGGCCGAACAGGCGCTGGTGTTGGCGGGGCAACATGAAAATCTCAGCTGCGACATTCTGGAAGAAAGCGACATGGCCGCGCTGGGCATGGGTTCGTTTCTGTCGGTATCGCGCGGCAGTCGCCAACCGGCCAAATTGATTTGCCTGGAATACAAAGGCTCAGATGCCGACAGCAAACCGATAGTCATTGTAGGCAAAGGCCTGACGTTCGACGCTGGCGGCATTTCGTTGAAACCCGGTGCCGGCATGGATGAAATGAAATACGACATGTGCGGCGGCGCCAGCGTGTTGGGTATTCTGCGTGCAGCAACCATGCTGAACCTGAAACTGAACATCGTTGGCCTCATACCTTCTTCGGAAAACCTGCCCGATGGCGACGCCAACAAACCCGGCGACATCGTTACCAGCATGGCCGGTAAAACCATCGAAATTTTGAATACCGACGCCGAAGGCCGACTGATTCTGTGCGACACCCTGACCTACGCTGCAAAATACAACCCGGATGTTGTGATCGACATGGCCACGCTGACCGGTGCTTGCATCGTCGCTTTGGGCCGGGTGCCCAGCGGCTTGTTTGGCAACGACGACAAGCTGTGCAACGATTTATTGAATGCCAGCGAAACCGCCTGCGATTTACTCTGGCGGATGCCGATCTGGGACGAATATGCCGAACAACTCAAATCCAACTTTGCCGATTTGGCCAACATTGGCGGTCCCGATGGCGGCAGTATCACTGCTGCGGTATTTTTATCCAAATTTACCGAAAAATATCGCTGGGCGCACCTTGACATCGCCGGCACCGCTTGGCGGACCGGCGCCAACAAAGGCGCTACCGGTCGGCCAGTGGCTTTGTTGAGTCAATATCTGATCGACCGTGCAACGGCCTGAAGTCGTCTTTTACGTCCTGGCCTCCAGCTCGCAGCATGAGCGTCAGGATTTTGCCTGCAAGCTGATCGAAAAAAGCTACCGCAGCGGCCAGTTTGGCTATGTGCTCACCGAGCATGCCGAACAGGCCGCTGAAATCGATAAATTGCTGTGGACCTTCCGGGCCGGCAGCTTTGTGCCGCACCAGCGCTATCAAGGCCAGCTACCCGCTTATCAAAATACCATTCTGATCGGCGGCAGCGACATACCGGAACCGTGGCAAAAACTGATTATCAACCTGTCCAGCCACTACCCGCCCACCATCACGCCTACCGAAAAGATCCTGGAAATTCTGGATAACAGCGAAACCAGTAAAAAAGCGGGGCGGCAACGATACAAACATTATCTGGAAGCAGGCTTGCCGATCATTACCCATAGAAACGAGGCTGGGGTTTGGCTGGAAACGCGGGCGGGTGGTTAATGCAAGGAAAACTACAACCCAAAACAGAAGTTGCTTGAGTTAAAAGTGCTTGCTAAGGACATTTTGAGACACTCGAGGATTCCCACCGAACTGCAGGTAAATACTGATAAAGCTGCCTTCAGATTAAATAGCCACATCTGCCGAAATGAGATTTCAGGCGCATTCAAAATTTAAAACAAATTTGATAATCCCCGCTTCCCGACGTATTAAGTTCCTTAACCCCAAAGTCTGAAACTTGGCTTCCTTGTGCAAGCCCTTTTTGTACGTGTCTTCGATTTTCACCCCGTCATCATTGTCAGCGGAAAACGGACGTTCGGACAAGGACTTGAGTTTATGCGCAGAATCCAACGTCAGATTGAATACTTCGGTTTTATCTAACACAACACCCAAGCCGGAATCAAAAGCGCGTCGGGTAATAGTGGCCGGGATTTTATTTTGCACACCCTGCAAATCCGTTCGCTTTACTGAAAACCCAAACAACTCATCGGCAAAAAACACCGTGTCGGGCCGGATCGACAACCGAAACAAACGGTCGCGACGACTTTCCATTACCAACTCGCTGCCTGCAAGCAGGGTTAGCAATTCCGTTAATTCTTGCCTTAACGGTGATAGATCACCCACTTCCACCCAACCATGCGGATGTAAAACGATAGTTTCCGGCACGGACTCAAAATCAAAACCGCGCAAATGAGCTGCCAAGCCCAGAATCAAGGCCAATTGTCTGGCATTCAGGGCTAAATCCAAGGCTTTTTCCTTGCCCAATACTCCGGCAAAAACTGGTTTGCCTGGATCGATGGGTAAGCTAATGCCGAATTTATCTTTATCCGACAAATAAACAGAAGCAAAACTCTCCGGCAATTCGGTCAAGGAAGCGACCAGTGCTGCACGATTGCCTGCAAAATCGTCATACAAGGCCTTGATATACGGAATCTTGCCATCGCTACTTTCACCGCGTTCGAGGTCGGTCAATGTCAGCCAAGCCAAACGCTCATCTTTAGCGACACGCTGCTGCAAAAACAAAAAGCCTTCCAGGGTTAATTCGATCTGGAAAATAGCCAGATAATATTCGGTCAAAGCGTGATTGGGTGCTGCACCTTGCACTTGGCGGTACGGTTTTAAATTCCGCCAAAGCTTGAAGTGGTAATGCTCTTCGAACGACAAACCCGCTTCTTCCCGCAGTTCTCGCCGCAAGGTTTGCGGCAAAGCGTCTTTAATGAGCTGAGAATTCGCGGATTGCAAAGCCTGCAACAATGCCGTTTTGTCGGAGATACCGACCACATCGGTTTGATTACAGCGCCCGCCGAGCAAACCATAATCACCCGCCGCTTTATCGAAACGTTTTTGCGTGTCCTCACGCTGATAAAACAAAATCTTGCCGTCCAGCTTGATGATGCTCCAAGCCACGTAGCAGTAACGGATTGGCTGAGCGTCTCTGCCGGTATGATGCTCAAGTCGCGCTTGCTCTATCACATGCAATACGTCGCGTTGAAGGTCTTTCCTGGCATTGTCAATGCCTTGGGTATTCCAGAAATGGGCGGCAAACAAGCGCGAATCGTTATCGCTCATCGCCGTGAGCACAGACGTTGCCAGCAATTGCGCCGGAAACGACACGAAACACCATTCGCCGTTTTGCAGAGATGCTTTGTCCAATACCGCCAGCGTATCCAACAAGGTTTCCAACAAGGCAATCGTGTTTTCCGCAATCGCCCGTTCCATGGTCTGACTTTGGCAAAGTGCATCGATCAGCGCTACGCGCGGCACACTGTAAAAATCGCCTTGTTCTTCGGCGAAGCCGGGTAAATGGGAAAGTAACGATTGGATTATTTGCGCCGACATCAGCTCTAAAGACCCAACAAATTAGAAAACGGTTGGGTATTTTTCCAGCGATAGGTATGAAAATCGCGCTTGTCTGTGCTTAAAATGCGGCCATGCCCCAAATGTTCCGCCAACAGCACCAACGACGCATCGGCAAAATCCATCGGTAAATCGGCGTATTGCTGCATCAGCAGTAATAGCTTGTCCTTGTGAGTATTGGCAATTTCAAAGACGTCAAATGCACCAAGCTGATACATTTTAATGAAATTGAGCTGGGCGTTTACGCCTTGCCGCTTCAATAGGATATGGCATACTTCAGTGATAACGGGATAGGTGGTAATCAGTCTTTCATTGGTTGATTTGGCAAAATTATCGGCAGCCAGATGATGCTTGTCCTTTTTATCCCCCAAGGCCAACCAAAAGCCAGTGTCCGCAATAATCATGTTTTATGACTCCAATCCAAGTAGTCCTTATAGTTTTCCGATAGATTGCCATCATCTTCCAGTGAACCAATAAACCCGGATTGCTGCATGAGTTGATAGGCGTTTTGTCCTTCTGAATTTTCTGCGTTTTTTATAAAGACCTCGTCAATGGCAAAAGCGATTAACTCGGACGTGGTTTTTTTCAGGCTTTTTTCGAGCATCTGTAATTTATCCAAGTGTTGAGTATCCAGTTCGGCGGTGATTTGCATAGTTTCTTCCAATAAGTTTAATAGAAAATAAATTGGTAAATCTCAATGGAAAATTTTTATGGGCTCGATGCTCTGTGTGAGAATCGAATAAATGACGCTTCAACGATGAAAATCATGCCTTGTCACCGCTATCAAGATATTGTTTATAGTTTTCCGATAAGTCCGGTGTGTCAGGCATACTGGCGAGATAACCGGTAACTTTCAAAATACCCAAAACCCGCTTGCCTTCCCCTTGATTATTACCAACAGCCATATTGACTGACTTAGTGGCTGTTTTTAAAGACAAAACAAACTTCAAGGTTGCCTCGACTTTATCCAGAGGCAAAGCATGCATTTCATTTAAAACGGCTTGTTCGATTTCAACTCTGTTCATTTTGATCACCTATGGATTTCAGCGCTTAACAATCAGCCTGCTCCATGCAAGCCCCACTCGACATCCTCGCGAATAAACTGTTCGGTCATGGCTTCTCTGTGTGATTCCAGATAGCTGCGCATGGATTCAGCAATCAACTCGTCCATATTGGCGACCCAGCCTTGTTGTACCAAATATTGCGCTTGTTGTAGGAGTTGGTCGGGGATTTGGGTTTGTAGGGTGGTCATGGGTTAGACATCGGGGAGAAACTACAGTGATAAATATGTCGAGCAAGGGCTTCAATATATGGTTTTTCAAGATACTTAAAATCGTTGAATTTTATTTCAAGTGTTTTCTTTTGATTACGGGTACCCACATAAGGTTTAGATGTAGTGAGCCAAAACATTTGATAAAGTAATTCAGAAAACAGCTGTTTATCATCTTTTAAAGGCGAATTGCTTTGTTGGATATTATTTGCCAACTCATTGAAATAAAAACCATCGCTTATCTTAACTCCATCGTTACCTTTTTCATCTAGCACCTTGTTTTTAAGATCAAGATAGGCTTTCGCTATATCAGGTTTAAGTAAGTCATTTTTCGCTTTGTCCTTAAAAAGTTGTTCAGTTAAAGCATCAGGAAATAAAGCAAGCAAAATAGTTTCGTAAGACTGAGCCTTCGAATCAAAGTCGAAAATAAGCCGTAAGTTGATCATAAACAAGTAAGCCAGGAGTTTTTCATCCACACTACTGAACAATGATGAATTATGGGAAACCCAATTACGTAAATTTTTCATAATCCACGACAAACCTCTTAGCTTTTCTGGATCAGCAGCTTCCCATTCATGAGACAATGTCCTAATAAAAAGTTTATACAATGCTGCTTTATCGAAGTCTCTCGGCTCACGCAAAGGAAAGAACTTTTCCAAAACCAGAACATAATCTCGCATTTCATCGAGACCAACTTCTTTTTCAGGTTTTTTTATAAAATCATTAAATCTCAATTCATTCGTTGTCAGTTGTTTTTCTTCTATTAGCTTTGATATGTATCGACTGCCTTCAACAATGCCGCGCCGTAATCTTGAATATGGGTTTTCATAACAATTTTTAACCCAAGTTTGTACCTTTTCTTTATCATCAGATGAGTCTTTGGTGTAAATTATTGGTAATTCAATTTTGGCATCTGTAAAAGCTTTTTTAATTGAAGCAAGATCACTGCCATGATTGGAACAAAATAGGATGTGATTTTCAGGAAATCCCAAGTTAAAAATTAACTGAGTATAAAGATGATATCCTGCAATATCTTGTAGCTCTTTTGTGGATTGGCCCAGCAAGTCTTCATCAATCACGTTACTTGATTTATATCCATGCCATTTTTCGAGAATTTTTAATACATTTGCATTTGGTAGGCTTCCAGAATAGGCTGGCAAATTCATATCGAGAATTATGAAATCAATATCGCTCAATCGATTTTGGATAAAATCAAGGCCATTTCCAAAGTTCAACTCAATAAATACGCCTTCCGTCTTTAATGCGCTCCTTAATTTTTTCTTATCGCCTGATAATTTCTCTGGCTCAATAATGCCACCTAGTACATTGTATGCAATATCCTCACCACCAGTCTGACTAGCAAAATCCTCGATCCAAAGAAAATAACTCATCTTTCACCTTTATTTGTTCAATAACAATTCATTTGGAATGCCAAATTCAACCACAAAATTATCCGCTGGGATTGGTTTGTTAAATTGACACTCAGTTTTTCGTGCTAGGGCCGACAAAAATGTATGCCCTTTACGGCTACCTTTAATCATAGTCCGTTCGTCTTGGATGCTGGGGTTGCGACAACTTAGCACCTGATATCCGTCTTGCTCTACCCATTCTAAAGCCACCGGTTGTTTGTCCTCCGACGAATAGTATTTAAAGGCGTTCACCATAACTTCATTGAGCAGAATGGTTAAAAACGATGCAGTGATGCCATGTTCCTTAAAATGAATGTCCGCACTGTCAAATCCTATTAATTCCAACTTGAAAAAGTGTTGTTCCAGCCAATGCAAACGGGCATCCAAATCTGCCGATTCGGTCAATAATCGTGCATAGGTCTGCTCCCAGTCGCCCTGCAGCTTTCGCTCCAGTTCGAAAAAATCCTCATCCCAACTTTTGCGACCAATCCCGGCATCGCATAAGCCTTGCGCTTTGGCATAAGTCATGTAGTGTTGCTGTATCTTCTCGCTACCGGAAACCGAAAGCAGATGCAGCATAATCATATCCAAGGTTGTGCCGAAAACCGCCATTAAGTTGCAAGTGCCCTGTTTATCCTGCTGGAGCCTTGTCTTAAGAACGGTTTCATCAGTAGAGATGATGCTAAACACATCCAGCAAACCACGCATGGTTTGCGCTGCCTCGGTGTATAACCCCGGTTGGTTGTCGTGGGTGGTGTTGTAGATGATTGCATCCAGCGGGCTGCGGAATTTGTGGGCGAACATGGCCATCGTTTCTTCAAGTTCGCTTTCTTTGGCCTTCAAGTCCTGATTTGCTTTATCAAGCTTAACCTGTTGAAAGAGAAGGTCTCGAAACGGTTCGAATAATATTTTTTCATAATCTCTTATATTTTTTAATAAGCTATCAATATTTTCTTCGGCCAGCGAATATTCACCAGACTTAATAAACACATTAAGCCTTAGGCTTAAGATAAAGTATTTATCAATAAAAAGAAAAGGCCAATATTCATTAAGACCATTACACAATAGCCTCCCCAAATCATTTAAGTTCCAATATTCACCATCATTATCATCTGTCGCCACCTTCTCAGACAAGACATCTAAATAAATGTTTATTAAGTCTCTTCCGTTGTGCTCATCGCTAATCCCAATATTATTACCTAATTCATCGAGAAATGGCCCCTCGGAAGCCTGTTTAAGAAAATGAATTGCCAGTTCTTCGTTCTTTGCAACACCTTGCCCAGACAAACAAATCAAACCGCGAAAAAATCTAGCCATTGCAGCATGAGGACCAGCGTCATACTCCCGGCAGAACGTCAAAACATAGCTTATACAACGTTGAATATTCTTTCTATTCCACAAAACCTCGGGAATAACGATTCGAATACCCGCGCTCACCAGCCAATTCAAAGCAGCTTGATTGCCTTTTTTAGCGGCTGCAACCATTCGTTCCATGCCGCTTTCATAGTCTGGTTTTTCACAAAATAATTCATTAATAGCCAGATCATAATCAAAATCTCCATTATTTATAGACTTCTCAAATTCATCAATATCGAACCCGATGAGTTCAGTGCTCTCAGATGATTTACTTTTATTGCTGCTGTCTTTTGGATTTTCCATATTACGCTGGTTATTCCTGGTTGATATTAATGTTACAGGCTTGTTTAAAGGTTGACCTTCACCGTATGATGGTTTCAACTAATATTGGCATCCGCAACTCCCTTCCAACATCCTGTAATATTTTCATCGCCGTTGGGGTATTAAAATGCGTGGTGACATACCAGCCTTGATAATATTTCTGGGTTTGATAGCCGCCGTTGGCTGGAGTTCTGGCCAGCAATGCTATTCCCGAAAGCTTTTTGTTCAACTTGGCAACTTTTTCCAGTCCCAACTCTGCCAGGGTTTGCACAAAAGTATCCGAGACGGTGGACTGTTCGATTATTTTGTCACCAAGTTTAACCCTCAGCTTACCACGAACCGCCTTGCGGCTTATTTGGCGGGTTTGATTACGGACCGGTTCCGCAATCGGTTTGCTTGGTCGAGTTTCCTCGAAGCGCTTTAAGCAGGCTTTCAGCTCCATTTCCAGCATTTGCAAACTTTTGCAGGCGTTCATCTTTGCTACTACCGCCGTAAAATCGCCTATCAAACTGGCTTCGGCGCTTTCTATTTTGACATCATCCATGGCATAACAAATGGCAGCTAACAACTGGTTGAATTGTTGGTTCACGGTTTCTGGCAGTCTGTTCATGGCGATGTTCTCCAAGATTTTTTCGGTTTAGCAGCATCAATCGACGCTGCTTCTAAAATTCATAATCCATAAAATGTATTGCCGTGGACGATGCCGTTCTTGGGGTTATTTTGATAACCATCGGTCCGCGTCTCAACTTGGGACGTAGTATCCTGAAAATGGATTCGCTTGTAATGGGAGAACTGTGGGAGTTTTTTGCGGTACTTGTATTGGTAATTTAGCCAGAGTAGTGCCAAGGCATGAGCTTTATTCACTCAAACCAATATTGACTGGCTGCTTGGTATGTCAAGTTGACGCTGAAGGTTATCTATCAAAGTCTTTCATGTTTGAAATTTCAAGGTTTTCCTTGCTTAAGCGACGCAGAAATAACCGCTTTCGCCAACTTGGCGCCATTTGCAGGGTTATTCAAAAAATCAGCCAGTTGATCATCATCTATACGATCAATCAAGCGTACCACTTCATCAGACTCTATAATCTCTCGGGTTACTAACACCGTTCCGCCGGTTTGGATGGAGAATTCATCAAAATCTAACAGATAGCCTGCCAATATCAGCCCTTGATGAGCGGTTTTAGCCATTTGGTGGTCAATGATTTTGTATTTAAACTTATTAAACACATCCACGACTATCAGGGTATCCAGGTTATTCGTTTCTTCAACTTGATACACGGCATAGTGGGCATTACGCATACGCCG
>PERU01000051.1 GCA_002928965.1 Methylomonas sp.
TTAGTCTGATTGGCCAATACGAGAAACAAGCCAAACTTGCCGCCGATGAGGCCATGCAGCAAGCCATCGACGAAGCCGGCGCGAATCTACAGGCGGCAGGCCAAGTTCTGGAACTGTTTATCGACAATTCAATCCCCGACGAAACGCCGTTTGCGGCCGTCAAGGAAAAGGCTTTCGAACTACTCAACATCGAGAGCTTTCCTGTCGTATCCAGTTTTATGCGTAATATCGAATTAGATAAAACCGCTTTTGAATGGTCGTATTACGGCACGCTACGGCACAAATTCAAACTCAATTTACGGCATTTGTTCTGTAACCTCGATTTCGTTTGCCTAGTGTCGGATGAACCGCTGCTGGAAGCCATTTTGTTTCTACAGGAGTTGGCCCAGTGGGAGCGAAGCTACAATTTGACGACATATTAGGTTAAGCTAATAGAATGAGGCGACAAAAACTAGCGAGGCACCTCAATCTCTCCCGATTGAATGCCAATCGCGATTAGCTCCAGCAGCTTTGCGAATCGATACAGTCCGGGATATTCAGCACAAAGGTCGTTCATTCCGCTACCGTCGGAAAGATCCATTAACCGCTTGAACAGATGCATGTCAGGCTCCATATGGGCCAACAACATAAAATCGTCGTGGATGCCGGCCCCCACCAGTTGATTAACCTTGCGATCCAGCAATTCGGCAAGCGCTCGCCTTTGAGAAACGCGATAGGAATTATCGTCGGTAGACACCGTTTCGCCCCGAGACGAGGCAGGCGTCATCTCCAAACGATCAGATGCGATATCCAGATACCCTACGTTGTCCCGACAGACCCAATTGAGCAATTGACCGGGTGGGTCTGGACATTTTTGAAATTTACTGAGCGCCTGCTGATACTGCGCATCGCTCGTGGTCGAGCGTTTGATACGCTTTAGATTGTCTTTTAGTCCCGTCAACCCCTCTTTTCCAATCTCGGAACGAAAAGCTGTAACGCCCTGATTCGGTCCGATTACCAGGATAAAGTATTCTCCTGTGCCAACCATCATATCCAACACCGCCTGTACCAGTGGATTGTTAGGATTGACCAAGACGTTGTAGGTACCGAAACCGTAGAAATCGAAGGCAAAATGCACGACTTCGAAATGGGCATCGCCTAGCAACGAATGCCCAAAATTGAAACCTGGTTCCGTGATCTGCAGAGGAATGCTCTTGCCGGGCCGAAGCGTCAGAAGGCCAAGTTTTTGCTTTCGTTCCTCAATCATGCCGAGCGCAAAGCACGGTGCCGTTGCCGCAACAAAATCATCGATAAATTGCCGATGTGCTGCCAATTTCGGAAGAAAGGGATAGACTTTGCTCACACATGGCCTCGCGTTAAAGTTTGGGTAGTATTCACATAACCGCAAAAACCGCCAAATAAATTTAGTTCAGTACCAACCTTGATTTTTGCCTTAATACACTTGTCATATTATTCCTGTAGTTTCTCACGGCGAGACCATTATTTGCCGCGTTAGCCTCACTAAATCCGTAAGTGCCGGGACGTAGTCCGCCCACCTACGCGCAAGCTTATCCGATAGTATTTCCGATGGCTTGGCAAATGTGGTTGGGTCAATGGATGGTTATGGCGTAGCCGCGGATGACTATCCCACTCGTAAACCGTATCGGATTTGATTGAGGCGGAATGTTCTCTGCCGGATGATTGGATCAGGGATAACATGGAAATGAAACGTTTAAGATTGGCTGCGGTGTGCTCAGGTATTTTCACGGCAACAGCCACAATGGCGGCACCCATCGACGATACCCGTCTCAAAGCTATGGCCTGGTTGATTACCCACCAGAGCGGCGATGGCAGTTGGCAGGGAGCACCGGGATTGGAGATGGCGGAGACGGCCGCTGCGGTTGAAGCCTTGGTTAATGCCGGCATGACCAAAAGCGATACGTATGCAAAAGGGGTAGCATGGCTGCAAAACCATGAAGCCTATAGCACCGACGCCTTAGCCCGCCAGATCATCGCCCTTGCGCGATCCGGACGCGATACCTCGGATTTAGCGTCCCGCTTGATCACTTGGCGCAACGATGAAGCCTCGCCCCAGAGCAGTTGGGGGGCTTACGATCACTACAGTACCAGTTATCCCGACACGGCCATGGCATTGGAAGCCATTAAAACCAGTACTGCAAGCTATGCCGAGGAAGGTTACAGTGTTTGTAACATCGTTGCTCAGCGTAATACCGGCAACGGCGGCTGGCCCTATTTCGTGCCACCTAGCGGTAGCCAGCCCAGCCAGATTCTGCCGACAGCCTATAGCTTGATCGTGCTGAGCCGTTACAACACCTCCAGCTGTGGTTCCACGACCATTTCAAGCGTTCTGGCCAATGGCGCCGCCTGGCTGAAAACTCAACAGAAAACACCAGGAGGCGGATTCGGCGAAGGCAGCGCCGGAACAGTATTGGAATCCGCGTTGGCCTATCGCGCGTTGACCACCGTACTCGGCGCTAGCGACCCGGCCGTCGTGAATGCGGAAAACTTTCTCATCGCCCAGCAACAAACCGACGGCAGTTGGGGTGGCAGCGACGCTTTACTCACCACGCAGACGTTAGCGGCTATCCCGGCAACGACGCTGTCGGATACCGACAGCGATGGTCTACCCGATGGTACCGAGACACAGGCCTTACTGGGCACCAATCCCAACGTACCTGATGCCTTCGGTTTATTAAAGGGTAATGGACGAAGCATTTCGGGTGAGACGACAGCCATTACCCTCACTAAAGCCATTGTGGATCAGCCTTATGCCACCACCCTGACCGCGAGTAATGGCACGCCGCCTTATAGCTGGCTACTGAGTTCCGGCGATTTACCGGATGGACTCAGCCTGGATAACAGTACCGGCCAGATCAGCGGCACGCCTACTTCGCTTGGCTTATACAATTTTACCTATGAAGTGCTGGCGGCCGATATGCAAACCTCGGTCACCAGTCAAATCGAGGTGGCGGAACCCACTGAGCCCACCCAAGTCCCGGCACTGCCGACCTGGGCCATGCTCCTAATGGGGGGGCTACTTTCCTTCATCATGCGGCATTTTAAGCAAAACCAAACACGCGATCTCCGCTAAATCTAAAGGCTCTGCCAAGGATTCTTCCATGTCACCCGTTTCCCGTTCTCGCTCTCTACTGGCGTTCGTTATTCTGTGCCAGGGCCTACTTGCGACCTCAACCCTCTTCGCCGCGCCGCAAGACGCCGCCGTGTTACCGGATGCCGTGGTACAAACGCTGCTCAAGGTGCATCAACAACCGGGTAATCCATTGGCGCAGCAATTGCGCGAACATCTGGATGAAGCCGCCGAACTGCTCGACGAGGCAGAGGACGAGGATCGCCTGCAACAGAACGGTCAAGCCAATCTGCTGTCGTCCAAGCAAGAGCTGCTGGAAGCCAAACGTTCTGAAATCGCCGATTTACGCCAGGATGTGGAGGCGGAACTCGACCGGATGCGCTCTAAACTGACCGGGCTAAAACAACCCGACAAAGTGGATGACTTCGACCGTTACGCCAAGCAGGTTGCGCAGCGCTTCGACCGCATCAATCGTTCATTAGCGGAATTTTCTTCGGCGCATAAAGACGTCTCACGCCACCGGGCTTTGGGGAATGCCAAGACTGAATTGCGCGCACTGCATCACCGGAAACAAAGCGCCGACATTGCGCCTGATGCAATCCCAACGCCTACGACCCGATTGGGAGCGGACGTTGAACCAACACCGGCGGAGCCCAGTAAAAAATTACCGCGCTATCTGAGCGCCGGGCCATTCAAGCCCGATATGCCGGCCTATGCCTTCCTTCTTGACATGCTCGGTAAACCGGCCGAAGCGGCAGCACCTTCCGTCCCCACCGAAGCGCTGGCTTGCGGTTATGCCCCTGCCGATTTAAATGCTACCGAAGACGTCATTATTTCCGGAGAAATTCAAAATCTTGCCGCCAAACTCGACTATTCGCCGGTCAAGATATTTCAGCACGTCTACAACACGATTCGCTTTGAACCTTACTTCGGTTCGATGAAAGGCTCGGCCGGCACGCTATATAGCGGCGCCGGCGGCGCTACCGACCAAGCCTCTTTGCTGATCGCGCTGCTGCGAGCCTCCAATATTCCGGCGCGTTATGTATTGGGTGACATCCAGTTAATCGATTCGTCCAATCTGGGCGCCAATGGACGAGGTCCACGCTGGTTAGGCGCCAAAAGTTACCAAGCCGCCGGTTCCATTTTGTCGGGCAACCTCAACCCTAATGCCGGAAAATATTCGAATGCCAATGGCATTTTCCTACGCCATGTCTGGGTCGAGGCCTGTTTACCTTACGGCAATTATCGCGGTGCGCCGTCGGACAATACCGGCTACCGCTGGATTCCGCTTGACCCCAGTTTCAAGGACAACACCTATCAACCGGGTATTGCCGGCATTCAATCGAGCGTTGCGTTCGATTACAGCGCTACCGGCTATTTGGCCAGTCGCACGCATACCTTGCCGCACGAGCGTTACGCCGCTCAGGTTGAGACCTACGTCAAAGGTCTGAACGCAGACAACACCTTGCTGGACGTGCCTTATCTGGGCGAACAAGCCGTCAGAAATTACGACATTCTGCCAGTCACACTACCCTACAAAGTCACGCAATACGTCAATTGGAGCGGTTCGTCGTCACCCGAGGCCACCAGTCTGCCGGATAGCCACCGCCATCGCCTGTCGATCAAAGTCAGAAACAGTAGCGGAGTCGATCTGGTCGCCGAGCAAATCCTGTCGTTGCCGTCCATCGTCCATCAGCGGTTAACCTTATCCTACGTGCCGGCCGATGCCGGCTCGCAGACTCTGTGGAACAACTGGAACGGCGATCTGACCACGCCGCCTAGTTTGGTCAATCTCAAGCCGATCATCAAGGTCGATGGCGTGACGCAGGCCACCGGCACGGGTTCTCTCTCCTTGGGTACCCAGCATCGGTTGATCATGAAAGTGACCTTGGGCGACACCACGCTCTCCCAAGCAAGCTGCCGCAACGACGATCCGGCCAACAGCACGCCGGACCCCGACCTGCATTGCTTCAACAAAACCGTTTACACCAATCTAACCGCCGGCGCCCATCACGCCTTGATGGCCTATGCCCGTCAAGGCTCGGATAGATTGATTGCGGAGCGAGCCGAGCGTTTGACTCAAACCGTGCAGTCCGCGCCGACTGCCCCGACGCCGGCCAACGCCGCCAATTACGATGCAACGGAAGGCGAACTGCTGCATATCGCCTTGATGAAGTATTTGCGCTACGTCACCGACGCCGGACAGTACTTGGGAGAGCTCAACGGCGTCAGCGGCGAAAGCGGTACCCATCTCGGGTTGACTGCGGCCGGGCTCAAGGTCGATTACCTGTTCGATTTACCGTTTGCGGTGCATCCGAGCGGGCCTTATATCGACGTTTTGGGCAATCTCGCGCATCTGGTCAAGTTGGACACCACCGCCACCGACGGCGCTACCCAACGCACCGAAACCTGGCCCACCTTCAAACTGTTTGCCTACAGCGCCTCGGCCTACGAGCACTTCATCTGGCAGGAACTGATTCGCACCGACGCGGTATCCTCGGTACGCGGTATGCAATTTGCCGGCGAATCGGGGGGCACCAATCCATTGGTCACACTGACCTCGGCCAATATCGGCAACTGGTCGACGTTAATGGACGCTGGCATGAATCCATTTCAAGCCAACATTACGGCCTACGTTAACGACGGCGCCACGGTGACCGTACCCAAGAAAAAAATCGCTTACACCGACGGTGGAACCCAACCGAAAACCTGGAACGGCGCTATCTACATGGTGGAAAACCAAAGTAAAGGTTATATCGCCGCGATGATCAACGGAGGCCTCGGTGGCGGTTACCCTCTGGTCAACCCCAGTCCGGTCAGTTCCTCCTACCCACGCGATAGCTTCCTACCCAGCAACCTATTCAGCGGCTGGCCGTTCAACTCCACCACCTTGTCCAACGGTTGGAACGCCCTGCAAAGCTGGGGTGGCGACCCTGTCAACCTGGCGACCGGCAATATGTACCACGCGGAACGCGACATCTCGGTAGCGGGCCGGGGTTTGCCGCTGGTGTTCGAGCGCAACTACAACAGCCGCAACCCCAAGGATGGCCCGCTGGGCTTCGGCTGGACCCACAGTTTTAATCACAAACTGAACTTTTACGGCGTCGAGGGCGGTTTCGTCAAGGTCGGCTGGCTAGACGGTACAGGCAGCGAGCGCTTCTTTCGCCTGAGTGGCACGACGGCGCCGGCCAACAGCACCTTCCAGGCTGCGCCGGGCGTGTATTCCACTTTGAAACGCGAAGCCGACGGCAGTTACAGCGTCACCGAAAAGAACGGCCTGCGCTACGGCTTCGAGAGTAATGCCGGCGTCACGGCCGGCCAGGCGGCCAAACTGCTGAACATCAAGGACCGCAACCTCAACACCCTGACCCTGAGCTACAACGCCGACCAGACCCTGAAAGACGTGACCGACGGGCCGGGCCGCAAGCTGGCGTTCAGCTACACGGGAGGTCGCATCAGCCAGGCGGACGTGAAAGCCATCGGCGGTACAGTACTGGCCAGCCACCAATACGGCTACGATGGCAACGGCAATCTAACCACATATAAAAGCCCGCTGGCGGTCGCCAATCAGCATGCCCCGGTCACCTATAGCTACTACAGCAGCGCCGACGGCCAGAACCTGAACCATGCCTTGAAACGCACTACCGCGCCGCAAGGCGAAGGCATGCAGTTTTCCTACTACGTGGACGGCCGGGTCTTCCGCCACCAGCGCCATAACAACGGCACGTTGTTGGCCGAGACCACCACCTTCCGCTACCAGGATTTTCGCCGCGAAACCGTCACCGTCAACGAACGCGGCTTCGAACGCCGGCATACCTTTGATGCCAACGGCAACCCGCTACGCATCGTCGATGAAGCCGGCGCCGCACACGACTACAGCTACGATGCCGCCAATCCCTTCAACCGCCTCAGCGAAACCGATCCGGCCGGCTTGAATGTGCAATACCAATACGACGGCGCCGGCAATGTCACCCGCATCACCCAGCCGTCGGGTGCTACCACCGAATACAGCGATTTCACCGCCTTCAATGCCCCGCAGCGGATTAAGGACGCGCTGGGTAACTGGACCCTGCTCAAATACGACGCCAAGGGCAACTTGACCGATACGGTCAAGCTGAAAACCGGCATCGTGCCGACCGCCGGCACCACCCCGGCCTTGGCCAACATCGCCGCCTGGACTAAACGCAACGTCGACGCCACCACCGGCCAGCCCACCCAAAGCAAAACCCTGCGCGACTTCAACGGCGCAGTGTTGGGCACCTTTGCCGGCGGCACTGGACCGACCATTACCACCACTTACGATGCCAACACCCTGTACCCGACCCAGCTCAGCCGCCTGGGCGACAAGACCGGTGACGGCCTGATCAACGCCGCCGACCCGGCCGACAGCGCTACGCTGCAATTCGACAGCCTGGGCCGGCAGACGCTAGGCATAGACGGTGACTGGCAGACAGTCAGCAGCAGTTACGACGCCGACAACCTGCCGCTGACCGGCACCGATGCCGCCGGCAACCCGCGCGATTATTTTTACGACGGTGACGGCCGCTTGAAAGGCCAGGAACTGGTGTTGAGCCAGAACGGCCAACTGCGGCTCTGGGACTCTGGCTTTCGCCGCTACGATAGCGCCGGTCGCCTGCAACAAACCCTGGACGCCGGCGGCAATATCGCCCAATACCAATACGACGCGGCCGGCAACCTCACCCGAATCACCGATCCCGACAACTACACGCTGGACTTCAATTACGATGCCGTCAACCGTTGGACCAAGGCTTACGACAAAGCCGGCCACAACGTCAGTCGCAAACTCGATGCGGCCGGCAGGGTCAAATCCGTCACAGACCCCAACGGCAATAGCACACATTACAGCTATTGGAACGCCAGCCAGGACGGCCGCTTGAAAACAGTCACCCAACCCAAGATCGGCAGTTACACCCTGGGCCAAATCCGCCAATTCGACTATGACGCGCTGGGGCAAATCGTCAAAGCCACCGATACCCCGGCCGCCGGCTCCACCGACGCCGTCCGCGATACCCTGAAGCGTTACGACTCCCTGGGCAGATTGATCCGCGTGGCCGGACCTGGTCATGTCGACCAAAATCCCGGCAGCGCGACTTTCAATCAAACCATCCGACCGCTGACCCGCTACGTCTACGACAACCTCGGCAATCTGAAGGAGATCAAAGCCGGCCAAACCAGCAGCGACGGCGGCAGCGCGATTGATGCCGACACCGGCGTATCGGCCAGCGACAGCGTCACCACCCAGGCCAGTTACGTCAACGACGACTTCGGCCGCAAACTCAGCGAAACTGACGCCCTGAGCCAGATCACGACCTTCACCTACGACCTGAACAACAACGTCAAGACGTTACAAACCCCAGGCGCCAACGGTCACACCCTGACCTACAACTGGGACTACGGTCACCAGTTGCTCAGCGTCACCGCCGAAGACGGACAAAAAATCGACTATACCCGCAACCCGCTAGGGCAAACCACCCGCGCAGAGACCTGGAGTCCAACCCCCAACAGCCAGATCGAAGTGGCCTACGACTACGCTTACGACGCCGCCCACCGTCTACAAGACGTCACCGACGCCAGAGGCTACAAAACCCTCAGCTACGCCTGGAGCCCCGGCGGCCAGCTCGACAGCCTGACCGACAACGACGGTCGCGGCACTTACTACGTGTATGACGAAGTTGGCC
This sequence comes from Methylomonas sp., assembly GCA_002928965.1. Lineage (GTDB taxonomy): Bacteria > Pseudomonadota > Gammaproteobacteria > Methylococcales > Methylomonadaceae > Methylomonas. The sequence goes on from PERU01000051.1 coordinate 8,788, forward strand.
GTCTGATCAGCCTGTGGGCGCCCAACTTCGACCATTACACCTTCGACTATGACAACGGCGGCAGGCTCACCGAAGCCCGTTATCCCAACGGCATCGACCAAACCCTAGCCTGGAACGCCGATAACAGCCTCAACAAAATCGCCCATAAAAACGTCGCCACCGTCCTGGCCCAAGCCAGCTACGGCTACGACGGCCTGGGCAGAAGAAAGACCAATCAGGAAACCCTCAGCGGCCAGACCACCCTAAACTACGCCTACAGCTACGACCCGCTGGATAGGCTGACCCAAGTCAACAACGGCACCGCCGCGCAAACCCAAAGCTTCAGCCATGACGTTTACGGCAACCGGGTGCAGAAGCAAATCGGCAACCCGGTGACCAACACGATCGCCTACAAGTTGGATGCGGCTAACCAACTGACCGAAGTCCACCAAACCAACCTGAGCGGCACCTTGCTGGAGGCCTACCTGTACGACAACGCCGGCAACCAGAGCAAAAAATGTAGCGGTACTGCTGTCACCCGAACCAGTGATACGGTCTGCGCGGGCAGCAGCCAAAACCAATACGGCTATGACAGTTTTCAGCGCCTGAGCCAAGTGGCGTCCAACGGCGTCACGACCGGTCTGTACCGTTACGACGACCAAGGTAACCGAGTCCAGAAAACCGAAGGTGCTACCGTCACCAACTATCTGTACGATGGCCAAAATATCTACGCCGAATACCCCAGCGGCGGCTGGACGACAGCAAACGCCGTCTACGTACAAGCGGGCACAGACCACCCTTTGGCACGGCTGACCGGCAACATCAATCTGCCTAGTGCCACGGCGGCTTATTACCACCAGGATGGTCTGGGCTCCGTTCTTGCCACCACCAACCCCGCCAAGGCAGTTACCGCAACGCAAAGATTCGACACCTACGGCAGCAAGATAGGCGGCACCGGCATTGTGCCGCAGTACGGCTATACCGGTCGGGAGCCGGACGCCAGCGGGCTGATCCATTACCGAGCCCGGTATTACGATCCGAATCAGACACGGTTTACCCAACGGGACCCATTGGGCTATATCGACGGCCTGAACCGCTACAGCTACGTCCACAACAATCCGATCAATTTCAACGATCCGAATGGGTTATTAGCGCAATCCGTCAGGACATGGGTGCAAACGGATGGTATTAGCTACGTCAATACTGGATTAAACTATACCCAAGGCGTATTGGATGTTGCCGGCCTAGCAGCTCAAGGCCCACTAGAACCATTTGGCGTTCCAATTGATCTGACCAATGCCGGCATCTCGGCGTTGCGGGGCAATTACAGTGATGCGGCGCTCTCGGCAAGTTCGGCTATTCCATTCGTCGGTATTGGGGCTAATATTGCCAAGGTCGCAGATCGAGCGGTAGATGTTGTTGATGCAGGGAAGTCTGTTGCAAAATATGATGTCGGGGCATTCAATGATCTCAAAGCCAGTTCTGTTGTTGGCGATGGCCTAGATATTCATCATGCAGCTCAGAGTTCTCCGGCATCTCAGGTTATTCCTGGATATGACCGTCTAACTGCACCATCTATTGCGATTCCGCAGGCAGAGCACAGATTGATACCGACTATTAGTGGAGATTTTAACGGTACTGCTCGTGATCTTCTGGCTAAAGATATTCGTGATTTGCGTAACTATACGAATGCTCCAAATAGTTCTTTACAAGAACTAATTCAACTTAATAAACAAGCATATCCAAATGCTTTTGCAAAATGAGACCATTTATGGATAGTCTGGAGTTTATAAAAAATATAAAAATTGTAGTCCGTGATGGGGCAATAAATGATGTTATTTCAGTTACTGAAAACCCTCCTGGACGGAAGGTATCACAACAACTAAAAACACGGTCTGAATGGTATCTTTCTCTTCCTGATGAACAGAAAGAGATTGTAAAGTCTATCGTATCTGATTCGGTTGATAGTGCGCTATTTGGATTTCTTTGTGTTATTGATGGTGTTCGAGCAGTTGAAAATGGTCCTGATAAGGGAAAATTAGAGCTGCTATATTCGAAAGAAGAGTCAGTACAACTGAATTCGCCAGATGGATTAATGCTTCATGATTTGTATAACGCACAGTAGCTTTGTGTCTTTGAGATGCGAGTTTCATGGACCGGAGGATGGAGCAGAATTTGTACTGCTTTAACGATGGCAAGTGAGCATTGAAAAAATTCCTACCGAAAAAGCTTACCGAATGGGTGACCTTCATTCTATTCGTAGCTTGCTACGTGCTGCTCGACTACGCCTATTTCAAGATTCCAGTCGACTTGTTTGCCAATGTCATCTACTACCACGGCGTGGTGGCGGTTTGCGCCGATCTGGTCAATTGGCTGGCTCCGTTGGAGCATGTGTTGGCCAAGCACAATCATTTGCTTTCGGCTAAGGCCGATCTGGAGATCGTGCGCGGCTGCGACGGCGCCGGGGCTTTGTTTTTGGTGGTGTCCGCCGTTTTGGTTTTTCCGTCCGGATTGAAGCGGAAGGTGCTGGGTTTGCTGTTCGGAATTGGCTTGATCTATGGCATCAATTTACTGCGTATTTGTGTATTGTATTTCGTCATCGCTTACCATCCCGATTGGTTTCAGCTGATTCATACCTATGTAGCACCGACATTGATGGTGATTCTGGGGTGTTTTTATTTTGCCTGGTGGGCATTCGGTTCGACACGTCAAAACCATGAGCCGGCGTGAGTTGTTTGTTCTAACCCTGAAAGGTCTGCTGGCTTGGCTGGTATTGTCCGGCTTGATTTTGTATTTTGGAGAATGGCTGGCAAAAGGGTTGTTCCCGTTGCTAAAGGCGGTCATGATCTCGATGGCTCCCGACCTATCGCCCAGCTTAAACTTACTGAAATCGGCGCAATCTCAACTGGATTACTCAATTGAGTTGTCAGCCTGGGTGCTACAGTCGATTTATCTGAACGCCAACCAGTTTATTCCTCCACCGACGGTATTGAAGTCGTCTGCCCATTTGCTGCATAGCTTCGTGCCAATGGTCATCGAAGGTTCGATTCTGCTAATTTGGCCGGTGCAACACTGGCGGCAACGTTTGCTGCTGATTGGATTGGGTTTGTTGACAGCGGTTTTGGTCATCATGGCGACTTTACCGGCACAGCTATTAGGCAAATTGGAAATATCGTTTCAAGACATTGCCGAATCGGGCATCAATCCCCGCCAGGTACCCTGGTTCGTGGACTGGATGGTGTTTTGCGAATTGGGCGGTCGTTGGTTATTAGGGATTGCGGCGGCTTGGTTGTGTATTCAGTTGCAACGTGGACTGTTGCGAGTTTGAGTTTTTTCGTCATAGGACTTTTAACCGCTAGACAGTAACCTTACTCCATCCGGCCGCAGTTCACCCTTGGGCGAAACATGTCGATACAATGTTTGCCGGGTAATGTTCAGTTCCTTACAAAGATTTCCCACCGTTGTTTCCGGCTGCCCCATCGCCGCCATAGCCAACCGCAGTTTGGCGGGTGTCATCTTAAAGGGTCTGCCTCCTTTCCTGCCCCGTGCTCTGGCTGACGCCAACCCCGCTACCGTTCTTTCTGAAATCAATTCACGTTCAAACTCAGACAGTGCGGCAAAAATTCCAAAGACCAGCTTGCCGGCGGCGGTCGTGGTATCAATGGCTGCACCGTGACCTGTTAGAACTTTCAAGCCAATGCCCCTACTGGTTAAATCATGTACCGTGTTGATCAAATGCCGTAGATCGCGTCCCAATCGATCCAGCTTCCAGACCAATAGCGTATCGCCTTCTCGCAAGGCTTTCAGACAGGCGGCCAGGCCGGGACGGTCTTCCCGTTTCCCCGAGGCATAATCTTCATAGAGGTGCATCGAATCGACGCCGGCCAACATTAACGCATCGCGTTGCAAATCGCATGCCTGAGAACCATCCGCTTTTGATACCCGCATATAGCCAATTTGCATTTTCACCTGTCACTTATACGGTCGATTATGTGACAGCATGGAAGAATATACTTTGTTTATCAAAAACTGTCACTTAACCCGTCATTTATAGTATGACATACAAAGGTTATTAGATTCAGTTTTAATGACAAAAAATAAGCTGGAATTTTCATGCCGACGAAAATTAGTGCTGTGAACTTCTGACAATGACTTCAGTGATCAAATCTAAGCCTTTCGTTTTCCGGGGATCATGCGGCCAGGGTCAAGCGCCGTGTCATATCCAACTCGATACGGCCATACGGATTCACATGATGGTAGATCAGCGGCGTGATCGCACGCCAGTCATCCGCTGTCATGCGATCATTCCAAGCAGGTTCCGCCAGCACTTCCTGGATGAACAGGGTATTTACGTACACTAGGCAAACTTGTAACAAGTGAAGCGACAGGACACCCAATTCCTGATCCTCCACTCGGTTGGTTGCAAACTCGCCCCGCTCGCCGTAGAAGATAAAGTCATTGGCGCTATTCCAGTTCTCTACCACGTTCAAACCCTCGTGGATTTCCCGCCTCAGCGACTCATCGTGCAAGTAACGGCATAGGAAAATTGTCTTGATCGCCTTACCTAACTCTGCCAGCGCCTTGTAAGTGGGGTGCATTGCATTCGCACGGGTGAAGCGGCTCAGGATGGCCTCCGGCTCAGCTGTTCCCAAACGTAGCGCGGTTGTGTACTTGATAATCTCATCGTACTGCTGCCGAATCAGATTCCAATCGATAGCTCGGGTCAAGATCGGTTCCAAATTTGTGTACTGTGCTGCGTCTGCCGTTGCCGGCACATACAGTTTCTGCTTGGCGATGGCCTTTAGTCTAGGCAACAAGTCAAAACCCAGGATATAACTGAAGGCGAAAGCCACCTCGCTCTGGCCGTGACTATCGACATACTGGCGATCAATCTCCATATCCGTGCAATGGCGCAGTACGCCCTCGATCATCGCCGCCACTTCGGACGAGGAACAGCGCCGAAGCTTGGAGTAGATGCACGTCGAGTTAGTATCCACATGCCAGTAAATCATGACGCCGCGCCCACCATATCGCGCGTGCCATTCAGTCATCAAATTCTGGTCATAGGCGCCAAACTGCCTGGAATCGGAAGCGCAGGCAGTCGTCGCATCGCCCCAAATAGCCGGATTGCGAATACGGAAAATACCGTTGACAATTTCGCTGATGGCTGCGCGCAGTGCATCTTTCTGAACAAACCGGCGTTTGACGTAGCGGAGCTCCTCAAAGCTGACGTTCGGCTGTTGACTGGCGATACGCTTTAGGCCGACATTGGTGCCAATGCCGAATAGACAAAGCAGCAGGCGGCGTTGCAACAATGCCGGGTCGAGCACTTCGCGACTGGCGTTCGTGCGAAACGCGGCCGTAAAATTAAGCCGCAAGTCAACCTCTTTGATAATGTCAATCAGTTCCACATCCGACCAACGCCGCCCGATCTCGCGTTTTAGTGCCGCCGTATTCTGTGGCTCTGGCTGCCGATCGAGTGGTGTAAGGTGAATAAGGTTTTTGCCTTGCTTACGCAGGCGAACCTTCAGATTGCTTGGAAGCCCAGTGTTCAGTATTGCCAACCACTCCCGCATGGCGGACTGTATTTGTTCAATAAATTCATCGGCATCCTTGGGAGCCTTCAGTAGCTCGTAATAGCTATCGCGCTTAGCCGCGAAGTCGGCGGGTAAATCGTACTCCGGGTTGCGATAGCGATCCGCGCCGGCAACCCAGATTTCTTTGGTACGCAAGCGCTTACGTAGGGCTCTTAATACGCAGATTTCATAATTGATGCGATTAACCCGGTCTTTGCCTTCCTTGTCCTGCTCCACCACGATATCGCGCCATTTCTTTTGTACAATGCCTTCCAGCGGAATTTCATCGGCGTTGTAGTATTGCCGCTGGCTGTCGCGATTGGCCTTCAGTATATCCAGGGCTTCAATGACGGGGCGGTGTACGGTGTTGTTGGATTGAAAGCATAGCGCATCCAGCACCGGTATCAGCATCCGCCGGTAATGGTGACCATAGGATGAGCGCATGGTTTCCTGGACTTCCCGCTCGAAGTCGAACCCCATGGTCTTAAACTCCTCAACCAATTCCTGCAAGATCTTCTGTCCCACCACGGGATAGACAACCTCCTTGATAATCCCTTCCGGCTGATCCACTGTGGCTTCAGCCAGCTTGAATAGAAGCCGTGTTTTGCCTCGCACCTTTTTGAATGCAGCGAATTGGCGCTTATCGATTCTTTTTTCGGCGCGGGCACCCAGGTTGTGAATGACCTGCAACAGCAGATCGACCAAAGCATCGATCAATTGTTGCTGACGCCGCCAGCAAAACATGACCACCATACTATAGCGGATCGCGTCTGGGTGGCGTCGTAATTCTCGGATCGATTCCGTCGCGCAACGCTGCCGGAATTGTTCAATAAACTTGACAGGAATATCCTGAAATACAGCCGGGGTCAGGCCGATCTCGGCGATACACTTGAGCTTGGCGATGGCAACCAGCAAGCTATCGAGGTTGGCTTTGCCGGGGTCGGTCTTGAGGTTGCTAAAGGAGATGGTTGTCGATTTCTCGTTGAGTGAGTCTTCGTGGTCGGGTTCCTCGCTGGCCAACAGTCGGTCAATGGCGGCTTTGTTGGTCGCGCTCAATCGCGCGTGAATAGTCGCCAGTTGTCGCGTCTCGTAACTATGCACGGCGGACCGAATGACACGATCAAGATGATCGCCGGCGGGTGGCTCCAGATGGTGTGTGCGACACCAGTCGAGCGCCATGTCGCGACCATGGCGGGCTTGCGGGTCTAACGGCAATGCATCGTCGCATAGCCACTGCACAAGCTGCTGTAGATCAGTGCCGGTTGCGCGGCGGAAACCAAGAAAAATACGAATAGTGCGCCGATGCCGTTGCCCTTGGCGACCGCCAAACTCATACAAGGACAACGCATCCGTCGTTGTACCAAGTTGCGTGGCTAACCACTGCACAGCGTTCCGGTCCACTTCTTCCTGGCGTTCAGGAAATCGGCCGTACATTTCCATAAACTTGAGCTGAACCGCAAAACCGAGCCGTCCTTTGTCGGTCATGCCCGGCAACAATGCGGATTCGTCGCTAGTGAGCTCCCACAAGTCCTTTGCATCTGGATCGTTCCATGAATATGCCACGGCAAGCCCTGCTACGATTTGAGTTGGGCATATTATATCTAAAATTTCGGGGTTAGCTTTTTATTGGTCTCGGCCTTTAGCGGTCACTTTTTAATTAGCTAATGCTTATATGTCGTGAAATTGTAGACTCGCTCCCACTGGGCCAATAAGGATAAAGACGCGATATTGCAAGAAATCGGCGCACCGATTTTGTTGACGCCAATTCAGGATACGTTAGCCGCGCTGAAGCAGGAACTGGAAGCCAAGTACAAATCAATGAACCAGCGCATTGCTAGCGGTGACAATAAACATTTCAAAATCACCGGCAGCGGGGACAAGCTTCGCTGGACATTGGTTTATCCCTCCGAGGAAGATTCAACCAACAGTCCTTTCTATGCTCAATTGCCAAGTATCGGCGTGGCTGACCTGCTTTGGTTTGTCGCTGAAAGAACAGGATCCCTGAAGTCATTTGCCCACGTTTTGGAGCGCTACGTCAAACCAGATACCGAGCCGAAACTGATCCTGGCTTGTATTGTTGCCATGGGTACCAATATGGGCTTATGGAAAATGGCGGAAGTCTCGAGGCTTAGTTATTCTGCGTTGCTGACGACGGCGCGCAATTTCCTACGAGCGGAAACACTGCATGCGGCGAATGACGCCATTTCCAACGCTACGGCGGCGTTACCTGTTTTCCAAGCGTACGACATCCACCATCAGAAACATTCTAGCAGTGATGGCCAGCATATAGTCACGCAGATCGACACGATCAATGCCCGGCACTCCAGCAAA
>PERU01000052.1 GCA_002928965.1 Methylomonas sp.
AATGCATCGACGTCTTGCTCGCGCAGTTGCACGAGCAGCCAATCGAGGAAGCATTGGTGTTCAAAATGACGGTCAAAGCCTTTTAGGCTGTGGCCAAGGTGCCAATCGGAGGTGTGGAGAATTTTCATAGAGGGCCTAACGATCAAGCAACGGTCAAAATATCCAGCCGATCAATATTGTCCAGAATGATCAAGCAACGGGTGTTTGAAATGATTTCAGGCATTTTCAAAATCCTGTCCGATGTCATCAGCAGGGTAATTCAATACCGATACCTGATAATGACCTAAAAGCATCATGAAGGCGCGTTTGGTGAAGCCCGCCATTTACGCCGCCTGGCCGATTGACAACAGGCCTTTTTCATACAACTTTCCGGCCAGTAGCATTTGAATTTCGTGGGCGTCTATATTGACAGTATCGGGTAATTGGATTTGGATCGTTTGCATGATTACTCCTCGGCTTTATTATGAGCGGTTGACAAAACCTATGGATTGCTTTTGGTTAAAAGCGCATCCCAGTCAATAACTTTGCGCAAGGTATCCAATATGTCGCAGCCATGGCTAATCCCATTCTTGGCGTTCTTGGCGCAGCTGCGCGTCAATCGCCGTTCGGCTCAGGCCTTCGCCTACAAGAATAAACTCCGACAAATTTTGTAAAAAAGCGGCCATTTTGGTGGCTTTGGTTTCCGGTTTTTCCGGCAATTCATAGATCACGGCAATTTTGGCTGTACCGGCTGGAATGGAGTCCGGCAATTGCAGGTTCAAGCGGTGATTGGGCGGAATTTGAGTTTCTATTTCGTAGTAGGCTTGCATAGCAGTAATCTCGGTAGATTTACATTTTGTAAGTGTCGTAGTTGGCTTTCGTTTGTTGGGTTACCCTCTATCAAATTAAACCTACAGGTCTTTATTTTCTTGATATTTCCGGCGCATCGCTGCCTTTGTATATCAAGCGATTGTTTTCCCATAACACCGCGTATTGCCCAAGACGGGATTTTTTATCCAAAGCATCCGTAACCGCTTGTTTTAACGCTGCTTGCATCATCAGGCTTTTTTCGGAAGGCCGTTTTTTGTCTGGGCTCATGAGTTTGCCTCGAGTAATAAATGGTTGTAAAAGTCATTGTGGATAATATCGCGCTGTGTACCTTGTTGTTCAAAAATCAAGGTTGGCTCGGTATTGATATTCATGAAGCAGGCGCAATTGTCTACCACGAAACTGAATTCGTGCAGCAAGTTGCACAAACTACGCGAAAACCGACGCTCGATTGCATTAACAGGAATATCGTGACCGCCGTGCGCTACGCGCTCGGCAAGCCGTGCTTTCGACATTTCCACCGAAGGCAGAGCCAAATAAATCAGCTCCACATGCCAGTTTAATTGCTGCAAACGCTGCACCAGTTTTAGATAACTCTTGCCGGCCAGCGTAGTTTCAAACGCAAAGTCCTGGCATTTCATTACGCTATTCTCGATTTCTTGTAGAAAAATTCTGCTGGCGGCGACTAACTCGCGTTCGGGAGCCAGTGGTGACAAGCCAGCGGCGATTAAGTCGGCGTTGATGTAGCGGCTGCAATGTACAATTTTTGGCAAATATGCAGTGGAACTTGTGGACGTGGTTGAAAAGATTGGCCGCAAGCGAGGCATTGTTTAATCGCCATCGAAGGCTTCCTAAACAAAAATGCGTATTGAACCCAATTAAATGAGTTAAAAGACTGAAATAAGGCTTGGCTTGATTGAATTTTTGCTGATGTCGTAGCTGTGACTTTGTTACTGCAGGGATGCTAATAACTTTGCGCGCTTTGACTCAAATCATGCGCGGAGTCGACAAATCGCTACTAATGATCCTGTGTCAAATAACGCCGACTGAAATAGAATCAGTGATGGTTATTTGAATCAAAAGTAGGGTAGGGAGTAGGGTATAAAAAATTAAGGCCCTGATAAATCTTTATTTATCAGGGCCTTAACTCTATATGATGGCGGAGAGCTAGGGATTCGAACCCCAGGAGGGGTATTAGCCCTCAACGGTTTTCAAGACCGCCGCTTTCGACCGCTCAGCCAGCTCTCCAATAGCCGCGCATTATCCCAGATTATTTTATAAAATCCAGATTTTTTTCTTGTGAACAAGAAACTCTCTATGGAGTGATGTGAATAATCTGACTATTACAGACAAGATTCTGGTGATTGCCCGATCGGCGCGGATGTTGGCGCAACTGGCTGTTTGGGCGGGTAATGCGCCGATTGCTATCGATTGTTTTGCTGACACGGATACGCAGGCTTTGGCGCTGGAATCTATTAAAGTGAATAGTCTGGGGTTGGCTGATTTACACGTCGCAGTTGAGTCTGTTGCCGGACGGCATGGCTTGACGCATGTGATTTATGGTAGTGGCTTTGAGGAGCATATCGACAGTTTGCGGTACTTGCAGACTCGCTTTGTAGTGTTGGGAAATTCGGCTGAATTGATGCGGCGGTTACAGGATAAGCAGGCTTTTTTCGGTCAGCTTGAGCAGTTAGGGATTTGTTATCCACATAGCGTTTTTTCAACGCCCAGTGATGATGCTGATTGGCTGATAAAGCCTGTGTGCGGTGAGGGTGGAGCTGGTATTTCGATTTTTGCAAAAGTTGATGTTGTCGATAGACAGGATGTTTACTGGCAGCGTCGATTGGATGGCGAGGTGTATTCGGTATTGTTTGTGGCAAGTCAGGGGCGGGTGAAGCTGTTGGGTTTTAATCGGCAATGGCCTGTTGATGCTGATGCGGGAGATTTTGTGTTTTCCGGGATTTGTAATCATGCCGAGCTTGCGCCAGGCAAGCGAAGTTTGCTGGCCGAATGGTTTGAAAAGTTAGTTGGCGTTTACCCATTGCAAGGTTTGGGTAGTCTGGATTTTATTCTGCATGAACAGCAATGCTATCTGTTGGAGATTAATGCGCGGATTCCAGCGAGTGCGCAGTTGTATGGTCAGTCGATGTTGGCCTTACATTGTCAGGCGTGTGCAGGCGTTTTGGACGAAATAGAAGCTGTGGAGCCGTTGGGTTACCAAGTGGTATTTGCAGCGCAAGATACTGTCATTCCTGCGGGCATGATTTGGCCCGATTGTGCAATTGACAGGCCGGCAGACGGCGCTTTTGTTGGCAAGGGGGAGCCCGTTTGCAGTATCATTGCAGGCGGAATGGATGCCGATCAGGTTGTAAATCGTTTACGGCATCAGAAAAATATCATCGAACAACTTCTAAACACAGGTTTTTAAAATCATGCAATACCAAGCAAGCGTCAATAAACTCACTCAACCGTTGGTTACTCATTTACTGGAAAATGCAGATGCATTGAGATTGGGCGTTGAAACCTTGGAAAACGGTTGCACCATCATTGATGCAGGGATCAAGGTGCCGGGCGGTTTGGAAGCCGGGCGCATCATTACCGAAATTTGCATGGGTGGTATGGGAACTGCGACGATTTCGCAAAGCAGCTATACCAACAACTGGCCGCTGACAATCAATGTGCATGCTACCAACCCGGTTTTATCCTGTCTGGGAAGCCAATACGCCGGCTGGAGTTTGTCGCATGGCAAGTATTATGCGTTAGGTTCCGGGCCGGCGCGGGCGATGGCGACCAAAACCAAAGAAGGTGTGGTTGAGCCGGTTGAAGAATTGTACAAAGAACTAGACTACCGAGATAACTGCGAGAAAACCGTGCTGGTTATCGAAAACGATGGCTTGCCGCCGGTTGAAATCGTTGAAAAAGTGGCGGCAGCCTGTGGTATTGCACCTGCTAGCTTGACCATTATCGTCACTCCGACCAGCAGCTTGGCGGGTGGTGTGCAAGTGGTAGGGCGGGTATTGGAAGTGGCGATGCACAAAGCACATGCACTGCATTTTCCGTTGGAAAATATCATTGATGGATCCGGTTCTGCACCGATTTGTCCGCCGCACCCGAATTTTGTGAAAGCCATGGGTCGCACCAATGACGCCATTTTGTTTGCCGGTCAGGTGCATTTATTCGTGAAAGGCAGCGATGAAGCGGCTGAAAAATTGGCTAAAGAGTTGCCAAGTTCAACCTCAAAAGATTATGGCAAACCGTTTGCCGATATTTTTAAAGCTTACGAATACGACTTTTTTAAAGTAGATGCCATGTTGTTCAGTCCTGCCAGTGTGATTGTCACAGCAGTCGAGTCCGGCAAAAGTTTCCGTGCCGGCAAGTTGGATAATGCCTTGCTGGATCAATCTTTCGGTTTATAGATCCCTTAATTGTTAATGGGGCCGGGCTTTTTAAAGTCCGGCTTTTTTATGTCTCATCAAAACTCAATTCATTCCTTGCGTCGAATAGCCATTGTTACAGATGATCCCGGTTGGCATGGCAAGCAACTATGCCGTGCGTTTGCCGAACGTGCTTGTCATGCTGAGTACGTGTCTCTGACGGCCTGTCGGCTAGATACGTCACGCCGAATACCGGTTATGGTGCCTGGATTTGAAGACTCACTGCCTGATGCTGTGTTTGTGCGTGGCGTGCCCGGCGGTTCCTTGGAAGAGGTGGTTTTTTATCTGGATGTGTTACATGCTTTGAAGCTACTGGGCGTGCCTGTTTATAACGACGGGCATGCGATTGAGCGTAGCGTCGATAAAGCCATGACCAGTTTTTTATTGCATAAGGGGGGGATTACCACCCCCAAAACCTGGGTGTTGCGAGATAGGGAGCAAGCGCTGGCGATTGCTGAGCAGGAGTTGGCTGCAGGTCATTTTTTAATCAGTAAGCCGTTGTTTGGTTCGCAAGGTGAAGGTATCAGGCGTATCGAAAAATCGACTGATTTACTGTGGTTAACCAGTAGCCACGGCATTTATTATCTGCAGCGATTTGTCGAGTGTGATGGCGAAGGTTATTCGGACAAGCGGGTATATGTCATCAATGGCAAGGCGGTTGCGGCAATGCGGCGGCGGGGGATTTCCTGGCTGAATAATGTGGCCCGCGGTGCATCCTGCGAAAAAATTGAACTGTCGCCTGAGGTGGCAGATCTGGCGGTAAGGGCGGTTTCAGCGTTGCAGATGGACTATGCCGGTGTGGATTTGATCCGAACGCGTGAGGGTGAGCTAACCGTGATTGAAGTGAATAGCGTGCCGGCCTGGAAAGGTTTGCAAAGCGTCTGCGACATCGATGTGGCGGCTTGCATGGCGGATGATTTGTTGCATCGTGTCATGAATACTATCGAGGTGGTAGCGTGATAGATCGGCAATTGTTGATAGATGTTTATCAGCAGGCTTGCGAGATTGAGTTGCAGGCTTTCAAACCGGGTAATGTCAGTATTTATAGTGCTGCACATGATATGACGGTGGATGATTTTCGGCTTAGCGCTCAAGTCAGTGCGGCTGCGATTACCAATCCCGATTATAACTTGAGCGAAAAAATTTATTTCTCGGTGAAAGCAACTCGGGAAGCGGTCGGCTGTAATACCAATTTAGGCATTATTTTGCTGTGCGCGCCTTTAATGCAGGCAATGCAGCAATGCAATGTGATAACTGAATTGCGCTCGTCACTGGAAAATGTATTGTGTAATACAACACTGCAGGATGCGGACTGGGTTTTCAAAGCGATTGTTTTGGCGTCGCCGGGTGGGTTGGGTGGGGCTGATCAACAGGATGTTAATGAAGTTCCAACGGTGACGTTGTTGCAAGCGATGGAAATAGCGTCTGACAAAGACAGAATTGCATTGCAGTACACAAATTCTTTTAAAGATATTTTTGATTTTGCAGTTATGGAGTATAATCGTGCTTTCGTTTTGTCTGGCGAAAGCGGCTGGGCAGCATTATCAGTATTTGCTGAAATGTTGTCCCGTTTTCCGGATAGCCATATTGAGCGAAAGTATGGAAAGCAGTATTCAGAGTGGATTGCGGGTGAAATGGCTTTGTTATGTAAAGCCATGAAAGCCGCTAATAAGCTGGAAGAGGTTTTACCTATGCTGTACAGCATTGATAAAACATTCAAGGCGAGAAAAATCAACCCGGGTACTACCGCTGACATGACTGTCGCAACAGTACTGGTGGCGCTTCTGGAAAGGCAGGTTAGTCATGAATTGACTAACACGTTTTAAGAAGGAACTGTCCGGAAGCTTTAATAAAATGGACAAAATGTATCTTTAACTTGGTTCAATCTTATCTTTAGGGGATAAATTAAAAATGGCAAAAATTACAAACATGCGCGTTGGTGAATCTTTGGTTGGCGAAGGCAACGAAATTGCTCACATCGACTTGATCATTGGCCCACGTGGCTCTGCAGCCGAAACTGCGTTTGCAAATGCTCTGACAAACAACAAAGACGGTTTCTCAACTCTGTTGGCTGTTGTTGCTCCTAACCTGATGGTTAAACCAGCAACCATCCTGTTCAACAAAGTAACCATCAAAGGTTCTAAACAAGCTGTTCAAATGTTTGGACCAGCTCAACGCGCTGTAGCTATGGCTGTTGCTGATTCTGTTGAAGATGGCACTATCCCTGCTGATGAAGCTGATGATTTGTTCATTTCTGTTGGTGTATTCATCCACTGGTTGGCTGAAGACGATGCAAAAATCGAAGAATTCAACTATAAAGCAACTAAAGAAGCCCTTGAGCGTGCTGTTGCCGGCACTCCAACAGCTAAAGAAGTTGTTGCTGCTAAAAAAGAAGCAAAACACCCATTCGCTGCTAACAACGTTTAAGTTTTTAGCAACTACGGTTGTGCAAAATACCCCGGCTTGCCGGGGTATTTTTTTGCCTAAAGGTTTTGCAGAGATTGGGGATTGATGCCGCCATTGTGCAAGGCCGTGGAAACCAGTGCCGCATGTACGCCAAGCTTTTGCAGATCGTTTAAATCGATACTATTTCTTATACCGCCGGCTGCAATAAACTGCTTGTCAGGATGTTGCTGGATGAATGGGCGCAACTTGTCAAAATCAGGACCATTATTACTGCCGACCCGATTGAGGGTCATGATGATGATTTGATCAGGCCAGTATTGGCTATTGTTAAACCAGTCGCTATCACCGATTTGCTGGTGATCCTGATAATCCAAAGACAAAATAAAATCTTTGCTGGCAGGGGCTGTATATGTTTGTTGGGATTCTGTGCCAATAATCCAAGTTTGATTGGGCAGGCGGGATGACAAATCGGTTAACTGGCTGCCGTTGTCGACCCAGAAATCAAGTTCGGGATGATTTTTTAGTAAAGACTCGATAAGTGTCTGATGACTGCCTGTGCCGGTGATAGCATTCAAATCGGCGATGTAAAATTGCTTAAATGCATACAGGCTTAAAAAACTCTCCATCACAGCCTCTAATGAGCTGTGTTTGATTAGACTCGAAAAGGTATGGATAGGTCGGTAATCTATCCGATTACCCCGCACGGCATGCACTACCAAGCCGTCTTTTAAATCTATGACTGGAACAATTTGCATAATGGGTTTCAAGCGTTGAAATTGCTGGTTTATGAATATATCTGCGGTGGCGGATTAGCTGGACAAGAGTTGCCGGCTTCGTTGCTCGCCGAAGGACGGTTGATGTTACAGGCTTTGCTGGATGAGCTAAAGTTTTTGCCGGACATACAGGTTTTATTGCCACTGGATGTGCGTTGCGCGGATTTGCAGTTGTCGGCAAACGTACAGACTTTTGCTGCGGCTACGGCAGATGATCAAAGAAAAATGTTATATCAATTGATGCTCCAGTCAGATGCCATATGGCCTATCGCCCCGGAAACTGACGGTATTCTGGCAGGGTTAGCGATGCAAGCCTTTGTACTGGAAAAAATCGTATTACTGTCCGATCCCCAGACGGTATTTCTTTGCACCGATAAACTAGCGACCTATCAATGCTTGAAAATGCATGACATACCGGTCGTTGAGTCTTTGAGCTTGCCTCATTCAGATGCAGTGCCGTTTATACCTGCCGTGGTCAAACCACGAGACGGCGTTGGCTGCGAGGGAGGATTTGTTATCTCTGACCAAGCCCAATTTCAAGCTATCAGTCAGAAGATTGACGTTGGGAATTATCTGCTGCAGCCTTTGATGATGGGCGAAGCAGTCAGTCTGTCCTGTTTGTTCAAAAATGGACAGACTTGGCTTTTGACTACTAATCAGCAGCAAGTGACGATTCACAATGGTCGGTTTGAGTTGCAAGCCTGTGAAGTGAATACCCATAATTGTCAGCGGGATTTTTATCTGGATTTAATCAATCGTGTGGCGATGGCTATGCCAGGATTGTGGGGTTATATCGGCATTGATCTGATTGAAACAGCTGAGTTTGGCCCGTTGATTTTGGAAATTAACCCAAGATTGACCACATCTTATGTGGGTATTCGACCAGCGACCGGTATCAATGTTGCCGAGCAAGTGTTACGCCTTTTAAACAATCAACCTGATTTGTGTGTATCTAACTCGCAATCGGTTCGGATTACTATTCATTAAACAATGATGCAAACAGACATTTTAGGTTGGGACATTGGTGGCGCACATGTCAAAGCGGCTTTGCTGAATAGCAATGGTGAAGTGGAATGTGTGCTGCAGGAACCATGTCCTTTATGGAAAGGCTTGATTTATTTGGAACAGGCTATCGATAAGATTTTATCGGTGTTGCCTGGGCAATGTTCGCGACATGCTGTCACCATGACCGGCGAATTGGTCGATTGTTTTGCTTCACGCGAACAGGGCGTCACAGCGATTGTGCAGACTTTGCAAGCAAGGTTGGGTGATGTGCAAATTGATGTGTTTGCCGGTAAGCAAGGTTTTATGGCGGCAAACAATATCCAGGTTTCTGATGTGATGGCCATTGCCTCTGCAAACTGGATAGCCAGTGCGCAATTAGCGGCAAAAAGACAAACACAGGCGCTATTTGTGGACATTGGTAGCACGACGACCGACATTTTACTTATTGAAAATCACACATTGGATGCTCAGGGACTAACCGATTATGAGCGATTGGTGTCTGGCGAGCTGCTGTATACCGGTATTGTGCGGACGGCCGTGATGGCGGTTGCGCAAACAACTGTGTTTAATGGCAGGTCGATGGGTTTGATGGCAGAGTATTTTGCCACCATGGCGGACGTGTATCGGCTGACAGGCGATTTACAGGATCAGCATGATCAATGCGATACTGCCGATGGTGCTGAAAAAACACCTGAGGCCAGCGCGATAAGATTATCCAGAATGACCGGGTATGAATTTAAAACTGAAGATTGGCCGCTGTGGCAAGCATTTGCGCAAACCCTAAAACAACAGCAGCTAGAAAACATCAAACAAGCCTGTGTGCAACAACTGCAACGTAGTAGGCAGCCGAAACAAAGTTGTATAGTGGGTGCCGGAGTAGGGCGTTTCTTGGCAAGGCCAATAGCCGTCGAGCTTGGTTTGCCCTATGTCGACTTCACTGAGTTGATTGCACAAGCCACTCCACCGGGTACTTTGGATGCTGCCGATTGTGCGCCGGCTGTAGCGGTAGCCTATCTGGCGGGTGGGTTTGGATAATAGTAGGCTCTGGTATACTATCGGATGATTGTCATATTTCCTTTCGGCAGCATTGGTTGCCTAATCACTTCACTGAATGTCTTCTAAAGTCACCAAACAATCATTGCCTTATTTCGAGGACAGCGCTGCAGTATTTGCAGGTTGCGCCGATCAGCCGTGGGCGATTTTTCTGGATAGTGCGTTTCCGACCAGTCAGCAAGGCCGTTTCGATATTATGGCGTATGGCCCGGTTTGTACATTGGAAACCCGAGGTCAAAAAACCCGCATCAGTACTGTCAGTCAGCAAGTCGATAGTCAGGAAGATCCTTTTGCCCTGCTTAAATACTATTTAGGCGATACATTACCGGCTATCGAAGGCATACCGTTCAATGGTGGCGCCATGGGCTATTTTGCCTATGATTTGGCGCGCCGCATCGAAAAGCTGCCTATACAGGCAGAAGATACTGAACACCTACCAGATATGGCGGTAGGAATTTATCGTTGGGCGGTGGTGGTTGATCATCAAAAGCAACAAAGTTGGCTGGTTGGGTATGATCTGAATGATAGTTTGATTCAGCGCTTGAAACGCCAGTTTGGTGAGCTAACTCTACCAGTGCGCAGAGCTGATTTTCGGGTGTTGTCAGCGCCGCACTCTAATATGCCGCGGCAAAGCTATGGTGAAGCTTTTGCCAAAATCAAAGCCTATCTAAAAGAAGGCGATTGTTATCAAGTGAATTTGACCCAGCGTTTTGTCAGTCCATGCCAGGGGCATCCTTGGTTGGCTTATCAAGCCTTGCGCAAGATTAATGCTGCACCCTTTAGTGCGTATCTTAATTTGCCTGATGTACAGGTGCTGTCTTCGTCTCCGGAGCGATTTTTAAAAGTCACGGATAGGCAGGTGGAAACCAAGCCGATCAAAGGCACCCGACCCAGAAAAGCCTTGTTCAGTGATGATCAACAACAAATCGCCGCCTTGGCTGCCAGCAGTAAAGACCGAGCTGAGAACGTGATGATTGTCGATTTGCTGCGTAACGACATCAGCAAAAGTTGTCAGGCAGGTTCGGTACGGGTGCCGCATTTGTTCAAGGTGGAAAGTTACGCTACTGTGCATCATCTGGTCAGTACTGTGACGGGGATTCTAGCTAAAGGCCAGCATGCCCTGGATTTGCTGCGCAGCTGTTTTCCTGGCGGCTCGATTACCGGCGCTCCGAAAATTCGCGCCATGGAAATTATCGAGGAATTGGAACCACATCGACGGGGCATTTATTGCGGTGCCATCGGTTATATCGGTTTTGATGGCAATATGGATACCAATATTGCGATTCGTACCTTGGTGCATAATCAGGGCAGCATTCGGTTTTGGGTGGGTGGCGGCATTGTCAATGATTCTGTTGCAGATGCCGAATATCAGGAGTGTTTTGATAAAGCCGCTGCATTGCTGCAATTATTGGAACAGTTTCAATCGTGATCACCGTTATTAAACTCGGTGGCAGTTTACTGTCAACGCCAGTGTTGCCATTGTGTTTGGATGCCATACGGTGCTTTTCCGGCCAAGTACTGATCGTTCCTGGTGGAGGTGTGTTTGCCGATCAGGTCCGTGCGGCGCAGGTGCAATGGGGTTTTGATGAGGTAACGGCTCACCGGATGGCCATTTTAGCGATGCAGCAGATGGCCTTGTTACTGAAAAGTTTGCAGCCGGAATTTGAGCTGTTTAATAACCCGGATCGCGTCAAGGAATTATCCCATCCCGCAATATGGTCGCCAAATCAGTTCGAATTGGATCAAGCTGGAATCGCCGCCAGTTGGGATGTAACCTCTGATAGTTTGGCTGCTTGGCTGGCGAATAGAGTTACTGCGGAGGCATTGTTCCTGGTGAAGTCATGTCAGATTCCTGCGGAGGCCAACTTCAGTGAGTTACAGCAACTGGGTGTAATTGATGCCGGTTTTTTGCAATTTACCCGCAACCTGCCAGCCAAAATCACCATTATCAATAAAGATCACTTTCTATCACTGGCATGATTCGATTTATCAAGGCATTACTCAATAAACCCCTACGCACTGCTTATTATCAAAGTCGCGAATCTTTGTTGGGACATCACAAGCGTGACATTGTGGTGATTCAGGTCGATCAAGCCTGCGAAAGTTTGAAAGAAAGCCGCGACCAGTTTATCGATGCCTTGGAAAAATTTAAAAGCGTGGCGCGTTTTGATGACAGTCCGCTGGAACAGCGCTATCAGCTATTGAGAAAGCGCTACGATATGTGTCGCAGCAAAGCCGATCAGGTGGGGCAACGCATTCAAGCCATTGAAGATGTTAGCGAAGCTTTATTTTCCGAATGGGAAGCAGAATTGGAACTGTATAGCAACCGTTCCTTAAAAGCGCGCAGTCAACAACAGCTGAAAAAATCCCGGCAACAATACGGCAGACTATTGAAAGCGTTGCAAACAGCCGAATCCAGGATGCATCCGGTATTGGCTGCATTCCAGGATCAGGTGTTATTCTTGAAACACAATTTGAATGCTCACGCGATTGCCGCCTTGCGGCATGAGTTTATAGAGATGGGAGTGGATATCTCTAAATTAATCGATGTGATGGAAAAAACCATTGCTGAGGCCAGCCAGTTTGTCTCTGTTTTGGTGGAACAGAAACAATTGCCAGCCCCAAGTTCACGCAGGTTGTGATAGCTTACATGGATTGCATTTTGTAATCCACGCGGTGCGGGTTGGTTTTATCGCGTTCATCTGGGGTTTTCTTACGGTTTTGATCAATACGTTCTTGAGTATATTGGGAGATCATTTGATCCCAGTTATTGTATTGTTCATACTCTTTATTGCCACTGGCTTTACGTTTGGCAAATAATTCTTTGCCTTTTTCGATCAATTGTTCGGGTGTTTGGCCATCAATGGCGTCCAAAAACTCTTTATTGTTTCTGATTTCGTCGCGTAGCGTCCAAAATGATACTTCAAACTCGATACGCTGATCGAGGGGTAGCTTTTCTTTAATGGTATTAACCGATCTATTGACTGTTTTCAGAGTGCTGCCGTTGATTTGATGGCTTTTGTTACAACCACCCATAACCAATGAACAAACTAGAAAAACTAAAACAGTTGACGCTTTTTTCATAATGAAAGCCTCCCAGTGGCCTAAAAAAACAAACCCGGATATTTATACTTATAATGCTATGGTCCGGGTTATTAAACAAACTAAATTACTCGGTAATTATAAACCCAAGCCCTTTTATCATGCTGGAATTTATCCAACTTATCAAACAGCGATACCAGTCTGCCCTTGCCCAACTGGATAATAAAATCCCCCAGTATTTTGAATATCAAACACGTATTGAGCAACTGCTTTATGCAGAAGCTTTTTTGCGGAAAGGTCAGTTGATTAACGATTTTCCGAACTTTCCGTTGCAAATTGCCGTGATTGGTCCAACCCAGGCAGGTAAAAGTTCGATTGTCAACCTGCTGCTAAATAACGATTTAGCCGGCGTTAGCCCCTTGGCAGGCTATACCGTCCATGCGCAAGGTTTTTGTCATCAGGTATCGCTAGATGATTTAAACGGGATGCAACATTATTTTGGTCGTTTCCAATGCCTGGACTTAACTAAGCTCAGTCGTAATCGATTCGACAGTTATGCCATCGAAATCAGTCTCGTCAAGTCGAATACCCTGCCGAATTGCGTGATTTGGGATACACCGGATTTTGATTCGATTGACTCTAACGATTATCGGGAAGGTTTGATCAGAACGCTGGCTTTGGCAGATATGGTTGTTTTGGTAGTCAGCAAGGAAAAATACGCAGATCAGTCGGTTTGGGAGGTCATGAAAACCATTGAGGCTTTGGGGCAGCCCACTTTGGTTTGTTTAAACAAACTGGCAGAAGGCAGTGAAAAATTGGTATTGGATTCATTGCTGCAAAAATGGCAGCAATCTCGGCGCGACCCGCTGCCACACGTGGTGTCGATGCTGTTTCAAAAGCCAGTGGCTAAACCACTCTGGGTAAAAGCCCAACAACAACTGCTGTTTGAAATAGCCGGTCAGGTCAATCGTAAAAAACACGGCATACAGCAACAGCAATTTCTGAGTCGTTATTGGCAGAATTGGTTGGAGCCTGTGTTTGCAGAGCATCGTGCGCAAGAGCATTGGCAGGCTTTGGTCGATCAAGCTCTGGCGCAGGCGGTTACGGATTATCGACGGGATTTCCTGGAACATCCGCACCATTACCATACGTTTCAGGCAGCGTTGCTGAATTTACTCAAGCTGTTGGAAATTCCCGGTTTGGCTAAAATAATGAGTAAAACCCGGCGAGCTATGACTTGGCCAGTACGCAAACTGGTCGGCTGGGGACAGGGCGATTTCAAAGCGGCCTCGGATAAAGAAGTCACTGTGCTGAATCAGATAGGCAGTCACGTACTGATTCATCTGGCTGATCAATTGATGGAAAAGGCCGAGCTGGAAAGTGCGAACAGTAAATGGTGGCGTGACACCGCTGTGTTGCTTAGACAGAAAAAGCCTGAATTGTTGCAGGATTTTCAAGCGGCTGTAGTGTGTTATCACGTTAGTTTCGAGCAAGCAATCGATGCGGCGGCACATCGTCTGTATTACAAGTTAAAAGAGCAGCCAATTCTCTTAAACAGTTTGCGGGCAACCAGATTTTCTACGGATGCCGGTGCCATGCTGTTAGCGATTCAAACCGGTGGTATTGGTGTGCATGATTTTGTAATTACGCCTTTGATGCTGACCGTCACGTCACTATTGGCCGAAAGTGCTATTGGCGGTTATATGCAGCGGGTGGAAGCAGAGCTCAAGCAGCATCAGTTACAAACGGTTAAAACCCAATTGTTTCAAGCGCATTTACATTCACAGTTATATCAAATTCCGCAACTGGTGCATTCACCTACCCGCTTTAATATCTCCCCGCAACAATGTCGGCAAGCCGAGCAGGCATTACACGAGAAAAAACATGGCTTACGAATACTCTGAATTATTGGCACAGGCCCAAGTCTGGGCAAGTGACGCCATAGCCCAAGGTTATTTGAAACAAAGCGATGTACAGGCTTTGTTGATGCTTGATCAGCGTAGTCCGGAGCAATTGTTTGCAACAGACAATTCTGCCTGCAGGCCTTTGATAGTAGCCTTTATCGGCGGTACGGGCGTGGGTAAAAGTTCGTTATTGAATCGTTTGGCAGGCCAAGCGGTAGCGAAATCCGGCGTAGAAAGGCCCACTTCCCGCGAAGTGACCCTCTACCATCATCAGTCATTGCATTTGCAACATTTACCCGGCAGTTTACCACTAGAGAAAACCCGCATCAGTCAGCATGACAATCCGCAAAACGTTCATATCGTCTGGATTGATATGCCGGATTTTGACAGCGTGGAGCAAGCTAACAAAGCGTTGGTGTTTGAATGGCTGCCGCACATTGATGTACTGATCTATGTGGTCAGCCCTGAGCGGTATAGAGACAATAAAGCTTGGCAATTGTTGCAAGCGGAAGGTGGTAAACACGCTTGGTTGTTTGTTATGAATCAGTGGGATAGGGCGGTTACTTCGCAACTGGAGGATTTCAGGCAACAACTCAGCAAAGCGGGTTTTACTGATCCTGTGGTGCTGTATACCAGTTGTCTGGAGCCGGATGCCGATAAGTTTGTCGAATTACTGGAACAACTAAATGCCTTGTCCTCTCAGCAAGCCATGCTGCAAATGGCTCAGCATAATCAGCGTCAGCGAACTCAAGCTTTGGTCAATTTATTGCAAAACTGTGCGCTGATTCTGAATCGTCAGGATTTCAACAGTTTTCGTGAACAGTCTGCTGTCATTTGGTTGTCTGCAGAAACCACAATCCAGCAAGGTTTGGCTTGGAGTCTGCAAGCACGCTCAGAATCTCTGGCAAGTAGAACGAATGAGGGTATGGACGGTGAACTTTGGGATACTTGGGCGCAATCCAGGCTGGGCGATGTTCTGGAAGAGTTGTTACAGCAAGCGGATCAAGCACAGATTGCGACCAAGCCGTTAAGAACCAAATTGGATTTGGTCAACCTATGGGCAACTAAACATGCGGCTACTCAGATTGAACTTGCTGGACGCGCTGGCTTGCTGAATCCGGGAAATAACCTGCAGCGTTTTATGTTGAGATTGACAGGGATTTGTGAAACCTTGTTACCTTTGGTAGCTATGGCAATTGTGGCGTATCAGGTATTGTACGGCTACTACCAAAGCACTCATGAGTCGATAGCGTATTTAGGGACGGATTTTGCTGTGCACAGTATTTTGCTGATCGGTTTGAGTTGGCTGTTGCCGTTTTTTCTGCATAAAAAGTTACAACCTTCATTGCAAAAAGCCGCTTTGAAGGGGCTGCATAAAGGGCTGCAGCAGGTCTTGCTGCAAATTAAGTTTCAAATAGATCAATCTGTCACTGAGGTGGAGGATGGTAACAAACGTTACACAACTACTTTGGTCAATTTCATTGAGCAGGCTGCACAGGAGCAAGATAGGGAATGGGTCTCCGAGACGCTGCTTAAGAGAGTTCTTGTTGGTAAATAACAAAGTTAAATAACCTGGTTTAGGTGTTAAATAACTAAGTTTAATTTAAGCCGCCTGGAACTCTGTTCGCTATCAGTAGTGCTTTTGTACAATTGCTAAAAAATATTACTATCAAAATGTACTGATTTTCCAGCGCTGGGAGCCATCGTTGATGAGCTAAATCATTTTAAAAATAAGGGTAATTATTTGATGTGGCGCGATAAATGCTTTTATTAAGTGCGGGGGGCAATCATTTTGGAGAAATATTTATGAATAAAAAACTTGCGACGGGGCTGTTGCTTTCAATGGGCTCGTTATTGGTTTCGCATCAAGCTTTAGCTAATCAGACTTGGGTTGGGTCGGCCAATTATCTGGCTGCACCCAATGCCCAAGCTGATGAGGCCATCGTTGGGCCATTTGATAGTTATGATTTCGGTGTCGGTATCGGT
This sequence comes from Methylomonas sp., assembly GCA_002928965.1. GTDB lineage: Bacteria > Pseudomonadota > Gammaproteobacteria > Methylococcales > Methylomonadaceae > Methylomonas. The sequence continues at coordinate 16,411 of PERU01000052.1, forward strand.
TTGATCAAACCGGACGGTCAAATGGCGGTTGGACAGACTTTTACCGGCTGGTTCCAGACTTGGGTCGGCAGCCATTTGTTAAACGGTGCCGGCATTAATGTGCCACAGCTGAATACCTCCGGCTCCGGCAGTGGTTTTGAGTTGACGGTAGTTTCGCAGTTTACCGGCACTTATACCTCATTGGCGGCAGGTCTGATGGGTTTTAGCATTGATAGTGGCACTGCCAGCAT
>PERU01000053.1 GCA_002928965.1 Methylomonas sp.
ACCGTTCTTCAATGGTTATCGTCCACAGTTCTATTTCAGAACTACCGACGTAACAGGTGCGGTAGAGTTGCCAGAAGGCGTTGAAATGGTAATGCCGGGTGACAATATTGCTGTCACAGTTAAATTGATCGCACCGATTGCGATGGAAGACGGTTTACGCTTCGCGATTCGTGAAGGTGGTCGTACCGTTGGTGCGGGTGTTGTTGCTTCTATTATTGAGTAGTAGTCAGCATCTAATAAGTAGTTTTTCTGAATAGGTCAGTAGTTCAATTGGTAGAGCAGCGGTCTCCAAAACCGCAAGTTGGGGGTTCGAGTCCCTCCTGGCCTGCCATTCAGAAAATTATCCAAATAATTTCCTAAGTAAAATAATGAACGCACAAGCAGAGCAAGCTGGTTCGATAGCTGATATTGTTAAATTAGTTGTATGTCCGGTTTTAATTGTTGCAGGCATCGTTGCGTTCTACCAGTTTGCAGACTTCTTGATGCTATATCGTATCTTGGGGCTTGTTGCTATTTTGTGTTTAACAGCTTTTATCTTTTTGACAACTGAAAAAGGTAAGGCGCTTGCACAGTTTTTCGTTGAATCAAAGCAAGAGGTCAAACGAGTGGTTTGGCCGACTCGAGATGAAACTATTCGTACCACTTTGCTGGTATTTGGTATGGTTTTTATTGTTGGCTTGATTCTTTGGTTGCTTGATATGTTTCTATTTTGGGCTGTGCAATTGTTGATGAGTCAGGGGATTCAATAATGTCACTGCGCTGGTATGTGGTACATGCTTACTCAAATTACGAAAACAAAGTAAAGCAGGGATTGGAAGAGCGTATTAAGCGAGATGGCTTAGAAGAATATTTCGGCAAAATTCTGGTTCCAACAGAAGAAGTTGTTGAAATGAAGATGGGCCAGCAGCGTAAAAGTGAAAGAAAATTCTTTCCTGGGTACGTGCTTGTGCAAATGGAGCTCAATGATGAAACGTGGCATTTGGTAAGAAACGTTCCCAGAGTACTTGGTTTCATAGGGGGCGCTTCAGATAAGCCTTCTCCGATATCAGATAAAGAAGCAATGGCCATTTTAAACAGGGTCGAAGAAGGTGTTAACAAGCCTAGGCCTAAAGTTTTGTTTGAAGTGGGTGAAGTTGTCCGTATTATCGATGGTCCGTTTAAAGATTTTAACGGAAGCGTTGAAGAAGTTAACTACGAGAAAAGCCGCTTAAGGGTTTCTGTTTTGATTTTCGGTAGATCTACGCCAGTTGAGTTAGAGTTTGTTCAGGTCGAAAAAATCTAAATTAGTGGTTTAAATTAACGAATCCCTGTCATTTCTTATGGCCGGGATTTTTGTTTGTTGGGGAGCTTAAAAGCGTTAGTACCCGTGAAGGAGTAAAAAATGGCAAAAAAAATAGATTCATATATCAAGCTGCAAGTTAAAGCAGGTGAAGCAAATCCAAGTCCTCCAGTGGGACCGGCCTTGGGTCAGCGTGGCGTAAATATCATGGAATTCTGCAAAGCATTCAACGCTAGAACTCAAGAAGTAGAGAAAGGCTTGCCTCTGCCTGTCGTTATTACGGTTTATAGTGATAAAAGTTTTACTTTTATTACCAAAACTCCACCGGCATCAATTTTATTGAAAAAAGCCGTCGGCATTAAAAGCGGTAGCAGTAAACCAAATTCAAATAAAGTTGGCACAGTAACACGTGCGCAATTAGAAGAAATTGCCAAAACCAAAATGGAAGATTTGAATGCTGCCGATATGGATGCAGCAATTAGAATCATTGCGGGCAGTGCCCGCAGCATGGGTTTGAACGTGGAGGGTGTGTAATGGCACAAATTACCAAAAAAGCAAAAGCCATCAAAGCTAAAGTTTCAAGCAGCAAACAATACTCAGTCGCTGAAGCTGTAGGGTTATTAAAAGAATTTGCAAATACCAAATTTGATGAATCCGTTGATGTGAGCGTCAATTTAGGCGTAGATCCAAGAAAATCAGATCAGAACGTTCGTGGTGCTTCTGTATTACCAAACGGAACGGGTAAAACAGTCCGTGTAGCTGTTTTTACGCAAGGCCCCAATGCAGATGCAGCCAAAGAAGCGGGTGCAGATATTGTCGGGATGGACGATCTGGCGGACGCAGTAAAACGTGGTGAAATGAACTTTGATGTAGTTATAGCTTCACCAGATGCAATGCGAGTGGTTGGACAATTGGGTCAGATTCTAGGGCCAAGAGGTTTGATGCCAAATCCGAAAGTAGGCACTGTAACACCAGACGTCGCAACAGCGGTAAAAAATGCCAAATCGGGCCAGGTGAGATACCGGACCGATAAATCAGGCATCATTCACTGTTCAATCGGCAAAGTGTCGTTTGATGAAACCTCTCTGAAACAAAATCTGGAGTTTTTAATTTCAGATTTGAAAAAAGCCAAGCCAACAGCTGCAAAAGGGGTGTATCTCAAAAAGATTTCATTATCTTCAACCATGGGTCCTGGTCTGTGGATTGATCAAACAAGTATTGATATCTAAGTATTACAAAAGACTTTGGGTTGCCGATTATTCGGTAACCGTCAAAGACCGTAGGTGCTTAATGCTTAATAGTCCTACGCAGACGGAAGCTGGATCCAAAAGGTGAAGGAAACCGTAAGGGGCATCGTAAGATGCGTTTCAAAGGTCCCGTATGATTCGGGAAACTACCGGAGGTAGAAATGGCACTCAATTTAGATGGCAAAAAAGTTGTCGTAGAGGAAGTTGCTGAATTCGCCGCTAAAGCTCATTCTGCTATTGCAGCGGAATATCGGGGTTTGACAGTTACTGAATTGACAGAACTGCGTAAAACTGCGAGAGAAACGGGCGTGTATTTGCGAGTGGTTAAGAACACCCTTGCAAAAAGAGCGGTGGCTGGAACTGAGTTCGAATGCATGCAGGACGGACTGGTAGGTCCGCTGATTCTGGCGTTTTCAATGGAAGATCCTGGCTGCGCAGCGCGACTGGTCAGTGAATTCTCAAAAACGCACAAAAATCTGATTGCAAAAGTAGTCGCGATTGGCGGAAACGCGTTCGATGGTTCTGAACTTGAACGTCTGGCAAGATTGCCAACGCGTGATCAAGGTATCAGCATGCTGATGTCGGTCATGAAAGCACCGGTTGAGAAACTGGCACGCACATTGGCAGCAATCAGAGACGAAAAAGAAGCAGCATAATTTCGCGTCAACTAGTAAAAACGCATAAATATTAGAGGAATAAACAATGGCAATTTCACAACAAGACATCCTAGATGCAGTTGCAAACATGACTGTTATGGAAATCGTTGATTTAATTTCAGCGATGGAAGAAAAATTCGGCGTATCTGCTGCTGCTGCAGTAGCTGTTGCTGCACCTGTAGCGGCTGCAGTTGTTGAAGAACAAACAGAATTCGACGTTATCCTGACCGGTTTCGGCGAAAACAAAGTTGCAGTTATTAAAGCTGTTCGTGGAATGACCGGTCTGGGTCTGAAAGAAGCAAAAGACGCTGTTGAAGGCGCTCCAACAACATTGAAAGAAGGCGTCAGCAAAGCTGAAGCTGAAGCAGCGAAAAAAGAACTTGAAGAAGCAGGCGCAACTGCCGAGATCAAATAAGTATCTTGCTGCATACTAGGCTCTAGCCTACCAAACCGGGCTGACGGTATTCTACCGTCGGCCTTTTACTGCTTGTATGACATGCAGTACTAAATAATCTCTGATGACGAAGGTATAGAAGCAATATGGCCTATTCTTTTACCGAAAAAAAGCGTATCCGTAATAACTTTGGGAAGGGTTCTGAAGTACTTGAAGTTCCTTATCTATTAGCAACACAAATTGATTCGTATGCAAGTTTCTTGCAAGCGGGCCTTCAGCCTGAGAAAAGACGTAGTCAAGGTTTGCATGCTGCATTTTCAAGCGTATTCCCTGTGGTAAGCCATTCTGGCTATGCAGTGCTTGAATATGTGAAATATCGCTTGGGGGAACCCGCTTTCGATGTAAGAGAGTGTCAACAACGTGGAGCAACTTATTCAGCACCTTTGAGAGTTTTGGTGCGATTGGTTATTTACGATAAAGATGCGCCTGCGAATACCAAAGTCGTAAAAGACATCCGCGAACAAGAAGTCTACATGGGTGAGCTACCTCTGATGACTGATAATGGTACGTTTGTGATCAACGGTACAGAGCGCGTAATCGTCTCCCAGTTACATAGATCGCCTGGTGTATTTTTCGATCATGACAAAGGTAAGACACACTCTTCAGGGAAATTGCTGTTCAATGCGAGAGTGATCCCTTACAGAGGCTCATGGCTGGACTTTGAATTCGATCATAAAGATGCTGTCTATGTTCGGATCGATAGACGCCGTAAAATCCCGGCTACCATTTTGTTGCGTGCATTGGGTTATGACAACGAAGAAATGGTTAAGATTTTCTTCGAAACCAACAAGTTTTCGCTAAGTGCCGAAAAATTCATGTTCCACGTTATTCCTGACAGATTGCGTGGTGAAATGGCGGTATTTGACATCAAGCACGATGGCGCAGTTCTGATTGAAGAAGGAAGGCGCATTACTGCTAAACACATTCGGCAATTGGAAAAAGCCGGTGTGACTGAAATTGAAGTACCAAGAGATTATTTATTTGGAAAGATACTTGGTCACAACGTTATTGATAAGACTACGGGTGAATTGATTGCCAATGTCAATGACGAGATTACCGACCCACTATTGCAAAAATTAATTGATGCCAATGTTGGCGAAATCAATACCTTGTATGTGAATGATTTGGACCGGGGTCCATACATTTCAAATGCAATGCGTCTGGATACGACTACTAATCGCTTGGAAGCGTTGGTGGAGATTTACCGGATGATGCGACCAGGCGAGCCACCCACTGTGGAATCTGCCGAAAATCTATTTGAAAACCTGTTTTTTACCGATGAACGGTACGATTTATCTGCTGTGGGCAGAATGAAATTCAATCGTCGTTTAGGTAGAGAAGAAATTGAAGGCACAGGGACTTTAAGCAAAGAAGACATTATCGATGTTCTTAAAGAACTGATCAAAATCAGAAACGGTAACGGTGTGGTCGATGATATTGACCATTTGGGTAACAGACGTGTCCGTTCCGTAGGTGAAATGATTGAAAACCAATTTCGGATTGGTTTAGTCAGAGTTGAGCGAGCAGTGAGAGAACGTTTGACGCTAGCCGATTCTGAAGGTCTGATGCCACAAGAAATCATCAATGCAAAGCCGGTATCGGCAGCCGTAAAAGAATTCTTTGGCTCAAGCCAGTTGTCGCAATTTATGGATCAAAACAATCCATTGTCGCAAGTAACGCACAAACGTCGGGTCTCTGCATTGGGACCTGGTGGTCTGGCGCGTGAGCGCGCGGGTTTCGAGGTTCGTGACGTACATACCACCCATTATGGGCGCGTTTGTCCGATTGAAACGCCAGAGGGGCCAAACATTGGTTTGATCAACTCTCTGTCTGTATACGCCCGTACAAATGATTATGGTTTTCTGGAAACACCGTATAGAAAAGTAATCAATGGTCAGGTGACTGATCAAGTTGATTATATTTCTGCGATTGAGGAAGGTGAATACGTCATTGCGCAATCAAGTGTAGCTGTTGATGATAGCGGCAAATTGATAGAAGGTTTAGTGTCATGCCGTTATAAAGACGAATTTACGTTGGCGTCTTCCGACACCGTGCAATACATGGACGTATCGTCGAAACAGATTGTATCGGTCGCTGCATCCATCATTCCTTTCCTGGAGCATGATGACGCGAACAGGGCGTTAATGGGTTCCAACATGCAGCGACAAGCTGTGCCTACCTTGCGTGCTGAAAAGCCGCTGGTAGGGACAGGTATGGAGCGAGTTGTTGCCAAAGACTCTGGAGTGGCAGTTGTTGCGACCCGTGGTGGACGTATTGAAGCAGTTGACGCGGGCAGAATAGTCGTCAGGGTAAATGATGATGAAACAATTCCTGGTGTACCGGGTGTTGATATTTACAATTTGATCAAATACACCCGTTCTAACCAGAACACCTGTATCAACCAAAGACCATTAGTCAAATTGGGCGATTTGGTGGCTAAGGGCGATATTATGGCGGATGGTCCGTCCACCGATTTAGGTGAATTGGCATTGGGTCAAAATATGTTGATCGCCTTCATGCCTTGGAATGGTTATAACTTTGAAGACTCGATTTTAGTATCAGAGCGAGTAGTCAAAGAGGATCGCTTTACGACTATTCATATCGAAGAAAAAACCTGTGTTGCCCGTGAAACCAAGCATAGTCCTGAAGAAATCACGGCAGATATTCCCAACGTCAGTGAAGAGGCTTTATCCAAATTAGATGAGTCGGGTATTGTTTATGTCGGCGCTGAGGTTAAAGGTGGTGACATTTTGGTGGGTAAAGTCACACCAAAAGGTGAAACTCAGTTAACGCCAGAAGAAAAGCTGTTACGTGCGATTTTTGGTGAAAAAGCGGCAGACGTTAAAGATACCTCCTTGCGTGTTCCGAACAACGTTCGAGGTACGGTCATCGATGTACAGGTCTTTACACGAGATGGCGTTAAGAAAGACAAACGAGCCCTGGAAATCGAAGAAGCTGAAATCAAGCGCTATCGTAAAGATCTTGATGATCAATTAAAAATCGTAGAACACGATATATTTGCAAGGGTAAAAACCTTGATAACAGGTAAGAAAGCCGAAAAGGGACCGAATGGTTTGAAAAAAGGCGATGCTATTACCAGTGAATATATGAGCGAGTTGACTTATTCCGAGTTATTGAAAATCAGAACTCAGGATGAGGATGTGAATGTTCAGCTGGAATCTGTTGCGGAACAGGTTGAACAGCAACGTAAAGAATTTGACGAGCGATTCGAAACCAAAAAGAGAAAAATCACCATGGGTGATGATTTAGCACCTGGTGTATTGAAGATGGTCAAGGTGTATCTGGCCGTTAAAAAACGTATTCAGCCCGGTGACAAAATGGCGGGTCGCCATGGTAACAAAGGTGTTATCTCGCAGATCGTGCCTATTGAGGATATGCCCTATACCGCAGACGGTAATCCGGTTGACATATTGTTAAATCCACTCGGCGTACCTTCGCGTATGAACGTAGGTCAGGTGCTTGAAACCCACTTGGGCTGGGCTGCAAAAGGATTGGGTATCAAAATTGGCAAGATGCTGGAAATGCAAGCTAAAGTAAATGAGATCAGAGGCTTCCTGGAGAAAATCTACAATAGCAGTGGTAGAAAAGAAGATTTAGCGTCTTTCTCAGATAAAGAGATTTTGGATTTGGCAAGTAATCTTGTCGGCGGTGTGCCGATGGCAACTCCTGTTTTTGATGGCGCTTCAGAAGAGGATATTCGTACCATGCTGCGTTTAGCGGATTTGCCGGAACATGGTCAAACCGTACTTTATGATGGCTTGACGGGTGAACCGTTTGAGCGAGAAGTAACCGTTGGCTACATGTATATGTTGAAACTGAATCACTTGGTTGACGACAAGATGCACGCACGTTCAACAGGACCTTACAGTTTGGTTACGCAGCAACCGTTAGGTGGCAAAGCACAGTTTGGCGGACAACGTTTCGGTGAGATGGAAGTTTGGGCGCTGGAGGCATATGGTGCCGCATATACCTTGCAAGAAATGCTGACCGTTAAGTCGGATGATGTCACCGGTAGAACACGTATGTATAAAAACATCGTTGATGGTAATCACACAATGGAAGCCGGTATGCCGGAATCCTTTAACGTATTGGTTAAAGAAATACGTTCGTTGGCAGTGAATATCGAAATGGAGCAGGAATAACCTGCTTCTATCGTAACTGCTGGATTCTGCTACTAATGGTTAACATTTAAAGAGGATAAGCTCTTGAAAGATTTAATGAACTTCTTAAAGCGTCAGGGTCGTAGCGATGATTTTGACACTATCCGTATAGGGTTGGCATCACCAGACATGATTCGTTCATGGTCATATGGTGAAGTTAAAAAGCCTGAAACCATTAACTACCGCACCTTCAAACCTGAAAGAGACGGTTTGTTCTGCGCAAAAATTTTTGGACCCATAAGCGATTACGAATGTTTGTGCGGTAAATACAAGCGTTTGAAACATCGCGGTGTGATCTGTGAGAAATGCGGTGTTGAAGTAACCTTGTCAAAAGTGCGCAGGGAAAGAATGGGCCACATAGAGTTGGCCAGTCCCGTTGCTCATATATGGTTTCTAAAATCCTTACCATCCAGGATTGCATTGTTGTTGGACATGACGCTGCGTTCAATTGAGCGCGTGTTGTACTTCGAAACATTTGTAGTAACTGATCCAGGCATGTCGCCTTTGGAAAGAGGACAATTGTTAACAGATGAAGAATATCTGAATGCAGTTGAAGAGCATGGTGATGATTTCGTTGCCAAAATGGGTGCTGAAGCTATCTATGATTTGTTGAAATCGATTGATCTAAAAGAAGAGATTAATACGCTGCGTGAAGAAATCAATTCCACCAGCTCAGATACAAAAATCAAGAAATATTCCAAACGGTTGAAAGTTATTGACTCTTTGTTGGCGTCAAATAATCGGCCTGAGTGGATGATAATGCAGGTATTGCCTGTATTGCCACCGGAATTGCGTCCATTGGTTCCATTGGATGGTGGTCGTTTTGCTACCTCTGATTTGAACGACTTGTATCGTCGCGTTATCAACAGAAACAACCGTTTAACACGTTTGTTGGATTTAAACGCGCCTGACATTATCGTTCGCAACGAAAAACGTATGTTACAGGAGGCGGTTGATGCGTTGTTAGATAATGGCCGTCGTGGCCGTGCCATTACCGGCAGCAACCGTCGTCCGCTGAAATCGTTAGCGGATATGATCAAAGGTAAGCAAGGTCGATTCCGTCAAAACCTGTTGGGAAAGCGTGTCGACTATTCTGGTCGCTCGGTTATCGTGGTAGGTCCTACGTTGCGTTTGCATCAGTGCGGTTTGCCTAAAAAAATGGCTTTGGAACTGTTCAAACCCTTTATTTTTAGCAAATTGCAATTGCGCGGCTTAGCTACCACTATCAAAGCGGCCAAGAAAATGGTCGAGCGTGAAGGTGCAGAAGTTTGGGATATTCTCGAAGAAGTTATTCGAGAGCATCCAGTGCTGTTAAATCGTGCGCCAACTTTGCATAGATTAGGGATTCAAGCGTTCGAGCCCACCTTGATTGAAGGTAAGGCAATTCAGTTACATCCTCTGGTTTGTAGTGCATTCAACGCTGACTTTGACGGCGACCAAATGGCGGTCCATATTCCATTGTCCATCGAGGCGCAACTGGAAGCCCGGACTTTGATGATGGCGACAAACAATATTTTATCGCCTGCTAACGGTGAGCCTGTCATTAACCCATCACAAGACGTGGTTTTGGGTTTGTACTACATCAGTCGTGAAAAAATAAATGCCAGAGGTGAGGGGAGTATATTCACAGACTCTGCCGAAATGATGAAAGCTCTGGATAATAAATCAGTTGAACTGCAGAGCAAGATTGAAATTCGCGTTACCGAGAAACTGAAAAATGCTGATGGAGAATTTGAAAGCATTACCAGTAGGAAGAAAACAACTGTTGGGCGCGCAATTATTTGGGACATTGTGCCGGATGGCATGCCATACGAATTGGTCAACGTTGATATGACCAAGAAAAATATATCCAGACTGATCAACTACAGTTACAGATACTTAGGCATCAAGGATACGGTGATTTTAGCGGACCAAATCATGTATTTGGGATTCCGATACGCCACCCGTTCAGGAGTGTCGTTTGGTATTGAAGATATGGAAATTCCTGCTAAAAAAGCAGACATCATTCGTGCTGCCGAAGCTGAGGTCAATGAAATCCAAAATCAATACTCATCTGGTTTAGTAACAGATGGCGAGCGTTACAACAAGGTTGTTGATATCTGGTCTCGCGCCAATGATCAGGTTGCTAAGGTCATGATGGAAGGTCTTGGTGAAGATTTGGTGGTCGATGAAAACGGGGTAGTGCTGAAAGATGAAAATGGCAAATCTTTGACACAAAAATCGTTCAATTCAATCTTTATGATGGCTGAATCTGGAGCGCGGGGTTCAGCTGCACAGATCAGACAGTTGGCTGGAATGCGAGGCTTGATGGCAAAACCGGATGGCTCCATCATTGAAACGCCTATCACTGCTAATTTCCGAGAAGGATTGGACGTATTGCAGTACTTTATTTCGACACATGGTGCTCGAAAAGGTCTTGCTGATACGGCCTTGAAAACCGCTAATTCAGGTTATCTGACACGTCGCTTGGTTGATGTTGCACAGGACTTGGTTATCGCAGAATTGGATTGTGGTACCGAAAACGGTTTGACCATGACACCAATCATTGAAGGTGGGGATGTTGTTGAGCCGTTGGTTGAGCGCGTATTGGGGCGTGTGGCAGCAATCGATGTTACTGAAGCCGGCAGTGACAAGGTGTTGATACCTGCCGGCACCATGATTGATGAAAATCTGGTGTCTGTGCTGGAAGAGAATGGTATCGATAAAATGTTGGTGCGTTCAGTTATCACATGTCAATCACGACAAGGTGTGTGTGCCAAATGTTATGGTCGTGATCTGGGTCGCGGGCATTTGGTTAATATCGGTGAGGCTGTAGGGGTTGTTGCGGCACAATCTATTGGTGAGCCTGGTACACAGTTAACGATGCGGACATTCCATATTGGTGGTGCTGCATCCAGGTCGGCAGCCGTAAGCAACGTTCAGGTCAAATCAGCCGGCTCGGTCAAGTTGAACAATCTGAAAACTGTTAAGAACAGAGAAAACAATCTCGTCGCAGTGTCAAGATCGGGTGAAGTTGGTGTGATGGATGATTATGGACGCGAAAGAGAGCGTTATAAAATTCCATATGGCGCTGTTCTGTCTATTGAAGATGGTAGCCCTATTAAAGCTGGCGATATCATCGTAAATTGGGATCCTCATACACATCCGGTCATCACCGAGGTGGATGGCGTGATTCAATTACATGACTTTATTGATGGTATAACCGTTCAGGAGCAATCCGATGAGGTAACAGGTTTAACTTCACGTGTTGTTACAGATCCAAAGCAAAGGAGTTCAGCGGGTAAAGAATTGCGCCCAATGGTGCGATTGACAGATGCGAACGGTGGTTTGATCAATTTGCCAGGGACTGACATACCTGCACAATATTTTTTACCAGCGGGTGCGATTGTTGGGGTTAAAGATGGTGGTGAAGTACGTGTAGGTGATGTACTTGCGCGTATTCCACAGGAATCTAGTAAAACTCGTGATATTACGGGTGGTCTCCCTCGCGTTGCCGATTTGTTCGAAGCGAGGAAAACCAAGGACCCTGCTATCTTAGCGGAAGCTACCGGCATGATTTCGTTTGGAAAGGAAACTAAAGGCAAGCAGCGTGTCATTATCACTGATGCTGAAGGCGAGCAATATGAAACCTTGATACCAAAGTGGCGTCACATCACTGTATTTGAGGGTGAATTTGTCGAAAAGGGTGAAACAATTGCTGAAGGTGAATTAACGCCACATGATATTCTCAGATTAAGAGGTATAGAAGATCTTGCTGATTATCTTGTTAAAGAGATTCAAGATGTATACCGCTTACAAGGTGTAAAAATTAACGACAAGCATATCGAGGCCATAATCCGTCAGATGTTGCGTAAAGTTGAAATTACTGCGTCAGGAGAAACTGATTTTGTCAAAGGTGAGCAGGTTGAGCGCAGTTTGATGAACGCCGTAAACGAGCAAGCAGAGAAAGAAGGAAAAATCCCGTCAAGTTATGAATCCTTGTTGCTGGGTATTACCAAAGCATCGCTAGCAACCGAGTCATTTATATCTGCGGCATCATTTCAAGAGACGACCCGAGTGTTGACAGATGCGGCAGTAAGAGGGATTAGCGATAGCCTGAATGGTTTAAAAGAAAATGTTATTGTCGGCAGGTTGATTCCGGCCGGAACAGGTTTGGCTTACCATGAACAGCGTCGAAAAAGGCGGTCGGCTGAAATTTCGCACGAAAATGAAACATCAACCAATGTGGTAGAAGAGGTTGATGTAGAAGAAGCTCTTAAGCAGGCTTTAAATATTGAGTAAGTGAACCAAAATATCTTGACCATGTGGCAAAGTAGCGGTATTATGCTCTGCTCACATGAGTCAAGAGAATTAGGTCTGGCAACCGTGGCCTGCTATTAGCTTGTTTGCGGGTTTTTGTTTGTTACAAATTGCATATCGGAGTAGTTAAGAATGGCCACGATCAATCAGTTGGTCCGAAAGCCTCGTGCTAAAAAAGTTGAAAAAACCAATGTACCTGCATTGGAAGCCTGCCCTCAGAGAAGGGGGGTTTGTACGCGTGTTTACACGACAACGCCCAAAAAGCCAAATTCCGCATTGCGTAAAGTGGCTAGGGTGAGGTTGACCAATGGCTCTGAGGTGAGTAGCTACATTGGCGGCGAGGGTCATAATCTTCAGGAGCACTCTGTTGTTTTGATTCGTGGCGGACGTGTAAAGGACTTGCCAGGTGTTCGTTATCACGTGGTTCGGGGTAGTCTTGATACTTCTGGTGTGAAGGATAGAAAGTGTGGTCGCTCCAAGTATGGCGCGAAGAGACCTAAAAAATAAAGGCTGATAAAGATGTCTAGAAGAAGAGTAGCGGCAAAACGTGTAATAAATCCTGATCCACGTTTTGGTAGTGATATGTTGTCTAAGTTCATGAATATGATTATGCAGGACGGTAAAAAGTCTGTTGCAGAGAAAATAGTTTATGGTGCTTTGGATGTAATCGAAGATAAAGGCCATAAAGAATCATTGGAGTTGGTCGCAAAGGCTTTGGAAAACGTTCAGCCTAGGGTTGAGGTAAAATCCAGAAGGGTTGGTGGTGCTACATACCAAGTGCCTGTAGAAGTTCGCCCTTCCAGACGTGTTGCGCTTTCTATGCGCTGGCTTATAGATGCGGCCAGAAAACGTAACGAAAGAACGATGGCTGCAAAGTTAGCGGGTGAGTTGCTGGATGCTTCAGAAGGTCGTGGTGCAGCTGCTAAAAAACGTGAAGATACTCATAGAATGGCTGAGGCTAACAAAGCTTTTGCACATTATCGCTGGTAAGCGATCTTTCGTTTGGTTGTTGTGATGGCGAGGAAAACGTCAATAGAGCATTACCGTAATATTGGCATCATGGCCCATATTGATGCAGGTAAGACTACAACAACTGAACGAATCCTGTTTTACACGGGTGTATCCCACAAAATAGGTGAAGTTCATGACGGTGCTGCAACAATGGATTGGATGGAGCAAGAGCAGGAGCGTGGAATAACAATAACATCAGCAGCGACGACGTGTTTCTGGTCTGGTAAAGACAAGCAATATGATAGTCACCGTATCAATATAATCGATACGCCTGGTCATGTGGACTTTACCATTGAGGTTGAGCGATCACTGAGAGTGCTTGATGGGGCATGTGCTGTATTTTGTGCTGTTGGTGGTGTGGAGCCTCAATCGGAGGCTGTGTGGCGTCAAGCAAATAAATATCATGTGCCAAGATTGGCATTTGTTAACAAAATGGACAGGACAGGCGCTGATTTTATGCGCGTTGTTCAGCAAATTAAAAGTAGATTAGGCGCGTCTGTTGTTGCGATGCAGTTGCCGATAGGTGTGGAAGAGTCGTTCGAAGGTGTAATTGATTTAATAGAATTTAAAGCTCTCGTTTGGAATGATTCAGATTTGGGTGTTATGCATACAGAAAAGGAAATTCCAGCATATATGCTGAAAGAAGCAATGGAATGCAGAGAATTAATAATAGAAGCAGCGGCTGAAGCTTCAGAATATTTGACAGAAAAGTATCTTGAAGAGGGTACGTTAGCTAATCAAGAAATCAAACAGGGAATTAGGGCGCGAGTTTTATCAAATGACTTGGTTCCTGCTTACTGTGGCTCGGCCTTTAAAAACAAGGGTGTCCAATGTGTTTTGGATGGTGTAATTGATTACTTACCATCGCCACTTGATAAGCTTGCTATAAAAGGTTTTGTGGATGGTGTTGAGACAGAGGCGGAGCGCCATGCCAATGATCAAGAGCCGTTCTCTGCTTTGGCTTTCAAGATTGCATCCGATCCATTTGTTGGAATTTTGACATTTATTAGGGTCTACTCTGGTGTTTTAAAATCAGGGGATGCGGTTTTAAATGCAGCAAAAAACAAGCGTGAAAGAGTTGGAAGAATCGTGCAGATGCACGCCAATAGTCGCGAGGAAGTTAGTGAAGTAAGGGCTGGGGATATTGCGGCAATCATTGGGCTCAAGGATGTTGCAACGGGTGATACGTTCTGCGCGATGGATTCTCCGATTATTCTTGAGAAAATGGATTTTCCAGCTCCTGTGATATCGATTGCCGTTGAGCCTAAGACAAAGGCGGATCAGGATAAAATGGGTCAGGCGCTTGCACGATTGGCACAAGAAGATCCTTCTTTTAAGGTGAGCTCTGATTCAGATTCGGGTCAAACCATTATCTCAGGAATGGGTGAGCTTCATCTTGAGATAATAGTTGATAGGATGAAAAGAGAATTCGGAGTGGTTGCGAATGTTGGCGCGCCGCAAGTTTCTTATCGTGAAAGTATTAAACGTTCCGTTGAATGTGAAGGGAAGTTTATCCGACAAACAGGCGGGCGAGGCCAATATGGGCATGTTTTTTTACGCATAGAGCCCAGGGAATTGGGGTCTGGATATCTGTTTGAAAACTCACTAGTTGCGGGTTCTATACCAAAAGAATTTATCCCTGCTGTTGATAAAGGCATACAAGAGCAGATGGAAAATGGCATAATAGCCGGCTATCCAGTGGTAGATGTTAAAGTTAGTTTGTTCGATGGGTCTTATCATGATGTTGATTCGAATGAGATGGCTTTCAAAATTGCAGGATCAATTGCATTCAGGGATGGTGCGGAAACTGCAAATCCAGTGTTGCTGGAACCCATAATGAAAGTGGAGGTAATAACTCCAGAAGATTATATGGGGGACGTTGTCGGAGATATTAATCGGCGTAGAGGGATAATTCACAGCATGGCAGACGTGCTTGCAGGCAAATCAATAGTATGTGAAGTGCCACTTGCTGAGATGTTTGGTTATGCAACCGATTTAAGATCGGCAACTCAGGGAAGGGCGACATATAGTATGCAGTTTGAAAAATATAACGAAGCACCTGCAAATATTGCGGAAGCTATAATTAAAAAAGTATCTTAAATCTTTTTAAATATTAGGTATTGACTCA
>PERU01000054.1 GCA_002928965.1 Methylomonas sp.
TGCCTAGGCCACCGAGCTTTTGATGCTAGGATTTGTTAAAGATGGGATAGGCAAAATGCAACAGTTCAAACAGTAGGTGCAGAATATTCAAAAACAGATCAATCACCGTGTCATACATGGCTATTGATAGAGTGACTATGCCAACGAAAATCAAGTCAATATGCTCTTTAATCATGTCAATTCATGAAAATTGGTTTTTGCGACTGTCTGAAAAAGATCAGAAGTGTATTGAGATGGCGACGGTTAAATCGCCATCAGCAAAATCCTCGTAACAAATTCCCTTGGGGTGTGAAAGTGCTTTAGAGGATCGGGGTTGATTGTATACAAATATCGATTCGATACAAGAAGTTTTTGATTGCACTCGTCAATCGGTTGTTTACGCCCGAAATTACTGGGCTTATCGGATTGTTTATATGATGATGTGATTGCGGCGTTGGTTGATCATGACGGGTGAATGCGATGGCTTTTGAAAAAACTTTACGGTTGCGACAGATTGATTACCCATTTCTCCCGATTCCACGACTGTCGGTTCGCGACTTGCCCCGCTCCGATTAAGGGTAAATGGCAGCATACCAGCAGTAAGCTGCAATCTGGGATAGCCACTTATTAGCTGTCGGAAATTTCTGATTTAAGTCGGCTATTTTCCTTCAGCTCCAAAAATTCCGGGAAAACCTCAAGAACATGACGGTGGACCCGGCTTTTTAAAAACGCAGGAATAAAAAAGGCGACACATTGTCAATGTGTCGCCTTGTTCTGGGGCGGATGCAGATCAGCCTTGCAAAGCCTTCAATAATCCCTGCAATTTGTCATTGGCATCGCCGAACAGCATGCGAGTGTTTTCATGCACGAACAGCGGGTTGCCGACGCCGGCATAACCGGAGGCCATGGAGCGTTTCAGGACGATGGTGCTTGCGCCTTTCCAGCATTCCAATACCGGCATGCCGGCTATCGGGCTGTTGGGGTCGTCCAAAGCGGAGGGGTTGACGATGTCGTTGGCGCCGATGACGATGGAGACGTCAACATGCGGGAAGTCTTCGTTGATTTCGTCCATTTCAAACACAATGTCATACGGGACTTTTGCTTCAGCCAACAATACGTTCATGTGTCCGGGCATCCGGCCGGCGACTGGGTGAATGGCAAAACGGACTTTTTTACCCTGACTGGTGAGGTATTTGGTGATTTCGTTGACCGTGTGCTGCGCTTGCGCCACCGCCATGCCGTAGCCGGGGATTATCACAATCTCTTTAGACTCACGGAGCAATTGTGCGGTTTCCTCGACTTCGATAGGCTGGACCTCGCCAATCACTTCAGCCGCTTCACCGCCTGCGCTGCCAAAACCGCCGGCAATCACGCTCAGAAAGTGTCGATTCATGGCGCGGCACATGATGTAACTCAAAATTGCCCCGCTGGAACCGACCAAAGCGCCAGTGACGATCAACAAATCGTTGCTGAGCATAAAGCCGGTAGCGGCTGCGGCCCAACCCGAGTAACTGTTCAGCATCGATACCACTACGGGCATATCGGCACCGCCGATCGCCATCACCATATGCACGCCAAAAACCAAGGCGATAATTGTCATGATCAACAGCGGGATGGAGCCGCCGCCGGTTTCGGCACCCTCCAAAAAGCTGCCGCCCAAGATGAAGGTCAAAACGAACAGCGCCAGATTCAACCAATGCCGCGCAGGCAATAACATTGGTTTGCCGCTAATCCGACCGCACAGCTTGCCGAAGGCGATCACCGAACCGGAAAAAGTCACCGCACCGATGAAAATACCGATATAGATTTCCAGTTCATGGATGGTTTTTTCCGCGCCTTCCAGACTGGTGGAGTCGTCCATGAAATTGGCGTATCCCACCAGCACCGCAGCCATACCGACCAAGCTGTGCATTAACGCCACCAGTTCCGGCATTTGGGTCATTTCCACCTTGGCGGCGGCTTTGGTGCCGATAAAACCGCCTATCAGCAGGGCGATAGT
Source organism: Methylomonas sp. (assembly GCA_002928965.1). Classification (GTDB taxonomy): domain Bacteria; phylum Pseudomonadota; class Gammaproteobacteria; order Methylococcales; family Methylomonadaceae; genus Methylomonas. The sequence continues at coordinate 1,979 of PERU01000054.1, forward strand.
CAGCATTGTATAGGCGGTGACGCTGCCACCGAATACCGTGGCGACAATCGCAATGGCCATGCCGGTCATCCCGAAATAGTTGCCGCGTCTTGAGGTGTCTTGCTTGCTCAGGCCACTGAGGCTGAGAATGAATAGAATCGAGGCTGCAATGTACGCCATTGTAACTAGACCGTTTGACATGTAGCTCTCCTTATTTTCTGAACATTTCGAGCATGCGGCGTGTAACCAGGAAGCCGCCGGCAATATTGATGGATGCGATTAGGATGGCCAGCGCGGACAGGATGCTGACAATCGCGCTGGGTGCCGAGACTTGTACCAACGCGCCAATCACGATGATGCCGCTGATTGCGTTGGTGACGCTCATCAAAGGCGTATGCAGCGAAGGTGAGACGTTCCAGATCACCTGATAACCGACAAAACACGCCAGCACAAACACCGTGAAGTGCGATAAAAACGAGGTAGGTGCGACAGCACCGACACCGAATAGTGTCAAGCCTGCCACCAAGATTGGCAGCCATTGCTTAACCTGTTCCGGCACCAGCGATTTATTTTCGCTAGCGGTGGCTATTTCGCTTGTCGCGGCTGCTTTCGGCGCTGCGGACAGTTTGGGTGGTGGTGGTGGCCAAGTGATGTTGCCTTCCTTAATTACAGTCGCACCCCGAATTACCTCGTCTTCCATATTGATGACGGTGTTGCCGTCTTTGCCGGGGGTAAGGTCAGTGAGCAGATGCCGCAAATTGGTGGCGTAAAGTTGGCTGGATTGATTGGCCAAGCGGCTGGGTAAATTGGTGTAACCGATGATAGTCACATCGTGCTTTACCACAACCTGATTTTTTTCGGTCAAGGCGCAGTTACCGCCTTGTTCGGCGGCCAAATCGACGATGACGCTGCCGGGTTTCATCGATGCCACCATCTCGGCGGTAATCAGTTCCGGAGCGGGTTTGCCGGGGATCAAGGCGGTGGTGATGATAATATCCACTTCCTTGGCTTGCTGGGCAAACAAAGCCATCTCGGCTTCGATAAATTCTTTGGACATGGTTTTGGCGTAACCGCCGCTGCCTGAGCCATCTTCCTGAAAATCCAGCATCAGAAATTCGGCGTCCATACTCTCAATTTGTTCTTTTACTTCCGGACGGGTGTCGAAGGCGCGGACGATAGCACCCATGCTTTTGGCGGCGCCGATGGCAGCCAAACCCGCCACACCTGCACCGATCACCAATACTTTAGCCGGAGGTACTTTGCCGGCTGCGGTGATTTGGCCAGTAAAGAAACGTCCAAAATGTTGTGCCGCTTCGACAATCGCTCGATAGCCGGCGATGTTGGCCATGGAACTGAGGGCATCCATTTTTTGCGCGCGCGACATGCGCGGCACGCTGTCCATAGCCAGCACTGTGGCATTTTTATCGGCCAGTTGTTTCATCAACGCTTCGTTCTGTGCTGGCCAGATAAAGCTGATCAACTGCTGGCCTTCCTTCATCAGCGCCACTTCATCAGTGGCTAATTCAGGATGTCGTTCAGGCGCTCTGACTTTCATGATGATGTCAGCTTCCTGCCAAACAGCTTTGGCATCCGGCAGGATTTCAACACCTACTTGTTGATAAGCTTCATCAGTAATGTTGGCCAGAAGACCGGCACCCGTTTCGATGCACATTTTAAAACCCAGTTTGATGATTTTATCGGCTGCTTCGGGTGTGGTAGCGACGCGTTTTTCACCCTCATGAATTTCTTTGGGTACGCCAATTTTCATAATAGCTCCTTGTGTTTTCAAGCGTGAATCGGATGGTTGGCAAGGTTTTTTAAAAAAATATCGATTCGATAATAAAAGAATGATCTACATTTATCAAACCGAATCCAGTCATAAAATTTTAGACTTAGAATACCTGCAAACGAATATAAACGTATCAAAAATGAAAATATTGGTTGTTGACGATAGCAAGTCGATCAGGATGTTGGTTGCCGAGTGTCTTAAAACTTTGGGCCATGAAGTCTGCTTTTCCGAAAATGGTGAAGAATGCCTGCAGTTTGTGGCAAATCAATCTGTTGATTTGATTTTAATGGACGTTGAAATGCCGCATCTGAATGGCGTGGAGGCTACCAAGGCTATTCGGGAAATCAAAAAAGACGATTGGTTTCCGATTGTTTTCCTGACCACAAAAAGCGATGACGATTCATTTGCCAACGGCATTCTGGCCGGCGGCGACGCCTATTTGCTGAAGCCGCTGAATGCCTTGCGCTTACAATTGACTGTAATAGCCATGGAACGCATTTATCTGATGCGACAAACCTTGTTTTCCACCCAGCAGCAATTACAAAAAGCCAATTTTGAGCTGGAACGCTTATCGTTGTTTGATCAACTCACCGGACTGGCGAATCGCCGCAACTTTGATGCTACCCTGGAGCGACAATTTGCCTGGGCCAGACGAAGCAAGTCGCCGTTATCGCTGATTATGTGCGATGTGGATTTTTTTAAATCGTTTAACGACAGTTATGGTCATCAACAGGGTGACGACTGTTTGAGTCAAGTTGCCGCTGCCATCGGGGCACAAGCCAGAAGGCCGATTGATCTGGCATGTCGTTATGGCGGTGAAGAATTTAGCGTGATTCTGCCGGAGACGGATTTGCAGGGGGCACGGGTCGTGGCAGAGTTGATCAGGGCGTCGGTGTTTGCCAGACAGATGCCCCACATGGGCTCTAAAGTGGCGGACAGAGTCAGTATAAGCTTGGGATTGGCTACCTATGTTGGGCAGTTTCAGAATACGTCGCAACTGATTAAAGCCGCTGATGATGCTTTGTATAGAGCCAAAGACCATGGTCGCAACCGTGTCGAATTTGCCCAATGAACTATCGTGCCAAGGATTTTGTGCAAGTTGGTTGGGATTTGCTGTTTGCTTTAGTGGCTGATGGGCTTGAGCAGGAAAAGATATTGTGTTTTTTACGCTATGCCAAGGTCAATGGCTTGTGGCAAAAAGTCGATACCGATCAGGCTAATCGCTTTTTAAATCGGTTTTACCCGGAGTTTTTGCACTACTCCGAGCAGTTGGATGCACACTTGCATGCGGTGCACGTCGATTTTGTGCAGCGACATTTTCAGCCTGCTGTGGTGCTGCAGCGATTGATGAATACCCCAACAGTCGATCCGGTTTTGCAGGATTTGCAAACACTGTGCAGTCTATTGCAGGCCAATCATGTGCCGTTGCAGCAGATGGGGGTAACCGGTTCGATTTTGGTAGGCATGCAGAAACATACCTCAGATATTGATCTGGTTTGTTACGATCGTGCCAGTTTTCATCAGGCTAGAAACATCATTCAATTCTTGATTAGCAAAGATCTGTGTCAAGCCCTCAACGATGTCGATTGGTTAAGTGCCTATCAGCGCCGTGCTTGTGATTTTGGGCTGGATGACTATATCTGGCATGAGCAGCGTAAGTACAACAAAGCCATTTTTAACCAGCGAAAATTTGATTTCTCGCTGGTCATGTCGACCATTGTCAAAGATAAAAGACCGTTTCGCAAACTAGGCCTGGTGAGGATTCAAGCCGAAGTGCTTGTGGATGAATATGCTTTCGACTACCCGGCATTATTTGAAATCAAACATCCTGAAATCAGCCAAGTGGTGTGTTTTACCGCAACCTACTCGGGTCAGGCTCGACAGGGTGAACTGATCGAGGTGGTCGGACAGTTGGAAATAGACGATCAAAAACGGCAGCGTATTGTCGTAGGTTCCAATCGGGAAGCGTTGGGCGAGTTTATTCGGGTTGTGCGTTAAAGCATCGATGCGTTTTCGGGCGATTATTTTTGATATGGATGGCTTGGTGCTGGACAGTGAATCCGGCTATTTTGCTGCTTGGCGTCAGGCGGCGATAGAAATGGGTTTGCAGCTTGACTTAGCTTTCTGCCATGGGTTATCCGGTACGCAGGGTTCGGAAATCAGTCAACGGTTGTTGGCGCATTATGGTCCTGATTTTCAGCTTGAACGGTTTTACGAGTTGAGCAAAAGCATCTGGTTGAGACAAGTGCAACAGCAGGGCATACCGGTTAAATCGGGTTTTTATCAGCTGATCAGCTTGGTAAACCGCTTGAATCTGCCTTACTGTCTGGCAACCAACAGTCGGCGTGTCGATGCACTGCAATGTCTAAATTGGGCTGGATTGGAGGGGGTGTTTGAGCGGATGATTTGCCGCGAAGATGTGTCTGAGCCCAAACCGGCTGCGGATATTTTTCTGAAAGCCGCTGAATTGTTAAATACAGCGCCGGAACAGTGTCTGGTGCTGGAAGATTCCCCAGTCGGTGTGGCGGCAGCAAGTGCTGCGGCCTGTCATTGTCTTTTTGTGCCATCGGTATTGCCAGCCGACTCCACGGCTTCCAAGCAGGCACAGGCTGTTATGGCTGATTTGTCAGTCGTGGCGGATTTTATCTCGGCAGCATTTGATCATCCGCTATAATGCCGGCTGGTTTTTGATAGGGAATTGAGGTTGTGAAGCCGCACTACGAAAAAGTCTCCGTTTTAGCACCGGCACGTTTGCATATGGGCTTTATTGATTTGAGCGGTGCGCTGGGTCGGCATTTTGGTAGTATCGGGTTGGCTCTAAACGACATCAATACCCACATCACCCTGACCTCCGCCTCATCCCTGGTCGTTAACGGCCCCTGTGCCGAGCGGGCCAGCAGAGCAACTCGCCGGCTATGCCAGTTATTGAATTTGCCCGAGCAGGTTCATATTGAGCTTTCAGCCGCTATTCCTGAACACATTGGTTTAGGCTCCGGTACCCAAATGTCCCTGGCGATTGGCGCGGGTTTAAATGCGTTTTATGGTTTGGGTCTGGATGTGCGTGAGATTGCCAAACTGACTGATCGCGGCGCTCGATCCGGGATTGGGATTGGTGTATTTGAGCAGGGTGGTTTGGTGGTGGATGGTGGACGTGGCCCTGATACCGAAACACCACCGCTACTATCGCGCATGACGGTACCGGAACATTGGCGTTTCATACTGGCGTTTGATCAACGTGGGCAAGGCTTGCACGGCGAGCAGGAAGTCAGTGCTTTCCAAAATTTACCGCCATTTCCGCGTTCAGAAGCGGAGCGTTTGTGTTACTTGTTATTGATGCAGGCTCTGCCAGCCATTGCTGAGGAGAACCTGCCGTTGTTTGGTGATGTGATCACCCAATTACAGGATTCGGTGGGGCAACACTTTGCACCGGTTCAAGGGGGCGTTTTTACCAGTCCGGAAGTGGCTGCGGCCATGATCTGGCTGCAACAGCAAGGGGCTGTCGCTATCGGTCAAACCTCCTGGGGGCCGACCGGGTTTTGCGCTGTCGATAATCCCCAGTGGGCTGCCAATTTGCTTAATGATTTAGAGCGCCGTTTTACTTCCGAATACCTGACTTTTCAGGTGGTCAGCGCCCGTAATCAAGCGGCTGATATTATCTGCAATTAAGCAATTCACTCAATTACATGCTCAGCCTGATCGCTGAGGTCATGATTATCCAGCCAGCGAATTCTGAGCCGATCGCCGGTAACAGTGCTTTTCAGGCGAAAAGTAAAAAACGGATCTTTCGACATACTGCCGCCTAGATTGGCGTTGACGACGGTTTTGTCATTCAGCTCAAGGGTTAATTCACGGATGAAGTGAGCAGGAATTAACTGACCGTTAGGGTCGCGGTTACGGCCATTTTCCATCGGGTGGCTCAGCAATAATTTGATTTCAGTGTATTCTGCAAAGCGCTGGGTTCGGATTTTGATACTCATATGCTCAACCGGTACCGCAGCCGCCTTGCATGACGGTCACCCATTTTTGATTACGCAACAATTGATCGCCCTGCTGAGCAATCACGATGACCGGGCAGCTTTCAGCCATTTTGATGCGGGCGGTCAGAAATAGCATCATCGACTCATCGAATTCAAATTCTGCAACCAGCGGCGTCGGATTTTTTTCAGCCCAAATGTACAAGCGTTTGATATTGGGTAGCGCGCTACTGATGGTGATGGGCACCACTGCGCCGTTTTCAGCAATCTCGGGCAGATTGATAATGATTTCCTGACTGTCACTGATCGGCAAATCTGCAAAAATTTCACGAAACTTATCCGAAAAATCTCCAGCAGCGAAATCTTGCTCAGGCCATTTAGAAAGGGCATGCTTGGGAAAAGCCAAACTCCCTAAAACAGCCGATAGGTATCGGGAGAGTGTTTTCAGAAAGACCCGGCGCAGCATGAATTAAAAACCTTTATATAATTGATGTATATCAAAAATAACCACAAAAGCTTTGATATTTTTGTGACCGTTGATTCGTCAACGTCATTTTAAACAAACAACGTAAGGAAGGTAGAAAATGAGTGAAGCACAAGAAAAAGACAATTTCTGGTTGTACATTGTTCTGGCTGTGGTTTTGGCTGCCGGCGCTGTCCTGATGGTTAAAAATGCTGAACACGATAAATACGCCGCAGCTGCTAAAAACATTGCAGAAGATGCCAGCAATTCTGCCTATCGTAATGATGTGCTTCACAGTGGCGGCAATAAAAAATAAATGCATATAAACAAAGCAGGGGATGTTGATTTCCCTGCTTTGATCCAACATTCAGGCAGCACGCTGAATGTTGGATCAATTCGGTAATGTTAACGCGATTCGTCTGGAGGTGTCGGCGCCATTAATCAGCTAACAGACTGATTGCCTTCAGCAATTCAATGGCATTGCTCATGCCGACATGCAGATTTCTTTCAATCTCAGTCATGGTGATTTCCCCGTCGACGATACCGGCGCCCCAGTTGGCTACCACGGAAATATTGGCGTAAGCCATATCCAGTTCCCGGGCCAACCCAGCCTCCGGCATACCTGTCATGCCCACTAAATCGCAACCATCCTGGGTCATACGTTTGATTTCAGCGACGGTTTCCAGGCGCGGGCCTTGGGTACAGCCATAGGTGCCGCGCGTCACTATCTCGATGGCAGCATTTTCTGCAGCCTGGATGATGCGTTGCCGCAACGCAGGGGTGTAGGGTTCCGTAAAATCGATGTGGGTAACATGCTCAAGATCATCGGCAAAAAAAGTGTGTTCACGGCCATAGCTGTAATCGATGATCTGTGTCGGAACAGCGATTTTGGCCGGGGCCATTTCCGGCCCGATCCCACCCACTGCGGCGACGGCGATGACCTCAGTCACACCCAATTGTTTCAAGCCCCAGATATTGGCGCGATAGTTGATTTTGTGCGGCGGGATACGATGCGGGTTGCCATGGCGAGCCAAAAAAATCAGCTGTTTGCCATGCAGTTTCCCAAATACAAAGTCAGCAGAAGGTGGTCCAAATGGCGTTTCGAGGGATTGCTGTCCTGTAATGGTCAAGCCATTGATTTGGGTTAAACCGGTGCCGCCAATAATAGCCAGTGTCATTAAGTGTCCTTGCAAGCGTAAATGCCTGCCGCGTTTCTGAGATAACCTTTGTAATCCATGCCGTAGCCGAACAAATAATGATTGGCGACTTGTAAACCCACAAAGTCCGCCTGCACCGGTTTTTCCTGCTGCAGGTCCTTATCTAATAGCACGGCGCTGTATACCGTTTTAGCACCCTGTTCTTCGCACCAGTCGATAATGGCTTTCAGGGTGTGGCCTTCGTCGAGAATGTCATCGACAAGCAACACGGTACGCTCTTGTAATGGGGTGGTGGGTTTGAACAGCCAATGGATGTCACTGCTGCCGGAGGTTTGATTGCGATAGCGGCTGGCATGGATGCTGTCCAAAGTCAGCGGAAAATCCAGGCGCGGCAACAGTTTACCGGTAGCGATGATGCCGCCGTTAATGACACACAATACCAGAGGATTTCTGTTGGCGAGTGTTTCGGTAATGGCTGCTGCCATAGTATCCAGTGCCGTTTCCAGAGCTGCTGCATCATGCAACAGAACAGCCTGCTGTTTGATTCGATTGATTTCGTCAAGCATGAGATTCGCTAAGTTGCTGAATGTGTTTGGATACAGTTTGCCAGTGTTCGCTGCTACGCAGTGTGGCTGGGTCAAACTGCGGACGGCCCAGCATGGCTTGCAAACGGCGTTGACGGTCGCTGTTTTGGGTGAGAGGCAACTGGTCCAGTACCTGTTCTGCAGCGTTCGGATTGTTACACACCAATAGCATGTCACAGCCGGCCTGTTGGGCCATGCGTGCCCGGTCCATAAAATCGCCCACGCCTGCTGCGCCTTCCATACTCAGGTCATCGCTGAAAATGGCGCCATCAAAGTTCAGCTCTTTTCGTAAAATTTGTTGCAGCCATCTGCTTGAAAAACCAGCGGGCAACTCATCAACCTTGGTATATACAACGTGTGCGGGCATGATGGCTTCCAGGCCTTCTTCAATCAAACGCTGAAACGGCACCAAATCTTGCGCACGAATCTCCGCCAAAGAACGATTATCAACGGGCAGCGTCAGATGCGAGTCCAATGCAACAGCACCATGACCGGGGAAATGCTTGCCGGTGGCGGACATTCCTGCTGAGCGCATACCCCGGCGAAATGCATTGGCCAGTTGCGCAGCTTGTTCACTATCCTGGCTAAAGGAACGATTGCCGATAATTTCACTGACCCCGCAATCCACATCCAGAACCGGCGCAAAGCTGAAATCCACATCCACTGCCAATACCTCTGCGGCCATCAGCCAGCCGGCAGCCTCAGCTAGTTCCGGTTTGCTGGCGTAACAAGCGGCTGGTGGCAGGCGGGTGAAGCCGTTTTGAAAGCGTTGTACCCGACCGCCCTCCTGATCAACTGCAAGCAAAATATCGCCATGACGAGCAGCGCGGATGGCTTTGACTAGGGCACGCACCTGTTCAGGGTTGTCAAAATTTCGGGCAAACAGGATTAACGCGCCGGTATTGGGATGGTTGATTTTTTCCTTGTCCAGCTGCGTTAATTCGTGCCCCTCGATGTCGATCATGACAGGGCCGATTGGATGTCGTTTCATGGTGATAAATGTAAAAAATGGAATATACTGCTGTGTGCTAACCACAACATTATAAGAGGAAACACCGTGCGCAAACTGATTTTAATGCTGACCATGCTGCTGTTGCCTGTGCTGGGCTTTGCCAATTCCGGCGGCGAGAAACCGGATGAAAGCGCCGGTCCGGTGATTGAATATGTGGAAATGAAGCCCAAGTTCACGGTCAATCTGGCTGAACCTAAAAAGTATCTGCTGCTGAACGTGCAATTGTTGGTCGAGGGTGCAGAGCACGTTGAAAAAGTCAAAAAACACATGCCGGTGTTGCGTCATGAAATGATCATGATGCTAAGCGGTATGCATGTGGCTGATCTGCAAACCATGGAGCAACGCGAAGCATTACGCCTAAAAACCAAGCAGCTGATTACTGATTTGCTCATTAAAATTCAAAACAGCGATGGTTTTCGTGACGTTTTCTTTTCCGAGTTTCTAGTCAATTAGTTGCCTCAGTAAAACAACAGAAACAAAAACACAAACAAGCGCAAATAAAACAATGGGTTATGATTTTTTGCGGCTATTTTGTTTTCGGTTTTTCGCTGTTTATTGCTTATATTTTACCCCTGTATTACCCTTCTCACTTATTGAGGGGTAAAAAGGGGTAAGCGTGAAAGTCACTATTGAAAAGCGTGTCAATAAAACCGGGGATAAACAGAACATCCGCCTTGTGTATTGGTACGGAAGCCACACCGACGAAGACGGCAAGCTCAAACACAATCGCAAACGCGAGCAGCTAGACCAATTCCTATACGTCAATCCAAAATCAAAGCCAGAACAACAACATAACAAAGACACGCTAGCATTAGTTGAAGCGATTCGCGCCAAACGTATTACCGAGGCGGCAAGTAGTGAGCATGGCTTTATCAGTCCAAACAAGCAGGATGTAAGGTTTTATCAACTGTTCGATGCAATGATGAATGAAAGAAAGACATTCGCCAGCAAGACAAGCCATAACTTGTGGCGGGGCTGTCGTGAGCAGGTCAAAAAATACTGGCCTGATGAACAGTTGTTGTTGAAGCATATCGACGAAGACGCTTTAAAGGGGTTAAAGCGATTTTTAGAAACCGAAGCCAAAACCAAAACCGGCCAATCATTAAAAAAAGCCACGTCAAACACATACTTCAATAAGGTTAGATCGGTAATCAAAAAGGCATTCGACCGGGGGCATATCAAAACCAACCTGCTGGCGGATATTAAAAACATCAAGATAGACGATCAAGAGCGCGTCTATCTGAGCATCGACGAAGTAAGGCAACTGGTAGCCACAGAATGCCGCTATGACGTTTTAAAGCGGGCGTTTTTGTTCTCATGCCTGACCGGTTTACGTTGGAGCGATGTTTTTAAGCTGGATTGGTCTGATGTTGGCGTCTTTAACGGGGTGCAACGGATCACCTTTACCCATAAAAAAACCAATCAGTTGCAGTACCTTGATATTACCGAGCAGGCATTTCGATTAATGGGGGTGGCTTTGACATCCGGTCGGGTGTTTCAAGGGTTACGCTACTCAGCAAATAGCAATATTGAATTACTTCGGTGGTCTATGGCCGCAGGTATTAACAAGCATGTCACCTTCCACGCAGCAAGGCATACGTTCGCCGTTTCGCTGCTATCCAATGGCGTGGATATTTACACAGTATCCAAGCTGTTAGGGCATACCCAGATAAAAACCACGCAAATCTACAGCGATATTATCGACGAAGTACGCAAGGATGCTGTTCACCGTATCCCGAGTATAGGGATTTAGTTTATCGATTTAGCCGCGTCTAGCTTTAGCGGGCGAACGCCGGAAACCTTCAACCGGCTGGCGTGGCTACCTTTTTGAAGACTGACACTTTGAAGGGGTGTTGAATGGCAAACAAAACAGAATGTGATATTCCCAGTTTTTGGAAAAACCGTAAAGAATACTCACTCTCACAAATTGCTTATATTGCAGCCGGGCTTGAACCCAAAGAGTTTGACCCGTATTTTCCTGAGCGATATTTACCGGAGTTGGTTAAAAGGGTGTGCGCTGATATAGAGAACATATTTAAAAAAAATGCCCCTGACGCGACACCCTATAACCTAACCGAATGGAACACTATAGATTTTGAAAGGAATAGAGCAATCAGGCTTATTGATGACATTGGCGGGCCTAATTTTCTTACAGAACCAGAACAATCTACAGCCCCAATCATCGAACCAGATACAGAGCTTAAAGATTTTGAACGAAATAAATACTTGAAGCAGATTGCAGCACTGGCGTTATTGTTGGCTGAGAAATCGAACAAATATAAAAAAGGCGACAAGCCAAAAGCCTTACCAATCGCCAATGATATTCAAGAAATCTTTGATGCTGGAGATTTTCCGGGTAAATCCGGCACGGGAACTACAGAGCTTCGAGACAGTATCAGTAAAGGAATAAAGCTATTGACAGACTGAATTTGCCGCCCGGCAATTAGTTTTGCCGGGCGGCACAACGCAAACAATTGTGTGATTAATATCCCTGCCACTTTTAACAACCGCAAAAGGTTTAAAAAATGGCAAACGCAATCACCCTTCAAGATATTTCGAGCCGCCTGGATGTATTAACGGCGGCAATCCTAAGCAATAAAAACGTTTTAAATATTGACGAAGCCGCCGCCTTTACAGGTATGACGGTTAGCTACCTCTACAAACTCACCTCAACGCAAGAAATCCCCCATTACAAGCCGCGCGGCAAAATGTTGTATTTTGACCGCGCAGAGCTTGAATCATGGCTACTACAGCGCCGAATCAAAACCACAGAAGAAATTAACACCGCAGCCATGAATCATGTAGGCGGTGCGAAATGATAAATGTTATTCGTGCTGAATCCGGTTGGCGTGTGATTAATGCGATTAAAACCAGCCAAAACCAACCCAATACCACCCAATATTTTGAAGTTAAAAATTACCCGTTAATTGCTTGGCAGATTGAAAACGAGAAGCCAACACCAGTTACCCCGATTGGTATCTTGAAAAATGTTTTTGTAGCGACAATTAGCCCTAATGGAGAAATTTACTCAAACTGCACAAATAAAAGGGTGTTTCAGTCTGTAGAAGATTGGCTAAGTGACATTCTGACTACTTATGCGGGGCGTTTATGACTTTCCGCCATATCGAAGATGCAGCCCGCGCGGCATTGCTTGAGCTGGGGTTATCCCTGCCAAAATCCTTTGAACCTGATCGGTTCCATATGGTTGACGATCAGGACGGCAAGCGGGGCAATGGTGCGGGCCGTTTAAAAATTTTTGCCGATGGCAAGGGCGGCTATTGTCAGAACTGGAAAACCGGGGAGCGTAAATCTTTCTTTTTGGAGGGTAAAGGCCAA
>PERU01000055.1 GCA_002928965.1 Methylomonas sp.
TTGGGTCTGGTTGATGATGCCCGCTGGCAACGTTTCGAAGAAAAGCGCGAAGCCATCGCCAATCTGCAAGGCAAGCTGGCCAAGAAATGGATCAGAGCTGAAACCGACGAAGCCGCTTTGGCGGAACAGTTATGGGGCAAAAAATTGTTGAAAGAAGCCAGCCTGATGGAAATGCTGCGCCGACCGGAAGTGGATGTCGATAATCTGCTGCAATTTAGCGACGAAACCGAAGTTGATGAACAAGTTGCAGAGCAAGTGGCGATTCAAGCTAAATACGCGGGTTATATTGATAGGCAGCAAACCGAGATTAACCGCACTCAACGTTACGAACATTTGAAGTTACCGGATAATGTTGATTACAGTCTGGTGTCCGGATTGTCTAATGAAGTCAGCGAGAAACTGAAAAAGCAGCGCCCTGAAACGTTGGGCCAAGCGTCGCGGATTCCTGGGATAACTCCAGCGGCGATTTCATTGCTGTTGGTGCATTTGAAGAAGAAAAGCGCTTAATGGACCGTTGTCTTGAAAAGCTGAGTCAAGGCTTATCGGTCTTGAATTTGCCATTGGCTGAGCCGCAAGTCGAGGCGATGCTGACGTTCATCAATCTAATCAGCAAATGGAACAAAGCTTACAATCTGACTGCAGTACGTGATCTTCAGGAAATGGTGGATCTGCATCTGCTGGATAGTTTGGCAATTTTGCCGCATGTTAGAGCGCCACGTTTAGCAGATATTGGCACAGGGGCCGGTTTGCCGGGTATCCCGTTGGCGATTTGTTTACCGGATTGCCATTTCACGCTGGTGGATTCCAATTCCAAAAAGACGCGTTTTGTGCAGCAAGCAGTTTTAGAGTTACAACTAAAAAATGTCGAAGTAGTGCATAGTCGTGTGGAACAGTTCAAGCCGCAACAATTGTTTTCTACGGTGATTAGCCGCGCTTTTGCCAATATGGGCGATATTGTCACGTTAACCGAGCATTTGTTGGCGGAAGACGGCGTGTTATTAGCAATGAAGGGGCAAATACCTGAACAGGAATTGGCAGAGTTAAGTTTGGATTACACGGTTATTCCACTGAATGTGCCTGGCATAGACGCCGAGCGCTGTCTTATTTGTATGGAGAAAGGCAAGCATGGCTAAGATTATCGCGATAACCAATCAAAAAGGCGGTGTGGGTAAAACCACCACTAGCGTCAATCTGGCCGCGGCATTTGCTGCAACCAAACGTAAAGTGTTGTTGATTGATTTGGACCCGCAAGGCAATGCAGCCATGGGTTGCGGTGTGAATAAAGAGGATTTGGAGTTTTCCAGTTGCGAGTTATTGCTGGAAGAAGTGCCTGTGACCGAGATTATCATCAAAAATAAAGCCTTGGGTTTTGATTTGATTCCTGGCAATGCTGATTTAACCGCTGCGGAAGTACAGTTAATGTCGGCTCAGCATCGTGAACGACGGTTGGCAGATGCTCTAATACCCATAAAAGAGCAATACGATTACATTTTGATAGATTGCCCGCCGTCTTTAAACATGCTGACCTTGAATGCCATGGTGGCTGCCAATAGCGTGTTGATTCCGATGCAATGCGAATACTATTCACTGGAAGGCTTATCGTCCTTGATGTCGACCTTGCGCAATATCCGCGACACCGTCAATCCGGGCTTGGTGCTGGAAGGCATCTTAAGAACCATGGTGGATAATCGTAGTCGTCTGGGTAAGGATGTGTCGGACCAATTAATTGAATATTTTGGCGACAAAGTCTTCAGAACCACCATCCCCAGAAACATTCGTCTGGCTGAGGCGCCCAGTCATGGCGTACCTGTCATGGCTTACGATAAATCATCCCGCGGTGCTGTGGCGTATATTGCCTTGGCGGGTGAAATGATCAGAAAAGAAAAAGCGGCAAAAAAATGATGCAAAAAAAACGCGGATTAGGTCGGGGCTTGAGCGAGTTGCTGGGTGATGTGGTGTCGGCGCCGGCCCAGGAAAAGCCGCAGGACGTGCAAACACTGCCGATTGAGTTCATGCAGCGGGGCAAATATCAGCCGCGCCGGGACATGGATCCTGAAAAACTTAAGGAATTGTCGGATTCGATTGCTGCCCAAGGCATTATTCAGCCTATCATCGTGCGTCAAATTGCCCCGGAAAAATATGAAATCATTGCGGGTGAGCGTCGCTGGCGTGCAGCGCAATTAGCAGATTTGCAAGAAGTACCGGTGTTGGTTAAGGATATCGATGATCGGTCAGTGATGGCGATTGCCTTGATCGAAAACATTCAGCGTGAGGACTTGAATGCCCTGGAGGAAGCCGAGGCCTTGCATCGGTTGCTGGATGAGTTTGAATTGACGCATCAGCAGATTGCCGAGTCGATAGGGAAGTCTCGAACCACAGTAACGAATTTGTTAAGACTGTTGGATTTGGCGGGCGAGGTTAAATCAATGCTGAGTCGAGGTCTGTTGGAAATGGGGCATGCGCGGGCTTTGTTAGGACTGGAAGAGAGCAAGCAGATTGACATTGCCAATAAGGCGGTTAAACAAAATCTCAGCGTTCGAGCGGTTGAAAAGTTGGTAAGAGAGCTGCATGACGAAAAACCGACGGCATCTGCCAAAAAAATCGATCCGGATACCTTGCGTTTGCAAAGAGAATTAAGCGAAAAAACCGGTGCTAAAGTAGAGATCAATCATCAAGAGAATGGCAAAGGCAGGTTGATATTCAGTTACACTACTTTGGAAGAACTGGAAGGCATTATCAAAAAAATTAATTGAAGGGCATTTTAGGTAATAAAGAATACAAAATGTTGCTGTTGTATGCGCTGTGTTGGGTAGGTAACAAGCAATAAAGTAAATGTTCTTTTATTTTCATTGGCTTACAGATTGGCGTATGATTTGCTTAAATCTGATAATGAGCGAATGGCAGGGTAAAGGTTGCGCAATCGATAAAGCTGAGGTTGTGAAATGTATCGGCAAAAAGTAACAGCTGTTTTGCGCTGAAGTCCCGGTTCCTTGCTTTAAATCAATGGGCTAGATATAATCTCCTCGCTTAACAGTCGAGAGGTTAATATGGCAGTTGAAAATCCATTTTCTGCTGTCGGCAAATTATTGTATGCGCAAGTCCTGATAGCCGCATTGGTGGCATCGGGATTTTTAATGATAGGTGGTTGGAAATATGCAATTTCACCACTGATAGGAAGCGGCGTTGCTCTGCTACCTAACCTCTATTTTGCTTACAAGATTTACCTGGCCAGGCACAGAGATGCGAGAGCCATATTGAATGTGTTTTACGCAGGTGAAACGGCTAAGCTGATTTTGACTGTGGCGTTGTTTTCGATTGTCTTACAGATTCCAGCTGTTGATTTTTTAACGCTGCTAATAGGTTATATAGCAGTGCTGTCGGTTTTTTGGTTCGCGCTATTACTCTGGCGTGATTAGTATTTTAGAGAGGCAAAATGGCTAGTGAAGGTGGGGCTACAGGTTATATTGTCCATCACTTGACACCGTTATCGGTGGGTGAAGGATTTTGGACATTGCATCTGGATACCTTGTTTTTTTCCGCACTTTTAGGTGGTTTGTTTATTTTGTTCTTCAAGATGGCCGCAGAAAAGGCAACGTCCGGAATACCGGGTTTGGCGCAAAATATTGCAGAAACCTTAGTTGAATTTGTCGACACCCAAGTTAAAGACAGTTTTCATGGCCGCAGCGAATTGATTGCGCCTTTGTCGCTGACGATTTTTTGCTGGGTATTTCTGTGGAATGCCATGGATATGCTACCGGTGGATTTGCTGCCGATGATTGCAGGTGTGATGGGTATGGAATACATGCGCGTTGTGCCGAGTACCGATTTGAATGGTACTTTTGCATTATCTATAAGCGTGTTTTTGCTGATTTTCTTTTACAGCATAAAGGTCAAGGGGTTGTGGGGATTTGCCAAAGAAATGACCTGCACACCTTTCGGCCCCAAAATGATGCCATTCAATCTGTTACTGAAAACAGTTGAAGAACTTGCCAAACCTATCTCATTAGGCTTGCGGTTATTCGGTAACTTGTATGCGGGTGAGTTGGTGTTTATTTTGATCGCCTTGCTGCCTCCAATTGTCCAGCCATTGCTGGGCTTCCCTTGGGCGGTCTTTCACATTCTGGTTATTACCTTGCAAGCATTTATCTTCATGGTGCTGACCATTGTGTATTTAAGCTTGGCTCACGAAGATCATTAACAGTTTTATTTTTACTTTTCATATCAATATTTAGGAGACACTATGGAACTCGCAACATTAATTGCCAACGTTCAAGGCTTTACCGTTATCGCAGTGGGTATCATTTTAGGTTTAGGTGCTATCGGTACAGCGATTGGCTTCGGCTTGTTGGGCGGTAAATTTCTGGAAGGTGCTGCACGCCAACCGGAATTAGTGCCAATGCTGCAAGTTAAAATGTTCATCATCGCCGGTTTGCTTGACGCGGTAACCATGATTGGTGTTGGTTTGGCGCTGATGTTGACATTCGCAAACCCATTCCTTTCAGCTGTTCAATCTGTTGCAGGTCAATAATTAAATTCTGTTCCGAGACAATCGTCTTTAGAGGTTGCCTGGGCGCAGAAGCCATAGGTAACAGCAGATGCAAATGACAACAGCATATAGAGGAAACCATCAATGAGCATTAATGCCACTTTGATCGGGCAAATGATAACTTTCACGCTTCTGGTATGGTTTACCATGAAGTATGTCTGGCCGCCCATCATTGCCGCGCTGGAAGAGCGTAAAGCAAAGATCGCCGAAGGATTGGCGGCTGCCGAGAAAGGCCAGGAAGAAATCAAACTGGCTGAGAAAAAAGCAATCAGCATTCTGAAAGAAGCCAGAGAACAATCGGCTGACATTATCAGCGCTTCACAAAAGCGTGCCAATGAACTGGTAGAAGAATCCAAGATGCAAGCCCAAAAAGAAGGCGAGCGGTTATTGGAGGCGGCAAAAGCTCAAATCGAGCAGGAAATGCTGCAAGCCAGAGAAAGTTTACGTAAAGAAGTGTCTGCATTGGCCCTGCGTGCTGCTGAACAGATTTTGAAAGAAGAAATCGATAAAGCCAAGCATCACGATATTCTAAACAGAACTGCAGAACAATTAGGTTAAGCAATGACAGAAATCGCGACATTGGCCAGGCCCTATGCAGAAGCAGCTTTCAAGCATGCCAAACAGGCTGGAAGTACCGACGGATGGGCAGACTCTTTGCAATTTTTGTCGGCTGTCGTAGGCGACGCGGAAATGGCGGCTATCGTCAAAAATCCCAAAGTCGGTAATGACAAACTTTTGCAGCTGTTATTAGATATCTGTCAGGATCAGGTTAATGCTGAAGTCGTTAATCTTGTGAAGCTACTGGTTGAAAACGGCAAGATTGGCTTGCTGCCACAAATCTCCAAAATGTACGAACAGTACAAAGCGGATGATGAAGGCTACGTTAATGTCGATCTTTACAGTGCCTATACGTTAACCAAAGCCGAACAAACTAAATATGTCGCCATGCTGGAAAAGCATTTAAATAAAAAAGTGCATGCTGTCGTCTCAGTCGATAAATCGCTGATTGGCGGTATTTTTGCCAAAGCGGGTGACATAGTGATTGACGGTTCTGTCAGAGGCCAGCTTCATCAATTAGCCAAAAGGCTCTAAGAGCTAGATCGGGAAAATAAAATGCAATTAAATCCATCTGAAATAAGTGATCTGATCAAGAAGAAGATCGAGAATTTCGACGCGCAAATCGAAGCGCACTCGGAAGGTACTGTAGTAAGTGTTACTGACGGTATCGTTCGTGTACATGGTTTATCGGACGCGATGCAGGGCGAAATGCTGGAATTTCCTGGCGGCTCTTACGGCATGGCTTTGAACCTGGAAAGAGATTCCGTGGGTGTGGTAATGCTGGGCGCTTACAAACACATCACCGAAGGCGACACCGTTAAATGCACCGGTAGAATTCTGGAAGTGCCAGTAGGTCAGGCATTATTGGGACGAGTGGTCGATGCATTGGGCAATCCAATTGACGGCAAAGGGCCTATTGATGCTGAAGCCTCTTCACCAATCGAAAAAATCGCCCCGGGCGTAATCGCCAGACAATCCGTTGATCAACCGGTACAAATTGGTTTGAAATCGATTGATTCCATGATCCCAGTTGGCCGTGGTCAGCGTGAATTGATCATTGGTGATCGTCAAACAGGTAAAACCGCTATTGCCGTGGATGCCATCATCAATCAAAAAGGCACCGGCATTAAATGTATTTATGTCGCGATTGGTCAAAAACGATCTTCAATCGCCAACGTAGTGCGTAAGCTGGAAGAGCATGGCGCGATGGACCATACCATTATTGTGGTCGCGTCCGCGTCCGAGTCAGCGGCGCTGCAATTCATTGCACCGTACACAGGCTGCTCGATGGGCGAATACTTCCGCGATAAAGGTGAAGATGCGCTGATCATTTACGATGACTTGACCAAACAGGCTTGGGCTTACCGTCAAATATCGTTATTGCTGCGTCGTCCGCCAGGTCGTGAAGCGTACCCTGGTGACGTTTTTTACATCCATTCTCGTTTGTTGGAACGTGCGGCACGTATTAATGCTGATGAAGTCGAAAAACTGACCAACGGTGCAGTAAAAGGTAAAACCGGTTCATTGACTGCTTTGCCTATTATTGAAACACAAGGTGGTGACGTTTCTGCATTCGTACCAACCAACGTGATTTCCATTACCGACGGTCAAATCTTCCTGGAAACGGGCTTGTTCAATTCCGGCATCCGACCTGCGGTTAACGCCGGTTTGTCAGTATCGCGAGTTGGTGGTGCTGCACAAACCAAAATCATTAAGAAACTGGGCGGCGGTATTCGTCTGGATTTGGCGCAGTTCCGTGAATTGGCAGCATTTGCCCAGTTTGCTTCTGACCTTGATGAAAGCACACGCAAACAAATCGAACGTGGACAACGCGTCACTGAATTGATGAAACAAAACCAATACGCACCGATGTCGGTCGCTGAAATGGGCGTGTCACTCTACGCAGCTAACGCAGGTTTCCTGGATAGCCTGGAAATCAAAAAAGTACGCGATTTTGAATCTGCGCTGTTGTCATTCATGAAAGCAGAAGAAGTCGATTTAATGGCGAAAATCAACCAAACAGGCGACTTCAGTGACGAAATCAAAAATGGCGTACATACGGCCATTGAACGTTTCGTTAAAACAAGTAGCTGGTAAAAAGGATAGTCCATGGCTGTTGGCAAAGAAATACGTAGCAAGATCGCAAGTATCAAAAATACTCAAAAGATCACCCGCGCCATGGAAATGGTGGCCGCGAGTAAAATGCGTAAAACCAAAGACCGCATGCAGGCCACCCGGCCCTACTCCAAAAAAATTAGCCAGATTATTGTTCATTTATCTCACGCCAATCCGGAATATAAACATCCGTTCATGATTGGGCGTGATGTAAAACGTGTTGGTGTGATTGTCATCAGTTCGGACAGAGGGTTGTGCGGTGGACTGAATGCGAATTTGTTCAGAATGATGCTCAATCAAATACAGCAATGGCATGGTCGCAATATTGAAGTTGATATTTGCACGGTAGGTGGTAAGGCAGCTGGATTTTTCAACAACATAAATGCCAATGTGGTCGCTCAGGTTTCAAAGCTAGGTGATAGTCCGCATCAAATGGATATCATTGGCGTGATTAAAGTTATGTTGGATGCCTATACAAACGGAACCATTGATCAATTGTATGTTGTAAACAACGAGTTTGTTAACACCATGACGCAAAGACCGGTCATGACGCAACTGTTACCCGTTAAAGCGGACTCGCTTGAGCCAAAAGTGAGTGGGCACTGGGATTATTTGTATGAGCCAGGGGCAAAAGAAGTACTGGATCATTTGTTGCAGCGGTTTGTGGAATCGATTGTTTACCAAGGTTTAGTTGAAAACAACGCCTGCGAACAAGCGGCACGCATGGTGGCTATGAAAAGTGCGTCCGATAACGCCAGCAATATCATTAAAGAATTGCAACTTGTGTATAACAAAGCCAGACAAGCGGCAATCACGCAGGAAATCTCGGAAATTGTTGCCGGTGCCGCAGCTGTTTAACGCAATTCACAAGTTTAGATAGATTTTAATAGAGGACGACACAATGAGTTTGGGTAAAATCGTTCAGATTATTGGTGCGGTAGTAGACGTGGAATTTCCGCGCGATAACCTGCCAAAAGTATATGACGCTTTGAATGTCAAAGGCGGATTGGTACTGGAAGTTCAACAACAATTAGGCGATGGCGTGGTTCGTACCATTGCAATGGGTACAACCGATGGTTTGAGCCGCGGTGTTGAAGTGACTAATACAGGCGATGCCATCAAAGTACCAGTCGGTCAGGCGACACTAGGTCGTATCATGAACGTCCTGGGTGATGCCATCGACGAGAAAGGTCCAATTGGCGAAAAAGAAAAATGGACGATCCACCGTGATGCACCGTCTTACGCCGATCAAGCACCAGCCAGTGAATTGTTGGAAACCGGTATCAAGGTTATCGACTTGGTTTGCCCATTTGCGAAAGGGGGTAAGGTCGGCCTGTTCGGTGGTGCCGGTGTCGGTAAAACCGTCAATATGATGGAATTGATCCGTAACATCGCGATCGAGCACAGTGGTTTCTCCGTGTTCGCAGGTGTAGGTGAGCGGACGCGTGAAGGAAATGACTTCTACCATGAAATGACCGACTCCAATGTAATCGATAAAGTATCTTTGGTTTACGGTCAGATGAATGAGCCCCCAGGAAACCGTTTGCGCGTGGCGTTGACCGGTTTGACCATGGCGGAATATTTCCGTGACGAAGGTCGTGACGTACTGTTTTTCGTGGATAACATCTACCGTTACACATTAGCGGGTACGGAAGTATCTGCGCTGCTGGGTCGTATGCCTTCAGCTGTGGGTTATCAGCCTACATTGGCTGAAGAGATGGGTGTATTGCAAGAGCGTATTACTTCAACTAAAACCGGTTCCATTACCTCTATCCAAGCGGTTTACGTACCAGCGGACGACTTGACCGATCCATCGCCAGCCACCACTTTTGCTCACTTGGATGCGACTGTGGTATTGTCTCGTCAAATTGCTGAATTGGGTATTTATCCTGCGATTGATCCACTGGACTCAACCAGTCGTCAGCTGGATCCTTTGGTGATTGGTCAAGAGCATTATGATACAGCGCGTGCGGTACAAGGTATCCTGCAACGTTACAAAGAATTGCGCGACATTATTGCTATTTTGGGTATGGATGAATTGTCTGAAGAAGATAAATTGACTGTATCCAGAGCGCGTAAAATTCAACGTTTTCTGTCACAGCCTTTCTTCGTCGCTGAAGTATTTACCGGTTCGCCAGGAAAATACGTTTCTTTGAAAGAAACCATTGCCGGTTTCAAAGGCATCATCAATGGCGATTATGACAGCTTGCCAGAACAAGCTTTTTACATGGTCGGTACCATTGACGAAGCCATTGAAAAAGCCAAGGGCATGTAAGCCGACTCAACAGAGGAGAGTTTCGAAATGGCCATGACTATTCATGTTGACATTGTCAGTGCCGAGCAAGAAGTATTTTCAGGTTTGGCTGAGATGCTTTTTGCACCAGCTGAATTAGGTGAAGTGGGTATCGCCCCGCGACACGCACCATTGATTACAAAACTGAAACCTGGTGAAGTGCGGGTGAAAATCTCTGATAAGGAAAGTCAGGAGTTTTATGTTTCTGGTGGAATGCTGGAAGTACAACCTCATTTGGTGACGGTGCTTGCCGATACTGCAATCCGCGCACATGACATTGATGAAGCGCGAGCTCTGCAAGCCAAAGCCCGAGCTGAAGAAATGTTAAATGATAAATCCGGTAAGTATGATTATGCACTCGCGCAGGCTGAATTAGTCGATGCCGTGAAGCAGCTCAGTACACTGGATAGATTAAGAAAACGTGGATCTTAAAATTTTAACTTCGTGATTCCATAAGCCCGATAACGTCAGCGTCATCGGGCTTTTTTGTTTAAAGGAATAAGACATGTCGATAAAAACCATTATCCTGGCAGCGGGTCAGGGAACGCGGATGCGCTCAGCGCGTTCAAAAGTTCTGCATGAAATTGCCAACAAGGCATTACTGCAGCATGTGTATGAAACCAGTCAGGCGATTGATGACAACCGAGTGTTCATCATATACGGCCATGGGGGAGAAACTGTCAAACAAACACTGAGTCAACTCGATGCAACCTGGATAGAGCAACGGTTACAGTTGGGCACCGGGCACGCCGTTCAGCAAGCGATTCATCATGTTGAAGATGCAGATACTGTATTGGTTTTATATGGTGACGTGCCGTTATTAAAGGCGCAGACCATCCAGACCTTGCTCAAAAAAGTCAGCGCAACCTCATTGGCATTATTGACAGTAACGTTGGATGATCCAACCGGCTACGGCAGAATCGTTCGCGACAAAGATCATGCTGTCATCAAAATTGTCGAGCAAAAAGACGCTAACGAAGTAGAACTGCAAATCAACGAAGGCAATACCGGCATTTTGGCATGTAAAGGTAAACAACTGAAAAACTGGCTGTCCAGACTCAGCAACAACAACGCCCAAAATGAATATTATTTGACCGACATCATTGAAATGGCGGTGGAAGATGGCTTGACGGTAGAAACCACTCAAGCAACCAGTGTCGATGAAGTATTGGGCGTAAATAATCGCATTCAACTGGCTCATCTGGAACGGGTATATCAACTGGAGCAAGCCAACCTATTGATGGAAAAAGGCATTACCTTGCGTGATCCAAACCGAATCGATGTCAGAGGTAACTTTGCCGAACTGGGTCAGGATATCGATGTTGATGTCAATGTGATATTTGAAGGCACGAACCGGATAGGCAGCAATGTAAAAATCGGTCCAAATTGTGTTATTAAAAATGCCACGATAGCCGATGAGGTAGAAATACTGGCGAATAGCATTATAGAAGACGCCAGTGTCGGTACCGGTAGTCGTATCGGTCCTTTTGCCAGATTGCGACCACAAGCGGAACTGGCTGATCATGTACATATCGGTAATTTTGTGGAAATCAAAAAATCCAAAGTTGCCAGTGGTAGCAAAATAAACCATCTCAGCTATATTGGAGACAGTGAAATTGGCAGTAAGGTCAATATCGGTGCCGGCACGATTACCTGCAATTATGATGGTGTGAACAAGTTTAAAACCATCATTGAGGATGGCGCTTTCATCGGTTCCGATACGCAATTAGTGGCGCCTGTAACCGTGGGTAAAAATGCCACCATAGGTGCAGGCAGTACCATCACCAAAGATACGCCGGCCGAACAATTGACCTTAAGCCGGACCAAACAGACCAGCGTTCCAACTTGGCAACGCCCGGTAAAACAGGCGGAGATTGTTTCCGGCAATACCCCGCATTCGGCAACTGCTCCAGGCGTTGCTCAATCTCCTGCATCCTTGCAGTCGTCCTTACCTACTTGTAAGTCGGAGAAATAACATGTGTGGCATAGTCGCAGGCATTGCACAACGTAATGTGGTGCCGATTCTGATAGAAGGTTTGAAGCGTCTGGAATACAGAGGTTACGATTCCGCAGGGTTGGCCGTCATCAATCAGGGTGAAATTTTCAGAAAGCGCGAACTCGGCAAAGTCAAAGGTTTGGAAGCTTTAATTGAAAGTGATCCCATTTCCGGTAATGTGGGTATCGCTCACACTCGCTGGGCTACCCATGGTAAACCCAGTACTCAAAATGCGCATCCGCATATGAGTATCGATCAGGTGGCGGTGGTGCATAACGGCATCATTGAAAATCATGACCACTTGCGTACTACATTGAAAGAAGACGGTTATGTGTTTACTTCAGAAACTGACACTGAAGTCATCGTGCATCGAATCGCACAGGAGTTGCAGGTTGGCAATGACTTATTGTTGGCAGTGAAAAACACCATAGCTACCTTGCAAGGTGCTTATGCATTGGGCGTGGTGCATACCGCCCAGCCGGATATTTTGATCGCCTGCCGTAAAGGTAGTCCGTTGGTTATCGGTATTGGTATCGGTGAATATTTCATTGCGTCGGACATAGCTGCACTGTTGCCGGTTACTCAGCGGTTTATCTTCCTGGAAGACGGTGACATTGCCGAATTAACCATCAATGGTGTGACTATCCACGATGAACACGGCAAACGAGTGGTAAGGCCCGTTATTGAAAGCCAGTTAAAAGCCGATTCAGTGGATAAGGGTACTTACCGCCATTACATGCTCAAAGAAATCTACGAGCAGGCTTGGGCGGTTTCCGAAACTCTGGAAGGTCGTTTTATCAATGATCGTTTACAGGACACGGCGTTTGGACATAACGCTGCAGAGGTATTCGATCAAATCAAATCCGTATTAATTTTAGCGTGCGGCACCAGTTATCACTCCGGTCTGGTCGCTCGCTACTGGTTTGAAAAACACGCACGTATCCCCTGCTCAATAGAAGTTGCCAGCGAATTTCGCTACAGAAATCCGGTAATCGCCAGCGATACCTTGGTAGTGACCATTTCTCAATCCGGCGAAACTGCCGACACCTTGGCTGCCTTACAGGAAGCCAAAAAGCTCGGTGTCAAACACTCATTGGTAATCTGCAATGTGCCGGAAAGCTCGCTGGTGCGTGAATCCGATCTGGTATTGATGACCCGTGCCGGCCCGGAAATCGGCGTAGCCTCGACCAAAGCCTTCACCACCCAATTAGTGGCATTGTTGATGTTGCTAATTGCTGTTGGTCGTCGCTTTGAATTGAGTCAGGACATGGAAGACAAAATCGTTTCCGAGCTGTTTGCGCTGCCCGGTAACATCGAAAAAGTCCTGAAGTTGGATGAAACCATCGAAGTGCTGTCACAACGTTTCGCTGACAAGCACAACGCGTTGTTTTTAGGCCGTGGCACCCATTATCCGATAGCGATGGAAGGCTCCTTGAAGTTAAAGGAAATTTCCTATATCCACGCAGAAGCCTATCCGGCAGGTGAGTTGAAACACGGGCCACTGGCTTTGATCGATGCGGAAATGCCGGTTGTTACCGTAGCGCCAAACAACAACCTACTGGAAAAGCTCAAATCCAACATTCAGGAAGTCAGCGCCCGCGGTGGTCAATTGATCGTATTCATGGATGAAACGCTGGCAGATTCCGGTGATGAAAACGTGCAAATCATCAAAGTACCGAGCGTGGCCAATGTGATTTCACCCATCATCTACACCATCCCGTTGCAACTCTTGTCTTATCATGTGGCAGTTCTAAAAGGTACAGACGTCGATCAACCTCGTAACTTGGCTAAATCGGTGACGGTAGAATAACTGTGGCAATGCCTATTTGGTTTTATGAGAATAAAATCATAAAAAATAGGTTCACCAGCTTGGTCCGTGTTGGATCAAGCTGGTGACATTGACTAGGAGCCTGTCCGAGAATAGAGAACCTGCTACGGAAAAACCCTTTTGGCCAGATTTCCCGCTCATTTTCGTTAAATAGCACCACTATTCGCCTCAAATGATCAACA
>PERU01000056.1 GCA_002928965.1 Methylomonas sp.
TTTAGTTGTTCTTTCGGTAAAGCCCTTATGTCGGCAGGGCTGTGGATGTCATTTAATAAAGGAAATTCGGTTGTCAGCTTCATAATCAGTACAGGGGTTCACGGTAGAACATCAGGATGACGCCAATTTGGAACAGGGCGAACACTGAAATAAAACCGGCAACGTTTTTGCCGGGCGAATCGAGCTTGAGTTCCAGCCAACGGCCACAAGCCAGAATCAGCGAGAACACACCCATCAGAGTGTGGCCTACCTGAATCAGAAATGCGGTTTTGGCTTCGAAACCTACATGCGAGTGAGCTAGCAGCATCATGCCGCCAAATGCCGCCAATAATGGGAACATAAACGGCAGGAAGCCGCTGTTGTTATTGATTCGAGCTCGAACTTCAATAAAACCCAGCACAAACACCAGGGTAGTGGCTATGCGATGTTGCAGGATTTCACCGTTGTTGAAGGTGCTTTCCCAGAAGCCGATAGGTCCCAGCGGCCAGCTTTCCGCATCACTGCGGAAAAACAGAAACACGCCCAGGGCCATGAAACCCACCGGCCAGAAACGCGCCCAACTGTGGAAGCGGGGCGAAAACGACAGCATGGCAAAAAAGCTCATCGTCGCCAGGAAAATACCTGAAATGTTGTGGTTGTAATCAGACCACGCAGTAGCCGCTTCCGAAGGGATTTGGCCAACGATGGCAACCCGACCTGCTTCGCCGGCAATCAAGGCTTCGTGTGTCGGTGATTCCCAGCGTGGAAT
Source organism: Methylomonas sp. (assembly GCA_002928965.1). Lineage (GTDB taxonomy): Bacteria > Pseudomonadota > Gammaproteobacteria > Methylococcales > Methylomonadaceae > Methylomonas. Next base: position 749 of record PERU01000056.1, read on the forward strand.
GCGTGGATGGAACATGTTCAGGACTTCGTCGACCGAGGCTGTCAGGTGTGGAATATCTACCGCCGGCGGTTGTGAGGCCAAGCTGGCTGCGGTAAATAAAATGGTCAGCAGAATCATGGTTTCCGCTTCGATGTAATAAGGCACGCGAGCGGTCAAGGCATACAGGCTGCGGCTGACAAAATACTCTTCCACAGCTTTGCGGTTCAGCCAGGCAAAGCCCAAAGCCAAACCAAGCATCATGATTTTAACGGTCAGCAGATTGCCATAACCTGCGCCGATAAATCCCTGAAAGGTGCGAATGTAATACCACGCCAGCGGCGTACCCGTTACCAACAATGCCACAACAGCGGCTACGCCAACAACCGAGAAGCGCTTTAGCAGCATGGGCCATATTTCAATAGCAATGGCATTGCGTTTTTTCAGACTCCATACCGCCAGAATTTGAAAAACCCCGCCAACCCAGGTGGCGGCTGCCAATTGATGGGTAACTGTCAGCGTCATTAACAAACCACGGTCTTCCAGACGGCTGGCACCATGCACCAGCCAAGCTGCAGCCATGACCAGTGGAATAATGATGGCAGTGGCCATCAACCAGTGCTGTTTAGATCGTAATCGGTGTTGTAAACCGTATTTGATGAACCAGAACAAAGCAAAGGCAAACAGCGCGCGCGCCAGACCAGCACGGAATTGCACGGTTTCGAAAAACGCCGGAAACGGCGATTTACCCAAGGTGACCGTCATTAACCATATTTTCAGGCCGATTTTGGATAGTTGGGTAATGACTAACGCTTTGCTGCCGAAGTAAATCAGGCTGACGGTTTTTTCCAGTAATGCGCTGTTGTAGTTCGAGTCTTCATCCCATGGGCGTAATACAAACAGACCCCACATCAAACCACCGATAGTGATGGAGTAGAAGGTGAGATCGACGCCGCCGATCAGTGAATCAAGATAATTGGCAATGCCTTCCATAATGTTTATTTGGCTTCTTTAACAAAAAAACGCAGCAGGTCTTCACTAAGATGACCATCGGCGGCGAAGATTTTTAATTTGATGGCGTATTCGCCGGGCACCAGCGCAGGCAATTCCAGTAAAACCTGACCGGCTCTTTCGCCTGGGATAGCGGTGATCGGCGTCATTACGTCGCCGGTGCTGACCAGGAATACTTCGGACAGGTCCAGTTCCACTTTGGAATTAAAGGATAATTCAACTTGACTGGCCTGATTGACCGGTACCGGTTTTAGTTTCAGAGAATTATGGGTTACCACTGCGTGCCCGAAAGCCACGTTGCTGGCGACCAGGGATAAAACCAATAGTGTCCGTTTTAAAAAGCGCATAGTCATATCCTTACTTTTTGTTTTTTATGGCGTGACCGGCCAGATTTTTGCCCAGTGTCCAGATGGAGCCAGTGACGTTATGGGTGTCGGCAATGGTTTTTTCGACCGAGTTGACAATCCAGTCGCGGTCTTTTTCAGTCAGAATCAACGGCGGTAAAAACTTGACCACGTTCATGCCATGACCGGCTACTTGGGCGAGTACCCGATGCTCCTTGAATAACGGGATTAAAATCATTTGGCAGAACAAGCCTTTGTTGGCGGCTTCCAGCATGGCCCAGGCGGCTTTCAGGCCTAAGCTTTTGGGTGACTGGAATTCGATGGCAATCATCGAACCTTTTCCGCGGGCTTCTTTCAGGAATTCGTATTTAGGCGCCATGGCGTTAATGGTGGCGATGATGTCATCACCGACTTTGGCACTGTTTTCTACTAGTTTTTCACTATGCACCACATGCAAACTAGCCAAACCGGCTGCCATAGCCATATTGTTTTTGGAGAAAGTGGAACCATGTACTACTGCTCTGTCCATGCGATTGAACACGGTGTCCATGATTTTGGTGGTCATTGCCACACCACCGACCGGCACGAAACCGCCAGACAGCGCTTTGGCCATCAGGATCATATCGGGTTTGACGCCCCAGTGTTCGATGGCCCAGAATTTACCGGTGCGACCAATGCCAGTCTGAATCTCGTCGGCCACAAACAACGTGCCGTATTTTTTACACAGGCGTTCGACTTCCGGCAGATAGTGGTCGGATGGAATATTGACGCCTTTGCCTTGAATCGGTTCGACGATGAAAGCGGCCACGTCTTTGCTGCTGAGTTCCTTTTCAAGGGCTTCCAGATCGTTAAAAGGTACTGAAGTGACTTGCGGTAACAGCGGTCCAAATCCTTCACGGAAAATTTCTTCACCGGTCAGTGACAGTGAGCCCATGGTTAGACCATGGTAACCATGATCGCAATGGACTATGCGTGAGCGTTTGGTCGTGTAACGGGCAAATTTGATGGCCGCTTCTACGGCTTCTGTACCGGAGTTACAGAAAAACATTTTTTCCAGATTATCCGGACACGTTGCCAGAATTTCTTTGGCCAACAAGCCGCTCAACAGAGATACATCCATTTGCACCAAGTTTGGCAGTTCCAACGTCAAGGTTTCCTGCAGGGCTTTGATGATGGTGGGATGGTTGCGACCCATGGCAAATACGCCAAAACCGCTCAGCAAATCCAGATATTCGTTGCCGTCTTCATCATAGAGATATTGGCCGATGGCTTTTTTATAATTTCTATCGTAACCAATGGTGCGTAACACTCTGACCATTTGGTTATTCAAGTGATGTTCATGAAGATCGAACTTTTCTGTAAAGTGCTCAGTAAAAAGATCGGCAATGCTAAAAGACATGTATAACCTCGTGATAGTGCGCTGACGCGTTTAAATCCGCGCAGTAAAAAATGAGTCTAAAAAAGCACCTGTTTTCATAGGGCTTAGTGTGTTACTACAGATAAATGCGCTTGCTGCTTTTGCAAGGTCTGAGCAACGATTTTTAAGGTGTTTTGGGCAGCTTTAAAATGTTTGCCCAGGCGAATTAATGCCGGTATTTCCCAAGGGTGCCAGCTTAAATAACCTAAAAGTTTTGGTAAATTCACTTGGCCCTCGGCGTTGAGTGCCTGTACCACGGCTTGTGGTAAATCCATGTTGACTGGGTCGGCGATACTACGAACTACCAAAAATGGTAGTTGCGCCTGTTGGGCAACCTCTGCAATAGCAAAGCTTTCCATGTCCAACGCCACCGCTTGGCTTTGCAGGTGGATTTTTTGTTTATCCAGGCTGAGATCAACCAATGTGGCACTGCTAAACAGCGTACCGTTAAAGACAGTCAGGTTGTCCGGCAAAGCACTTTTTAAGGCTACGCCAAGGCCTTCATCCGTATCAACACTATGTTCAAGATTCGTCACGTGAGCTGCAATGATCAAATCCCCTGGTTTGGCTTGTGGGTGCAAACCTGCAGCACACCCCCAGCTGACCAAACAATGAATATTTTTTGTGATCAGTGATTGGGCAGCCGCTGCTGCATTTTTCCAGCCTGCGCCGCTATAGACAATCCAGTTGTTGCCTTGTTGGCAGCATTCGCCCTGCTTTAGACGAATCTGCGTCAATGTAGCCAGTTCTTCCGGCAGGGCAACGACAATGCCGACGCTGAGGTCGGCATTGGGCAAACCGGTTAGGGTGTCTACAGCGTTAATCACTGTTTAGCCAATTCATTGCGGTATCTGGCCAGCGCCCACAGTGGGAAAAATTTATCGTAACCGTGGTATTTCAAATAAAACACTTTGGGAAAGCCGGGCGCTGTGAAGCAAGGATCGTTCCATACGCCATCAGCTTGTTGGCTGCGCAGGATGAAGTCGATGCCGGCTTTGACTTCCGGGCTATTTACTTCGCCAGCCGCGATCAGGCCCAATACAGCCCAGGCTGTTTGGAAGGCGGTGCTGAAATCATAACGACCACGATATTTTTGTTCGTCGTGGTAGCTCAAATTATCTTCGCCCCAGCCGCCGTCCTCACGTTGGACACTTTTCAACCAAGCTGCAGCTTTGGTGTACATCGGATCGGATTTCGGCAGGCTGGTTTGTTCCAGGCCCAGCAGGGTCGACCAAGTACCATAAATGTAGTTGGTACCCCAGCGACCAAACCATGAGCCGTCTGCTTCCTGGTCGTTGCGAATGTAATCGATGGTGCGTTGCAGGGCCGGCAAGTATTCCGCATGATCTTTGGCAACCCGGGCCATCAACATGGCGCAGCGAGCGCTGACATCAACGGTAGGCGGATCCAGTAGCGCGCCATGATCCGCGAAGGGGATTTCATTCAGGTAATAGTAAGTATTGTCGACATCGAATGCACCATAGCCGCCGTTTTGCGATTGCATGCCGACAATCCAGCGCGTGGCACGGTGGATGGATTCGTCGAGATTGTCTTGTCTGGATTCTGCCATGGCAAAAGCTACCAGAGCCGTGTCATCGACGTCAGGGTAGTGTGGATTGGCAAACTGAAACGCCCAGCCTCCCCCGGCTAAATTGGGCCGGCGAACGCGCCAGTCGCCGGGTTCGTCTGACAGTTGTACGCTTTTTAACCATTCAAAGGCTTTGCCGAGGCTTTCAGTGGTGCCTTGTCTATCGGCTTCCAGTAACGCCAGGCTGGCCAAGCCGGTGTCCCATACTGGCGACAAGCAGGGTTGGCAGTAAGCGTATTCGTCGTGAATTACTAACAGTTTGTCGATGGATTGCCTGGCGATGATGACATTGGGGTGGTCTTTAGGGAAGCCAAGCAACAACATGGATTCGTAGGCATAAACCATAGCCGGGAAAATGCCGCCTAAACCGTCTTCACCATTCAAACGCTCAGTGAACCAGTCTACCGCTTTTTGAATGGCGCTATCCGTCATGCGTTTGGGGATTAATGGCCGCGTGAGCCTGCCCAGCCAATCCAGGCCTAAAAATACTTTGTTTAGCAGTGTACGCTCAGGGAAGTAATGTTTTTCTTCTTCCGGATGGACAACAAACAATTCCAGAATGTTAACGTTATGAGGATTTTTGGCCCTGGCTTTTAGTGTGCACATAATGAACAACGGCACCATGACTGTGCGAGACCAGTAAGATACTTTGTCCAGGTGAAAGGGGAACCAGGATGGGAAATGCATGATTTCCACAGGTATATAGGGTACGCCGCGCCAGGGTAATTGTTGGAAGACCGCCAAAGCAATTCGCGTAAAAACATTGGCACGTGCAGCACCGCCTTGCGCCAGAATCCATTCGCGTAAGCGTTTCATGTGCGGCTCATGGATGGAATCGCCGGCCATTTTTAAAGCGTAATAGGTTTTGACACTGCCGCTAATATCGCCAGGACCGCCGGTAAAGAAGGGATAGCTACCGTCTGCTGATTGACGGCTTCTCAGATAAACCGCTATTTTACGTTGCAGTTCTTCATCAATATCATCCAGGTAATGCATCATCATGATGTATTCGGACGGAATGGTGCAGTCGGCTTCCAGTTCAAATACCCAATAACCCGCAGGGTTTTGCAGGGTAAGTAACTTGTTTTTTGCCCGATCTATGGCGGCATTCAGCCTGCCTAGGTTGGGGCGATGTGCAGAAGTAGTGTCGTTTTGCATGTCTGGGTTACTGGTCTCGACAGGGGATTCGGTAAACATAGTGATTCCTTATTGTCCAGGTTGCGTTTCGGGTGAGTATTGCCAATCAGGCGTTTTCAGGTCTTTGCCGGCAAGATTGAAAAGCATTGTCAGCAGCAAATTGCTGCGTGCAGTCAACTTACAGGCCACGATGGTGACCTTGACACTGTTGCGGCTGATTTTGACTTGACTGGATTGGTTGAAATTCAGGTTTTGTTTGAGTTTCTTTAAGGTCAAAACCGCCATGCCTAAGGCCCATAGACAAAAGTTGCGTATGCCGGTTTCATGGCTGGGCAAAAGCTGAGTGTAGATAAGTGCATTTTGTAAGTGACCATGGGCAATGCTAATCAAATGTTCCAGGCCTTTGCGGAATCGAACATCCTCAGTGGCGGGTGTTAAATCCGCCAGATCAAATCCAGTTTCGGTGAAAATATCTTGTGGCAACCAACATACGCCGCGTTTGGCGTCATCCCAGATGTCTTTGAGAATATTGGTCATTTGCAAGCCCTGACCAAAAGACACGGATAGTTTCAATAATTGATCACGATGCTGGTTGATTTGCGGCGAATAATGGCAAAACAGTCTGGCAAGCATCTCGCCTACGCAGCCGGCGACGTAATAGCAATATTCATCCATGTCTTGCATGGTCTTGAGGCCGGCGCGCAAATCCAATGCCTGGTAAACGGGCATGCCTTTAGCCATGGTCTCCACGCAATCTGCCAAGGCTTCTATTTGTGCTTTATCCAGGGAATGGGTAATGGCTACCACCCGTGGAATCAACTGGATCAGGCTGTGCTCGGCAGGGATGGTTTGCTCAGATAGCAATGGCGCTAATTCGGTCGCAAACAGTTCAGCGTTTTGGCCGGTTTTTACTATCGCGATGAATTCACTGCAAAAACGCTTTTTCTGATCTGCAGTGAGTGACACTTCGTCTTCGATTGTATCGACAATTCTGCATAGCAAGTATGCATTGGCAACTGCAGGGTAAAGTTTTTCCGGTAATTGAGGGATTGTCAGAGCAAAAGTGCGCGATACCCCTTCAAGCAGAACCGCTTGCAACTTGTCGTCGGGGAGTTGCGCAAGTAATTGCGAGTTTTCAATCGGTAATTGAGATCCGTTCATGAGCTCTTTAAATAGCCTGCTAATGTGTTAAATAAATAATAGACTGTTTGTTGGTGTTTTGCAAAGCGATGTTGTTTTACTGCAAATTTCGCTGGTGTTTACGATTAATTGAGTTATGTTTGTGAGTAAAGCAGCTGTTTTTATATTGTTTATCAAAGATATTTCCTTGATTTTAAACAGGGTAATTTATAAATGTTTATTGTGTTTCTGGTGATTTTAATGATGTTTTAAGCAGGAAAATGTTGTTTTTTGTTTTTAAAACTGGAGTGCTTTGTTAAAAAGTAGTATTCTAACAACAATATGGCCGTTTTTTGGTGTTGAAACTGGGAGGTTAGCCCAGATTTCCTTACTGGCATGTGGTTTTTAGGTTTTTTTCCTGATTGTTGTTTTTTTGTAACAGCAGCATGGGTCGAGTAATTTAGAGTTTGGAGATAAAGTCGTGAGTGTTCCTTTACGTCAGCAATTGGCTGTTGGTAGTTATCTGATTAAGCAAAAACTGAAAGGTGCCAAAAAGTACCCCTTGGTTTTAATGCTGGAGCCGCTATTCAGATGTAATTTGGCTTGCGCAGGCTGCGGCAAAATTGATTATCCGGATGATATTCTCGATAAGCGCTTATCTGTAAAAGAGTGTCTGGACGCCGTTGATGAGTGCGGTGCGCCGATGGTTTCCATTCCGGGTGGCGAGCCATTGATCCACAAAGAAATGCCTCAGATCGTGGAAGGGATCATTGCCCGCAAAAAGTTTGTGTATCTGTGTACCAATGCGCTGTTGTTAAGAAAGCGTATCAACGATTACAAGCCTTCGCCTTATTTGACTTTTTCCGTGCATCTGGATGGTTTAAAAGATCGTCATGATGCTTCGGTGTGTCAGGAAGGTGTGTTTGATATAGCGGTGGAAGCCATTAAACTGGCTTTAGGCAAAGGCTTCAGGGTGACGGTCAACTGTACGCTGTTCCAAGGTGAAACCCCCGAAGAAGTTGCCGAGTTTTTAGATTACTGCATGGAATTGGGTGTTGAAGGTGTGACGATTGCGCCTGGTTTTAGCTATGAGCATGCGCCAAGACAAGATGTATTTATTAAAGGTGTCGATGTTAAAAATCTGTTCCGCGGCATTTTTAAAATCGGTCAAAACCGTAAATGGAAACTGAATCACTCCTCGTTGTATCTGGATTTTCTGGCCGGCAACCAAAATTACAACTGTACACCATGGGGTAATCCAACCCGTAATGTTTTTGGCTGGCAAAAACCTTGCTACTTGCTGGCAGACGAGGGTAACGCCAGTTCGTTCCAGGAATTGCTGGACACTACGCCATGGGATAAATACGGCACGGTAAAAAACCCTAAATGTGCCAACTGCATGGCGCATTGTGGGTATGAGGCGACAGCTGTTGAGGATACCTTGGCGCATCCTTTGAAAGCATTATGGACAAGTATCCGTGGGCCGAAAACATCCGGTGATATGGTGGCAGAGACTAATTCTCAATCATCAAAAGCCGGCAAGTCGTCTATTCGTGACATTCCTGTCAAAATTGAACCTTGATTGCTCGTTACAAGCATCTTTAAGTTTTCGCCAAATATAAATAATGACTATGCTAAAAAAAATTTACGTTAGTTTGAGTTTTCTAGTGCTTTTTTGTGCTTCAGGTTTCGTTATGGCGGAAGAGACTGCAAAGCAGGTCGTTGAGGCATTTCAGGATCAGTTGATTGGTGTCATGAAGGAAGGCAAGGCGTTGGGTTTCAAAGGCCGATATGACAGGCTGGATGTGGCAGTGAAAAAAAGTCATGACTTGCCAAAAATTGCACGGATTGTGGTGGGTAAGCAATGGGAGGAATTGACCCCTGATCAGCAGACTAAGCTCGAAGCCGTCTTTAGCGAACTCAGTGTCTCTGCTTATGCTCACAACTTCAAGGACTTCTCAGGTGAGTCTTTTAGTTTTGTGTCGGAAGAGGAAACCGGTCGTGGAGGTGTGGTGGTTCATACTAACTTGCAGATTCCGGGGGAGAAAGACGTAAAGTTCGACTACATGATGAAGAAAAAAGACGATAGTTGGCAGATTATCAATATAATAGCGGATGGAGTCAGTGATTTAGCTTTAAAACGATCAGATTACACCAGTGTGTTAAACCGTGAAGGTTTTGATGCCTTGATTGCTAAAATCCACGAAAAAATTGAAAGTTACGCTAAACAATAAGTCTGTCAGGAATTGTAATTTAATGTATACCCTTAGTTATCAAGGCAAAAGCTACGCATCTTTCTATTTTGCGCTATTGTGTTCGGGTGCGTTTTCGTTAGCCGGGTGTGCAACTACTGAACCGGTTGTCAAGGCTGCTGCACCTGTTGTGACACCTACCGATCCCTACGAAGGCTTTAATCGTTCGATGTATGGTTTTAACGTAGGGCTGGATAAGTACGTCTTGAAGCCTGTTTCAGATGGGTATAAGACCGTTACGCCTGGTTTTATGCAGACAGGTGTGAGTAACTTTTTTACCAATCTTAAAGGTATTAATGTCGTTTTAAATGACATGCTGCAAGGTAAGTTCGAGCAAGGTGCTTCTGATTTTGGCCGCTTCACGACAAACTCTACAATTGGTTTGCTAGGTTTGTTTGACGTGGCATCTGAATTTGGTTTGCAACACAATGAAGAAGATTTTGGTCAAACCTTAGCAGTTTGGGGGGTTGATCAAGGTCCTTATTTGGTTTTGCCAATTATGGGGCCGACAACGCTTCGGGATGGTGCGGCCGTAGTGGTGGATAAAGCTGCTAACCCTGGGACTTATGTGCCGGGTACTGGTGTTCTTGAAGGAATCAATGACAGGGCAAGGGCTGACGGGGCGTTGAATTTTATTGACGAGGCGGCACTGGATCCTTACGTGTTTACCCGAGAGTCTTTTTTGCAATACCGCACCAATCTGATTAAAGACGGCAAAACTGACGCCGACAGTCTGGATCTTGAACTAGAAGAAGGTGACGTTGATGTTGGCGAGATCTCTGACGTTAAATCCAAGGATAGTAAAGTGGGCGATAAGCTCAAAAAGTCCAGCGATGGACATGTTAAAAACACTGTAGAACCAACTATATCAAAACCCAATGCGACCTTACAGGCATTTGACAGTATGTCTAAGTCATTCGATGGTGCTGAGCGAGAGTTTGAAGCTGTATCGTTAAAAATGGACGAATACAGCAAAAAAAAAAGACGTTGGAAAAGGCATTAGCCTGACATAAAAGCCGCAAGGATGCGGCTTTGTAGGATCAATAATGCAACAGGGAATATACCTCGTAGCCCTCCAGTTTCTCTCTTCCCGCCAGAAAATCCAATTCCACCACAAAGGCGCAAGCCACTACTTTAGCGCCCAATTTTTCAATCAGTTCGCAGCTGGCTTTGGCTGTGCCGCCAGTTGCCAATAAATCGTCGATCAGCAGTACTTTGTCGGAACTGTCTACAGCATCGATATGTACTTCCAGTTCAGCGGAACCATATTCCAGGTCATAAGATACGCTTTGTACGTCATAAGGCAGTTTGCCGGGCTTTCTGAGAGGGATGAAAGGGATACCTAGCTCCCAGGCCACCAGCGAACCGAATATAAAGCCACGTGCTTCCATGCCGGCCACGGCGGTAATGTCGCGGCCTAAAAACGGATGTAACAATTGATGGACTGTTAATCGTAAGGTAGCTGGATCTTTTACCAGCGGGGTAATATCTTTAAAAATTATGCCGGGTTTGGGGAAGTCGGGAATATCACGAATTTTGCTTCTTAATCTATCCACTGTGTTGTCTCATTCTCGTTAATCACGCACAAAACGCTTCAA
>PERU01000057.1 GCA_002928965.1 Methylomonas sp.
CGGCTAATGGAAGAAGAAGGCGATTTGTTTGCGCCCCAGCTATTGGGGCAACTGCCTGACTTGCATTACATCGCCAAGTTATCCGGCGGCCGCATCGTCAAAGGTCGCTTGCCGATACTGCGGTCGGCACTGGACCGACAACAGAATCGCCAAGGTGCGAGCTCATGACGCGCAATCTGTTGTTCAGCCTGATGCTTTGGCTACTGGAAGTGATCCTGGTGGCCAGTTTCGTGTCCGACCGCTGGACGCGGGAACTGCAGCGTGCCGAAGATCAGATGATGATCGGCTATTTTGGCGCCGATAAAGAATCACAGATCAGCCACAAAGCACAACGCTGGTTTGATCGTTTGTTCGTCAACACAGGTATTCGAGACAGCGTGTTCCGCTACTTCATCCCGACCGAGCGCGAACGGCAGATGTCTAAAGGCTTCGAGGATGTGGGGCGTAACGATGTGTTTCCCTTTATCGAAAGCCGGCTCAACGTACTGTGGGACACGATCTTTCAAATGATCAAGCGCCTGACCACGGCCTGCATCTGGTTACCGTACCTGGCAGCTGCCTTGCTGCCGTTTGTCGTCGACGGACTGGTGCGGCGCAAGATCAGCCAGACCAACTTCGATTACCCCAGCCCCATGGCGCATCGCTACAGCCTTTATTTGATTCTGGGCGCGCTGTATCTGTTGTTGGTCAGTTTGACCCTGCCGTTTCCAATTCCACCGCAAGCCGTGCCGATGGGTGTCTTTGTTGTGGCCTACGCCGTCAACGTGTTGTTGGCCAATACGCAAAAGCGGGTGTAGGTGTTCCATGAATGTCATCTGTTTTCTGCACGGCATGATCAACAAACATCCGGCGCATAACCCCAAACGTGTTTTACCCCTCAACCTCAACACAACCCAGGAGCATTATCATGTTAAACCGTTCTATTAACGACACCGCTACGTCGGATCCTTTGGTTAAATACATTACGTTAACCGCTAAGAAAGTCGCTCTGTACCCAACGTCGCCTGAGCTCGATTCACTTTTGCGAGCGTTTATTGAGTCCTGTATTGCAAATGGCCAGGACGATATTTTGGTAAGCGCTTTACGACAAGCGGAAGGTTTGCACGTATTTTCGATATTAAATGAGCGTATTGTTTCGCTCGCCGAACGGATTCGGGTGAGATTGCCGTCTATGCCGAATGCAGAGTCGATCGTATTCGCCATCCCGATGGTCATCAAGCCCCATCCTGAAAAGGCTTTACCTAAGCGTATTGAAGACCCCGAACGCATTAGACAATTGCTTCAAAGCCATGGGCTGATCAACGATAGACAAGCCCTCGCCATTCATGACGAATTATTCACCCTTGAAGACATCAACTGGTTACCAAGCCAAATTCGCCAACTCAACCAGCAGTTGATCGAGCAAGCCGAAGGCGAAATTCCAACATCGGAATCACGCCGTTCTTTTGTTATGAACCCCTCGGAGAGTCCGGAGGGGGACCTCATTTTGCGATTCCTGGTGGGTGTGGTGATTAGCGATCAGGCATTAACGCCTCTTTTTTGTGAACAGCCCAAATCGGATGACTTTGGCGGATTTGCCGAAGAATGGTCAGAGGCCTTTAAAGAGGAGATGGATGAACAAACCGGTCACGATGTCTGGGAGATTGAAAAGCCCAATCCGCTCAGTATTGCCGCCTCGCGCGGGATCCATTTACACAATGAGCTTGATATCTTCTACAAGGTAAATATGAAAGCCCAAGATTATCCCGTGTCAAAAGTCCTGCTCAGTAAACATGGCGTCGATGGCATACCCACGGAAATACGGGCGGCTTTTTTTGATCGTGAAAAAGAATTGTCAACCGTTTACGTTTGGCCGCTCTTGACAACCGATGACGCTAAGTCAGTATTCGAAGACATCAACGGGCTACTGACCAATCTCAATATTCCTCACGTGATTGACAATAATCTTCTTCCTGCCATCGAATTCACGGGGAATTTCCATCACTATTGTGAATCGATGTCCAGACAATTGGAACCAGAGGAGCCTCAAACGTTCTTTATATGCTGAGTCATTTGGGTTGAACATGATGATGGCAGCCTGATGGCCTTTGAAGAAGGTCAGATGTAGCGCCCAAAATTTACATGAAATGGCTTGAATCAGCTGGCATACCCTCGCGGTCATGGTCAAAAGCCGGGCTGCGAGGATTATTGCTTGTTAAAAAGTCACTCAGTGGTGCGACCGGTTTTTTAATTACCGCCAAGTGACATTGCCCACCAGACCCCTAATGATGCGCAGTATGCTAAGTTCTGATCCAATGACAACAATCGAGTCCTTCACGCCTGAATAATATGAGAATAACAGAACCCACGATTGCAGATTTTGAAGAACTACTGAGCTACTTGCCGCTTCTGTATGCAAGTGATTTTAAACCCATCCGGCGGTAGCTCGGCCCGGACCCAAAAGACCATTTATTCATGCCTCATGCTGTATATGAGGATGTGGTCGAAAAATTTTTTCAAATCGTAGCGCGCGAGTGTTGGGTCGATTATGACTACTCATCAAAGAACGTAGAGAATGTCATCCATGATCCGCAGCGGATTGCTCGTGCAACGCTCGAAGACATTAAAGCTATGCTTACATGGTCTGAGCGCGGGGAGCGATTTGGTGAAGGTCACTGGGAGGGCGTTATCAATGAAGGTCTTGTTCGTAACATATTGTTACGACTTCAAGAGTTGCAACCGAATGGTAACCAACAAGAACGCTAACGATCCGTTTATTACCGAATGATGGTTATTTCTCTAAGCCCTACCTCAAACAATACCCCAACTACCGCATCCAGCCGCTTGAATACCTGAACCTGACCGCGGGCAGTTTCCAGCATGGGATTCAGCTTGTGCTTGCCGGTTAAAGTCACTGTACATCATGGGCGGGCTAGATACGGCGCTGTTCTTGACCTTCCGTTTCTTTGTGTTTAAAGGGGTAGGGAGGTAGTTTTTATCTAACGTCTCCTATATTGTGTATATTCCGCAACATCTACAATAGGATAATTTTATGTCAAATGAATACGGAACCTTTTCAGACAATCCACAAACCGAATGGTTGTCGGAACCGGATGATGATCGCAATATGAAATTGTTACGGGATTTTTCCTACACCGACCCCGATGGTAAAGTTTGGCTTGCGCCAATCGGTAGTGTCATTAATGGAGCAAGCATACCGGCGCCATTGTGGTCTACAGTCGGTAGCCCATATACAGGCGATTACCGTAATGCCTCCATTGTGCATGATGTTGCTTGCGATCAAGCAAACTCTGCAAGTGACCGCGAGGCTGCGGATAAAATGTTTTATTTAGCTTGTCTTGCCGGCGGTTGTAATACTGCGGAAGCCCGTTTGTTTTATCTCGGTGTGCGTATTGGCGCCTGGGGTACGGGGCAAGCTGGTTGGATGGCAAGATTGAGGCCGAAGAATCTGTTATTTCGATTGCGCACGGAGCCTCGCCTGCCAGAAGAACAGCAAATCCGGAATAAATTCGATAGCGTAAGAGCGAAATTGGAAACACTTGCTGTCACCGATGGTTTCGATAAGCTGGAGGCGTTAGTGAATGCCGAGTTGAAATGATTTCATATCATACCATTTCATATTAAATGCTATCCGCCACCCATGCTTGTTGGGGTTGAGCACTGGCCGTAGGCAGATCGGCGGTAAATTGATCAGGCGCGAGATTGATGAATTGTACACGGAGGCACTACGTTCCGGCATCAAGGGCGTGCTGTCTGAGTACGCTGGTAAATCGTTCGAGGAGTTTATCGCGGAGGCGTGGGCAGAGTTTCGTAACAACCCCAATCCCAGGCCGTTGGCCGTAGCTGTTGCAAGGATTATTAAAGATGAATATGCAAAAAAATACCCTGCCTGATCCTGAATTGGTTTTGCAGGAGATGATTGATTCTGGTGAAATTGATCGCGGAATTATTACCGATGCGCTGTATTCCTCCCCTGAATCTCAGGCTAATTTTGATCAAAATGAACGAGACAAACCGCCAGTTGATGAATGATTTCTGTTATTTATCGGGACACTGAAATCATACAAGCCCTGCTACAACTTGAGCAGGCTACGGGTAATTTGGCGCCGGCATTGAGGGATATCGGTGATGTTTTAATTGAATCAACCAAGCAGCGTTTTGCCGATGGCGAAGCACAGGATGGCAAATCCTGGGCCGAAAATAGCCAAGTGACTATCGATCGAAAAGGACGAAGCGATCCGTTAATAGATAGTGGCACGTTATCAGAGCAGCTTACCCGCTCTGTTTTTGGGCGGTGGTTGGCGGCTACTGGTCACACATTCAAATCGACATGAGCAACATCCGCGGCGTGGACTTGTTCTGGCCATCACCGGTGCGGGTGGTCATGCCTGGCAAGATCAAATACCGACTGGAGGTCGGCAGCAAGGCGGAAATGATTGTGTTGTGCTCGATGCTGGTGTTTTGCGTGGGGCTGTAAGTCTAAACAAACGTCAGTAAAGTCCCATACGATTATTTATAATAAAAACGTGGCCTTTTTAGGGGCCACGCTATGTGGACGGATATTGTGCAGTAGCGCGCAAGGCGCAGTCTGACCGAGCCACACAATCATTATATGGCTTTCTGTCTGTTTTAAAAACGGACCCCAACGATATTCCCATCTTGGTCTGTGGCAGGTAATCCATAGGTATCGTGTAATTTGCCATTGAGCCAAATATACATGGGGTTCCAGAAAGAGAATTCGTTGGTGATTTTCAAAACTTCATGGACATCTTTGGGGATTTTATTGTCTTCGAATCTGAAAAACGCCAAACTTGTTAAGAAGTCTCTAAAGTATTCTTTCTGCTCAAATTCCGGTAGTTCATGGAACTCTGGATCTTCTTCGTCTTCGATTTCAAGATAAGCTTTCCAAAGGTCATCTTTACAAAATTTCCAGGCGATTTCCTCTTCAATTTCAATGAAGGATTCAGTAAAAAAATCGGCTTCGGAACGATCATAAGCAACCACAAGCCCATTACGAAAGGCGTTTTCAATTGGCTCACTATTAACCCGGCCCTTAAATACCCTGGGCTGCGTATAAAGCAAGCAGGATGTTTAAAGTAAGAGGCGACATGATTCGGCAATGCTGCAACACGATTCATGAAAGCGGGTGCTTTCTCAAGTAACTCTGCGGTATTTTGGCTAACAGGCCCGCTACGCAATGCGGTTTTGAAGTCCCTATTGAGATATTCATCAGGATTCGATTCGGGGGCATACGGGAGTAACTGATGAATCATTTATATATGGAACGGCACGATGACAAAGACAACATGCATCGTTTTTATCAAATGTTTGTGACACCGGGTCTATTTGATGATTGGTCGCAGGTTAGGGAATGGGGCAGGTTAGGTTCGCCGGGTACGGTGAGGAAGGAATGGTTTGATACTGAGGAAAAGGCGGTTAGTGCTAGGCAATCAATATGCGAAGCGAAAGTGAAAAAGGGTATCTATTCATAATTGGCTGTGACGGCAAATTATGATTTTCCTAGCAGTCGTAGAACCTGACAATTATGTTCACTAGAAGGCCTAAATAATCGAGCTTTCAATAACAATAATTGTTATTCTTTGTTATTGATAGTCAAACCGGAGGAATTACAATCATGAACATTTCCTTGAACCCTCATTTTGAAGAATTGGTAAAAGGTAAGGTTGAAAGCGGTCTTTACAACTCAGTAAGCGAAGTCATGCGTGAGGCTTTACGCCTGTTGGAAGAGCGTGACCAGTTACGTGAACTGCGGCTTGAGGAATTAAGGCGAGAAATTCAGAAAGGGATAAATAGCGGCCCTGCAACGCCATTAGATATTGAGGAGATCAAGAAGCAAGGCAGGGCTCGACTTGCGGCCCAACAAATAGAATGTTGATATTTTGATGCCACGTTTGTTAAAACGGCCAGAAGCCGAAAGTGACCTTGAAGAAATCTGGTGGCATATCGCACAAGACAGCCCAAACAACGCAGACAGCTTCCTTGATCGAATTCAGGAAACCTGTTCAGCATTGGCTGACCACCCGCAAATGGGAGTCAGCCGAGCCGAACTTACAATGGATTTGCGCAGCCATCCAGTGGGAAATTACCTGATTTTCTATTTTCCGCTTGAAGACGGCATTGAAATTGTCCGTATTCTTCATAGATCGCGTGACATTGAAAGATTATGGTAATCCCATTTTGATGGCTTTTTACTGCTGCCCATAAAGGATGCCCAGCCACCGATTCCGATACGCTTCGACCAGTAGTGAATGTCGGCTTTTGGAAATGAAATGGCGAATTTACAGTTTCGGTAGTGTCGAGATGTGACGCGGTACATCATCGACGACTCATCAATCACCAAGCAATCGAGATCTAGCGGGTTTTCGTCGTTATGCTTGAACGCGAACTGCATCGGATCGAACTCCAGAAGACGATGCACCGTTTTTGCTTCCATACCAGTCGATTCAGTTAAGCGTTTTGCCGCTCGCCCCGTCGACGCACACAAACCAATCCGAACCCGTTTGGCTTTGAGAATCTTCAGCAGACTGTTGACCAGCGTGGTTTTACCGACACCGGGACCGCCAGTGATCACCGAGACTTTATGCTGGAGTACCAATCGTACAGCAGCCGCTTGCGACTGCGACAAGCTCATGCCGGTTTGCTCTTCCACCCAGGGTATGGCTGTATCGGCGTCAATTACACCCCAGGGTGCATCGCCTTGATTTAATCGGTTCAGGTGGGCGGCACAGCCTATTTCAGCACGGTGCAAAGGCGTGAGAAAAATAAATTCGTCACTTCCGTCGATTTCGGCCATCAAATTGCCTTCGGTTAATTCCGAAGCGATTGCTAACACTGTCATTAATGAGGTAATAGAAGGATTGTAAAGAGTCTATTTTTATGAAAATTAGACTTTCGGTAACTAAAAGCTAGGCCCTACCCAAAAAGACAAATTACCCCCTTTCTTGGGTTGCAATGTTTGACAGCGCACCGACACAGTCAGGCTATTCCCGTACTTTGAATCACAAAGCGACCGTTAAGCTGATATCGGTTATCGGTTATCGCAACTGTAGCTCAGTTTCTAACCCGCTTAACAATTAAAAAAATCAGAGAGGATAAACATGCCTAGACGCCTATCGTTATTAACGTTCGCTTTAACCGGTAGTTTGTTTTTTATGGCTAACGCTATCCAAGCCGAGCAATCTACCAATACATTGGCTAAAAACTCAGCTGTGAAGAATACCCAACGTAACCTCCGTGACAAGGACAACATGACCATAACAGCGGAAGACCAAAAAGAATCCAAAGCAGACCTGAACATCAACCCACACATCAGCAAGGGCGTACACAAAGACAAAACGCTATCGATGGATGCCCGCAATGCAAAAATTATTACCGGCAGCGCCTAGAGGAATTGGTTTTACGGCGAACAGAGCAGTTGGAAAAACAATGTTTGATTCTTAAAACCGCAAATGCCAATCTGGATAAAGCACTCAGTGAGCATAGGCAGACAAATTCCGAACTACGTCAGAGCGAAAGTCGCTTTCGGTTGATTCTGGAGTCAGCGGGCGAAGGCATCCTTAGCCTTGATAAAAACGGGTTTTGTACTTTTGTCAATCAGTCTGCCCTGACCATGCTCGGTTATAGCCGAGATGAAATTCTGGGCGAAGACTTTGAATCCAAGCTGGAGCGAACTGGCGCTATCGAGGAATCCTGGCTCCCAAACCCCCTCGAGGATTGTCTTAATCAAAGTAACATCGAAATATTTAGTCGTAAGGATGGTAGCTGCTTTCTGGTCGAGTGCTTGTCTTATCCAATCGAATTAAACGGACTGACAAACAATTCCGTATTAGTCTTCAGGGACGTCACCGCCTCCCAAATGCAAATCCGGAATCTAGCCTATCAAGCCAGTCACGATCCACTGACCGGGCTAATCAATCGCAGCGAATTCGAGCGACGTTTAATCCGGGTGTTGTCCAGTATGCATTCTGACGAAAAGGAACATGTGCTGTGTTTTCTGGACCTCGATCATTTCAAAGATATTAACGATGCCTACGGACACGCGGCGGGCGACCATGTTTTGAGTAGCTTCAGCAGGTTACTGACGTCCAAAATACGCCAGCGAGATACCTTGGCAAGACTTGGCGGAGACGAATTCGTTTTACTATTAGAGCGCACGACATTAGATCAAGCCTATACCATCGCCAACGAACTTTGCGCAAGCGTTGAAAATATGCGTTTGTCTTGGGCAAACGGTGAATTTTCAGTCAGTGTCAGCATTGGTATATCTTCATTGGCTCATGCCGATGGCGAATTTGCAAATGTTCTGTGTCACGCCGACAGCGCCTGCTACGAAGCCAAAAAGAAAGGCCGTAATCAAATTTATGCCTTTAATTATCATGATAACTACCTCGAATCACCCATGCTGAATAGCTGAGAACGTTTTATCTGCAAGCATCCGGAGAAATAGCATGAATAAAATCCTTTTAGTATTTGTGGTCCTGTTTATTTTTACCGCAATCCTGCACGCGGAAGAAAAAAACGCGAACGCCCAACCCAATCTCCTGGAAACTCGAATGCAACAGCTTTTGCCTTACCCGGCGGATCAAACCGAAGAATCTTTTACCAGAACTGTTCATGGCGGAGTGCAACATGTGGTTGCCAAATCCGCAAACAATAGCGAGCTGGTAAAATCAATTCAGGCACATTTGCTTAAAATTACCGAACAATTCAGAAAAGGTGATTTTTCCATCACTGGACGTATGCATGGCGCTGAGATGCCTGGGCTTATGCAGTTAAAAAGAGCCAAACCATATGATATTAGATTCGAATATCGAGCCTTGGAAAAGGGTGGGCAAATCCATTATTCCAGCGAATATCCGCAATTCGTTTCAGCGCTTCACGAATGGTTTGATGCCCAGGCAAGCGCGCATGGTAACGCCGTCATCCCTGGTCACAAACAGCATCACTCATCCAATTCGGAATAATGTAATCGTTACACTTTTGTTACTATGGCTTCACCCCAATTGAAAAATCATCCTAGTTTTCAGGTCATTGAGGGATGCAGGACTTGACCATAGTGATGGCGGACAAACTCGCTGATTTCGGTACGGATATTTATGAAAGTCTTGGAGTTAGGTTTTGTAATCTAATAGGATTTCATAGCAAACCTCTGCGCCGTAAGCGAGAGTTTACCTGCCAATGATACATTTTGGCTAATAAAGGCCGAATGAATGGCAAGCTGATCAACCAAGCGAGTGGTTTAAGCAGAGGAACTTTTCCCATCAACAAAATATATGCATCCAACTCAGATACGATGCTACCGTCCATATCGCACACATGTAACTCCAATAACGCTTTTTGCGGATCAATGCCAAGACCGCGTAACTGGCTTTCCTGGCCGGTAATATCGAACCAGCAAACTTGCAGTTCCGTAGCACCTGAGAGTTTTTCGTAGGTTGCTCTATCGCGTATGCATTTCGGGCAACCAGTCAATAAAGTTGGCAATATAGTTGTAGCCGCAGACTGTTTTAAGGGATTTCGTGGCGACGAACTGGTAAATCCGTTGCGCTTGTTTGCGGGTTTCCGAATCCGGCCCGTAAGGATTGAACTGCATGCTGGATGCAGTTAGAAACAAGAAGTCGCAGATGAACAAAACATCTTGATAAATGTAAACAGTAAATCCGGGCGTATGACCACCAATATGGTAAGCCTCTATACCTCGATGGCTGAAGTCGCCGTCAACACGTTGGTCGATATCGAATAAGGTGACCAAACGATGTTTTGCATCCTGTTCGTGTAACCAGATTTTCGCGTTCCAGAATCGCCAGTATTGGTTGCTCGCATCTAGGAAACAGTTCAAGATCATTTAGCCAATCCGTAAGCGTTCAATTCTTGTTGCGTATTTTGCAAGCCATTTGCAAATCAATCCGACAAAAAACAAATCTATCTCACCATTTCCCGTTTATTTATCTCATCTCTGTTCAGCATTGGCATCGACTTGACCTTCAAAATAGCGGTTTTTGATGAACGACAAGATATGGACAATGACAGCCACTTCCCAGCTATGCTCCATGACATTTTCTTCATGAGCGTTGCGTTTTAGCCCCCCAGCGTTTAATCCATCTCAATCGCGAAAGGTAGGCATAAAAGTTCGAACTGATCGATTGTGTCATGTAATCCTCAGAAATTTCAGGTGTGTTGACTAGCAAGTTCAAACAAAGCCACGCAATACCAACTAATTTTACTGCCGCTGAATTGTTATCCCCAAATTCTGTGGATAACGTTGTGCAAATTTTCTGGTTAAAACATCTAACCCACCGAGTTCGTTGAAGGTCTATCAAATTGAGCAAGAATTGGCCATTCATCAGTTTAAAAATCCTATACTGTTCCAGTATCACTCGAATTTTGACGACCAAATTTAACCAAAATGCGCCTAGCATCAACTCTTAAACTAAATTTCCTACACTTTCCGTAGCTGACGTCAAATTCGTCGTCAGCTGCAAAAGCTCTCTTCAAATATCCCTTCACAATAATGACCATCCCAACCGGAGGTCATTATGGAACCCGTTGCTATCCCCCAATCGATCGACGATCCGATCCACATTTTATTGTGGAGCGCGGACGAGATCGTACCCTTCATGGTCAGCATGCTCACCGGCATGTTGATCGATCAGTTCATCCCTGGCTTGGCACTCGGGTTGATTGCGGTCAAGTTTTACCGGCGCTTCCGCGACAACCGGCCTGACGGCTATACCTTGCATGCGCTGTATTGGCTTGGTTTGTTGCCCAGTCGCGCGCAGACCATCCCCAATCCCTACATCCGCCGGTTCCTGCCATGAGATGGTCGGAGTTTCTGCAAACCTGGGACGGGCACGAGACCGAGAATCGGTTTAGCCGCGTCATCATTATTGGCTTGCTGGTCATTTGCGTGATCACCTCTCTGGCTGCCTGGCGCACCGAACGCAGCATCATCCTGGTACCGCCGAGCTTGACACAGGAAGTCGAGGTCACCCGCAGTCAGGCATCCAGCGAGTTCAAAGAGTCCTGGGGCTTGTTCCTGGCCGAATTGCTT
>PERU01000058.1 GCA_002928965.1 Methylomonas sp.
CTAGCGACTTTAGCTTCGTCGAATCCATTCAAATTTTGAACGTCAGCTATCGAGATGGACGAATTCACAGTTTCGGCCAACTGCCGCCGATGACCAGTGACATATTTCAGTTGCAAATAATGTCGGTTTACGGCGGATGATTGCAGGTCAGCTCGAATGATTGCAGGTTCAGTTGCAGATAATCTCGGTTTGAGCGACCATCAGTTGCATTTAATCCTGGTCGAAAATTGCGCTGATTGCTGGTTTGCGGGTTTTCGATTGCAAGCCACTACAACTAAGGTTTGGTAATGATCGCCTAGATTGGAACGCACGCCTGCAAGACTCAAAGCTTATCCTTAATCTAAAGTATGGCAGCCATGTTCAAGGCAATCGGCTCATCCTCCATGCAATTGCCAAAAATGGGCCGGGGTAACGATGGGATAGTGCGCAGAAAGGGCTAATAAGTCCTTATCGCCGGTAACAAGGTAATTGGCTTTTGCAGCCAGAAAAGTCCCTAGTACGGGCTGGTCAGCACTATCGCGGAGTGCAGGCTCGGCTGTTTCCACCGGGTCGACCAGATCGGCGAGTAAAGCCAAGCTATCGACAAAATTCCGTATTTCAAGGCTTGACCAGGCAAGACGATGATTGAGACGCGGTAAAACCCGCTGCAATTCATCCAAGATATATTGGGAAAGAATAACTTCCAGGCTTCCGCTTCGCCAAGCGGAAACGATTTTGCCCGGTATCGAAGTTGGATAGGCGGTGCCGGAAAGCAAAACGTTGGTATCGAGGACAATGCAAATCTGCGTCATGACTAAAATTGAGAATGCCTGGTCTCTGAGACTATGGCATCAATTTCATTTAGCCCTTCCTCTTGCGGCACGTCGGCAAAAGCATCGGCCATTTGTTGACTTAACTGATCAAATCGATCCTTGAAACTGCGTATCCGCTCAAACAATTGGGCATCGACCAGTGCCGCCACTGGTTTCCCATCCTTTTTGATTAAAATAGAATCATGCCGGTATTGGACTTGATTCAACATTTCCCCTAGATTTTGCCGAAAAGTAACAGCATTTACTTCATTAATCATAATAACGCTCTTAATTATAGAAACCGAGACCATACTGATCATAATGATTTATTAAATTAATGGCAAATTGATCATTAATTTGAGCCCATGTCAACGTTTTGGCTGGAAATTGGGCGTTCAATAAGGTTATTTTTGATCAATTGGCGACCTGATTAAGCTAATTGCCGAGCTTCATTCCGCCATATTCATCGCCATAAAGCGGCACATCGTAACCGGCAGAAATGACCCAACTGCTGTCGCTGCCGCATACAACGCGTTGGTCAACCAGCTCTGAGCTAGAACAGAACATGTCAAATTGAATTTGAAGCTTTTTGGTTTATAGGCTGATCTTAGAACCAACAAAGCATCAAGCCACCACTTGGCAAGACTCCAACGCCTCCAACATATCCTGTTTGGGTAAATTACGGCCTATGAACACTAGGTTTGATGTCTTAGCTTCGCCGTCTTCCCACTCGGCGCCGAAATCCTGTGTCATCAGCATGTGTACGCCTTGGTAGATCACGCGTTTTTCGCAGCCGGCGATATTCAAAATACCTTTATAGCGTAATAGGTCGTTACCGTAGTCGCGGACCATGATGTCCAGAAAAGCCAGTATGCGCGCCGCATCCAGTTCCCGATCAGCACGGAACACGAAGGAGCTGATGTCGTCTTCATGTTCGTGGCTGACGTCCTCCAAAAAGTCTGGTTCGATTTTCAGTATATCGTCCAGATTAAAACCGTCGATGTCCAGAATATCGTGCAACTCGGTTTCGCCGAAATGTACACGTTTGATAGGCGCTCTGGGGTTCATCGCCCTTAATCGGGCTTCCAGGTCGACCACAATTTCCATCTCCGCCAAATCGGTTTTTGACAGCAAGATTCGGTCGGCAAAGCCGACTTGTTCCTGAGCTTCGTGATGCTCTTCCAATTGCATGTGGGCATGCACCGCGTCGACCACGGTGACGATGGCATCCAGCTTGTAGTTTTCGGCGATGTCCGGCTCGATGAAAAAGGTTTGCGCTACCGGCGCCGGATCGGCCAGACCGGTAGTTTCTATGATAACTCGTTCGAAGTGAATATCGCCGCTTTCGCGCCGCTCGGACAATTCGCCCAGGATACGCACCAGGTCGCCGCGTACGGTGCAACAAATGCAACCGTTATTCATGGTAACTATTTGCTCGTCGGCCTGCACCAGCAGTTCGTTGTCGATGCCGGTTTCACCGAATTCGTTTTCGATCACAGCAATACGTTGGCCGTGATGTTCGGTCAGAATCCGGTTAAGTAAGGTGGTTTTACCGGCACCGAGAAAGCCGGTCAAAATGGTGACAGGTACCGGGTAGTTGAGTTTTGGACTTGCGCTCATCTTGAATCTCCAGAAGGAATAGCCGTTAGGGTTGATTGAACCGCGATTCATCAATCGGCTGGGGCTCACTGATCACCACGACCTGCTCACCGCTCACGGCATGATAAAAACAACTGGCACGCCGGGTATGGCAGGCTGGCCCCTGTTGATCGACCAATAACAACAGCGTATCGCCGTCGCAATCGATGTGTAGTTCTTTAAGCGTTTGCTGGTGGCCGGAGGTTTCACCCTTACGCCACAGCGTCTGTCGTGAACGCGACCAGTAACAAACCCGACCGCTACTCAATGTTTCCAGAATAGCCTCGCGGTTCATCCAGGCGAGCATCAATACCTCGCCGCTGTCCGCTTGTTGGGCGATAGCGGGCAACAGGCCGTCAGCATTGAAGGGTAGTGCGGCCAATACGGCATCCCAAGGTAAACTATCGCCCAGGGTCAGGGTTTCCGCACGCCTGAACAGGTTCATTTCACCCGCTCGATCAATGCATAAGCCGAATGGTTGTGTATCGACTCGAAGTTTTCCGACTCCACCGTATACGCTTGAATGCGTGTTTCAGCATCAAGCCTAGCAGCCACATCCCGCACCATATCCTCGACAAACTTGGGGTGGTCGTAAGCGTATTCGGTGACGTATTTTTCGTCAGGGCGTTTCAGCAAGCCGTAGATCGGCGACGATGCTTCGGCCTCTACCAGTGCAATCAGCTCTTCAATCCAGATAAACTCGCTGGCCGACACAGTAATTGTCACATGCGAGCGCTGGTTGTGGGCGCCGCGTTCGGAAATCTCCTTGGAACACGGACACAGACTGGTGACTGGTACCACGACTTTAACCTTGATCTGACAGCCGGTACTGTCAATTTCGCCGATAAAACTCACCTGATAATCCAGTAAACTGCGCACGCCGCTGACCGGCGCGGCTTTCTCGACGAAGTACGGAAAGCGCATGTCGATATAGCCGGATTCGGCTTCCAGTCGCTGCAGCATTTCTTGCAACATGACTGGAAACGAGGCAATGCTGATCTCCCGGTCATGGCTATTCAATATCTCCACGAAGCGCGACATGTGGGTGCCTTTGAAGTCATGCGGCAGATTCACGTACATATCAAAGCGGGCAACGGTATGTTGCTCACCGCAGCTCTTGTCCTTAACCCTTACCGGATGCAGGATGTCCTTGATGCCGACTTTGTCGATGGCAATGCGGCGGCTGTCGGCGCGGCCTTGGATGTCTTCGATGCTGCAGGCGTTCATGCGCTTATCTCCCTGTAACTGACGCGGGTCTCGTGAGTGTCTACTTGCCGACTATGCCCATGCAGGCGGCAATCGCCAGGATAATGGCGCTCGGCAAGTGCGGAGCAAAATTGTACGCGGACGTTCGGGGTATGGGATCCGCCATTCATTGGCGTTTGTTCTGAGAGGATCATGGGTATTCAGGGTGTCCTGTTTGCTTGTCTGATAGGTATGAAGGGTATTGGTTTTGCCCGGTCAGTTCGGTCAAGGCTTGCGCCAACGGCATGGTTTGTTGATGTCCGCCGTGCAGCCAGCGCAGGGTAACTTGACCGTCTTGCATTTCCCGCTGGCCAATTACGATCAACAGCGGCACTTTGGCTAAACTGTGTTCGCGAATCTTGTAGCCGATTTTTTCGTTGCGTAAGTCGGTTTCCACTGTTAAACCGGCGCTGGTTAATTGCTCGGCCACTTCCACGGCAAAGACTTCGGTTAGGGTAACAATAGGCGCGACCACGACTTGCAGCGGCGCTAGCCAGAACGGCAGCCAACCGGCGTAATGCTCCAGCAAGATGCCGGTAAAACGCTCCAGGGAGCCGAACAAAGCCCGATGCAGCATCACTGGCGTTTGTTTGTTACCGTCTGCGTCGATGTAATAAGCGCCTAATCGGGCCGGCAGATTGAGGTCGACTTGCAATGTGCCGCATTGCCAATCGCGCCCCACCGCATCGCGCAGCACAAATTCCAGCTTCGGCCCGTAAAACGCCCCTTCGCCGGGATTGTGCGTATACGGCAGTCCGCTGGTTTGCATGGCTTGAATCAAGGCCTGTTCGGCCTGATCCCAAACCGCGTCGCTACCGACCCGTTGTGGCGGGCGGTCGGAAAATTTGATGCGAATGTCATGAAAACCGAAGTCGCGATAGATGCTTAAAATCAGTTCGCAAATGCTCAGGCTTTCTTGAGTAATCTGCTGCTCGCTGCAAAAGATATGCGCGTCGTCCTGCGTAAAGGAACGCACCCGCATCAGGCCGTGCAAGGCGCCGGAGGGTTCGTAACGATGCACCTTGCCGAACTCCGCCAGACGCAGCGGCAATTGTCGATAACTGCGCAAACCTTGTTTAAATACCTGGACGCCACCTGGGCAGTTCATCGGCTTGAGTGCAAACACCCGCTGATCGGGGGTTTGGGTGGTAAACATGTGTTCGCCGAATTTCTCCCAATGCCCGGAGGCTTCCCACAAGCCAATGTCCATGACATCCGGCGTGTTGATTTCCTCGTAACCCGCTGCGGTCTGCCGTTGCCGTAGGTAGCCGATCAAACGCTGAAACAGGCGCCAGCCTTTGGCATGCCAGAACACCGAGCCGGGCGCCTGTTCCTGAAAATGAAACAAATCCATTTCTTTGCCCAAACGGCGGTGGTCGCGTAACTCCGCTTCCTGCAGTTGTTTGAGATGGCTATCCAGCTCGGTTTGCGTCGGCCAAACCGTACCGTAGATGCGTTGCAGCATCGGCTGATTTTGATCGCCTTGCCAATAGGCACCGGTCAATTTGAGCAGCTTAAAGGCTTTGCCGATCTTGCCGGTGTTGTCAACATGTGGGCCGCGACACAAGTCGGTAAATTGCCCCTGGCGATAGACCGAGAGTGTCTCATGCTCTGGAATACGCTGAATTAAATCCACTTTGAAACGCTCGTGGCACTGACTGAAAAAGTCCATGGCTTGATCCCGCCTCCATTCTTCGCGGGTGATAGGGTCGGCACGCTCGACGATCTCCCGCATGCGTTGTTCGATGAGCGGCAAGGCATCGGTCGACAGCGGTTCGGCAAAGGCAAAATCGTAATAAAAGCCGTTTTCGATGGCCGGACCAATCGCTACTTGCGCGTCGGGGTAGAGTTCCTTGACGGACTGGGCCAGCAGATGCGCGGTATCGTGGCGTAAGATGTCGAGATTCTCGTCGGTTTTGACTACTAAGGCATTCATGGCTATCGGGTTGTTAATGACTGACGACGCTGCGGAAGCGGTGCTTGTCGTCGCGGTTAAAAGTGACATCATCGATTTTGAAATTGTTTAACTTCAGGCTGTAAAAGCGGTCGAAGTGGTTTTGAATATCGCGTTCGATGTGTTGGTCGAAATACGGCTGGACGGTTTGAGCCTCTCCGGGGGGCCGGGCAATGACGTCGCCATCTTTGACTACCAAGCGGCCGTTTTTGAACACCAAGGCCGCATCGGCGAATAGGGCGCGATAGTCGGCTTGCGGTCGGGCGGCAAAGGCTCCCGGCGTTTTGCCGTACTTCCCACATCCCTGGGGGTCGTATACGGCTATGTCGGCAATGGCGCCGGGGGCAAGATGCCCTCGGTCGCTTAAGCCCATTAGGTGGGCAGCGGCGGAACGGGTCATGGTGGCGATTTCACTCAGGCTAAATTCCCGGCTCAGGTTTGGCAAAAGGGTCAAGGCCAAAGCCTCCTGATTCAAATGAGTCATATACGCTTGCCGGTAATCGGCGTCCATCAGCAACTGGATCAAATCGGGGTAAGCAGTAAACGGCGCGCCGTTGGGATGGTCAGTGGTGAAGAACAGTCGTTCCGGCGCGTCGGCCAGCAAAAACAGTTCCAGACCAATCGCCCATTGCAGGGTGTTGACGAAGCTGGCTTCGCGGTAGCGATACGGCACCACGCCACCGGAACCCTCACACTCGGCATCCCACATCACCCACTTGTTGGGGCTGGCATCGGCGTTGCGACTGTATTGAGCGATGACATCGCCGGAAATGGTCACGGTCTGACCAAACAACACTTGGCCGACATCCATGGTGATGTTGGGGTGGCGATTGAAGGCTTCCAGTAGCTGTGCGGCCGCCGAGGAAAAGCCTTTGGCGCCCTCATTGCCGTAAGCATAAAACTGCACGTGCGCCAAATGCATCGGCAAACCTTGCGCGGCTTCCATGGTGGCGACAATGGTATCGACATTACCGGGAATGCCTAAGTTGTTGCAATGCACGTGCACCGGGTGTGGCACTCCAAGCTGGCAGACGGCGGTTTGCAGCGTCTGCAGAATCTGCCGGGAACTGAGGCCGTAGTCGGGTACGATGTCATCCAGATCGAATTGGCGGGCGTTACTCTTAAAGGCATTGGCACCGCCGGCATTGATGACTTTTAAGCCTAGGGCGCGGGTGGCATGTAAGGTCCAAGCTACGTAATCGTTAATGTGCGATTGACTGGCCTTGGCCCGCATCAAGCGCAACAATAAATCGTCATTACCCAGTATCGCCAGGGCCGCGGTGTCCAGGATCGGAATGTCCGCCATTTGCAGATGCACATCCAGTGCGTTGACCGGCAACATGGCGGGCTCGACCACGGTGGTGTAACCCATCCGCGCGTAGCGGTAGCCAATGTCGGTGGTCGACCACTTGGCGGTACTGAACGGCTGATTCAACCGCCTTGCTAAGTGATTGCGGTGTTGTTCCGGTAACAGCAAGCGGGCAGTATTGACGTTGCCACCGGCGATGTGACTGTGAATATCCACAGCGCCGGCCATGACGATTCGGCCTGCCAAATCGTAAACCGCGTCGAACTTGGCATCTGGACCGGGATCATTTGTCATCAAACCGTCTTGAATGAACAGGTCTCGCAGCTCGCCATGCAGGTTTTGTGCGGGATCGAAGACTCGCCCGCTACTCAGTCTTGTCAGCAAATCGGCGTCCTCATACCCTATCGAGGGTTAACAGCAAGCGACGTGGCTGCAGGGCGGTTGGTTGTGGGGAGCGGTGTACCAGACCATGGCCTTCATTGCCTTCCCAGCTTTCGCCTTTCATCAGGCCTACCGCAAAAGCAGGCATTTGCCGGATTGCGGTGGGATCGGTAATCAGGCCTGATTCAGCATCCGGCAAACCGCAGCTTCCCATGCCCAGTTTGCGACGATTGAGCGCATGTTCAGGTAACCATTCGGTACCGATACCGCCGTAACTGCAAATCATCCGCGCCGGCACCCTATCAACATGGAATCGCGGGCACATGGCTTTATCCAATGTGCGCAGGCGCAACCCGGCTTCACGACGCTCGAACAGTTCGCAGAAAGCCGAGATTAGCATCTCTACATCTGCCAACCAGTCTTGATAACCGGGTAGTTGAGCGACTTGTGGCCACAGCTTGCCGAAGTCGAAATTCACTGGATCAACTTGCTGGCTAATCTCAATGCTGCCAACATCT
The DNA here is from genome assembly GCA_002928965.1 of Methylomonas sp. GTDB lineage: Bacteria > Pseudomonadota > Gammaproteobacteria > Methylococcales > Methylomonadaceae > Methylomonas. The sequence continues at coordinate 7,837 of PERU01000058.1, forward strand.
TGCAAAGCCCGGTACACGAATTGTTCCATAACAGAGGTAATTGGCCGTTGGATCAGGCACAAATTGACGCCGTCTTCATAAATGCGTGATAAATCAGCAAAGTGATGGGAGATGACAGTCCTGGTTGCCGAGGGGTTGAATAGGGGGCGAAATCCACCGGCAGTGAGGGATGATGCACTGTCAGATTGACGGAATGGAACACGGGCGAACATTTAAAACTCCTTAGGCAGCCAGTAAGGCTTGTTCGAAAAAAACGATGAATTGCATGAAGACTATGCCTGAGGCAAAAGCTGCGCTCTGACCGCCGAGGTGAATCAGACTGGAACGTTCGTGCAGCACAGGGATCAGGTCGGAGGCGGCAATATAAATAAAGCCACCTGCAGCAATTGGCAGCAACACGATCAACGACGATTCGGCGAGCTGGCTGAGGAGCAAGGTGAAAATCGCGCCCGGCAATACTGTCAACGAACAGTAAAAGTTGTAGAGTACCGCTTGGCGAGGCGAAAAGCCGCCGCGCAGCAAAGCGCCCACATCGCCTAACTCTTGGGGGATTTCGTGGGCAATGATGGCTAAGGTAGTCGTCAACCCAACCAGCGGGTCGGCCAGAAAACTACCTGCGATCAAAATACCGTCGACAAAGTTGTGCATGGCGTCGCCGATCAGATTCATTTTTGCCAAGGGCAAAATGTAATTGGTCGTTGGACGGGTCTCGACATTGTGGTCGTGTCGCCAGCGCACACCTTTTTCCAACACGAAAAATACAAACATGCCGATCAACACGGTCAGACAGACCTGGCTGACTTCGCCTTGACGCTGAATAGCATCGGGAATCAGATGGATGAAGGCATCGCCCAGCAGCACTCCGACAGCCAGAGCCACCAGATTGGGTACCAGCCATTTTAAAGTCTCAGGTTTTAGCCAGACCGCAATCGCACTCGACAGCGAGCACACACTGACGGCAAGACAGGCGGTAATAATGCCTGCTAGAGAGGTTAAGGCAATTGTCATATTCGATCCAGATCTGATGTTTTAATGGAACGGAATTCGTGATGCGTGCTATAGATAAAAACTGCAATTTTGTTAGGCAATAAGTGTATGGCGGCGTGCAACATCATTACACCCAACACAACCAGAAACACCCTGCACACTAATTTATAATCGGTTCTATTGCCGAAAAACATGATGATAAAGCCCGGAATGATCAGTGCTTCGCGGGCGATTACCCTGAAAGTCGGTTTAGGAGAGGCGCATCGTCGCGATTTGAAAACCCTATCGTGACGATGCGTCTCTCCTACAAAACCAGCTTTGAATGGCCGAATTGATTGCCATGTCTTCATGATCGGTAGGTAGAGACGGTAGTCGGTGTTTTTCATGTCGCCACAACGTGTATTTCTGTTAAGAAAGCCACCGTCGCCTAGGAGCCTGTCCGAGAATAGGAATCGTCACGAGGGAAAGCCATTTTGAGTCAGATTTGTTGATCATTTGAGGCGAATAGTGGTGCTATTTAACGAAAATGAGCGGGAAATCTGGCCAAAAGGGCTTTTCCGTAGCA
>PERU01000059.1 GCA_002928965.1 Methylomonas sp.
GGCCCCGTAGAAACCGACGCATGACCCATAGCCACTGACAACATTAATCTGCATCTGATCTCCTGGCTCGCGGATGGGCCTTGTCATATACAGCCGCCAGATGCTGGAAGTCCAAATGGGTATATATTTGTGTTGTACTGACATCAGCATGCCCAAGCAATTCTTGCACAGCTCTAATATCTTGACTTGATTCCAGCAAATGACTTGCGAATGAGTGCCTTAGCATATGCGGATGTATATGCTCAACAAGACCATTCTTAATGCACCACCTCTCTAATCGGGACTGCACACTTCGCTGACCCAATCTCGCACCCCTCACAGAAACAAACAATGCCCGTGAACCACAATCCGGCCGACAAGCCAGCCACTGCTTTATAGCAGCAATCGCTTTAGCCCCAACAGGCACCTGCCGTTGCTTTCCACCTTTACCATGAAGAACACTAATAACACCTTCTGCCAATCCCACATGACTGATATCAAGCATGACCAATTCACTCAATCTGAGTCCAGACGAATAAAATAATTCGAAGATGGCCAAATCCCTAATCTCCAAAACACAATCCGGCGTAACATCCAAAATACCCGCAACCTGATCGACATCCATTGTTTTGGGAAGTTTTTTGGTTGCCTTGGGCGCCTGAACACCGCTTGCTGGATTTTGCTCGACTAGTTGTTTTTTCAACAAAAACCTATAGAAGCTGCGAATAGCGGCTAATTCACGCTGAATAGACTTAGACCCAATCCCGTCTTTATGCCTTGATGAGACATACTGCCTGACATGAGCAACCTGTAAATACTGCCATTCTTTTACAGCTTGTTTAATGCAAAATGCCTGCAATCGGGACAAGTCCCTATGATAAGCATTGAGAGTATGCGGTGACGCCCATTTTTCAGCACGCAGATAATTCAAAAATAAATCAACTGCCTGCTGAGCATCCCCCGACATACTCATTCTGAATAGCGCAGCAAGGATATTAGTCGCGTACCAATTATTTCACTCATCTGAGTTAAGAAAAGACTCCCCATACTGTAATGAAAACGCCCCTCATCACGACTGCCGATAGCCAACAAGCCTTCTAGTTGCGTAAACACCATCGGAATAATCGCGCATGAGCGCACCTCAGCCGCCACATCGCCAAATAAAAATTGCGCTTGGGCTAACGTTGGTCGCCCACATTTTGGCTGACTCCCTGACAGCTCGACTTTGAAATGCTGCAAGCCATTATCATCCGGATCGACAAAAATATTATTTAGTGCCGAATCAGGCCTTTGCTGAACAATTTTGACCGCTACAAAATCCGTCATGAAACATTCCGCCAATACCTCAGTCAAATTGGCTACCGCATCAGACAAAGAATTGGCCTCCAACATCGCCAAGGTCAATTCATGCATGCGATTAAAAGCCGCATCATTCTCCCTGGCTATATCGATTAAGGCCGTCAATTGATTTTCCTGCTCCTGATGCCGGGCTCTGAACATATCCAATTGCTTGGCAATCAACGAAACGGCATTACCACTGGGGTGTGGAATACGCATCTGTTCCAGCAAATCGAGATGATGATGAAAAAACTCAGGATTTTGCTGCAAATAATCTACAACCTGTTGCTCATCCAAATGCACTTGCTGTTCTGTCATAGCTCTATTTGTCCTTCAAACACCGAAACGGCTGGACCGCTCATAAACACCGGATGCCCCCGCCCTGCCCATTCAATCGTTAAGTTACCACCCGGCAAACTAACATCAACCTTACGATCAAGTAAATTCTGTTCAATGCCAACCACTACGGCTGCACACGCACCACTTCCGCAAGCCAAGGTTTCTGCTGCACCTCGCTCATAAACCCGTAAATTAATCGCCTGCCGGCTTAATACTTCCATAAAGCCAACATTGACCCTCTCAGGAAACAATGTGTGCCGCTCCATTTGCGCACCCACCGTTGCCAAAGCAGCTTGGCCGACGTCTTCAACCTGAACTACCGCATGCGGATTGCCCATTGAAACAGCGGCAAATTGAATGGTCTCATTGCCGATCTCCACTTGATACAACTGAGCCTCAACATTCGCCAACATCGGGATTTGTGAAGGTGCATGCTTAGGAATTCCCATGTTCACGGTAATTAGATTATTTTCCGCAAACTTCAACACCAATTGCCCTGCGTCAGTATCAACAACAACGTCGTCTTTATGAGTAAGTCTTTTGTCTCGTACAAACCGGGCAAAGCAACGCGCGCCATTGCCGCATTGCGATACTTCGCCACCATCGGCATTAAAAATCCGATATTTAAAATCCGCATTCTCACTAACCGGTTTTTGCACCAAAAGTAGCTGATCAAATCCCACACCAAAATGGCGATCAGCTAAGCATCTGATTTGCCCAGGTGTTAAAGCTATAGCTTGATTAATGGCATCAATCACCACAAAATCATTACCCAATCCATGCATTTTAGTGAAATTTGTTTTCATAGGATTCTAAGGCAACAACTTTTCACCAGCCCACAGGTGCTCAAAACTTTCCCGCTCCCGAATCAAATAACAATTAGCACCATCGACCATGACTTCTGCAGGACGCGGACGTGAATTGTAATTAGAACTCATGGTAAACCCGTAAGCACCTGCCGAACGCACCGCCAACAAATCGCCCTGCATCAGTCGTAATTCACGATTCTTACCGAGAAAATCGCCTGTCTCGCAAACCGGCCCAACAATATCCCACGTCAGCGGTTCAGCTTTGCTATCCGTATTGGCTGGAATAATGTCCTGCCAAGCACCATACAAAGATGGCCTTACCAAATCATTCATCGCGGCGTCGACAATCGCAAAATTTTTACCGGCGGTGGGTTTCAAATACTCCACCTTGGTCAACATAATGCCGGCATTACCAACAATGGCCCGGCCCGGCTCCAGCATAATTTCAAAAGCTCTATCGCCTAATTTCGCCAACAGCGCTGAAATATATTCAGCTGGCAAAGGCGGCTGCTCGTCGCGGTAACAGATCCCAAGACCGCCACCCAAATCCAGATGTTTTAACTCAATACCCTCTGCCTGTAATTCATCGACCAATCCCAACACACGATCCAGTGCATCCAAAAATGGTGCGGTTTCGGTTAATTGTGAGCCGATATGGCAATCGATCCCCACCACTTTAATATTGGGCATTTGTGCTGCACGACGATATTCATGGATAGCTGACAGAATATCGATGCCAAATTTATTTTCTTTCAAACCGGTGGAAATATAGGGATGGGTTTTAGCGTCCACATCAGGATTAACCCGAAATGACACAGGCGCAACTACTCCCAACTCTCCAGCCAGACGATTGATGAGATCCAGTTCGCCGCTGACTTCGACATTGAAACAACGGATACCCACCTGCAACGCCGCTTTGATTTCATCCTCACGCTTGCCTACCCCTGAAAAAACAATCTTCCCAGGCTCGCCACCCGCCTTCAACACCCTATGCATTTCGCCCAACGACACAATGTCAAATCCAGAGCCCAATCTCGCCAACACATTTAATATGGCCAAATTGGAATTCGCTTTGACCGCATAGCAAATCAGATGCGGATAACCTTTAAATGCCCCGTCAAATGCTCGCCAATGGCGCTCCAGCGTAGCGCGAGAGTATACATAGCAAGGCGTACCAAACTGTGCAGAAACGTCGTCAACAGCGACATCTTCGGCAAACAAACGGGTTTGCCGATAATTAAACAAATCCATAATTATTTTTCTTCTTCGATGGGTGATTGTTTAGGGATGTAAACCGGAGGCTTACTATCATCCGGCAGATACAGCGGACCGATTTGGCCGCAGGCTTGCATCAGCATTGTTAGCAAAACCAGAGAAAAAACTTTATAAACACTCATAACAGCGACAATCATCCAAAACGCGGAATCTCCGCAAAAAACTCAGAAAATATAGCACAGACCACCGGCTAAAAGCATTTTCGAAACGCTAATACAACTGAATTGGCGCTTGCTCTCATGCTTTCGATTGCACATTAGTTTAAATGTGCACAATGTACCAACCACTGCTGATCCAGGCTTTTGATTTAAACACCACCGGCATATTGTTCCAGATACTCCACCTCAACATTTGCAATTCCAGACACGCCCAAGCGCTTTGCGGCAGCATTAGACAGGTCAATTAATCGCCCCTTATGAAACGGGCCTCTGTCATTCACCGCAACGATCATCGAACGACCATTGTCCATATTAGTCACTTTTACCCGACAAGGCAGCGGCAAGGTTTTATGTGCCGCAGTAAAATTCTGCGGATTAAAATGCGCACCCATTGCGGTCAACTCTCCAGATTCAGCACCATACCAAGATGCAATACCCCGCTGACGATAACCCTCAGCCGATAGCATTGGATGATAGGTTTTACCTTTGACTTGGTATGGCTGATTGTATTTTGCGCGCAGATTATGACTTGGCAACCCAGCGCGCTCGGATGAAGGCGGGATTGGGGATTCAGTAGCACAGCCCACTATTAACATCAGCATTAACCACTGCCCGGCAAGCTTTTTAAATAAATGGTTATGTTGCAACCATTTAAAAATCGATATAACAAATTTAATAACCATACGACGAACCCTATAATCAAAATATTATTTTTCAATGAAAGATTCAGCAATCTGCCCGCTCAAACTTAACGAGTTATTAACGACCCATCCCAAAATATCAGCATAATTACCCAATCGGCGCCAGCTTCAGCTCCCTGAATCACTATCGCAACCTGCAAAATAAGCCCCTCCTGACGTGATTGGTTATAATGCTGACAATGGAAAAAATAATATTTATGGAATACATTTTTTGCGTGCGGCAAGCACCATTAAACTCGGGGGGAAACAGCTTATGGCTGACGATAGACACAAAATACTGATCATAGGTGGCGGCGCAGCTGGACTGGAATTAGCCACACATTTAGGTCAGCATCTTGGTAAACAAGGCTTGGCAGACATTACCTTGCTGGATGCCACATCCACCCATATATGGAAACCCTTGCTGCATGAAGTAGCCTCCGGTACTTTGGCCGAAGCGGAAGAAATCGAATATATGGCTCAGGCACACCGCAACCATTTCCGGTTTCTGTTTGGCCGCATGGAGGGCTTGAATCGTGAAACCAAAGAAATCGTGGTTAGCCCTATCACCAACAAACAAGGTGTAGAACTAATTCCGCGTCGCACCTTTAAATATGACACTCTGGTCATGTCAGTCGGCAGCGTCAGTAATACTTTTGGCATTAAAGGCGTTGATCAACATTGCATGTTTATAGATACAACCACCCAAGCCTATCGTTTTCAGAAACAGTTGGTGGAAACCTATTACATTCAATCCTACGCAAACCAGAATAACCAGCGTGACAAACCGCTATCAATTGTCATTGTCGGCGCTGGTGCCACAGGCGTAGAATTATCAGCCGAGTTACGCGAAGTCACGAAACTGCTTTCAACCTATGGACTTGAAGGCTCAATCCAGGTCAATATCACCATCATCGAAGCAGCCACTCAGTTATTACCCGCACTCCCCAACCGCTTGTCGCAAGCCACTCAAGAACAATTAGTTAAATTGGGCATCAACCTGAAATTAGGCAGGCGGGTGGTGGAGGTTACCGAACATGCCGTGCATACCCATGATGGCGATGTTTTCGAAGCGGATTTGAAGGTTTGGGCGGCCGGCATCAAAGCACCGGACTGGATGAAAGATCTCGATGGCCTGGAAACCAATCACATCAATCAACTGGTTGTAGATGAAACTTTAAAAACCAATGATGACAATATTTTTGCCATTGGCGATTGCGCTGCCTGTGCCTGGACCGGCCACACCGGCAATGTACCGCCACGCGCTCAAGCCGCACATCAACAAGCATCGACACTGGCAAAAACGATCATTAATCGTTTAAAAGGCAAACCAGCAGTGGCATTTGCGTACCATGATTATGGCTCACTAGTATCTCTGGGCAAATTCAGCACAGTAGGTTCATTAATGGGCAGTTTGATGGGTTCGGTCAGTGTGGGCGGCTTCATTGCCTATATGGTCTATCTGTCTTTATACAAAATGCATCAGGTGGCAATCCACGGCTATTTCCGTACAGCGATGCTAACCTTATCTAACATGTTCCGGCGCAGTACCCACGCCAAAATAAAAATGCACTAATCCCAATCCTAACGAGATACTTGAATGCTAGAAATTGAATACGAATTCCGCGAAAAAGACTTGGTTCATTTTAATGAGCTTAGGCTATCTAACGATCCGGAGATGCAAAAAAAAATCCGCCAAAATCGTTTACTGGTCCCTGGTGTCATGTTGGTGTTTGGCTTGTTCTATTACGTGTATTACGTAGACATGATGACCACAGCCTATATCACCTTATTAGCGCTGGGATGGGGAATTGCCTCACCATTTATCATGAAAATCGACTTGCGTCGCCAATTTTTCGACAAATACACAGACGCTGAAAAAAAGGCTATGTTTGGCATCCATCAACTGCGAATCGAACCAGAGCATTTAGTCGAAAAAAATCCTGGCGGCAAACATAAAACCCCCTGGAGTGAAATGCTTAGGGTAGAAAGGCACAAAGAATATATTTACATTTACATTGATATTGATGCCGCGATTGTCATTCCCAGGGAAACGATCAAAAACGGGGATTTGAAAGCTTTTGCCAAACAGGCAGAAAGCATGATTGATCGTTTAGGTTAAGATCCTATCCCGACTTTGAATATACTGCCGACAAGCATCCACACAATCCGCTTTGGATTGGTAGGGTCCGCTAATTTTGTCTACTGTATAAAACCACCAGCCCTGTTCATTAATATAATAACGGTCTTGGGGCTTGAATAATGGCCTATGGGGCTTGCTGTTTTTCTGTGACATGTGTTTATTTTAGCAATCAAGGCCACTCACAGCAGCCTTGATTGACTCTGCTACACTAAAAACAGCATTGACTATCTGCCCCATTTCATCACTAAATACTCAAAAACTTTAAAGGAGATGCCCCATGAATAAAAAACTAATGCTTGTGTCCGCGTCGTTGGCGTTAAGCCTGCTGGCCGGTTGCAGTTCTTATTATCGTTATCATAGCGAAGTCAAAGATGACGATTTGGTAGAAGTCAGTTATGAAGCAGTCGAACAACTGCTGCAAAATCTGAAACAACCATTACCTCGAGGCAATTTGGTGGTGATCAATTCGTTGGTAAATGTCGGAGATTTAGGCCAATCCATGCCATTTGGCCGCATTGTTTCCGATCAAATTTCTTCTGCCATGCATCAAAACGGCTATCGAGTCATGGGAATGGAATTGCCTACTGAAATTTTCAGTAAAACCGAAGCCGGTATTCTAGAATTACCGACCGCGACCAAAGATGCGTTGAACAATGTGCATGCTCATTCCTTAGTGATCGGTACTTATGCAGCAGGACGCAAAAATGTCTATGTTTCTCTGCGAATTGTAGAAATTGCCACTCAAAACGTCATTTCATCCACTGATTACTCAATCCCGATGGGTCCCGATGCCAGAGCCATGTCGTTACCTCCTGAACCCAAGCAATAACAGCCTTGTATAACGGGTGGAAGCAATTTTATCCACTCGTTTTAACCTTACCAAAAGTCCAACCAAGGCATCTAACAGGCATAAAAAAGCCCACATTAAGTGGGCCCCGTCCAATATTTTCATTGTTTTACGATGGACGCTCACCGCCTTGGCGACAAGTTAATAACATGCGTTTTTATTGTTTTTATACCGAATGAACGGTCGCTTTCTCCCCCCTCAAATTTCTGGTTGGTTCAATATTGACCAAACCATAAAAGCTGGCGCATTCTATTCGATAGAATTTACATTGTCCAGAAATAGTGTGACAAATTGTCGCACAAGGATTTAATACGCTAGGCTAATGTCATACTGGAGTCATATTTCAATTGACTGACATCAGTCAGTTATAGCCAAGACAAAAGCGGCGATGGTTGAATACGCTGTGCCCCAATAAACTAAAACTAAAAATACAATTGCTATGAGTACAGACATGCTTAGTAAATTTAAATACAACCACACCGTTTGGTTCAAATACGCCTTTTCATCTTGGGGATTTGATATGTACCAAGCCCGATACGAATCCAGCATTCCAAACAAGCCAATCAAACTATCCTGCGGCAAATGGTTTTTAGATGTGCGTTTTTTTAAATGGCAAGTTTTAGTCAATAAAATGACCAAAGCACAATTAGCTCAGATGATGCATTCCAGACAAGAAAAACAGGACGACCAAAACAGTTCTTTTCATAACCCCACGTTCGGGTTCTGATGACGCATCACAAACAACCCTGTCAGGTAATTTGAAACCTGATCATAATGCATGTATAGCTCAGCCAAGTTTCCTTAACTCGGTTCAGGGTGCCGATTTCTGGAAGCCAGGAACGGCAAGCCTCTAACATAACCTTGTGAACCGGGAGCGCTTCGCGGCCTTCGGCTGAGGTATTCCCTCATATGTATGATGTAATAACGGTGTTGCTGAAACATTTATACAATCAGAATCCGAAGTCTGCCTTAGGATTAAGGCAGCTATTTTTTATTCACACCATACCCTCAATAGCCTGTTGTAACACCATTTCAGCTATGTTTTTGGATGCTCCCAGGTAAGTGGCGATTTCAATTTTTACTTCTGGAAATTGGATCTTAACTTGCTGAACCTGCTCTGGTATATCTATTGCCACATGGCGACCTGCTGACAAAAAGTAAGGCAAAACCAGAATATCTTTCGCCCCGCCAGCTACAAACCCAAGCAAAGCCTGCTGGATGGACGGTTCAGCTATTTCCAGGAAAGCACAGTCTATCTTTGCAAAAGTATGATCCATTGCCTTGAGTTGCTCTGCCAAGCATCTGATCTCATCATTGGACGACTGTCGACGACTGCCATGTGCAACAAGCAATAAAAACGTATTATTCTTAGTCATATTTCAGTT
>PERU01000060.1 GCA_002928965.1 Methylomonas sp.
CCCCAGAGGGTATGCCGGTATGACGGCCTAACTTAATGGCAGTGACGTAGAGCATGGGTACAATAAACGGAAGTTATTTCTGACGGAATCCTAAGGACTCATTCCACCGAGTCCTGTAGTCGCGTTACCCAGGGTTGCTTGGCCTGCGGATCGACATGAAAGCCCAGCGCCCAAGGTTTGTGCAGCAAGCCTTCCTCACCGGAAGCGTTAGGGTTGAGTTGACGTTTCTGCACAAAATCCACCATGCGCCGCAAGTTGTAAATCAACAAAACCCTATTATGTTCGCTGCCCCGGTAAATCAGATAGCCGACATTGTCTTCGCTTAAAGCCGGATTGCGGTCGATCAGCGCGGTCAGTGCCCGGTCCCAATCCTGGGCCAGATTTTTTAATACCGATTCTTTATGCCGGCTCATCATGGTTTTGAAATGCTGCGCCAGCGTACCGGCAGTTTGTTGATGTTGCAGATATTCAATGTCTTCGTCGTATAACAAAAAGCTTTCTGCCACCAGATAATGCTGGTCGCGCTCGCCGTCGTTGGCAAACAGCGATAGCTTGTTTAGCGCATTATCCTGTAAGGCTTGCAGGAAAGAATGCGGCGAGCGAATGTGTTTGTCGATTGTTACCACCCATGGCAAGGCGCGGCCAGTGGCTTCAAAACGAGATTTGACGCTGCCGACCACCCCGGAGCGGGATAATTCCTGCTCTCTGCCGGCCGGTTTGACCAAAAAAGCATCGACAGCAATAATCTGAGTGCGAAAACCAGCAGCCTGAAACTGGCTGATTACGCCGGAATAGCGCGGTTGATAGGGAATGCCGGTGCCGTCATACAGCAAATTGATGTTATTGACTTTGGCATGTTCGGCCACCAGATCACGCAAGCGATTGGCGAACGGCTCGACATACACATAATCATCACTATGGTGATTGGCCGAGGTCAGCAGGCAATACAAATCACTGAGCTTGCGGAATTCATCCAGCGAAGCAATCACAAAATTATCACCGCACTGAGCATGGGCAATCTGCTCGACGGCGGTTTTCCCAGCCCCGGCCCCTCCCATGCACATGAATAAGCGCGGCTCATCAACCGGGGTTTTGTCTTTAAAAATATTGTCCAGCGCCACTTGCAAGGCGCGGTTGATTTTAGTCAGTCGTTGGTAAGCAATGTCCAGGGTCCGTTGTAAGCGTGGCTCGGACTGAGTGGCGGTCAGAATTTTTCGTTTCAAGGGTAGATTGTCGGCCAGCGCAAATACATTAGCCTGCTCGCCGGCAAACTGCTTGATCAAATCCAATAACTCGGCATGACTGGATGGACGTAAACTGGTCAGTATGTTGATGTCCAGGCAAAACAGCGGTGCTACCCCGTCTTCGCGGATGGGAATGGCGTCAATGGCGGTTTTGCCAGGTGCGCGCAAATCTTCGGTGCCGGGCAGATAGTCGATGACATTTTCGGAGACGCTCAACGGGTTGTCGACGAAATGCTGGCCGGCCAGCAGTTGATCGACCTGGATGCTTTGCAATGGCACCAAGCCGCCATTCACCGTCACCAGACATTCGACGCCATCGGCTGTGGTGTAGGACAAGAAAGGGATACCTTGCAAAAAACGTTTATTCTCCGGCCACTTGCCATAGCCATTGGCGGCGTTGGGCAGACTCATGGTGCGGGTTGGGTCTAACGCATGCCGAAATGCCTGGGTGATGGCCTCATTTGCGCAATGGGGATCGTGCAAGGCCACCGCATCGTCATTATTTAACCGCCGAAAATCGATACCTTGCTCGTACACGGCCTTGAATGCCGGCAAGTTACCCAAGGCAGTGATGAAAAAATCCAGGGTGATACGGTTGCCATACGAATAAGGCCTGATACTGCGCAACTCCCGATAAAATCCGGCCAACCGTTCGGCAATATCTTCACAGTGCATGACAAAACCATTGTTGTCGAATATCGCGCTGTCCATGTTGCTGTCACCATCCAGCACCAATCGTTCGATAGCGATACGACACTGCTTGCGTTTTTCCTTTTCCAGCATGGTGCCGGGGCGATGGTTGACCGTTACTTGCTCCCGCCAGTCGCTGAACATTTCCCGATGGATGCGGAAAAACAGGCCGGTCATGTAGGTCACGCGCTTGGTTTGATCATGAGAAACCGTGGCTTCCAGCTCTTGCAACAACCGTGACAACAAGCGGCTACCTTGTGCGATAGCCAGCGCCGTTCTAAAGCGTTTGAGCTGTCGATACGCAGGAATAGTTCTATGCGGATTTTGATTCATGTATGCCTTCCCCATTGTTGGCCCTGCTCTTGGTTGGCGGGCTCCACAGATTTTATTAATTTATTATTTGGCCGAGCGGTGATGTTTTAGATTGGCCTTTAAACAAGCGCGCTTTGCCCATATCAGGGTAACGTGCACAGCGATTTTTTCCAAGCACAGCCGTCAGGAAAAATCAGTGCAGCATTAACAAAGTGGTCGTGCTCATCTTTATTCTTTACTTGCAGCCGCTGAATCCGGCCTGTATCGTTGCAAAATTGTTCATTCAGCAGCAGCACGTGCATGTCAGACACCCAAAATAACAAACTGATTCTGGTCGACGGTTCGTCGTTTTTATTTCGGGCTTTTCACGCCGTACCGCCGTTAACCAACGCTGAAGGCCTGCCCACCAATGCGGTGTATGGCGTCTCCAACATGCTGCGCAAGTTAATCAATGATTACGACACGCCTTATGTAACCGTGGTGTTCGATGCGCCCGGCAAAACCTTTCGGCACGATTTGTATGATCAATACAAAGCCCACCGACCGCCGATGCCGGACGATTTGCGGGTACAGATTCAGCCTTTGCATGACTTGATCCGCGCGCTGGGTTTACCATTGATTATCGAGCATGGCGTCGAGGCGGATGACGTGCTGGGCAGTCTGGCGCAAAACGCCGCCCGACAAGGCTTTGAGGTGGTGATTTCCACTGGTGACAAAGACATGGCGCAGCTGGTCACCGAGCAGATCACCCTGGAAAACTCCATGACCAATACCCGCATGGACATTGCCGGCGTGGAGGAAAAATTTGGCGTCAAACCCGAGCAAATCATCGATTATCTGGCGTTGATGGGCGATGCAGTGGATAACATTCCCGGTGTGCCCAAAGTCGGTCCTAAAACCGCCGCCAAATGGCTGCAGCAATACGGCACGCTTGACAATCTGATCGCCCATGCCGATGACATCAAAGGCAAGATTGGCGAAAATCTGCGCGAAGCCCTGCCACAGCTGCCGTTGTCGCGGGAACTGACTACCATCAAATGCGATGTGGCTTTGCATTACAGTCTGACGGAGCTGAAACGCAGCCAACCGGACATTGCTGCGCTGAAACAACAACTGGGCAATCTGGGATTTAGCAGCTGGCTAAAGACTCTAAATGGCAATGGCTCAACGGCCACTCCAGACCGGGCAAGTGGCAATGAAAATGCTGTTTCCAATTCGCCCTCATCCCCGCCTCCTACTACTACATGGGAAAAGGAGCCGGATTCCGCGCTAACTCGCGATTACCAAACCATACTCACCCAAGCCGATTTCGATCGCTGGCTGGACGCACTCAAGCAGGCAGAATTGTTTGCCTTCGATACCGAAACCACCAGCTTGAATTACAGCGAGGCGCAAATCGTCGGCGTATCGTTCGCCGTGCATGCAGGACAAGCCGCTTATCTGCCGCTGATGCATGATTATCCTGATGCGCCAGTTCAGCTTGATCGACAGGCCGTGCTGGATGCTTTGAAACCGTTATTGGAAGACCCCAACCAATCCAAGCTGGGCCAAAACCTGAAATACGACGCCCACGTACTGGCCAATCACGGTATCCAGTTGCGCGGCATTCAGCACGACACCATGCTGGAATCATACGTATTCAACAGCACCGCCAGCAAACACAACATGGATGATCTTGCCAAGTACTATCTGGGGGTTGAGACCATCCATTTCGAAGAGGTAGCCGGTAAGGGTGCCAAGCAGATTGGTTTTCAGGACGTGCCTATCGAGCAAGCCAGCGAATACGCCGCTGAAGATGCTGACATTACCTTGCGCCTGCATCACAGGCTGTCTACACAATTGCAACAACAGCCGCGTTTATGGGATTTGTATCGGGACATTGAGGTGCCGTTGATCGATGTACTGGTGCGCATCGAAGCAAACGGGGTATTGATCGATAGCGACATGCTGGCTCAGCAAAGTATGGAGCTGGCCAACCGGATGATAGGTATCGAACAGCAGGCCCATGATCTGGCCGGCTCGGCGTTTAATCTGGGTTCGCCCAAGCAGATTCAGGAGATTTTGTACGATCGGTTGAATTTGCCGGTGTTGAAAAAAACCCCGAAAGGCCAGCCTTCAACCGACGAATCGGTGCTGCAGGAACTGGCCGTGGATTATGCTTTGCCAAAACTGCTGCTGGAATTTCGCGGCATGAGCAAGTTAAAGTCGACGTACACTGACAAGCTGCCGCAGCAAATCAATCCCAAAACCGGCAGGGTGCATACCTCGTATCATCAGGCCGTTGCTGCAACCGGCCGCTTGTCATCATCCGATCCCAATTTGCAGAATATTCCAATTCGTAGCGAAGAGGGTCGCAAAATTCGGCAGGCCTTTATTGCGCCGCCCGGTTACAAAATCGTCGCGGCCGACTATTCGCAAATCGAATTGCGCATCATGGCGCACTTGTCAGGCGATGCCGGTTTATTGGCGGCGTTCTCGCAAGGCGTCGATGTGCACAGCGCTACCGCTGCAGAAGTATTTGATGTGCCGTTGGAGCAGGTTACTCATGAATTGCGCCGTTCTGCCAAAGCCATCAATTTTGGCTTGATTTACGGCATGTCCGCTTTTGGTTTGGCTCAGCAATTGGGGTTGGCCCGCAACCAGGCACAGGATTATATTAATCTATACTTCAGCCGTTACCCCGGCGTGAAACAGTATATGGATAACATTCGCGAACAAGCCAAGCAGCAGGGTTTTGTGGAAACCATTTTTGGCCGACGCTTATATTTGCCGGACATCAATGCCCGCAATGCTGCGCAACGCCAATATGCCGAGCGCACCGCAATCAACGCCCCGATGCAGGGCACGGCGGCTGACATTATCAAAAGGGCCATGCTGACGAGCGATGCCTGGATTCGTGGCAGCGGTGCCGATGTAAAAATGATCATGCAGGTACACGACGAATTGGTATTTGAAATTGCCGAAACCCAATTGGAAACCAGCATCGCCAGCCTGCGCAACATCATGTCGGCGGCGGCGGAGTTACAAGTACCTTTGTTGGTGGAAGTCGGCTATGGTGAAAATTGGGATCAGGCTCATTAGCCAAGGCGGTAGATTTTGACAACACTGCACGAAGAGCAACTGATTACATTTGTCGACAAAATGCCGGCATTTCGCAGCAGTGTGCAGCGTTTACTGCAGTTAGCCAGTGATTTGAACGCCGATAACCGCGAAATTGTGCATGTGATCGAATCTGATCCGCTGATGACGGTGAAAATTCTCAAAGTGATCAATTCGCCGTTTTACGGTCTGACCCAAAAAATCAGTTCGGTGCAGCGCGCCGTGGTGCATCTGGGTATTAACTCCATCAAAAATATGGCGCTATCCGTAGCTGCCATCGGGGTGTTGCCTGTGAAAAATCAGGCGGATTTTGATAGTCGCGCGTTTTTATTACATTCGTTAACCTGCGCCAGTTTGTCCAAAATGCTGGCCGATCGCCTGCACGTTCCTGCGGAGCAAAGCAGTGATTATTTCGTGGCCGGTCTGTTGCATGATTTTGGGAAAATCGTGTTTGCAGAATTTATCCCTACGTCTTATGGACAGGTATTAAAAATTGCCAAGGAGCAACAGCTGGCATTGCATGACATAGAGTCTGAAATGCTGGGCATTGATCACAGCCAAGCGGGTAAGTTATTAGCCCAACATTGGGGGTTGGCCGATGCGTTAATTTCCGCCATTGATCATCATCACAGCGATCATCTGCACACCCATCTGAGCGACTGTTTGTTTGCCGCCAATCAAATCAGCAAACAACTGGCTTTTGGTTTTGCCGGCAACCCGGTGATTGAAGTATTACCTGCGCGAACAGTGCAAACATTTGGCATGCCGCTAGAAGCATTAATTCTGGAAATGGGCGATTTATCGTCGCTAAAAACTGAAGCATTGGCATTTATTGATTAGGCATTGACGATGAAATTTAAATTTTGGGGCGTCAGAGGCTCCATCCCAACGCCTGGTGCAAAAACCGTCAAATTCGGCGGCAATACCACCTGTATTGAAGTCACTACCGGCAGCAACGATTTACTGATTCTGGACGCCGGCACCGGCATCTTCGCGCTGGCACAGACGTTGATGAACAAAATACCCATCGTGGCGCATATTCTAATTACGCATACCCATTGGGATCATATTCAGGGTCTGCCGTTTTTCTTGCCCTTTCTATCGGCAAATAACCAAGTGCATATCTATGGCGGCATGGACCCGGTCACCCAAATGGGTATTGAGCGCGCCTTAAACGTACAATTGCAATACAGTTACTTTCCCATCAGCGAAGCCCAGCTTAAAGCCAAAGTCCATTATCATACGCTTAAACCCGGCGAGACTATCGACATCGGCAGCGCTAAAATCACCCCGACGGTATTAACCCATCCGGTGATCAATTTCGGTTACCGCATAGAGGATAGCGATGGTCGTTCGCTGTTTTTTACCGGCGACTATGAAGAACCCACCAATCTTTACTCGCCAGATGATCCCAACCACAGCGCCACCCAACAATTTATCGATACCAAAAAGCAGGAAGTCTGCGCAGCCATTCATGGTGTCGATGCGTTGATCGTGGATTCCTCTTACACAGACAGCGAATACGCCAAAAGAATAGGCTGGGGCCACGGCACATTCGAGGCCGCAATGCAGCTTGCCAATGATGCGCAGGTGAAAAAACTGTTTCTGACTCATCACGAACCTACTCGCAGTGATGATGAGCTGGAGGCGATTTTTCAGAACCTGTTAAATGAACAAGCCGAAAAAACAACTTTCGAGGTTTATCTGGCCAAAGAAGGCGAAGAACACCTGTTATCCTGAAACTCCAGCGCCTGTTTGCATTTCAATCGATTACAGACGTCATCAGAATTCCCATCAAACGACCGATGCCAAGGTCGTCAAAATCGGTATTGGACATATCAGATTCAGCGGTATTTTCACTCAACCCGAGATCATGCACTGGCTGGCGCAAAATAACGTCTGGCTGCGCTTGAGGCTTGAATCAGTTACTGTGTTTATTTTTAAAACCCATTCCTGATAGGAGATTCACTATGAAATATCTCAGCCTATTGGCATTCGCTGCAAGCTGTTCAACCGCTGTTGTAGCTGCTCCTGACACGTATGTTATCGATGGCAGTCACACCCTGCCTCGCTTTGCCTACAGCCATTTTGGTTTCTCGATTCAGCAAAGTCGCTTTGATAAAACCTCCGGTAAAATCATGCTGGACCGTCAGGCGAAAACAGGTGCAGTGGAAATCACTATCGATACCACTTCAGTGAGTACCGGCAATGCGTTATTCAACGAGCACATTCAGGGCGAAGATTTCCTGCATAGTGCCAAATACCCCGCCATGACCTTCAGTTCCAACACGCTGAAGTTTGACGGTGACAACGTGGTGGCGGTTGAGGGCACGCTGACGCTAAAAGGAATCAGCAAGCCGGTCACCCTGACTGTCACCTCCTTCCAGTGCATGCCGCACCCGATGCTAAAAAAAGATGCCTGCGGAGCCAATGCCAACACAGTGATCAAGCGTAGCGACTTCAACATGGGCAAGTACGCGCCGCATGTCGGCGACGACGTTACCGTCACCATTCCCGTTGAAGCAGTCAAGGAATAAACCATAAATACAAGTTCGCTGTAGCATGCAAAATTTTCCACGCGGCCTCAAGCGACGGTGGGGTGAAATTAGCTTGCAGCTGTGGACAATAAGGATTTCGCTACAAATAACTTCCCCTTTGAAAAAGGGGGATCGAGGGGGATTTATTAAAAAATCTCCCCCCAACCCGTCTTTATCAAAGAGGGGAGCAAGAATCGTGTGATTCGGAATAAGCAGAATTCCGGGAAGTTATTTATGACCATATCCTAAAAGTGGGAAACAAAATAGTTTGTAGAAAACGTGAAATGATTCACATAAAAAATGCCAGGCTAAAGGACTCGCTCCACAGGACGAAGGCATGAATGGGCTATGTTGTAAAAAAACCTGACAGCCCCATATTAACCATAAAGTCTATGGGTAATGGCTTTAATTGATTGAAATCAAATAAAAAAAGGATTTTTAGCTTGACGCTTTGCACACATAAACCTGACGTGGGCGCCGATTTATGTGTAAAAAAAACTGACACCTACGGATTCGACGATGTCGACACCGCAAAAACCGGCTAACACCAGGCCTTTAGCCATCACGCCTGCGCACTTGCAGCAAGCCTTCCTGGCCGTCTGCCGGCAACGGCGGCATTTTCCGGCGGATGCCGATATCTGGCACTTGCGACGGCATTGGCCGGCGCGCAAGAGCGGGCTGTTGGCCGAGATTCAGAGCGGTGACTATCGATTTTCCCCGCAGCATCGGCTGTGCAAAACCGATGGTCAGGTCGTGCATCTATGGTCGGCTGAAGACGCGGTGGTCATCAAGCTGTTGAGCGCTTGGCTGCAGGACAGGCTGACCGTGTCGCCGGCCTGCGTGCATGTCAAAGGCCATGGCGGCCTCAAACCCACAGTGGCCCAGATCCAGGCCAAGCTGGGCGACTACCGCTTTGTCTGCAAAAACCGATGTCAAGGGCTACTACCCAGCCATCGCCCCATACACGCAGCTCAATCAAAACTGCTACGCGATCCTAAAGCCGATGTAGGG
>PERU01000061.1 GCA_002928965.1 Methylomonas sp.
AAAATCTCCCCCCAACCCCTCTTTATCAAAGAGGGGAGCAAGAATCGTGTGATTCGGAATAAGCAGAATTCCGGGAAGTTATTTATGACCATGTCCTAAGTCGTTTTTTCCAGCTGGGTAATGACTTCATTAGACGCAATCTGTAGCCCGCGTTTAAAGTATTCGCAGGCCTTGTCTTTGTCGCCTTTGATAAACATCACCTCGCCTATAAGCTGGCAAGCGCCAACGCTAGCATCAATGTTCAAGCTTTTCAGCAGATATTGTTCGGCTTTTTCCATTTGGCCGGTTTTTTGAGACAGTTTACCGAGTGCTTTCAGCAGGGTTGGGTCGTTGGGATAAATAGCCAGCCATTGTTCGGCAGTTTGTAATTGTCGGGCGGTGTCAGTGCTGTCGATGTTCGAGTACAACTCCAGCAAGGTGTCATCCCAGTGCTTGGCCAGTTGTTTGATAATGCCATCTTCAACAGTGTTGCCTGCCCCGGAGGCAATCATGCTCGCGAAATAGATATTGGCGATACCCGGCAAGGTTTTAATATGCTCCGGTATGTCGTTCCAGCAGGCTTGAATGGCAGCTTGGTCGTTTTGGGTAGCGGCTTTTTTCAGCAAACTGCTATACGTTTTGGTTTGCAGCAATTTGACTTCAGTTTCCATCAGTACTTTATGTTGCTGCAAAGACGGCAAGAGACGACTCAAACCTTCCCAATCTTCAACATGCTGATAGGCTTGGTGCATCATTTTTAGCACCCTGGCGTGACCGGGGTTGATAGAGTGTAGCTTGCCAAGCGTTTCCAGCGCTTGTTCAAACTGTTGCTCTGACAGATGCAATTCAGCCTGGGTCAAGCCAACGGTCAAATTGCTCTCAGATGATTGTTCGGCGGCTTTTCGCAAATATTCATCGCGCTTATCCAATGCGCCGCGCGATTGAGCCGCGCGTGCTGCCGTTAAATAATGCAGCAAAGGTGCACCGCTATTGGCAGCATGCTTAATCAGAATTTTTTCCGCACTTTCCCAATTGCCATCCGCAGCGTCAAACAGACCTGCAATCAAGCCTTCTTGCGAACGGTTGAACTTAATCGAACGACGATTTTTGGAGAGCTTGCCGGGTAGTCTCAGCAGAAAGCCCAGCAATCTGAAGCAGTTGTATAAAATAAAAAAACCAATGACTGAAGCAACCGCAAATACCGTCAAGGATGTTTCCAAAGACCAATGCCCAAAGCCCATCAGCACGTATCCTGGGTCGTTGTGTTGTGCCAGCCAGCTATGCAGAGCATAAGCGACAACAACAGCAGTCAGCAAAGAAGCAAGGAAGTACAGGAAATTTCTCATGACTGTACTCACTTATGGCTGATTGTAAACCGGCAGATCATTGGCTGCAGGTTTGGGCGACGTCGCAGCGGGTTGCGGGTCGTTAAGAATGGCTTTGTCTGTTTCCAGGCGTAATTTGCTGATGTCTTTCATCAGTTTTAATGAGCCGCTGACATCTGGATATTGGCTATGTAACTTTACACCTGACAGCTTTTCAAGTTCTTCTGTAAAATTTTGGGTTTGGTTGTTTTCGGCAAAGTTTTTCTTTAGCCATTCTTTGGCATTTTCAATGCTGCTGTTAAACAGGGTGTCATTTTGCTGAACCAGAGCGATTTCGATCATTTCCAGCCGCACTTTTAATTGCTGCTTGATGAAATGCGCTTCTTCCGGGGTTAAAACGGCGTTTACAGGTTGTTCTGTGTGCCGCAGAACCACATAACCTTCCAGTTCTTTGGCGACCTTATCAAGAATTTCATGACCACGGGAGGACAAGTCCTGCGGTTCGGCCGATTTTTCCGGGGTTTTGCCGGCATGAGGCAGAAATACCGATAAACCATCCACAGCAGATTGCAAATGCTGGATGCCGGCGTAGATGCCGACAATATCAGGGACCACCACACCATTCAGCAAGGCGATTTCCTTGGCAATTTGCTCGCGGACCTTATATACCGAGGCGTCACCGCTCTCACGCAGGCGTTGGTCGGCGGCTTCCAATGCCTCGCGGGTAGTGGCGACATCGCCGACCAAATGTAAGCGTTGGTTGGCGACACTCAGTAAGTATTCGGCATCTGCCAATAACCAGTCGCCACGGGTTTTGCCTAATTGACGTTGCAAAACCAGAATCGAACCTTCCAGTTCCTTGCGAGCCGTGGTGAGGTGTTCTTCGTGAAGTTTAGAAAAATCCGCCAGGGTTTGGGTGAAATGATTGTCCTTACCGGTCATTTCAGCGTTGACATTAGCGATTTGGGATTGCAACGTAGCCAGTTGTTGCTGCAAATTGTTGATTTGTTTGTCAACTTCAAGGATTTTCTGTTCTTCCTGGCTGTTTTCGGTGTCTTGGCTGGTACGCAATTGTTGCATGAAATAAAAGCCCGCCGCTGCCAAGCCAATGACCAAGGCAATAGCAAGTATGCCTATCCACAAGCCCGTATGCGATTTTTTTACCACCACTACCGGAGCTTGGTTTTCTTGTTGTTCTTCAATTACTTCGGCCACTGTATTCCCCGCTCAATAACGTCGTCAATGTCTCTAAAATGGCTGCATCCGTGGGCTGCAGACTGACTACAATTTGTGTAAAACCCAACTCATGCGCTAAATGCCTGATTCTTTCACTTGCCACCACCAAGGGTAGTTTACGTAATAATACTGCTGATGATTCATCCAGCATCGACAGCAAATTTTGCAGTGCTTCACCACTGGTGATGGTGATGGCTTGCAATAGGTTGTTCCGTATGGCTTGAACAACTTGCATGCAATTTGTTTCGGGGCAACTGCGGCAATATACTTCCAGATAACCCACTTTCGCGCCACGGCTGGTCAACGTTTGCGCCAATTTTTCCCGGCCACCGACACCGCGAACAATGGTTATCTGCTGACCAACTACCTGTTGCATAGCGGGTTCTGCCAGCAAGCCTTCGCTGCTGAAATCTGTTGCCGGAACACAATTAACGGTTAAATTCGCTTGCTGTAAGGCATTGGCGGTTGCCTGACCTACAGCAGCCAATTGCAGGAAGTTTAATTCTGCCATTTTGCCACTGAACGCTTGTAGCGCAAAATCCACCGCATTGGTACTGGTAAAAATCAGCCACTGACTATTCAATGCCTTTTGTAACTGATTGGTATCTAGGGCG
Organism: Methylomonas sp.; assembly: GCA_002928965.1. GTDB lineage: Bacteria > Pseudomonadota > Gammaproteobacteria > Methylococcales > Methylomonadaceae > Methylomonas. The sequence continues at coordinate 3,155 of PERU01000061.1, forward strand.
GTCGCCTGAATATCCAAAGTCGGAAAACGAAAGGCTTTTCCGCCTGCGGATTCTAAAAGCTGGCAGAGATTTTCTGCTTGGGCAGCGGGTCTCGTGACTAGTATTAACGCACCATTCAGTTGAGTGGTCACAGATAGAGTTCGCGGAGGATTTTATCCGCCCCCTGCATTAATAATTCATCCGCGATACGTACGCCCAATTGCTCAGCTTCTGCTATGGGGCTGCTGGCTTCGGCGCGATAAATAATCGAACCGTCCGGGTTGCCAACCAATCCGCGCATGAATATTTGATCACCCTGGATTTCGGCAAAACCTGCAATAGGGACTTGGCAGCCACCGTTTAAGCGGGCGTTCATGGCGCGTTCTGCTGTGACACGAATGCGGGTATTGGCGTCGTGTAGCACGGCTAAATAGCTATGGATATCAGCGTCATCTGTACGGCATTCGATGCCAATTGCACCTTGGCCGATGGCTGGAAGGCTTTCATCGGCTGATAATTGGGTAGTAATGCGATTCCCCATGCCCAATCTTTTTAGGCCGGCAGACGCCAGAATAATGGCGTCATATTCGCCTGCATCGAGTTTGGCAAGCCGGGTGTTGACGTTGCCTCGCAGGCTAAGAATTTCAGCGTGCGGGAATTTTTCCTTGATTTGGCATTGGCGGCGCAGGCTGGATGTGCCGATACGTGCATTAGCCGGTAATTCGGCTAGATTGCGGTAGTTGTTGGACACAAACGCATCGGTCGGGTCTTCTCTGTCCAATATCACCGCCAGATGCAGGCCTTCGGGGAATTCAACTGGCACATCTTTCATGGAATGCACCGCAATATCCGCCGTACCTTCCAGCATGCCTTGCTCCAGTTCTTTGACAAACAAACCTTTGCCGCCGACCTTGGCCAATGGCGCATCCAGAATTTTGTCACCACGAGTGACCATTTTTACCAACTCGGTTTTAAGACCTGGAAATGCCTGTTGCAGCCGATACGCCACATGCTCAGCCTGCCACAAGGCCAGTGGACTTTGCCGGGTTGCTATGCGAATTGTTTTATCTGCCAAAATAATTCCCGTCAATTGGGATGATGCCTCAGACAAGCTTGAACATCATCAATATTTACATCAAGAAAAATATCCCTATTGTAATCCGATTCGCGCGCTAAATTCTGCATAACTTCGGATAAGCTAAGTAAAGTCAGCGGATTTCAAACCCTGCAAAGACTTCTATTTCGGCTGATTCGGTCACAATCACCTCGTTTACCTTGGCAAGTAAAGGACCTTTATGACACCAGCTAACCAGGCTTTGTAGGGCGGATGCATCGCCGCAGGCAACGATTTCTACATTACCATTTGGCAGATTCCTGACAAAGCCATTCAAGTTGAGTTTGATGGCTTGCTTTTGGGTATAGGCGCGAAAATACACGCCCTGTACCCGACCTTTTACCGTGATTTGGACACAAGCACTCACCGGCTGATTCTCCAGCAATAATGAATTTTTTGATCGCGGGCAAAATCTTCTGGAATGGTCGATGTGCTGATGTCTTCGATAATCAGTCCGTCCAACGCGGCATGATCCATTTTGAAACGGCGAAAGTTGGTGGAAAAAAATAAAATCCCGTCGGGTGCCAGCAACGCAACGGCATTTTTTAGTAATTGCACGTGGTCGGTTTGCACATCAAACGCCTCGTCCATTTTTTTGGAATTGGAGAAGGTGGGCGGATCCAGAAAAATTAAATCGAACTGCGGCTTTTGTTTGACGGCAGCCTGTTCAGCCAGCCACTGCAGGCAGTCGGCGCGGACTAATTTGTGATCGCCGCGAATATTGTTAAGGTCAAAATTGCGTTTGGCCCAGTCTAAATAGGTGTTGGACATATCCACCGTAACGCTGGACGTCGCGCCGCCTATCGCCGCATGGACCGATGCCGAGCCAGTATAGGCAAACAGATTTAAAAATCGTTTACCTTGAGCTTGTTGTTGGATCAGCTGTCTGATTGGCCGGTGATCCAGAAACAAACCGGTATCCAGATAATCCTCAAAATTCACCCACAATTGGCAGCCGCCTTCCTCAATCACATGAAAGCTGCCGGAATCGCCCTGTTTTTCATATTGATCGGTGTTTTTCTGTTTGCGGCGGATTTTCAAAAACACCTGTTGTTGAGGAATGCCTAAAACCTTAGGTATTTCGCTCATCGCGCCTGCTAGGCGTTGATTGGCTTTGGCGGGATCTATGGTTTTGGGCGATTCATATTCCTGCACGTTGACCCAGGTTTTTTCGCCCTGGTAAATATCTACCGCCACAGCGTATTCCGGTAAGTCGGCGTCGTAAAGTCTGTAGCAACTCACGTTGTTTTGCTTGGCCCACTTGCTGAGTTTTTTCAGGTTTTTACGCAAACGATTGCCAAACATCTCTGCCGGGCTATCAGTTTGGGCGTTTTCCACCCTGCGGCTGATTTGTTCGATACGTTCTTGCTGAGATTTGGCTTTGGGTTCAAAAAAAGCATTGTCTTCGATATTAAAACGAAGCAATTTGCACTCCAGTGCACCATTAAATAGTGTGATGGGTTTTTGCGACCTTATGCCCAACCGAAAACCCAGTTCCGGATTACTGATGATCATCGCCGCTTGCCAGCCAGCAAAACGGTTTTTTAATACCTCACCCAAGCGGCGGTACAATTCTGCTGTTTCGGCTTCATCGCCCAGTCGTTCACCATACGGCGGGTTGCAGGCAATCAAGCCTTTGGGCCAGCTTTCGGCGGCGGATGCATCATCAATGTCGCGCTTTTCGATATGGATTTTACCTTGCATGCCGGCATTTTCGACATGCTGCAACGCGGTTGCCACGGTGCGGCGATCTTGGTCAAAACCGACGATCACCGGCATTTTGGTCAAGCCGATTTCACGGCGTTGTTGGGCGTTGGTTAATAATGATTGCCACACGGCGCTATCGTGTTTCTTCCAGCCCAAAAAGCCGTAATAATCCCGAAGCAAACCCGGTGCAAAGTCGGCGGCCATCATGGCACCTTCTAACAGCATGGTACCGGAGCCGCACATCGGGTCCAGCAATGAACCGCCCTCCGCGGCTATTTTGGGCCAGCCGACCCGCAGTAAAATGGCTGCGGCCAGGTTTTCCTTGATCGGCGCGGCAATGCTGATGTCGCGATAGCCGCGTTTGTGCAAACTTTCACCGGACAAATCCAGGCTGAGTTGGGCGGTTTCGTTATGCAAATAGACGTTAATCCGCAGGCTGGGTCGGTCGGTGTCGACGCTGGGACGCTTGTTAAACTTGGCCCGCATTTGATCGACGATGGCATCTTTGACTTTTTGCGCACCGAAATGGGTATTGTTGATGGCCGGGTTGTTTTTGCTGCTGAAGGACACCGCCAGACTATCTTCCGGCTGCATGTGCTCAAACCAGTTGATACGCTTGACGCCGTCATATAAGTCCTGCTGGGAGTTGACTTCAAAACTACCCAATAACAGTAAAATCCGGTTGGCGGTGCGTGACCACAGGCAGGCCTTATAAGCCATTTCCAGATCGCCTTTGAATGCTACGCCAGCCAGCTTTTGGTGCACGTTTTGACCGCCTAGGGCTTCGATTTCGCTGGCAAGTATGCCTTCCATGGCTTTGGGTGTGGTGGCAAAGAGTTGATATTGGGTCATGTTCACGACTGGAAAATAAGCGACAGGCAGGCACGCCGGCCTGGAAATTTAAGGTGATTATTTTACCTGTTTGTTGGCAATGTAGGGCTAAATCAGTATTTGTTGGTTATAGATCGTCAATTATGAATGTAGCCATGGGGCATAGATCGATGCAATCGCACTGGGTTTTAGTGAGCAGGTTATGAGATATTTTTTGGTTATTCCGAATATCCCAGACCAGATTCAGCAGAGTCGCTAAAATACGCTTTTTGATTTGTTTGAGTGTTTGTTTTGAAACTAGCAGCCGTTAATCCGCAGACTATTGAATTGGCAGCTCAATTGTTGCGTCAGGGTAAGTTGGTGGCCATGCCCACAGAAACTGTTTATGGGCTTGGTGCTGATGCTTCCAATTCAGTTGCTGTCGCCAAAATTTTTGCCGCCAAGGGTCGGCCGGCCGATCATCCTCTGATTGTGCATCTGGCTTATGCTTCGCAAATCAAGGAGTGGGCCGAAAATATTCCTGATTCGGCATGGCAGTTAGCTGAGAAGTTTTGGCCGGGGCCATTAACCATGATTTTAAACAAAAAAGCGTCTGTGCCTTTGGCTGTAACCGGCGGGCAGGCTACCGTGGCTTTGCGAGTGCCCGATAACCCGGTGGCTTTATGGTTGTTACGCGTATTTGGTGGTGGCATAGCCGCGCCGTCTGCCAATCGTTTTGGACGTATCAGCCCCACTTTGGCGCAGCATGTCGCAGAAGAGCTGGGTGATGCAGTGGATTGTATTTTGGATGGTGGAGCTTGTACTGTCGGGGTTGAGTCAACCATTATCGATTTGACGGATAGTCAGCCGACTATCTTGCGTCCCGGGCGTATCACCCGGACACAGCTGGAAGCGGTGTTAAAAACCGAGGTTGCGTTAAAGTCTCAGCATAAAATTCGGGCGCCCGGCATGTTGGCTGCTCATTATGCGCCATGTACACCGGCTTATTTGTGTGTGACTGAGACTTTATTAGCGTTGCTTGAAGAGCAATCTGCCGAGGGTAAGCGCATAGGTGTTTTAGTCTTTAGTAATGATCTGGCCGGGTTACCATGCCAGCATTCACTGCAATTACCCCAGCAATCGGAAGCTTATGAGGCTGCCTTGTATGCCGCTTTAAGAGAGCTCGATGCGCTGCAATTGGATAGCATTTTGGTGGAACAGCCGCCAGAAAACGAAAGCTGGTCGGCTGTTAACGATAGACTCAGCAAAGCCACACTATGACAGACGAAGACTGGATGTGGCATGCGTTGCGGTTAGCGCAACGAGCTGAACAGCAAGGTGAAGTGCCGGTCGGCGCTGTTTTGGTCAAAGGCGACCATTGTATCGCCGAGGGTTGGAATCAACCGATTCAAAACCACGATCCGACTGCGCACGCTGAGATGCAGGCACTGAGAATGGCTGGGCGATCATTGCAGAATTATCGGCTGATTGATACAACCTTGTATGTAACCTTGGAGCCGTGTGTGATGTGTATGGGCGCTATCGCACATGCTCGTGTTAAACGGCTGGTATTTGGGGCCTTCGATCCAAAACGCGGGGCGGTTTGCAATGCATTGCAGCTTAGCGATGCGGGATTTTTAAATCACAAGATAGATTGGCTGGGCGGAGTGCTGCAAGCACATTGCGCTGAGTTGCTCACGGAATTTTTCAAGGCTCGCCGATAGAAAATATATATCGGCGAGGGCTTTAACGCATCCTGATAGATTATCTGAACTATTTTGTGGTGTCGACGCTATCGTAAAGACCAAGATTAATGACCGAGGCATGCAGATTTTGACTGGCTTCTGCCAACAGTTGTAATGCCTGCTTCTGGCGTTTGTCTGTTGGCGGAGTTTCTAACCAGTCGAGCAAGAGTTTTTCGGCGCGTTCGTGGAGGCTGTTGATTTCGGAGGCCAGATTTTCATTCATAAGCATTCAGGAGGAAATGAGTCGGAACAATTTTACTGAATCTGCGACGTTTAAAAAAGATTGCAATGAGCTTTGCTAATTGAGAGTGACTTTTTTCGCGCGACTCTATGGAAATAATGCAAATAGATAACTGAAAC
>PERU01000062.1 GCA_002928965.1 Methylomonas sp.
GCGCAAACGAAAAGTTATTTGTGGGCACAGATGACCGGTTCCGGGCCGCCGATCCGACTGTTCAGCTATACGCCGGGACGTGGGGGCACGCATGCGCAGCCGCTGTATGAAGGCATCAAGCCCGGCGTGGCCCTGATGAGCGACGGTTATGAGGTCTATAACGGCATGACAATGGCCCGAGGATTAATTCATCTGGGCTGCTGGGCGCATGCGCGCCGCTATTTTGTCGAAGCGGAAGCCGCCATCCCCAAAGCCGCGCGTGGACCGGAATCACTGGCGATGCAGTTTATCGCCGCGATCGGCGAGCTGTATGCCATTGAAGCCAAGGCGAAAGACCTGAGTGCCGAACAGCGCGGACAAGAGAGACAACAGTTAAGCAAGCCGGTTTTGACCAAGATCGAAGGCTTGCTGATACAGCATCTGCATGTGATAACTCCCGGCAGTTTGCTGGGCAAAGCCTTGCATTATCTCTCGTCGCAATGGCCGAAGCTGATTCGCTTTGTCGAGAACGGTGCTTGGCCCATCGACAACAACCTCTGCGAAAACGCCATCCGTCCCTTTGTCGTCGGTCGCCGCAACTGGTTATTTTGCGACACCGTAGCCGGTGCCCAGGCCAGCGCCAATCTCTACTCGCTCATCGAAACCTGCAAAGCCAACAACATCGAACCCTACACCTATCTGGTAGCGTTGTTCCGTCAATTACCTCTGGCTAAAACCGTCGAAGACTTCGAGGCATTGCTGCCTTGGCAACTCGTCGAGCCTATAGCCCCATAAACTGCCACCGATCTTCGTTCTGAAAATCAATAGCGGGGTTTAAAGGGCGCTTACGTTTTGCTGCATACAGTTCGACCCAAACTCATGGTTAAACTTGAGCCAAATCGTGCTGAAGGCTTGATCGTGACAACCGAAATCACCCCCTCCCAAAACGAAGTCGTCTTGCGCAAAAACGATTTCATTGTCAGCAAAACCGATAATGTCGGTAGGTTGACCTATTGCAACCCGATATTCATCGAATTTTCTGGTTATACGGAAATAGAGCTTCTCGGCAAACAGCACAACGTCATACGCCATCCCGACATGCCTCGCGCGGTGTTCAATCTGTTGTGGAACACTGTCAGATCCGGTAAGGAGTTCATGGGGTACGTCAAAAATCTATGCAAGGACGGTTCTTATTACTGGGTCTACGCCACGGTAACGCCCAGCTACGCACCTTGCAACCCCGGGATAGAACCAGAAATCATTGGATATTTCTCGGTACGCCGCAAGCCAGACATCGCAAAACTTGCGCTGATTCAGGATTTGTACCGCGATATGCTGATCGCAGAGCGAAGAGAAGATCGGCGCGATACCATAGCCGCAGGTATGGCCGTACTTAATAATGTTATTCAAGCCAAGGGAAAGACCTATCATGAGTTTATCCATACGCTTTAACAGCAAGCGTTCAGTATGGATGCTACTGGGACTGATGTGCTTTACAACTATGGAGTCGTTGCTGATGAGAGGCATCGAGTGGTCGTACATCATATCCAACGGCCTGGGAGTTTTAATCGTTTTTCTCTATTTTCGGCATGCCCATAAGGAAAACTATGTATTGACTTCGCTGGCGCAAATGGCCAAACAAATTGAAAAGGGCCAACTGGAATATCGCATCACCCATATTCCATCCAATGCGGAACTGGCGCCGCTGGCCTGGCATTTCAATAGCGCACTCGACCAGGTTGAAACGTATATGCGCGAGGTATCGGGCTGTTTCAATGCCGCAAAGGAACATCAGTTCTATCGCAAACCCAATCCGGTAGGCATTCAAGGCGCATTTGGCCGCAATCTAGTCAACATTGAAACCTCGCTGGCGATGATGCAGGAAAATCACCTTAACGACATGCGTGATGCCCTGTTTTCTCAACTGGGGCAAATGAAAACCCAAAATATGCTGACCAGTCTGCAGCGTGCTCAAACCGATATCGCGACCATCGCCGCGCAGATGCAGCAAGTGGAAAACTTTTCGAGCCAATCCTCACTGATTGTAGCTAGTAGCAGTTCTTCGCTAGGCGCGGTGATCGAAAAACTGACCAGCATTATTCAAAAAATCGATACCATGAAGGATTCGTCGCTGGAACTGAGTCAGAGTTGTAAGGCCATCACGGATGTGACGACATTAATCGCCAAAATTGCTGATCAGACCAATTTATTAGCACTCAATGCTGCCATCGAAGCCGCACGCGCAGGCGAACATGGTCGCGGTTTTGCTGTGGTGGCGGATGAAGTGCGAAAACTAGCGGAAAACACCAAGAACGCTACTCAACATATTAACGCCAGTATCGGCAATTTCACGCGCACGACGGACGCCATAGTTGGTCATACCGAGAGCATGGCCAGCATGACCGACGAGTCCAAAATCGCCATCGCCGAATTCGAGCGTAATATCAGCGAAGTTTGCCATATCTCGATGGAAACCTACTCCAAAGTGACCTACACGCAAATGGTCAGTGAAATCGTATTGGCAAAGGTTAACCAAATGATATACATGCAGCAAGGATACCGAGCCGTGGAAACTGGTTCCGACTCCGAAGCAGCAAAATCTGTTTTGATGGGACACCATGATTGCAAGCTGGGACAGTGGTTTCATGGTACTGGAGCTAGCAAATACGGGCACCTACCATCCTATCTGCAAATTGATATTCCACACGAGCATACCCATAAAGCTATGCACGAGATCATTAGGTATTTATCTGAAAACTGGGATACCTCTCCGTCGATTCAAGCCCAAATTATCGATTGCTTTAAAACGGTCGAACAATGCAGTGTCGAAGTTTGGCGCCTGCTGGACTTGATCCTGATGGAAAAAAGTCAATTCGAAAGCACGAATACCACGGACGAAGGCGAAGTGGATCTGTTCTGAACCACATTTTCTCAGCCGAACGTTTAGGCAAGACCATATTGCCTGTAGATGACTCCACAATCATCAGACACTATGTTGCCGATACACTGGTGGAGGCAAGTTTATTGTGTGTGAACTTATCGACTAGCGTTTGACTGCTAGCATCGGTCAGCCTATTTAAGGATGCAGAAAATAACACCGACAAAATCCTCAAACAAGCCCCGACATCGCCATATATGAGGCTAAACACCAAGGACGCAATGCGATTTGCTGTTTTTATTAATTGTGTTTTTTCGAAAGAGGTCTCTTTCGGTTAAGGAATTTACTATGTTTTCAATATTCACTCGTCAACGCGAAGAAGCGTTACAACTGGAACTGACCGCCAGTAAGCAACATATTCAGCAATTGGAACAGGAACTAGAAGCGCTGCGTCTTCAACTACAGTCCAGCAACAATGATAAAGTCATACTGGATACCAAACTGCAAAGCAATCTTGGCACCATCAGTCATCTGCAGAATTTCGGAAAATCACTCCTGAATACCCAAACGAGTTTGCAGACGCTAGCCAATCGCCTACGTGACGAAAAAAACAATGCCGTAGAAGCCCAGGGTATTTCGTTAACCAGCAGCCAGGCAATAGAACGTATTTCCAGAGATTTAACAGATTTAGCCGATTCATCAAGCGATGCCGCTCAACAAGCCGGCTCTCTGGATCACAGCTCACGCGAAATCATCGGAGTAGTGCAATTGATCCGCGGCATCGCCGATCAAACCAATTTACTGGCCTTGAATGCTTCCATCGAAGCGGCTCGTGCGGGTGAACAAGGCCGCGGTTTTGCAGTGGTCGCCGATGAGGTACGAACCCTGGCCAAGCGCACTGCCGAAGCCACCGACAAAATTTCCAGTTTAGCTGAATCGATACAGATCAACAGCGGCAAAACCCGTGAGCAAATGACAACTCTGGCTGAACAGTCGCGAATGTTCAGCGAGGAGGGACAGCGTGCTACTCAAACAATGCGGCAAATGTTGGATTTTTCGGTCAACATGGAAAAAGTCGTGGCTGCATCGGCGCTTAGAAGCTTTTGCGAACTGGCGAAAGTCGATCATCTAATCTTCAAGTTTGAAGTTTATAAGGTGCTGTTTCATTTGTCGCAAAAAACTGTCCTTGATTTTGCCGAACATACCCAATGCCGATTAGGTAAGTGGTATTACAGTGGCGAAGGTCTCGCCTGTTTTTCACAACTACCGGGTTATCGGGATATTGAGCAACCACACATGATTGTTCATCAGTCAGCCGTGAAAGCCCTAACGGCTTTCACTAATAGCGAGCCAAACGCCATGCTCAATGAAGTCGGAAAGATGGAAGAAGCGAGTTTGCTGGTGTTGTCCAATTTGGAAAAAATGGCGCATAGCGCGGAAACCAATGCGGATCTATTATGCCAATCGCATTAAGCCTGTCGAAGGACCATTGATGATTAAGGATCCATTACACTTAAAAAAAACTGAACTCGTCAAAGAATATCAAGCATTAGCTGCACGCGAAGCGAACTTTCGCATGATTGCGGAACTTTCACCGGTTATGTTATGGATGACCGATGGTACCGGAAAAAGCCTGTATTTTAATCAAAAATGGTTAAAATTCACCGGATTGGCAGGCAAAAACGATCCGGGCAACGTCTGGTTTGATGCGCTACATCCCGATGAGCGACAAAATTGTCTAGTCGCCTTTCAATCGGCTTTCAATGCCCAACTTCCATTTCAAATGGAATACCAACTTCGCCGACACGATGGTGAATACCGGTGGATACTGGATACCGGCGAGCCTCGCTATGATGACAATGGCTGCTTCGGCGGTTATATAGGTTCCAGTCAGGACATTACCGAACGCAAACTAGCTGAAAAAACTTTACAACATTCTTTTGTAGAACTCCATCGTCATGATCGCGAGAACACGCTTCTGGGCGAAATGAGTAGTTGCTTACAGGTGTGTCGGACAATAGAAGAAACCTATCCCGTTATCAGCTTATACGCCAAACAATTGTTTGCCGACCATCCGGGTTTCATTAGCGTCATCAACAATTCACGCTCGTTAGTGGAAACCATTGTCGAGTGGGGCGACTCTCACGACAGCGAGACCGTATTCAATATCGAAGATTGCTGGTCTCTACGACAGGGTAAGCCTCATAGAGTCAAAGACCCGCAGGAAGCGCTACACTGCTGGCATGTCAAAAAAGATTCGGCAACCGGCTATTTGTGTTTGCCGATGACGGCGTATGGCGAAACACGTGGCATGATTCATTTGCAATTACCTCTACAGATCAGTCAAGTCATTGATCAGGAAAAAGCATTCGAAACCGTCAAAGCCCTTGCTGCCACCTTTGCCAATCAAGTAGCACTTGCCTTGAGCAATTTAAAACTACGAGAGGCGTTGCAACATCAGTCAGTGCGTGACCCACTAACCCAACTATATAATCGCCGCTATCTGATCGAATCCATCGAACGCGAGTTAGCCAGAGCTAAACGCAACCAACTGGGTATCGGTATCATCGTAATAGATGTCGATCATTTTAAAAAATATAACGACACCTTCGGACACGATGCGGGCGACGCCGTGCTCAGAGCCTTTGGTGACCTTTTGAAGGCACAAACTCGTCGTGAAGACATTCCCTGCCGTTACGGTGGGGAAGAATTTGTCATGGTCATGCCCGGCATCGACGAAGAAAACTTGCTGTGCCGCTGCGAAGATATCAGGAAAAAGACTAAACAATTGATCATTGAACATCGTGATCAGAAACTAGGGACAATTACCATTTCGTTAGGTGCTGCACTATTCCCGCAGCACGGACAAACAACAGACGAACTGATCAGCGTTGCAGATACTGCGATGTATCAGGCTAAAAAACAAGGGCGAGATAGGGTAATTCTGGCTTGATGGGTTATATACTGCTATTTCCACACAAAATTCACACCGGCTCCAACTCTATTTTTACCTTTTTACCGAGCGCGGTGGCCGCGCTCACCAGAGTTGTCAAGGTTAAACTGGTATCTTCTTCATCCAACAATCGATTAAGCGAAGCTCTGCTGGTGTGCATTTTTTTTGCCATCGCTGTCTTACTGAGCTTGAGCGTAGACATACCTTCTGATATTTGCCAAGCTATGACCCGCTTGGTCGCTACCGCTGTGACTTCGTCAAGAATAGCTTCCTCGCTGAGGAAATCATCGAAATCACTGCCAATATGAGGATTCTCTTCGTGTTGACTGTTCATTGCTTACCTCGTAATACTTTTAATCTTTGTTTTGCCAAATCGATTTCTGGCTTCGGTGTTTTTTGACTCTTCTTGATAAAGCCATGCAGCAAAATCATCGTATGCTTGTCCATTACAAACAGAACGCGGGCGATCCGGTTATCAAGCTTAATTCTGACTTCCCAAATGTCGCCTTCGAGATGAGCGACTAACGGCATACCGAGAGGCCAACCGAATTGCACCGTTTTAATATCTTCGCCAATCGTTTTTCTGTCATGGGCTGATAATCCTTTCAACCATTCTCTGACGGGCTCGCTGCCGGCTTCAGTTGCAAAAAATCTAACAGAAAGGATTGGATTCATTTGTGTAGCGTATCAAAGTTGGTACATCGCAGCAAACATTCATTGATTCAAAAAACGATTATTTTGTCGTACACCGACAGCAATGTCATTTTCCGCAGGGGCTGGGGTGCCCGATCAAGACCATAGCATGACAATAAACCTCCTTAAACAACAGTTAGGAGTTTGTCATGAACCCAGAAAATCAAAACAACCGAAACGCCCCCTGGAACAAAGGCAAGTTGATTGGCCAGAAATCGCCATTAAAATTGAAGGAAATCTGGGCCATACGCATTCGTTTGCAGATGACCAAAAACACACGCGAACTAGCATTATTCAATCTTGCCATTGATAGCAAGCTCCGAGGATGTGATTTGGTCAAGCTTAAAGTCTGCGATGTGGCCCAAGGTAGTCGGGTGTCATCTCGCGCAATGATCATGCAGCAGAAAACACATCGACCGGTTCAATTTGAGATAACGGAACAAACTAGAGAGTCATTGGCAAACTGGATTAAACAAGCGCAATTAAAATCTGATGACTATCTTTTTAACAGTCGAATTCATCAGTCACCTCACCTTTCCACACGGCAATATGCGCGAATAGTTGAGCATTGGGTTAAATCAATTGGTCTTGACCCCGCAGCTTATGGAACCCATACCATGCGTAGAACAAAGGCGACCTTGATTTATCGCCGGACGAAAAACTTAAGGGCCGTTCAATTATTGTTGGGTCATACCAAGCTAGAAAGTACGGTGAGGTATCTAGGCATTGAAGTTGACGATGCTCTTGAGATTTCAGAGCAGACTGAAATTTAGCGTTCATTAACCCGGTAGCAGTCATTTTTTTGGCTGCTACCCAAAAAAACATTGATTTGGCCTTGGTAAAGCGGGTGGGTTTGGTCTGGGTGAGACAGTCATAGTGTCAATTTGCTCGCCTAAATCCGGACACTCAATTGGGTGTCGGATGCCTTAAATAGTTGAAATTAGATACTGACCTCGACCGGCAGGTAATGGCCGATTGGGTGAGGTCACCACTGGCTGCTTTGTAGTCCTCCCATCGCAGATTCTGGATTTGGCTGACTGGCCGGTTTAGATTAGTGCGACCGTCAAGTTTGGTTCGGCTCGAGCCAAAGACATTTCAAGGTTGCTTGCCACAAAACTGCCATTCGTTGAAATCAGGGACGAAAAACTTTACCGGCATCATCACTCGCAGGTTCCAGCCGTTCGCGACAATATCAAATTGCAAATGTTGGTTCGTTTTCTAGCAGAAGCGTAAAGTATGACAGACGAGCTTCGTTAAACTGTGATGTATAACAGTTTAGTGTAAAAATAATATTCAATTCAAACAATAGCTTGTGTCGTTCCGTAACAAAATATGATGCCTAACAATGGCACCTCCGTCGGTTTCCGAAACCCAGACCCGGTAAGGACTGATGTCTTGCTGCCAAGGCAAATCCTTGCGGCCGTGGACGTCGAACCAAGCTAGGAGTTGTTTTTGGAATTGTTCGGGGGACATGAGATTCAGGAAAAGGAAGAGTGCAAAAGCTTTTACATTTTATTGTGATCAACCCAGCAATCCGGTTTTCTGTGTTGATGTGCAACAGCCAATACTAAAATATGATTGTTCTCTATCGAATAGAGTAATTTGTAAGGAAATTTATGCAGTAAACACTTTCTGACCTCTCCTCGCTCAAGCGACCATGCCAGAGGGTATTCGGAAATTCTTACGGCGGCTTTCCTGACTTCTTCCTTGAATCTTCGGCCTAACCCTGGGTACTCAAGCTCGTAGTAGCACACGGCATCCAATAATTCTCCTGATTATAAAGATCCTTCAGCCAAGTCAGAAATCGTCATCTCGGCAGGGATTGCCGAGATCCAGAAGCCAGGGATGGCACACAGGTAACACATCCATATGGACTGGATTCCGGCAATCCCTGCCGGAATGACGGTGTAGCTGAAGCAGCTTTATAATCAGGATAATTCTTGCCGGGCGTATTTCGAGAACAATACCTTCATGTTGCATCCTTAAATATATCCTCCATAGGTATTACTTCCAAACAACCTTCCCTGTAGGCCTTAAGCCTTTTTTCAGCCTCGTCAGCCCAGATAGCATCAAGTTGTTTATCCGGTTCATCTAAGCTACGGAGTAAGCCCTCGACAAGTGAGAAGCGTTCGTCGGGCTTTAGTCGCAATGCTTGTTCAAGAATTTCCTGGCTACCCATTACAATCACATCGGTTTCTTTGAAATTTAAAAAACGTAGGATGTGCTGAACGAAGTGAAGCGCATCATTCGCGATCGATGCGCCTCCTATCGTCGGTACATATATGGACTCCTCCCCAATTGCAAGCCAAGATTACCCAAAATAATGCTTCCAACAGAG
>PERU01000063.1 GCA_002928965.1 Methylomonas sp.
ATTTGAGGCGAATAGTGGTGCTATTTAACGAAAATGAGCGGGAAATCTGGCCAAAAGGGCTTTTCCGTAGCAGGTTCTCTATTCTTGGACAGACTCCTAGGCACCGTTCCTACTCCCACTTCCATTAGCCGGAGTGATTTCGAGTTTTCCTCAGGGTTAGGCTAAACCGAGTTTGAACCAGCTACGCCTGTCTCAGCAAAATCGGCTGGATTGCAATAACAGCTCAAATTCACTCAGCGGCACGGGGCGTCCAAATAAATACCCCTGATACGCATGGCAACCGTAAGCCATTAACAACCCGAGTTGTTCTTCCGTTTCCAGACCTTCTGCGATAACCTCTAACTGCAGATTTTTTGCCATCCCGATGATGGTCTGCACAATCACCGCTGCACTGGGATCAGTGGCAATATCACGCACAAAGCTTTGATCGATTTTGAGCTGGTCCAGCGGCAAACGTTTCAGGTAAGCCAAAGACGAGTAGCCGGTGCCGAAATCATCCATAGCAAAGCGCAAACCCAGATTTTTAAGTGCCTGAATTTTCTGGATTACCTGTTCCGCACAATCCAGCACCACGCTTTCGGTCAATTCCAGCTTGAGTAAGGGTGCAATCGCCACATAGGTTTCCATCATGTCAGATACCGTAGATAGAAAGTCCTGATGATGAAATTGAACGGCACTGACGTTCACAGCCAATTGCAACTGATTCAATAATGGCTGCTGTTGCCAGACCAACAATTGCTGACAGGCCTGCTGCAACACCCAATGGCCAATCTCGACGATGGCACCGGTTTGTTCGGCCAACGGTATAAATACTGCTGGCGACACCACGCCACGTAACGGGTGCCGCCAGCGCAACAACACTTCGGCACCGGTAATCCGCCGCTGATCGTCGGCTTGCAGTTGATAATAAAGCTGGAACTCATTCCGAGATAAAGCACGTAATAAATCAGTTTCCAGCGCTAACCGGGTCATGATAACGGCCTGAATATGGGGATCGAAGAAGCGGATGGTATTTCGTCCGGCAGCTTTAGCCTGATTGACCGAGCTTTCGGCGTTTTTCAGCAGATTTTCCAGACTATCCAACTGTCCCTGAAACAAACACACTCCGATACTAAATGTGGCTGAAAAAGTGCGTTGATTCAATGGGTACGGCAGACTGAGTTCTTGCTGAACTTTCAGCGCGATTTGTTCCGCCTGAATGGCAGCCTCACTTTGTGACGGCGGCAGCGGCCAAATCAGTAGCATGAATTCATCACCACCAAAGCGAGCAACAGTATCGCCTTCGCGAATACAGCGCTCCAACCGGCGGGATGTTTCAATCAATACCTGATCGCAGGCCTCGTAACCATAGATGTCGTTAAGCTGCTTGAAATGATCGACATTCAACGTCAGCAGCGCACCCTGATGACCATTACGGGTCCCCGCCGCCATGGCCTGCTGAATACGATCCAGCAATAAACCCCGGTTAGGCAGACGGGTCAATGCATCATGCAAGGCCAGAAAATCAGCCCGGCTATTGGCTTGATGATTATCCGCCATCAGTTTTGCCGTGCGTAGATCATAGTTGCGACACAGCAGAATGGCGCGCGCCAGATGCGCCATGATAGGTTCGAACATGTGTGTCAGCGGCAAACTGGTTTCAGGCATTTTGGGCGCCAGCAAAATCACCACCCCCAACTCCGCAATGGGTAAACGCAAAAACGCCTGATAGTGGCCATGAGTTGTCGGAATGGCCGCCAGCAAGGCTGCCTGATTTTCATGCTTCGCAGCCGGCCCTCGTATCAACTGGGACGGGAAAGCCAAAGACTCACCAATCCGCTTGATCAACCTATAATCACCCACTGCGGCATCCAGCTTGACGGTCAAGCATTCGTCAGTCTGAGCAGAATCCGAACAAGGCAGATCAAGACAAATAAATCCAGCCGGAAAAGATGTGTAATACAACAGCCGTTGCAAGGTACGGGTCAACAATGAACCAAGACTGACCTCGCCGCCAATGGTCATCGCCATTTCAAAAAGAATGGGGATGACCTGATCCTGATTCATGGACAACGCCCCCATTCCGCCGTCAACAGGGTGCCATTATGGAATAATGGATAGCCCCACAGAGTTGAACCACCGATTTCACCCAGTGCCAGAGCACCCGCCATGGCGCTAGTCTGGGTGGCGCGAGAAAAGGCACCTAATTCGTCTAAAGCTGCCTGCTCGCCAAGATGCAAACGGCGGCCTGCACAATAGAACAGCAGCAGTTCGCTGCCAGCAGGATCGCCGCGCAGTTCCGCCAAACCTTGCTGCAGGGTTTGCAAGGTAACTTGTGAATCCACCTGTGGCGCCTCCAGCAAAGTCAGCATGGCATTCGGCGGCACTTCGCCCACGCAGAACAGTGCATTGTCATCATCCAGCATGACGGGTATCCGCACCAATACACTGTGATTGGCTCTCAAAATCCCAAACGGAAAATGCACGGCATACTGATAGAAATTGTCTCGATTGATCTCAACACCGTATTGGGTTTGGACTAATTCCTGATAAACCTCGAATGCAGGCCGCCAATCTATTTGTATGATGCGATTGCCATCGGTTGAAGTGGCAGGCAACAGCTGTTGATTGATCTGGTAACCGTGTTCAAGAATCGCCCCTTGATGAGGTTTAAGTAGTAGCGCCAGTACGCCATTGCCAACCACCTTTTGATTGTCAAACAAACAGAGCATGGGTTGAAACGTCTCGCTACCGGCATTGACGCCAGCGTAATTGACTCGGTTAGCCAAACGCAGATAAATTTCATCCAGCAATGTGCTGATGTTGGGAAGCATGGCGTCCAGCAGCAGAAACAGGGTTGCTGGCGTATCGTCATCTAAATGTTCTACCAGACCTGCGGCAATGTTCTCAGCCGTATCAACCGCTCCCGGCGTATCGTGGGGCACGTTATCATGCAACGCCATATAAGGCATGCGATCGAAACGTAACAGACAAACACCGGAACAATGGAATTCGGCAGCAAAGATCAATTGCGGGAAAATAGCGCCACACAACGGAATCCGCTGTCTATTGCAAAGCGCTTGCAGTGTGGGTGCCATCTGCTTCTCAGCTTCCGGAAGCATCACCAAAATTCCCATCAAAGGGTACTGATTTCGCCAGTTGATCAACTGAGTTTCAATCGACTCAATCTCGATCGCTGGGAAATACAGCATGTTTCCCATACCCATTCTCCACACCCTAAAACCAATAATGCAGACAGCATATCCGCCAACAAGCGAAATGTAAAACAGGAAAGATATTAGGGTAATCTGCGCTCGGGCATTTTATGAATTTGCAGCACTAAGCTACTAATAATACTGAATATTCCATACCTTTCGGTCTAGAAATTGCGGCGCATCTGTTCGCTTGCCATTCGGAGGCTGTCGTAGAATAGGAATCGTCGCTAGGTAAAGCCATTTTAAGTCAGATTTGTTGATCATTTGAGGCGAATAGTGGCGCTATTTATCGAAAATGTGCGGGGAATCTGGCCAAAAGTGCTTTTCCGTAGCAGATTCTCTATTCTTGGACAGGCACTTAGACGCTCCTGAGGACAGCGACAGCCATATAAACAGCAACAACTGACAGCTACTGAAACACCCTGAAAATAAAATCGGCAATGCTTTCCACCAGCTCAAATTCGCTTTTGCTTGCGGGTTTACTGCATCGCTCCAGCAAATTATCCACATCTCTGCCGGGTGAAGCCGGACGACGGCGTTTTTGTTCGCGTTCTTGCAGTTTTTTATCCGCCAGAATTTGGCCGCCGGCTTTTTTCCATTCCAGCAAATGCGTGATTTCACCTCCATCCAGCCAGACGCCGTGGATTTTGCACTGATCGATCACTACCCCGCTACGATGCCCATAGGCAACCCGATTCATGATGTTTTGGCATTCCGGACATTTTAAATATTTGACGGGCCTATCCGTTCGATAACGATCGTTATTGATATTGCCGATCAACTCCAGATTGATCTCAAATACCGGTGATACAGCACTTTCCAATAAAGACTCCACTTCGCCCGGCTGAAAAAACAGACCAAAACATCGGCTACAACGCTCGATCTGTAAAGGCGGTTGTATATCCAGTTCGATGGTTTCCAGACTGACATCGCACTCTGGACAAATGCAGGGCGTGTCCCGCGACACCACCCGATAGTGATGTTTGCCACGAATATCCACATCATTACGCACCCCGCAATAACTGCAATGCTGGGTGTTGGCGGGCAGTGGCGCGGAACAGGTGTGACATTTAGCCATGCTTAAAATCTAGCCAGTAATTCTTGTTTTTTGGCGGCGTATTCGGCTTCGGTAATCAGCTGTGCGTCAAACAACTGCTTCAATTGTTGCAACTTGCCGGTAATAGCCTCTGCTGACGTTTGCTGATTTGGGGCCAAATCCGCCATGCCTTGCGCCATGCTCTGCCCCAAAGCCACGCCGGCACCCAGACTCACTCCTGCCCCTGCTGCACCGCCTTCGTTGCGGGCCGCTTCGCGCATGGCATCCAGTTGCTGGACTTTGGCATAATCCAGCCCCACAGCTTTAGCGGCTTGGGCTTCCGCGGTCAAATCGGCAATCCGATTGATACGGCGCAAAGTATCCTCGTCAAAATCGGTACCTTCGATACGAAAATCGCTGATGCTAAAACCCAGCTTGCGAAACATAATCGCCAGTTTAATGGCAATGCCGCGAGCAATTTCTGCCCGGTTAGCGTCAATGTCCGTGTAGCTATAACTACATTCAGCCAGATAATCGCTAATGGGCTGTATCAATCGTGCTGAGATGATTTTACGAAACTCATCAATACTGACTTGGTTGTGACTACCGACAATGCTGGTGAAAAATGCATGGGCGTCGGCTATCTGGTAACTGTAATTACCGTAGGCTTTCAGGCCGATGGGAAAGTGATATTTCGGGTCCTGATACTTGATCAGCGAAGTGGTACCCCATTTTTGATCGAGAATTTTGGTTTTGCGGTAAAAGTAAATCCCTACCTTGTGCTCGCTGACAAACGCCTGCATAAACTTTTTGATGGTGGTCCAAAACGGCACGTTATCGGTTTGCAGATTGATCAGGCTCTGCTCCTCAATCACAGCTTTCACCTGCCCCTGATACACAAAAATACACCCCTGCCCCGGCCCAACGATCAGCTTGGAGGCATTTTTAATTTCATCCCCATTTTCAGTCCATTGCACAAACAAGGCATCCGCATCGGGATTTTGCCATTCAATAACCGAACGTAGCTGGCGTTTAAAACCGTCGATGATTGCCATGATGACCTCAAATTTTTATGGTGAACCCAAACGCATTTGCGTAATATCTGGGTTCAATTATGGCAAATAACAGGCGTTTTTGTGGAAATACAAACCTTTAAAGACAAATCCCCCAAAATCGGCAAACGGGTAATGATTCATCCCTCCTCGGTGATCATCGGTGATGTCAGTTTGGCTGACCATGTATCGGTCTGGCCGACTGCTGTGATTCGGGGTGATGTCGAATCCATTCAGATTGGTGTCGGCACCAATGTACAGGATGGTGCGGTTTTGCATGTGTCTCATGCCGGCGATTATTCGCCAACCGGCCACAAACTTAGGATAGGCAATGGCGTGACCATTGGTCATCGCGCGGTGGTTCATGGTTGCACCGTTGGTAATTATTGCCTGATCGGCATCGGCGCCATCATCATGGACGGTGCAGTTCTTGAAGATTATGTAATGCTGGGGGCTGGCGGATTGGTGTCACCGGGAAAAGTGCTGCAGAGTGGCTACCTGTATGTCGGTGCACCGGCCAAACCGATTCGAGCGCTGACCGACTCTGAAAAAGCTTTTTTGGAGTATTCATATCAACATTACATCAAGCTCAAAGATGAGTATTTAACTTCGGAGGACTGATAAACCCTCATTACAAAATATCGAAACGATATTTGTTTGACAAATCCGCAATTCTCGCTTAATGTTTCGACTCGCTACAATAATTATTACAACGTAGAGGAGTCAAACATGTCACAGGCCATTTTCTATCATGCCGGCTGCCCAGTTTGTCTGGGCGCCGAGCAAATGCTGATCAACAGCATCAACCAAGACAAGTATCCCCTGGAAATCGTCCACCTCGGCGAACAAAACCATCGCATCGGTGAAGCGGAAACTGCAGGTGTTAATTCTGTACCAGCGTTGGTATTGGATGGCAACGTATTTCATATCAATTTTGGCGCAGCCTTGGCTGACTTAAAATCCTGAGGGATAAATCGATGAGCGAACTAGATCAAAAACCTGAAAAAGATCATTTTGTTTTATACATGGTGATTGCAACCGTAGCCCTGGTGGGGACGATTTTGGCGGTCAAACTCAATGAAAATGAAAAATTCGAGCCGATCAAACACCAACTAGAAGAAGAGAACCGGCAAATGAACATCCGGGTTATCGGTAACCGTGAGGACTAATACCATGAAAAAATCTTTTATCAGCGGCTTCATACTCAGCTTATTTTTGAGCGGTTCTGCCGGCGCCACCGAATATATTTACCGTGATTTAATGGCCAACACCCTGCCCGGTCATTGCGAAGTGGAAAGCAAAGCCAAGCAAACCGCATCCAAAGAATACACAGTAGACAGATACAGCAAACGTTTTTGCCAAACCCAAGGCTACGGCTGGCACCTAGCTGAAACCAAATCTGCTGGCAATAGCACCTGCACCCCATGCCCGGACAGCAGCGGCAAACAACAATGCCATCAACAAGACGTTATTGTGACTTGCAAACGCATCAAACCCGGCACAGTTGGTATGTTGCCGGGTAAAGGCTAGGTCGCATTTACCTCAAGTTAATGGAAGAGCAGGCTCCGGTCTGCTCTTTGCTGTTTAATCCCCTCCCCTGAAACACCTCTCTTCCTAATGGTGTTTACCCGCAAACTCATTTTAATCACAATGCGTGACTCAATAAAGACGGTCTAAATCAATGGCGATGATCAGAATTTAAGCGCGATCAAAAGGCATGATTTGCTCTTACAATAGTTAACGATTAAAATCTGACCAGACTAGTTTGAATGGGAGATTGATTATGCATACTTGGCAAATTCAGGAAGCAAAAGCGCGTCTATCTACTCTGGTTCGCAATGCCGAACAGGAAGGCCCGCAGGAAATTACTCATCACGGTCGTTCGGTTGCCGTATTGCTGTCGCGTGACGACTACGACCGACTGACGGGCAATCGCCAGTCGCTAGTTGAATTCATGCGTCGTTCGCCACTGTATGATCAGGACGATCTCGTGATTGAACGTGATGTCAGTCTGACCCGAGAATTCGAACTATGAGTTATCTGATCGATACCAACGTGTTATCGGAATTACGTCGCCGTGAACCCAATCAAGGCGTCATCGAATGGTTCGACCAAAGACCCGCCACAACCCTTTACCTCAGCGTATTGACCTTGGGAGAAATCCGTAAAGGAATCGCTTCGCTGGCCAATGACGATCGCCAGTTAAAATTGCTGGATTGGCTGAAAGTGGAACTGCCTCAGTTTTTTTCCGGCCGGATTTTGAGTGTGGATGCAGCGGTTACTGATCATTGGGGACGATTGAACGCCCAAATGGGGCGGCCCATCCCGGCTATCGATAGTCTGATTGCAGCTACAGCACTTACCCATGGATTGAGGCTGGTGACTCGCACTGTGCGGGACTTCAATTACCCTGAGCTTGACGTTATCAATCCTTGGCGAGATTGAGTTTTTGGACAAATCGATTTTCCAGTTTAGGTGATTCCGATCAGACTACCGGTGTGCGGTCAGGTAAGGTAACGAACCGCACGGAACGGATTACACTGTTTCTCGAACGGTGCGGTTCGCAAGCTCACCACACCCTACGTGAGCGCAGGTTACGAGTTGATCCCCTCCCCTGGCAAGGGGAGGGCTAGGGAGGGGTTATACAAAAGAGCGAGTGTAAAAAAGGTCTTTTGAAAAATGCAGCATCCCTTATGACGTGAGACGAGGGCGTTGCGTCACAGCTTTATTACTCAACGCATAATTGCTAAACTACATTTGTGGTAAAACAGAGCTAAAGGAGGCGCCATGCCAAGCACAACATCCATTCGCATTGATCAATCACTCTATGATCAAGCCAAGACAGATGCGGCTATCGAACACCGTACCATTGCCGGTCAGGTTGAGTATTGGGCCAAAGTCGGTCGCGCGGCGCTCGACAACCCGGACTTGCCAGTCAGCTTCATCGCCGAAGCCTTGGCCTCTCTGTCTGAACCGCACGAGCAGGCCACACCGTTCATCCCCCGCTCACGCCAGGCATGAGTTACGGCGTTCTGCAAACCCGCCGTTTTGCGCGGCAGTACAAAAAACTTCACGATAATATCGCCGCCGATGTCGATACGGCGGTAGAAACTGTCGCTGAAAACCCTACGGTTGGGGACCGCAAGAAAGGTGATCTGGCCAATTTGCTGGTTTACAAATTTCACAGTCAGGGCCAGTTGTACCTGTTGGGTTACACCATTGATGACGAAGTACGCCTGGTTTATCTGGAAGCCATTGGTTCTCACGAAAACTTCTATCGCGATCTCAAACGTTGAGCGCTGGGGAAGTTGTTGACGAAACGGCTGTCGGTTTAGGCGAAAAAGAACTCCTCCGACTTCAAATCATCAATTCGTCTAAAATGGCTGAACCGTTAAATAGCCAGCCAATATCCAGCATGTCCACCGTCAGCAGCATTGATGCTTTGACCTTTCCGTTATCCGGCACCCGCTTAATTGAAGCCAGCGCCGGCACCGGCAAAACCT
>PERU01000064.1 GCA_002928965.1 Methylomonas sp.
TTGCCCGCAGGGGCGATGCAGGGATGCATCGCGTTTTACGTAGGGACTGGGAAGCCCCTTCGGAAAACCCCGCTCAAACTTGAGGAGCGCAGGATTAATGCGGCATCCGGGTCGCCTTTTCTTTGGATACTTTCTTTTGGCGAAGCAAAAGAAAGTATCGCGGTCGTCGGTCCGCGAACCGACATTAAATCAAGGCCGTAAGTTGTAATCATAGGGCGTTAATAGGCGTAGCCGTATTGCGCCGTATGTTAATTTTCAAGCATTCGGCGCATTACGCTAGCGCTAATGCGCCCTACAAAACTTCCAAATATTAGACGATTTCGAATTTCGTACCGGGTTTTGTCCCGTTATGTCGCGCCGAGCACCGGAGGGTTTGAGCGGAATTGCCCGCAGGGGCGATGCAGGGATGCATCGCGTTTTACGTAGGGGCTGGGAAGCCCCTTCGGAAAACCCCGCTCGAACCTGAGGAGCGCAGGAAATAAGCGGCATCCGGGTGTCGTTTCTTTTGGGTACTTTTCTTTGGACAAGCAAAGAAAAGTACCGCGGTTGTCGGTCCGCGAACCGACTTCTAAACATCAGTCGCGACAGCGACACCAGCAAAAACATCTAAGACTAAATTCACACTCAGAGCATGGGAACAATAAAAGCCTCAAATGTCGCTTTTAACCCCCTCTTCCTGCCCAGCGGCAAAGGTCAACAATGCGACATTCTCTCTGGTGAAAAAGCCCTGAAAATCGCCAAACCGCTGCACGTATTCGATGATTAACGATGAAAAATCCGATGCTGACGAGAATATCTGCTTCAAGCCTTCTTCCCTCGAACCAACGGTTTCCAATAAAAAGCCCTTGCCTTGAGCGGCAATGGCATCGACGACAACATCGATATTTTCGCGACCGTTGGTCTGACCATCTTTAACTTCCACCGCCATGTGATGCAAGCGTGGGCCATAGTTACGGACGAACGTTTCGGTCGGGCTAGGCAACTGGTCAAGATGATTGACGCAATAGGGATGGTTGTTGGCGGTGAACACCTTGGCTGGGCTGACCGATTCCGGCTGCTGGCGGATGTTTTTGGTGACATTGGTGGACGAGTTTTGATCCTTGATGTCGTAGCTGCCCCAGTAGTAATAACTCGACAAGGCCAGATATTCCAGCAACGCCGCTTCACGATTCTGACTATAAACTCGCGTGGCCAAGTGGTCGATCGGCAATATCATGTCCTTGATACCCAGCCGCTCCTGCATCTCCTTGCCACGCTCGTTGGCTGCCTGGGCTGAGGCTAAAATCTTGCATTCACCATGATGATAAACTCGGATGCCATCCACCGGACGTTCCATATAGCCAACCATGTTATGTGTATAGGGCGAAGGCTTGGCGATACTGACGTTGAGCGGCAAATCCAGCTCTGCCAGCTGTCCGACCGGGAAAAACCGAAATTCGCGTTGCTGTTGTAAGGCCACAACCTGATGGCGATCACTGGTGAGCAGAATTTCACCCAGATAACGGCTGTGTGGTCGTCTCGCTCCTACTGGATAAAGATCGTTGAGACTGCGAAAAATATCGCTGTGTTCGGGATTTTTCACTTCACGCAGCAAAATGTCCGGAGAATTCATGTCGATGCGCAACACATGAGTGAGATGCTTTTCGCTATCCAGTGTTACCAGGTATTGATACGGGGTCATCAACGCCAGTTCAGCGATATATTCCACCGAATTGCCAGGCTCGACGCTAATCATCAAAGCTTCGATACCACCGATCATCTCAGTGAGACCGCAACGATCGCGCTCTTCGAGCAAACGGATTAGGTATTCTTCGAAAAACTCGGAGTTTTTTTTGTCGCCGAAGCGGGGCATGGACGTTGATCGGAGCATGTTAATTTCCTGTTTTCTATTCGGGTGTCGCAGTTGCGACACGATTGAGATGTCGGTTCCCGCACCGACAAGCCCGCATAGGTCTGATTACTAATAGCTTAATCGGACGAATGAGTTGAATAAATAGTATCTCTTTGCCAGAAGATTCGGAGAATAAATATTTCTAGGGTAGTGTATATCGAACTATACGAAATACTAAACATTCGTCGGATTATGCTATCGCTTTTATGCCCTTTAGGGTAAGTAGGCCCTATTTTCTTTGAATATTTTTGGGGTTGCGACGGTGTTATCCCGTGATGCCTCGCCGAGTACCAAAGAGTTTGAGCGGAATTGCCCGCAGGTGCCGCTCAAACCTCACGAGCACAGGATAAAAGCGGCATCCGGATTGTCTTTTGTTTGGCTGCTTTGTTTGGGTCGAAAATTGCCCCTGCATTTTCGGCATTCGCCACATCCCTGTGGCTTACCAAGCAAAAGAAAGTATCGCGGTTGTCGGTCCGTGAACCGACATAAAATCCATCCGTCGCGATAGCGACATCAAACTAAAAGCCCCAGACTTAAAACCCACCAGTTTGCTAAAATCCACACATTAGGCACAACAACCAATCCCCCAACATGCCAACTCAGCCACTTACCAACCTGTTCCGCCCCGAAATACTCGCCATGTCGGCCTACCACGTGGCTGATGCCAGCAACTTTATCAAACTCGATGCTATGGAAAACCCCTACGGCTGGCCAGAAGCGATTCAACAAGTCTGGTTGGAACATTTGAAAGACTGCCCGATGAACCGCTACCCTGACCCGGAAGCCAAAGTTTTATCTATGGCTTTGCGGCAAAGTAACGGTATTCCGGAAACGTCGGGTTTGTTATTGGGTAACGGTTCAGATGAAATCATTCAGATTCTGATGATGGCCTTACCCAACGATGCGGCTGTGTTGGCGCCGGAACCGGGTTTTGTGATGTACAAGCAAGTGGCGCTGAGTTTGGGGTTGCGTTATCAGGGTGTACCGCTGCTGGCAGACAGTTTTGAGCTGGATATGCCAGCCATGCTGGCGGTCATTGAATCATTGCAACCGAGTCTGATTTTTCTGGCTTACCCCAATAATCCGACCGGGAACCTGTTTAATCCAGAGGACATCCAAAAAATTCTCTCGGTTGCTCCCGGCTTGGTGGTGGTGGATGAAGCGTATGCGCCGTTTGCAAATGCCAGTTTTATCGATCAACTGCCTCATCAACAAAATCTGCTGGTGATGCGTACCGTATCCAAACTGGGACTGGCGGGTTTGCGTCTGGGCTTTCTGGCAGGCGACCAAGTCATTCTGGAACAACTCAATAAAGTCCGCCTGCCTTACAACATCAATTGTCTGACACAAATCACCGCCAGTTTTGCGCTGAATCATCAAGGTTTTTTACTCGCGCAAACCCAAACCATTTGTCAGCAACGCAGCGAAGTTTTGGCCGCATTACAGTCTATTGAAGGGATTGAAGCGTACCCAAGCGCCGCCAATTTCATTTTGTTCAAAACGACTTACAAGCCGGCAGACATTGTATTTATGTCACTGAAAAACCAAGGGGTTTTGATCAAAAACCTATCCCCGCAAGGCGGGCTTTTGCAGAATGCTTTACGGGTAACCATCGGCACACCGGAGGAAAACCAAGCCTTCCTTACAGCTCTGCGGCATGCTCTGAAAAATTCCTAATCAAACCGCAGCACTTGGTTTACCTAATCTGCCCCGCAATAACACTTTCATTAACCAGGAACAGTAAGGTATATTTGCGGGAAAATTATAATAATTGATGTGTATCACATACATCATTTCTCATCAGGAGCGTTACATATGAACCGTGAAGGCGTCGATACATCTAAGCGCCAGTTTCTAACCTCGGCATTGTCGGTGGTTGGAGCCGTCGGGGCCGGTTACCTGGCCGTCCCATTTCTTTCCCAAATGCAACCCAGCGCCAAAGCCATGGCCGCCGGCGCTCCTGTTGAGGTTGATCTCAGCAAAATGGAGCCGGGGCAGCTAATCAGAGCGGCTTGGCGCGGTAAACCGGTATGGGTGCTTAACCGCACGCCGGAAGTCATCACAACACTTTCTACGTTGGACAGTAAATTGGCGGACCCATTATCGAATGAGTCTATGCAGCCGGATTACAGTAAAAATGCCCTGCGCTCCATTAAACCGGAAATCTTCGTTGCCGTGGGTCTTTGTACTCACTTAGGCTGCTCGCCTACTTTCAGACCGGAAATTGGCCCTAGCGACTTGGGCGAAGACTGGAAAGGCGGTTTCTTTTGTCCATGTCACGGCTCTTGGTTCGACTTGGCTGGCCGTGTTTATCGTGGCGTTCCAGCCCCTACCAATCTTGAGGTGCCTCCTTATCGTTATGTGAAGGATACCTTGATCATCATTGGCGAAGACACAGAGGCAACCACAGCATGAAAGAACGAATCAACAAATGCAGCGATTGGCTGCTGGAGCGTTTCCCAATCTCCGATTTGTGGAACGAACACATGGCGCATTATTACGCGCCCAAAAACTTTAACATCTGGTACTTTTTTGGCTCATTGGCCCTGTTAGTACTGGTCAACCAGTTCATCACCGGTATTTTGCTGACCATGAATTACAAGCCGGATGCCAAATTGGCGTTCGATTCGGTCGAATACATCATGCGTGACGTCAACTGGGGCTGGCTGGTGCGCTATATGCATTCGACCGGGGCATCGGCATTTTTCATTGTCGTCTATCTGCATATGTTCCGCGGCCTGGTTTATGGTTCGTTCAAGCAACCGCGCGAACTGATCTGGATCTTCGGCATGCTGATTTTCGTCTGCCTGATGGCGGAAGCGTTCATGGGTTATCTGTTGCCTTGGGGCCAGATGTCCTATTGGGGCGCGCAAGTGATCATCTCGCTATTCAGTGCCATTCCGGTTGTTGGCGACGAATTATCCTTATGGGTGCGTGGTGACTATGTAGTATCTGACGCTACCCTGAACCGCTTCTTTGCATTCCACGTTATTGCCGTGCCATTGGTTTTGTTAATTTTGGTATTTCTGCATATCGTGGCATTGCACGAAGTAGGTTCCAATAATCCTGACGGCATTGAAATCAAAGAAAACCTCAGCTGGAAAGGCACGCCGCTGGACGGCATTCCGTTTCACCCGTACTACACTGTCAAGGACATTGTGGGCGTTGGCGTGTTCATGTTCTTCTTCGCGACGGTGATTTTTTACATGCCGGAAATGGGTGGTTACTTCCTGGAACACGCGAACTTTATCCCGGCCGACCCACTGAAAACACCTGAGCACATCGCTCCGGTTTGGTATTTCACCCCGTTCTACGCCATATTGCGCGCAGTACCTGATAAGTTTGCCGGCGTCATCGCCATGGGCGGCGCCATCGTGGTGCTTTTCATGCTGCCTTGGCTGGATCGTAGCCCGGTTAAATCCATTCGCTATCGCGGCGGCATATTCAAAAAAGCCGTATTGTTGTTTGTGATTGCCTTCATCGGCCTGGGTTACTTGGGCACTCAACCGGCAACCCCTGGCGCAACCATGGTAGCCCGTGTGCTGACTGCGGTGTATTTCGGCTTCTTCCTGTTAATGCCACTGTATACCCGCTGGGAAAAAACCAAACCGGTGCCGGAGCGTTTGACCGAGCAACGCACCCTGGAAGATCGTATTCCGGACTTAATGGCTGTTATCGATGAAGTTGTCAGTGTTGAGAAATCACCCGGCATGCTGGGCGCAGATAACGTCAAAAGAAGGCCGAATTATGCAGGTATCAAAACTGTATTGATTCGTTTCGCAAAAAACCTGAAAAAGAGCCTGGATTAAGCCATGAAAAAAGTTCTCTACACTCTTTTATTTTTGCTGCCTTTTAGCGTTTCGGCCAGCAGCGGAGTCAAGCTGGAATCAGCCGACATCGATTTATCAGATAGCGCATCACTCGAGCGCGGCGCACAACATTATGTAACCTACTGTCTGGGCTGCCATTCAGCCAAACATATCCGTTACAAACGTATTGCGATCGACCTTAAACTCGACGAGACGGAAATCCTCAAAAATGTCGCACCTTTAGGCGCCGGCATTTACGACCAAATGCACTCAGCCATGAATGGTCACGATGCAGAAAAATGGTTCGGCACCACGCCACCGGATTTATCGTTGATTGCCCGCTCACGTGGCGCCGACTGGTTGTACACCTATCTGAAAGGCTTTTACAGCGATCCAGGTAAGCCGACCGGCGTGAATAATGCTGTATTCCAGGATGTAGCCATGCCTAACGTGTTCTGGCAAAAGCAAGGCACCCAGGAAGCCGTTACCAAAAATGTCGATGGTCATGACGTGATCAGCGAATTAAAACTGGTGGAACCCGGCCAATTGTCCCCTCAAGAATTCGACAAGATGATCAACGATCTGGTCAACTTTTTGGTATACGTCGGCGAACCGGTGCAACTGGAAAGACAGCAGATGGGTAAATATGTGTTGTTCTTTATCCTGATGTTCATCGTTTTGGGTTATTTACTGAAAAAAGAATACTGGAAAGACGTTCACTAACCCGTTTCAAACGGGGCGGCAGAAGTCGCCCCGCTTCACTTTGGCACCGCCTCCGCAGACCTTCCGCCTCACCCAAATCCATGAGCAACCATGGTACAATCCGCCCCGTTTGAAACCCTGTTTATTTTAGAGGTTAGTCTTCGTGGCAAACATCACCAGCCGAAAATCAGCAATGATTCTGTTCACTACTGCGAACTGTATTATGAGCCACTGCGCCCGCCTCGTTGTATATGAAAAGGGCGTTCCCGCTGAAATTGACTTTTTCGACCCTAACGAACCGCCGGAAGACTTACTTGAGATTAACCCAAACGGTAATTCGCCGACTTTCGTAGAAAGAGACTTGGTGTTGTACGATGCCCGCATCATCATGGAATACTTGGACGAACGTTTCCCGCATCCGGCTTTACACCAAATGGACCCCGTCTCACGCGCCAATGCCCGCATGCTAATCAAACGCATCGATCAAGACTGGTATCCACTACTGGAAGACGTACTGCTAAATGGCGATAAAAAAGCCGCCAAATCCAAAAAAATGCTCAAAGAAAGTTTATTGTCTGCAGCGCCGGTGTTTGAGGCCAATACCTATTTCATGAGTGAAGAATATTCGATGATCGATTGTGTGATGGCCCCTTTCTTATGGCGGTTACCGAGTATCGGCATCGACATAATCAGCCTCGGTAAAGGCGTCACAGCTTATTCAAACCGTTTATTCTCACGCAAAGCCTTCCAGGACAGTTTGAGCCGCGAAGAAAAAGACTTAATGCCCATCAACAAATGACCCCATTAAAACCTTATTTAATCCGCTCCATTTATGAGTGGATCACTGACAATAGCTTGACGCCCCACCTACTGGTGAATGCTGAATATCCCGGCGTAAACTTACCCACCGATTTTGTTGAAGACGGTCGTATCGTACTTAATATCCGTCCGGAAGCCATACAAGGTTTAGTGCTGGACAATGACGAAATTCAGTTTAACGCCCGCTTCTCGGGCAAACCGATGCGTATCAATATGCCGATTCCAGCTGTACTGGCTATTTATGCCAAGGAAAACGGTCGTGGCATGGTGTTCGATCCGGAAGAGATGAACGAAGACCAACCCGAACCTCCGGAGCCAGATAATAAGCCACCACAAAGACCCCAGTTACGGGTTGTTAAATAGGCGTTTATCCTATAACGAAGCCCTAATAAAACTCTCCCGTCTATAGGCTCAGGATTTATGTCCCTGAAGGTATGGACGAAATTTATTTGTTGAGCGCGTCCCAAGTGGTTGAATCATGAGTGCCTGCATTGATAATTAACCCATACCCTACTTTACTATTGTTTCGTTCGAGCTGAATTTATCGCAACCCAATACCGCTTGCTTTTCGTCAGAATTTGCCCTCTCAAAGCATAGAGCATATAGGCGAGTGGTATTTTAGGACCCAGTTTATAGATCCTTTGGGTAACACTGATAGAAATTGCGCTAGAATTGAGTCACCCTTATTTGCGGAATAACACAGATGACTCACGAGATTGAACAACCCATACCCGAGCCTGAAGTCATTGAAAGACTAAGCAACGAACTGCCGCATTGGTATTACGAGAACGGCTGGATCCGTCGCAAAATCAAGACCAGCGGCTGGAAAGCCACCTTGATGGTTGTCAATACCGTTGGGCACTTGGCGGAAAAAGCTTGGCACCATCCTGATTTAACAGTGTCTTATGCCTTTGTGATCGTTAAATTGGTTACCCATTCAGCAAAAGGCATCACCGATAAAGATTTTCTGCTGGCCAAAAAAATTGAAGAAGTGTTGATGTGGGATGCGGCTGAAACCTCAGCTGGCGTCCTGGAAGGCACGCCCGATGACCCCCGCTTCAAATACATCAAAAAAGATTGAGGACTTTTCTTATGACTGAAATCACAGAGGTGCCCAGCCCTTTTTGCGGCATCGGTACCGACGACCTGAGCATACAGGTCGACGGCGCAACGCTGAAAGTGATCGCAAACGGCTGTCCGGTCAATACCCCGGCTTTCGAACAGGCTATAGCGGATACATCGCCGCGCATTGCCGGCCAACCGGTGAGCCTGGAGGCTGCCACCAGTAAAGCCGCCGAATTATTGCGCGGCACCCATCAGCCCGTCATCGGCGGCTGTGCGACCGACGTTAACGGCATGCGTGCGCTGCTGGCACTGGCCGACAAAACCGGTGCGGTTGTCGACAACATCAATTTCAACGCCGCTCGCCGCAATTTGTTGGCCATGCAGGATTCGGGCTGGATGAACACCACGCTGGCCGAGGT
>PERU01000065.1 GCA_002928965.1 Methylomonas sp.
AGTTTGATTGGATTCACCTGCTGCGAGATTGATCAGACCAGTCAAGCCAGTTGAAATATCAGCATCGCTATCGTTAGCGTCGTTTGAACCCACTGCATCTTGTGCAGTTAAAGCATACATTGTTGATTGTGTAACGAATTTGACTTGATACTGACCTGCTTGCAAACCGGCAAACTGATAATAACCCGTCTCAACTACTGCCGTACTTAAATCATCGCCAGTGACTGTAGTAGCAACTAATGTACTCACCCCATTAATCATTTGGTAAAGTTCTACCACCACATTGTCGACACCATATTCCCCAGCGTCCTGAATACCGTTGGCATTAGCATCTTCCCAGACATAGTTACCTAACTTAGCTGACTGAAGTTGGATTATTAAAGGTTGCGCATCGCCAGCGGGGTCAACGACCATCGAAAAAAATGTGTTTGAAGGCACAACACCTTTACCACTGGTTACTGCAGCCAACGATTGATTAACCAGAAAGGCGACATCTGAATCAATTACAGTTTGACGATTATTATCACTGAGCAACCCCGGCGTGATACCTGTGTTGTATTGCGCCTTGGTGTACCCCAAAACTTGCCAGATAGCTGACTGAACTTCACCGTCATTGAATCGACTGGCATATTTAGAATCTGAGGTTAAATTTTGTGCTAGCAACCAATTGATACGAGCAATTTGCTGTTCGGTTACACCTGTAACACCCGCACTTTGATAACGGGCAACAGAACCGACACCTGAACCCGCATAGGCATTCGCAGAGTAATCAATTGGAGAAAATCGAATTGAAGCAAATGGATTTAAACAATAACCATCATAAGTACCATTAGGTAAACCAGGATTTGTACTACCTGAAATGACAACATCAAGATAGCTTGGCGTAGGAGCCGCAGCTGATTCACTGCCGTTGGCAAAATCGTTCCCAGCTGTATTCACTGCTGAAGACGTTACACGAATAGTCATTGTGCTCATAAATTTGTTAGCCTCATTTTTAATTTTCCAGATACCCCAGTTTGTTCCAGCTGCGCACTAAACACCTTTAAATAATGCCGATTGCCAAGATCATCAAACCGTTAAACCTCATGTTAAATTTTCTAGAGACTCTAATGCTTAATACACATCTCAAAACCGCAGATTGATAGCAAAAGAGTCCCGTTACGAAATTACTTTTTGAATTTACGTGAAACCATGATGGCCAGCATACCAATGCCCACCAAAGACAATACTTCTGGCTCCGGAACGGTACCGAAGGTTGGATTAGCAAATGCAGGGGCAGCAGACAACGCCAGAACTAACAAAGAAACAATTTTATTCATGAGATTTACCTAGATTAAGTAGTTAAGAAACAACGCCCACATACAACCAGAACAAACCAAATCTTTTAAAAACTTGA
Source organism: Methylomonas sp. (assembly GCA_002928965.1). Taxonomy (GTDB): domain Bacteria; phylum Pseudomonadota; class Gammaproteobacteria; order Methylococcales; family Methylomonadaceae; genus Methylomonas. Next base: position 1,397 of record PERU01000065.1, read on the forward strand.
AAAGTAACTCGGGTTGTTAGGGACAAAGCACCACGCTTTTAAGCAACGAAAAATGCTGAACAAACAAACCTTTTTCGCCAAACTACAACAGCAATTATCGAGCCATATTAAATTAAGATTGAATTAACATGCCGTTGGCGATTAATCGTTACTCTTCTCGCATCAACCTGTAAAAAATCCTGACAGTTTTAGCCAGCGACTACCGATTTCTGGATAATTTTGATCATTTACTCGACCAACGTGATCATCGAATACACCATTGTTCCGATAAATCGCAGCCAGCTTGAGAGCCATTTTTCTATTTTTTTTCAAATAATTTCAAACAATAAGCTAATGCCGGGAACATACTGAATTGAGAGCCAGAGGCACTTCTACAAAACAAATCAATGTGTAAGCATTTTCGACAGGCCGATCAACTTATGAGCTAGCCCTACGGGTTTTCAAAGCAATATCCAACCCCAGCATTTCATATTGAAACCCAGCTATTTCCCACACCACAAAGACAAGAAACAATCAACAATTTGTAAGCATTTCAGACATTTTTTACAGCCGCATCATTAAAATCTGTCTACGCAAACCCAATAAAATCGACTTCAAAATAGCCACAGGAACAAGGATTTAATAAAGCGAATTAGACGCGCGTATAAATAGCGCTAACAGAAGCAACCATGACGTTGCAGCTTATTTGACAGTACTCAAGACACTTAAGTCATGACATGTCATGACTTAAGTGTCAGTTTCAGCCAGTGGTATTGAATTCGGTCCTGCCTAAGGATTTCCCCAAAAACAACACCCCTTTGAAAAAGTACCCGCAGGGCATAAAGGGAGATTGATGGGGATTTTTAACTGTGCTTTACCCTCAAAGATGAAGGCTTCAGCCGTTAATACTCAAAACCAATATCGCTAAAATCTATTTAAAATATTTATTTATCCTATTTTACTATTTATATTTTATTGATTACTTTAAACAGCCGGATTTTTAAGATCTGTGTCTTTGCAACCACACTCTGGAGCCATTATGGTCGGCAGACAATCTCATGACGATAGCGCATTACGGGCAAATACCCGTTTGCTCAAATTGATGCTGTCCAATGTCCTTAAAACTCAAGCCAGACCTGAAATCTCCAACATTGTCGAGCAGTTACAGCGTCAGTTTGCCGCTTTGCAACGCGATGATAGTCCCGTTCGTCGACAACAACTCCTCGATACCCTGCAGAATCTGCCGGAGGAAACCCAGACAGAAGTGATCCGAGCTTTTAGTTTGTATTTCAGTTTGCTGAATATCGCCGAAGAATCCACCAACCTGCACCAGCGCCGCCGAGAAGCCGAAAAAAACAAGCATTTTTGGCGAGGCTCGTTTCATCACACCTTTCTGAATTTACAGCAAGCGGGCGTAGATCTGACCGATTTGCAAGTATTGCTCGACAATTTAAGCTATATGCCGGTGATGACGGCACATCCCACCGAAGCCAAAAGGCGCTCTGTGCGAGGCGCGCTACGCAACATTTTTTTGAGTCACGAAACACTCGACGACCCCAGAATTAAAGGCCATTTTCGAGAGGAAGTGCTGGAGGAATTAAGCACCAATATACAGCTGCTCTGGAAAACGGACGAAGTGCGTACACGCAGCATGGGCGTGATTGACGAAATCGAAGCAGGCCTGTATTACTTTCCGCTGTCGCTATTTCAAGCAACGGCAAAGGTGTATCGCACGTTTCAGCAGGCACTGCTTGATGTGTATGGCGAAGCAGCAACGACGATCAAAATCCCTGCTTTTATCAATTTCGGTTCCTGGATCGGCGGCGACCGCGATGGCAACCCCAATGTCAAACCGGAAACCACCGCACTGGCATTGCGCTTACAGTCGCGCGCGGTCTTACAGGACTACATCAATCGGGTAACGGTTTTAGCCCAGCGGCTTTCATACTCCTACGATCTATGCCAACCCTCTGAGGCATTCCTGCAATCACTGCAAGCCGATCGGGACTTTCTGGGCGACAGGGCGGTTTCGGCTGAACGCAGTTGCCTCCAGGAGCCTTACCGGCACAAGTTGACCTTGATGAAATGCCGTTTGGAAGCGGCATTGGTCAGAGTCGAGCAGCTTATCGCCGAAACGGTAGGACTATCCCATATTCACGCCTATGACGGCGCACAGGAGTTATTGGCCGACCTGAATGTGATCCGCGATTCGTTAATCAGCCACGGTGATCAGGCCATCGCCGACCTGGAACTGCTGGACCTGATCCGTCTGGTCGAAACTTTCGGCTTCCATCTAATGCAACTCGACGTGCGCCAGGAATCCACTCGCCACACCGAGGCCGTTGCTGAACTGTTCTCATTAGCCCTAAACATTGATTACCAAGCCCTCGCCGAAGACGAACGGATGAATCTGCTTGCGGAAGCCATCGCCGCACCCGGCAGCCTTAGCTACGACCCCATGCAGCTCAGCAACCCCAGTCGCGAAACGCTCGAAGTATTCCAGGTCATGACCGACATGCGTCGGGAAATCGGCAACGACTGCTTCAGTCGTTACGTGATTTCCATGACCCACGCGGCCAGCCATGTCATGGAAGTCATGCTACTAGCCTCGCAGACCGGCCTGACTGGCCGCATCGGCGGACGCTGGTACTGCCACATCGGCGTCTCACCACTGTTCGAGACTATCGAAGACTTAAGCCACATCGACCATGTGTTGCGTAACCTGCTGGGACAACCGGTGTATCGCGCCCTGCTGGATGCGTCTCAGAAACGTCAGGAAGTCATGTTGGGGTACTCGGATTCCTGCAAAGACGGCGGCATACTAGCCTCCGCCTGGGGCTTGTACCGTGCCCAACAGCAAGTGATGGCAATTTCCGACAGCGAAGGTGTACCATGCCGATTGTTCCATGGCCGTGGCGGTACTGTAGGTCGCGGCGGCGGCCCCACCCACGAAGCAATTCTGGCTCAACCGCCAGCCACTGTGCGCGGCCAAATCAAATTTACCGAACAAGGCGAAGTGCTGTTTTACCGTTACAACAACATGGAGACAGCGATCTACGAAATGACCATGGGTGTAACCGGATTGATGAAGGCCAGCCTGAGCCTGATGCTACCGACCGAGCCGGACCGGCCGGACGCGTCAATAATCATGACCGAATTGGTTAGCATCGGTGAACGCGATTATCGGCAACTGACCGAGCATACTCCCGGCTTTCTGGATTATTTCTACGAAGCCACCCCGGTCACTGAAATCGGCCGGCTCAACATCGGCTCACGGCCCTCACACCGAAAAAAACAGGATCGCTCGAAAAACTCGGTACGGGCAATTGCCTGGGTATTCGCTTGGGCGCAGTCGCGGCAAACGTTTCCGGCTTGGTATGGCATTGGGTCTAGTCTGGAAAGTTGGTGCGCAGGCAAGTCGGAACGCCTGGATACCCTTCGCGACTTGTATCGAAATTGGCCATTTTTCCGTAATCTGCTGAGTAACGCGCAAATGGCTTTGAGCAAATCGGACATGAGCATTGCCAAGGAATACGCCGCACTGTGCGCCGACCCGGAAGTTGGCAGACGTATTCACGGATTAATCGCCAGCGAACACCAGCGCTGCGTGGACTGGATTTTGGAAATTGCCGAAAGCGATACGTTGCTGGCGGATAACCCCGATCTGGCGGCATCCCTGCATAGGCGCAACAATTATTTAGGCCCACTGAATTTCCTGCAAGCCAATTTGCTGCGCATGGCGCGACAATTGGAGGTCGATAACAACGAAGCGGTAGCGATGAAATTACTGTTACGCACCATCAATTCGATTGCCGCCGGCATGCGCAATACCGGTTAAGCCCATTCGGCATCACAATCATGCATAACACAAAAGACATGAAATATTTCAAGGCGTTATCCCTGATATTCGCATCATGCGTTCAACGACTGGAAATCAAAACCTATATAGGTAGTACAGTTTGATTTTGTTTTGTGTTTTATTTTATGGAGTTAGGATTAATCATGCACGGAATTCCAGCCATGCAGGCCAAAAAATGAGCCGCTTTCACATTATGCTAACCGCTAACCACAAGAGGAATTGATCATGTCTGGGCAAAACCCTTTGCACCGGCTGCAACAGCTGATTCATATCGAGCGCGAAGACATCTTTATATTACTGTCCTACGGCGTCGGCATCGGCTTTCTATCACTGGCAACGCCGGTTGCTGTGCAGGCACTGGTCAACACCATCGCTTTCGGCGCGCTGCTGCAACCCTTGGTGGTGTTGACCTTAATCCTGCTGGTGCTACTGGCGTTCAGCAACAGCTTGGTGGCACTGCAATTTTATGTAGTGGAAATGCTGCAACGCCGCTTGCTCACCCGATTGTTTGGTGAAGCTGCTCTACGCTTGCAACGGGCAACCATGGCCTGTCGCAATAGCGTGTATTTACCGGAATTGACCAATCGTTTCTTTGACGTGGTCGCGTTGCAGAAGACTGCGGCGTCCTTGTTGCTGGAAACTCTGGGTTATATTCTGCAAACCCTGATTGGCATGATTTTGTTGGCGTTTTACCACCCGATGCTACTGGCTCTGGATCTGTTCCTGATTGTCGCACTCTACATCGTACTGTTTGTAATGGGCAAGGACGGCATCCCCACCGTTATCGAACAATCCAAAGCCAAATATGCCGCAGCAGCCTGGCTGGAAAATATTGCCGCGAATCCACAACTGGGCAAAAGTCGTTGCGAAGCCGAATTTCTGGGACAACAAACCCGGCGTATCGCCGAGGATTATCTGAGCGCCAGCGTCAGCCACTTCCGCATTTTGTCTCGGCAAAACATAGGTGCACTGATTTTACATACCTTGGCCAACAGTGCACTGCTGGGTATGGGTGGCTGGATGGTGATCGAACGCCAACTCAGCCTGGGCCAACTGATTGCCGCCGAACTGGTGGTCAACGCCATGGTCTACGGCTTTACCCGACTTGGCAAAACCCTAGACAATTTCTACACCCTTGTGGCCAGCATCGACAAAATTGGTTACTTGTTGGATTTACCGCAAGAACGCGACGACCAGGGCGGTGAACTAGAACCCGACCTTGGCCCGCTTAGTCTTGAAATCAAGCAATTGACGCTGGCGGAAGCGCCGCAGCTGGATACGATCAAATGTCTCGACCTGAAACTGGCAGCCCGAGACAGCTTGGCCATCAGCGCCGGCGCCGAACAAGGCAGCTTGCTGGATGCTTTGTTCGGCTTGCGAATGCCTGCCGCAGGTCAAATCCATTTTGACGGACAGGACTTGCGAGACCTCAGCCTCGGCGCGCTCCGTGACCAAATCAGCTTGGTGCGTCAAGGCGAAGTCATCGACGCCAGTATTGCCGATAACATCAGCATGGGACGCGCTATCGAATCCGGACAAATTCGCGCCGCCCTGCAGCAGGTAGGCCTGCTTGACGACATCGTGATCCTGCCTGATAGCATGAATACTCAATTGTATGCACATGGCCTACCCTTAAATGGTGAAAAGTGCTTGCGACTGACTCTGGCGCGCGCCATTGCCATGCGCCCTCGGCTGTTGTTGATCGACAGAGTACTGGATCGCATTGATCAGCGCTGGTTGCCGAGCATCCTCGACACCCTATTCGCCGCAGATGCCGGCTGGACCCTGATCATTGTTAGCCACGATCCGCGCGTTATCACCCGCTGCCGGTTTCAAGCCCAAATCCAACAGGGACAATTAAGCTGGATTGGGGAGCAACCATGAGCCCGGAACACTCGCCGCTTTTCGTCGACGAACCGACCCGTCTGGCAGATGCCGTCACCACACCCATTGTTAAAAAATTGGCCAATTGGCTGATCGCTCTGTTCATTGCTTTGATGGTCTTTCTGACGCTGACCCCGTGGCAGCAGAACATCAGCGGCATTGGCCGCGTGGTGGCCTATATCCCCGGTGATCGCCAGCAAATCATCGGCGCACCGGTGGAAGGCCGAATTTCCCGCTGGCGGGTCAGAGAAGGTAGTCGGGTCAAGAGCGGCGAAGTCATCGCCGAATTGCTGGATAACGATCCCTTGTTGCTACAGCGCTTGAGCAACGAACGTCAGACCCTGCTTGACCGTCAGATTGCGGTGAATAATCGGGTTGCAACCGCCCGCGAACAATTGCGCATGGCTGAGCAAGCTCGCCCGCAAGCCCTGTCTGCGGCGGAGTCGCGGCAGGAAATGGGCCGACAACGACTCAAAGCGGCGACTCAGGCCTTGGACGCTGCCCGCGCCGCGCGACTCACCTCATCGTTGAATCTGAGTCGCCAGCAAAACTTACAGGATAAAGCCCTGGCCTCTCGCCGCACCCTGGAATTGGCAGAACTGGAAATAGCGCAACGCAGTGCCGAAGCCGAGCGCGCTCAAGCCACGCTGGCTGCAGCAAAAAACGAAGTCGAGGCCCTCGGCGCAGACCTGCAAAAACTGTCTGCAGATACGATCGCCGGCATCGAGAGAACTCGCGCCGAGCTGAACAAGTCTATTGAAGACCAAAACAAATTACGTGCCGATTTACTGAAGTTGGAAACTCGCCTCGCCCGCCAGCAAACCCAAACCATTACCGCGCCGCGCGATGGCACTGTCTTGCGTTTGCTGGCCAATCCCAATGCGGAAATGCTAAAGCCCGGTCAGGCGTTGGCCATTTTGGTACCAGACACAGAGCAACGTGCAGTGGAATTATGGGTGGACGGCAACGACCTGCCATTAATCGTCAACGATAGACCTGTCCGACTGCAGTTCGAGGGGTATCCGGCCATCCAGTTCGGTGGCTGGCCGGACTTTTCCGTGGGCTCTTTCGCCGGTCGCGTGGCATTGATCGATGCCACCGACGACGGCAAAGGCCATTTCCGTATTTTGGTCGTACACGATCCTGATGACATTCCCTGGCCAGACCCCAAGTTTCTGCTACAGGGTGTGCGGGTCAACGGCTGGGTCTTACTGGGCCGGGTCACACTCGGTTACGAGTTATGGCGCATTTTCAACGGCTTTCCGCCCCTGGTACTACCGGAACCGGAAGCCAAGGACAGCGGCAACTTCGACAGCAACAACGTCGACAGCAGCGACAAAAATGGCTAGGAGCCTGTCCGAGAATAGGAATCGTCGCGAGGGAAAGCTATTTTGAGTCAGATTTGTTGATCATTTGAGGCGAATAGTGGTGCTATTTAACGAAAATGAGCGGGAAATCTG
>PERU01000066.1 GCA_002928965.1 Methylomonas sp.
AGATCTTTCGCCGGTATCATGGCAACACCGAGCGTCCTTGCTGTCAGTGCCTGACGGATACACGGAATCGGCAATTGGTCATCAAAGTTCGTGGTCAACGTTATTATCTGGCCCGGAAAGCCGACACCAGTCACCACCATGCCGAATGGTGTCTCTTGTACGAGCCGCCGGAAACGGGAGGCCCAAAAGCCAAACAGAAACCGGCTATCCAGTACAAAGGCGATACCGTCAATGTCAAATTGCAGACTCGGCTGACGCGTTCCAGCTTCACGACCACACAAAGCGACGACCAGCCGGTTGCCGAAGACAAACCCAATATCCCTCGAAGCAAGGCGCCCAGCCTTAAACCGGGTCGGGCGTCCACCAGGATAGTAGGATTGTTCCATGCCCTGATTCAGAAAGCCCAACTGAACGACTGGCAGTCGCAGCAAACGGAACGCCCGTTTGCAGCATCTACCCGAGCACTGGAGAAAGCGGCGCAAACCGTCACCCTGGAAAAGCAGCAACCCGTTGCGGAACGCCTGGTCATTACCCTCTGGGAACGGAACCTGGAACATAGCCAAGCCATCAACCTGGCTGCGCTGCAAACCCGAACAGATAATCCACAACAAGCGGCCATCGTGGTCGGTGAAATCATGGCGTGCCGGAACTCCACCAAAATAGAAGGCTCCATTGGGCTCAAATTGAAACTGTTGAACGTCCCGCTGTGGCTGCCGCCGCCCTTGGCCAGAAAGGCGACCAACAGCTTTGCTCAGTTATTCGACGAAATCGGCAAACCCGACCGGCGCATTCTGGCGATTGCGGCAGTATTCCGCAACAAAACCAGCTTTGTGGTCAGCGACATTGGACTGATCCGTACCAACCGGCAATTCATTCCGGTCGACTCATCCTATGAACTGCAGGTGGCCGACAAACTGATTGCCGAACAACGCAGATTTAGCAAGCCGTTGAAACTGGAGGGCGAACTACGTTACCTACCGGATTTTCTGTTGCACGACTGCCAGGTTCCATGGGTCATGGAGGTGTTTGGCATCACCAACGATGACCAATACCAAGCTCACAAACTGGAAAAGCTTCAGTATTATCGAGACCATGGCATTCCATGTTGGCATTGGGAACCTGCAGTCGATAAAGTGATGCCAGATTTTCCGGTTAAGACATGATCGCCGTCGGCAGGCCACAGCCTAATTTTGCCACTCGCGCTTCTCCAAAGCCGCCAGTCGGCCGAAGCCAGATTCTGAAACTGGAGGACTACAAAGCCGACGTTAGCGACCTCAACCAATCGGCCATTACCTGACCATCGGGGACACATTCCAATTTCAATAGTTAATGCTTCCGGTAACCCAAACGGATGTCTGGTATTCGGCAAGCAATTTGACTTTATGGGCAGGGAGGCAGGGGCCGGAACTTCCGGCCCCTCAAAAGGGTATGCCGGTTGTGGGCCAGCCAAGGACTACTCGACGCAAGCGTCTGCGTTCCTCCTTGACTAGCCCACAACCGGCGTCGGAAACCAGTGATGATTGAGTTAAAAAGACTACAGGGAAAGTAGCTTACAACGAATTGCGGGGATAAGAGTCAAGTGATGGCAAAAAAGGTAACACCTGCATTCCAATGAACCTGAAGGGGTCTTGGGCTCTTTAGAAGCCGCAGACCTGATGAGGTCGGAATGCGCGAATTCCATCAGGGCCAGGGGACAATGAAGTCTCAACAACAGGGCCGGATATATGGGAGCAATATTCTTTTTGTCATGAGCGAATTTTTCTTGCAATACGGGGTAGACCATATATGACCCCGATTTTCGATTTTTCCGAGGTGTTTAGGATGGGTTTGATAGTTTTGCTTGAAATCGGATTTGGAAGATGTTGTCATTGACGCGTAACCTCATGATTCGTCGTGGAATGCCCCCTCTTAAAGAGGGCTTGAGGTTACATTTTATGAATTGCCTGCCAATCGGGATATTCTCCGCGTTAGCAGCTTCGTCCAACACGGCAGTCAAGGGGACGCGCCGACCCTTAGCGGTTGTTGAGGTTTGTGGTTTGTTTGGGTTCGTCAGCTTCGCTAAAGTCTCGCATCCGGCGAGCACCTAGGTGCCGTTTTTTGAAGAATTACATTCCCTAAGCAGTCGGATTTTACATGCGTAACAACCCGTTGCGGATTCACGGAATAAGACTAAGCTTGATTAGCCTATTCAATGAAGACCGAAGCGAAATGGCGTATCTTTAATTTAAAGGATTATTTGAGATGAAACATCTAGAACCGCTGCCAAAGACCATTGTCAGCAAGCAAGATCTGCGCTCTAAACCGTCGCGTCCTTCGGTTTTGAAATTGTTTTTAGCGGGTACCGCATTGGTGGTTGGTTTGGAGTACGGCATCAGTAGTCTGTGGGGGGCTTATTTTACCGACAATATATCCGAAGCTAAGAAGGCCGAATTGGTCGCGGGATATACTCAGATGAAAGCCGTCTCGGTTGATAGGGTAAGCGAGCAGGAAATAGAGAAGGCCTTGGATACTATGCGATTGTTACCGGATCAACGCCAGCAGTTGCGGACCAAGGCTTCGGAGCAGAGCGCAAAAACATCGCCCGAAGCTGGTACCGCCGGCGACGAATCGTCATTAGTATGGATTACGGTTTGGGATTTCGCTAGTGCCGACGGGGATGTCGTACATATCTCTTCCGCCGGGTATGAGACAAATGTGACGTTGCTAAAAGTGCAAACTAGAATCGCCGTTCCTGTGGATGCTTCCAAGACTGTTAAGATTACCGGTATGCACGATGGGGGCGGAGGTATTACGTTAGGTGTCAAAAGCGGGGCAAGCCCTATTTCGTTACCGGTACTTGGAACCGGACAGACGCTCACTTTGGCTGTGAGTTATTAATCGGGAAACCGGCATGTTTAACACGCTAAACCGCTGGATGCCGGTGCTATTTGCTCTGATGACGTTCGTAATGTTGTTTCAATTTGTCGAGACTCATTGGCCGAAAGCGTCAATGGTTCAAGGAATCGTAACGGCAATGCGGACGGTGGTATGGTATATCGCCGCTTTTGCCATACTCGGCTGGCTGCTGTTATTGCTGGGCTGGTTACACGAGCACAGCCGATTACCCTCTTTTCTTCAATCGGTATTGTTAATGGATATTCTGGATCGCTTAACAAACAAGCAAGCCATAGAAGAAGGCTTGACGGAGCTGGAAAACGCTACGTACATCGATGTCGCCAGCTTGTCGAATGCGCTTAAACAGCGCGTAATCGGGCAAGATAGGGTTTGCGACGACATTTCATCGCAAATACGTCGCCGATTGGCGTTGTCTCAACGCGGTAAGCCTGTCGGTGTGTTCTTGTTCGCCGGTCCTCCGGGCACAGGAAAAACCTATTTGGCCAAAGTTCTAGCCACTGAACTTGAGCGCCCCCTATTACACTTTGATATGACCCAATTTGCTTCCGGCAGCCATTCTTTGTCTCAACTGTTCGGGATGAACAAAGGGTACGTGGGGTCAGATAGTTACGGCAAATTGACAGCTGGGTTGAGGGATACACCGAGCGCCGTGGTGCTGCTAGACGAGATTGAGAAGGCTCACCCCGATGTATTAAAGGCGTTTTTGACGGCATGGAACGACGGTTTTATCACCGAACGTTCCGATAGCCGTCAAATCTCCACTACGTCGGCTATCTTCGTATTAACCAGTAATGCTGCCACGGAGCGCTTGACGGAGTTGGCTGACAACTATGCCGAAGATCCGGATACTTTGAGGGCTACAGCCGTGGAGGTCTTGCGGGAGGCCGAGTTCGCGGCGGAAGTATTGAACAGGCTGGACCGCATTTTTGTATTTCGTGCCTTGCAAGGACTTGACGTTGCTCGCGTCGCCGCACTGGAAATCGAGGACATGATCAAAAGTTACGGGCTCGCCGTGGTGGAGCAAGGAATCGATCCGCAGATTATTCTGACGCTGATGGCACGTTACCGTAAGCTCGGGAAAAACAGCTCTTCGCGTGACTTGGTGAGGGTGATTGAGGAGAAATTGGCTGACTCGCTGATAGAGGCCAAAAAACGCGGCATCAAAAGTATCGAATTGGGTTTCGACGATGAGCAGCGTTTTATTGCTCGTGGCCGAAGCTAACGTTTTCAAAGGTGTCTGAGCCAGTGAGCGAAAAGGGGCTCTGGGAGCGCTCGGCCGCATGGCGCTGGATGACGGTTTTAACCTGCTTAGCGACTGCTGCCGTGGGTTTGTTAGGCCCATGGAACAAGAAGGCGCCTGTGTTGCCGTCCTTTGCAAGCTATAGTCCGCCTAATCCTACACCGGGCGTTTCACCATCTAATAATCCAAATTCTACGCCGTCTGCAACCACACCAGCCCTACCCGGCCACGATCCCGTATTCGATGTTCTCGTTTCGCCTGAAGTGGCTGGCTTCCCTCCAGGAACCGAGCTTCATATTGTCGGGGTATATCAAGGTGCATTGCCGAATGGGCAAAAAGAGCAACCTTGGTGGGCAAAGTGCGGTCTAGGCGGAAGTAATCCGGTTGACATGGCCAAATGTCATCAAATGTACGCTGGGCTACGTAGCGAAAAGACGATCACCGTTACGGTATCCAAATCGCCGGCTCCGAAAGTGATCGCCGTGATGGCTTACGAGCCGGTAAAGTGGAAAATCGTCGGCGCGGACGCAAGCAATGTTTTGAAAATAATTATCGGAGGCTATTACGGCCAGGATTTGGAAGGAATAAGTACGACAATACCCGCGGAAGTTTATTCTTACGAGGCGTCTCCTTGCCTGATATGTTCTCGTCAAAATGGTTATTTTTATGCCTATCAAAAAGATAAACCGGAATATAAGCAGGCGATAGATAAACTAAGGACGATTACTGGCCTCAGTCCGACGACCTTTCAAGGGGTACGCAGTACGAGCCATTTTTCGATACAGGGCAGCCATCAAACTGTCCTCCAGAATAGAAGTAGGGACACCAAACTCCAATCCGATTCCGGACAACGTTTTGTCGATAGTATTTCTATTGCTAACGTTACCGTACCATTACCGGAAGGCGAATGGCTTGGGATTGCCTATGCTCGAAATCCGTCAACCCGCGGCAGCGACGAATTGGCTGTTTTGGCGCGCATTGAACACGAGAAGTTAATCGAATTAGTTGTTTTGCGCGCCCAGTTCGCCAGTGACGGGAAAGGATTTCCGCGACATACCGCTTGCGATAATACCGAAACGCACGCCGGTAAGGTTATTGCTAACGAGGTTTTTGGAGCACAAAGCTGTTTTTGGGTCAGTCACGACACCGCTCCGTGGGGGCAGCCTATTTTTAATTTGGCGGCGAACCGTCTGATATCAAAGAATATTGTTCCGCCCGACGTATTCGTGAATAGCGTATTTCATAAGGCAAATATAAATTCAGCACTTACTGTAGCGTATTTGGCCAATCCGGATGCAAAAAACATTGCCAGCCAGAAAACTGCTTGGAATGCCAGCCCGTGGCATCCCAGATATGTAGAGCGCTTCCCAGACAAGGCGACATTCATCCGGGACCGAGTGCAATGGGCTAGCAGTTGGTTTCAAATTTTTAATGCAAGCGTGCTGAATGATTGAGTATCCGTGAAAGTCTGCTTGTTGGAAGCCGCTAATTCTTTGTCAGATTTGAATAAAACCGTCATTCTCGCCGCGAAGCAGGCATCTAGAGAAACAGGGGTCAAAAAAGACCGCCTTGAGTTTATTGTCATGTCGACTGGAGGGGTGAATGTGATGTGTGTCAACGGATCGATCTGCGCGTTCCGAATCTGGCTTCGTCCTTCGACGTCGTCTCGTTCTATCGCAATGGCTCGGCACTTTAACTGGAAGTCACAAACGGCGCAATGTTCGTTCAGGATGCACTGGGGTTCTTGGCCACCGGGAGGAATTGTACCTATCGCGTTGATAATTTGGTTAAACTCTTCGGCGTGATCGGAAAACCGGACGGTTTTCTGGCGAAGATTATCTCCGAAGAACAACATACCAATTTCTGAATGTATCCCGGTGGACTGCGACAGCGCAAGAGCACCAAAACACAAGAGCAGGTTATCGGAAAGCGTTGGCTTCTCCCAGGGAGTAAAAACCACCGGAACGATAGGGGCTGAGAACGGCACACGAATTCTTAGTTCGTCCAGCTGACCACCTTGTTTTTACGAACCAAAAGTCGGCATTAACTCAAGCGAAAATCTGAAACTCAGTAGCCACCGCAATTGGCCGGACTTGATTTTTCTCGCGTCGCATTTCCACTAAACCATAATTCGACATGGTTTTCAGGGTACGAGACAGATTGCTCGGTTTTCTACCGGTAATAATGGCCAGAGATGAAATTGATTCCGGATGGGTTTCCTGAATGATTTTCAGTAGCGCCCGGTTGTCGTCGCTCAACACTTCTGCTAGGGAGCGCATTGAAGTGAACCATATTTTCGGTTCTGTCGGTTCCGGCTTGTATTCACCTTTGGCAATAGCCAGCATCCGTTCCCGCATTTTTTCCTGTGGCAGGATGCCAATCATAACTGTATTCATAGCTTTCTAATCTCCTCCAATACCCTGTCAACCTCTGCGAAAAAGTCCATTAAAAGTTGATAGGCATTTTGAAATTCATAAGGCACACCTTGGTCGCAGATATTCCGGTGCTTGTGGTCGTAAGCTAAACGCTGTCCGGCAAATTTAAATTTTTTCGGCAGCTTGACGGCATGGGCATTGTCATAACCCAGGATCCGTTTGCCATACGGTTCATGTAAAGTCAGGGAGTAACGTATACCATGCGGAATCTCTTTGGTTGGTGTCACACGCCTTGCCTCAATTTTGATCCAATAGCCATTCCCCTGATCAAGAATCTGTTGATCAAGTTCCAAAAGCGTATCTATACCCGATTCTTGAAGCATGACCAATTATATCATCTGATGATAAATGGCGCCGAAACACATGTCGAAACCATTTTCTTACTGAACATTCGAATGTTGAGGTTTTCAAGGAAGAACAGGGCAAACAATATAGCATCAGCCTCAATACAGTGCTCAGTGCTGGTATGTTAAGAATTAATTTTTCTTGTTTTCGGGGCGCATCTTTTCAACTCCGTTGATCGGCAGCCATGGGACTTTCACCGGTCATTGGCTTGATAAGTGCGACAGTCGGGAATTGGCCGGGTCGAGCCGATGACGACTCAAGGTTGCTTGCCGAAAAGCCGTCATTTACTGATCTTAGGAATCGAAAATTTCGACATCACCCTACATGGTCTGTTATGGCTTGCGCAGTGCAAAGGTGGGGCTTTATCAGTGGGCGAGAGACCGACCCGGCTTAATCGCTCCGGCCGCAAGCAATCGGAGCAGTCATGAAGGTAACGAAGTGGCTGGAGCCTCCGATGTAAAGGATCGCTATTGGCGATTCCGAGAGTGTAGTCGACCGCCATCCCGCGATTATTGCTTATACTCCGGAAACAATCCTTCCTGATTTCCGGCTTCATCTGATATCACCAACCGATAACCCGGCTTTGGCTAATCGTTTCATCCAGGCGGCGCGGTTGCCGTGCGCGGCAAGCAGTTTCACCAAGCCATGCTGAAACTCGAATTCCCGACCAGCCAACTTCATGGCTTCGGCGAGATCTTTCAGCGCTTGCAAAGCTTGGTCATAGGCATGGCCTGATCCGCGCTGCAAGGTTTTATCGATGGCTCCCCAGGCCTGATCCGACATGGCGGCTAGTTTCTCCAGCTGTTGTTTGCGTTCCGCTTGGCGTTTGGCTTCTTGAACGGCGCGGTATTGGCGTTCGGCTTCCAGGCGTTTGCTTTTGGCGGCTTCTCGACCGGCGTCTATTTGTTGAACAGTTCGTTGGACCGGTTGGGGATGACCTGGGGCCTGCTCGCGCAGCCATGTCAAATACGCTTGCCGCACGCTTCGTTCCGCTTCTTGATCATGGCCTTCCAGTAACAAGCGCACGGCAGCCTGCATGGATTCCATCGATTGCGTAGCAAGCCAAAGATCGATATCTGGATTTGTCGTATCGCGTTCCGCCAGAGGTGGACTGGCGTTGGCGGCGGCCGCGAGCCAATCAGGGTCGATCTGCAGAAATTCCGTCAAAGCGGTTTGCGCCGGGGTTAAGGTTTGCAAGCCGGCGGGTAATGGCGGCTCGATGTCCTCGTCACCCAATTCTTCGTTGCCAACACGCGCCAACCAACCCAGATACAGCGGGCGGGTATCGCCACGTAACAATTCATCGCGCAGCGGCAACAAACTACTCATCCAGCCGGGGCCGTCCGTCTGACTCCAGAAACGCTCGAACTCACCCGATTCGTCGTTAAAATCCCAAGTCATTATCCAGTGATCTTTGAAACGCTGTGCCGAAAACGCATCGCAAAAATCCGATTGCGCGCCGCTAACCGATTTTCGGGTATAGGAAGCCAGCAACCCTTTGTCCAATGCCGACAGCGGCAGCCGTAGCATCAGGCTGCAATTG
>PERU01000067.1 GCA_002928965.1 Methylomonas sp.
TTTTACATCAAATTTAATTTCGGTCAAGCGGTTTTATTCAATCATTTAAAAATCAATCACTGATTGCAGGATTAATTCTAAAAAATCAAACGTATACAGGCATTAATTTATTATTTCGATTCCGCCCATATATGGTCTTAATGCCCCCGGAACTGTTATGGATCCATCTTCATTTTGATAATTTTCCATCACGGCAATCAATGTTCTACCTGCCGCAAGTCCCGACCCATTTAAAGTGTGCACCAACTCCGGCTTGCCTGTTTCAGGATTACGCCAGCGAGCCTGCAAGCGACGCGCTTGAAAATCTTTAAAATTACTGCAGGATGAAATCTCACGATATTTTTGTTGCCCAGGTAACCACACTTCTAAATCGTAGGTTTTGGACGATGAAAAACCGGTATCTCCAGCACAAAGCAGCACCTTGCGATAGGGTAAATCAAGTTTTTGCAATATATTTTCCGCGTGAGCTGTCAGATCTTCATGCGCCTGAGCAGACTGCTCCGGTGAAACAATTTGCACCAATTCGACTTTTTCAAACTGATGCTGACGAATCATACCACGTACATCACTTCCGTAAGCTCCCGCCTCGCTACGAAAACAAGGCGAATGGCAAACAAATTTAAGCGGCATCTGCTTGGCATCGACTATAACGTCACGCACGATATTGGTCACAGGCACTTCAGCTGTGGGAATCAAATAAAAAGTTGGATCGTTTTTAACCCTAAACAAATCCGTTTCAAACTTGGGTAACTGCCCCGTACCACGCAAACTATCTGCATTGGCCATGAATGGCACATAGGTTTCTTGATAACCATGCTCGTTTATATGCGTATCAAGCATCAATTGAATGATGGCACGCTGCAATGTTGCCAATTTTCCAGCCAACACCACAAAACGCGCGCTGGCGATTTTGGCGCCTAACTCAAAATTCATGCCTAACGGCTCACCGAGATCGACATGATCTTTCGGTTGAAAATTAAATGTCGGCAATTCACCCCAGCGACTGACTTCCAGATTATCTGCATCGCTTTTACCCGTCGGCACCGATTCATCCAGAATATTTGGCACGCCCTCCATAATTACATTCAGCTGTATCTGGATTTCTTCCAGCTCGGTTTCAGTTGCTTTCAACTGATCACCTAAATCCTGCACCTGATTCATCAGTGGTTGAATATCTTCGCCTTTAGCCTTTGCTTGGCCAATTAACTTGGAGCGTGTATTACGCTCGTTCTGCAAATCCTGCGTTTTAACCTGAATGTCTTTTCGACGAGTTTCCAAAGCCAAATAGCCAGCGGCATCAAAATTGATACCACGTCTTTTGAGTTGTTGCTGAACCAATTCCAGTTCGTTTCTGAATAAACGAGGGTCTAACATAGTGTGAGTGATACCTGAATTAATTGAATTAAATCGAAAGTCAGCGACAGGGTTCTTCGCTTAGGCTTTAAAAAAATGCGCTCGGTAATATTTCAGCTCTTCGATGGACTCAATAATGTCATCCATGGCCTTATGAGAAGCTTTTTTGCTGAACCCATCCTTTAGTTGAGGAGCCCAGCGAGAAGCAAGCTCTTTGATAGTGGAAACATCCAAATTGCGATAATGGAAATACGCTTCCAGCCTGGGCATATGCCGATAAAGAAACCGCCGATCCTGACAGATGCTATTACCGCAGATCGGTGAGGCTTTGGCAGGCAACCATTGCTCCAGAAACGCCAACGTTGCCGCTTCAGCCTCAGCATCACCTATTGTTGAATCTTTCACCCGCTGAATCAACCCAGATTCACCATGATGTTTCTGATTCCACTCATCCATCGCCGCCATGGCAACATCGGATTGATGCACAGCAATGACCGGCCCTTCAGCCAGAATATGCAGATTTTTATCCGTCACCACGGTTGCAATTTCGATAATCAAATCGTTGTCAGGATCGAGTCCGGTCATTTCCAGATCGATCCAAATCAGATTGTCAGCGTCCTGAGCCATTTTATTTCCGTTTGCACTTGAAGATTAATAATGTTGCGGCAAATTGTAGCATTAGCTACTCTGTACAGCTAATCCTTAACCCTTGACCTATCAGCATCAATGAACACCTTTACTGTTATTTTTTTGTTCGCACTCGTAATATCCTACGGCCTGCAATTCTGGCTATCGGCTAGACAAAAAGCCCATGTCTTAGACCACAGAGAGCAAGTGCCACAAGCTTTTAGAGATCGCGTGACGCTGCCGGCCCATCAGAAAGCCGCTGATTACACCATCGAAAAAAGCAAGCTTGGCGACATCGATAGCGGCGTTGGGTTGCTGTTTTTGTTATTACTGACGCTGGGCGGAGGCATCAGTTTAGTATTTGACTTTTGGTCGACCTTTGAATTGTCACCCATTAAAGCCGATCTAATTTCAGTTGCCAGCATTTTTTTACTGATGACAATCATCGAAATCCCTTTCAGTCTCTATCAAACTTTTGTGATTGAAGACAAATATGGCTTTAACAAAAACACCTTGCCGCAGTTTGCCAAAGATCAAATGATTTCAATGGGTTTAACGCTAGGCATCGGG
Source organism: Methylomonas sp. (assembly GCA_002928965.1). Classification (GTDB taxonomy): domain Bacteria; phylum Pseudomonadota; class Gammaproteobacteria; order Methylococcales; family Methylomonadaceae; genus Methylomonas. The sequence continues at coordinate 2,551 of PERU01000067.1, forward strand.
CTGCCGATATTGGCACTCATTCTCTGGGTTATGGACAGCATTGGCAGCCTTTGGTGGCTGTATGCCTGGGCCATCATCATGAGCTTTTCTTTACTGATGAGCTGGTTATTTCCTACCTTGATCGCCCCCCTTTTCAATAAGTTTACCCCCATGCAAGACGGCAGCTTGAAAGACCGCATCAAAAGCTTGCTGGAACGCTGCGGTTTTAACAGCCAAGGCATTTTCATCATGGACGGTTCACGCCGCTCAGGACATGGTAATGCCTACTTCACCGGCTTGGGCAACAACAAACGCATCGTATTTTTCGACACCCTGGTCAACTCATTGGACGAAGAAGAACTGGAAGCCGTTTTAGCACACGAACTCGGCCACTTCAAATGCAAACACGTCATTAAAATGTTAATTGCCTCATCCATAATGACTTTGATCAGTTTCGGCGTTTTAGGCTGGCTGATCAATCAGGGCTGGTTTTTCGATGGTCTCGGCGTAGATACGCGCTCCAATGCTGCTGCCTTGTTATTGTTCATGCTCGTATCACCCGTTTTTACCACCTTCATGCAACCGATCAGCGCCTACTTTCAGCGCAAATTTGAATTTGAAGCCGACGAATTCGCCACACGTCATGCACAAGGCCGCAAAATGATCAGCGGCTTGGTCAAGCTATATGAAGAAAACGCCAGCACACTGACACCTGATCCGATTTATTCAGCGTTTCATTACAGTCACCCACCGGCAGCTATTCGCATCGCGCATATCGAAGAAAAAATGCAGTCCGCTTGATGACCAATCTCATAGACGGCTTGGTTGTCGCCCACCTCGGCAAAGGCATTGCTGTCGAGGTGGATCAACACATCATTCTCTGCCAGACTCTGCGCAAACTGGATACGGTAGTCGTCGGCGACAGGGTTTTAATCACACAATCATCCACCGAACAGGGACGTATAGAACAACTACTCCCCCGCCGCTCTGTGCTGCAACGGCCTAGTCGCGGCGATCAAATCCGCCCTGTAGCAGCCAACATCGATACCATCTTTGTGGTGTTTGCCGCAGAACCCGATTGTGATTTTTTGTTGTTGGATCAGTATCTGGCCATCTGTGAAAACTGCAACATCGATGCAGCGCTGGTTTTTAATAAGGTTGATTTGGGCTGTACCGAGACTATCGAGCAGGAACTGCAAAATTATATCGCCCTGGGATATGACCTGTATCGCGTCAGCGCCAACCAAAACATCGGCATTGTTGATTTACAAAAGGCGCTGTCTACGCAAACCAGCATGTTTGCCGGTCAATCTGGCGTGGGAAAATCCTCGCTGACCAATACCCTGTTGCCGGACAAAAATCTCAGAATCAATACTGTCTCAGAAACCACCCGTCACGGTCGACATACCACCACAGCTGCAACACTTTATCATCTGCCTGCAGGCGGTGATTTGATAGACAGTCCCGGCGTGGCTATTTTTGGATTGGCAGGTTTGTCGGAGGCACAATTGGCCTGGGGTTTCCGGGAGTTTCAACCGTATATCCCTAAATGCCGTTTCAACGATTGCCGCCATGTCAACGACAAAGGCTGCGCCGTGCGCGAAGCTGCGGAAAATGGCAAACTGCCACTTATGCGCTACCAACGTTTTTTGAAGCTCAGGGAAAAAATGCCCCCTGCCCAGCGCAATTAGCCAATTCCAATTTTATTATTCAGGAGCAAGCATGCACGCCGATATCATGATCATCATTGCTATCACGGCAGTTATTCAATCACTGTTCGGCGCAGGTATATTGTTGTTTGGCACAACGCTGTTATTGCTGCTTGACTATCCTTTTATTGATGTGTTGACGCTATTGCTACCTGTGTCATTGGCAGTCAACCTGATGCAAATTTTCCAACATCACAGTCACATAGACTTCAATTTCTATCGAAAAGTCCTGTTATTGAGCATGCCGCCAATTTCGGTTTTTCTATTTTTGATCACCCATGTACGCTTCAACATTGGCCTGATCATTGGTCCCTTTCTGCTTCTGATTGCCGCGAAAGAATTTTCCGTAGCCGCCAACCGAGCCATAAATAGACTGATGCAAAATCAGTCTATTTATTTTGTCATGATGGGTGTAGTTCATGGTATTAGTAACTTGGGCGGATCGTTATTGACGGCTATTGTCCATCACCACAATTATCCAAAAGATATGGCAAGGGCCACTGTGGCTGCCTGCTACAGTACATTTGCCTGTGTACAACTGTTGACCTTATGGCTATTTGAACAGGAACAAATTAACCTAGCCAGCAACGAAAGTCTGATTTACATGACTGTTGCGGTTTTGATTTTTGGATTGACCAATGAAACAGTTTACAGCCAGATCAACAAGGAAAAATATCAACGTATTTTTGCTATTTTCCTAGCGGCTTCCGGCATAATATTGCTTTCAAAATCGCTCAGCGCTTGAACAGTCCGCAATCCAGACATTGTTTAAGCAATCGCTATTCATACAGGCATTCCAAATTTCAAGGTTAAACCGAATGATTATTAACCCGGCTCTATTGACCACTGATTTTTCGTTTGGGCTGAGCCACTCAAACCACTTTACGGCGAGCCCTTCGACAATCTCAAGACTAACTGAATTTAAAAACTCAATTAATTCTACTTTGTCAGATTTCAAGTTTCACATTACCGAAGATTGTGATTCCGGCAGCCCCTCTGGGGCACAAGTGGATTGCCGTATTCCAGGCTCCATAGAGGGTTCTAAACTCGCCGCCCATGACACTGGATACCCACCTCACGGCAGGTATAACGGTCTTTCTTCTAACCTGGCACAGTAGAATGAATAGGCAACATATATGCAACAACTGATCGCCATTGCTATCGGCGGTTCATTCGGGGCATTGGCACGTTTTTTCGTTGCCAATGGCATTTATGCGGTGTTAGGCCGTAGTTTTCCTTACGGCACCCTAGTGGTCAACATATCCGGTTGCCTGCTGATGGGTATTCTGACTGAATTAATGGTGCACCGTTTCGCGCTGGCCATCGAATATCGCGCCGCCGTATTGATCGGCTTTTTGGGTGCGTTTACCACTTTCTCAACTTTTGCAATGGAAACCCTGCTGCTGTTTGAAGATGGCAGCGTTTTAAAAGCTCTGTTAAACATTTTTTTCAGCGTGGTGTTATGCCTGACAGCCTGCTGGATCGGCATTATTGCCGGACGCACCTTGTTTTCAGACGTACTACCTCCCGGCATATTCCGGCATCTACCCGGCTTGGCGCTGCTGTTCACCTTTTTCGCCACTTTTGCAGTGTCGGTGTTGGCGGAAATTTTGATTAATCATTTCAACTTAACCACTGAAATGCGTTCGGTATTTTTTATCGGCCTGATTGGCTCTTTGACCATCTGCTCAACCTTGTGGATCAGCTTTCACAGCCCGGAACTGCAAGCAGAATTTCATCACCTGCTCAGCCTGTTTTTAATCAATACCCTGTTAGGGGTGACGATGATCTGGTCTGGCTCATGGATAGGACATTGGATATGGCAACTCAAACTGTTACCGTAGCCCGCATATATTTGCGGGAAAGCGAGCATGCACTCCCCGCCTTGCTGAAACTGTTGCATGATGAGGAGCAGGTTTTAGGTGTGACCGTATTACGCGGGATTGCCGGTTTCGGCGCCGATGGTAAGTTGCATACCGCCTCGCTGATGGACTTGTCACTGGATTTACCGCTGATTGTCGAGTTTTTCGATATACAGGAACGGGTGGATTTGATTTTGCAACACATTACTGAGCATATACGCCTGCCGCATGTGATTAGCTGGCAAGCGCAAGTCCACATACCTCAAGATTAAATCAGCCAGGCGGCCAAGCCATTCTGCGTCCGCCGATCACATGCAAATGCAGATGATGTACAGTCTGTCCGCCATCGTCGTTGGTATTGAATACACAGCGATAACCTGATTCGGCGTAGCCATGCTCCTGGGCAATGCAGGCAGCGATTTTCAACATATGCCCACCCAATGAAGCATCCTGCAAGTCATTCAGATTTGCGATATGCAATTTCGGTACAATCAACACATGCATGGGCGCTTGTGGGTTGATGTCCCGAAAGGCCAATACCTTGTCATCCTCAAACACCACATCCGGCTTGATCTCACCGCTTACCATTTTGCAAAACAGACAATCAGTCATGGTTGCTCCCCATTTTTAAATTTAACTTCCCAAGCGCAACGCTAACACGACCCATAGACAAATTCCAACCAGCTTAAACAAATCCCGTTAAAATTCTCTACAAAATTTTTCCATTCACTATAAAGGTTTATTCCCTATGAAAATTCTGATCGTCGGTAGTGGTGGCCGTGAGCACGCCCTGGCCTGGAAAGCCAAACAATCGGCCAATGTTAGTCATGTGTTCGTCGCACCCGGTAACGCAGGCACTGCATTGGAACCCGGCATCGAAAATGTGGCAATTCAGGTAGACGATATCGACGGTCTGTTAAGCTTCGCCCAAGTACGTGATATTGGCTTGACCATCATAGGACCGGAAGTGCCTTTGGTAAAAGGCGTAGTCGATGCCTTCACTGACGCCGGCATGGCCTGCTTCGGCCCTACCGCGCAGGCAGCACAACTGGAAGGTTCGAAATCATTCTGTAAAGATTTTATGGCTCGCCATGGCATTCCTACCGCTGCTTACCAATCCTTCACCGATCCTGAACACGCTATTGCCTACATCGAACGCCACGGCGCGCCTATCGTGGTAAAAGCCGACGGCTTGGCCGCTGGCAAAGGCGTGATCGTGGCGCAAACAAAACAACAAGCCATTGATGCGGTACTGGACATGTTATCAGGAAATAGCTTTGGTGAAGCCGGACATCGGGTTGTCATCGAAGAATTTCTGGCCGGCGAAGAAGCCAGCTTCATTGTGATTGCCGACGGCTTGCATGCGTTGCCCATGGCGACTTCTCAGGACCACAAAGCGCGTGACAACGGTGACCAAGGCCCCAACACCGGCGGCATGGGCGCTTACTCCCCTGCCCCCATCGTTACGCCGGAAATTCATCAACGGGTGATGGACGAAGTCATCAACCCAACCTTAAAAGGCATGCGTGACGATGGCAATGAATACACCGGCTTTTTATATGCCGGTTTGATGATAGGCAAAAACGGCAGCATAAAGGTATTGGAATATAACTGCCGTTTTGGCGATCCGGAAACCCAACCCATCATGATGCGATTAAAAAGCGATTTGGTGGCATTATGTCAGGCGGCATTAAGTAAAACCCTGGATCAGATCAGCACCGAATGGGATGAACGGCCAGCCTTGGGCGTGGTGCTGGCAGCAGGTGGCTACCCGGATGATTATGCCAAAGGTCATGTCATTACCGGCTTGCCGACTCAAGAGAGCGAAGACAGCAAAGTCTTTCATGCAGGTACCCAACAAAAAAATGCTGAAATCGTCACTGCCGGCGGCCGGGTGTTATGTGTCTGCGCGCTGGGCGATAGCATAGCGATAGCACAAAAAAAAGCCTATGAAGCATGCTCGCCCATTGACTGGCAAGGTATTTACTACCGGACCGACATTGGTTTCAAAGCTATAAAATAAATTTCGATATCTCAATTCCCTGCTGAAATCACCGCATTTTTCGCAGGGATACAAACCCTTTTCCACCAGAACTCAAGGCATCTCCTCACAAGTCGCCATGCCTGCAAAGGCGATAATCCAGATTTTTGATGTTACTGTGCTGCCGCATTCACGCGAACAAAAAACTCGACTATTCCGAATATCATTAAATTAAAACCTTTTCAGTATGCGCAAAGGATTGTCTTCAACTACTGCAGGGACACATCTAGGAGCCTGTCCGAGAATAGGAATCGTCGCGAGGGAAAGCC
>PERU01000085.1 GCA_002928965.1 Methylomonas sp.
TATAAGGTTATAGGTTTTCCACCGCCTTTTTGCATTGCTTAAATCGATAGGAATCGTTGCCGGTTTCCAGGATGTCGCAATGATGGGTGATCCTGTCGAGTAGTGCGGTGGTCATCTTGGCGTCACCGAACACTTGTACCCATTCGGCGAAGTTCAGATTAGTGGTGATGATCAGTGAGGTTTTCTCAGACTATCATCGCCCTCAAATTCGCCATGGCTACGAAGCGGCTAAAATGCAGAACGTGACACAGAAGAGGCCTGATCTATTCGATAGGAAGCTACTGGCTATCCGTGACAGAGCGATTGTTAAAGGGCTAGACGTCACTATTAGCAAGAACGATCTGCGCGAAAAGTTAACTGAAGCCGGCGAAACCTGCCCAATAACAGTTCAACCCTTCACATTTGCAGAACATAACGAAACCGACTGGTCAGTAGATAGAATTGATAATACTCGCGGCTACTGCCCGGACAATATTGTCATCGTGTCGACGATTGCCAATCAAGCCAAAAGCGATTTGGATTTGGCAGGCCTGATCAAGCATGCGTTGGGCAAAGGTGGCGCAGACGATTTGCTAACGCCGAGCGAATGGATTCGTATGGCACGCTTCTACTATCGCAAAATGAACATGCAAAAACCGCTTTGTTTCTGCCGCTTGCTTGCCGAATCTGAGCCTTTATACGATCAAATCGTCTTTCTACAATTATTCAAAAATCAGGAAAAACGTGCATCAACCTTCCTAAAACACCTGGAAAAATATTCGGGTAAAGACAGTGTTTGCAAGGCAAAAAAATTGACCCACAAGCGGGTTTATCACCGGGCCGATTTAGCGGTGGAAGTCCTATACGACAGCCCAAAACTGTATCGTTGGGTACAGGATTTCAAAAAAACGATTATGGCTCACAGCACAGAGTTTGATTCGTTGCTGATGGACTGCATGTTTGCCTAGCGCTGACAGTCTGCCTTATTCAGTTTCTAACTAAAAAATCGTACTGTGAGCAGTAGTTGCCTTTCGGCAGGCGTAGTAAAAACAGGAAGGCTACAAAGTTTACGGATGTTAGAATTGGGAAGGGTAGATTGTCTGCTGCATCAAGCAAACACAAACCTTTACTTTTTGGTGGCGAAGCTGCCCCATATACAAAATGGTGAATAGGAAAAATAATGAACATCCTACTGCAACCCGAATTTGACGATATTTTGCAGCCGCTGGGGCATTCTGCGGCAGAGTTCTTTCTGGTAGCCAGTCTTTATCATGCCCGGAAAATCAGCTTTGCCAGTGCGGCCCATATGGCCAGATTGGATTTTGATAGCTTTAAAAACCGCTTGCTGGAGCATTTTAATCAAGGCTATATCTTGGCCGACGAATGCGTATTGGAAGATATGCATGGGTCCGGTTTTCTGAAGTAAATTTGTCAGTTTATGCGCTTAACAACCCTACAAAAACACCTTATATGCGAAAGCACTGCAAAATATTTTGGCACCGAATCTCGCGTGTGGTTATTTGGTTCAAGAGTCAATGATCAAGCTAAAGGGGGCGATATAGATTTATATATTGAGCCATCAATAGATAATGCTGCGGATTTGGTATTTGCCAAATTGCAATTTCTACGTGATCTGCATAAAAAAATCGGTGAACAAAAAATTGATGTGGTTTTGCATAGACCCAATAGCCAAACCGATTTACCTGTTTATCGTATTGCCAAACAAACTGGGGTTCTACTGGAATGATCGAAGCCAATGGCGAAATTCTAAAAGTCTGTCAGCGTCACGCTGATCGTCTACAGTGGGCAATGACAGAGTTACAACCGCATCTGCCGTTTTCAGAGCACTCTTTAGCCCAATTAAACGATATTGAACTCGCCATACTTGATCAATTTTCCACGCGTTTCGGTAAGCTCCAAGACTTAATGGGCGCAAAACTGTTTCCAGCAGTGCTTGAGTTAACTAAAGAACCGGGTGATTTGAAAGCCTTTATCGACAAGTTATACCGCCTGGAAAAAATCGGCGCGATTCCTTCCGCCGATGATTGGCTGTTGATGAGGGAAATCAGAAATGCGTTTTCGCATGACTATCCTGACGACCCGGATTTACAAGCGGAAATCTTGAATAAAGCATTCGAATTAGCAACGCAACTTTTGGATGTACTTAATAGGGTTGTTGCGTTTATTAAGCTATACACCAATAAATCTGTTGATCTTTGAGGGAGACTGTATTTTGGTCGACGTATTAAGCCAAAATCGAACTTTGGATTTCTATAATACGCAAGCAACGCAATATGTTGCCGAAACTATTGATTTGGATGTTTCAAACATCCGTAATCTTTTCCTGAAATTTATTCCTGAAAGCGGCCATATCCTCGACTTAGGGTGCGGCTCAGGTCGTGATAGTCGGTTTTTTCTCGATTATGGTTATTCAGTCACCGCTGTCGACGCTTCTTCTGAATTAGCAAAATACGCCAGTGAAGTGATTGGCAAAACGGTAGAAAATCGATCATTTCAAGAATTGGATTATTCAGATAAATTCGATGGTATTTGGGCCTGTGCCAGCTTGTTACATTGCCCAAAATCGGAAATGCATGCCGTTATTCAAAGAATCACCAAAGCGTTGAAAGCTAGTGGCATTATCTATATGTCATTTAAGTATGGTGAAGGTGAGCGCGTTGATGAACGGGGGCGTTTTTTCAGCGATTATACGGAAGCCAATATATCTAAAACGATTGCAGAGCATGCCGATCTGCAGATTGTTGAATTATTTACCGAATCAAAACCTTTAAGAAGCGGCTTTCAGACTTGGTTGAATGTTTTCGCAAGAAAACACGTTAAATGACGGCAAACAACCATCAATATTTGATCACGGGTGGCGAGGATCCCTTTCGGCCAAAGCTGATCAATGACATCAATTCAGCCAAAAGAATCGATATTACGGTTTCTTTTATTCGACAAAGCGGTTTACGGTTGATACTCGATGCCCTGATCGATGCGCTGGATCGGGGTGTTGAAATGCGTATTTTGACCGGTGATTATCTAAACGTTACCGAACCGATGGCTTTGCGCCATTTGTTGCTGCTGCAAGAATCCGGCGCAGACATTCGAATCTTTGAAACGCACGGCAAGCAAAGCTTTCACATGAAAGCCTATATCTTTACCTTTTCTGACGAACACGGAGAAAAAAGCGGCCATGCTTATGTTGGCTCCAGCAACATCTCAAGTTCCGCATTAAATCAAGGCTTGGAATGGAATTTAAAAGTCGAGCTGGAAGAAAATCCGGCGAGATTTGCAGAAATTTGCCGAAAATTCGAAGCTATTTATTTTCACGAAAATACCCAACGTCTTTCAAATGATTGGATAGCGGCCTATCAAAAGCAGTTTGAACATCAGCCAGTCCTGCTGTTTCCTGAATTAGAGCCAGAAGAACCGTTATTGCCCCCAGAACCCAATGCCATTCAGCGGGCAGCACTGCAGGCACTGAAACAGACGCGGAATGAAGGCTATAAACGGGGACTGGTTGTCATGGCGACAGGACTTGGAAAAACCTGGCTGGCTGCGTTTGATAGCGTGCAGTTAGCCAGTGAAAAAGTGTTGTTCGTCGCCCATCGGGAAGAAATTCTGACGCAGGCTGAATATACCTTTGTTCGCATACGCCCCGAAGATAAGGTGGCTCGTTACAGCGGATTGGAACATCAACTTGACGCGGATATGTTGTTTGCCTCGATCCAAACCTTGGGCAAAACGCAGCATTTGCATAAATTTGCGGCCGATCATTTCGATTACATCGTCGTCGATGAATTTCATCACGCCTCCGCGCCGACTTATCGGCAATTGCTGAAACATTTTCGTCCGCGTTTTTTATTGGGTTTGACGGCCACTCCGGAACGAACCGATCAGGCCGATATTCTGGCGCTTTGTGATGACAATCTGGTTTATCGTCGCGATATGTTCGATGGCATCAATTCCGGCCTATTGTCTGCTTTTAGCTATTACGGGATTGCCGATCTGGAGGTCGATTACCAAAGCATCCCTTGGCGAAACGGCAAGTTTGATCCTGAACAATTACAAAACAAATTAGCAACCAAGGCCCGCGCCAAGCATGCATTAAAACGCTGGGAAGAAGTAAAGCAAGTCAGAACATTGGCGTTTTGTATTTCCAAAAAACACGCCGACTACATGGCCGAATATTTTCGAAATCAGGGTTATCAAGCGGTTTCCGTGCACAGTGATTCCACCGTTAGACGTAACGATGCGCTGTCAAAGCTGGAACGGGCTGAAATCGATATTATTTTCTCCGTCGATCTGTTTAATGAAGGCGTGGATTTACCGTCAATTGATACAGTGTTGATGTTAAGACCGACCGATTCGAAAATCATTTTTCTGCAGCAATTGGGGCGAGGGCTTAGGACGCATTCCCAAAAAGAAAAACTGGTGGTATTGGATTTTATCGGGAATCACCTGAGTTTTTTCCGCAAGCCAGAAGCCTTGTTTAAATTCGGATTGACGAAAAAGGAACGTAGTAAGTTTATAAGGCAAGTTCAAACTGGCACTCTAAAACTTCCACAAGGCTGTTTCGTCAATTATGACCTTGAGGCCATCGATTTTCTGGTAAAACTGATTGCCACAAATATCGACACCCAGGAACAGCTTTATCGTTCACTGAAAGAATCAAAAGAACGCCGGCCGACGTTGGCGGAGTTTTATCAAGCCAGCGGAGAAGTCCAACTCATTCGTCAACACTATGATCATTGGCTGAGTTTTGTCGATTCCGAGCACGACCTGTCAGCTGAACAACGCCAGTGTTTGCAAAGTTCTCAAGCGTTCTTCAAAGAACTTGAAACCACGACTCTAATCAAGTCTTACAAAATTGTGCTATTGGAAGCACTAATTGAACTTGATGGCTTTCAAAAGTCAGTCGATACCCAGACATTAGCCACCAAAAGTTTCAGCATCATTCGACGCCGTCGCGCATTGATCGCGGATTTACCCGAGCGTTTCAAAGCGTCCGATCGATTGGAAGGCAGTGCCATCACAGCATGGCATAGTCATTGGAAAAACAATCCCATCAACGCCTGGACGGGCGGCAATAGGAAGGATGACAGTCAGGCATTTTTCAAAGTCGAAAACGACCGTTTCATTTTCCAAGGTGATATTGCGGAAAACGAAATTGACATCTTCCTGGCATTTACCGGGGAGTTGATCGATTACCGATATATGCAATACGAAAACAGACTCCTGGAAGAGCGACAAGATAGCTCCCGACCAAAAGCTACGGTTGTCAGCATCGAAAAAGCCAGAAGACAAGTGATTTCTTATTTTCCTGATCTCAAGATTGCATGCGGCCATTTCAAAGCCAGCCAGCACGATGAACAAAGTGTTCGCAAGTTTGTACTGCCGGAGCATTATGGCCACTTGGATGCAGAAAGGCATTTCATTGCGCATGCGACCGGTAATTCAATGGACGGTGGCAAAACCCCGATTAGGGACGGCGACTATCTTTTGCTCGAAGTTATCACACCGAATAATGCCGGAAGTATTAGTGATCAGATAGTGGCGATAGAAAGGCAAGATGTATCAGGAGATGATCAGTATTTATTGCGAAACGTTAAGAAATTGGGGCCTGGAAATTATGAATTAATCGCCAATAATCCGGACTATGAGCCCATGCGAGCAACTGAAGATATGCGGACTTTTGCCCGTCTAAAAGGTGTGATTGATTCGGATGATCTGAAAGAGGCCTGATTTGAGCCCATTAGAATTTGGGATTAACAATCCATGCAGAAGCCCAACTATATTTCTAAAGCATCCGTTAAAAATTCTTTAAGCGCGCTTTGGGTATAGTATTTTTGGAAGGTATTGTGCTTGGCAATGACGCCATCGTTAAAAACCTAGCCTTTAAATGCTGATAAAGGCTACTTACAAAGACATTCTAGGGCGATCCGGTAGCTCGGGTCCTATCAAAGAGTCAATTCGTGGCTTGACGCACAACATGAAACGGTACAAGGAAGCCACGCTCTTCGCCAGGATATTTCGTGCAATTGAAGCCGAAAACAGTCACGGCGAAATTGATAACGTTATCCAGGCATTCGATTTTTTTAAAATGTCCCTGCCCAGTGGCAGCCTCGATTTCACCACGGCATGGTTGGTGGCACGAGACTTGAGAAATAAAAAATTGCTGATGACGGAATGTGGTCATTGTTATGCAGCGGTATTGATCATTTTGGGCAGCGAAAAGTCGCTGGACCGGTGTTGTGTTTGTAAAAGCAGCTTGAAAACAAGCCATCAGAGAGACTAAAGGTTTCACAAATTTCTAAATTTGTAGTATCTCAGCTTTGTTGGATACCTGGGAAGAGCAAAATCGATTTGAAATTTGTAGTTCCAATCTATTACCAACCATTTGAAATTAACTACTGTTCAAGAGAAGTGTTATGAATACGCTCGATTTAGTAGAAGCTGCCGAATTTTTGAAGATTAATCCTGAAGTACTTCGTAGAAAAGCGAAATCTAAGCAGATTCCAGGAAAGAAAGTTGGAAAGCGGTGGGTTTTCGTTAAAGAACATCTTGCTGATTGGGTCAGTGATCGTTATCCTGCATCTGCGAGAGGTCTGCAAGTAGTTGATGGATACATTTCTACGGAGAATATCCCATGTCAATCTACAAGCGAAAAGACACATGGTGGATTCAGTTCACCGCGGCAGACGGAACGAGAATACAACGATCTGCTGGCACCAAAATCAAGCAAGAAGCTCAGGAATTACATGACAGACTGAAGGCTGAAGCTTGGAAAACGAAAAATCTTGGCGTGAAGCCAACACGAACTTGGCAAGAAGCAGTCATAAAGTGGCTCACCGAGCAAGACCATAAACGCAGTATTGAAACTGATAAGTATCACCTTCGTTGGCTTGATGGCATTCTAGGAAGCAAGAATTTGACTCAAATCGACAAAGTAATATTAGAGCGAATCACAGAAGCTAAAAAATCAGAAGGCTCAAGCAATGCGACCGTGAATCGTATTCTTTCGTTGATAAGGGCGATATTAAATCGTGCAAAAAATGAATGGGAATGGATTGATGGTGTGCCTAATTTCCGATTTCTACCGGAACCCAATGAGCGAATCCGTTGGCTTACTCATGATGAAGCTAACAAACTTTTAGCTGAGCTTCCAAATCATTTGGAGTTTATGGCTAGATTCGCGCTTGCCACCGGATTAAGGGAAGCTAATGTCACTGGGTTAAAATGGTCCCAAGTCGATTTGAAGCGCGAATATGCATGGGTAGATGCGGCAAAAGCAAAAGCAAAAGCAAAAGCCAATAAACCGATTTCCGTGCCATTAAACGCTGATGCAATATTGGTACTGAGAAAGCAGGAAGGGCAGCACAAAATATTTGTTTTTACTTTTGATGGCAAACCAATCAAAAAAGCTGGTGGAAAAGCTTGGCGGAAGGCATTGAAACGCGCAGCACTAGAGGATTTTCGATGGCATGACTTGCGTCATACTTGGGCAAGTTGGCATGTTCAAGCTGGAACTCCATTAAATGTGTTGCAAGAACTTGGGGGATGGGCAAGTTACGACATGGTGTTGAGATATGCCCATTTATCTAGTGAGCACCTCAAAGCCCATGCTGGCAACTCAAATCTTGTTGTGACGTAAATACTACACTCCGGAAAAAGAGTGTAGTTAAAAACAACGTAACTTATTGAAAATA
>PERU01000068.1 GCA_002928965.1 Methylomonas sp.
GGAGCCGTTGGCGAGCAATAAGCCCATGCTGCCGTTGGGCGCCAAGTGATACAGCATGTGTTGCAGCCAGGCAAAGTTGGCGTTGCCGCTGGGCGGTTTACCGTAAACCCAGCGCGGGTCGTCGTCACTGACGCCGGTATCCCATTCGCGCATGTTGAACGGCGGATTGGCCATCACGAAGTCGGCGCGTAAATCGGGGTGTTGATCGTTGGTGTAGGTGTTGGCGGGTTCTTTGCCAAAGTTAAAATCAATGCCACGGATGACCATGTTCATCGCGGCCAGTTGCCAAGTGGTGTGGTTGTATTCCTGGCCGTAAATGGAGACATCGCCAATGCGGCCTTGATGCTCGCGGATAAAGTTTTCCGATTGCACAAAAAAGCCGCCGCTACCCATCGCTGGGTCATACACGCGGCCTTTAAACGGTTCGAGCATTTGCACAATCAGGCTGACGATGGATTTGGGCGTGTAAAACTGCCCGCCTTTTTTGCCTTCGGCCAAGGCAAACTGGCCGAGAAAGTATTCGTAGACGTGACCAAGAATGTCTTTGCTGCTGAGGCTGGCGTGCTTGAACGGGATGGTGGCGATTAGGTCAATCAACTCGCCCAGTTTGGCCGGGTCGATTTGCAGGCTGGTATAGCGTTTGTTGAGGATGCCTTTGAGTTTGGCGTTGTCCTGTTCGATGGCTTCCAGCGCGTGGTCGATTAGCTGCCCGACCGAGCTAATGCGGGTGCACAGACGTTTTTCGGTTTCGTCTTCCGGCGCTTGGGTCAGTACCTCACCGGCTTTGCTTAGCCAAATGACGCTGTTAATGACGACTTTGTTCTGGTTTTGCAAGAACTCCCAGCGTGCCACTTTCGGCACCCAAAATACGTTGGTTTCAGCGTAGTAGTCGCGTTGTTCCAGTTCGGCGTTGATTTCGGCTTGGTAATCGGCGCTGTCTGCGCCGCCAAAGTCAGCGGGGTCCAGGTAGTATTCGTGGTCCGGGTTTTTAAATTGATCGGTTAGCTCTTTACGCCGAATGTCAAACGAATCGCTGACGTATTTTAAAAAGATTAAGCCGAGTACGGTGTGTTTGTATTGCGAGGCATCCAGGGTGGAGCGCAGCTTGTCGGCGCTGGTCCAGAGTTTTTTATCGAGGTTATTTAAAAACTGTTGTTCGTCGGTGTTGACCATGGATATTTGATATTTTTTAAAGTAGCCGTGAAGTCTAGTGAATTTTATGTGTGTAGACAAAAATTATAACTGAGCCGTTTTGATTGCTTTCAGGTAAGCGGGAAGACTAGGAGCCTGTCCGAGAATAGAGAACCTGCTACGGAAAAGCCCTTTTGGCCAGATTCCCCGCTCATTTTCGTTAAATAGCACCACTACTCGCCTCAAATGATCAACAAATCTGACTCAAAAATGCTTTCCCTCGCGACGATTCCTATTCTCGGACAGACTCCTATGCAGGAATCCATGCTATTGAAAACCCTCGCGGCTAATGTGGACCCGTGTGAACAGGACGCTTAGGATTTCGCTACAAATAACTTCCCCCTTTGAAAAAGGGGGATCGAGGGGGATTTATTAAAAAATCTCCCCCAACCCCTCTTTATCAAAGAGGGGGCAAGAATCGTGTGATTCGGAATAAGCAGAATTCCGGGAAGTTATTGATGACAATATCCTTAGCGTCAAGATTATGCCGCTAATTTCCTGGCTTTATTCCCCTCTTACCTCTCCCAAGTCGCTTTCAGTCGCAAAATTTCCGGCAGAATCTGTTCAAAAATTGCACATAAATGCGGATCAAGGTGGGTGCCAGCCATGTCCTGCATCGTCTGCATGACTTTTTCTAAGGCCCACGACTGTTTATAAGGACGTTGACTGGACAAGGCATCAAAAACATCGGCAATCGCTACAATTCGCGCCGCCTCAGGTATCTGTTCGCCGGCCAAGCCTTGTGGATAGCCACTGCCATCCCATTTTTCGTGATGATGGCGGGCGATGATGGCGGCCATTTTGATCACAGGATTATCGCTTTTGCCGAGAATGTCGTAGCCAATTTCTGCATGGGTTTTCATTATTTCCCATTCAGCGCCTTCAAGCGGGCGAGGTGCTTTCAAAATACTATGCGGAATGCCTATCTTGCCGGTGTCGTGGGTCGGTGCGGCCAACTCAAGCATGTCGGCTTGAGCCGGGCTCCAGCCTGCAGCGCGCGCCAGTGCCGCTGCATACCCAGCCATACGCCAGATATGATCGCCGGTACACGGGTCGTTGTAATGACCAGCTTTGCCTAGCATCTCGATAGCTGCGCGCGCCAGACTATCCAATTGTTCTACCCGCACCAGCGACAGATGGGTTTGCACCCGACGAAGCACAATCGGTCCGGATACCGGCTTTTGGATGTAATCCACGCCACCGACATCAAACCCCCTCGCCTCATCTTCGATCTCACTCATGGCCGTCACGAAAATCACTGGAATCGCCTGAGTCTGTGGATCTTGTTTAAGCTGTTGACAAACCTGATAGCCGTCCATGCCCGGCATCATGATGTCCAACAAAATAATATCCGGTTGATGTTGCTGAGCAGCTGTCAGGGCTTTTTCGCCGTTAATGGCAAAAATCAATTCGTAGCGGTCTTTTAAGATTTGCTGCAAGACTTTGAGATTGTTGGGTTCATCATCCACCAACAGCACTTTATGCTGATCTTTCATGTGCGCTCCTGTTTTGTTTGGTTAACCAAGCCGGTGATCAGTTTCTGCACTTCGGCTTTCGCAGTATCAAAATCAAAACTGTCTAAAGCTTGCCGTAAAGATTTCATATCAGTCGCCTGCAAACCAGACCCGATTTGCCGCATGATGGGTTCAGCGTTGTCCGGATTCAGGCTGTCGAGTGCCAGCAAAAGTGCCTGCAATAAATCGATTAATTGCTGTTGATCCAGATGCGGCGCTGTACATTGTTGAACGTCGGCTTCGGGCAACTGTTTTATGGCCGCAACGGTTTCAGCCAGTGATTTTTCCAAACCGGCAAACGCCGACTGCAGTTGAGGCAACGGCTGGTTTTTAAGTAGATCGTCCAGTTTGATAGCCGATTCAGCCACTTGGGTTAAGGCCAGATTGCCCGCCAAGCCTTTTAAAGCATGAGCCAGTTGCTCTAAAGCTCGTACATCGGCAGGATTTTGTGCATAGCAATTCATCATTCGGGTAGCATCGTCAGCATGCTGTTCGGCAAAGCTGCGTAATGCACTCAGATAAACCTGCGGGTCTTGCCAAGTATGCAAGCCTTTGTCGGTATCCGCGACAGCAGACAGTACGCTAAAATCCAGATTCAACTCTGGCTGTAACGGCATATCGATCCGGGGGCGCATTTGCCCGAAACCAGGTGGTGTCAATAATTCCATTTTTTCCAGCAATTCATTGATGTCGATCGGTTTGCCGACGATGGCATCCATGCCTGCTTCGGTACATTGCAGCTTTTCATGCTTCAACACACTGGCTGTCAATGCCAGAATAGGCATGCGGCGCCCCGTGCCTTGCTCCAACTGCCGAATCTGCCGGGTGGCTTCGAGGCCGTCCAACACTGGCATTTGCAGATCCATCAAAATCAAATCTATGCCGCCGTTTGTAAACGCATCCACCGCCTGCTGGCCGTTTTTTACCCAGTAAACCTGATGCCCTTGCTGCTCCAGACGCAAGCGGGCCAGATTCGCATTGGCCTCAATATCTTCTGCCAACAGGACTGTAAACTGGCGCGGTGATCTGAAATCTGTCTGCGGTGGTTGCTTTTGCACATACAGGCAGCTTTCATGTTGATCAGTAGCCGGCAGATGGATCGTAAAATGAAAAGTCGCCCCTTCACCCAATTGACTATCCACCCAAATCCGCCCCCCCATCATTTCCACAATTTGCTTGCTGATGGTGGTGCCCAAACCGGTGCCGCCGAAGCGGCGACTGGTTGTGGTATCAGCTTGGGAAAAGGACTCGAAGATTTTTTCAGTTTGTTCGGGCGTCATGCCGATACCGGTATCGCTGATAGCAAAATGCACCATTGCCTCACTATCGGCTTTTTCGATTCTGACGATGATTTGCCCGGCTTCGGTAAATTTGACAGCGTTACCCACCAGATTCAAAACCACCTGCCGCAGGCGATTCGGATCACCACTGAAAAACTCCGGCAAAGCCGGATCGATCTGCAAATCAAGCTTCAAGCCTTTTTCAGTGGCTCGTAATCCTATGGTCTGTAATGTTTCCTGCATGGCAGCCGGCAAACTGAAACAAACCGACTCAAGCTCGACTTTGCCGGCTTCGATTTTGGAGAAATCCAGAATGTCATTGATCACATTCAGCAAATGTCTGGCAGAGCTGAGAATGATGCCGATATGTTCGCGGGATTCTTTTGACAAATCATGTTTCTGCAAAACCACTTCGGCAAAACCAATCACGGTATTCATGGGCGTGCGAATTTCGTGACTCATGTTGGCAAGAAAATTAGCCTTGGCTTTGGCGGCAGCTTCGGCGGCCTCCTTGGCCTGTCTGAGTTCCTGCTCGGCCTGTTTTTGCAAACTGATGTCTGCAATAAACCCCACAAAAATATGCCGGTCGTCTGAAATAATTCCATGCCCCACCGCCAGATTGGCCGGAAACAGCGTGCCGTCTTTGCGTTGTGCCACCACCTCCCGCTCAATCCCCAGAATTTTGCCTTGCTGGGTATCTAAAAATCGCTGGATATATCTATCGTGTTCAGTTGCAAAGGGCTCAGGCATCAGTATCGAGACATTTTTACCCAGCACTTCAGAGGCTTGCCAGCCAAACAAGCGTTCCGCAGCCGGGTTGAACACCCTGATGGCGCCGCTGGCATCAATGGAGATCACCCCATTCACTGCCGTTTTTACAATAGCCTGTACTTCGGTTGTCGCCATAGCCACCCGTTCTTCCAGATGGTCGCGGTAGCTGATTAATTCCGTCTCGGCTGCCTTGCGTTCGGTAATGTCGGTAATGGAGCCGATCATGCGGACTGCCAGACCGTTTTTATCACGTAAAGCCTCACCTCTATCCAAAACCCAGCGATAACTGCCATCTTTGTGACGTAAGCGAATTTCAGTCGAGTAGCGTTCGTGATTTTCCAGATGCCGCTTGAACATTTCGCTAGCATGCTGCTTGTCATCGGGATGAATCAGTTCAAAAAATATGCTCTCGCGATTGGGTAGTTCTCCCTCGGAATAACCGAGGATTTTGTTCCATCGCGGCGATAGATAGTATTCATGAGCAAGGATATTCCAATCCCAAATGCCATCGTTCACAGCCCGTTCTGCCAGCATGTAACGTTCCTGACTGAGACGCAAAGCCTGGGTTCTTTCTGCCACTTTGGCTTCCAGATTACGCTGTGCATCCGATAGCGCATCGGTCATTTGATTAAAGGAACTGGCCAGCTCGGAAATTTCATCAAGACCTGCCATGTCCGCCCGAATGGAGTGGTCGCCATTGCTGATACGACGGGCTGTGTCAGTCAAGCGAATGATCGGCCTGACGATACGTCTGGCCAGCAGATTAACCATCACAGTGGCCAATATGATGAACAGCGCTAATGCAATGACAATTCGTTTTTCCAACTTACGTAACGGCGCAAATGCTTCAGCCTGTTCGATATAAGCCATGATGCAGCCGCCGCCAATTTCCGGCACAAAACGAAATCCAAGAATCACGGCCTGTTCGCGAGAATTAGTCGTCAACATCTCAGTATTTTCACCGCGCAAACAAGCCTGCATTGGCGCTGCAGAAACCGGATGGGTTCGACCTTGTTGAGCTGAAAGCTTGGACTGGGCAATAATGAATCCTTCACTATCTGCCAAAAATAGCTCCCCTGATTGTCCCAGTTCTGCAGGTATCGAGAAAATCGCCTGTAATTGACTGGCCGGGTAGGTCACCTGTAATTGCAATAATGAGCGATTATCATGCACTACCACAGAAAAATAGCGATCTACAGATGCAGAAGACGATGTCACCCAGGCTAATTGCTGCTCCGTGAACTCAACCGATTGCCTTGCTGCGGCAGGTGGATTACCCACAATTACATGCTGATTTTGCTCTGGAATAAACAACACCGCGCCACTGGCAACTTCGGTATGCAGATAGTCGCCTAGGAAAGCCCTTGCACATGTTTGGTCTAGTGCGTTGTTATGCAAGCATTTAATAATTAAGTCGCCCAGAAAAATAGTGGTGCGATTGTGGGTTTGAGTCAGCAGACGTCCAAGTTGTTCATGGCGACTGGCAGCAATTTGGCCGACCACATTGATGCGATCAGTGCGAATCGCATCAATGGAAAAGCGATAGGCCATCCAGCCAATCACTACAGTCGGCAGAATAATCAGTAAGGACAACAGGATAATCAGACGTTTTTGCAACATGGCAGCACCTACCTGTTTTTATCTGAATTATGCCACGCGGATGTATGCATGGCGCAGAAAAACCGGTTTACCTTCAGCGGGCATTTCACTGCGAAGCACACCCCGAACAGGAAGAAAAATCAGCCAATGGACTCACTGTAACCCAAGGCTTTGCCCTAAAAGAGTAATTTGCGAGTAAGCGAACTATTTTCCGCTACCGATTCAAGCTGGAGGATAGGTTTTAAGCTAAATTCCAGGCAAAAAAAAAGCCCACCTGATGAGATGGGCTTTAGTATTAAGAGCTTGGCGATGACCTACTTTCACATGGCAACCTGCCACACTATCATCGGCGCTAAGCGGTTTCAC
>PERU01000069.1 GCA_002928965.1 Methylomonas sp.
GAAACGGCACACCCATTTTTTGGAAAATGTATTTTTCCTTGATGCCGGAGCCAATTAGATCAGGCTGAACTTTTTTGACGAACTCTTCAAATTCATAGCCGGTAACATCGTCATACAACAAGGTGGCATTACCCATTTCTTTGATGGTGCGGTCGTAGTCATCGTTATGCGCAAACTCATAACCGGTACCGACTACTTCCATGCCCAAATCTTCATAGGCTCCAATCACATGACGCGGACGCAAGCCGCCGACATACAACATCACCCGTTTGCCTTGCAGGCGGGGTTTGTATTTGGCGATGACGGCATCGTACTCAGCTTGGTACTTGGCGATAACTTTCTCGGCACCGGCCTGGATGGTTTCATCGAAGTGCGAAGCAATACGGCGCAAACTTTCGGCGATTTTGGTCGGACCAAAGAAGTTGTACTCGATCCAGGGGATGTTGTACTTTTCTTCCATATGGCGGGCGATGTAGTTCATCGAACGGTAGCAGTGAATCAGGTTCAGTTTCACTTTTGGGGTTTTTTCGATCTCCGCAATGGTGCCGTCACCAGACCATTGCGCCACCACGCGCAGCCCCATTTCTTCCAACAAAGTCCGCGATGCCCAGGCATCGCCGCCGATGTTGTAATCGCCAATTACCGCTACATCGTATGGCGTTGTGGGGAAGCTATCGTCGCCATCGCGTTTTTCCAATACCCAGTCACGAATCGCGTCGTTGGCGATGTGATGACCTAACGATTGTGATACGCCGCGAAAACCTTCGCAACGCACTGGCACGATGGTTTTGCCGTGTTCTTTGGTTTTAACTTTGGATACTGCTTCGATGTCATCGCCGATCAATCCAATCGGACATTCCGATTGAATCGAAATACCCTTGTTCAATGGGAACAAGACTTCGATTTCATCGATGATTTTCGCCAGCTTTTTATCGCCGCCGAATACGATATCTTTCTCGGTAAAGTCTGAGGTAAAGTTCATGGTGCCAAAGGTGTTAATACCCGTGGTACCTACATAATAATTGCGGCGACCGGCGCGGGAATATTGTCCGCAGCCTACCGGTCCGTGAGAAATATGGATCATATCCTTGATCGGACCCCACACCACCCCTTTCGATCCGGCGTATGCGCAACCACGAATGGTCATCACACCGGGCAGGGATTTTCGGTTGGAAGTAATGCACTTATTGGCTTTTTCCTGTTCGTGATCATTGACGGCCAAATGTTTGGCACGGTCTTTTTTGGCTTTTTCGGGATAGACTTCCAGCACTTCTTGAATCAGCGCTTCGGTCTCTTCTCTGGTCATAGCGGCCATAATGTTATCCTCCTTTGGGCGTGGGTAATCTCCCAACAAACCTCTGTAGGTGGTATAAGGCGGGCAATGTCTGCCCACGATTCTTTAATACCGTTGTGGGTGGGCTAAAGATGCCGCCCACCCTACGGTTCGTAGCTTATGCGGTAGCTTCTGCTGCGGCGGTTTGACCGACGATGCTTTCATCCACTTCTTCCATGATGCCGAACTCCATCAACAACTCTTCCAACTCATCCATGGTGATGGGAGTCGGGATAACCAGATTTTTGTTGTTAATGATTTTGTTCGCCAGATCGCGATACTCTTGCGCTTGTTTGGCTTGTGGTTCGTATTCGATAACGGTCATGCGGCGAATTTCTGCGCGTTGCACAACATTGTCACGCGGTACGAAATGGATCATATGGCTGCCCAGTTTGGCTGCCAATTCCATGATCAATTCGTCTTCACGCGCGCATTGACGTGAGTTACAGATCAAACCGGCCAAACGCACGCCGCCGGAGTTGGCGTATTTGACGATACCTTTGGCGATGTTATTGGCTGCGTACATAGCCATCATCTCGCCGGAGCATACGATGTAAATTTCTTGGGCTTTGTTTTCACGAATGGGCATCGCGAATCCACCGCAAACAACGTCACCCAATACATCGTAGAAAACAAAATCCAGGTCGTCGGTATAAGCACCTTCCTCTTCCAGAAAGTTGATGGCGGTGATAACACCACGACCAGCACAGCCAACGCCAGGCTCTGGACCACCGGATTCAACGCATTTAATATCGCGATAGCCGACTTTCAATACATCTTCCAGTTCCAAGTCTTCCACGCTGCCGGCGTCGGCCGCCATTTGCATGATGGAGTTTTGGGCTTTCGCATGCAGAATTAAACGGGTAGAGTCCGCTTTTGGATCGCAACCAACGATCATTACTTTTTTGCCCAGTTCCGCCAAGCCGGCAACCAGATTTTGAGTGGTGGTGGATTTACCGATACCACCTTTACCGTAAATAGCACATTGACGTAATCTCGCCATGATCTTCTCCTCTTATGGGCCTAACAGTTAATGACAATTCAATAAAAGCAAAGCCTGTGCCATGTTTGATTATTTTATAAGTTACTGTTTTTTATATATTTAATATTTATTAGCCGCATATCAGCATGGTTGTATACCTAACAATTTGTTTTTGGGATGTACTTTAACCAACACATATCTAGGCGCCTGTCCAAGCTGATCAGCAACGGTTTGCTCTAACTGATAAAGCTTACCCATCAGCTTCACGACCCTGTCGGTACTTATAATGATGCAGTACAGTTTCCTGCTGACTTTTGGCACCAGTTCGACATCCTTGATGCTGGTTGTGATAAACCCTACAAACCTCAGGCGTTTAATTTCTCCGATAGCTGTTGTTTAAGTCATGAATTTGCTGGGTTTCATAGACAATGCCTACTTTTTAAAAAACTGGATTGAATATTGCTGATGCTTGGCTTAGCGATTCATCAATTCAGGAGTCTATCCATGTCCAATACGGTTTTTTCAGAGATTCTTACCGGCCTTTATGACAATCAGGTCATCCCTTACCTGGGGCCGGGCGTATTATCCGATGTCACCAGTAAACTCAACGGCACACCAATCCCTGCCGATAGTGACAGCTTGATTTTGGCGATGAATGGCGGCAAGCCTATGGCGCCAAAATTGATGTACGAATTTCCACGGGCGGCAATGAATCAGGAGTTAAAACGCGGTCGAAGCTTTCTGACCCAATTTCTAGATAAAACTTACAAAGACATTCAATACAGTCGCGCCGCCATTCATGAATGGTTGGCGGAATGGAAACCCAGTTACGTGATCGACATCAACCGCGATACCCAGCTTCAAGACAGTTATGCCGACGAAGAGCACACCCTGATTGTGGGTTTGGCGCGAGTTATTGGCAACCATTACCGGTTTAAAATTTACCATTACGACAGTGAAAAATACTTTGAAATTGAGCAGACGCAAGTTGATAACAAATTGCCTATTCTGTTCAAACCCATGGGTACACCGCTCCCTGAATCCAATTATGTAGCTTCCGACGCGGATTACGTTGATTACATCACTGAACTGATGGGTGGTTTTGCGATCCCCGACTTCTTGAAGGATTACCGCAAAGGTAAAAAATATCTGCTTTTAGGCGTGCCGCTGAATCGTGATTCCGAACGCATGGTGATGAGCGACATTACCTATGCAGCCGATGAGCATCGTGGCTGGTTTTTACGAAAAAACCCCACAGACAAGGAAAAACGCTTTGCCGCCAAAATTGGTTTTGAATTGATAGAAGCGGATTGTGCGGACTTGTTGGAGTTGGTACAAACCCGTCGAGCGGCCTGAATTTAGGATTTCGCTACAAATAACTTCCCCCTTTGAAAAAGGGGGATCGAGGGGGATTTATTAAAAAATCTCCCCCAACCCCTCTTTATCAAAGAGAGGAGCAAGAATCGTGTGAGTCGGAATAAGCTGAATTCCGGGAAGTTATTTATGACCATATCCTTAGGCTCTCTAACAAGAACGTCCCCCCTTTGGAGGGTGCCGTAAAAGTTAAATGTAGGATGGGCTGAGCACGGCGAAGCCCAACAAAATCATACTGTTGGGCTTCATTAAACCTGATTATAAAGATCCTTCAGCCAAGTCAGAAATCGTCATCTCGGCATACCCTCTGGGGCACAAGGGGATTGCCGGAATGACGGTGTAGCTGAAGCATCTTTATAATCAGGTCATTAAATTCAGGCCCAACCTACCTTTTACGACAGCCTCCTTTGGCAAAGGAGGGGGAATACTCGAGTGATTACGAACAAGCCGAATGCGGGAACGTCACTTATGCGCATATCCTTAGATCAGATTAAAAAAGTCACAGCGAACACGGCTTAGCTGCCCCCAACGTTCTGAAATCGCTTTCCTGTTGCATGGGCCTAAAACCATAACGGACTACAAGCGAAAACTATTCACCGTAGCCCGCATGTCCTCTGCCAACCTAGCCAGATTAACGGCTGATTTGGCAGAGTTTTCAGCACCAGACATATTTTCTTCAGCCATACTCGCAACCTTTGAGATGTGGGAACCAATTGAATCGCTGGCTTGGTTTTGATCGTTTAAGGTTATAGAAATATTATTGACCACACTTACCACTTGAGAAGAGCCGGCTTTGATTTGATTGATGGCATCGCCTGCTTTAGCTGCGACAGATGAGCCTTCATCAGCAGTGCTGACGGCGCTACTCATTTCCGCAATCGCAGTCTGGGTGCACCCTTGAATGGTGGAAATCATTTGCGAAATTTCTTCGGTGGCTTTGGTGGTGCGTTTGGCCAAGTTGCGCACTTCATCGGCGACTACGGCAAAACCGCGCCCCTGCTCACCCGCTCTTGCTGCTTCTATGGCCGCATTCAACGCCAACAAATTAGTCTGGTCAGCCACATCCTTAATCACTTGCACCACGGATGAAATGTGCTGCGATTGCAGGCCCAATGCTTCAATTGCATGGGCTGTTTGTTTGACAGTGTCTGCAATCTGCATCATGGTTTGACTGGCACTTTGGATGATGTCACCACCTTGGTTGGATAGATCACCGGATTGTTGCGATAACTTTAAGGCCTCCTGAGCGCCTTTTGTGACATTACGAATACTAATGTTTACCTGTTCAATATCGCTGACAATCGACGAAGCCGCTTCACTTTGGCCGCGTGAACTGGCAGCAACCTGCAGCGAGGTCGATGAAAGTGAATGCGAGGCGCTGGACAATTCATTGGCATGCTCCAGCAAGCCTCGCAACATAAGCTGAATATTCGATATCAGCTTATCGAACGAACGGGCTGTTTCGCCTATCTCATCGAGGCTGTTAATATTGACTCGTAGCGTAAAATCATTTCGGTCATTGATTTCCGTGATCATTTTTTTAAGGTGGACTATCGGCCGGGTAATTGAACCGGAAATCAGACTTGCCACTATCACCGTCACCAGCGCGGTCAACAATAAAACCGCTAACATTAGAATCGATGCGCTGGAAATATTCTCTGCTGCGGTTTGTTCATCGTTCGCTACTCGTGTATTGGCAATTTGAACCACCTCATCGACCGCACGCCTATGCTTCTCGTAAAATCCGCGCATTTTGAGCTGCACACTTGCGACCTGCTGCTGGTCGCCTGTTTCCAAAGTCGGCAAATATTCATCGAAGGCAACTTTATAAAAGGCCAGTGCCGATTGATGCGCATCAGTGAGAAACTTTTCTTTCAGGTCGCTGTATAAATTTTCGCCCAGCCAGAAAACATGTCGTTCATCGTACTCCGCTTTAAGTTTGCGCAAACGCTGAATCAGCTCGCCATGCTCTGCACTATCGACATGCATGAGTTGTAAACTGACCAGATACGATTCGATGATATATTCAGGAGGCGGCAAAATGTCCGCGACCAAGTCTTTGCCCTGCACAATACGTTTATAGATGGGTCCGTTAACTTTTAAGTCATTCAACGTTTTGAAAGACCAAAATCCATACACCGTAAATCCCACCAGCACGCAACTCATTAAAATTGCCAAACGGCTTGCAACCTTAAATTTGGAAAAAAAATCCATCTTGATTAAACCCCCAAGCAACTGTTAGCAATAAGAATGGTTCTTGTTAAAATTGTTAACAAAAATCTGCTGGAATTATAGGCAAAAGTTAAAAATACAGGGCAGTATTCAAAGGAATTGATACATACCTAACAAATCAACTCAATTGAATTTACGAAATAGACACCGCTTTGAATACATTCAGCCCCCTCACAGCGAAAGTATCGTGTTTCCGGTACGCAGTCGACATTAAATTGGACTTAGCGGCAACGTAACAAACATTAGGCATCCGGGTCGCCTTTTCGTTGGATACTTTCTTTTGGCGACGCACAAATTCGCCTGGAGCGAATTTGAACAGCCGATAGGCTGGCCCGAAGGGCGAAAACCAGGGATGGTTTTCGTAGCGAAAGTATCGCGGCCGCCGGTCCGCGAACCGGCGTTAAATTAGGCTTCGCGATAGCGAAACATTAAATTCAATTAAAACATACGTCCGATTACGCTAACGCTAATCGGACCTACGGCCCTGCGGCAATTAGGCCCGCAGCGCGGGCAAGTCCACCGTTCCCACGCAGCGCATGGGAACGAGAAAAACTCATCAAGGGGGTTGGTTTTATCCCGTTTGCCGCGCCGAGCACCGGAGCTTTTGGCGAGAGTAGCCCGCAGGGGAGCGGCAGGGATGCCGCTCGTTTTCGGAGGGGCAGGAAGCCCCTTCCGAAAACCCTCGGCAAAAGCGAGGAGCGCAGGATACAAGCGGCATCCGGGTCGCCTTTTCTTTGGATACTTTCTTTTGGCGATGCAAAAGAAAGTATCGCGGCTG
>PERU01000070.1 GCA_002928965.1 Methylomonas sp.
TACGGAAAAACCCTTTTGGCCAGATTTCCCGCTCATTTTCGTTAAATAGCACCACTATTCGCCTCAAATGATCAACAAATCTGACTCAAAATGGCTTTGCCTCGCGACGATTCCTATTCTCGGACAGGCTCCTAGCTGTTTCCGTATTGACACAGGATTCAAAGTTTACGATTGCTATCAGGCAAATATTCAACAGCAATTACTCAGGTCTTCCCATTCCAACGATTTAATCAGATCAACGGTGTGAGCGAAAAAATCCAAAGGCTTTGCATTTCAAAAGAGGGCTGTAGGAAACGGTTCAAAGTCTACATCGCGGTTTAAAAGATACCGCTTGCTCCACCCGGACCAATCAAGTCTAGGCGTGGATTGGTCAGGAATTTAACGCTTTGGAGTTCTCCAGAATCGTTCCTGCTTTAGAAAAAACCTGATAACTAATTGATTTAACAAGAAGTTACTACTGTGCATAATTCTTTATTATAATACTGGGTTATTAGTGTTAAGGTCTAGGCCTACAATGCTAACTCAAGCTGTTCATTCACTCTGGAGAAAAATGATGACTTTCGAATTACCTGCATTACCTTACGCAAATGACGCATTGGCGCCGCATATTTCACCCGAAACCATCGAGTATCACTACGGCAAACATCACCAAACTTATGTGACCAACCTGAATAACCTGGTTCCGGGCACCGAGTTTGAAGGCCTGTCTCTGGAAGACATCGTCAAGAAATCCTCTGGTGGTATTTTCAACAATGCGGCCCAAGTGTGGAACCACACTTTCTACTGGAATTGCTTGTCACCAAACGGTGGTGGTGCGCCAACCGGTGGCTTGGCAAATGCGATTGAAAGAACCTTTGGCTCTTTCGAAGAGTTTAAAGAAGCATTCAGCAAATGTGCAGTCACCACTTTTGGTTCTGGCTGGGCTTGGTTGGTGAAAAACGCTAATGGCACTTTGGAACTGGTCAGCACCAGCAATGCGGGTTGCCCATTGACCGCAGGCCAAACCCCGATTTTGACCTGTGACGTCTGGGAACATGCTTACTACATTGATTTTCGCAACGCGCGTCCAAAATATCTGGAAGCATTCTGGGCATTGGTTAACTGGGAATTCGCCAGTGCCAATTACGAAGCGTAATTAAATCGCTTTAAAGTAAAAAGGCCGGCATGATGTTCATGTCGGCCTTTTTTTGTGCATTTGTTGGCTTACTCAGCGAGTGCTATGCTAGCACGCATATAGTTTGCTGGTGATAAGGGATATGCGTCGGTTAAAACATCTTTTCAATGCTTGTTTGGTGGCTTTGGCTATCGCACTGCTGATTGCGGATGGCCTTTGTCGAGCTGATGATGAGGCGCGAACGTATCGTTTGTTGATTCTGGATTCCCAGCAAGGTACTCCCTATGACGATATTCGCAGTGCATTATTATCCAGGCTGAAGCAACACGGCTATCAGGAGCATCATAATTTACAGGTTAGTTTACAGTTTGCAGATAATGACATTCAGCAAGCTGAAAACATACTGCGGACACTCGCTAATCAGCATTTTGACGTGATTGTTGCGGGTGGCACGGTGGCCACAATTGCGACCAAAAACCTTTATCATGGGAACATCCAGCAGCCAGTGATCTTTGCCGCTGCAACCGATCCGGTTGGTATGGGATTGATAAGCGATTTCAACGTTTCGCCTGTGAGTAATTTTACCGGCGTTAGTTATCCGGTCCCTGTGAAATCTAGATTCAAATTTATCCGGCGATTGTTACCTGCAGCCAAAACCCTGGGCTTGGTTTACGCTGATATGCCGCAATCACAAAGTTACAATCAATGGTTGCAAGCATTGTTGGCGGACGATCCTGAGTTTGCCGATTTGAAAATCATCTTCAGCCCTGTCCCATTTATTGTTGGTGAAAATGCTGATCAGCAAATGGCCGACGCCGCCATTGAGCGCATCAGGATGCTTGATGGTCAGGTAGATGCTTTTATCAAGCCCAATGATCAAATGGGTACCCGTAAATCCTTCTCAAAGATCGTCTATCAAACAGCCAGTAAACCATTGATAGGCATTGTCAAGGATGATGTGATGGCGCATTGGGGCGCCACGGCTGTCGTCTATCCATCTCATGCCAGTATTGGTGAGCAGGCAGCCGATATGGTCAAGCAAGTTTTCGAAGGACGACCTATTGCGGACATTCCGGCAGAATGGCCTCGTAAGTTCGGTTTTGCGGTCGATCTGGCTAAGGCCAAGCAATTTAATATTACAGTTCCGGTCGAATTATTGTTATTGGCTGGCGACAACATTGTGCAATGAATTGCAGGTAGTCTAAACATGACCCTGAATAAAAAAATTTCTCTGATTACCATTGCAGTGGTGTTTAGCTCGTTATTGGTGAGTTCGGTGGTGAATATCATCAATTTTCGTAGCAATTACACCAGCGCCTTGCTGGTGGGTAGTTTTGGACTGGCACATAACTTGAACGGTGTGGTCAGTGAGTTGCTCAGTCTGGGGTTGCCGCTGGAAAGTTTGGACGGCATGCATAAAAAGTTACAGCAAGTTGTGGAGCAAAATGACCACATCAAATACGCCGCGATTGTCGACTTGCAAGGTCGGGTGTTATCTCACAGTGAGCCAGCCTACGTTGGTCATATCCACTGGGATGAGGCGATGAAACAAAGTGTCGCCAGTCTTCAACCCATGTATCAACCCTATCAACGGCGGGATGGTAAAGAGTATTTCGATGTGACTGTACCGGTGTTCGATGCAGATAGTAATCATGTTGCAGCCATTCGTCTGGGCTTTCTTACTGAAGTCATCAATAGCAAAATCAAGGAAGCCATTGTGCAGGTGGCGATTAATTTTGTAGCTGTATTTCTGATCATTGCGTTATTGCTGAATCAGTTAATGTCGAGATTTGTTTCGCGGCCAGTGATGGCGTTATCTCGGTATGCCAAGCAAATTAATGATGGTCATTACGGCATCCCTGCCCCGATCAAAACCAATGATGAAATAGGTACGTTGTCTGTGTCACTGCAGCAGTTGTCACATACCGTCGAAACGCAATTCGACGCGTTGCAGTCCGTGCAGGGCGATTTGGAGCAGCAGGTTCGGCAGCGCACCGAAGAGTTGGCGGCCAGTAATGCCCAGCTGCAATATAAAAATGCCTCCCTGGAAGATCTGGTTACTCGTTTGCGTCAGAGTGAACAAGCCTTGCTCGAATCGGAAAGCAAATTTCGCGGGTTGTTTGAATCCAGTTCTGACGCAGTGTTGTTAATCAAACAGGCTGTTTTTATAGATTGTAATCAGGCGGCATTACGCTTATTCCATACCGCCGATCGTAACGCTATTTGTGGCCGGCGACCGGCTGAGTTATCCCCAGAGAGGCAAGCCAACGGCATCTTATCGACTGAATTGGATCGGCAACTCATTGATCAAACCTTTGAGCAGGGGCCGCAGCTATTTGAATGGATGCATACCCGACTGGATACCGGTGAGACGTTTTCTGTCGAAGTCATGCTGTCGCCGCTGATTTTGGATGGCCAGCCGGTGATGCAGGCGTTATTGCGCGATCGCAGTGAACGCAAGTTAGCTGAGCAGCGGGAATTTCAACGCCGAGAGGTGCTGGAACGTTTGCTGCGCGGTGAGCGATTGCCGCTAATTTTGGAATCGATTGCTTTGAGCGTGGAACAAGAGCGGCCCGGCGTATTGTGCAGCATCCTGTTATTGGATGATAGCAATAAGCATTTGCTGCTGGGCGCGGCACCCAGTTTGCCAGCTGACTATAACGCGGCTGTTCAAGGCATACGAATTGGTGAAGGTGTGGGTAGTTGCGGTACAGCCGCCGCTCGAGGTCAACGAGTGATTGTCGATGATATTCTGCAGCACCCTTATTGGGTTGATTTCAGGGATTTGGCTCTGGCGGCTCGGTTAGGTGCCTGCTGGTCGGAACCGATCTGGGGGACTCATCAAAAGCTGTTAGGTACCTTTGCGTTGTATCAGCATCAGCCAGCATCCCCT
The DNA here is from genome assembly GCA_002928965.1 of Methylomonas sp. Lineage (GTDB taxonomy): Bacteria > Pseudomonadota > Gammaproteobacteria > Methylococcales > Methylomonadaceae > Methylomonas. The sequence goes on from PERU01000070.1 coordinate 4,008, forward strand.
ACAGCGGCAGATATTGAACTGATACAGCACGCCTCGCGCCTTTGCGCCATCGCCATCGAACGCAGCAAGACCGAAGCGCAACAGCAATTAGCGGCTACGGTGTTCGCTAATAGTTATGAAGGCATCATGATTGCGGATGCGGAAAACCAAATCATTGATGTCAATCCGGCCTTTACCAGAATCACCGGCTATGAAAGGCAGGAGATAATTGGTCAATCATCCAAAGTATTGAATTCTGATCTGCAAGAACAAGCGGTATATGCCGAAATACAGCATGCTCTGCAAGAACAGGGCTATTGGCGAGGGGAAATTTGGAATCGTCGCAAAAACGACGAATTGTATGTGGAAATGTTGGCGATTGCCGCCGTGCGAGACGACGCAGGTCAATTACTAAATACGGTGGCGGTTTTTTCCGATATTAGTCTTCTCAAAGCACATGAAGCAGAATTGGATCGCATCGCCCACTATGACCCTTTGACGGGTTTGCCGAATCGGCGATTGTTCAGTGATCGCTTAACTCACGCACTTGCCCATGCGGAGCGGACTGGCAAGTTGTTGGCGGTCTGTTACCTTGATTTGGATGGGTTTAAACCTGTCAATGACAGTTACGGACATGAGGCGGGTGACCAGTTATTGGTCGAAATCAGCGACCGTCTCAAAATAACTCTTCGAAATGAAGATACCCTGGCTCGCTTGGGCGGTGATGAGTTTGCTTTATTGCTGGGCGATTTAACCGATCCTCAGGAGTGTGGGTATGCCCTGCAACGAGTCTTACAAGAATTGACTAAGCCAGCCAGTATTGCCGGAAAGCTGCTGAGCGTTTCGGCCAGTATCGGGGTGGCGTTGTATCCTGTCGACGATGCAGATGGTGATACCTTGCTACGGCATGCCGATCAGGCAATGTATCGCGCCAAACAGGATGGCAAAAATCGCTATCACCTGTTTGATCCTCAGCATGATCGTGAGTTGAAAGATCGTCAGGATTATATGAACACCTTGCTCAAAGCTTTGCGAGCCGGGGAATTTTTGTTTCATTATCAACCGAAGGTCAACTTGTTGAGTGGCGAATTGATCGGTGTCGAAGCGTTGATTCGTTGGCAGCATCCACAGCAGGGATTGTTACCGCCTGCGGCGTTTCTGGACAGTTTCGTCGGATCACAGGTGGAAGTCGAGTTGGGCGAGTGGGTGATTGCAATCGCCTTGCAGCAAATCAGTCTCTGGCAAGAGCAGGGGATGTTGGTACGGGTGAGTGTCAATATCAGTGCCAATCATTTGCTATCGGCACATTTTGTCGAGGCTTTGCAGCAAGCGTTAAACCGCTATCCTCACATTTCCGCCCGGCAATTGGAGCTGGAAGTACTGGAAACTGCGGCCATGAATGACATGCATCGCGCCATTGAAGTAATGACAGCCTGTAAGGCGCTGGGCGTAACCTTTGCACTGGATGACTTTGGCACCGGGTATTCCTCGTTAGCCTATTTTCGACGTCTGCCGGTGGATATGCTGAAAATTGATCAGGTTTTCGTGCGTGACATGCTGGACGATCGCGAAGATTTCACCATTGTGGAAAGCGTGGTGCGCTTGGCGCAAGCCTTCAACCGTCCGGTGATTGCGGAAGGCGTCGAAACCATGGATCATTTTGCCCGATTGATAAGGTTGGGGTGTATTCTGGGGCAAGGGTATGGGATTGCCAAACCCATGCCTGCAGAGGATTTGTCGGGTTGGTTGGCAGACTGGCAGCAAAAAGCGGTTTGGCAGCAATTTGAATTGCCTGCTGTACCACTGGAAGATTTGCCATTAATTGTGGCAGCGCAAAGCCATAAAGCCTGGATTGAGCAAGTTTTAAGTTACGTGGAACAACCGCAACATCAGGGGATGCCATTATTGAGTAGTCAGCACTGCGCATTCGGGCATTGGTGCCGTGGTAGTGGTCGTCGGCATTATGGTAGCTTGCCGGAATTTCAGGTAATTGATGCATTGCATGAGCGCGTGCATGAGTTGGCTACTGATTGGGTTGCCTTATTGAGTCTTGAACCAGATGAACAGGCGCTGACAATGATTAAAGCCGAATTATTTAGTTTGCGGGATCAATTACTGGAACTGCTTGAGGTGATGACCAAAAAGGTGATCGAGCAACGAGAGTTGCGCGATCATAGCCTCAAGGGCATAGATCCTGCTACAGGACGAACGGGAAGTGGTTGATTCCGTTCTTGGCCGACTGCAAGCTGCAGGCGTTAGAGCAACTCAGCAGCCGTTGCCGAGAGCCTGTCGAACCTTGATGTGCCTAATGAGCTTAGGATATGGTCATAAATAACTTCCCGGAATTCTGCTTATTCCGAATCACACGATTCTTGCTCCCCTCTTTGATAAAGAGGGGTTGGGGGGAGATTTTTTAATAAATCCCCCTCGATCC
>PERU01000083.1 GCA_002928965.1 Methylomonas sp.
CGGGTTCAACTCAATGGCAGCCATCCAGAAACGTCCTGGGGAATAGTGTGAAGGGTAAATTTGGAAGGTCGTCTTCGAAATCGCGATAATTATTGCGATTTAGATAATTGGCTAAAAATAGTTGCGCGGTGAACAGTTACTCAAGCAAATCCTTGCCCGCGTTGTGTTTCATGATGTCGTAAACCAGACTAAAGAACAGATCCATGTTTTGCGGGTCTTTCAAAATCACCCGCGCCAAATCGTTGTGTGATTTCATCGCATTGACGGTGGCCGCTTTGACCACCTCCGGCAAATCCCCCTGCAGGGCTTGTTCCTTGGTGTTGTGCTCCACCTGTTCCGCCACCCGGTGATTTTGCATCGCGATATCGACGATTTGCGCGGTGAAATGTCGCTGGCCAATATCATCAGAAATGTCGCCAAACAGATCGTTCATACGGGCGATGATTTGGCTGATAAACTCCTTCTCGCGGTCGCTCGGTTCAGCTTCGTTGGCGGTAATTGGTTTCAGCGTATATTTGGCGCCTTCGTCTTTGATATCCTTAACCAGACGCATGCCAAAGTGGCTTAACAGCAGGCCACTCAAATCGATCTGTTCCGGCGAAACACCCTTCAGGCGCTTACTGAACAGCTTGGCAAAGGCGGCAAAGTTTTCCAGGTCCGCATCGGCCAGTTCGACAAGCTGTGCCACATAATTGTAGGTGCGTACAAACCGGGCAAGATCGGTTTTAAAGCGCATCAAACGCTCGCGTTGCTTGGCAAATTCGCTGCGTTGCGCCTCGGCATAGGCTTGTGCTTTCTCGTCTGCTGCGGCAATGGCTTTATCAATAGCAGCATCCCAGCTCTCGATGGCATCGCTGAGCATTTTCACTTGGCTGTTGAAAATATCCGTCGGTCGCTGGGTAGCGCTATACAGTTTTCGGTGCAACGTTTCGTCGGTTTCCTTACCCGGCAGCGCTTTGCCGCGCGCCATTTTGAACGCCTCCAGATCCCCAGCAACATAAATCCCGGCATCATCGAGAATATCCTGCATGTCGTAAATGACGTTGATGTCCTGCACGGCCTCCAGTTCGGCGCCGTCATCGTAATGTTTGAATGCATCCAGAATAGTCTGCGGCTCGTTCACGAAATCGATCACATAGGTTTCATCTTTACCGGGATAGGTGCGATTCAAGCGCGACAACGTCTGTACCGCTTCGACCCCGCTGACTTTTTTATCCAAATACATTGCCACCAGTTTGGGCTGGTTAAACCCGGTTTGAAATTTATTGGCGACAATCATCACCCGGTATTCGCTGCGCTCGAACTCATGACGCAGATCCGCACCCGCCCCCGGATTGAGGTTGTATTCGGAATACTCCTTGGCGTAATCGATACCCAGCTCGCCCGACTCTAGATCGTCGCCCAGCGCTTTACCATCCACTTTGCCGGAAAACGCCACCAAGGCCTTGATATGCTCCAGCCGGTTTTGCTGGATGTATTTATCGAACGCCAGTTTATATTTCACCGCCTGCGGTCGACCACTGGTCACCACCATGGCCTTGGCTTCGCCGTTCAGCAGGCCGGCAATGTTCTTAACGAAGTGCTCGATGATGAACTCCGCCTTTTGCGAAACAATGGTGGGATGCAACGATTTCCAGCGCGCCAAAGCACGCCGGGCAAACTTTTTATCGACGCGTTTATCGTTGACGCTTTGGTCGCCCAAGCGCACGGCTTGCAGATACGGTGTGTAATTTTCCAACACATCCAGAATAAAGCCTTCTTCAATGGCTTGGCGTTGCGTGTAACGGTGGAACGACATTGGCTTGTTGTCGTCCGAAACTGGTAAATCCGGGTTTTCCGGTCTGCCAAACAACGTAAACGTGCTGTGCTTGGGTGTCGCGGTAAAAGCAAAATGGCTGACATTGGCCGGGAGTACTCGAGATTTCTGCATAGCCAGCAAGACCTTTTCGATGTTCATGTCTTCCAGCTTGTCTTTGCTGTCCAGCGCCAAAGCCGCGCGCAGGCCTTGCGCGGTAGAACCCGTTTGCGAGGTGTGCGCCTCGTCGATGATCACGGCAAAGTGCCGATCTTTCAGCGACTGCTCGGTGATAATGGCTTCCATGGCAAACGGAAATGTCTGAATGGTTACCACGATGATCGGCACCCCTTGTTGCAAGGCCTCGGCCAGCCGATTACTCTTGGATTTGCCGCCGCGCTGATTGGCGGCAATGGTTTCAATCACCCCAAACTGGTGGTCCAGTTGTTTTACCGCATCTTGCAACTGGGCATCCAACACGGTGCGGTCGGTCACGATAATCACCGAGTTGAAATACGCCTTGCCATCCGGGTAACGCAGCTTGATTAAATCATGGGCTGTCCAGGCAATCGTGCTGGTTTTGCCCGAGCCTGCCGAGTGTTCACAGAGATATTGCTGGCCCGGACCTAGCGCTTTGGCATCGGCGATCATCGCATTTACTGCTTCAAACTGGTGATAGCGCGGAAAGATCAGTGTCTCAGCCTTGTAAGGCATACCCAATTTATCGACCTTGTCCTTGGTTTCGACGTAGACAAAACTATGAAAAATGCGCAGCCAGGCATCGCGCTGACAGATTTCTTCCCAGAAATAAGCCACCGGATATTCACCATCGCTACGCGCTGGGTTGCCGGCATGACCAGCGTTGCCTTTGTTAAACGGCAGGAAGACACTTTTGTCGCCTTTCAGCTCGGTACACATGGCAATTTCGCTGTCGCTCATCGCAAAATGCACCACCGCCCCGCGTTTGAATGTCAGCAACGGCTCCTTGCGTTTGCTTTGCGGGTCTTGCGGCAGGCGGTCGCGCTTGTACTGCCAAATCGCGTCTTCAATGGCTTGGGTAAAATCGGTTTTCAGCTCAACAGTCGCTACCGGAATGCCGTTGATAAAAAACACCAAATCAATCGCCCATTCCCGGGTCGGGCAATACTTCAACTGCCTCACGACGCGCAAAATGTTGGCCCGGTAAAGCTCGACGGCTTTGTAATTGCGTTGATCTTCAGCGGCTGGCTGGCTCATAGCGATATGGCCGGCCCCCGCCAACTCAAAACCTTGCCGCAACACTTTCATAGTCCCGCCGGTTTTAGCCGACAGTGCTTTATCCAACCGCTCCAATACAGCTTTATCGGCATCGCCGCCGTTTAAGCGGCTGAGTTTTTCCCAGGTCTGCGGCTGCGAAATCTTGATCCAGCTCAGCACATCGTCCGGATACAGCGCCCGCACCGGATCGTAATGACTGGCGTGGCCTTCCACCCAGCCGTTCTCGACCAGTTTGTTGACGATGTAAGTTTCCAAATGAATTTCGTGATGGGCTGCCATGCTCAACTCTGTTTGATGTTGCGTATAAATTCGATCAGTTCATGCACGCGGGTGCTGGGGTTATCGGTGCCGTTGCGTTGACATTCGCTCAACGCCCGCTCGGCATTGTTGATCGCAAATTCGAGTTGGCCAATCAACTGACTGAACACAGCACGCTGTCCTTTCTGGTAGTCCGGGAAAACAGTTTCCAGGTCTCGCAGAACCTGATGGCCTGAACTATTGCCGGGTAAATCGGTGTAAGGTCGAGTCGAATACAGAAAATGCAGCAACAACCAATATTCAAAACACGGTACCGACGTAATAGCCACATAAGTTGATTTAGGCGTGGCCGCGTTCAGCGACTTTACGGCCGCAGAATAACTGGGATGGCCGTCTTGATCGAACACGCAAAACACCTTATCAAACCCATCGCCGGCATCCTGTTCTTCCCGAAAACGTTGTTTGGCAAAATTGACCAGTCCTTGCGGATGATTGTCGCAATCGCCGCGCACCTCGACATTCACCGAGTTCAAGCGGTAGTGCGATCTGGCCGCTTCGAAATAATACGGTTCGGTTTTCTCGCCTTCGCAAACGACCAAGATTTTTGCATACGCCTCGCGCCTCGCTGCCCGGCGTTGCAGGGCATTAACGCTTTTGGCCTTACGTTTATGGAATAGGTTATCCGTGCCCAAATCGCGCTCCGCTAGTGCTTGCCGATAAACGGCACTGCGCCGTAACGACCGGAAAGATACGCCAATTCCAGGTTTTCCCTGCCCTTGCGGGGGCTGAAATCAGTTAACGGATAAAGCGTGGTGGCCTGATTTTGGTCTTTATCGCAAAACCAAATCTGATCGCGCCGAAACACGTCCTGATTCAGGATAGACGTTTCATGGGTGGTAAACACCAATTGGGCATTTTTCGGATTACTTTCCCGGCTATGAAACAACTCCACCAAAAACCGCACCAACGCTGGATGCAAATTGTCGTGCAGCTCATCGATAAACAGCACATAACCGTTATCCAGCGCATCGATCCAGGGGCCGGCAAACGCAAACAACTTCCGCGTACCATCCGACTCGTCGTCAAAATCGAAAGTCACCGCGCTGCCCTCACTGTCCTTATGCACGGTTTTGATCTCGACGACTTTTTTATCGGCCATATCTTCGGCAATGGCCGTTCTCAGTGCATCCGGCATAGCGTCCGGCAGCGCGCCGAGCTCGAAAGGCTTGGTTTCAACCAAAATATCGTCGATATGAATATCCGCCGCATGCAGAAAATCCATTACCTTGGTTTTAGCAGCCTGTTCGCATAACGAGGCACTGAACGAAGGCGACCAGCCGCCCACATTCGCCAGCCGCAGCGTGCTTTTAAACCAGTCGAAAATGGGCTGCAACTGCTCGCTGTTTAACTGCACCGCCGTAGAAAGAAACAAGGCGTTGTCGCGGGTGGACTTCTGCCACAACTGCTTTTCGCCGGCCAGGTTGTTGCCCAGCTCCCATTCGTAACGATTCGTTTCCGCATCCCACACGCGACCAAACCAGCGCTGCGGGCGGCCTTTGGGATAAGCCAGCAGCCATTCGTCATGGATGCGTTCCGCCGTCGCGGAAAAGCCGTACTGATAGCGGACGCCATCCACAATAAAGCTCACTTCAAATTCGCTCGGCGCCTGTCGGGTTGCCGCCGACAATCTGAATGGGGTTACCGGCAACCGATCACCACGCTGTAACCCGGCTGCGGATTCCAGTACCACCCGCTTCATGGCGCGTAGCGCCTGCAAGAAGTTGGATTTACCCCCGGCATTCGGTCCGTAAATAGCCGCCGAGCGCAATAATTGAAAGCGCTGGCTGGCGGGCAATTCGAAGCTGTTGGCGTCAGCCAATTCGTCGCCCTTGCCTTTGATCATGCTGAATGTTTGCGTGTCGCGCAACGACCGGAAGTTCGTGACACTCATTTCGACAAGCATGGCTGCACCTTTAAAAGACAGATTTGACAAATTTAGACAAAAGTTAGCATTAAAATAAGCAAAAACCAAATTTAAATATTAATTTTTGACGAAATTTGGCAAAAATACATGAAAGATGGGCATCTAAGCTAATAAGGCTGCGATGACTTGGCTGTCCTCGCCGTCACTTGTCATTTATCAACGCATTGGCTAGGCAACCACCCAAATGGATTGGGAGTGCCCGATCGGCGTTCAGGCTTCGGTGAGCTCACCGGAGCCGTTCGCTTTTCATCGCATGCATTCAGCCTGCCGCCAAAGCTTCAAACCGATGAATACGCGTCAACACCTCGCCCAAGGCGTCCTTGGCTTTTGCCGTGTCGTAATCGGTTTGCAAACCCACCCAAAAACCTTCACTCATGCCGAAAAAACGCGATAACCGCAGTCCCGTATCGGCGGTGATCGCGCGTTTACCCGCGACGATTTCACCGATGCGCCGCTGCGGCACACTAATTTCCTTGGCAAGCCGGTATTGAGTGATACCTAGCGGCTTGAGAAACTCCTCCAGCAAGATTTCACCGGGATGAACCGGCGGCAGTTTGCCAGCGCTCGCGTCAGCCGCATCAGAAAAATCAACGGAATCAATCTCATCAATAGAAATGCTCATGGCCTACCTCGTTTAATGGTAATCAACGATTTCAACATCAAAGGCATCGCCGTTTTCAAATCGAAAACAAAGACGCCATTGGCCGTTGATACGAATACTGTACTGGTCGGCGCGGTCGCCGGATAATTTTTCCAGGCGATTGCCGGGCGGGATGCGCAAATCATTCACATCCACCGCTCGATGCAACAACGCCAACTTAATCAAGGCCAAACGCTGCAAATCCGCACCGAACCGACGCACGGGTTTGCGAGCAAACACGGCAGCGGTTTCTTTGTTGGCGAAGGTCTTGATCATGGCGTAATAGTAACGAGTGGCGTTAGTATCGTCAACAAGTAAGCCCAAGCCTAACCGGCGACAGACTGATGTAGCTCCGATTAGCGCAGCGTAATCGGAGGAACGAAGTCTTATCCATCTCATGCGTCCGATTACGCTATCACTAATCGGACCTACGCGGGCTTGTCATTTATCAACG
>PERU01000071.1 GCA_002928965.1 Methylomonas sp.
AGGGTCCGAAGGTCAATCAAGTGCCTTCATCAAAAGACCGAATATATGGCTGCAATCTCGATCTCTGTTGAAAGCACCAATTTTGATAAAACTTGGCTTGCAATTGGGGAGGAGTCCATATATGCGGGGATGGCAGTATTTTGAAGGGTTAAGTTAAAGTTTTTGCAGAGGCTTTCTATAGCCTTCTATTTAACACCTCTTACATATGGGTGAATTTAAACAAACGACACTAAAGTCCCGTAGACTTCCGGGGAAACCAATAGCCACCAAGGCTTGACGTCAATTATCGACTTCCCAAAAATTCGGACTAAAGTAGGGTGCTAATAAACAAAAGGCTCTAAAGTTCAACAGGCTTTATAATCCACCGCAAATGTGGGGCACGCAGATAAACTAATGAAACTATTGGTTTTCTAGTGCCATAGTTCAGCTAATTGACTTATTCATTCTGAGCGAGAGTACATTGTAGCTTGAATTAGTAAACTGTCAGGAATAAAACTACAACCGGACTATCAAATAGGGTAAACAACGATTGCTCCAATGTCGCAAATTGGCCGGATCGAGCCGATGACGACTCATGGTTGCTTGCCGAAAAGCTGTCATTCGCTGAGCTTAAGGATCGAAAATTACGCCAGCGTGCAGCGCCCTAAATGGCCGGTTATGGCCGAAACTGTATATTTGCTAATTTAGAAAAAATCGCCTAAAGCCGACATACAGATATTTATTTTTTTGGTGAGTACCTTGTTCAGCAATAGTCGCTGAGAAATTGGTCTCAATGTGAGTCACCAAAAATCTTTTCATCATTGTTGTAACAAAAGTCGTTGGCAATATAAATTTTGCGACAGGTAATACCCGCATGATTTAAATATAACTGGCTATTTTTATGGGCGCATACTACCTGCACGTCAGTTATCAATATTCGTATATCATCTCAACGGAAATTAAGAAATTTAAAATTTTAGTGCTGTCTAGGCACAGGAGGGCGAAGGTCATTTTGCGTTAATGTACACAAAGTGATTTTAAGTGCGTGGCACAGTCAGGGCACATACAGGGCACAGAGCCAAAAACGAGGTTTGGGGGAAGATGTCAAAATGGCGCGCCCGAGAGGATTCGAACCTCTGGCCTCAGCCTCCGGAGGGCTGCGCTCTATCCAGCTGAGCTACGGGCGCATTTGCATGCTGTTTTAGATTTAAACTTCTTCGCGATACCGAAGCAATTAGAAAAGCTCTGGGTTCACTTGTGAACTCGCGCATCTAAGTGCGGCATTATAAGTGCAATCAGCGCGTAAGTCATTGCTGAGGCCGATTAAAAATTGGTTTTTACTTTTTTATTTTGGCTAACAACTGTTTTTGTCTATTTAGGCGGTCGGCTTTTTCCGTTTCCTGTTTGATCATACGCAGTTTTTTGGCCTGATAGCGCCGCCTGCTTCGTTCGGCATCTGCTTCGGTCCAGCGTGATTCAGGTGCTGGCAGCATAATGATGCAGTCTACCGGACAGGGGGCAATACACAGTTCGCAGCCGGTGCATTCAGAGGCTATCACAGTATGCATGTGCTTGGAGGTGCCGAGGATAGCGTCGGTCGGGCAGGGTGGTAAACATTTGGTGCAACCAATGCAGTCGGCTTCGTTGATTACTGCTACTAAGCGAGGGCGTTCGCTGCCGAAAGCCCGATTTAACGGTTTGGCTGCCACATTCAGCAACGTAGCCAGCTTATGGATGCCTTGTTCGCCACCGGGCGGGCACTGATTGATGTCAGCAGTGCCTGTGGCGATGGCTTCCGCATAAGGCTTGCATCCTTCAAAGCCGCATTTACGGCACTGGGTTTGCGGCAACAGGGCGTCAATTTGTTCGGCCAGCGTTATGGTCATACAGGCTGACTTTATTTAACCCGCATGCCGGCGACTGCGCCCTCATCCGGTGACAACACATAAATGTCCTTGCCGCCGGGGCCTGCCGCCAACACCATGCCTTCTGACAAACCAAAACGCATTTTGCGCGGTTTCAGGTTGGCGACCACTACGGTCAGCTTGCCGACCAACTCTTCAGGTGCATAAGCCGATTTGATGCCTGCAAAAATGCTGCGGGTTTCGTCGCCTATGTCGACGGTCAGGTGTATCAGTTTGTCCGCCCCTTCCACATGCTCGGCTTTGAGGATTTTGGCGATGCGCAGGTCGATTTTGGCGAAATCATCAATTTCGATGGGTTCGGCAATCGGATCGAAGCGCTTGGCGACCACTGAAGGGGTTTTTTCCAGATTTTCTTTGGACGCTTCGACGATGGCGGCGATTTTTTCCGGTTCTACGCGGGTCATCAAGGGAGTGAACGTATTGATTTTGTGACTGATCAACGGCTGAGCTGCACTTGGCCAAGCTTGTGCTGGCAAGTTTAAAAATTGCTCGGCGTTGGCGGCTAAACTAGGAATCACCGGTTTCAGATAAGCTACCAAAATACGGAACAGATTGAGGCCGACGCTGCAGACTTGTTGCAATTCCAGGTCTTTGCCATCTTCCTTGGCAATCAGCCAGGGTTTTTTCTCGTCGATGTATTGATTGGCTTTGTCGGCCAGCGCCATGATTTCGCGCATGGCTTTACCAAATTCGCGATTTTCGTAAAGCTCGGCGATGTCCGATTCGGCATCGATAAATTGCTGGAACAAATCCGCTTCCGTGCATGCATCGGACAGCATGCCATCGAAGCGTTTGCTGATAAAGCCGCTGCAACGGCTGCCTATGTTAACCACTTTACCGACCAAGTCAGCGTTTACCCGTTGGGTAAAATCGTCAAAACTCAAGTCAATGTCGTCTACCCCAGAGCTGAGTTTGGCGGCAAAGTAATAGCGTAAATATTCAGGGTTTAAATGATCCAGATAGGTGCGGGCTTTGATAAAGGTGCCGCGCGATTTGGACATTTTTTCGCCGTTAACGGTCAAGAAACCATGGGCGAAAATGGCGCTTGGGGTGCGGAAATCCGCACCATGTAGCATGGCTGGCCAGAATAAGGCATGGAAATATATGATGTCTTTGCCGATAAAATGATACAGCTCGGTGCTGCTGTCTTTGCCCCAGAAACTGTCAAAATCCAGGTCTTGTTTATCGCATAGGGCTTTGCTGCTGGCCATGTAGCCGATCGGTGCATCCAGCCAGACATAAAAATATTTGCCAGGTGCATCAGGAATTTCAAAACCAAAATACGGCGCGTCGCGGGAAATATCCCACTCCTGCAGACCGTTTTGCAGCCATTCCGCCATTTTATTGCTGACTTCGGGTTGTAAGTGGCCGGCGCGGGTCCAGTCGTTCAGCATGTCGCTGAAATTACCCAGATTAAAAAAGTAATGCACGGAGTCTTTTTCGATGGGTTTTTCGCCGGAAATGGCAGACACGGCATTTTTTAACTCCATGGGCGAATAGGTGGCGCCACAGGCTTCGCAATTATCCCCATATTGATCGGGCGCGCCGCATTTGGGGCAATCGCCTTTGATGAAACGATCCGGCAAAAACATGTTTTTGACTGGATCGTAAGCTTGGGTGATGCTGCGGCTGTTGATGTGGCCGCCATCGCGCAAGCGCTGATAAATCAGGCTGGAGAGGGTTTTGTTTTCCTCTGAATGCGTGCTGTGATAGTGATCAAAGGCCACGCCAAACGCGGCAAAGTCGGCTCGGTGTTCTTGTTCTACCTGGGCAATCAATTGTTCAGGCGTAATGCCTTCCCGATCGGCGCGCAGCATGATGGGGGTGCCATGGGTGTCGTCTGCGCAGACGTAATGGCACTCATGGTCGCGCATTTTCTGAAAACGGGACCAAATGTCGGTCTGGATATATTCGACCAGATGCCCTAAATGGATGGGGCCGTTGGCGTAAGGCAGGGCGCTGGTAACAAGGATTTTTCGCTTAGACATGAGTGCAAAACAGCATAAAAAATGAGGCGCGGATTATGTCATAAAACCGTTTCGCTTTCCTGGTTGTAGTGGCCTTTTCTGGGGCGGGGTGGTGGTGCCTTGGTGAAAATCCGAATTAAATGCTGTTTTTGACAGTTAAACGCAGTTTTGGGAGGTGATCTTGCTCAAAGAATCCTGCTTATTTGATGTAAACAAAACCCGTTTGTTAAGAGGGTAAAAGGTGGGGTAGCGAATTTTACAGAAAATTCGCTACCTTAAGGGGGATTAAAGCTTATGCGATTTTGCGACGACCAATGGACAACATGCCAATCAATGCACTACCCATCAGCCAAACTGCGCCAGGAACAGGCACCGGCATTGGGAAGTCGGTAGTTGCTTGAGAAGGTTGAATGTCGATAGCGTATAGTTTTTTTAGATTGCCTTGGCCGCTGCCAAAAGCTAATTCCCATGTGGTATTGCCTAGGAACGCAATCGGTGCGCTGGTGGTTTCTGATTCCCAAGTACCGTTACGGTTGAAACCGATCTGGAAATTATAAGAACCCAGCAATGTTGCGGAACTGGATCCGTTGCTGATGTCCCAGTTCAAACCGTTTTGAGTGAAAGAAACAGTAGCACCACCGGTGAACACCAGTTTTGGCAGAGATGAGGCAATGTCGGCAGTATCTTCAAAAATACCGAATTCGTTTGCACTTGTGCCGAAAATCAGCGTGTCCAGGTCGAAAAAATTACTGTCACCATCGGTTGGGGCCCAGATGCCAGCGTAACTCATGTTGCTGGCAAGCAGTAAGGCAAGGGTCAAGGATTTTTTTAACATAATTCGAAGTCTCTTAAATTGAGTAAGTTGAAAGTCCTTTTGTTTTAGTCCTTACCACTTGCGGTAGGTTTCTTTAGGGGCAAGTGAGCAAAGCCATGTAATAATGGTTTCACTTAATTACTCAAAGCAATTATCGTACCATATAAAAAGTATCATTATTTCAGTGTCTTATGATGGCTGGTCTGAATGGTTGTAAGCTTTTTTGACAGGTGTTGGGTGGTGTCGCACGCGTTTGGAGCGTTGAGAAGACATTGTTTCTCTGGGATAGAGGGTATATAGGGTATATAGGGTATATAAAGCCCGGTAGTCTGTGCTGGTTAGTGTAAGAAAAACTGACAGTTGGTTGGGCAGGGTAGTTAAATTTCGTGAAAATTGCATATTCTTCAATGAATTGCCTGGATTTTCCTTCCATGCTCTTAACTTGTGCGTTATCACTTGCGTCGCGTGTAATTTTCATTGAGCAGAATTGCGGGACACACATTGAGCCACAATCTTGGTGATTCGAAATCGTATGTGCAGAGTCGTTCAGCCCCAACTCATATTCGGTAAAACCGATATTGCCACATCATCATCCCAAATACGCGATGACATTCCCCAATTACTGCAGGGATTGCAATACATTTATCCCATGATCAACTTGCGTCGGCCGGTGTTCACCCTTCTCGAAATGACCTTTATGCTGACAAAGATTTTTTGCTTAGCCGAGTACAAAACAGCATAAAGAATGAGGAGCGGAGCATGCCACAAATCGGCTGGCCTTTCATGGCTATGCGGATTGTTACCCCCTTTAGTTTTGGTTTGATGGGCCTTTATTGCTTGACACTGGGGCGACATTGATTACGATGCTCGACTATCATCGACCCTTTGGCGGTTTTGGTGAGTAACTCGGCGGCGAAGGCGTAGCCTGCTGTTTCGTTGCAGTATATTTAAATTTTAATAGGTAAACATCATGAAAAATGCTTTGTTTATGGCGATTGCATTGTTGGTTTCAGGCGCTGCTTCAGCAGCTACGGATCATTACGTATTGCGCGATGGCAATCATGTGCGGCATCTAAAAGTGACCACAGTGGCAGATGAGGTTACAGTCAGTGCCGATGTCGATTTTGAGCCGGCGGCGGATGAGAAAGGCAAGCAGGCTTGTTCTGCGGACATTTCAGGAGAAGCCAAAGCCTCGTCTGCAACTGAATTAGTGTTGAAAAAGCAGATTCCTGGCGAAGCCCATTACTGTTCTCTAAACGTGCAATTATCAGCGGAAGGTGCCAAAATTGAGCAGTCTAAAGAATGTAATTATTTTGCAGCAGGCAATTGCCACTTCAATTCTGACGGCAAAGAGTTAGTTAAAGTTAAATAGTTTTTCTAGGCTTGCTGGTCAGCACGTATGAGCTTGACCAGCATGAATCATAACAACGAGCGTGATTAGTAAGCTGTTTTAGCTACTTTAAGGTCTCATCTACGGCGCGTATTTAAAGCTAGGAGCCTGTCCGAGAATAGAGAACCTGCTACGGAAAAGCCCTTTTGGCCAGATTTCCCGCTCATTTTCGTTAAATAGCACCACTATTCGCCT
>PERU01000072.1 GCA_002928965.1 Methylomonas sp.
ACAGTCTCGTCGCTCAGTTCAGGTACCTTCCGGCCAAGGTGGGGCAGCTTATCCAAACCTATCGTTTTGCTAACCAGCTCTTCAGCCACCCGCTTGGCATAAAGGGGCGAATCCTGCGCAATATAGTCGTGAATGTAACGAAGCTGGACCAATGCGTGATCGGTCCACTTTACCACGCCTGAATATCTCTCAGTATCTGTTCGCTTGGCGTGGTCTTGCCCTGTTCGGCATCCTTTTGGCCGCGCCGGATGTTTTCCAGCACATAGAGCCGGTACATAATTTCTTCCATATCAGCGGTATCAGGTAAACGCTGAATGACGGCAAGGGCTTCTTGTTTAGCGGTGTGTAGTTGCATGGTGAACTTCTCCTATAGTCGCTGATAGCATTCTAAGTCTGTCCGGCATTGGTCAGGGTACAGCTAGATAGTGTGCACATGGCGTACTTTCTGGGACACTATTCTACAGCCTGGATGCGGTGACCACCATCGTGGAAAAGGCGGCATCCCCCGTCACCGAAAAAAACACGGCCACCAACAGCGTCACCAACAAATACGTGCCGCATAGTCGGTATCATCGATAATGGTATGCTCCCAAAAGCGACGCTGCCAAATACCACGTTCGTGACGTTTGACTCGGGTTGCGGAGCGATATTCGGTGTTTGGTATCGTTTTCGAGAAGGCTTTTTTTATCGCCCGCCATCGATTGGAATATTGATCGTCACCGGCCGGTAATGTCCAAATCGCATGCCTATGATCGGGCAAAACCACCCAGGCATCGATATGAAATGGCTGCTTTTCCCGGACCATTCGCACCGCTTCCCGTAACTCTGCGATATGCTCGATCAGCAGCGATGATTTCCGTTCGAGCAGGTTTACGGTGAAAAAGGTGCGAATTCATTCGCATTGTGCGGATAAATCCACACCTACGCCGGATACTTATATGGGTTATTTCATGATCATTCCTAAGCTGATTGATCTTTTAATCAGGTAACTCAATAGCCCTGGCTCTGGCTGATTTTTGGACGCGGCGAATTGCTGAAATATGTCGGGATGAGCCGATTGCATCAGCCTTTGCCATTGGAGTTGTGTGTATCGCCACAGCCAATGACCGTCCGAATCAAGCAGACTGTCAGTTAGCCGGTCTCGGTTTCTTTATCCTCATCCGTTGACATGTCGGAAATTTCTTTGAGTCGTTCCACTGCCTTGTAGTTGATGCTGCCTTCGGGGTATTGGCCGTCGGCATTCATGCTGCCCGCGTCCTGATCCATCAACAAACTAAGCGCTTCATCAACGTTTGATACCGCATAAATGGCAAACAAGCCTTGTTCGACGGCATCGATTACTTGCTGGTTTAACATCAGGTTGGGTTTGTTGGAGGTGGGGATGATGACGGCTTGCTGGCCGGTTAAGCCGCGCGCTGCG
Source organism: Methylomonas sp. (assembly GCA_002928965.1). Lineage (GTDB taxonomy): Bacteria > Pseudomonadota > Gammaproteobacteria > Methylococcales > Methylomonadaceae > Methylomonas. The sequence continues at coordinate 1,421 of PERU01000072.1, forward strand.
CACAAGCTGAAAAAGCCTTCGATTTTTTCATTGACGCCGCCAATGGCCTGCACTTCACCGTATTGATTGATCGAGCCGGTCATGGCAAAACCCTGCTTGATTGGGATGCGGGTCAGTGCGGAAATCAGGCAGCACAATTCGGCCAGCGAAGCGCTGTCGCCATCGATATGGCCATAAGATTGTTCCATGGCGATGCTGGCGGAAATGGCCAACGGGAATTGCTGGGCGTAGCAATGGCCGAGATAGCCGGACAAAATCATCACGCCTTTGGAATGGATCGGTTGTCCCAGTTCCACTTCGCGTTCGATGTCAACAATGCCGCGCGAGCCGGGATGGACGGTGGTGGTGATACGCGCCGGTGCGCCAAAGCTACTGCCGCCAATGTCCATCACGGTCAGGCCGTTGACTTTGCCAATGGCAGCGCCGTCTGTGTCGATCAAAATGGTGCCTTCCAGCATTTCTTCCAGAATGGCTTCGGCGATACGGCCATTACGCTGTTCGCGGGCAGACAAAGCCAGTTCGATTTCGGTTTTATCGATGCGAGTCGCTTGGGTTTGCTCAGCCAAAAGATTGGCTTCGGCAATGATTTCCAGGCACAGATTGACGTGCGCGGACAGGCGGTTTTGGTGTTCTGCCAGTCGGCAGCTGTGTTCGATCAGTCTGACCAATGCCGCATCGGTTAGCGGCTTGGCGCCGGAATCTTTGGCCTGCATCAGCATCAGCTGGGTAAAATGCGTGATGTTGTCGGGGGTGCGGCGAATGTGATCGTCAAAATCGGCCAGCACCCGAAACATCTCGTTAAATTCACTATCCATCTCTTCCAGCAGATAATAAATATCGCGAGAGCCGACCAGTATTACTTTCACATTCAGCGGGATCACCTCGGGCTTTAAGGTGATGGTGTTGATGCCTAGTTCGGAATACGGTGATTCAATCTCGATACGTCCGGCCTGCAAGGCGCGTTTCAGGCCTTCCCAGACAAACGGATAAGTGAGGATTTTTTCCGCATCCAGAATCAGATAGCCGCCGTTGGCACGATGCAGCGAGCCGGGGCAGATGCGGCGGTAATTGGTGATTAAAGTACCTTGATCGCTGATATATTCGATGCGGCCAAACAGGTTTTGGTAGATCGGGTGTGGCTCGTAAATCACCGGCGCCCCACTGCCATCATGTTTGCAATCCACCAGAATATTGGGTAGATATTGTTCGATCAGCATTTGTCGCTTGGCTGCACTGCTTTCGCGACTTTCCTGGCTGCGGCTGGGCATCAGGTAATCGCTGATGGTGTTGCTGAGATTTTTCTCCAGTTCGGCCAGATAGGTGATCACGTCGTCGACATTCTGGTATTTGTCGTTCAATTCGGCAAACAAGGGTTCCAGCGCCTGTTTGATGGTGTCGTTATCCAGTTGCCTTAGTTCTTCCACCAGTGTGCGTCGCCATTGCGGTAACTCGATCAGCACATCGCCAAGGTATTCTTCCAGTTCTTCGGTGTGCTGATGAAAAGCATCGCGTTCGGCCTGCGGCAGCAGCGTAAACTGATCTTCATCCAGGGCTTTGTCGTTGCGAATGGGCAGAAAGGTGATGGCATCGCTATCACGATACAGCGCCACGCTCATATCACGGGCTTTGCCGTCTACCAAGTCAATGGCGGCGTTGTAACGTTGATTGAAGCGGCGCTCGATGGCGGTTTTCTTTTGCTGATAGCTGGGGCTTTCAAATGCAGCGGGAAAGGTAGCCAAAATATCATCGATGAGTTTTTCGACGTCCTTGCTAAACGTCAGTCCTTCGCCAGACGGCAGTTCGACAGCAACTGGTTCGCGCTGATTTTCGAAATTATCGACATAGGCGTAGGACAGCGGCGGTTCCTGTCGGTCGGCAAAATTGGCCAGATAATGACTGACCATGGATAAGCGACCTGTGCCGGGTTCGCCCATCACAAAAATATTGTAGCCCGGCGCTTTCATGGCGACGCCAAATTCCAATGCTGATTGCGCGCGAGGTTGACCTACGATGCCGACTTGCCGGCTGGAAATAGTGGATGGGCTTATTGCTTGTATATCGAAGGCAAGCTTTAGCGCCGATGACGGTAGTTTTAGATGATCCAGCATGGAGGTATTTATTTTTTGTCTGGCATTTTAAGCAGATGACGCATGCGTTCTACTTTGGTTTTTAGGTAGCCGAGGTTGTCATGATGGATGTGGGTTTCGATGGGAATACGCGCTGTCACTTGAATGCCCAGTTTGGTGATTTCATCGATTTTGAGTGGATTGTTGGTGATCAGGGCAATGGATTTGACCTGCAGATCGTCCAGAATCAGGGCGGCAATATCGTATTCGCGCTCGTCAGCCAAATGACCCAGTTTGATATTGGCGTCTACGGTATCCAGGCCTTGATCCTGCAGATTGTAGGCTTGCAGTTTTTTCAACAGACCGATGCCCCTGCCTTCCTGACGCAAATAAATCAGTACGCCATACCCGGTTTGATTGATCAAATCCAATGCCATATCCAACTGTTCGCCGCAGTCGCAGCGACGCGACCCCAGCACATCACCGGTAAAGCATTCTGAATGAATACGCACCGGCACATTTTCTATTCCGGCGACTTCACCTTTTACAAAAGCGACATGTTCTTTGTCGTCAAGGCTGTTGTTGTAATAGTGCAGAATGAATTCGCCGTGTTTGGTGGGAATCCGGGTTTGTACTTTGTCTTCTATGCTTGCTTTCACAGACTATGAAATCCTTAAATCGCGGCCAAGGCGATAACACTTGAGCCTTTCTCAATCATTTTGCCAAAAACGATTGAGAAAGGCTCAAGGCCTGAGTGTTTTGCGTTGCGTTGATATTTGCGTTTGTCCTTGAAAACCTGGGCTTTGTTAAACTGGTGTGCAAATTTCGCCACCGGGTTTTTAATGGGCATGTCATCCAAGCCCTTGGCTTTGTTTTGTTTTCTCATGCTTTTTTCTCCATAAGCTATTAAAATAACAAATTATTCCGAACCGTTTATTTGAACATAGATTGCCTGTGAAATTCCAGAAAGACTTTGATGTGATTGTAGTCGGCGGCGGCCATGCCGGCACAGAGGCGGCTTTAGCGGCGGCACGGTCAGGCGCACAGACGCTGTTGCTGACGCAAAATATCGAAACCTTGGGCCAAATGAGCTGTAATCCGGCGATCGGCGGGATTGGCAAGGGGCATTTGGTCAAGGAAGTCGACGCCCTGGGTGGCGTCATGGCTCAAGCCATTGATAAAGGCGGGATTCAGTTTCGGATTTTAAATGCCAGTAAAGGCCCTGCAGTAAGGGCGACGCGTGCACAAGCCGACCGGATGTTGTACAAGCAAGCCGTGCGCAGCGTTTTGGAAAATCAACCCAATCTGGCGTTGTTTCAACAAACCGTATCCGATTTGCTGGTGCAGGGCGATACGGTTACCGGCGTAAAAACCCAAATGGGCCTGGAGTTTAATGCCAAAGCCGTAGTGCTGACTGCGGGGACTTTTTTGGCCGGGCGAATTCATATTGGCCTGGAAAATTATAGCGGTGGCCGTGCTGGTGATGCGGCATCGGTTGCCCTGGCCGAGCGTTTGCGTGAATTACCTTTCCGTATCGGTCGCCTAAAAACCGGAACGCCAGCGCGGATTGATGGCAGAACCATTGATTACAGCAAGTTGCAGGAACAGCATGGCGATACACCGTTGCCGGTATTTTCGTTCATGGGCAGTCGCGAGCAGCATCCGCGGCAAATCTGCTGCCACATTACCCGTACCAACGCAGAAACCCACGACATCATCCGCTCCGGTCTGGATCGCTCGCCGATGTACTCCGGTATCATCGAAGGGGTTGGGCCGCGTTATTGTCCGTCTATTGAAGATAAAGTAGTGCGCTTTGCCGACCGCGATTCGCATCAGATTTTTGTCGAGCCGGAAGGTTTGCATACCAACGAGGTGTATCCGAATGGTATCTCGACCAGTCTGCCGTTTGATATTCAATATCGCTTTATTCGTACCATGTTGGGTTTTGAGCATGCGGAAATTATCCGTCCCGGCTATGCCATCGAATACGATTTCTTCGATCCGCGCGATTTGAAGACTTCTTTGGAAACCAAACACATGAACGCGCTGTTCTTCGCCGGTCAGATCAACGGAACAACCGGTTACGAGGAAGCTGCTGCACAAGGGTTGGTGGCCGGTTTGAATGCCGCGCGTCTCGCCAAGGGGCTGGAAAGCTGGTGCCCGGGGCGCGATGAAGCTTACATTGGGGTGATGATCGATGATTTGATTACTCGCGGCACTGCCGAACCCTACCGTATGTTCACCAGTCGCGCAGAATACCGCCTGCAACTGCGTGAAGATAATGCCGACCTGCGCCTGACCGAACAAGGCCGCGAA
>PERU01000073.1 GCA_002928965.1 Methylomonas sp.
CCCCCCAACCCCTCTTTATCAAAGAGGGGAGCAAGAATCGTGTGATTCGGAATAAGCAGAATTCCGGGAAGTTATTTATGACCATATCCTTAACGAAAATGAGCGGGAAATCTGGCCAAAAGGGCTTTTTCGTAGCAGGTTCTCTATTCTCGGACATGCTCCTAGGTTGTCGAAGGATTTAATCAGCGATTCCTTAGCTGATTGATCTTTATAATCAGAAATGAGTTTGAAATTTAATATAATTGCATGAAATAAATCTTGGAGATATTGATGAGTAAGCAGGTTGCTTTAATTACAGGGATTACCGGTCAAGACGGTTCATATCTGGCAGAGTTTCTATTGGAAAAAGGCTATGAAGTCCACGGCATCAAACGCCGGGCATCCTTGTTTAATACCGAACGGGTTGACCATATTTATCAAGACCCGCATGTCAAAGATCCCAAGTTTTATCTGCATTATGGCGACTTAACCGACAGCTCCAATTTAACCCGCATTCTTAAAGAAACCAATCCGACAGAAGTCTATAACCTGGGTGCCATGAGCCACGTGGCCGTGTCGTTTGAGTCGCCGGAATACACAGCCGATGTGGATGCGATTGGTACATTGCGCTTGCTGGAAGCCATGCGCTTTTTAGGTATGGAAAAATCCGCCCGTTTTTATCAGGCCTCCACGTCTGAGCTATACGGTTTGGTGCAGGAAATTCCGCAAAAAGAAACCACCCCGTTTTATCCGCGTTCACCGTATGCGGTGGCCAAACTCTATGCTTACTGGATTACCGTCAATTACCGCGAAGCCTATGGCATGTATGCCTGCAACGGTATTCTGTTCAACCACGAGTCCCCGCGTCGGGGCGAAACCTTCGTCACCCGCAAAATCACCCGCGGCCTCAGCAATATCGCCATGGGGCTGGAGCAATGCCTGTACATGGGTAACATGGATTCTCTACGCGACTGGGGACACGCCAAAGACTACGTGCGCATGCAATGGATGATGTTGCAACAGGAACAACCCGAAGATTTTGTGATTGCCACCGGCGTGCAGTATTCCGTGAGACAGTTTATCGAAATGTCAGCAGCAGAATTGGGTATCCAGATCCGTTGGGAAGGTCAGGGCGTGGAAGAAAAAGGCTTTATTGCTGCCATCAACGGCGATAAAGCGCCACATGCCCAAGTGGGTCAGCAAATCGTCGCCATCGATCCGCGCTATTTCCGTCCGGCAGAAGTGGAAACCTTGCTGGGCGATCCGACCAAAGCCAAAGAAAGATTAGGTTGGGTGCCGCAAATCACCCTGCAAGAAATGGTCAAGGAAATGGTGGCCTATGACTTGGAACAGGCGCAAAAACATGCGCTGTTACAAAATCAAGGTTATCAGGTAGCGGTTAGCAAGGAATAACGCCATGGCAAGTAAAAAAATCTATTTGGCAGGCCACCGGGGCATGGTTGGCGCGGCCATTTTACGGCAACTACAGGCAGCGGGGCATGACAATGTAGTGACCCGCACCCATGCCGAACTGGACTTGACCGATCAAGCCGCAGTGCAGGCATTTCTGCAATCGGAAAAACCGGATCAGATCATTCTGGCCGCAGCCAAAGTGGGCGGCATACACGCCAACAACGAATATCCGGCAGAATTCATCTACCAAAACCTGATGATGGAAGCCAATATCATCCATCAGGCCTGGGCTGTGGGTTGCAAGGAACTGTTGTTTTTGGGCAGTTCCTGTATTTACCCCAAATTTGCCGAACAGCCGATGCAGGAATCTGCCTTATTAACGGGCATTTTGGAATCGACCAACGAACCCTACGCCATCGCCAAAATTGCAGGCATCAAACTTTGCGAATCGTATAACCGCCAATACGGGACTGATTATCGCTCGGTAATGCCCACCAATCTGTACGGCGAAAACGATAATTTTCATCTGGAAAACAGCCACGTCATCCCGGCCATGATTCGCAAGTTTCACGATGCCAAAGTCGCGGATGCTGCCACCGTCACCCTGTGGGGAACCGGCAAAGCCATGCGCGAATTCTTGCACGTCAATGACATGGCCGCCGCCAGTTTGCATGTATTGAATCTGCCCCAAGCCGCCTATCAAGCCGTGACAGAACCCATGCTATCGCACATTAATGTCGGCACCGGCGTTGACGTGACCATCAAGCAACTGGCAGAAACCATCCAGAAAGTCGTCGGCTTCAACGGCGACATCGTCTGGGACAGCAGCAAGCCCGACGGCACCCCGCGCAAACTGATGGACAGTGCCAAACTGCGCGCTTTAGGTTGGCAACCGGCGATTGAGTTGGAACAAGGCCTGAAAACCACCTATGACTGGTTTATCCGGCATGAGGACAGCTTTAAAAGTCAGTGATTGTTTAGCGCTTGAAGCCAGAGCAGTCGGAAACCCGACTGGCGTCAGGCTGCTAAGTTCCTGAAGAGGTTTCAAAGCTCGCCATCGATGGCACTGGATACCCACTTCCTGGCGGGTATGACGGACTTTCTTCTAATCTTACAAAGAAGAGTTAACACGACAGAAGATACGATTCACCACGCAGAGTTAGAATTGCCTAAAACGGTGGGCAGAAAAGCGTTGCCCACCTTTGGCTACAATTTACTGCGTTATCAACATATTTCAATGACCAGATTATGAATACAGCAGAGAAAATATATCAAGAAGTACGCACACTTCCTGATTTCCAAGCTCAGGAAGTGCTGGATTTTGTTGGCTATCTTAAAACCAAAAATAATGCTCAACCTATGCCGAAAGGGCAAGACATGAGCGAATTTGATCAATTTGGTGCGGTATATGATGGCGGTTTCAACCGAGACGAATGCTATGATCGAAAAGTTCTTCGCTGATACTAATATCGTGCTTTACACCATAGGGCGAGATATATATAAACTTGAAACTGCACGAAAAATAATTTCAACTAAACCTTTAATAAGCGTTCAGGTTATTAATGAAAGCGTCAACGTTTGTTTACGAAAACTTGCTTTCACCAAAGAGAAAGCTTATTTTTTTGCGGATAACATAATGCGCCGCACAATTGTTGTATCAGTTGATGAATCGACTGTCCGCAAAAGCGCAGAAATAGCCATTAAATATCAGACGTCTAACTGGGATGCGTTAATTATTGCAGCTGCAATACTATCTGACTGTAATATTTTATACTCTGAAGATTTGCAGCATGGGCAGAAATTCGAGGACAAGTTAACACCCATTCCTTCGCTGAATAAGATTGGGCTTTACCAAAATTAATAAAGCGACCTGCAGGGCAATACAATAACCGCCAATTGTCGCTCTTAGGATTTCACCTTGCCATGCTGGGGAAAAGAATTATGTTAAACATACAGATAGATAACCCAGAAATAGAAAATAACATTAAACAAATTTATGGTGATAATTCTGGAATGCTTATGAATGCATTCTTTGAGTTTATTCAGTAGCAGAAAATTAAACAAGATGTTGGAGTATCGGTAAATCAATTAGACAACGGAGAGGTAATTCCGATTAAGGATGTTATCGATGATATAGCCTTCCGATATGAATAAAAAAAATAATCGTATTCTCTCCGCGAGCCAAGCAGAGGCTAGGAGAAATAGCAGATTATTTATACGGTCAAAATCTATCTAAAGAGTTTGTTATAAACTACCTCAAACAATTCGAGGCATGGTTGAATGTATTACTTGGGCAATTTCCAGAGTCCAGTGTATTGTTGCCTGAATATGGTGACGAAATAAGAAAAGTTGTCTATAAAAAATACAGCTTTGTTTATCGAATTAAAAATGATCGGATTGAAATATTGACCATCTTTCGTGAGAATTTGCCCTAAAAATTATAATTCAAAAGAAAGGTAGGGTGGGCACGCTGTTTGTGCCCACGCGGATTTAAGCAATTGCCTAAAACGGTGGGCAGAAAAGCGTTGCCCACCTACTCGGCTAGCTATGTATATAATATGTAGTCATTATGTATGTTTTTTGAGGTGAATCGTGCATATAAATCTATCCCCTGAAATCGAGCACTACCTTCAACTTAAGGTAGGCACTGGTTTTTACAGCAACGCTTCCGAAGTCGTCCGCGATGCGATCAGACGAATGTGGGAAGAAGATAAAAAACTAGAAAAGCTCCGTTCTGCTATTCAATTGGGCGACGAGCAACTAGATCAAGGCGAAGGACAGCCTTATTCAAGTAGTCTATTGGAAGTCATCACGGAAAAAGCCTTCAAAAACGCAGATATTGGCAAGAAAATTAGCCACGATGTCACTGGATGAGTTACCAATCTTCCTGTCGCCACAAGCCGAAGAGGACTTTGCGGATATTTTGCAATACACCTTACAAACATGGGGCGAAAAGCAGATGTATGTTTATCGCGCAGTCATCGATAAGGCCCTGCTTATAATTCAACAGAATTCTGAAATCGGACATCAGCGACCAGAGATTTCAAAAAAACATCGGTCGTTTCCAGCCGGACAGCATGTCATTTTTTATCGATCTGAACAGCGTGCAGTTTATGTGTCACGCATATTGCATGAAAGCATGGATACTAAAAGAGCGTTCTGACACCATTTCAAGGTCAAGACAGGTAGGGTGGGCACGCTGTTTGTACCCACGCGGATTTAAGCAATTGCCTAAAACGGTGGGCAGAAAAGCGTTGCCCACCCTACTTGGCTAAGACAAACCGCTCAATTCACGATTCATTCAAAGTGAGAGGATCAACGGTTTTGAGCGCAATGCTGGATGCGGAGTACCTGTACTTGATCGTTTTTAACACGATAAATGACAATAAAGTTTTTATGCAAAACAAACTCTTTTGTGCCAAAAATACGTCCAGCTTGACCGATCTGAAAAGCCCTTAAATTTTCTATTTTCTGCTTGAGTTCTCTAACAAAGGATTGAGCGCGGACAGGATGATCTTGAGCAATGTATGAGGCGATGTCATCCAAGTTTTGAAGTGCGCCGCGAGTCCATTTAAGCTCCATATTTTGCAAAAACAGTGGTTACTTCTTCATCCGTTGCGAACTCCGCGTTATCGGCTTCGGCAATACCCTCTTTTATATCTCGAATTTGCCAACTTTGTTCTTGCAAGTAACTAGTTAGCGCAGTGAGGGTCACAAAGCTTTTTGTTCGCTCGGTTGCCCTGGCAAGTTCCTCTAGTTGCTGGAAAACGGACTCAGGCACGCGAACATTGATGGTGCGGGTCGGTGATTTATTGATGATGGCAGTCATAAAATGCTCTTGTATTACAGCGTAACGAACTGCATTCTATGTGTCACACCCACTATGTCAAGTCGACTTTTGATTTATCGTTGCATTTCATATGATGCGGAACTTTAAACTAGGTATTGTGCCCCGTGGAGTTAGCAATTACCTAAAACGGTGGGCAGAAAAGCGTTGCCCACCCTACTTGG
>PERU01000074.1 GCA_002928965.1 Methylomonas sp.
AATCTGGGGGCGGCCAACGTGCCGAATGCCGGCAGTGACATGGAAACCTCGTTTGCCAATTACGTGCGGGAATGTACCTTGACCGGTGTCGATCTGAATCAAAAATCGGTGGATGCCATTTTGCGCGATGCCGATCCCCTGAATGCCATCCGCTTCGATTCCGACATCTACATGACCCAAATCTATGTCGGCGGCCAGCCGCAAACCAAAACCTGTACCGATGCCTGGACGGATTTGAGCGTAGTGGCCAATGGCAATTTCACTACAGCACTGGAAGGGTTGTTGCAACCGACCTTGGGCGTACCGGCGGCAGGCGATACGGTGCCGAAAATCCAGGATGCCTTCGATGCACTGGCCGGTACCGGCGTAGTCGATGCTGCCGATTACATGCTGATGTCGGCCATCATGCCCATGTTCGAAAAAGGCGTGATCGGTCGGCATGAAGACGGTTTGCATTGGAACAAAGCGGCGATGGTCGAACAAGCCATTCAGCAACGCAATACTCAATGGGCCGCCGAACAAACCCTGTTTGCCAAGATCGTCCGGCCCATGATGGCCTTCATCGAAGGTTTGAGTTATGCCATTGCCCCGATCATGGCCTTCGTGGTAATGCTGGGCAATGTCGGTATCCGGATGAATATCGGCTACTTCTCGATGTTGCTGTGGATCCAATTGTGGATGCCGATTTTGGCAGTGATTAATCTGTTCATCCAGATGTCGGCCGCCGGCAAAATGGCGGCGCTGACTACGGCGACTTACAATTTGCCGTCAATGATGGGCATTTACCAGCTGGATATGGAGTTGCAACAATGGCTGTCGATTGGCGGCATGTTGGCCGCTTCAACGCCGGCCATCACCTTGATGCTGATCTACCGAGGTGCAGTGACTGCCACCCATTTCCTGGGACGCATGGACGGCGGCGACACCATTAACGAAAGAATTGCCACGCCCGATGTGATCAGCCCGGCGCCGGTTTTGAATGCCCAGGCACAACATCAATACAGTCCGTTGTCGGCGGTCACCCAAACTGGCGTCGACAAAGTGCTACCCACATTTACCGCCGGCAAAGACATGAGTGCGGCGGTATCGTCGGCTTATAGCGCTTCTGAACAAGCCACCAGTAGCTTCATGCGCAGTGTGTCGTCCACGGCGTCGAAATCGGCTAGCATCAGCAGCGATGCGTTTGATAGTCGTTCATTGGGTAATCAGATTGCCAGCAGTTCCAGTTATACCGACGCTTACAATCGCCAATTCGGTGAAGCCTTTGCCAAGAAACACGCCGATACCGGCATATCCGCCGATCAATTCTCGGCGTTGATGGCCGGCAGTGCCAATGCTGGGGCTAAACTCGGTAACGACCAATTAAGTGGCGCGATCTCCGGTCGCTTGCAAAACGACTTCAAAGTCAGTCAGGACAAGTCCGACGCCATTGCCGCCGACATCAGTCAAACTGTTAACGACAGTCAGGGCTATCAGGCTGGGTTGGCAAAAAGCTTGGCCATGGATGCGCAAACGGGCACCCGAAATGTTGCATCCATGGGCTTACAAAATCAATCGCTGTCCTCGTTGCAACACAGTGCAACCGACGCAGTATCGGCCAGCGAGTCCTATCAACAAACCCTATCGGCCCAACAACGCTTTGGAACACAAGCCAGTTTCGGCGCAGCGGAGACGGGATTCAAAATCGCCCATGACCCTGGCTTGATGGAACGTCTGGATCGCACGTTAGATCAATACGGCTTGCGCGGCGATACGCAACGACTGGCATCGCAATGGAAAGCGTCGGGTTGGATCAGCGATGCCGATCAGGCCTATGCTGCCGCTGGCATGTCGTTATTGACCGGGTTTTCGTCACCCAGTTACCGCACGATGGATGATCAACAATCGCACCAGGCGCAACTCTCGGGGTACCAACTGCTGGGCGATGCTTTTAATGCGCCACAGGCCGATCAATCCTGGAACGCAAACCAAAACGAATCGCTGAAAATCAATGCACCGGAAACTGGTACTGTTCAATCAGTCGTCGAACAGGCCAATCTCAAAGACCCACGAGAGGAAACCGGATCGTTAAGTCAACGTGCACAGGCACAGATACGTTCGGCAACGGGAAAAATTGCCAGCGGCGAAGCCCGTGTTGAAGCACAACACGATCGAAATCTGGCAGAGCGTGAACAAAACTCAAAAGAAGGCTTTGGGCAATTGGCGAATGTTAAAGCAGAGCATTTTAGGCAATCGATTGCTGCAGCTGCAAATGACACGCCTTCTGCTGCAGAGGCTTCCTATAATTTTCTGGGGGGGAGTCTTTACAATACGGCGAAGAACATTGAGGCTAGCGGTTCAGCGGGTAGCCAATACGTCAAACAATTCAACGAAGGCTATGAGGTGGCTCGTTCAAAAGGCTCTGATATGTGGGAGTCGGTTAAATTTGCTGCTTCTCAGTCATACCCTGGGTTTATGGAGGCAACCCGAGCTTGGGCGGATCATCGGGTCAACGAGGTAGCTAACAGATTAACGCCTAATCAACAAGCCTATTATCGTGCCGCCCTATTTGAAGCATTCGCTGGGATTGATGTGGGTGGCACACAGATTGGCGTTCTCGATAAGCTTAAGCAGCAGATGATTGACGAGGATGGAACTGTCGAAGGGAACAATATCGCTAAACTGCTCCTAAGCGCTGCGGGCCAGAATCGAATGGATTTAGTCAACCAAATCGGTAACTACAATCGTGCGTTGGGTCGAGTCAATTATTAGTGGGAAGAACGCTGGAAGCAAATTAGTCCCACCACCAGACCTCGAAGAAGAATTATCATGAAAAACGCGCCTATGTAGCCTGCCAACTCACTGTGAGTTATAGCGAGCAACATACCGATCGTAATTAGCGTTACCCAATAGTAGTTGCTCTCGTGAGATAGCTTTGTCGCTAATTGTTCTATGCCTTGGAAAAGTAACTCGGCAAGAAATGTGACGCCAAAAACCACAGCGCCATAGAAAGCTACGAGGCCAATCTGGCCGGACACGATGTTTAAATCGCTCATGACAAACAGCAACAGGCAGCAAACAGCCATGATCAATAATTGCCTCAGAATGGCTAGTGAAGGCATTGGAGTATGTAATCGATTTATGAATCGCTCAAATCCGCTTTGGAATTTGGTGAACGTAGCGCCACAAAACGGGCAAATCGATTTCAGTGGCTGGCCATAGTAAGTGACGACTCGAGGCACCATTGCTCGGTTACATTCATGGCAATGTACAGTGGCGTGATGTCCGCTAAACATTGTTTGGACGGATCCGGATTGCTGAATAGCGGTGCTGGCTTTAAATCGGTTTGATAGAGAGGATGACATCAATAGCTCCCGAATATCTTGGTGCGATTATCGTACGTCGATATTGCAGAATTTCCAAGTCATGATTCTGAAATTATTGGATTTTTTCGCCTTAAATTTGATCTTTTTACACCCTCAGTCTGACTCAGACTGAGGGCTCATTTATTTTGTCTGTAAGCGCTGAGCACGCCTTGCTTCATTTGCAATTTGTCAGAAACGAATTTAGATTTCTGACACTCGATTTATAAATCAGAGTTTGCAAACAAACTCATCTTCAAGAATGGTACTTTGCTGTCCAAGGCTTGAGCATCATAATCTGGTCTGTTTCGATTTATGTCCATTAGCCCGCCAACAAATCGATATAGGACTGGTAACTGTAACTGCGGTTTTTTTTAAGCCCGGTAAATTCCACTACGATACCCAGCTCCTCCAAAACATTGACCGCCGCCGTAGCGGTTGGGAAGGTTGTGTTCAGTTTCTGGCGCACCTGTTCGATACTGAAGCGCGGCATCATAGGCAAAAGCTCGAACAAACGATAACTGGCCGGACCGACTTTCGTCGCAGCCAGCAGGCGCCGCCGATCCGCCGTGATCAGGCTGGCAATTGCCACAATATTGCGTTCGGCATCGGTCGCGGCCACAGCCACCGCTTCCAAAAAGAACGATACCCAGCCTTCCCAGTCACCCTCGCTACGGATGGCCGACAAACGGCGGTAATACTCGCTCTGATGTTGTTTCAAGTAGCCGCTAAGATAGAGCAAGGGTTCTGGCAATAAGCCCCAATGCTCCATTAATGCCGCAATCAGCAAGCGACCAATCCGGCCGTTGCCATCTAGAAACGGGTGAATGGTTTCAAATTGGGCATGCACCAGGGCAATTTTTACCAATGGCGGCAAACCGTCAGACGGTGTTGCATGAATGAAACGTTCTACATCGGCCAACAAATCCGCAACCCTTTCCGCCGGTGGCGGCACAAACGCCGCATTGCCGGGCCGGGTACCACCAATCCAGTTCTGCGAGCGGCGCAACTCGCCGGGTTGTTTACCGGTACCTCTCGCTCCATCCAGCAGTAATTGATGGGCATTGCACAACAATCGGACGCTGATCGGCAAGCCATCGGCAGCGCGCAGGTTTTCCTGCACCAGACGGAATGCTCGGAGATAGTTGGTCACTTCCTCCACATCGTCGGTATTACTGATGGCAAAGCCCGCTTCATCATCAAACAAGTCGGTTAACGTCGCTTGTGTGCCCTCGATTTGTGAGGTCAGTAACGCCTCCTTTCGGATCGCGCTATACAACAACCAATCCACCGACGGCACAAGGCCGGAAACCCCCGACAACCTTGCCAAGGCCAACTCTGCGTTATGATTCAGCCCCGCAAAGCTTTCGACGGCCAAAGCGGGATTGATCGGCGGTAAGGCATGCGGGACAAACGCCCGCACCGGCTCGCCCAAAGTTGTAGAAGTGATGTAATCGCCAGTGCTGCGCATGATATTTAAATTCATTTTAATTAATCGTCAGCATATTAAAGCATTCTTTAATTCAAAGCATAGCTTTCAAAGAATTCTTGAATTTGCAAGGTTTGCTCTACCGGGTTATCAAACGCTATAAAAGTCG
>PERU01000075.1 GCA_002928965.1 Methylomonas sp.
ACTATGCATAGAACCTAACTATGAATAGATGTAATCTACACCCCACGTGTTACCAAAGACTAACAGTAAAGTCGCTATGCATAATTTTAATGCTTGAAGGAAACACGTAAATTTATCACCAGCTGGATGAAGACTTCAAATTAGTGCACATGGCGACATTCAAACAAGTGAGCCACGAAATCATTAGCTGAAGAGTATCAATTGGCACTCAAGTAGTCATCTTCATATTGATGACTGACAAATGTCCATTGAATTGTCTGAAGCGAATAAATTGTCATCTCAGGAATCCTGCAAAACTATGTAAAGTTTTTAATTGATGGCAGGTCGAAACGTCTGTGAAATCGGGTTATACAGCCGATGGCTTTTTAAGACTACTCATAGTTGCTTACTATGCATAGTGGCCGCTATGGATAGCTATACATAGCGGCCATAACCCGCCATACGGGACCATTATCCAATTCCAATGGTTGAGGTATTTTGTAACCCACTTAGGCGTCCGGTATTCGGCGAGCAAATTAACATTATCTCTGCCTCGACCCAACCAATAAGTTGTCTTTGACAATAGATGGTTTTTATGATGGCCGTTTTTGTGAGGGAGTCATGATTTTCCAAAGTAACTAACGGGGCCTATATGTGAGTTCTATTTGAGTTTAATTCGCTTGATAGCTTTTTACTATGCTATCGCGTATAAACAAATTCAACATTAACCATAGATAAAACGGGTACTTACTCTTATGGATATGCTCTGGATCTTATGTGCCTCTATGCTTGTATTTGTCATGCAGGCAGGATTTCTTTGTCTAGAAAGTGGATTAGTCAGAAGCAAAAATAGCATTAATGTTGCCGCAAAAAATATCAGCGACTTTGTCGTTTCCAGCACCATATTTTGGGCTGTCGGTTTTGCCATAATGTTTGGTGAGAGTGTTTCCGGCTTATTCGGTACTTCCTACTTTTTCTTTGGCCAGGGTGCTAGTCCATTACTTATCACTACATTTTTATTTCAAATGATGTTTTGCGGCACTGCCGCGACATTGGTTTCCGGCGCCATAGCCGAGCGCACGACATACAACGGTTACCTTCTGTTGACAATAGTGATCACGCTATTGATTTATCCTTGGATCGGGCATTGGGCATGGGCTGGCATTATTTCCGGCAAGGCAATCGGCTGGTTGGAGTTATTGGGTTTTGTTGACTTCGCCGGCTCGACCGTAGTTCATTCGGTCGGCGGATGGGTGGCGCTGGCAGCAATTTTGATTATAGGTCCACGTGTTGGGCGCTACGATGTCGGTAGACGTATTCCAGGCAGTAATTTACCGATGGCGATTTTAGGCGGCATGTTGATCTGGTTCGGGTGGTTCGGCTTTAATGGCGGCAGCACCTTGGGTTGGACCGATGCGGTACCGTCGATTCTGTTAAATACTTGTCTTGCCGCATGTTGGGGCGGCATTGCCGCTACCTCGCTAAAATATATATCCGATGGTTATATAGACGTGGTACACATTATGAATGGCGTTTTAGGTGGCTTGGTTGCGATTACGGCCAACTGCCATGCCGTTAATGTTAAGTCCGCGCTAGTGATTGGTCTTATCGCCGGCGTCATTGTGTTCTATGGTGAACGCTGGATGGAACGCAGAAAAATCGACGATGCTATCGGTGTTGTTCCTGTTCATTTATTTGCCGGAATTTGGGGAACTTTTGCCGTGGCACTATTCGGCGATGCCGAAAAATTAGGCACTGGTTTGTCAATATTGGAACAGATGCAAGCGCAATTAATCGGTATCGTTGCCATTGGTTCATATAGTTTTATAACGGCGTTTGTAGCATTACGGCTGATCAATCATTTTTATCCATTGCGCGTTACGGAAAAATCAGAACTTATCGGTCTCAATGTTGCTGAGCACCAGGTGACAACGGAGGTCTTCGATTTATTGTCCGCGATGAATCACCAGCAGCAGCAAGCCGATTTTTCCCGTCAAGTTCCGGTAGAACCTTTCACAGAAATCGGTCAAATCGCGCAACAATATAATCGCGTTATCGATAAAGTAAACGAGGAAATTAAACAACGAGATGAAGCATTCTTTGCTTTTAAACAAAGCGAATATCGTAAAGGCGCAATCTTGGATGCGGCAATGGATTGTATTATCAGCATAAATAATCGTGGTGAGATTCAGGCGTTTAATCCGGCCGCTGAACAATGTTTTGGCATGAGTCTTAAACAAGTATTGAACCGTAACTTCTTCGTGCTTTTTATGGCGGAAAAATCAAGAAAAATCGCCTTACAAAGTCTGGCTCAAGGTTTTACAGCTGTTGAAGGTCTTGTTCTCAGGCGTCGCAACGTGACAGAGTTAACCCGTTATGATGGCCAATGTTTCCCCGCCGAAGTTGTTATCACGCAAACATCGGATTTAAAAGATAAAGATACCGAATACACACTGCATATTCGTGACATTACCCAGCAAATTAAATTACAAAACCATCTGAAATTACTAGCTTATAACGACCCGTTAACCGGTCTCTATAACCGTACCTATTTCATGGCCAACCTTGAGCAACGCATTAATTTTCATCGCAAAACGACAGGGACGGTAGTGCTAATGTTTTTGGATCTAGATCAGTTTAAGAAAATTAATGACACTTTAGGGCACAAAGCGGGTGATGAGTTGCTATGCGCGGTTGCGGCACGGTTAACGGAAGTAACTCGTGAACATGATCTTGTGGGGCGTTGGGGGGGCGATGAGTTTGTTGTGGTGTTGTCAGGCGATATTACTGAAAAAAATGCAACTAACAAAGCGCAACAAATTCTCGATGTCATGCGTAAGCCAGTCCGATTAACCGGTAATACCTTAACCGTGCTGACCAGCATCGGCATTGCACTATCAGAGAACGGCTCTGTTACTGCTGATCGTTTGTTGCAACATGCCGATTTGGCGATGTATCAAGCCAAGGAAGCGGGTCGTAACATCTATCGGGTTTTTACCAGTGACATGGAATTAACCGCGCAGCAACAATTCCATTATGAAACCGCGCTATCGAATGCGATTAAGGAAAATCAATTTTTCTTGCAATATCAACCAAAAGTCTCATGCGAAACTAATGAAATTGTTGGATTTGAAGCGCTGATTCGTTGGCAACACCCCACTTATGGCTTGATTTCACCTGCTGAATTTATTCCAATTATTGAGAAATCGAATTTGATTATCGGTGTCGGTGAATGGGTGTTAACAGAAACCGCTCGTCAATTAGCCGAGTGGAGACAACAAGGTCTGCCTTTGCTACCGATTGCCGTGAATATTTCTGGCCGGCATTTGCACGATACGTCCTTAGTGCCTTTTGTAGAACATATCACGCAAAAATACGCTATTCGTAGCAATCTATTAGAGCTTGAAATTACCGAAGGTGTTCTGACGGGTAATACGGAACAAAGTATTGCCGCAATGAAAAAACTTAAGGCAACAGATATTAAATTATCCATTGATGACTTTGGTACGGGCTATTCTTCGCTAAGTTATCTAAAGAAGTTTCCTATCGATATACTTAAAATCGATCGTTCATTCATCGCTGAGTGTGATTCACATAAAGATGACGCGGCAATATGTGTAGCCATTATCACCTTAGCCAAGAGTTTAAGTTTACAAATTGTTGCCGAAGGAGTTGAAACCGCCGAACAACTTGCCTTCCTGAAGCAGCATGAATGCGATGTTTATCAAGGCTTTTACTTCAGTCGAGCAATTGCGGCTGAACAAATTCCGACCTTATTAGCCTCGGTGAACGCCGAAGCGACCTCATTAATTGCCTTCTAAAGCGCTGACACTAGGTACCGACATCGGATGGCAATAGTGGAATCCTAAGCGTTAAGCTGCGTTAAGTTTCTGAATTTAAAATTCCCGAGTGAAAGCAATACGCGACAAGTAGCCTAGTCATGCCTGTTTCCATTGCCGATTGTAAAAGGTTTCAATATATTCGCTGACCTCCTGTTTAGCCTCTGCCCGAGTAAATTGCCGATGATAGACGAGTTCATTTTTTAGCGATCATTGAGAATTCGCAATTAGGGTGCATTATCCCAATAGTCGCCTTTGCGGCTCATCGATGCTTGCATGCCAAGTGAGGTAAGGAGTTTTTGATAATCATGTGACACCGCTAGAGATGATGGGTCAATATCGTCACTCTACGCATGCTTTTGGCTGGACATTTGCCATCAGCACTTTTGTTTCGTCGGACGGTTTATGGCAGATTGGTTAAGGTCGCCATGGGCCGCTTTGTAGCCTTCCAGTTTGCAAGTTCTGGATTTGGCTGACTGCCCGGTTTGGAGTAACGCGACAGGCAGAAATGGGTCGCTATGTTAATCTACACATAG
>PERU01000084.1 GCA_002928965.1 Methylomonas sp.
AGGTGGTTGCATAATCCGTTTCAACTGGCAAAAATACCAGCATTACCCCAACCACCGTCTCCGACGCTTGAGCCCAGATTAGCAAAGCCTCCAAAGGCACGTGATACGCCGCATCAAAACTAATACTTGTCTCGCCAAGCAAATTTATATAAATTTGCTTATTTATAAAATGGCGTTGCAGGTGGTCCGATGACTGAATCCGAGATCTACGAGCAGATCAAAAATGCGCTGGCCGATGCGCCACGCAATCAGTACACCGTGGAAATGCACCTGCAAATGATCAAATACGCCGATCAACTCAAGTCCGTCACCGCCAAAGAATTCTGTGAAGGCGTCGGCCTGAAACCCAGTTTCGGCGCCGAATTCAGCAAAATGCGCAACCTCACTCAACGCCTGAAAGCCGCCGGCCTGAACACCGATTTACTCTAACGCCCTGGAACGGCAAGTGAACCCAATCAATGCAAGATATTAAAACCAGCGACAGCGCCACGCTGTCCAGCTTTATCTGGAAGGTCGCCGACGAATTGTGGGGCGACTTCAAACACACGGACTTTGCCCGCATCATTATTCCGCTGCTGCTATTGCGCCGCCTGGAATGCGTGCTAGAGCCAACCAAAGCGCTGGTACTCAAGGAATACGAAAACGAGAAAGACTCAGGCATCGACCTGGACCTGATCCTGCCGTCATTTTCCGGTCTGCCGTTTTACAACATCAGTTCCTACACCTTGGACACCCTGGGCGGCACCAATACCCGCGCCAATCTGGAAGACTACGTCAGTAAGTTCAGCGCCAACGTGCGGGTGATTTTTGACGAGTTTGGTTTCATCAACACCTTGCTGGAACTGGATAAAGCCCGGCTGCTGTATCGCATGACCCGGCAGTTTGCCGCTATCGATCTGCATCCGGAGGTGGTATCCGACCGGGTGATGTCCAACGCCTACGAAAACCTGATTCGCCAGTTCGCCGCCAGCATCAACGAAAAAGCCGGGGAATTCATGACCCCGAAAGACGTGGTGCGGCTGGCCACCAAACTGGTGTTGGCGCCGGATGAAGCCGTGTTTGCCGACAAAGGCGTGATTCGCACGGTGTACGATCCGGCCTGCGGCTTGCTGGGATTCATCAGCGACGCCATCGATCAGATTCAGCAACTCGGCTCCACCGCCACCATTGTGCCGTTCGGTCAGGAGTTGGACCCGAAAACCCATGCCATGGCACTGACCGCGATGTTGATTCGCGGCTACAAATCGGAAAACATCGCCCAGGGCAGTACGCTATCCAACGACAAACACCGCGAGCGCCGGTTTCATTACGGCCTGGCCAATCCGCCGTTTGGTATCAAATGGGACAAGGACAAAGACGCGGTCGAGAAGGAACATCAACAACTGGGCTATGCCGGCCGTTTTGGCCCCGGTTTGCCGCGCGTCAGCGACGGCTCGATGCTGTTTTTGTTGCACTTAGTCAGCAAAATGGAACGCCCGGAACACGGCGGCGGTCGGGTCGGGATTGTCTTGTCCGGCTCGCCGCTGTTCACTGGCGACGCCGGTTCCGGCGAAAGCGAAATCCGCCGCTGGCTGCTGGAACAAGACTTGGTGGAAGCCATCGTCGCCTTGCCCACTGACATGTTCTTCAACACTGGCATCGGCACCTACGTCTGGATACTGTCCAACCACAAAGCCGCCGCGCGCAAAGGCAAAGTGCAGTTGATCAACCTCAGCGACACCTGGTCCGCGATGCGCAAATCCGAAGGCACCAAACGCCGTTACCTGAGCGACGAACAAATCGACGACGTGGTGCGTGAATATGCCGCGTTTGCCGATAGCCCGCGCAGCCTTATCTTCAATACCACCGACTTTGCCTACCGCAAAGTGGCGATCAAACGGCCTTTGAAAGCCAAACTGGTCGTCAACAACAGCAAACTGAAAACCCTGTTGGCGCAAAAAGCCTTCGAAAAACTCGACGACAGCCAGCAAACCGCCTGGATCGAGTTCTTCCGCGCCCATCCGGGCGAATATCCGTACCAATGGGCATTCGATATCGTCAATGCCAACAACAAAGCCGAAGGCTTCGGCAAAACCGGCAAGGCGCTGGCCACGGCTTTCATTGTCGCATTCATGGAACGTGACGAAAACGCCGAAGCGGTACTGGACGACAAAGGCCAGATTATCGCCGATACCGCACTCAACGATAGCGAAAGCGTGCCGTTCGGCACCCCGTTGGAAGCCTATTTCCAAGCCGAAGTGCTGCCGCATGTGCCGGATGCTTTTATCGATTTCAGCGTGCGCGACAGCAAGGACGGCGAGGTAGGCATTGTCGGTTATGAAATTAACTTCAACCGCTATTTTTACCAATACGTCCCGCCGCGCGCCTTACATGCTATCGATGCTGATTTGAAAGCTTGTGAAGCGAGGATTCAGGCTTTGCTGGATGAGGTGGCGGAGTGAGTTTATTGACATTGACCCAGCGCCTTTTCTCGCCAAGCGCTCAGATGTATTCGACGCTTGCCTTGTTATCCAAACCAACGGCGCGTAAAATTTTGCCCAAGAAAACCCGCCAAGGCTATGTGCGAAAGCATATCCTCAAACTGGCGGGTTACTTTTTTCTGGGGGACGAAAAATGAAGCGTCCTGATATAAAAACTGCCCATTTGTCATTTGAATGGCTGCAACGGATACGCCAACCCGTCAAACCAGTCGTAACCGCTTCCCCCTTTGAAAAAGGGGGGTCGAGGGGGATTTATTTTAAAATCTCCCCCAGCCCCTCTTTTTCAAAGAGGGGAGATTTACTTTGGCGGGAGGTAGCGGAGTGAGGAAGGCTTATCCGTCATATCAAGAAACCAATCTCGGTTGGCTTGAGGAAATTCCCACGCATTGGTCGCTTGGTAAATTAGGTGCCTGTTTTGCTGAAAGAAATGAAAAAGTCAGCGATACCGACTATTTGCCACTATCAGTCACTAAAAACGGCATCGTGCCTCAGATGGAGCACGTCGCCAAAACGGACGCGGGTGATAATCGGAAAAAGGTCTGCAAAAACGATTTTGTAATCAACAGCCGATCAGACCGAAAGGGCTCGGCTGGTGTCTCTGAACAGGACGGTTCCGTTTCGCTCATTTCGACTGTTTTGGAACCGCGATTTTATCTGCCCAGATTTGCACACCATCTTTTCCGTTCTTACAACTTTCAGGAAGAATTTTACCGATTCGGCAAAGGCATCGTTGCGGACCTTTGGAGTACTCGCTATGCGGAAATGAAAAATATCGTCGTTCCACTTTTACCGATGGACGAGCAAGAGGCGATTGCCAACTTCCTCGATCGCGAAACCGCCCGCATCGACAAACTGATTGCCGAAAAGCAGAGCTTTATCAAGCTGCTGAAAGAAAAGCGCCAAGCACTGATCAGCCACGTCGTCACCAAAGGCCTACATCCCAACGTCAAAATGAAGGATTCCGACATCGAGTGGATTGGTGATGTGCCGGAGCATTGGGAGTGCGTCCCGTTAAAACGGTTAGTTGGTTTCATCGAACAGGGCTGGAGCCCGGAGTGTCATTCAAATACTGCTAGGGATGGTTACTGGGGAGTTTTAAAATCCGGCGCGGTCAATGGTGGTGTTTATCAGGAAACAGAGAATAAAGAGTTACCTGAAACGCAAACGCCACGGCCAGAAATTGAAGTAAAGCAAGGGGATTTAATTATGTCCCGAGCCAGTGGTTCGAGAGAACTTATCGGCTCTGCGGCTTATGTTTACGAGACACGCCCCCGGTTAATGCTATCCGACAAACTTTTTCGGTTGAAATGCATGAAGGACGTTGATCCTGAGTTTTTGTCCATTGCTTTGGGATCGTATCCTTTGCGACGCCAAATCGAATTGGCCATTGGCGGTGCTGAAGGGTTAGCCAATAACTTATCTCAAGCGAATATAAAAAAACTTTTACTGACCAGACCACCGTATGACGAGCAAAAGCTTATTGTTGAAAGTTTAAAAGTTAGTCTTGAACGATACCAAAATATAATTTCTGAAACTCAACAATCAGTTGAATTACTCAAAGAACACCGCACCGCCCTAATCAGCGCCGCCGTCACCGGTAAAATCGATGTTAGAAACCAATGATTTCAAGTGATTCAATGTTGACGTAAAAAGCGAGCGGCCCCGGTGATCTCACCGAAGCCCAAACGCCGATCGGGCACTCCCAATCCATTTGGGTG
>PERU01000076.1 GCA_002928965.1 Methylomonas sp.
GATGTCAGTGCTAATGAGGTCGGATTGGTGGGACATGGGATTCCTAAATGCCTAATTTGTTGTAAAAGGTGCCTCGCTTTTGGAGCGCGTTTATTTGCAATGCTGTTTTAATAAGTCGGCTAGTTCATCACGGCTCAATTGCCGGGTTGCTACATTGATCACCCACTCGTAAAGCTGAGTGCTGTCCATCGCCGGCTGTTGATGATTGGCAACCAGAAAAACCAGCATACAGGCCGCTGCGGCTCGCTTGTTGCCATCCAGAAAAGGGTGGTTATTGGCGAGCAAATAGCAATATTGAGCGGCGGTTTGAAAAATGTTGCCGCTGTAATGCCAGGTTTGCTGCGCTGCGCCAAGCGCCGATTCCAGCAATGCTTCATCCCTAATGCCTTGCGTACCACCGAAACGTTCTATTTGTTGCCGATGTATGGTTAGTGCCAGCGTTTTCGAGATAAAAAACAAGTCGGGCATTGTTACTGCGCTAACTTTGCAAAGGCGTCCGCATATTGACCCATCAATTGTTGATGAATCTTTAGGGCGTCGTCATCGTTAATTACTGTCTCGGGTAACGATTCCTGTTGTTTTTGCTCCAAAAACAATACGAAATCCAGTACCTCGGCTTGCAGGCTGGGCTCCAGCCTAACAAGGTGTTGTTGTATTTTTTCATGTAATTGCATGGTTAGATCCTGCCAAAATTTTGCCTGATGCTATCAGTCGGCGAGCCGACACTTTTGCCATCGTCGACGTTACCACAGGTTATAAATCGCAACAATTCCTTGCGTTGGTGTTGCGCCGGATAGGCGTTGATGTCAGAGGTAATTAGGTCGGATTGGCGGAGCATGGTGTTCATGAAAAATAAATATTGAATATTGGAATACTTGCTAGCATTTTATGCGGCTATCTCTCTAATGAGCCCATGCCTTCTGGCACCGGCTTCATTCATAACAAGTACCGAATTAAGATCGACATTCCAGATACGGGCTGTCTTTTTGATTGAATTTTTGAGCTTAACTTGTAGATGATCTAGCGAGTCAGGATAATTTTGAATAACTAGAATCATTTTGAAATCAACCCCGGAAATATCGACATTTTTGAATAAATCTGATATTTCAGTGTCCTTATGCCTTTGTAAATAAACAGCTAAAAACAAAGATAAACTATTGGATAGTTTGTCTTTTACTTCATCAATATAAGCATCGAAATCTCTAGGCGCGCTGGATTTGGCTTCGACAATAGAAATGGTCGTTTTGTCGCCACTGGCGTCAAGCAATAAAAATTCAGCAATTTTCAAACCTTCATCTTTAGACTTGGCTTTGTTGTTAATTTTTTTATGCGCCTGACAATTTTCTATCTCAAAGCAATGTCCTTCTGGGTAAGAACCAAATAGACGTTCAAAATCATTTTTCGGATTGCTAATCATTTGAAAGCCAATTCCACTTCTTGCTCATAAAGCCGGATTGACTCATCAATAATCGGATTATCGGGGAAATCGTCTAATAAATCCGATTGCACCCAATCATCGCCTTCTCTGGATAGCACCGGAATGGATATGTTTTGTTGTTGAGCAATGAGATATAGCTTTTTGACAACTGCATAAGAGTGGCTGGCTATAAAGAACTGAATGCCATGTTTGGCAAGTAAGGCAATGATATCAAGAAGTTTAGAAATGGCATCAGGATGCAGTGCAGATTCAGGCTCGTCGATAAAGACAATTGAATTTCCATTCAGGTAACCGTTGCTCAGCAAAGTATCAAGAATGGCTACTTTCTTAATACCTTCGGCAGTGACGCCGATATCGAATCGCTGCCTGCCCTTTTTGAAATACCAGCATTTTTCAGACTCATCAAATTCAATTCTTCCATCAAGCATATCTTCAAGTTTGTCCCTCTCTATTTCGAACGAGCATTCTCTTTTTACAGTCTGATCAGCGTGAACAGTTTTTGCAGAGGTGCCCGCAGAACTTGAAATTGATAAGTTAATATTAATCGAGTAAAAGCTTGTTTGTAGAGCTTTAGCTAAATCAAAATATGTGTCATCAAATCCAAATACTTGATTATGCTCTCTCGAACTTAAAATAATGTGGTGTAGAGATAGCGATTCTTTTGATGGTAAATAAATAGAACTGCTACCACGAGGCTCTGCCAGATTTTCCAGTGAATTGATTGCTTTGCTAGTATCCTTACCGAAGCTATAGCTAAAATTTTGCTGATCAATATTCACACAGAACGATAATGGAGCCTCCGCGGATTTAGAAACCAAATCGCCAAGCTTTTTGGTTTGAAAAGTCCAGTACAGCTTATCAAACAAAATATCTGCAGCGCTATTCGGATTGTTTCCGCGTTTATATATTTCCAGCGTTCGCACAGCGCTATAAATCGCCTTCAACAAAAACGACTTCCCGCAGCCGTTATTGCCGATCACCAAGTTGATCGGGCCTAAGTTTTGCCAATCAAGCTCGGTGAGTGGGCCAAAGTTTTTGAGTTGGACGCTGTTAATCATCTGCGGTATCAATAGTCACTTTAGAAGTAACCTTCGCGTTTCTTCTGCTCCATAGACCCGGCCTGATCATGGTCGATCAACCGGCCCTGGCGTTCAGAGGTGGTGGTCAGCAACATTTCCTGAATGATTTCCGGCAAGGTGGTGGCGGTGGATTCAACCGCGCCGGTCAGTGGATAGCAACCCAGGGTACGGAAGCGCACCATTTTCATTTCGACTTTATCATCAGGCCCAATCGGCATCCGCTCGTCATCGACCATGATCAACATGCCATCTTTATTGACTACCGGACGTTCCTTGGCGAAATAAAGTGGCACGATGGGGATGTTTTCCAGATGAATGTATTGCCAGATGTCCAGTTCGGTCCAGTTCGATAACGGAAATACCCGGATACTTTCACCCTTCTCGACCTTGCCGTTATAGATATTCCATAATTCGGGACGTTGATTTTTCGGGTCCCAGCGGTGATTCTTGTCGCGGAACGAATACACCCGCTCTTTGGCACGGGATTTTTCTTCGTCGCGACGGGCGCCACCAAATGCCGCATCGAACTGATGTTTGTTCAAAGCCTGTTTCAAGGAATCCGTTTTCATCACATCGGTGTGTTTTTTACTGCCGTGCGTAAAAGGTCCGATGCCTTGCTCGACGCCATCCTGATTGATATGCACCATCAAATCCCAACCTAAATCCTTGGCCATACGGTTACGAAATTCAATCATTTCCTTGAATTTCCAGGTGGTGTCCACATGCAATAACGGAAATGGCGGTTTGCCGGGGAAGAAGGCTTTGCGGGTTAAGTGCAACATCACGGCAGAGTCTTTACCAATCGAATACAGCATGACCGGCTTTTCAAATTCCGCCGCCACTTCGCGGATGATATGAATGCTTTCAGCTTCAAGCTGCTTGAGGTGAGTCTGTTTGTAATCGGTCATGAATGTTCCGGGCGACAAGCCATTGTTTGCTAAAAATTTGAACCGTCTATTTTACTGGCAAACCCACTTTAGGCGCTATCTGCAAAACTGAAAACGCAGTGGAATAAACAGCTTGATGTAAGCTGATC
>PERU01000077.1 GCA_002928965.1 Methylomonas sp.
CCGGTCCGCGAACCGGCATTAAATCAAGCTTCGCAGTAGCGAAACGATTAAAACAACGGAATTTAAATTAATACATGCTACCGATTACGCGACCGATGCGCTTCACTTTGTTCAGCACATCCTACGGACCTGCATGCGATCCATGGCATGTTAAAGCACAATCAGCCGTTCGATAACACACGATTTTATGCCATTCCGGCACCTATCATCGCTGACTGAAAAAGTGATGGCATTTTGTTGACTTGGAACAGAGTATCTACAAAATATCTTCACGCTGCCTGCAATTCTCTCAACGGCAAATGCAATACCGCTAAATTCTGAATATCTGCCTTTTGGCTGGCATGCTGTACATCAATCCCCACCAGTGCGCCGTTTTCATCAAAATCCAAAACCACGCCATCGCTAACTTCATCCGATTCGACTGAAGGCCTATCTGTTAAATGAATGTAAAGAGAATCTGTCGCTTGGTCGTAACTTAGTTTCATGGTTTAAATCTCCGGTCAGGAAAAGCGTTATGGACAGTTACCCCGTCATCCAACGTGACAACTCGCAAATATTTATTCAGCTCAGCTATAAATATCCAATGACGAATTCGCCCGTCGTCTTGAATTTCGCGGCGAAAGGGTTTAGATAACGCAGTTTGGCACCATTCGAGTTTGATGTATGGCCTTTTCAATAATACGTCATTGCGAAAATATTCGGTTGTAGCTAATTCATTCATTGCTGGATTATAACGAGCCGTATAGCGTTAACCACATTTCGACTCCCCACAATTCAAACAAGTCATACACCCATCCATCAACACCATCGCCTTGGTGGAACACTTGTTACACAACACCGCTTGCTCCGGAAACGCTGCCCCGTCTGACTCGCCGTGCGCAGCTTCAAATTCGCGCCGTTTTTCGTCCAGAAACTGTTTCTGATGATCGGTCATTTTTTCCGGTTTGATCATGCCGATGTGTTTCATGTGCGATTCGATGGCGTGACCAATTTCGGCTACCAATGACGGCATGAACACCCCGCCTTTTTTGAAATAACCGCCGTGCGGGTCGAACACCGCTTTCATTTCTTCCACCAAAAAGGTGGCGTCACCGCCTTTGCGGAACACTGCCGAGATCAAGCGGGTCAACGCCAGCACCCATTGAAAATGCTCCATGTTTTTGGAGTTGATGAAAATTTCGTAAGGACGACGTTCTTCGTGAGCCGTATCCTGGTTCAGGATGATGTCGTTGATGGTGATGTACAAGGCATGCTCGGACTGCGGGGTTTTGATCTTGTAAGTCGAGCCCAGCAAAACTTCCGGACGAGCCAGATTTTCGTTCATGCTTTCCAGCGAGGCTTTTTCGGCTTCCGGCGGCAGGGCTGCTTCGGTGTTTTCTTTAGTCAGTACTTTATAACCGACGATTTTTTTGTTGATTTTATGTAAGGTCATGGGTAATCCGTATCTGTAGGTTGGGTTAGCGTAGCGCAACCCAACAATCAATGCCTTCGTGTTGGGTTACGGCTAGCGCCTAACCCAACCTACGCAATTCGAAAATCAAAACTTGCCGTAATAGCCTTCTTTCAAGGCATCGAACAGGTTGGCGGCACTGTGCGTTTCGCCGTCGTATTCCACTTCTTCGTTGCCTTTGAATTCCACCACGTGGCCATCTTCCAATGTGAACTGGTAGGTAGTGTTTTCCAGATCAGACTCTTTGACCAACACCCCCTGGAACACTTCCGGGTTGAAGCGGAAGGTGGTGCAGCCTTTCAGGCCTTGGTCGTAGGCGTATTCGTAGATGGACTTGAAATCTTCATACGGGTAATCGGTCGGCACGTTGGCGGTTTTGGAAATCGAGGAATCGATCCAGCGCTGTGCAGCCGCCTGAATATCCACGTGCTGTTTGGGACTGATGTCGTCTGCAGCAATGAAATAATCCGGCAATTGCTGATTCGGATCCTGGCTGTAGGGCATGGCTTCTGGGTTGACCAGTTCACGATACGCCAACAATTCAAAAGAAAATACGTCGATTTTCTCCTTGGATTTTTTGCCCTCCCGAATCACATTACGCGAGTAATGATGGGCAAAGCTGGGTTCGATACCGTTGCTGGCGTTATTGGCCAACGACAATGAAATAGTGCCGGTTGGGGCAATCGAACTGTGATGGGTGAAACGGCAGCCGACTTCGGCCAATTCATTGACCAACTCGGGCAATTCCTGCGCGACTTTTTGCATGTAGCGGCTGTACTTGGCATGCAACACTTTGCCGGGTACTTGGTCGCCCAGTTTGTAGCCGTCAGTTTTCATTTCCGGACGCTTGTGCAACATTTCGCCGGTGACAGTAAACAGTTGCTCCATGATCGGCGCGGGACCTTTTTCTTTAGCCAATTCCAAACCGGCTTTCCAGCCTTCCAACGCCAGTTCTTTGGTAACTTGCTCGGTAAATGTCAAAGAGTCTTCATTGCCGTATCGCATGCCCAGCATAGTGATGGTGGAACCTAAGCCCAAATAACCCATGCCATGACGACGTTTGCCGATGATTTCTTCGCGTTGCTTTTCCAGCGGTAAGCCGTTGATCTCGACCACGTTGTCCAGCATGCGGGTAAAGATGCGGATGGTTTTACGGTAGCTTTCCCAATCGAAATGGGCTTCTTTACCGAAAGGTTTTTCCACGAAACGGGTCAGATTGATCGACCCCAGCAAACAACTGCCGTAAGGTGGCAAGGGTTGTTCGCCGCAAGGATTGGTGGCGCGGATGTGCTCGCAGAACCAGTTGTTGTTCATTTCGTTGACTTTGTCGATCAGGATAAAACCCGGTTCGGCGTAATCGTAAGTGGACGACATGATGATGTCCCACAAACGACGGGCCGGCATGGTTTTGGTGATGCGACAGGCCACCAGACCGGCCTCGTTGACCACATAGCCCTTTTTATTGGGCAAATCGCGCCAAGCCACAATGCTGTTGTCCTGCAAATCGATGTGATCGGTGATGGCTTCGCGTTCGCTGATCGGGAAAGACAAGGACCAGGCTTTGTCGTTTTTGACGGCTTCGACAAACTCGCTAGTAATCAGCAACGACAGGTTGAACTGGCGCAAACGGCCATCTTCACGTTTGGCACGAATAAAATCCACCACATCCGGATGTGCCACATCAAAGGTTGCCATCTGTGCGCCACGCCGACCGCCCGCCGAGGACACGGTGAAACACATCTTGTCGTAAATATCCATAAACGACAGTGGACCGGAGGTATAAGCACCGGCACCGGACACATAAGCATCCTTGGGTCGTAGGGTGGAAAACTCGTAACCAATACCGCAACC
>PERU01000078.1 GCA_002928965.1 Methylomonas sp.
CTTTGATAAAGAGGGGTTGGGGGAGATTTTTTAATAAATCCCCCTCGATCCCCCTTTTTCAAAGGGGGAAGTTATTTGTAGCGAAATCCTAAGCTTTTGGGCTTGCGATAGCCGATGCACCCAGGCGGGCTTCCAACAAGTGCTGTTATGCGCATAACAGCAGCTATTTTGCTTTGCCGGCTTTGAATGTTAAGCTTTTAACATGTTAAAAAATCTTGTCATATTCTCCTGCCTGCCCTTGCTTATCAGTTGCGCCAGCCAACCCGAAAACGCCAGTCTGTTCAGTCAGCGTGTCGATTATTATCAGCAGGAAACCGTTAAACCTTATGACGAAGTGCTGTCTGAACTGGAAGTGGCAATTGCCGAACATAACTTCCGCATCACGGGCCATAGCCGGGTGGGCAAGGTGATTCGGGATCGCGGCGCAGCGGATTTTCCGGAGTATGACACGGTACAGTTTTGTAATTTGACGCTGGCGAAAACCATGCTGGAGATCACTCCGCACGCCATAGGCTATATGCCCTGCAATGTGGTGACCTATCAGTTTGCCGGCAAAACCCGCATCAAAACCCATTTACTGCCGGAAGATACCGATAACGCCGCCTTTAATGAATTTGCGTCAAAAATGAACCCGCAGCTAAAACAGATTGTCGATTTCGCCGCTGAACACTAATTTTTAAACACACTCTTACTTTATGAGCATCATGAAAAACACCTTACTGATTACTGCTTTATTGGCTCTGTTATCCGGTTGCGCCGCCACCCAGCAAAACGGCAGCCCGACAGACACTGATGCAACAGCGTCTAATGCCTCTGCGCCATTGCCCAACGACTACCCCACTCGCGACCGGGTCGATTACGTGCTGGAATGCGTGGCTAAACACGGTGGTCTGAACTATATCAACCAGTATGCCTGTGGCTGCAAAATCGACAAAATTGCTGAACAGTTGAGTTTTGCCGAATACGAATCAGCCCGTACTTTTGTACAAATGCAAAAAACCCCCGGCGAAAACGGCGCGCCATTCCGGGACCCGCAACAATCCAAAGATTTACGCGCTAAATTAAAAGCAGCCGAAGCCAACGCAGAACAACAGTGTTTTGTTAAATAAATTGGAAAGATTCAGCGCAAAGCACAACACGCTCTGGCCATCAGAGGCTGTCGTAAAAGGCAGGTTGGAGCAAACACAAAAAATCCCAACCTATTGATTTTATTTAGTTTAGGATTTTTTTGAAAATAATTTCCCGCAACTCCGGACACGTCGTTCCGGCAGGGATTGCCGGAACCCAGAAGCCAAGTAAGGCGGTGGTCTTTCTCATCCCTGTGAACTGGATACCGGCAATCCCCTTGTGCTCCAGAGGGTATGCCGGTATGACGGCCTAACTTAATAGCAGTGACGCAGAGCATGGGTACCATAAACGGAAGTTATTTCTGACGGAATCCTTAGCCATACCCAACATCATGGCTTTTACGACAATCCCTCCGTGGATTTATGCTTCGCAACTTGGTTTACTAATTTCAGAATGTCTCAATATGCAGCTATCTATATTTGCCACACATTATTCAAAACTCAAGCTGGTGATACTGTCGCTGCTGACTTTAAATATGCTGTTATTTTTATTGGTGGGCGGCGTTATTAATGCAGCCGACTCGTTGGTGTGGTTGTTATTGTTAGTCAGTTATGACCTGGAAGCCTATAACATCCAACTACCTATTTCCAATCATGCCCTGCACCAGTTCAGGAATATTTTGGTTTGCTTTATTACCATTTTGTTTTTTGGTTATTTATTGCAGGGCGATATTCTGGCTGCGGCCAATTCGTTATTATGGCTTGCGTTATTGATTTTATTGGAATTGGAAACCTTAAAACCCGCATGGAAAAATGCCAATAAAACCACCTACTGGGCGGCAACTGTACTGGTGTTTATTGGCCTGATTGCGCTGGTTTTAATTTGGATTTCCTTTGGTGCTTGGCTGGATGCTTATGATGCCGCATTATGGATTGCGGCCTTTGCCATCGTTGAGGCGGATTTACTCCGATTGATGCAGGAAAAGTTGCTCAAAATTTAGGCTTTGGTTGCAAATAACCTCCGGGAATGCTGGTGTTACCCCAGGACGGTTTACTGGCACTTCTTTGAAAAAGGGGCTTCAGGGATGGATTGAATCTTACCGTCCATAGTACTGGATGCCCGCCGGGAAGCGAGCATGACGGCAGTTTTTAAATATGACGGAATAGAATTTATACGATTGCCGGGGTGATGTCTTGCCTTCATGAGCGTTACTGTGAAAGTCATCAGAGCGATGCCACAAGCACACTTAGGATTTGGTTGAAAATAATTTCCCGCAACTCCGGACACGTCGTTCCGGCATACCCTCTAGGGCACAAGGGGATTGCCGGAACCCGGAAGCCAAGGATGGCGGTGGTCTTTCTCATCCCTGTGAACTGGATACCGGCAATCCCCTTGTGCCCCAGAGGGTATGCCGGTATGACGGCCTAACTTAATGGCAGTGACGTAGAGCAT
>PERU01000079.1 GCA_002928965.1 Methylomonas sp.
GTTGGACGAAGCCGCTAACGCGGAGAATATCCCGAACGACAGATTGTTTATAAAATGTAACCTCATGCCCTCATTTCGAGGGAGCATTCTACGACGAATCATGAGGTTACGCCACAATGACACCATCATCCGGATCCCATTTCAAGCAAAACTATCAAACCCATCTTAAACACCTAAAACTCAAAGGTTTGCAGCCGAAGACGATAGACGCCTATGCCCGCGCCATTCGTCGCGTTGGCGAGTATTTCGATGAGCAAATCGATGCGCTGACCGAAGCGCAGTTGACCGATTATTTCAGCGATTTGCTGGCGTCGCACTCCTGGAGTTCGGTTAAGCTCGATCTGTACGGCCTCAAGTTCTATTATACCCATGTGCTGCACAAACCCTGGGCCGCTCCCCGCCTGATCAAGCCGCCCAGAGTCCACCGTTTGCCGGACATCGTTACGGTGGATGAGGCGCGGCAGCTGTTTTCGGCCACGCGCACCCTCAGTTATAAGGTCTTCTTTTTCACGCTCTACAGTCTTGGCCTGCGCCTGGGCGAGGGCTTGCGACTGCAAGTGGCGGATATCGACGCCGAACGCCAGCGCGTGCATATCCGCGATGCCAAAGGCAATAAAGATAGGCTGGTGCCGTTGCCGACGGCGACCTTGGCTTTGTTGCGCCGCTTCTGGCAAGTCCATCGTCACCCGGTCCTGCTGTTTCCCAATCGCCAGGGTGGTTTGAAGGGCGCGCACGGTGCGCAAAGCCCATTGGATCGCGGCGGTGTACAAATAGCGTTACGTCAGGTAGCCTACGACTGCGGGCTAAAAAAAAGATCTCCCCACACAGCTTGCGCCATAGCTATGCCACCCATCTGATCGAAGCCGGTGTCGATCTGCTGGAAGTGCAGAAAATCCTCGGCCACCACAGTATCCTCACCACCGCCCGTTATACCCATCTGACCGACGGCACGAATCAGAACGCTAGCCAACTGATCAATACCTTGATGAATGGCTTTGCCATCGACTGGGGGACGGTCAGATGATGTTACTATCCGCCCTCATCGAAACCTTTGAAGCCGAGTTTCTGGCCGATTATCAGGCTAGCCTGCTTCCCAACCAACGTCAGGCGCTGGCGGCCATGAAGCAGTGCCGGACTTCGCAAAGTCCCGTGATGCTGGCGCAATGCCATGACTGCGATAGCCAACGCTTTGTCCCGCATTCCTGCGGTCATCGCAACTGCCCGCATTGCCAGTCGCACGAATCTCAGCAATGGCTGGAAAGGCAATTGCAAAGGCAGGTGCCCGCCGAGTATTTTTTAGTGACCTTCACCTTGCCCAAGGAACTCAGGGCGCTGGCCTGGCAGCAGCAACGTAGCGTTTACAGCGTGATGATCCAATGCAGTTGGGAGACCGTCAAAGCCTTTGCTCAAAACGACCCGAAGCTCAAGGGGAATGCCGGCGCCATCACGGTGCTGCATACCCATTCCCGCCGTCTCGACTACCACCCGCATGTGCATCTGGTGATGCCGGCGGCGGTCATCGATGCGGACAAACGCCTGTGGCGGACCCCACGCGGCAAACCAGGTCACGACCCAAAACAAACCGGCTACTTGTTCAATCACAAGGCGCTGGCCAAGGTCTTTCGTGCTAAATTACTAGCGGCGATCACGCAAGCGGGACTTGATCTGCCGCGCCGGTATCCCGAAACCTGGGTCGTCGACGTCAAGTCCGTCGGCAGCGGTGACAAGGCCCTGATTTATCTGGGGCGCTATTTGTATAAAGGCGTTATCCAGGAAAAGGACATTGTCGCTTGCCGGGACGGCCAAGTCACCTTCCGCTATCAAGACAGCAAAACTCAGCAACTGCGGACCCGCACGCTGCCCGGCGCCCAGTTCCTTTGGCTGATCCTCCGCCATGTTTTGCCCAAGGGCTTTAGGCGCGCCCGCAACTTCGGTTTCTTGCACCCCAACAGCAAACGACTGATCGGCTTATTGCACTCTGTGCTCGGCCTCAATCCGAATCGGGCGCTGGCGTGCTTAAGAAAACGGCCGCCACTCACCTGCGCTTGCTGCGGTGGAAGCATGCGGATTGTAAAAACACGCATCCCGCCGAGTTTACGCAGCCAAACAAGGGCCGCCGGCCAACCGGGTTGAGGGTGCTACAGGCTATGTAAACGAGTAACGCAACCGGCCACGATCATCGGCTTTTTTCAAGGTCGACCGTTTCGTTCGGCCAAAATCAGGCTAAAGCAGCCCCCAAAGCGGCTTTCCGATCAGATCAGCGCGATGGATTCCCACGCACTGGCGCGTTTGGGGTCTTGAAACGGTAACTAGGCCTTCACGACTCAAGAACCCCGAAAAGCTATTTTCTTATATAAAGCAGACCGTCAATGCAGTGAATACCGGGCTTGTCCAACAACCGGTTCAGATTGTGGTTCGCGTTGCTCTCACAATCTAACCTTATTCGTTA
>PERU01000080.1 GCA_002928965.1 Methylomonas sp.
TATCGCTCCGCAATCAGAATAAAACGCTCCGAGCGAGGGATTTGGCAACGCCGTTTTTGGGAACATACCATTCTCGATGATGCCGACTATGCGGCACATATGGATTATATCCATCACAAACCGGTCAAGCATGGTTGGGCAGTTGCGGTTAAGGGTTGGCCGTATTCGAGTTTTCTTCGCTTGGTGAAGATGGATATTTATCCGTTAACTTGGACGTGGTTAGACTTGGCATTGTTGGAACCGGGTGAACCGGATAATTGACGGTTTTACCGCTTTATTGGCGGATGACGCTTCGCTTATCCGCCCTACGGTCCTTAAAAACTAAGGATTAAGGGGCGTTTTGCTGCCTTTTTTAAGACTATCCGGAAGCCAATACCCAAAGCAGGTAGACTCGGGTGAGCCACAGCAGGGCTTGCAAGGTAACCTGACGGCAGATTTAGGTAGGCGGTGGCGTCATTAAGCCTCCCCATCGGCTTTGCGTACAAACTTTCCACGTCGCCTGCCCGGTCATTCATTCCACTAATGATCGGTGACATACAAGTTTCGACTGGCCCAATTCATGCTTGCAAGATAGCTAGGCGATTTGCCTTTACTACATCCACCTTGGAGGACACATGCTACGCACCCTTACCGCCGTTTTATTTCTGTTACTGCTGCCTCTGCACAGTAGCAGCGCTGCTTCGCTCGTCACCGATTCAAACGGTATCTTGACTGGCGCACGCGACATATTAGTCGGGGTAAACAAATACGATGTATTCATCGGAGACGGCACGTGCGTGGGATTGTTTAGCGGCTGTGATGAGCAGAGCGATTTTCCATTCCAGTCAGCCGACTCCGCCAGAGCGGCGAGCCAAATTTTGTATTCACTTATCATCGCTGACGGCCGATTCAAGTATGCACAAAATATTTCTGGATGTTCAGGGGATTTAGTATGCACATTGCTTTTACCTTTTAGGTTGTCCGACCCCTTTACCGCGGTATTCCACTCTCTCCCAATTGACGCTGACATCATCCCAGCCGGAATACCTAGTTATGAAGAAGAAATCGCCACCGATGTTGATACAGGTATTAGTGAATTTTATACTTACACTGTTTGGACCCAGCAGCCAACTACCACCGTCCCGGAACCTAGCACGCTGATGCTACTCGGGATCGGTTGGTTAAGTCGGCGCTGGCTGCGTCCTCAGGGCAAATAAGGCTCTGTTTGCTTCTTTCGTCCAATCCGGCCTTACACCAGCGCCGCCAACGCTGAACGTACCGCCCCAGAACCGAAGCCAGTTCCTCGGAACTGGCTTTTTTGTGGGTCTGTTGCTCATAAAGCCGGTGCAGTAGTTCAACGTGTTTTTCGACCGTGACGGTCGCCAGTTGCAAGGGTTGCCGGGAAAAGCGGTAACCGAGAAAATCAAAACCGTGCTCGATCTTGCCGATGGTGGTTTTGTCGGGGTGTTGCTGTCAGGGCAAGCGGTTGCAGGTTTGGCTTAAGGCTATTCCCCTCACCCCAGCCCTCTCCCGCGAGGAGAGGGGGCTTTCACGACAGTCTGTTTAGGGCTGTAGGATGTGCTGAACACCGTGAAGCGCATCGTTCGCGGAC
>PERU01000081.1 GCA_002928965.1 Methylomonas sp.
AAACTGTAAATTCGCCACTTCTGAAAGGCGCCATTCATTACTTGCATCATCGTATCGGAATGGGTGATGTGGTATTAAACGTTTTTTTGGTTAAATAACACGTCGAATCAATTGTGAAGCAAAGATTGAAGCCAAGTAATTGTTTTTACAATAAATTATGGCGGGATATTTCCGAGTTCTAACATAACCTTTCTTATGCGAAGTCTCACTGTTAATGCAATATAGTAATGTCCTGTTTTAGCAACGTTGAAATGTCTTAACCTTGTCGCTCGACGCTGGCTATCAAACCGGTTTCGGCTAAGCGGATAGCATCCGTGCTGTCACGCCAACGGGACGATCTGGCGCCCACATTCACCTGACATGGCTACCACCTGGTAGAGCCATTCGACGCTAAAACAGCAGAGATTAAGCCACTATTCGGCAATAGCTCAGACGCTACTTGCTGGCTGAACGACGCAGCCCATTTTTGGCGGTTGACCAGCCTATCTGACACCCCCTTTCATTGGCAATGATTGTGAGCCAAAAACGGCGTTAAATGCGAACCCGACCGGTTTCAGTTGCAAGACATAACTGAGGTTTTTATAAATGCGCTGTGTAATTCATACTGTCGTGTAGTACTCGCACAATGTGAATTGTGGTGGCTGTCGCACGATAAAAAACCAAATGACGACTGATCTGAAATTGCCGGTATCCTTCACGGATGTATTCACAGGCAACACCCAATTCCGGATTTTCAGCGATTAAAACGAAGGCGGCGGCATTTAATTCATCAAAAATAACAATCCGCCTGCTCTGCTCCCCAGTTTTTGAACGAGTAAAGCCAGATATTTTTCAGGTCTTGTTTTGCAAGTGCCTGAGTATGGATTTTGCGCATTTTCAGATCAAACCGGCTTCTTTTTTGGCTTCCAGTCTGATCGCTTCCATCTGTAATTCGCCGGCATCACCACTCTCTTCACCGTCAATTAACGCATTGCGTAATGATTGCAGCTTCGAGTTAGCTTCCCTTTCTTCAAGTAAACGTAAGGAGTCACGCATAATTTCACTCACGCTTGCATAGCGGCCACTTTTAAGCAATGACTCAATAAGGTTGTTCCAGTGCTCGCCGAGGCTAACAGTTTGGGTACGTGCTTGCGCCATGTTGTTCCCCTAGCCAGTTTTTTCAAGGAAAATGTAAGATATATTCTTACACCTGATAAAGCAAACCAATTTTTTGCTAGTCTCGTGCTGCTCATCAGTTTTTTGCCGGCAGGTGTCGCTGTGCAGCAACTTTGGCTTATTCGATGTGATCCAAGTTCGAATGTCGGTTCGCCCATTCTTCTCCCGGAACAATGCGGGGGTCATGCCACGATTCTATAATTCCCTGATGCTTAAGACTCATCAAATGTTTTTCGAGTTCGTTACGGTAGTTTTCGTCAGCGTGCGAATAGGAAAAGAAAACTCTAATCATGTTTAGTAATTTAGTTAAAAAATTT
>PERU01000082.1 GCA_002928965.1 Methylomonas sp.
AGGGCAATCGCGCTTAAAATCACTTGAAATTAGAAAATAGATGAGGTAATTACCCTATCATTTTGATTTCCAATGATAGCAAAACCAACACCTTCTATTATTCAGCACTTTTCGAGCATCAAAGACCCCCGGGTTAACCGACAAAAGAAGCATCAACTGCAAGATATTTTCTTTATCAGCATCTGCGCGATTATTTGTGGCGCTGATAACTGGGTGGCGGTTGAAGAATTTGGTCTTGCAAAAGAGGAGTGGTTCACTAAAGTGCTTGGTTTGGAAAATGGCATACCCTCGCATGACACCTTTGGTGAAGTTTATGCCGCCATTGATACCGACCAATTTAGCCTCTGTTTTTCCCGCTGGGTGGCTGATTTAGCCAATATATCCGAAGGGGAAGTCATTGCAATTGATGGCAAGTGCTTAAGGCGCAGCCTAGACAAGGCTTCAAAAAAAGCCGCTATCTATATGGTCAGCGCCTGGGCGCAACAAAACAACTTGGTTTTAGGTCAGGTGAAAGTCGATGATAAATCGAATGAAATCACCGCCATTCCCAAGCTGCTGTCACGACTGGATATAGCCGGAGCCGTGGTGACTATCGATGCGATGGGCTGCCAAAAGAAAATAGCCAAACAAATTAAACAGCAAGGCGGCGACTATCTGTTTAGCTTGAAAGGCAACCAGGGCAACCTGCATGACGATGTGCTTACCTTTTTTACCTCGTCGTTAGCGCCGCCGGTGGCTTCGGTCAGTTACGACGGTGGGCATGGCCGAATCGAAACTCGCACTGTTCGAGCGACTGCCGATATTACCTGGCTACAAGAACGGCATGACTGGCAAGGCTTACAAAGCATTATCGCCGTCACCGCCAAGCGGGAAATCGGTGACCAAATGACCGAGGAAACGCGCTACTTCATCAGCAGTCTTGATGCCCATGATCTGAAGCGATTGGAGAGTGTGGTACGGGCGCATTGGGCAATTGAAAATAATCTTCATTGGGTCCTTGATATTGCCTTTGATGAGGACAGCAATCGAACGCGGAAAGGGCACAGTGCTGCGAATATGGCTGTTATCCGACATATTGCCCTGAACTTGATCAAAGCTGAAAAAACTTCTAAGGTGGGCGT